>NZ_BAAASG010000002.1:0-1062178 GCF_039532765.1 Streptomyces longisporus
GCCCTGGGCCATCGGCTCCCCCGAAGGCGGCCACGACACCGTCCACCCCCAGCTCGGCACCCTGGAGGACTTCGCCTGGTTCGTCCGCCAGGCCGCCCAGCATGGCCTGGAAGTGGCCCTGGACTTCGCCCTGCAGTGCTCCCCCGACCACCCCTGGGTCCACAAACACCCCGAGTGGTTCCACCACCGCCCCGACGGCACCATCGCCTACGCCGAGAACCCGCCCAAGAAGTACCAGGACATCTACCCCATCGCCTTCGACGCCGACCTCGACGGCCTGATCACCGAAACCCTGCGGGTCCTCAGGCTGTGGATGGACCTGGGCGTGCGGATCTTCCGCGTCGACAACCCCCACACCAAACCCGTCCTCTTCTGGGAGAAGGTCATCGCGGAGATCAACACCTCCGACCCCGACGTGATCTTCCTGGCCGAGGCCTTCACCCGCCCCGCCATGATGCACACCCTGGCCCAGATCGGCTTCCAGCAGTCCTACACCTACTACACCTGGCGCACCACCAAACAGGAACTCACCGACTACCTCACCGAACTGTCCGGCGAGGCAGCCGCCTACATGCGCCCCAACTTCTTCGTCAACACCCCCGACATCCTCCACGCCTTCCTGCAGCACGGCGGCCGCCCCGCCTTCGAACTCCGCGCAATCCTGGCCGCCACCCTCTCCCCCACCTGGGGCATCTACTCCGGCTACGAACTGTGCGAGAACACCCCCCTGCGCGAGGGCAGCGAGGAATACCTCGACTCCGAGAAGTACCAGCTGCGCCCCCGCGACTGGGACAAGGCCGAACGCGAAGGCCGCACCATCACCCCCCTCATCACCCGGCTCAACGCCATCCGGCGGCGTCATCCCGCTCTTCAGCGCCTCAGGAACCTACGCTTCCACCACACCGACAACGACATGGTCATCGCGTACAGCAAGACCACGGGCCGGGACACGGTCCTCGTCGTCGTCAACCTCGACCCGCACCACACCCAGGAGGCCACGGTCTCGTTGGACATGCCGCGACTCGGTCTGGAGTGGCACGCATTCATGTCCGCGCACGACGAACTGACGGGTGAGACCTATCACTGGGGCAGAACCAACTATGTGCGCCTGGATCCCGGGCGGGCCCCGGCACACGTGCTCCACGTCCAGCAGTCGTCCGCGTAGCCACCGATCGGAGATTCAGAGCGACATGACTGTCAACCAGCCCGTCCCGGACACCTTCGAGGACACT
This sequence comes from Streptomyces longisporus, assembly GCF_039532765.1. Taxonomy (NCBI): domain Bacteria; kingdom Bacillati; phylum Actinomycetota; class Actinomycetes; order Kitasatosporales; family Streptomycetaceae; genus Streptomyces; species Streptomyces longisporus. The sequence continues at coordinate 1,233 of NZ_BAAASG010000002.1, forward strand.
CCCGCCAAGGACCGGGACCCGGAGTGGTTCAAGCGTGCCGTCTTCTACGAGGTCCTCGTCCGTTCCTTCCAGGACAGCAACGGCGACGGCATCGGCGACCTCAAGGGCATCACCGTCAAGCTCGACTATCTGCAGTGGCTGGGCGTCGACTGCCTGTGGCTGCCGCCCTTCTTCAAGTCACCGCTCCGCGACGGCGGCTACGACGTCTCCGACTACACCTCGGTCCTGCCCGAATTCGGCGACCTCGCCGACTTCGTCGAATTCGTCGACGCCGCCCACCAGCGCGGCATGCGCGTCATCATCGACTTCGTCATGAACCACACCAGCGACCAGCACCCGTGGTTCCAGGAGTCGAGAAAGGACCCCGACGGCCCCTACGGCGACTACTACATGTGGGCCGACGACGACAAGCAGTATGCCGACGCGCGGATCATCTTCGTCGACACCGAGGTCTCCAACTGGACCTTCGATCCGGTCCGCGGGCAGTACTTCTTCCACCGCTTCTTCTCCCACCAGCCGGACCTCAACTACGAGAACCCGGCGGTCCAGGAGGAGATCCTGGCCGCCCTGCGCTTCTGGCTGGACCTGGGAATCGACGGCTTCCGCCTTGACGCCGTGCCCTATCTGTACGCGGCCGAGGGCACCAACTGCGAGAACCTGCCCGCCACCCATGCGTTCCTGAGGCGGGTCCGCCGGGAGATCGACGCGATGTATCCGGACACCGTGCTGCTGGCCGAGGCCAACCAGTGGCCGGAGGACGTCGTCGACTACTTCGGCGACTACCAGAACGGCGGCGACGAATGCCACATGGCATTCCACTTCCCCGTCATGCCTCGCATCTTCATGGCGGTACGACGGGAATCCCGCTACCCCGTCTCGGAAATCCTCGCCAAGACCCCCGCCATCCCCGCGGGCTGCCAGTGGGGCATCTTCCTGCGCAACCACGACGAGCTGACCCTGGAAATGGTCACCGACGAGGAACGCGACTACATGTGGGCGGAGTACGCGAAAGACCCGCGTATGCGCGCCAACATCGGCATCAGGCGCCGGCTCGCCCCGCTTCTGGACAACGACGAGAACCAGATCGAGCTCTTCACCGCCCTGCTCCTGTCGCTTCCCGGCTCGCCGATCCTCTACTACGGCGACGAGATCGGCATGGGCGACAACATCTGGCTCGGCGACCGGGACGCCGTACGCACCCCGATGCAGTGGACACCCGACCGGAACTCGGGCTTCTCGTCCTGCGATCCGGGACGGCTGTTCCTGCCGACCATCATGGACCCCGTCTACGGCTACCAGGTCACCAACGTCGAGGCGTCGATGTCCGACCCGTCCTCGCTGCTGCACTGGACCCGCCGGATGATCGAGATCCGCAAGCAGAACCCGGCCTTCGGTCTCGGGTCCTTCACGGAACTCCAGTCCTCCAACCCGGCGGTGCTGGCCTTCCTGCGGGAGTACGGCGACGACCTGGTGCTGTGCGTGAACAACTTCTCCCGGTTCGCGCAGCCCACCGAACTCGATCTGCGGGCCTACGACGGGCGCCACCCCGTGGAGCTCATCGGTGGGGTGCGCTTCCCTGCCATCGGTGAGCTGCCGTACCTGCTGACCCTCGCCGGCCACGGCTTCTACTGGTTCCGGCTCACCCGAGTCGCATCCCGCATCGGCCGCCGCCCTCGAGCGTGAGGCGAGGAAAGGACGCGTCACCATGGCGAAGACCGCATCGCTCCGCCCCAGACCCAGCCTCGCCGCCGGGCCCATGGCCTCGCTCGCCGGGCTGCTGCGCGAGTGGCTGCCGCGGCAGCGCTGGTTCGCGGGCAAGGACCGGCCCGTCACGGACCTCGGACTGCTGTCCATGACGGAGCTGTTCCCCGGCTGTCTGCACCTGCTGGTGCACACCGGTCAGAGCGGCTTGCCCGCGCCCAGCGGCGCCACGCCGGCCGGTGACTGCTACCAGTTGCTGCTCGGCGTGCGCCGGCACGTGTCGCCGAGGCTCGGACGGGCCCTGATCGGCAGGGCGGAGGAGGGCCCGCTGGCCGGTCTGACGGTGTACGACGCGCTGCAGGATCCCCGTTCGGCGCAACTGCTCCTGGAGCGGCTGCGGCAGCCCGGTGCGGCGGGCCCGCTGCGCTTCGAGGCCGATCCGTCCGCGCATGTGCCCGCCGGGCTGGTGCCGCGGGTGCTGGAGGCCGAGCAGTCCAACTCCTCCCTGGTGTACGGCGACGAGTTCATCCTGAAGGTGTTCCGGCGGGTGCAGCCCGGTATCAACCCCGACCTGGAGGTGCCGAGCGCGCTGGCCGCGCAGGGCTGCGGACGGGTGCCGGCGCCGGTGGCGTGGTTCCGTACGACGCATCCGCAGCAGGCGACACTCGGGGTGCTGCAGCCGTTTCTGCCCGATGCCTCCGACGGCTGGGCGCTGGCCCTGCAGGCGCTCGCCGCCGGCGACGAGTTCACCGTGCAGGCCCGCGAGCTGGGGCGGGCCACCGCGGAGGTGCACCTCGCGCTGGCGGCCGCCTTCCCGGCCGGGGCACACGACGAGAGCGTGCGGACGGCCGCGGCCATGACCGAGCGCCTGGACGCCGCGGCCCACTGCGTACCGGCGCTGCGCCCGTACGTGCCCCGGCTGCGCACCGCTTTCGGCGCACTCGTCGCCTGCGATCCGGGGCCGCCCGCCCAGCGCATCCACGGCGACCTGCACCTGGGGCAGGTGCTGCGGGCCGGCCGGGACTGGTTCGTCATCGACTTCGAGGGGGAGCCGTCCCGCCCACTCGCCGAGCGGCGCAGTACCCAGTCCCCGGTGCGGGACATCGCGGGCATGCTGCGCTCCTTCGACTACGCCGCCCGCCAGCGCCGCCCGTGGCGCCCGGAGTGGGCGCGCCGCTGCCGCGAGGCCTACTGCGCGGGCTATGCCGAGCGGGCCGGCTGGGACCCGCGCAAGAAGCACGGACTGCTGCGTGCCTATGAGACCGATCGAGCCGTGTACGAGGTCCTGTACGAAGCCCGGCACCGGCCGGACTGGCTCCCCGTACCGATGGCGGCGATCGAGCGTCTCGCCGTAAGAGGAGGCTGAACCCGTGGCCCTGCGTGACACCTCGCTCCCCGAGCGGTCCGGACCGCTCACCGTCGCATGCACGACCGCGCCTGCCCTGGATCCCGGCGAACGCGAACGTCTGCTCACCGGCCGGCACCACGACCCGCACGCGTTGCTGGGTGCCCACCCGGTCCCGGGCGGCATCGTCTTCCGGGCGCTGCGGCCCTACGCCCGCGCGGTGAGCGTCGTCGTCGACGGGAAGCGGGCGAAGCTGACCTCTGAGGGTGACGGCCTGTTCTCAGGCGTACTGCCCCTGGAGGCGATCCCGGCGTACACGCTGGCGGTGACGTACGCGGACGGTGAGCACGAGACGGCCGACCCGTACCGTTTCCTGCCCGCCCTCGGTGAACTGGACCTTCATCTGATCCGCGAGGGCCGGCACGAGCAGCTGTGGAAGGCGCTCGGCGCCGAGCCCATGGAGCACGAGGGCGTGACCGGCACCCGGTTCACGGTGTGGGCGCCGAACGCCCAGGGGGTCCGGGTCGCCGGGGACTTCACCTGCTGGGACGGGACAGCCCTGCCGATGCGGTCCCTGGGCGCCTCGGGGGTGTGGGAGCTGTTCGTGCCCGGCATCGGGGAGGGCGCGCTGTACAAGTTCGAGATCACCTCCCGCTACGGCGGCCGTTTCCTCAAGGCCGACCCCATGGCGCGGTACGCGCAGGTCCCGCCGGACACGGCGTCGGTCGTGCACGCCTCGCACTACGAGTGGGGCGACGACGAGTGGATGGCGCACCGCGGTGACCTCCCGGTGCACGAGGCACCCTTCTCGGTCTACGAGATCCACCTCCCCTCCTGGCGGCACGGGCTGACCTACCGTCAGCTCGCCGAGCAGCTGCCGCCGTACGTGAGCGGTCTGGGATTCACCCACGTGGAGTTCATGCCGGTCGCCCAGCACCCCTTCGCCGGTTCCTGGGGCTACCAGGTCACCGGCTTCTATGCGCCGATGTCACGGCTGGGTACGCCCGACGACTTCAAGTACCTCATCGACGCCCTGCACCGGGCCGGCATCGGCGTGATCATGGACTGGGTGCCCGCCCACTTCCCCAAGGACGACTGGGCGCTGGCGCGGTTCGACGGGGATCCGCTGTACGAACCGGGGGACTCGCGGCGGGCCGAGCACCCGGACTGGGGTACCTACGAGTTCGACTTCGGTCGCATCGAGGTGCGCAACTTCCTGGTGGCGAACGCTGTCTACTGGTGCGAAGAGTTCCACATCGACGGTCTGCGGGTGGACGCCGTCGCCTCCATGCTCTACCTGGACTACTCGCGCGACTCGGGCCAGTGGACGCCGAACGTGCACGGCGGGCGCGAGGACCTGGACGCGGTGGCGTTCCTGCAGGAGATGAACGCGACCGTGTACCGCCGGGCACCGGGCGTGGTGACCATCGCGGAGGAGTCCACGGCGTGGGACGGGGTCACCCGCCCCACCGACAGCGGCGGGCTGGGCTTCGGCCTGAAGTGGAACATGGGCTGGATGCACGACTCCCTCGGCTACATGGAGCACGAGTCGGTGCACCGCAAGTACCACCACAACGAGATGACCTTCTCGATGGTGTACGCCTACAGCGAGAACTACGTCCTGCCCATCTCGCACGACGAGGTGGTGCACGGCAAGCAGGCACTGGTGTCGAAGATGCCGGGCGACTGGTGGCAGCGACGGGCCAACCACCGGGCGTACCTGGGGTTCATGTGGGCCCACCCGGGCAAGCAGCTGCTGTTCATGGGGCAGGAGTTCGCCCAGGGCTCCGAATGGTCCCAGGAGCACGGGCCGGACTGGTGGCTGGTCGATCCCGGCTACGGCGCCGAGCCCGACCACCGCGGGGTCCGCGACCTGGTGCGCGACCTCAACGCCGTCTACCGCCGCACCCCTGCGCTGTGGCAGCAGGACACCCGGCCCTGCGGCTTCCAGTGGGTGATGGGGGACGCCGCCGAGGACAACGTCTTCGCGTTCCTGCGGTTCGCCGCCGACGGCAGCCCGCTGCTCGCGGTCTCCAACTTCTCCCCCGTCGTGCGCCACGACTACCGCCTCTGGGCGCCGGACGAGGTCCCCGCCTGGCGGGAGATCCTCAACACCGACGCCCTGCGCTACGGCGGCAGTGACGTCACCAACCCCGACGACGTCAAGGTGGAGGAGGGGAGGATCACGCTCACCCTGCCGCCGCTCGCCACGATCTGGCTGACTCCGCTGCTGTGACCGGCCAGGCGGGGTACCCGGTGCTCGTCGTAGCCGCAGCCCGGCCACAGAAAGGCGGTCTCACGTGCGCACCGTCGGAGTGGAGGAGGAACTCCTCCTGGTGGACCCGGAGACGGGCGAGCCCAAGGCGCTGTCCGCCGCCGTGCTCGCCCGTGCGGCGCGGGACGACACGTGCGAGGGCGTGTTCGAGAAAGAGCTGTACAACCAGATGCTGGAGTTCAACACGCATCCCCAGGCCGACATGGCGGACCTGAACGAGGAGATCGTGCGCTGTCGCCGGGAGGCCGCCCGGCACGCCGGGGAGATCGGGTGCACGGTGGCCGCGCTCGCCACCTCACCCCTGCCCGTCAGCCCCACCGTCACCAGGGGAAGCCGCTACCAGTGGATGGAGGAGCAGTACGGCATCGCCGTTCAGCAGCAACTCGTGCTCGGCTGCCACGTCCATGTGTCCGTCGACTCCGACGAGGAGGGCGTGGCGGTCCTCGACCGCATCCGGCCCTGGCTGCCGGTGATCTCTGCGCTCAGTGCCAACTCCCCCTTCTGGCAGGGCAGGGACACCCGCTACAACAGCTATCGCAGCCGGGTGTGGCAGCGCTGGCCGTCGGCCGGACCCACCGAGGTCTTCGGCTCGGCCGAGCGCTATCACGGCCGGGTGGCGGACATGGTCGCGAGCGGGGTGATCCTCGACAAGGGAATGATCTACTTCGACGCGCGTCTGTCTCAGCAGTACCCGACCGTCGAGGTCCGGGTCGCGGACGTCTGCCTGCACGCCGGTACGGCGGCCCTTGTCGCCACGCTGACCCGGGGGCTCGTGGAGACCGCCGCCCGCGAGGGGTGGGACGGCCACCCGCCCCTCGACCACAGTGTCAGCCTGCTGAGGCTGGCCGCCTGGCAGGCCGCGCGCTCCGGTCTCACCGACGAGCTGCTGCACCCCGTGACCATGCGGCGGCAGTCCGCCGAGAGCGTGGTGCGGGCGCTGCTGGAACACATCGGCGGCGCGCTCGCCGATACCGGCGACCTGGAGCGTGCCCGGGAGACCTGCGTCCGGCTGCTCAAGGGCGGCACCGGCGCACAGGTTCAGCGTGAACTCCTGGCACGCAACGGCAATCTGCGGGAAGTCGTCACGGGCTGCGTGCGCCACACCCAGGCCTGATCATCACGGATCCGCAACTTCGCAGGTTCCGGTCACCATCCGAACCCACCTGGGCTAGATTCGAGCACCGTCGACAACGGAACTCGTCGGCATGGTCACCCTCCGTACAGCTCAGGAGCAGCGCATGCGCGACTTCGCCCTCGCTCCCCCCACCGTCTCGCCCCTGACCGGCGGACTGGCCGACACCGTCTTCGACACGGCAGCCCTCAATCCCACCCTGCCGATGCTGGCGCGCCGCCCCACCCCGTCCTCCGCCACCTGGGAGGAGCTGACCGCCGTTGAGGTGCGGGACGAGGTGGTGGATCTGGCCAAGGGGCTGGTCGCGTCCGGCATTTCGCCGGGGCACCGCGTCGCGATCATGGCGCGGACCCGGTACGAGTGGACCGTGCTCAGCCACGCCCTGTGGGCGGTCGGTGCCGAGGTCGTACCGCTGTATCCGACGTCCTCGCGCGATCAGGTGGAGTGGGTGCTGCGGGACGCCGGCTGCGTGGCCGTGGTGGTGGAGGACGAGCAGGCGGTGATGACGGTCGGCTCCGTGTGCGGGTCACTGCCGCTGCTGCGCCACGTCTGGCAGTTGGACGCGGGGGCGCTGGGCGACCTTCGGGAGCGCGGCAGGTTCATCCCGCTGGCCACGGTCGACTCGCTGCGCCGCATCGTGCTGCCGGACTCCACGGCGGCCATCAGCTACACCTCCGGCACCACGGGCCGGGCGCTGGGCTGTGCGCTCAGCCATCGCAACCTGGCGAGCGCCTGCGACACCCTGCTGACGGGCTGGGGGCACACCGTGATCCCGCCGGGCGAGCAGCAGGCCTCGGTGCTCGCCTTCCTGCCCTTCTCGCACGTCTACGGCCTTCTGGTGCAGACCCTGTGCATTCGCGGCGGCATGGTGATGGCGCACGAGCCCGACATGAGCGAGGAAGCGCTCTCCGCGTCCCTGCTGTCCTTCCGGCCCACCTATCTGTGCGCGGTTCCCTCGCTCCTGGAGAAGATCTACAAGAACTTCCTGCGTGTCGCCCAGGAGGCGGGCCGCGGGGCGCTGTTCGAGCGGGCCGCGGACACGGCGAGGGACTTCGCCGCGGCGCTGGAGCGGCAGCGGCTGGGCGGCGGTTCGGGGCCCGGTTTCGATCTGCGGCTGCAACACGCCCTGTTCGAGCGGACGGTGTACCGCAAGCTGCGCGCCGCGATCGGCGGCCGGGTGATGCGGGCGACGTCCGGCGGCTCGCCCCTCAGCCGTGAACTGACCCTCTTCTACGAGGGCATCGGGATCTATGTGAACGACGGGTACGGCCTGACGGAGGCCGCCGGTGGCGTCACGGCGCAGCCGCTGGGCCGGGAGCTGTCGGGAACCGTCGGTCAGGCGCTGCCGGGCAACGAGATCGCCGTGGCCGAGGACGGCGAGATCCTGGTCCGCGGCCCCTCGGTGTTCCAGGGCTACATCAACGCCGAGGCGGCGACGCGGTCCGTGCTGCGCGGCGGCTGGCTGGCCACCGGCGACCTCGGGCGGATCGACGCGCAGGGCTATCTGACGATCACCGGCCGCAAGAAGGACATCATCGTCACCAGCAGCGGCAAGAACGTCGCCCCGGCCGCCCTGGAACAGCGGTTGAGGATGCATCCGCTGATCCACCAGGCGGTCGTCGTCGGCGACAACCGGCCCTGCGTGGGGGCGCTGATCACCCTGGACCCGAAGTTCCTGGCGTACTGGCGCGGTTCCCTGTCCCTGCAGAGCGACATGCCGAGCCGGGAGGCCCGCGAGGAGAATGCGCTGCGCGAGGAGATCGGTCGGGCCGTGGCCGCGGCCAACAGCGCCGTCTCGCGCTCGGAGTCGATCCGGGTCTTCCGGGTGCTGCCGGAGCAGTTCGACATGTCCAACGGGCTCATGACGCCGTCCATGAAGCTGCGCCGGGACGCGATCGTGCGGCACTACGCGTTCGAGATCGACGCGATGTACCAGGCACGCACCCGCGCTCCCCGGCAGCCCGTGCCCGACGAACTGTCGAGCTGGGACGAGGCCGACAACGTGTTCCGCTGACCACTGGCTGAACACAATCCCGCCACTTTCTGTGCCGCACGTGATCCAAAAGGTTCACTCCTGACCAGTGCGTTTCGGCACGCGGACGGGCATGGTGGTGCTCGACGCGTTCGTCTGCCTGCCGCACCCAGCTGGCGGAACGGCTGAGGCCACGGTGGGATCGATGTGGTGCAAGCAGCGATCCAGGGCATGCGAAGGGCGTTGGATGCAGACCGCCTGGAGCCGCAGAGAGGGATGGACACCGTGACACGACCCAGGATCCTGGTGGTTGGCGCAGGTTTCGCCGGCGTGGAGTGCGTACGCCGGCTGGAGCGGAAACTCGCGCCCGACGAAGCGGACGTCACACTGGTGACGCCGTTCGCCTACCAGCTCTATCTGCCGCTGCTGCCCCAGGTCGCCTCCGGCGTGCTGACGCCCCAGTCGATCGCGGTCTCGCTGCGGCGCAGCAAGAAGTACCGCACCCGGATCATTCCGGGCGGGGCCATCGGCGTCGACCTGAAGGCCAAGGTCTGCGTCGTCCGCACGATCACCGACCAGATCGTCAACGAGCCCTACGACTACATCGTGCTGGCCCCCGGCAGCATCACCCGCACCTTCGACATCCCGGGCCTCACCGATCACGCGTACGGCATGAAGACCCTGGCCGAGGCCGCCTACATCCGCGACCACGTCATCTCCCAGCTCGACCTGGCCGACGCCAGCGACGACCCGGCGGAGCGCGCCTCGCGCCTGCAGTTCGTGGTGGTCGGCGGCGGATACGCCGGCACCGAGACCGCCGCCTGTCTGCAGAAGCTGACGCACGCCGCGGTCAAGCGCTACCCGCGCATCGACCCGGCGCTGATCAAGTGGCATCTCATCGACATCGCCCCGAAGCTGATGCCGGAGCTGGGCGACAAGCTCGGCCGCAGTGCGCAGGAGATCCTGAAGCGGCGCGGCATCGAGGTCTCGCTGGGCGTCTCCATCGAGAAGGCGGGTCCCGAGGAGGTCACCTTCACCGACGGCCGGGTGGTGCCCACCCGCACCCTGATCTGGACCGCGGGTGTCGTCGCGAGCCCCCTCATCGCCACGCTCGGCGCGGAGACCGTGCGGGGCCGGCTCGCGGTCAACGCCGAGATGCAGCTGCCGGGCCACGACGGCGTGTTCGCGCTCGGCGACGCCGCCGCGGTGCCCGACAGGGCCAAGGACGACGCGGCGGCGGTGTGCCCGCCCACCGCGCAGCACGCGATGCGGCAGGGCAAGAAGGTCGCCGACAACGTCATCGCGACCCTGCGCAACCAGCCCCTGACGCCCTACGTCCACAAGGACCTCGGTCTGGTCGTGGACCTCGGCGGCACGGACGCCGTCTCCAAGCCGCTCGGCATCGAACTGCGCGGCCTGCCCGCCCAGGTCGCGGCCCGCGGCTACCACTGGGCGGCACTGCGCACCAACGTCGCCAAGGTCCGCGTCGCCACGAACTGGACGCTCAACGCGATCGCCGGCGACGACTTCGTCCGCACCGGCTTCCAGGCCCGCAAGCCGGCCAAACTGCACGACTTCGAGTACACCAACGCCTATCTGACGCCGGACGAGGTGCGGGCGCACGTCGAGGGAACGGACCGCAGGGAGTGAGACGGGTGGCGCCGCTCCGGTCGCGCCGTGTCATGCTGAGATCCGGATCATGACGTGAAGCGGGAGTGAGTACGGCGGCGTGAGGGCAGCGGGAGGGTCGGTCCGGGCACGGCTGCGCGATCTCGTCGCGGCCTCCGATCCCGGGTTGCTGCGTCTGGCCGCGGGCCTGAGAACGGTCGGCGCCATCGCCCTCACGCTGGCCGTGCTCTCCGTGCTGGGCGCCGACGTGCGCCATCTGGTGGCGGGCGCCATCGCGGCGATGGTCTCCACCTTCGCCATCCGGGAGAAGCAGCGCGGCCGGCAGGCCGTCACGCTCGCGCTGGGTCTTGTGGTGGCGCTGGCCTCCGTGTCGCTGGGTGCGGTGCTGCACTCCCGGGTGGTGGGCGGCGACCTCTTCTTCGTCGCGCTCATCTTCTGCGCCGTCTACGCCCGCCGCTTCGGCGACCGCGGCACCGCGCTCGGGCTGATCGGCTTCCAGGTCTACTTCATGTCCCTGTTCGTCGGGGCCACCGTGTCGGCGCTGCCGCAGCTGTGGGGCGTCGTGGCCGTCGCCGTCGCCTCCAGTGCCGTGGTGCGCTTCGCGGTCGTGCCCGAGACGCCCGCGGGCATCCTGCAGCGGCTGAGGGAGGCCTTCCGCGCCCGGCTGGCGCAGCTGGTGACCGCGCAGCTCGCCCTTCTCGACGCCGGGCCGGACGAGATCGACAAGGCGCTTCAGGACGTGCGCGACGGCACCGCCCGGCTCAACGAGACCGCCATGATGATCCAGGGGCGGCTGGAGGAGGGCACCTCCGACCAGGCTGTGGCCAGGCTCGTGCAGCGCCGCATCGCGGACGCCGAGATCGCCGCCGAACGTCTCGGACTGCTGCTGCTGACCGCCCGCAGTGCCGAGCGGGCGGACACGCTGACCCTGCACCTGCCGGGCGCGCCCGTCCCGCCGGGCGGCCGGCTGCCCGTACAGGACGAGTCGACCGCGACCCTGCGCCGCGACCTGGAGGCACTGCGCCTGCTGGTCCTGCGACCCGTCTCCGAGGACCTGGGAACCGGTCTGGCGCGGCTGCGCAACCGGCTCCTCGGCTACCGCGACGAGGAGAACCTGCCGAAGGCCTCTCCCGCCGTACAGGACGTCTTCCGCGGTGTCGGCGAGGCCGCGCGTGCGGTGCTCGGGCTGCGGATCGCGCTCGGCGGCCCGCAGGACGAGTCGGACGACACCCCGTCGACGGCCCGCTCACGCGAGGAGCTGGACGCGGAGGACGCGGCGATCGACGCGGGCGAGGAGGCCGCCGAGGAGGCTCCGACGGGCCTTGAGCGGCCCACCACGCGCGCTGCCGTTCAGGTCGCGGTGGGATCGGCGCTGGCGATCGTCGGCGGCGAGTTCCTCTCCAGCCAGCGCTGGTACTGGGCGGTGCTGACCTGCTGGATCGTGTTCATCAACACCGCCTCGACCGGAGAGATCCTGGTCAAGGGCTACCGGCGGCTGCTGGGCACGGTGCTCGGAGTGGTGGCCGGTCTGCTGCTCGCGGGCCTGGTCGGGCACCACACGTGGACGGCGTTCGCGCTGGTGCTGCTGTGCGTGTTCGCGATGTTCTACACCGCCCCGCTGTCCTACACGCTGATGTCCTTCTTCGTCACCGCGGCGCTGGGCCTGCTATACACGCTGCTGCACACCTACAGCCTGTCGGTGCTGGTGCTGCGGGTGGAGGAGACGGCGCTGGGGGCGGCCTGCGGGATCATCGCGGCGGCGTTCGTCCTGCCGGTGCACACCGACCGCCGTACCAACGACCTCCTGGTCACCACCCTGGACCGGCTCGCCGATGTCACCGAGGCCGCCGTCGACCAGCTCAGCGGCGGGGAACCGGCCGAGCTGCTCGACAAGGCACGCGACCTCGACCAGGCGCTGGCCGATCTGCGCACCGCGACCCAGCCGCTCACCCACCCGGTCACTCCGCTGCGGGCCCGGCGCAACACCGTCCGCTATGTCGTCGCCCTGTTGGAGACCTGCGCGTACCACGCGCGTTCACTGGCCGCGATGGCCGAGCTGCTGCCGACGCATCCGTCGATCGCGGCGGATCCGCGGCTGCGGCGGGCCGGCAAGCGCATCCTCGGCAACATCGGGACGATCGCCGCGCGTGTCGCCGACGAGCGAGCCGCCGTCGAGGTCGAGACGGGGGCGAGCATCGCCTCCCTCCTGGAGTCCGACCTGCCCGGCGGCTCGCGCTACGGCCGCATCACCGACCGGGTGCTGCGCCATCTGCAGCGCCTGGACGAGGCGGTGGTGGGCCTGGCCCGGCCGCTGAAGGTGCCGGTGGCGACGCCGAAGCGGTGAGCGCCCCGCCCTCAGAAGTCGGTGGGCAGACCGCTCACCTCGGCGATGCCACGCAGCTCCTCGTCCTGGCGGTGCCGTTCCCGGATGTAGTCGGCGATCTCACCCAGCCGCACCGGGTCCGAGGCGGTGTCCGCATCGGTGATCACTCTGATCGGGCCGGTCCCCTCGAGGTCGATCTCGACGACCTCGTTGTCGAGCCGGCCGGTCACGGCGGCGGCGATGACCAGGGCGGCCTCGTCACGGACCTCCTGGGACAGCCCCTCCCCGTGGTCCTCGCCGAGCGCGAAGTCCACGGAGGGCATGCGCTGTTCCTCGATCGCCCGCAGGACCGGTTCGACCACGCCCAGCAGCTGCCGGAAGTCCTCCGTGTCCATCCGGGTGCGCAGGAGGCCGAGGTAGAGATCGACGGGCCGGTGCTCCGGTGGAAACTCGGATTCGCTCATCAGATCCGTGTTCCCCGTGTACCGCGAGTCAGACCCTGCGCCAGCGAGCCAGTGCGAACGAGAACAGCCCGAACAGGGCGAGACCGGCCGCGACGCAGGCCAGCAACGCCGGACCCAGTGGGGTGTGGGCGAACGAGCGCAGGGTGTCGTCGAGCCCTTTGGCCCGCTGCGGGTCGTAGTCAACTGCGGCGCGCACGGCGAAGACGCCCGCGGCGGCGAACACCAGGCCGCGCGCCGCGCCGCCGACCACGCCGGTGACGTCCACCAGCCGACGGGCCCAGGGGGTCATCTCACCGAGCTTGAGCTGCTTGCGGTAGTCGCGCCGTACCGCTTGTACGGCGATCCACACGCCCGCCACGATGATGCCGACCCCGGCCGCGCCCACGAGCCACTGCCCGCCGGGCAGGTCGAGGACCCTGGCCGTGACGTCACGGGACTGGGCGTCACTCGATCGGCTGCCGCCGCCGCGGGGGCCCGCGGCGAACGTCAGCACCGAGTAGGCCACCACCGCGTAGAAGACGCAGCGGACGACCGCGAGCAGCCGCTTTCGCGGCTTACGGCCCTTCGGGCCGACCGAGCCGAAGACGGCCTCCGACAGCCGCCACACCGCCATGCCGGCCAGCCCGAGGCCGAGCGCCCACAGCAGCACGGTGCCGAACGGCTGCCCGGCCAGCGTGGCGAGGGCGCCGCCGCGGTCCGCCTGCCGGCTGCTGTCGCCGAAGGCGATCTGCAGCGCCAGGACGCCCACCAGCAGATAGATGACCCCGCGGGCGGCGAGTCCCGCCCGGGCGGCGCCCTCGGTCACCGAGCCGCGCGCCGCCCGCTCGGCGCCGAGCCTGTGCGTCCGCGCCATGGCACTGGAGTTCACGGGCACCTCCCGGGCTCCGCGGGGCAGATGTGCTTCCCGATGACCGGGCCGTGCTCCGCCCGGCCGGCGACCTGGACGTCGACTTTTCCCATGCCTGGTGTCACCGGACCCCGATCTCCGGCGCCTCCGATCTCGGCGGGGGTGTGGTCGCGAGCAGCCGGTGGGCCGCTTCCAGGGCCCGTCCCACGTTGCGTGTGCCGGTCGACACGCACAGGGTGTAGGCCAGGTCCTCGACCCGTGGGCTCGCCCCGCCGCCGCGTTCGGCCTCCTCGGCGAGCGCGCTCTCGTACTCCTCGACAAGCCTGCGCAGGACGGCAGGATGAGGGATCAGCATCGGTCCTCCTCCTCGCTGCGGGCCGCTCAAGCCGCGGCCGCCCGCCCGTTGCTGCCCGCCTGCCCGAGCGCCTCGGCCCGCACCCGGGCGCAGCTGCGGCTGATGAGGCGCGAGACATGCATCTGGGAGATGCCGAACCGGTCGGCGATCCGGCTCTGTGTCATGTCCTCGAAGTAGCGCAGGTAGAGGATGGCGCGGTCGCGTTCGGGAAGGCGCCGCAGGCCTTCCTTGGCGGCCTCGCGGTCGATGACGACGTCGTACGCGGAGTCCGCCGCGCCGAGGGTGTCGGCGAGGCTGTAGCCGTCCTCGTCGCCGGAGAGTTCGGCGTCCAGCGACAGGGTGCTGAAGCTGTCGAGGGCTTCGAGGCCGGAGTTGACCTCGTCCTCGGTGAGCCCGGTGTGGGCGGCGATGTCGGCGGCGGAGGGTTCGGAGCTGCCCGGGGTCTGGGTCAGCTCGCGGCGGGCCACGCGCACCTTGTTGCGCAGTTCCTGGATGCGGCGGGGCACCCTGAGGGCCCACATCCGGTCCCGGAAGTGCCGCTTGACCTCGCCGGTGATGGTGGGCACGGCGTAGCTCTCGAAGGCTCCCCGCTCGGGGGCGTACCGGTCGATCGCCTTCACCAGGCCGAGTGCCGCGACCTGGCGGAGGTCCTCGATGGACTCGCCGCGGTCGCGGAAGCGGCCGGCGATCCGGTGGGCCATGGGCAGCCAGGCGGTGACGAGTTCGTCGCGGACCGCCTCCCGCTCGGGGCCGTCTTCGAGGGCGGCCAGGCGGAGGAAGAGGTCCGCCGTGTCGGGGGCGTCGTCGTGCCGCCGAGTGGGGGCGGTCGTCCGGGCCTGCGTGCCGGAAGTGCTGGTCGACATGTCGATAAGCATGCGGATTCGCTCCTGAACGAGGGTTTCAGGGACTACCGCGGGAACAGCCGCCGCCCGGACCGATGGAGGGCCCGGGACAGCCATGTGGCTCCCGCTGGCGCGCCTCCGGTCCGAAGCACGAACATCCGTATGCCCGGCGATCCTGGGAACAAACGCCGCCCCTCGTCGAGGCCTTCAGCGGAAGGCGACCACGGCGGTGATGCACTTCCCGCCGGCGGGCAGTTCCGACACGCGCACGTCCCGGGCCAGCCGGCACACGATGGGCCAGCCGTGGCCGCCGACGCGGTGCCGTCGCCGCGGATCCGGGGAAGGCCTCGTGACGGGCAGCCGGTCGCTGCGGTCGCTCACCGAGACGCGCACGCCCGTTCCGAGGACGTCGACGCGGAAGTCCGTGACGCCGCCGCCGTGCAGGATCGCATTGGTCGTCAGTTCGGTGGCGACGAGCAGGGCGTCCCCCAGAGCCTCCTCGTCGCAATCGGTGTGGGTGGCCCTGCAGCGTTCGGTGACTGCCCGCTCGACCGCCCTGCGCGCCTCGGCGGGTTTGCAGCAGCGCGGCGGTCCGGTCCGTTGCGCGCCCAGTCGCCCGAGGGCGGATTCGGTCCCGTGCTCCTCGCACATCGCCTGGCTCCCTGATTCGGTGAAGAACCGGCCTCCTCGTGCGGGGGAGGGAAGCCGGACCTGTCCTCACCCGCGGCCGCCGCAGTCCGGGCACGTACCGAGCGCCTCTCGGACACGGCTGCTTCCCCCGCCCGTCGGCAGCGATTCCGCTTTCCGCTGCGCGAGCACCGCAGGTCTCCTAGTTCGGCTCACCTGCGCGGGCCCCGCCAAACCTCCCGGCGGAAAGTACGTGCCCTGGCCATCGGGGGGTACGCGGATGTCATGACCGATGTCGTGGACTCAGACGAACTGCTGCGCCGCATCCAGCGTGCGCGGGCCTGCGCGCAGCAGGAGAAGCGCCGGTGGCGGGAGCAGGACGAGGGCCTGCGGGCGGACGAGCCGGAGGCGGCGCGCGAGGCCGCCGTACGGACGCTGGCCTACGAAGCCGTCCTCAGGGTGCTGGACGAGATCCTGACCCCGGGCAAAACCGGCTGACAGGGCCGGCGGACCGGGCGGGCTTTTGCCTCGACGGCTCGGTGTGCGCCCGATTGGCGGTGCCCGATGGCGGGAACCCGGGTGCGCATGACAGTCGATCACAGCCGAGCGCCCATTCTGGAAGCACTGGCCGAATACCACCGCCGCGGGCGGCTGGGGTTCACGCCTCCGGGCCACAAGCAGGCCCGCGGCGCCGATCCCGCCGTGCGGGAGGTGCTGGGTGATGCGGTGTTCCTGGGTGACGTGCTGGCATCGGGCGGGCTGGACGACCGGCTCACCCGAGGGCGGGTGCTGGTCCGCGCCGAGGAGCTGATGGCCGATGCCGTGCACGCCGAGCACACCTTCTTCACCACGTGCGGCAGTTCGCTGTCCGTCAAGGCGGCGATGCTGGCCGTCGCGGGACCGCACGAGAAGCTGCTGGTCGGCCGGGACGCCCACAAGTCGGTCGCGGCGGGGCTGATCCTGTCGGGCATCGAGCCCGTCTGGGTCGAGCCGCGCTGGGACCCGCAGCGCCACCTGGCGCATCCGCCGTCCCCGGACGACTTCGAGGCGGCCTTCGAGGCCCATCCCGACGCGAAGGGCGCGCTGGTCACCAGCCCGACGCCGTACGGCAGTTGCGCAGATCTGCAGTCGATCGCCGAGGTCTGCCACCGGCGCTCCGTGCCCCTCGTCGTGGACGAGGCCTGGGGGGCTCATCTGCCGTTCCATCCCGATCTGCCGACGTGGGCGATGGACGCCGGCGCGGACATCTGTGTGACGAGCATCCACAAGATGGGCAGCGGCCTGGAACAGGGCTCCGTCTTCCACCTCCGCGGCGACCTCGTCCCGCCGGAGCTGCTGAAGATGCGGGCCGACCTGCTGGGCAGCACCAGCCCCTCGGTACTGATCTACGCCGGACTCGACGGCTGGCGCCGCCAGATGGCCCTGCACGGCAGGGAGTTGATGGGCGGCGCACTGGACCTCGCGGCCGAGGTCCGTGCCGCCGTCGAGGAGATCGACGGGATGCACGTCAACGACCGGGAGGACTTCTGCGCTCCGGGCCTGGCCGACGACCTCGATCCGCTGCCGGTGATCATCGACATCAGTGGGCTGGACATCACGGGGTTCAGGGCCGCGGACTGGCTGCGCGAGCAGCGGGGCCTGGACGCCCATCTGGTGGACCACCGCCGCATCGGAGCGCAGATCACCCATGGCGACGACCGGCAGACGACGGGGGAACTGCTCGACGCGCTCAAGGACCTGGCCCGTGCCGCGCCGGGACTCGGGCCGGGCCCGCGGGTGGACGTGCCGTCGCCGTCCGAGCTGCGCCTGACGCAGGCCATGCTGCCCCGGGACGCCTTCTTCGGCCCCACGGAGAACGTGCCCACCGAGGATGCCGCAGGCCGTGTCGCAGCGGAGATGATCACGCCGTACCCGCCCGGGATCCCGGCGATGCTGCCCGGCGAGCGGCTCACCGAACCCGTGCTGCGGTATCTGCGCACCGGTCTGGAGGCGGGGATGTACCTGCCGGACCCCAGCGATCCGAAGCTCGAGACGATCAGGGTCGTGGCGGCCGGTGCAGAGCCCAAGGAGTGAAACCGGTCACGTGACCCGCTTCTGGGTGAGCAAAACGGCGGCAGATGGTTTACGGTTCATTCATACGTGGTGACGGAGTCGACCGTACCGTCCTCCGACGCCACCGCTTACGGCCCTGGCTGGCCTCCCCCGTCCAGCCAGGGCTTTTTCATGTCATGGCGGTTCTCGGCAGGAACTGCTGTCCGCCGAGGTGCTCGGGGCGCCGGCAGCGGCTGAAATGAGCGTAGGGAAAGCACCCGAACCGATCCCGGCGAGGAGCCCCGCGTCATGACCAAAGCAATAAAACTGCTGACCGCCCTTCCCCCGCCCCAGCGGCAGAGCCTGATGACGCTCGCGCAGGAGGTCTCCTTCCCGGAGGACACCCGGATCTTCGAGGCGGGCGGCAAAGCCGACCGCTTCTGGGTCATCCGCTCGGGGGCCGTCTCGCTCGACCAGCGGGTCAACTCGCTGCAGCGGGTGACCGTGGCGAGCCTCGGCTCGGGCGATCTGCTGGGCTGGTCCTGGCTGTTCCCGCCGCACGAATGGGACTTCGGCGCGGAAGCCTTCAGCCCCGTCCGCGCCTACGAGTTCGACGCGGCGGCGGTGCTGCGGCTGTGCGAGCAGGACACCCAGCTCGGACTCGCGCTGGTGCGCAGCGTCGCGGAGATCCTCGCGCACCGGCTGGAGATGACCCGGGGCAAGCTCATGGAACAGCACGCGGGCCGCGGACGCAGCGCGCTCTAGACCTTTTGCGGCAGATCAGGGCGGCTGCAGGGAACGGTGTGGTGCAGCCGCCCCGAGCGGGGTCAGATGCGGTAGCGGCGCAGTGCCGGGATCGCGGCGCTCAGGGTCAGCATCACGGCGACGACGAGGAGGCCACCGCCCGCCACGGCCGTGCGCGGGCCGAAGGCCGAGCCCGCGGTGCCGTGCAGGACGTCGGCCAGGCGCGGGCCGCCCGCGACGACGACCGTGAAGACGCCCTGCATACGGCCGCGCATCTCGTCGGTGGCGGCGGACAGCAGGATCGCCCCGCGGAAGACCATCGAGACCATGTCGGCGACTCCGGCCAGGGCCAGGAAGGCGGCCGCGACCCACAGGTTGCCGCTCAGCCCGAAGCCGGCGATCGCCGCGCCCCAGGCGACGACCGCGCCGATCACCATCCAGCCGTGCCGGCGGGCCCGGGAGAACGTGCCCGAGAACAGTCCCCCGAGCACCGCGCCGATGGGGATCGCCGCGAACAGCAGGCCGAGGGCGAGCCCCTCGCCGTAGGAGCCGTAGGTCTCGGCGGCGAGCTGGGGGAACAGGGCGCGGGGCATGCCGAGGACCATCGCGATGATGTCGGCGAGGAAGGACAGCAGCAGCACCTTGTGCCCGGAGATGTAGCGGAAGCCCTCCGCTATCTCCCGTACGCCCGCGCGTCGCTTCTCCGTGCCCGCCAGGGGCGGCAGGGAGGGCAGCTTGTAGACCGCCCACACCGTGACACAGAGAGCGAGGGCGTCGATCAGGTACAGCTCGGGCAGGCCGATGACCGGGATCAGGGCACCCGCGAGCAGCGGTCCGACCACCTGCCCCGTCTGCATGACGGTCGAGCCGAGCGCGTTGGCGGCGGGCAGCTGGCCCTCGGGGACCAGGCGGGCTATGGAGGCGTTGCGGGCGGGGGCGTTCAGGCCCCAGAACGCCTGCTGCATCGCGAGCAGCACCATCAGCGCGGTCACGGACTCGAGCCCCGTGAAGGCCTGGAGCCAGAACAGCAGCGAGGTGACGGCGATGCCGCTGTTGGTGATCAGGAGCAGCTTGCGGCGGTCCATGCTGTCGGCGACCGCGCCGCCCCACAGCGCGAACACGATCAGCGGCAGCAGCCCGGCGAGGCTCGCCGCGCCCACCCAGGCGGAGGAGCCGGTGATGTCGTAGATCTGCTTGGGCACGGCGACCGCGGTGAGCTGGCTGCCTACGGCCGTGACGATCGTCGAGGACCACAGCCGGCGGTAGGCCGGAATGCGCAGCGGCCGGGTGTCCATGGCCCACCGGCGCCAGCCGCGCCGAGGGGGGTCGGCCGCGACCGGGTCCGGTGTCTGCGGTTCGGTACTGCTCTCGCTGGTGTCCACGGGCTTCCTGGTTGCTCGATACATCTTTCGGGTCCGGGTTCACTATCCCAGTACCGTCCGGGAGTTCGGGACGCGCGATCTCAGCCTGTGGACTTCACACCACGGACTTCACGCCCTCGCAACGAGCATGCCGCCCAGGGCGAGCATCGTTGCGGCCACCAGTCCGTCCAGGATCCGCCAGGCCGCCGGCCGGGCCAGGAAGCGGCCGAGCCCGCGGGCGCCGAAGCCGAGCGCGGCGAACCAGCACAGGCTGGCGAGGGCGGCGCCGAGGCCGAACGTCCAGCGCAGCGAGCCGCGGTGGGCGGCGATGGAGCCGAGCAGGAACACGGTGTCGAGGTAGACGTGCGGGTTGAGCCACGTGAGCGCCAGGCAGGTGAGCACGGCCCGCCTGCGCGAGCCCGTCGTCTCCCCCTCGGTCCGCAGGGCGCCGCCCGGCTTCAGCACCCGGCGGGCGGCGAGGGCGCCGTAGCAGAGCAGGAAGGCGCCGCCGATCCAGCCGACCGCGGTGAGCGCCTGCGGGTAGGCGACCACCACCGCGCCCACGCCGCCGACGCCGAGTGCGATGAGGACGGCGTCGGACAGGGCGCAGATGCCGACGACGGCGAGGACCGCGTCGCGGCGGATCCCCTGGCGCAGGACGAAGGCGTTCTGGGCGCCGATGGCGACGATGAGTGAGAGGCCGGTGCCGAAGCCTGCGGCCGCGGCGGTCAGAGCATGGGTCATGGCAGGGACGCTACGGATCCGATCACTGCGCGTACAGCTAAAGATTCTTACGTATCATTAGCCGTCGTGAAGACCGAGCTGACGGATCTGCCGCTCGACCAGGTGCGGACGCTGCTGGCCGTGGTGGACGAGGGCACGTTCGACGCGGCGGCCGCGGCGCTGCATGTGACGCCCTCGGCGGTCAGTCAGCGGGTGAAGGCGCTGGAGCAGCGCACCGGCCGGGTGCTGCTGATGCGTACGAAGCCCGTGCGGCCGACCGAGTCGGGGGAGGTCGTCGTGCGGTTCGCCCGTCAGTTGGCGCGGCTGGAGCGTGATGCGCGCGCGGAGCTCGGCATGAGCGGGGCCGGGGAACCGACCCGGGTCTCGATCGCGGTGAACGCCGATTCGCTGGCGACCTGGCTGCTGCCGGCGTTGACGCGGGTGCGGCACGAGCCGCGGCTCTGCTTCGAGCTGCGTCGCGAGGACGAGACCCGTACGGCGTCGCTGCTGCGGGAAGGGCTGGTGATGGCGGCGGTGACGTCGTCCGCCGAGCCGGTCACGGGCTGCAGTGTGCGGGCGCTGGGGCGGATGCGTTATGTGCCGGTGGCCAGTCCCGACTTCGCCCGGGAGTATTTCGGCGGGCCGTTGCGGGAGGCGCTGGCGGTGGCGCCGACGGTGGCCTTCGACCGCAGCGACGATCTGCAGGACGCCTTTGTGCGCAGGCTGCGGCGCGACAGGAGCGGTGCAAGTGCGGTACGGCACTTCGTGCCCACCTCGGAGGGGTATGCCGAGTCCGTCGCGGCGGGCCTGGGCTGGGGTCTGGTGCCCGAGGTGCAGGCCGAGCCGCTGCTCCGGGCCGGGCGTCTGGTGCACCTCGCGCCGGACCGGGCCCTGGACGTCCCGCTGTACTGGCAGCAGTGGAAGCTGGACTCCCCGGCGCTCGCGGCGGTCGCCCGGGCGGTGACGGAGGCGGCTGCCGGGGCGCTGCGGGGCGGGGCCGACAGCCGCCCCCACTGACTTGCGTGATGCAATCGACGTACGATGGGGGCGTGCTTCCTCGTACGTACGAAGGTCAGGTCTGCTCGATCGCCCGGTCCCTCGAAGTGGTGGGCGAACGCTGGACGTTGCTGATCGTGCGGGACGCGCTGCGTGGCACGCGGAGGTTCGAGGACTTCCGCGGCAGCCTCGGCATCGCGCACAACGTGCTGTCCGACCGGCTGGGCAAGCTCTGCGAGGCCGGGATCCTCGAGCGGCGGCTCTATCAGACGCGCCCGGAGCGGTACGAGTACGTGGTGACCCCGGCGGGCCTGGACCTGTGGCCGGTGATCATGTCCTTGCTGCTGTGGGGGGACGGGCACCGGGCGCCACAGGGGCCGCCGCTGGTGGTCGTGCACCGCGGCTGCGGCGGCCGGCTGCGGCCCGGGCTCACCTGCTCCGCCTGTGGGAAGCCGCTCGGGCCGTACGACTGCGAGATGCAGCCCGGGCCCGGTGCTCACCCGGCGGATTCCACGGTCAGTCCCGCGAGCCCCGCGTAGTAGGCGAACCTGAACGGACTGAGGAGCTGGTGCCGTTCGACGAGGGCGTGCAGGATCCGTCCGCGCAGCTCCGCGAGCGGCGTGTCGTCCGGGTGGCTCAGCAGGGCGCAGTCGACGATCCTGAGCGCCGCGGCCGGTTCCCCGCGCGCCAGCAGTTGCTCACCCGCCGCGGCGAACGCCTCGGCCCGGCCGCCCGCCAGCAGGTCCAGCGCCGCGGCCCACTGCGCGCGGCCGACGGGGTCCACCCCGTCCCCGTCCGCCTTCCAGTAGCCGGTTCGCTGGTCGTGGACGCGCTGGACGAAGCCCTCGCGCATGATCAGGTACGGGAGGATCGCGGCCGGATGCCCGCGCAGTACCTCGGGAAGGTGGTCGCGGTCCAGCATGTCGGTCAGCGACCGGCCCGCGACGATGTCGTCCGCGACGACGGCGTGCAGGTCCCGCAGGGCGGCGAGCAGGCCGGGCAGCGCCTCGACGGTGAAGTTCTCGGTCAGCGGCGGGTGGCCGTGGATCAACAGCCGAGGGCGCAGGTCCTGGACCGTCTGCAGTGCGTCGAACAGCCCCTCGGCCGATCCTTCGGCGAAGAACGGCGCACCCAGGTACGGCATGCATATGTCGCCGACGAAGACCACTCCTTCGTCCGGCAGTTGGACGAGCAGGCCGTCGCGGGTCTCGCCTCCGGCGACGGGGATGAGTGTGAACCTCCGCCCGCCGACGGTCAGGGTCTCGGGCTGCTTAACGAGCCGGTCGGGGACGACGTGCGGACGGCGCTCCTGGCCGTCCGGCAGCAGGGCCGGGAAGGGCGGCGGGCTCACGGCCTGGAGCGCAAGTTCGTCGGGGAAGGCGGCCTGCGCGACGACCTGGGTTCCGGGGCCGGCGAGTGCTTCCAGGCCGCCGATGTGGTCGAAGTGTGCGTGGGTGAGGATCACATGGGTGATCGGTGCCCGGGTGACGTCCCGCAGATCGCGCAGGGCCGCCTCGACATGCCGGGGGTGGCTCGCCGCGTCGATCGCCACGATGCCGTCGTCCGTGCGGACGAACGCGAAGTCGGCGAGGTCGTAGCCCTGGGCGACGTGCACGCCCGGAGCCATTTCGACCAGCCGTGGCGCGGTCATGCGCAGGCCCTCCTCGGCGCTGACCAGGTACTCCGTGACGAGTGACAGGCCGGGTGCGTGTCCGAGGCGCTCGCGCGCGGCCCGGGCTTCCTCCGGACGGCCCTGGCAGGCGTAGGCACGGGCCAGGGCGGCGTGGACGGAGCGCAGGAACCCGGCCGGGAACCGGTCCCGCACGGCGAGCACGAACTCCAGGTCGGCGATCACCGTGTCGGCCCGGCCCGCGCAGTCCGGCAGGCCCGCCAGGGCGGTTCCCCTGAAGTACTGCGGCAGCCCGAGCCCGCGTTCCGCGGCCGCGTCGAGCCGGGCGATCGCCTTCTCGTCCGGTCCGTCGAGTCGGGCCTGGAAGACTCCCGCCAGGCTTTCCGACAGCGCCGATTCGGGACGTTCGGCGCTGAGGGCGGTGAAGTAGTCGTGGCCTTCGCGGAATTGGCGGGCCGCGAGCAGCTGCTGGGCGAGCACGGCGGTCACCCGGTCGGGAATGCCGGGCCAGCGCACGGCACGGCGCAGGGCGTCGGTCTCCTTCATGGCTTCTCCTTGTGTGACGTCATGGTGCTTCCTTGAGTGGCGTGAGCCGCTGTCCCCCGGCCTTGTCGGTCTCCGGTCGCGGTGCCCGGACGCGGCCCAGGGCGAGCGAGACGACGGCGGCGAGCCAGCCCGCGCCGGTGATCATGAGCCAGGCGTGGCGGAAGCCGCCGAGGGCCTCGGGTCCGGGTGTGCCGAGGAGGACGACCAGGGCTGCGACGCCCACGACGGCGCCCAGTTGACGCAGGGCGGACGTCATGCCGATGCCGGTGGCCAGGCTCGGCGGCGGCAGTTCCAGGACGGCGGCGCCGCCGAGCGCGGGCAGGGACAGGCCGACTCCGACGCCGGTGATGACCGCCGCCGGGAACAGGAGTGGCCAGTAGTGCGGTCGGGCCGTGGCGGTCAGCGCGAGGAGCAGCGGGCCGGTGCCGAAGAGGAGGGTGCCCGGCACGGCGGCGACGCGCGGTCCGTAGCGGTCCGTGAGCCGGCCGGCCAGTGGGGCCATGAGCGCGGCCATCACGGGTCCCGGAGTGACCGCGGTTCCGGCGCGCAGGACCGGCCAGTGCCACGCGGTGGTCAAGAACAGCACGTTGCACAGCAGCGAGGCGAAGAACCCGGCGCCGAAGACGAACGTGCCGACGGTGGCCACCGTGAAGGAGCGCAGGCGGAACAGGCCGAGGTCGGCCACCGGTGTGGTGTGGGTGACGGACCGCAGGACGAACAGCGGCAGCAGTACGGCGGCGGTCCCGAAGGCGGCGAGCACTCCGCCCGAACTCCAGCCCCAGTCCGCGCCCTTGACGATGCCCAGCGCGAGGCCGCCCACGGCACCGACCAGCAGCAGGGCTCCCAGCACGTCGGGAACGCCCGTCGCCTGCTCGTCGCGGCTCTCGCGCAACAGCCGTGCGGCCGCCACGAGTGCGGGCAGCCCGATGACCAGGTTGACGAAGAACACCGCACGCCAGCCCTGCCAGTCCACCAGCAGTCCGCCGAGCGAGGGTCCGACACCGGCGGCGACCGCGCCCGCGGCCGTGGACAGGGCGATCGCGGTGCCGCGCCGCTCGGGCGCGAACTCCGGCAGCGTCAGGCTCAGCGAGGTCGGCAGCACGGTCGCGGCGCCCAGTGCCTGCACGACCCGGGCCGCGACGAGGACCGGCACCGACGCGGCCAGGCCGCTCGTCACGGACGCGGCAAGGAAGAGCAGCAGCCCGGCGAGGAAGAGCCGCCGGCGTCCGTACCGGTCGGCCAGGCGGCCTGCGGGTACGAGGGCGGCGGCGAACACCACGCTGTATCCGTTCAGCACCCACGACAGGTCGGCGAGGGAATCGCGCGGGAACGACCGCCCGAGGTCGGTGAACGCGATGTTCACGATGGTGACGTCCAGCAGGGCCATGAAGACCACGGCCGAGGTGACGACGAGGACCTTCCAGCGACGCTCCATGTTCCGCCTCCGGCACCGAGCCGTCGATTGTTTGATGCAATCGACTCGACCGACTATAGAGACGTGACTTGCATCAAGCAATCGAGTGGGCGGATTGCGTCAGGAACCCAGTGCCGCCAGCTGCGCCGCGGCGCTGTCCAGCAGCATCTCCAGTGCCGTCGGATAGGCGCTGCCGACCATGCGGGCCGCCAGCAGGGGCGCCGCCTCGGCGATCCGCGGATGGGTGCTGCGGGGCAGCCGGGCGTACGTCGAGCGCCACATGTCCTCGTCGGCGCGCAGGGCGGCGCTGGGCAGGGCGAGGGAGGCGGCGTCGAGGGCGGCGAAGGCCAGGGTCTGGTCGATGAAGGCGTGGTAGATGCGCACCGTGTCCGGGAGCGGGAATCCGGCGGTCCGCAGGACGTCCAGCACGGCCTCGTCGGCGGCCAGTTCGTTGGCCCGGCCGGTGACCCGACTGGTGGTCAGCACCGCGGCCTGCGGGTGGGCGAGATAGGCGGCGTGGATGCGCAGGCCGACCGCGCGCAGGTCCGCCCGCCACTCCCCCGTCGGGCGCCAGCCGTCGAGGGCCTGGCCGATGAGCGCGTCGCCGATGGCGAGGGTGAGCTCGTCCATGCCGCGGAAGTAGCGGTAGAGGGTGCTCGGGTCGGCGTCCAGGGCGAGACCCAGGCGGCGGGCGGTGAGGCCCGCGCTGCCGTGTTCGCGCAGCATCCGCAGCGCGGTCTCGACGATCAGCCGCTCCGACAGGACCGTGCCGCTCTTGGTGGGCCGGCGCCTGCGCCGCTTGTCCTCGGGCACCACCGCTTTGGGCATGTCAACCTCCCGCGCCTTATGCCAACGCCATTGACCTTACGTGAAGCGGCGGCGTTGTATCTCCGGCGGGGCCCCTCGTCATCAATCCTCCGGACAGGGAGATCTGTCATGCGTGTCCTGCTTGTCGGCGCCGGCGGTGTCGGCACCGCAATCACCCGGATCGCCGCCCGCCGTTCGTTCTTCGAGGCGATGGTGGTGGCCGACTACGACCCGGCACGGGCCGAGGCGGCGGTCGCGGCCCTGGACGACGGCCGCTTCGGCGCCGAGCGCGTCGATGCGGGCGACGAGTCGGCCGTGGCGGAGCTGCTGGTCCGGCACCGCTGTGACGTCCTCCTCAACGCCACCGACCCGCGCTTCGTGATGCCGCTGTTCCGCGCGGCGCGCACCGCCGGCGCCACCTACCTCGACATGGCGATGTCGCTGTCGCACCCGCACCCCGAGCGGCCGTACGCGGAGTGCGGGGTCAAGCTCGGCGACGACCAGTTCGCGCAGGCCGAGGAGTGGGCGAAGGCGGGCGCGCTGGCCCTGGTCGGCATGGGCGTGGAGCCGGGTCTCTCGGACGTCTTCGCCCGGTACGCCGCCGACGAACTCTTCGACGAGATCGAGGAGATCGGCGTCCGCGACGGCGCGAACCTCACCGTCGACGGCTACGACTTCGCCCCGTCCTTCAGCATCTGGACCACCATCGAGGAGTGCCTCAACCCGCCGGTGGTCTACGAGGCCGGGCGCGGCTGGTTCACCACCGAGCCGTTCAGCGAGCCGGAGGTCTTCGACTTCCCCGAGGGCATCGGTCCCGTCGAGTGCGTGAACGTGGAGCACGAGGAGGTGCTGCTCGTCCCGCGCCGGGTGGACGCGCGCCGGGTCACCTTCAAGTACGGGCTGGGCCGGGAGTTCATCGAGACGCTGAAGACGCTGCATCTGCTGGGCCTGGACCGCACCGCGCCGGTGACCGTGCCGAGCGCCTCCGGACCGGTTGCCGTCTCGCCCCGGGACGTCGTCGCCGCGTGCCTGCCCGATCCGGCGACGCTGGGCGAGCGGATGCACGGCAAGACCTGTGCGGGCACCTGGGTGCGCGGCGTCAAGGACGGTGTGCCGCGCGAGGTGTACCTGTACCACGTGGTCGACAACCAGTGGTCCATGGCGGAGTACTCCAGCCAGGCGGTGGTGTGGCAGACCGCCGTCAATCCGGTCGTCGCGCTCGAACTCCTCGCCGGCGGCGCCTGGTCCGGCTCGGGCGTCCTCGGCCCGGAGGCTTTCCCGGCCCGCCCTTTCCTGGATCTGCTGACCGCCTACGGCTCCCCGTGGGGCATGCGCGAGCAATGAGCACCGTATCTGCGCGACTTCTGTCGTTTCACTCGCGCATCGACAGGTGACTCGAAACCGAGTAAGCCATTCGCGAGGGCACGTACGACTTCGATCGCAGGTGACATTTCATGGACGACTGGCGAGACCAGGCCGCGTGCCGTAACGAGGACCCCGAGCTGTTCTTCCCGATCGGCACCTCAGGCCCCGCGTTGTTGCAGACCGAGAAGGCAAAGGCGGTGTGCGCCCGCTGCCCGGTCCGGGAGCAGTGCCTTGAATGGGCGCTGGGCCACGGAGAGATCCTGGGCGTGTGGGGCGGCACCGGAGAGACGGAACGGCACGCCATGCAGCGCAGGCGGCGCCGGCGCGCGGCCGCGCGCAACGGTTAGGGCCTGTCCGGGCGCCTCAGCTCTTCGGAGCCGGGGCGCCCGGCAGTCGCAGGGTGAACACGGCCCCGGCGCCCGGTTCGCACGCGGCAACCGCCGTTCCGCCGTGTGCGGCGACCAGGTGACGGACGATCGGCAGGCCGAGGCCGCTGCCGCCGGTGCGGCGACTGCGGGACTTCTCGGCCCGCCAGAACCGGTCGAACACGTGTGGCAGGTCCTCCGGCGCGATACCCGTGCCGGTGTCGGTCACGGTGAAGACGACCTCGTCGCCGTCGCGGCGGGCGGCCAGGGTGACGCTGCCGTCAGCCGGCGTGTGCCGCAGCGCGTTGGAGACGAGGTTGCCGAGCGCCTGCCGCATGCGCACCGGATCCGCGTCGAGCCACGGGCTGCCGTCCTGTTCGGTGCGTACGGTGACGCCGGCCGCGTCGGCGGCCACCCGGTGGGCGGCGGCGACCTGGTCCAGCAGTTCGTCGGCGCGGACCGGTTCGCGGTGCAGGCGCAGGGTCCCGGCGTCGGCGGCCGCGAGGTCCTGAAGGTCGTCGATGATGCGCTGCAGCACCAGCGCCTCCTCGTGCAGTGAGCCGAGCAGCGCGGAATCCGCGTCGACGACGCCGTCGCGGGTGACCTCGAGCCAGCCGCGGATGTTGGTCAGCGGGCTGCGCAGTTCGTGCGCGATGTCGCTCACCATCGCCTTGCGCTGGGCCTCCAGGCGTGCGCGCCGCTCGGTGAGGTCGTTGAACGCCTCGGCGAGGATGCCGGTCTCGTCCCGCGTGGTCACCGGCACCCGCACATGCCGGTCCGGTGGCTGCTGCGCCGCCTCGGTCAGCGCCCGCAACGGCCGTACGAGCCGGGTGGCGACGACGGCCGTGACGGCGAGGGTGACGGCGAGGACCAGACCGGCCGCCCCGACGATCTTGGCCTTGTTGGCCGGGGACATGTCGAAACGGGGCGGGGTGGTGTCGTCGCCGCCGAGGTACAGCTCGGCCACGGGGGCGACATACGGGTCGAGTTGGGCGCGCAGGGCGTCGTCGGTGCAGGTCTGCGCCGTCTCCATCGCCTTCGGGTCGCCCGCCTTGGCGAACTTGGCGATGGTGTACCGGCCTGCGGGGGCCCTGCCGGTGGGGCTGAGCATCAGGTAGAGCGGGGTGCCGGGGTCCAGGCCGTGCTGCTGCAGGCAGGTGCGTGCACCGTCGGTCAGGGCGCCGAGTGCCTTCTCCTCGGTGGCGGTGGGGTTGAGCAGTCCGTAGTAGCCGCACTCCTCGGGCACGAAGCCGGAGACCTCGCTGCCGTCGGAATTCACGATCATGGGGCGGCCGCTCGGGCTCTGTTCGACCTTGGCAGCGACGCCGTACCGGCGATAGCACGTCTGCATTTTGCCCGCCAACGCGTCCAGCCTGGCGCGCTCCTTCGCCGTGAGCCGGTACGGTCCCACGGCTCGGGGGTCGATCCCGGTCAGCTGTGCGCCGGTCTCGGTGTAGGTGTCGGTGTGCAGGGGGTCGACGGTGGCGGCGGCACCGAGCGGCAGGGAGGTGCCCTTGCGCGCCGAGTCGGCGATGAGGGTGCGGTCGGCGGTGGTCAGGGCGATGCGCCGGCCCATGGTGGCCGCCAGGGACCGGACGGTGGCCCCGACGCCCTTCCAGTCGGGGTGGGTTGCCGCATAGCCGCTGAGCTCCGCGAGGATCCGCATGTCGTCGGCGAGGTCCTGGCCCTGTTCCTCACGCAGGGCGCGGGTGGTGGTCTCCACCGCCAGCCAGGCCGTCGCCGCCACCGAGCACACGGCGATCAGCACCGACGCGATCAGCAGCCGCACCAGCAGCCGCTTGCGCAGCGGTATGCGGCGCTTCACGGACGGCCGCCGCTGAGCTTGTAGCCGACCCCGAACACGGTCAGCAACCGCACCGGCCGGCGCGGGTCGGCCTCGATCTTCTTGCGCAGGTTCATGATGTGGACGTCGACGGCCCGCTCGGTGGAGGCCCGGTCGAAACCGCGGGTGCACTGCAGCAACTGGCGCCGGGTGAAGACCCGTTCGGGCTCCGCCGCCATGGCGAGCAGGATCTGGAACTCGGCCGGTGTGCACTCCACGGGTACGTCGTCGCAGCGCACCTCGTGCCGTTCCGGATCGACGGCGAGCCCGGCCGCCCGTACGACGGGATCCTCCCGCACGCCGGCCGTCCGGCCGCTGCGCCGCAGCACGGTACGGATGCGGGCCATCAGCTCGCGCGGGCTGTACGGCTTGGTCATGTAGTCGTCGGCGCCCAGTTCCAGGCCGAGCAGCACGTCGTCCTCCTCGGACCGTGCGGTCAGCATGAGCACGGGTATGTCCTCCTCGCCCCCGCGCAGCACCCGGCACACGCCGAACCCGTCGACCACGGGCAGCATCAGGTCGAGGACCACGAGGTCGGGCCTGAGCCGGCGGGCGGCGTCCAGGGCGGCCGCGCCGTCGTGGACCACCGTGGCAGAGTGGCCCTCCGCCAGCAGGGAGCGGCGTATGAGTTCGGCCTGCATCTCGTCGTCCTCGGCGACCAGCACATGTGCGCACACGCGGCGGATCCTAGGCGCTTCAGCGGGCAAGGGCCGTCGCGTCGCCCATGACGACGACGGGGTGGAGGCCGGGGTCGAGCGTGCGCAGCAGGTCCTTCATGTGCTGCTCCGAGACGCTGACGCAGCCATGGGTGGGGCCGCCGTGGTCGACGTGGAACCATATGCCGCCGCCTCGGCCCGCGCCGAGGGGACGGGTCCAGTCGAGGGGCGAGGTACCGGGCTCGCGGTTGTAGTTGATGGCGATCACGTAGTCGAAGGAGCCTGCCAGGGGCTCGCCTTCGAAGCCCGTGCCCGGTGAGGTGAAGGCGCCGGAGCGGTGGTACGGCAGCCGGGTGCCGGGATTGCCGAGGAGCCCGCCGGCGTCGGTGAGGCCGTACACGCCGACGGGCGAGCGCAGGTCGCCGCCCGTGTGGTGCTCGGACCAGCCCTTGAGGGCGTTGTGCGCGGGCCAGCTCGCGCCGGCCTGCCAGCCGGCCTCGGTGCGCTCGTACAGGACGACCGTGGACAGCGGGGAGTTCCTGCCGCGTCCGGTGACGACGACTGCCTGGCGGGCGTCGGCGGGTATCGCCGCCAGTGTCCTGGGCCCCAGGCCCGGCAGGTGCAGCGGGGCGGCCTGGACGGACATCTCCGGCGAGGGCGGGGCGAGGGTGGCGACGTCCGGTGTGCTCGTCGTGGCCTTGGGGGCGCCGGACGGGTGGCCCGGCGAGGCCACCGCCCCGCCGCCGCATCCCGTGAGGAACAGGGACGCGGCCAGCAGGGCGACACGGGGTCCATTCATGATCACGGGTCGACTGTGACCGACACATGTGAGGAACTCGTCAGGTTCTAGGCTTCGTTCGGCTTCCCGGGACTGTACAGCCACGTGGTGAACAGGTGGTTGAGGTCCTTGCCGGATTTCCGCTCCGCGAGGCGGACGAACTGTGCGGTCGTCCCGTGCCCGTCGCGGTGTTCGGCCGCCCAGGCCCGCAGGATGCCGAAGAAGGTGCGGTCGCCGACGGCGGTGCGCAGTTCGTGCAGGGCCATGGCACCGCGCTCGTAGACGGGGGTGTCGAAGATGTTCTTGCCGCTGCCCGGGTCACCGGGCGGGAACGCCCACAGGTGGTCGCTCGCCGGGTGGCGGTAGAGGCCGTCGAAGGTCTTCTGGGCACTGTCGCCGCCGTGCTGCTCGCTGTAGAGCCACTCGGCGTAGGTCGCGAAGCCCTCGTTGAGCCAGATGTCCTTCCACGAGGTCAGCGACACGGAGTCGCCGAACCACTGGTGGGCGCTCTCATGGACGAGGGTGCTCAGGTCCGGCGCCGAGTCGTACAGCGGGCGCGACTGGGTCTCCAGCGCGTATCCGACGTTGGGCGCGTGGTCCACGATCGACCCGGCGTTGCGGAACGGGTAGGGCCCGAAGAGCCTGCTCTCCCATTCCAGGACGGACGGCAGTTTCTTCAGGACGGGTGCCGCCCGGGACGCCTCGCGCGGGTCGACGGCGTTGTAGACGCGGATGCCGTCGCGGGTGGTGTACTGCTCGACCTTGAACTTCCCGATCGTCGCGGTGGCGAGGTAGGCCGCCATGGGTTCGATCTGGCGCCAGTGGAAGGTGGACTGCCCGTGCGCGGTCCGCTGTCCGACCAATGCGCCGTTGGCAACGGCGGTGCGGCCCTCGGGGACGGTGACCGTGATGTCGTACGAGGACTTGTCCTTGGGGTGGTTGTTCGCCGGGAACCAGGTCATGGCGCCCTGCGGCTCGCCGGCGACGAAGGCGCCGTCGTCGGTCCGTATCCAGCCGTCCGCCGAGCCGTCGGGGTCGGTGACCTGCTCGGGGATGCCGCTGTAGGTGACGGCGACGCGGAACTCCTCGTCCTTGTGCAGGGGGCGGCGCGGGGTGACGACGAGTTCCTGGCCGTCGCGGCGGTACTGGGCCCGGTCGTGGTCGACGGTCAGGCCGGTGACCTTCAGCCCCTTGAAGTCGAGGTCGAAACGGGTCAGGTCCTGGGTGGCGCGGGCGGTGAGGACGGCTGCACCGTCGAGGTGACGGCTCGTCGGGTCGTAACGCAGGGTCAGGCCGTAGTGGTCGACGTGGTAGCCGCCGTTTCCGGCGAGCGGGAAGTACGGGTCACCGACACCCGGTGCGCCACCGGTGCCGGCGGTCGCGGGTCCGGCGGCGG
This sequence comes from Streptomyces longisporus, assembly GCF_039532765.1. Taxonomy (NCBI): domain Bacteria; kingdom Bacillati; phylum Actinomycetota; class Actinomycetes; order Kitasatosporales; family Streptomycetaceae; genus Streptomyces; species Streptomyces longisporus. The sequence continues at coordinate 33,400 of NZ_BAAASG010000002.1, forward strand.
CGAGCAGTGCCGCGAGGGCGACGGGAACGGCCGCGGTCAGGGCCTCGCGGCGAAGGACGGTGGTGGGTCTGACGGCGTGACGGCTGGACTGCCTCACATGCACTCCTTGGGGGGTGGCTGATGATCATATGAACCCAGGTTATGGGCAGCACTGCACGGTTTCCTTCTCGTTTGGGTCAAGTGATACGGCGTCACCCGACGCCCGCGCACTACGCTCGAGGTCACCCGCCACCCAGAAAGGCCCGATCGTGAGCGTTCGTGTGCGTCGCGTCTACGAACCGCCCGAGCCGGACGACGGTGTACGCGTCCTGGTCGACCGGCTGTGGCCGCGCGGCCTGTCCAAGGACGCCGCGCACGTGGACGAGTGGCCCAAGGCCCTCACCCCCTCGACCGAGCTGCGCCGCTGGTACCACGCGGGTGAGGGGTCGTACGAGGAGTTCGCCGACCGTTACGAGGCGGAGCTGGACGCCCCGGAGGCGGCCGAACTCCTCGACCACGTCCGGGAGTTGGCGACCAAGGGGCCCGTGACGCTGCTGACCGCGTCCAAGGAGCCCGAGCAGAGTCATGCCGAGGTGCTGCTCCGGCTGCTGGGTTCGCGTTCGAGGTAGGTCTCGGTGACGGCCAGGGCGGCCGCCATGATGCTCAGTTGCGGGTTCACCTCCGGGCAGCCCGGCAGCACGGAGGCGTCGGTGACGAGGACGCCGTCGACGCCCCGCAGCCGGCCCTCGGTATCGGCCGGCGCCCGCTCGGGGGCGCCGCCCGCGGCGACCGTGCCTGCCGGGTGGAAGGCCGACAGGTGCAGATCTCGCGGAGTGACCCCGGCCAGCAGCGCGTCGAGTTCCGGGAGCGTGCGGGCGCGCGGCGCCCGTGGGATGCCGGTGAGCACCTCCAGGGCCCCGGCGGCGAAGAGGATGCGGCCCATGGCGCGTACGGCCGTGATCAGCCGGGCGCCGTCGCGTGGATCCAGTCGGTAGCGGACGAGGGTGCGGCCCTGGCCGAGAACCCGGCCCGAGGGCCGGTCGGCGATCATGGCTCCGAGGACGGCCAGCCGGTCGGCCCCTTCCAGTTCACGGCGCAGGGCGCGCCCGAGGCCGGGGAGGACGAAGCTGCTCATGCCGGGCGGGCTGGCGGTGGCCTCGATCAGGATCCCGTGGTCGTGCAACTCCTCGACGCCGGTGCTCTGCAGGACGCCCTCCCAGGAGGTGACCGGTTCCGTGAAGCGGCCGGCGACGCTGGTGGCCGGGTGCACGCTGAGATTGCGGCCCAGGCGGGGATGACCGCCCAGGCCGCTGCGGCGCAGCAGCGGCGGGGTCTGCAGGGCGCCCGCGGCCGTGACGACGAGGGGGCTGAGGATCTCCAGTTCGCTGCCGTCCGCCCGTCGGGCCAGGACCCCGGCTGCCCGTGGCGGGCCGGGGCGGTCGTGGTCGAGCAGGATCCGCAGCACGCGTGCCCCGGTGACGATGCGCGCTCCGTGGGCGCACGCGTCGGGCAGCACGGACAGCTGCACGCTCTGCTTCGCGCCGGTGGGACAGCCCACCACGCACTGGCAGGAGCCCTTGCAGCCCGGTGCGTTGCGACGCAGCGGGCCGGCCCGCCAGCCAAGTCGTTCGGCGCCGGCCAGGGCGAGCAGGCCGTTGACGCCGAGGACGTCGAGGGGCTGGGTGGCGACGCGCAGGGTGCGTTCGATCTCGTCCAGCCGTGCGGGAAAGCCGTCGGCGAGGCGGAAGCCGTGGCGGCTGCGCCAGCGGTCGAGGACGTGGTCCGGCGTGCGGTAGCAGGTCCCGGAATTGACGACGGTGGTACCGCCGACGGCCCGTCCGACCGGCAGCAGCAGCGGCGGATCGCCCAGCGCGGCGGTCGCTCCGCCGTCCCGGTACAGATCGGTGAAACGGTCCAGCGGTGCCCGGCGGCCGAAGGAGGCCGTCGTGTGGTGCTCGCCCTCCTCCAGCACGACGACGGCGAGTCCCGCCCGCGCGAGAGTACGGGCGGCGACGGCGCCTCCGGCGCCCGATCCCACGACGACGGCGTCCGCGGTGGCCCGCGCGGGCCACTCCGCGGCGGGGATGCAGTCCAGGGGTGGATCCTCGGGTGCAATCGGCGCCCGCGGGGCGGGCGTTCGCTCGGTGGCCGCGGCGAGCAGCACGGGAACCTTGAGAAGATCCAGCGCCGGTACGAGTCCGGGGCGCGCGGCAAGGGAGCCGAGCACCGTCTCGCGCTCGTCGGGAGTGAGGGCGCCCAGCCGACGCCCGCTGTGCAGGACGGCGTACGCGTCGACGGCGAGCGCGGCGCCCAGCCGACGCCCGCTGTGCAGGACGGCGTACGCGTCGACGGCGAGCGCGGCGCCCTGCACTGCGGCCCGTACGGGCCCGGGCAGCGCAGCCAGGAACGCGTCGAGCCGACCGGGCACCCGAGCGAGCCACCCCTCGTCACCGACGTCGGCAAGCAAAGCAGCCACCAGCCCCCGCCCGCTCACCGCTCCCCCACCTCGGCATGCACGGTGCCCTCCAGCATCCACGACGCTTCGAGAGCGAGAGCGATCAAACGGCGCCCGCCGTGCAGAACCGCGAGCCGACCGGGCACCCGAGCGAGCCACCCCTCGTCACCGACGTCGGCAAGCAAAGCAGCCACCAGCCCCCGCCCGCTCACCGCTCACCCACCTCGGCATGCACGGTGCCCTCCAGCATCCACGACGCTTCGAGAGCGAGAGCGATCAAGCGGCCCCCGCCGTGCAGAACCGCGAGCCGACCGGGCACCCGAGCGAGCCACCCCTCGTCACCGGTATCGGCAAGCAAAGCAGCCACCAGCCCCCGCCCGCTCACCGCTCACCCACCTCGGCATGCACGGTGCCCTCCAGCATCCACGACGCTTCGAGAGCGAGAGCGATCAAACGGCGCCCGCCGTCCAGGACCGCGAGCCGACCGGGCACCCGAGCGAGCCACCCCTCGTCACCGGCATCGGCAAGCAGAGCGGCCACCAGCCCCCGCCCGCTCACCGCTCCCCCACCTCGGCATGCACGGTGCCCTCCAGCGTCCATGTGGCTTCGGGGCGCCAGTGGCCCCACCAGCGCTCCAGGAGGATCTTCGCGTCGGCGCTCTCGCTGTTGCGGCAGACCGCCGGGGCGCCGTCCGGGTCGCGGTAGTCCAGGGCGAGGGTGCGCTCGGCCGGCTGGGTGACCTCGACGCGGATGCGGCGCAGCAGCGTGCGGCCGGTCACCGTCCACTCGGGCAGTGCGATGCGGGCGCGGAACCGTCCGATGCCGAACAGACCCACCGCGGAGCGCTCCGCCCGGCGTGGCCAGGTGCGGTCGCGGTGCCTCAGCCGCAGGAAGACGAGCGGTGGCAGCTGCCGTAGCACGGGCCGTGTGGACACCGCGGCGATCACATCGAGCACATCGCCGTCGCCCAGTTCCGCGTGGAGCCACGCCCAGCGGCGGGCGTTGCCGTGGCCGTGGATACGGGCGGAGGCACCGGGGGCGCCGCGCAGGGTCAGCGTCTGTTGTCCGTCGCTGAAGGTTCCGTCGTACGTGGCCCGGGCCGCCGGGAGCATGTGGGCGGCGGGGAGCAGGGGGTGCCGCCAGGACCAGCGGGGGAAGGTGAACAGGGGTGCGGCCAGGGGATGCTCGGTGAGATCCCAGTGGAAGTCCGCGGCGGTTCCGGTCAGTCGTCCCGGGGCGACTGAGACGCCGGGGGATGTGAATCCGCACGTGGGCTTGTCCCAGGGGGCAGGTCCGAAGCGGACGTGGCGGACCTCTCCGTCGGGTGGGAAGGCGGCGGCCCAGCCGTGGGTGTGCGGCGCGGATCCGTCGGTGGGCGAGACCAGTTCGTGGTGGAGCCAGATGCCGGTTCCGGTGGTGGGGTCGGTCAGGGTGGTGTACCAGACCTCGGTGCGGCCGGGGCCGCCGTCCCAGCGCGGTGCGAGGTACTGGGCCGGGTCCTCCCGCCGGGGAAAGCGGAAGCTCAGGAGGAAGGGCGCCAGGCCGGTGGTGACGGGGAAACGGAGGGTACCCTCGCCGACCCGCACACTGTCCTCGTACAGCGTGAACGGCAGCACGGTCATCGACCTCACCGGATGGCGCGGGGTCACGGACTTCCAGCCGTCCAGGACCATGAGGCGGCCGTCGGCGGTGAACGTCAGCCGGTAGCGGATGCGGCGGCGGGCGAGCGGTGAGATCTCCAACTCGCCTGTGGCGTCCGGGTCGTCGGCCAGTTCGCCGATGCGTATACGGCCGCCGAGCCGGGCCCGGGTGGTGCGGTGCGGGCGCAGGACCTGGTCGGTCTCGGCCCGCAGGTCGAGGCGGATACGGCGGACCGGATCCCGGCCGTCGACCCGGACCGTGCCGAGCATGGTCTCCGTGAACGAGGTGACCCTCACACCAGCCCCTCCAGCATGATCTGCTCGGTGTCGCGCAGATAGGCATCGGCGGCCGCGTGGGCCTGGCGGCCGTCGCCGGACGTCACCGCCTCCACCACGGGGGCGAGGCGCCGGTGGGCGGTTCCGGCGTCGGTGAAGGGCCCGCGCAGGGCGGCGCGGACGGGGAGGTAGGCGTTGAAGAGGGTGTTGGTCAGCAGGACGTAGACCCGGTTTCCGGTTGCGCGGGCGAGGGCCCGGTGCACCTCGACGTCGGCCAGCTGTACGGCGTCCGCGCCGTCCGCGTCCCGTACGGCCTCCAGGAGACGGCGCAGTTCGGCGTGGTGGGCCCGGGTGGCCCGGGCCGCCGCCCGCTCGGCGATCAACGCGCCCACGGACCGCCGTACTTCGAAGATCTCGCGGACCCATTTGGCGTCGTGCCGCACGAGCATCGGCAGGAGGTCCGCGCCGCCCAGCCGGGCGTAGTCGCGGACCTTGGTGCCGACGCCGTGCCGGGTCTCCAGCAGGCCTGCCTGGACGAGACGGCCGAAGGCGTGTTTGAGGGTGGTGCGGGTGACGCCGTAGCCGTCGGCCAGTTGACGCTCCGGGGGCAGATAGCTGCCCGCCGGATGGCGTCCGGCCAGGATGTCCTCGCGCAGCCGGGCCTCAAGGACGTCCACGATCGTCTCGCGGGGCAGTGCCTCCACGGATGCCTCCTCGCAGCGAAGCAGTGGATGAGTGGCTCAGCCACTGAAGCAGCGGAGGTGGCCGTGCGTCAATGCCCTTGCAGCGGCGCGCCGTTCACGCGAGGACGCGGCAGGGCCGGTCGGATTCCCCGACCGGCCCTGCCGCCCGCCCGTCGCTCAGGCGGTCTGCTTCGCCGCCGCCCGGCCGGCCGCCCGCCCGGAGAAGAGGCAGCCGCCGAGGAAGGTGCCCTCCAGGGCGTTGTAGCCGTGCACGCCTCCGCCGCCGAAGCCCGCCACCTCGCCGGCCGCGTAGAGGCCGTCGATCGGGTTGCCGTCGGCGCCCAGGGCGCGGGAGTCGAGGTCGGTCTGGATGCCGCCGAGCGTCTTGCGGGTGAGGACGTGCAGCTTGACGCCGATGAGCGGGCCGGCCGCCGGGTCGAGGATGCGGTGCGGGGTGGCGACGCGGCCGAGGCGGTCGCCGATGTAGCGGCGGGCGTTGCGGATGCCCTGGATCTGGGAGTCCTTGCTGTAGGGGTTGGCGATCTGCCGGTCGCGTGCCTCGATCTGGCGGCGCAGGACGTCCGCGTCGAGCAGCGGCTTGTCCGTCAACTCGTTCATCTTGGTGACGAGTTGCTCCAGGGTGGGTGCGGTCACGAAGTCGGCGCCCTTGCGCAGGAACGCGTCGACCGGGGCCGGGGCGCCCTTGCCGAGGCGGTTCTTGAGGACCGCGCCCTTGTCCTTGGCGGTGATGTCGGGGTTCTGCTCGGAGCCCGACAGCGCGAACTCCTTCTCGATGATCTTCTGGGTGAGGATGAACCAGGAGTGGTCGTAGTCCGCGATGTCCGGGGTGGTGCGCAGGTACTTGAGGGTGCCGAGGGTGTCGTAGCCCGGCAGGCAGGGGTCGGGCAGTCGGCGGCCGAGGGCGTCGAACCAGAGGGAGGACGGGCCGGGCAGGATGCGGATGCCGTGGCCGGGCCAGATCGGGTCCCAGTTCTGCAGGCCCTCGGTGTAGTGCCACATGCGGTCGCGGTTGACCAGGCGCACGCCGGCCTCGGCGCTGATGTCGAGCATACGGCCGTCGACGTACGCGGGGACGCCGGTGACCATCCCGGTGGGCGGGGTACCGAGGCGCTCGGGCCAGTAGCGGCGGACGATGTCGTGGTTGGCGCCGATGCCGCCGGTGGTGACGACGACGGCCTGGGCGGTGAGTTCGAAGTCACCGATGCGGTCGCGGTTGGAGGCGACGCCCCGGGGCGAGCGGTCTTCGGCGAGCACCGTGCCGCGCACTCCGCGGGCGGCGCCCTCCTCGATCACCAGCTCGTCGACCTGGTGACGGTGGTAGAAGGTCAGCAGTCCGTCGCGGGCGGCCTGCTTGGCGTGGTCGACGAACGGCTCCACCACGCCGGTGCCGGTGCCCCAGGTGACATGGAAGCGGGGGACGGAGTTGCCGTGCCCGTCGGCCCGCAGGTCGCCGCGTTCGGCCCAGCCGACCGTCGGCAGCAGCTTGATGCCCTGCCCGTCCAGCCAGGACCGCTTCTCGCCCGCCGCCCACTCGACGTAGGCGCGGGCCCAGCGCACCGCCCAGGAGTCCTCGTCGTCGACCCGGTCGAACCCGGCGCTGCCCTGCCAGTCGTTCCAGGCGAGGTCGAAGGAGTCCTTGATGCCCAGACGGCGCTGCTCCGGGGAGTCGACGAGGAACAGCCCGCCGAAGGACCAGAACGCCTGGCCGCCCAGGTTGGCGGCGTTCTCCTGGTCGACCAGTGCGACCCTGCGGCCCCGGCTGGTGAGCTCGTGCGCGGCGACCAGGCCCGCGAGGCCCGCTCCGACGACGATGACGTCCGCATCCATGGCGAGGGTTCCTTTGCTCGTTGGGTGGTCTGGCTGAGGGGGCTGGTTCGGGGATCTCATCGGGAGGTGTTGCTGCCGTCGGTCAGCAGCGCGGTGAGCAGTTGCTTGAGCCAGCCGCGGGCGCCGTCGACGTCCTTGTCCAGCAGCAGTTGGGTGGTGACACCGTCGTACGCGGCGACCACGGCGTGCGCCGCGCCGTCGATGTCGCCGAGCACGGCGGGCAGTTGGGCGAGGCCGTGCGCGCGGGCGAGCCGGTCGGCGACCGCCTGCCGCAGCCGCGCCCGGTGTTCCAGCAGGGTCTCGGCGACCTGGGGATCGCGGGCGGCGTGCACCAGGAAGTCCGTCTTCACCAGCAGCCAGTCCAGGTCGAGGAGCAGTACTTCGGTGACGCGGTCGACTGCGGCGGGCACGTCCAGGTCCGGTCCGTCCAGGGCGAGGGCACCGGAGACCTGGTCCGCGATGAGGTCGGCACGCTGCCGGTAGAGGGCGAAGAACAGCTCGTCCAGGCTGTCGAAGTTGGAGTAGAAGGCCCCCCTGCTGTACCCGGCGGCCTCGCAGACCTCCTCGATGGAGACCCGCCCGAAGCCCTTGGCGGCGAACACGGCGAAGGCGGCGTCGAGGAGGTTGGCGCGGGTGCGGACCCGGCGCCTGGTCACACGTGGGGCCGTCTGCTCGGTCGGCATCTCTTCGACCTCCGTTCGATACAGGAATGTATCCGATACATCGATGTATCGGAAGGTGGGCCTGGCGCCACTCCGACCGATAGGAACAGATTTTCGAATAGAGGGGTACGCTGGATCTGTGGACACACACCTCCAGGGCTCACTGTTCGACCAGACCGACGAGTTGCGTCTCGGCTCCCTCGACGGGATCCGCCGGACGCACCTCGGCCTCGGCGCCTGGATCGACGTCCTGCCCGGATGGCTCGCCGGCTCGGACACTCTGTTCGAACAGCTGGCCGCCGAGGTGCCCTGGCGTGCGGAGCGCCGCAAGATGTACGACCAGGTCGTGGACGTACCACGGCTGCTCGCGTTCTACGGTGCGGGCGACACACTCCCGCACCCGGTGCTGGACGAGGCGCGCGAGGCGCTGTCCGCGCACTATGCCGACGAGTTGGGCGAGCCGTTCACCACGGCGGGGCTCTGCTACTACCGCGACGGGCGGGACAGCGTCGCCTGGCACGGCGACCGGATCGGGCGCGGCGCCCGCGAGGACACCATGGTCGCCATCCTCTCCGTGGGCACGCCCCGCGACCTGATGCTGCGTCCGATGGGGGGCGGGGAGAGCGTGCGGCGCCCGCTGGGGCACGGCGATCTCATCGTGATGGGCGGCTCCTGCCAGCGGACCTGGGAGCACTGCGTCCCGAAGACCACACGCGCCGCGGGACCGCGCATCAGCATCCAGTTCCGCCCGCACGGCGTGCAGTGAGGCGGAGAGGCGGCCGCTTCTGCTGCACGCAGGGGGCTGCCTCCGGCGGACGGTGCCGGAGGCAGCCCTTCGGCATGTACCCCTGAGTCCGCAGATTGGCGTGGACCTGCCGCTTCCGGTGCGGGCCGGGTCTGCTTTGCTTGTGCCGTCGGGCAGGGACCTCACCACGCGGGGCAATCATGCAGGCAGACGTGCGGCAAGTCGCCGACGGCATTCACCTGGTACACGGCAGCAACACCAACTGGGTGATCCTCACCGAGGGCGACGAGATCACCCTGGTGGACACCGGCTACCTCGGAGACCGGGAGCAGCTGCTCGCCTCGCTGGAGGCGGTGGGCGGTGCGCCGGAGGCCGTCGCGGCGGTGTTGATCACCCATGCGCACAACGACCATCTGGGATCCGCCGAGTATCTGCGCTGCACCTACGGCACACCGGTGTATCTCCACGAGGCCGAAGTGCCGCACGCGCGCCGGGAGTTCCTCCAGCAGGTAACCGTCGGGCAGGTCGTGAGGAACAGCTGGCGGCCGGGGGTCCTGCCCTGGTCGGTGCACACCCTGCGCGCCGGCGGCATGGCCCATGTGCCGGTCGCCGCCCCGGAGCCGTTCCCGGCGGCGGGCCCGCTGGACCTGCCGGGCCGCCCCGTGCCGGTGCACACGCCCGGCCACACCGACGGCCACGCGGCCTTCCACCTGCCGGACAGCGGGGTGCTGATCTCGGGCGACGCCCTGGCCACCGGCCACGCCACCTCGCGGATCCAGGGGCCGCAGCTGCTGCCCGACATGTTCCACCACGAGCGGGCCCGTGCCGTGGCCTCGCTGGACATCCTGGCCGCACTGGACGGCGAACTGCTGCTGCCGGGACACGGCCCGGTGCATCGCGGTCCAGTACGTGAAGCGGCACTTCAGGCCAAGGAGCGTGCCCTCTAAGGTGAGGTGACGATCACCCGCGAGGCAAGGACACGCACGCCATGGCACTGCAGATCAGCGCGACGAACCCGGAGCACCCCGCGCTCCTGCTGGCCCTGCCCTGGCATCTGCCCCTGGAGGAGTGGCCCGACGAATACCTCGTCCCGCTGCCGCGCGGCATATCCCGCCACGTCGTGCGCTACGCCCGCGCCGGCGACGAGGTGATCGCCGTCAAGGAACTCGCCGAACGGCCCGCCCTGCGCGAGTACGAGCTGCTGCGCGACCTGGACCGGCTGGGCATCCCCGCGGTGGACCCGCTGGCCGTGGTCACCGGACGCGCCGGCCAGGACGGCGACCCGCTGGAACCGGTGCTGATCACCCGGCATCTGCGCGGCTCGCAGCCGTACCGCTCGATGTTCGAGACGACGATGCGACCGGCCACCATGCACCGCCTCATGGACGCGCTGGCCGTGCTGTTGGTGCGCCTGCATCTCGCCGGGTTCGCATGGGGCGACTGCTCACTGTCCAACACCCTCTTCCGGCGCGACGCGGGCGCCTACGCCGCCTACCTCGTGGACGCCGAGACCGGCGATCTGCATCCCCGGCTCAGCGGCGGACAGCGCGAGTACGACCTGGATCTCGCCCGGGTGAACATCAGCGGCGAGCTGCTGGACCTGGAGGCCTCGGGGGCGCTGCACCCGTCCGTCGACCCGGTCGAGTTCGGCATGGAGATCTGCGCCCGCTACGGGGACCTGTGGCAGGAGCTGACCCGCACGTCCGTGTACCCGGCCGGCAAGTACCACTACATCGAGCGCCGCATCCGCCGCCTCAACGAGCTCGGTTTCGACGTGGCCGAGATGCAGATCCAGCACTCCTCCAACGGGGACACCGTCACCTTCGTCCCCAAGGTCGTCGACGCCGGCCACCACCAGCGCCAGTTGCTGCGACTGACCGGGCTGGACGCGGAGGAGAACCAGGCGCGGCGGCTGCTGAACGACCTGGAGAGCTGGATGGCCACCCAGGACGACTACGCGCCCGGCGACCCCCTCGCGGCCCGCCCCGAGGTGCTGGCCCACCGCTGGGTACGGGACGTCTTCCGGCCCACCGTGCGCGCCGTACCCCTCGAACTGCGCGGCGCGATGGACCCGGCGGAGATCTACCACGAGCTGCTCGAACACCGCTGGTACCTGTCCGAGCGGGCGCAGCACGACATAGGGCTGGACACGGCGGTCGAGGACTACATCGAGAACGTGCTGCCCAAGGCGCGCGAGACCCTGGAGCCGGTCACCCCGGAGTGACTCAGGCGTGCGGTACCACGGCCACCGGGCAGTCGGCGTGGTGCAGGACGCCGTGCGCCACCGAGCCGATGCGGGCGCCGACGGCCGTGCGGTGCGCGCGCCGGCCGACGACCATCAGCTGGGCCCGTCCGGCCACCGACAGCAGCACCTGGCCCGCACTGCCGATCTCCAGGTGCTCGATCACATGCACATCGGGGAAGCGCTCCCGCCAGGGCTGCAGTGCGGCGGCCAGTGCCTTCGCCTCGAACGGTTCCAGGCCTCCTGCCTCGTCCAGGAGGTGCATCGAGCCCAGGCTGTACGCGAACACCGGCGGCAGCGTCCAGGCCCGCACCGCACGCACGGTGGCGCCGCGAGCGGCCGCCGTCTCGAAGGCGAACCGCAGGGCGTCGGCGCTGTCGTCCGGTTGGCCCTGCTGACCGACGACCACCTCCCGTCCGGCGGCCTCGGCCGTCGGCTGGTCGCCCGCGCGCACGAGCACCACGGGCCGCGTCGCCTCGGCGATCACCTGCTGCCCCACGGAGCCGAGCAGGAAGCCGACGACGGGCCCGTGCCCGCGTGAGCCGAGCACCAGCATCTCGGACTCCGCAGCCGCCGCGAGCAGCGTGTCGACCGTCTCTCCCGCCACGACGTCCGTGGTGACGTCGAGGTCCGGATGGCGCGCGGTGACACTCCGCACAACCTCGGCCAGCGCGTCCTTCACCCAGCCGGCCTGGGTGCCCGGGTCCGCCGCGTCGATCGACTCGTACGGCTGGAAACGCCACGCCTGCACCACGCGCAGCGCCAGCCCCCGGCGCACCGCCTCCCGCGCCGCCCAGTGAAGTGCCGCAATGCTCTCCTCGGTTCCGTCGACACCTGCGGTGATCGGGCGGGTCATGCGGCTGCCTCCCAGTCTCGTGATCAGGTCGCTCGGATCCAGTCTTCACTACGCTCCTGCCATGGCCATGGAATGGGGGCAAGTGAACGTCGACGCGGCCGACGCCGTCGCGCTGGGCCGGTGGTGGGCCGAGGCGCTCGGCTGGGTCGTGGTCAACGACGCGGCCGACGAGTTCGAGATCCGGCCCGAGAAGGACCGACTGCCAGGACTGATCTTCGCCCCGGTACCGGAGGGCAAGACCGTCAAGAACCGCCTGCACCTCGACTTCCGCCCCGACGACCAGGACGCCGAGGTGGACCGGCTGCTGGCGCTGGGCGCGCGGCGCGTGGACGTCGGACAGGGCGAGCAGACGTGGGTGGTGCTGGCCGACCCCGAGGGCAACGAGTTCTGCGTGCTCCGCTCACGGGCCGCCTGACTCGTCCCGGAGCGAACCGGGACGATCGAACATACGATGGGCGGAGCCGGCGCGGTGACGAGGTCCCCGCGCCGAGCATCCGGCCACTCGGGGTGGGAGACGTATGGCACAGGCGTCCGACGCAGCGCGGACCGTCATCATGACCGTGGACGACGATCCGGGAGTCTCCCGGGCCGTGGCCCGTGATCTGCGGCGGCGCTACGGCGAGTCGTACCGGATCGTGCGCGCGGAGTCCGGCGAATCCGCGCTGGACGCGCTGCGGGAGCTGAAGCTGCGCGGCGACCTGGTGGCCGTGATCCTGGCCGACTACCGCATGCCGCAGATGAACGGCATCGAGTTCCTGGAGCAGGCCCTGGATGTGTATCCGGGTGCCCGGCGGGTGCTGTTGACCGCGTACGCGGACACCAGCGCGGCCATCGACGCGATCAACGTCGTCGACCTGGACCACTATCTGCTCAAGCCCTGGGACCCGCCCGAGGAGAAGCTCTACCCCGTTCTCGACGACCTGCTGGAGGCCTGGCGCTGCAGCGACTTCCGGCCGGTGCCCAGCACGAAGGTGGTCGGGCACCGCTGGTCGGCGCGGTCCTCGGACGTACGGGAGTTCCTGGCCCGCAACCAGGTGCCCTACCGCTGGTACTCGGCGGACGAGCCCGAGGGCAGGCGGCTGCTGGCGGCGGCCGGGCAGGACGGGCAGCGGCTGCCGCTCGTGATCACCCCGGACGGGACGCCCCTGGTCGAGCCGGAGGCGCCCGAGCTGGCCGCGCAGGTGGGACTGGCGACCACGCCGGCGGCGGACTTCTACGACCTCGTCGTCATCGGCGGCGGGCCCGCCGGGCTCGGGGCCGCCGTGTACGGGGCCTCGGAGGGCTTGCGGACCGTGCTCGTGGAGCGGTCGGCGACCGGCGGGCAGGCGGGGCAGAGCTCGCGGATCGAGAACTACCTGGGCTTCCCGGACGGCGTGTCGGGGGCGCAGCTGACCGATCGGGCGCGGCGCCAGGCGGCGAAGTTCGGCGCCGAGATCCTCACCGCGCGCCAGGTGACGGGACTCGAGGTCAACGGGGCCGCGCGGACCGTGCGGTTCTCCGACGGCTCGGCGGTCGCCGCGCACAGCGTGATCCTGGCGACCGGCGTGTCGTACCGGCAGCTCGACGCGCCGGGCTGCAACGACCTGACGGGCTGCGGGGTGTTCTACGGCTCGGCGCTGACCGAGGCGGCCTCCTGCCAGGGCCACGACGTGTACATCGTCGGCGGCGCCAACTCGGCCGGGCAGGCGGCGATGTACCTGTCCCGGGGCGCCAAGTCGGTGACGCTGCTGGTGCGCGGGCCGGACCTGTCCGCGTCGATGTCGTACTACCTGATCCAGCAGATCAACGAGGCGCCCAACATCTCGGTGCGCGCCCGCACGGTCGTCGAGTCCGCGCACGGCTCCGGCCGGCTGGAACAGCTCACCCTGCGCGACACGGAGACCGGCGAGACGGAACTCGTCGACGCGCAGTGGATGTTCGTGTTCATCGGTGCGGCCCCGCTGACCGACTGGCTCGACGGCACGGTGCTGCGCGACGAGCACGGGTTCATCCTCGCCGGGCCCGATCTGACCCCGGACGGGCGCCCGCCGGCGGACTGGGAGCTGGACCGGCCGCCGTATCACCTGGAGACCAACATTCCCGGCGTGTTCGTGGCGGGCGACGCCCGCGCCGAGTCCGCGAAACGGGTCGCGTCCGCCGTCGGAGAGGGAGCCATGGCCGTGATGCTCGTCCACCGGTATCTGGAGCAGTCGTGAGCGGGCAGGTCATGCCCTGCAGCCCGCAGGAGATCGGTTCGCTGTTCCTGTTCGAGAAGCTCACCCCTCAGCAGCTCGGGCGGCTGTGCAGCGAGGGGCGGGTGGAGCGGTTCGAGGCGGGGCCCGTGTACACCGAGGGCGAGCCCGCGACCTGCTTCTTCGTGATGATCGAGGGTACGGTCGTGCTCTCCCGCCGGGTCGGCGGTGACGACGTCGAGGTGACCCGCACCTCGCAGCCCGGCGTGTACTCGGGCGCCATGCAGGCCTACCTCGGGGACCGGGTCCGGCAGCTGTACAACAACTCCATGCGCGTGACGGAGCAGACGCGGTTCTTCGTGCTGCCCGCGGACACGTTCGCGGCCGTCATGCAGGAGTGGTTCCCGATGGCGGTCCATCTGCTGGAGGGGTTGTTCTTCGGTTCGAAGAGCACGCAGCGGGCCATCGGGCAGCGCGAACGGCTGCTGGCGCTGGGCTCGTTGTCCGCCGGGCTCACCCATGAGCTCAACAATCCGGCGGCGGCGGCCGTGCGGGCCACCGCGACGCTGCGCGAGCGGGTCGCGAAGATGCGGCACAAGCTGGGCGTCATCTCCGCGGGCCCGTATCCGCGCGAGGCCCTGGCCAACCTCATCGAGGTCCAGGAGCGCACCGCCGAACTCGTCGCCAAGGCGCCGACGTTGAGCCCGCTGGAGGCCGCCGACCGGGAGGACGCCCTCACCGACTGGCTCGACGACCACGGCATCCCGGACGGCTGGCGGCTCGCGCCCACGTTCGTGCAGGCCGGTCTGGACATCGACTGGCTGGACCAGGTGGCGGCGGACGTGGATCCGGAGATCCTGCCCGGGGCGATCGGCTGGCTCAACTACACGGTCGAGACCGAGCTGTTGATGGACGAGATCGAGGACTCCACGACGCGTATCTCGCACCTGGTCGACGCGGCCAAGCAGTACTCGCAGCTCGACCGGGCCCCCTACCAGAGTGCCGACGTCCACGAACTCCTCGACAGCACACTGCTGATGCTCTCGGGCAAGATCGGTTCACGGATCGAGGTCGTCAAGGACTACGACCGCACCCTGCCGAAGATCCCGGCCTACCCGGCGGAGCTGAACCAGGTGTGGACCAACCTGATCGACAACGCGGTCCACGCCATCAACAGCACCGGCCAAGAAGGCACGTTGACGGTGCGGACGGCTCGCGACCACGACCGGCTGCTGGTGGAGTTCCGCGACACCGGGCCCGGCGTGCCGCAGGAGATCCGCGGCCGCATCTTCGACCCGTTCTTCACCACCAAGCCGGTGGGCGAGGGCACCGGGCTGGGTCTGGACATCTCCTGGCGGATTGTCGTGAACAAGCACCACGGCACCCTCCAGGTGGAGTCCGAACCCGGCGACACCCGCTTCCAGGTCCTGCTGCCCCTGACCGCGACGGACGACGACACACCGGAGGAGCCCGCATGACCAGTGGCAACGGAATCGACCCCGCCGTCCCGCCGAGCGGCAGCGGGTGCGTCGAGTGCGACGCGGTCGGCGGCTGGTGGTTCCATCTGCGGCGCTGCGCGCAGTGCGGGCACATCGGCTGTTGCGACGACTCGCCCGCCAAGCACGCCACCGCCCACTACCGGGAGACCGGCCACCCGGTGATCCGCAGTTTCGAGCCGGGCGAGGAATGGTTCTGGAACTTCGACACCAAGGAGCTGTACGAGTCCGGGCCCGACCTCGCTCCCCCGGTGAGCCATCCCGCGGACCAGCCGGCGCCGGGCCCTGCCGGGCGGGTGCCAGCGAACTGGGCGCAGACGCTGCGCTGAGCGCTCCGCCGGTGATGCGGTGAATTGTCTGCGGGTACGTCGTGGCTGGTCGCGCCGACGCAGCGGTGCCGCAAATCGATACAGCCCCGCGCCCCTTTGGGGCGCTCCCGAAGCGCCGCGGACTTGTCAGTGGCGCGTGCCAGGATGGATCCGTGCCGCAGACCATGTTCACCACGCCGCTGATCGGCCGGGACGAGGAGATCGCCCGGCTCGACGGAATGCTGGAGCGTGCCCGGGGCGGGGAGGCCCGGGCCGTGCTGCTCGCCGGGGACGCCGGGGTGGGCAAGACCCGCGTGCTGGACGAGGTTGCGGGACGAGCCACCCGGGCCGGGATGACGGTCCTCACCGGACACTGCGTCGACCTCGGTGACGTCGGGCTGCCGTATCTGCCGTTCACCGAGATCCTGGGCGCGCTGGCGGCCGACGAGCGGTTCTCCGATGCGCTGGCCCGGCATCCGGTGGTGGACCGGCTGCGGGGTGCCGGGACGGACGCGGTGCGGGACGAAGGGAGCCCCGCCACGCGTTCGGACAGTGGCGGAGGGCGGCTGCGGCTGTTCGAGGGCATGGCGGGGCTGCTGGCCGACCTGTCGGAGATCGCTCCGCTGCTGCTGGTCCTGGAGGACCTGCACTGGGCCGACCAGTCCTCTCGGGACCTGCTGCGCTTCCTGCTCAGCCGCGGCATCCTGCAGCGGCCGGCCGGCGGCGCGCCCACGCACCGGCTGGCGGTGTTCGCCTCCTACCGGGCGGACGATCTGCACCGACGCCACCCCCTGCGCCCCCTCCTGGCCGAGCTGGTACGGCTGCCCGCCGTGGAGCGGCTGGAGCTGCGCCCCATGGCGGACGCCGAGGTGACCCGGCTGGTGCGCGCGCGGCAGGCGCGCCCGCTGCCGGAGGCCACGGTCCGCGGGATCGTCGAGCGCGCCGAGGGCAACGCCTTCTACGCGGAGGAGCTGCTCGCGGCCACCGACACGGAGGCGGGCGGTGTCCCCAGCGGCCTGGCCGACGTCCTCCTCATCCGCATCGAGCAGCTGTCCGACACCGCCCAGCAGGTCCTGCGCACCGCCGCCGTCGCCGGGCGGCGCGTGGAGCACGACCTGCTGCGCGAGGCGGTCGGGCTGCCGGAGGACGAGCTGGAGGCGGCCCTGCGCGAGGCCATCGGCCGTCAGCTCCTGGTCCCCGGTGACGCCGACACCTACGCCTTCCGGCATGCGCTGGCCCGGGAGGCGGTCTACGCGGATCTGCTGCCCGGCGAACGGGCCCGGCTGCACGGCGCGTTCGCCCGGCTGCTCGCCGGACGCGGGCACCCGGCGGAGAGCGCCGCCGAGCGGGCCCACCACTACCGCGAGAGTCATGACCTGGCCGAGGCACTCGCCGCCTCCCTGGAGGCGGCCGAGCACGCCGACCGGGTGGGCGCACCCGCCGAGGAGCTGCAGCACCTGGAGACCGTCCTCGACCTGTGGGCCTCGGTCGACCCGGCGGCCCGGCCCGCGGGCGACGGCATCGACCGGGTGACGCTCACCCTGCGCGCCTCGGCGGCGGCCGCGCACGCCGGTGAGTCGCACCGGGCGGTGTCCCTCACCCGCGCCGCACTCGCCGGCATCGACCAGGACACGGACTCCGAACTCGCCGCCCGGGTCCGGTACACCCTGGCCGGCAATCTGATGAGGGTCGACAACCTGGCGGCCGCGTTCGCCTACAGCAGCGAGGCACTCGCCATGATCCCCGCCGAACCACCGACCCGGACATGGGTGTGGGCGGCGGCCACGCATGTCCTTGCGGCCCGCCACATCGGGGACGACGAGACGGCGCTGCGGGTCGCCCACCGGGCCCTGGGCATGGCCGAGCAGCTGCGGGTCGCGGACGCGCAGGCCGACCTGCTCATCTCACTGGCGATCCTGGAGGGCGGCGGCCGCCGCACCGTCGAGGGCCTTGAGCGGCTGAAGGAGGCCCGGGAGCTGGCCCGGCGGGCGGGGAACGCGCCGGTGGAGATGCGCGCCCTGTTCAACCTGGCCGTCGGCTGCTTCGAGGCGGGTGACCTCGAGGGCTGTCTGCCGTGGGTGACCGAGGGTCTGGAGCGCGCCCGGCGGGCCGGGCTGCTGTCGTCGCCGTATCCGCTGGAGATGCGTTTTCTGCATCTGCTGGCGCTGTACACCCTGGGCCGCTGGGACGAATGCGTGCGGGCCGCGGCGGCCGACGCGGACGTGCTGCCCCCGGCGGGCGGCTATGCGATGGGGCCCGCGCTGTATGTGGCGCTGGCCCGCGGGGACATGGGCGCCGTCGAGCGGGCGCGGGCGCTGCTGGAGGGGCCCTTCGACTGGATGGCCACGCTGGTCGCGGGCATCGCGCTGACCGAGGCCGCCGTGCTGCGCGGCGAGCCGGAGGCGGCGGTGGAGCGGGTCCGCGCGACGGTCGCGGCGCTGACCGACGAGGCAGGCCACCTCCCCGCTGCCTCGGTGCGGTTCGCGGGGCTCGCCCTGACGGCGGTCGCCGACGCGGCCATGGAACTGCGCTCGTCCGGCGGCGAGTGGCACCGCTGGAAGGACACCGCGGACGAACTGGTCGAGCTCGCCCGGCAGACGGCCCTGAACGGCGAGGACGGCACCCCGCAGGGGCCCGAGGGGATGGCCTGGCTGGCCCGCGCCGAGGCGGAGTGGCTGCGGGCGGTGTCCGGGCCGGACGCGGCGGCCTGGGAGAAGGCGGTGACCGCGTTCGGCTTCGGGGACGTGTACGAGCGGGTCCGCTGCCAAGCGCGCTTCGTGGAGGCCCTGTTGGCGGCCGAGCGGCGCGAGGAGGCGGCCGTGCAGGCCCGCGAGGCGCGAGCGGTGGCCGAGCGGCTCGGCGCGGCGCCCCTGCTGGAGCGGATCGACGCCCTGATACGCCGCGGCCGCCTGGCCACCGCCCCCTCGGACGGGGAGCGCCCCTCGCCGCTGACCTCCCGGGAGCAGGACGTGCTGCGGCTGCTCGCCCGCGGCCGCAGCAACCGACAGATCGGCGAAGAGCTGTTCATCACCGGCAAGACGGCCAGCGTCCACGTCTCCAACATCCTGGCCAAGCTGGGTGCTTCGAGCCGCACGGAGGCGGTGGCCATCGCCTACCGGCAGGGGCTGATCGCAGCGGAGCCGACGGCATCGGGCTGACCTCAGCCGCCTGAGTGCCGGGCGGAGCAGTCGAGGCTCCTCAGGTCGACGGCGTCGGCCAGGGCCCGCATGCCCTTGTCGTCGGGGTGCAGATGGTCACCGCTGTCGAAGACGGGACGGACGCGCTCGGGGTCGGAGGGGCTGCGCAGGACATGATCGAAGTCGGTGACGGCGTCGAACTCGCCGCTGCTACGGATGAATCGGTTCACTTCCCCCCGCACCTTCTCGCCGGCCGGATCCCATTCCGGCCAGCCCTTGTACGGGGCGACGGTCGCGGCGACGACGCACTTCCCGGCCGCGTGCACCCGCTCGACGATCTCGCGGTAGCCGGCGATCAGGTCCTGGGCGGTGACTCCGGTGCGGGCCTTGATGTCGTTGACGCCTTCGAAGAGGAAGACGGTGCGGACGCCCGGCTGGGACAGGACGTCGCGCTGCAGGCGCTTCAGGGCGCTCTGGCCGCCGCCGTCCGCGAGGACCTGGTTGCCCGAGATCCCTTCGTCCGCCACACCTTCGACGTGGCCGGCAAAGGACCGCAGCCGACGGGCGAGGTAGTCCGGCCAGCGGCGGTCGAGGTCGGTGGTGGACTGCCGGCCGTCGGTGATGGAGTCGCCGAGGGCCACGACCGCTGCGGTGCCGGCGGGCGGGCGTACGGAGACGGCGTCCAGGTAGAACCACGAGCCGGTCGTCTGCGTCCAGTGTGCGGCGCCGGCCTCGGCGGTGTGGTCGCCCTCGCTCCTGTAGGACGTCTGCAGGGCCAGCCAGTGACCGGTCGCGGGTCCTGCGGCGTCCGGTGAGTGGATGCTGACCACGAGGTCGGTCGCGGCGGGCAGCCGGCCGGGGAGGGGATCGCTGAGGGCGGCGGCGCCCGCGGGGACGCTGACGGAACGGGCGCCGCCGAAGGTCAGACGGTGATTGCTGCCGGGGACCAGTCGGGCGCCCTGCTGCCGCAGACCGGCGTAGACGCTGTCGAAGGTCACCGGCCGGTCGCCGAAGGCGTTGGAGAGCCGGATCCGCAGGTCGCTTCCGGTTGTGCTGGTGTGGACGACGAGCCGGTAGCCACGGTCGGCGACCGCGTCGTTCATGCGCTCGGCGCTCGCACCCCAGGTGACGACCTCACGGCGGTCCGCGGGCGCTCCCACCACGGTGAACGGGGCCTGTTCGTCGGTTGCGTGCACCGGGGTGGCCTGGACGGCACCGGCCAGCAGCAGAAGGGCGCCGAGTCGGCCGGCCCGGGCGAAGCGGGCGTTCACCGGGCGATGCCCTTCCAAGTGACGGAGCCGCTCGTCGAGGTTTCCGGGGGACATCCACTCCTCCAGCTGGACGGGCTTGGGGCTCACCTGCGGGAGACACAGCTGCGTGCATTGTCGCACTTGAGTTCGGCCACCGCAGTGCAGTGATGACTGGGCCCTTCAACAGCCGGGCTTTTCAGAAGCCGGGCCCTTCAGAAAGGGTGGATGTGCCGGATCCGGGCGCCCCACTTGACTGGGGCGCCCGGACCGGTGTCACCGTTCCGCGGTCAGCGGTGTGCGGCCGGGGTATTGGCCGAGGTCACGTTCACGGCGGCCCAGGCCTGGTCCACCGTGTTGTACTCCGTGCTGTTGGCACCGTAGAGGTCCTTGGCCGCCTTCAGCGTCGCGTTGCGCGCGTCGTGGAAGTCGGTCGTGGAGACCATGTAGCGGGTCAGGGCGCGGTAGAAGATGGCCGTGGCCTTGGTGCGGCCGATGCCCTTGACCGTCGAGCCGTCGTAGGTCGGCGAGTCGTACTGGACGCCGGCGATCGTCTTCCGGCCGCTGCCCTCGGCGAGCAGGTAGTACGCGTGCGAGGAGACGCCGGAGCCGGCGTGCACCTCGGCGTCGTACGCCTCGGGCGACCAGTAGTCGATGGTGCCCTCGAGCCGGTCGAGCGAGGGGTGGTCGAGGCGGCGCAGGAACTTCTGGGCCAGGCCCATCTTCTCGCCGATGAGGTAGTCCGGCTTGTCCGACGCGTTGTTCGCGAAGAACTCGACGTTGGAGCCGAAGATGTCGGCGAGGGACTCGTTCAGCGCGCCCGGCTCGCCGTACTGGTTGCCCTCCGCGTCGACGCGGGTGGGCTCCAGCTTGGCGGTGGCGTCGACGACGCCGTGGGTCAGCTCGTGGCCGCTGACGTCCAGGGCGACCAGCGGCTTCTTGAACGTGTCGCCGTCGCCGTCGCCGTAGAGCATGCAGTCACAGGTCGAGTCCCAGAACGCGTTGGCCACCTTGTTGCCGAAGTGGACCATGGCCTGGGCGCCCTTGCCGTTGTTCTCGATGCCCTTGCGGCCGAAGGTCTTCTTGTAGAAGTCCAGGGTCTCGGTGATGCCGTACTGGGCGTCGGCGGCGGCGGTGTTGCGGTTGGTGACCTTGCCGTTGCCGAAGACGTCGTTGGTCGTGGTGATCTTCGTGCCGCGGGCGAAGTTCTCCAGCTCCCGGCCCTTGGCGTCCCGGGTCTCGGTGCCCCAGCGGGTCGGGTCCTTGAGGAGGTAGCTGGTGCGGGCCGTGCGGGTGGTCGTCAGCGGGACGGTGCCGACGAAGAGGGACTTGCCGGTGCCGTGGGCCGTCGACGGGTAGCGGGTGGCCGCGGACGAGGCCGACGCGGCCGCGAGTCCGGCCGTCTGCGCACCGGCGCCCGTGGCGGGGTCGAGCTTCTGGCCGCGCTCGCGCAGGGTGTCGAGCAGCGCCGGCGAGAGGAACTCGTCGCTGTCGGGCGTGTTGCTGCGCACCTTGCCGGTGACGGCGTCGATGACGACCGTCCGGGAGCCGCTGCCCTCGGCGGTGCCGCTGTCGCTGACCCGCACCTGGTAGGCGAGGGCGGATGCGCCGTCACGGGCGTCCACGACGAGCTCGGCGGTGCCGGCGTCGCCCTTGGCGGCCGTGGCCGCCTTCTGCTGCGCCTCGGCGGCCGACAGCTTGGCCGCGGTGGCGGCGGCGGGCTTGACGGTGTGTCCGGCGGCCCGGGTGACACCCGTGTACGTCAGCTGCCTGGTGAGGTGGACGACGAGGTCGCCGCCGAGCACCTGCATGCCCTGGTGCGCGCGGGTGAACCGGACGTGCCGGGCGCCCTCCGGGTCGATCATGACGTCCTCGGCCTGCAGTTCGTCGCCCTGGGAGACGCCGGTCGCGGACGCGTGGGCGAAGGCGGCGGCGCGGGCGGCGGCCACCACGGACGCGGCCGACGTGCCGGCGGTGGCAGCGGTGTGGCCCGTCCCCGAGGTGGTGCCGAAGGCGGTACCGGCCAGGCCCGTGGCGGCCGTCGTCACAGCGACGGCAACCGCCATGCTGCGTATGTGCGGTCTACGCACTGATGAGGGTTCCTTCCTTGCAAGGCGGCCGGGATCACCAACCGCCTTGACGCATGGCGCCGTTGAGCGCCATGGGGGCTGGTCGGGCCCCGGAAAGAAACCCTTTCGGACGAGTCATGTCCATGTAAAGACTAAAATATCGCTTTCCGTGCGATACATGGCAATACTTTGCAAATCCACATCGCTCAGTGATCAGTGGGTGACCAACTGTGCGTCGACTGTGGAGATGTGACGACACGGAAGAAAGTTGCCTCACGTGAATGTGACTCATCTCGCATCCAAGGGCACGGTCCTGGGAACGGTCGTGCTCTCCCTGCTCGCGGTCCCCTCGTATGCCACCCCCACCGCGCCGCTGCCCAAGCCCGACCTGATCGGCCTTCAAAGCCATCTCGTCACCGCGCTGAAACAGGGCGCACCGGGCGCGATCGCGCTGCTCGACGACCGCGGCAGGGTCGAAGGGGCCGCCATGGGGGTCGCCGACCGCAGGAACAGACGGACGATCAGCACCGCCGACCGGTTCCGCATCGGCAGTGTCACCAAGACCTTCACGACCGTCGTGCTGTTGCAGCTGGCCGACGAGGGCAAGCTGAGACTCGACGCCCCGGTCGACCGGTATCTGCCGGGGCTGCTGCCGGACCGCACCATCACGGTGCGCGAGATTCTGGGCCACCGAAGCGGCCTGTACGACTACACGAACACGATGTTCGCCAAGACGGTCCCCGGCTTCCAGGACGTCCGCAGCAAGGTCTTCACCTACCGCGAGCTCGTCAAGCGCTCGCTGTCGCACCCGCGCACCAGCGCCCCCGGCACGTTCTCGTACTCCAACACCAACTTCGTCGTCGCCGGAATGCTCATCGAGAAGCTGACCGGCCACTCCGTACGGACGGAGTACGAGAACCGCATCTTCAAGCCGCTGAAACTGCGCGACACCTTCTACGTCCACCCCGGCACGCAGCTCCCCGGCCGCCACGCCAGGGGCTATCTCGCCCCGGACCAGAAGGACGCGCCCCTGGTCGACGCGACCGAGCAGACGATGTCCTGGGCGCAGACCGCGGGCGCGATCATCTCCAGCACCCGGGATCTGAACACCTTCCTCTCCGCCCTGCTCGGCGGCCGGCTGACGTCACCGGCCCAGCTGCGGCAGATGGAGCGCATGGTGCCGGTCAGCAGCACCCAGGGGTACGGGCTGGGGCTGGGGCGCCGCGACCTGTCCTGCGGGGTCTCGGTGTACGGGCACACGGGCGTCGTCCAGGGCTACTACACGTACGCGTTCGCCACGAAGGACGGCCGCCGCAGCTTCGCGGCTGTGGCCACCACGTCCAACAACATCGCCGTGCTCAACACGATGCAGGGCACCATGGAGTCCGCGTTCTGCGGCAAGCAGACGAAGGTGCGGCGCGCCGCACCGCCCGTCGAACGCTACGAGGACATCGCTCCGGGCATTGCCCGGAACTGAGCCGGTGGGAACCGGGCCGCCCCGGTGGACGTTGTCCGGTGGAGCCCATCCAGGGATGAGCGACGACACCGGGGCGGCGGGATGAGCGAGTTGGTGCCCGGGGGCAACATGCCCCTTCCGGACGGTGCCCTGACCGTCCGGGTGCCCGGCCCCTTCGACGTGTCCGCGCTGATCACTGACGACGGAGGCAAGGTCCGCGGCGACGGGGACTTCGTGTTCTACAACCAGCCCTGCGCCCCGGGCGCCCGGCTCGACGGCGACACACTCACCGTCGACCCGCCGAGGCTGCGCCCGGCAGCCACCAGGGTCACGGTGGTCGTCAGCCCGGCCGAACCCGGCACTCCCCTGGTCCGCCTGCCCGCACCCACGCTCCACGTGTCGGCCCCCGGCGGCCGCCCGCTCGCCCGCTTCGCCCCGCCACGCCCGGGCCAGGAGACGGTGCTGCTGCTCGCGGAGATCTACCGGCGGGGCGGCGGCTGGAAGCTGCGGGCGCTGGGCCAGGGCTATGCCGACGGGCTCGCCGGGCTTGCACGGGACTTCGGCGTGGACGTCCTCGACGAAGGGACCGGGACGGCGCCCGCGACACCAGCAGGGCAACCCCGCTCTGCGACGCGGGGTGCGCACGGGGGCAGTGCCCCGGCCACGACGCCGACGTCCTCGCCCCCACCGTCGGCGCCGGCGGCACCGCGCGCCGGAACCCGGCCGACGTCCTCGACACCGCCGCTCCCCCGGGCCCGCTCCCACTCCCCCGCCCCGGACGGCTTTCTCGACCTGGTCAACGCCGCCCGTACCGCGGCGGGTTCACCGCCCGTGGCCCTCGACGCCCGCCTCACCTCGGCGGCTCGCGCCCATGCCGGCGCCATGGCCTCGGCGGGCCGCCTCGGTGTCGAGGGCAGCGACGGTCTCTCCCTCTACCAGCGCGTCACGGCCGCCGGGTACACGTATCTCACCGTCGGCGAGCACCTGGTCTCCGGCCCGCGTACGCCCGCCGAGTTCGTCCGGTACTGCCTGAGCGAAGAGCAGTCCGGAAGCATCCTGCGCGACCCGGTCTTCCTTCATGCCGGGCTGGCGTGCGTCGGCGACGGCCGGTCGGGCGACGTCTACTGGACCGCGCTGTGGGCCAGGCCGCTCACCCCGGGCGACCTCGCGCGGACGGCGGCCGAGGTCGTCGGCCTGACCAACCGGGAGCGCGCCGGCGCCGGTCTGCCGCCCCTGGCCGTCGACCCCCTGCTCACCACCGCGGCGCAGGCACACAGCGCGGACATGGTGGCCCGCGCCTTCTACTCGCACACATCACCCGACGGAAGCCAACCCTGGGACCGGGCCGCCGCGGCTGGGGCACGACGGCGCTCGATCGGCGAGAACATAGCCTGCGGTCAGCGCTCCCCCGCCGAGGTCGTCGACGGTTGGATGAACAGCCCCGGCCACCGCGCCAACATCCTCAAGCCCGACTTCACCCACATCGGGATCGGCTTCGCGGGCGGCGGCCCGGCCGGCATGTACTGGACCCAGTTGTTCGGCGCCTGACCACCGGAAACCGGTCCTTCCCGCGATCTTGGCGGAACGGAATCCTCCGGGACAGGATGCCCGCATGAAGGGTTCCCTCTTTTCCAGCGAGCACATGGTCCAGCCGGCCACCGCGCCCGGCATGACGGTCGAGAACGCCAAGTGCATCAAATACGCGGTGAACGGCGAGATGCTCGCCCGCCAGGGCGCGATGGTCGCCTACCGCGGCAACCTCCAGTTCGAGCGCAAGGGCCAGGGCGTGGGCGGCATGCTCAAGCGCGCGGTCACCGGGGAGGGGCTGCCGCTGATGGCGGTGCGCGGGCAGGGCGAGGCCTGGTTCGCGCACGAGGCGCAGAACTGCTTCATCATCGAGGTGGACCCCGGTGACGAGTTCACCGTCAACGGCCGCAACGTCCTGTGTTTCGATGCCTCGTTGGCGTACCGGATCGCGACGGTGAAGGGTGCGGGAATCGCCGGCGGCGGCCTGTTCAACAGTGTCTTCACCGGTCAGGGCCGGCTGGGGCTGGTGTGCGAGGGCAATCCGCTGGTCATCCCGGTCTCGCCGCAGTTCCCGGTGTACGTGGACACGGACGCGGTGGTCGGCTGGACGGCCGGTCTGCAGACCTCGCTGCACCGTTCGCAGTCCATCGGATCGATGCTGCGCGGCGGCAGCGGGGAGGCCGTGCAGCTGATGCTGCAGGGCGACGGGTACGTGGTCGTACGGCCGAGCGAGGCGACGCCGCAGAAGGCCCAGCAGCACTGAGCCCCACGCAGTGATCTGCGCCTCAGGAGCAACCTCTCCGGCGTCGACGACGTCTTGATCCCCAACAGGTGACGCCCTGGCCCCCGGGTCAGGGCCCATTTTTCGACGCTCTATACACGCCATGTATACGTGCAATGTATAGATGGTGTGCATACCGGCCACCGAAAGGGATTCATGTACGGCAAGGCATTCGCCCCGGAATACCAGGGCGCCCTCAACACCCTCTCCGTGAACTCCTCGCTCACCGACGTACTGGCCGCCGGCACACGGGAGTTAAGAGCGGCCGAGCACGCCGGGCGGCAAGGGGAGGTGGCCCGGTCCGGCCTCGCGGTGGCCGAGGCGCACCGCCGGCTGGGGCAGGTGGGGGACGCCGACCGGGCGTGGAAGGCGAGCTACCGTGCGGCCCGCGCGGCCGGGGACACGGCGGCGATGGCGTGGGCGCTGTGGAGCGGCGGCACCCTGGCCCGGCAGCGCGGCGCGTTCCCGCTGGCCCGGCGGCTGCTGGGGCTGGCGGCCGAACTCGGCGAACGCGGCGGTGACGTCGTCGTACGCGGCTACTCCCTCGCGGGACTCGCCGAGACCGGACGCATCCAGGGCGACTACGAGGCCGTCCGCAGGCTGCACGAGCAGCTGCTGGCGGAGGCACGGCGGCGCGGCGAGGCGCGGCACACGGTGTGGGCGCTGGAGGGCATCGCGCAGATCCACCGCAACACGGGTGAGTACGACACCGCGTACGCCCTGTTCGAGGAGGCGGCCGAGATAGCCGCGCGCGCCGATGACCGGCGCGGCCACGCCTGGGCGCTGCGCGGGCTCGCCGACATCGTGTCCGTGCGGGACGGGAACGTCGAGCGGGCGCTGGCGCTGCTGTCGGAGGCGGAGAGGGCCTGCCGGGCGATGAAGCTGTCCAGTGCGCTGGCCTACAACCACAAGATGCGCGGCAACGTCCTGTACCGGGCGGGGCGCTGGGCCGAGGCCCGGGACCTGTACGAGCAGGCTCTTGCGGAGTTCCGTGCGATGAGCGAGCCGCGCGGGCAGGCGCTGGCGCGGCTGGGGCTGGCCAAGTCCCTGGCCCGGCTGGGCCGCGACCGCGCCGAGACGGCAGCCGAACTGGCGGAGCTGGCAGGCGAGTTGGAGCGGATCGGGCTGCGGCATGCGCGGGAGATGGTGGCGCGGGCGCAGCAGGAGTTCGGCGTGGCCGCGGAGGTCGTTCGGTGACGGCACTCCCCTCGACGCTGCAAGCACCTGTCGAGGCACCTCAAGTCCTCGACCGGTGCCGTGAGTTGGTACGCCCCGCGTTGGCGGAGGCCGTGGGGCGCATGCATCCGTGGGTGGGCGAGATGGCCGCCTACTCCTTCGGCTGGTGCGAGGTGGGCGGTGCGCCGACCGGCGCGTCCGGCGGGAAGGGCGTGCGGCAGGCGCTGGCCGTGCTCGGAGCCGAGGCCGCGGGCGCAGAGGGGCGGGCCGGGGTCCCCGCGGCGGTCGCCGTGGAGCTGGTGCACACCTTCTCCCTTCTGCACGACGACATCATGGACGGCGACGCGGCCCGACGGCGCCGCCCCACCGTGTGGAAGGCGTACGGCACCGGACCCGCCGTCCTCGCGGGTGATGCCCTGTTCGCGCTGGCCGTCGAGACCCTCGCCGCGGCACCGGGCGGGCCGCAGGCGGTGCGGCTTCTGTCGGTCGCGCTGAGTGACCTGGTGCGCGGCCAGGCGGACGACCTGCTGTTCGCCGCGCGCCCGTGGAGGGGGCCGCAGCGGGTGCGGCCGGAGGAGTACCGGGCGATGGCCGAGCACAAGACGGGCGCGCTGCTCGGCTGCGCGGCCGCGCTCGGTGCCCTGCTCGGCGGCGCGGCGCCTTCGGTGGCCGACGCTCTCGACCGTGCCGGGCGGCACCTCGGGATCGCCTTCCAGGTCGTCGACGACGTCCTGGGCATCTGGGGCGACCCCGCGGTCACCGGGAAGCCGGTACACGGCGATCTGCGGGAACGGAAGAAGACGTTCCCCGTGCTGGCCGCACTCGACTCCGGCGCCCCCGCGTCCCGCCGACTGGCCGCACTCCTGGATGCGGGAGGGGACCCCGCGGAGTCGGCCACGCTGATCGACACGCTGGGTGGCCGGACGGAGGCGCTGACCGAGGCTCGGGCACACATCGCCGCAGTGGAGGCGGCTCTCGCCGACGTCGCCCTGCCGGCACGGCCGGTGGAGGAGCTGCGGTCCTTGCTGGAATATCTGGTGCGGCGGGATCTCTGACGGGATGGCGGGGCCCGCTCGCGCCAGGTGGGCGCTGCCGGCCCCTCGCCCGCCATGGGACGCCAAAGCGTTTGACCTACGCCGTCTCCGGCGTCAGGGTGCCAAGGGGTACGGACCCTCGTATCCCCGTGCCGGGAAGGGTGACTGTCTTGATCGGGATCTCCGAGGTCGAAGCCGTGGCCGAGCGCATCGCCGGGCACGTCGTGCGTACGCCGACGCTGCCGAGCCCGGGACTGGCCGCGCTGCTCGGAGTTCCGGTCACCGTCAAGCTGGAACTGCTGCAGCGCACCGGTTCGTTCAAGGTGCGCGGGGCGACGGCGAAGCTGCTGTCGCTGAGTGCCGGCGAGCGGGCCGCCGGAGTCGTGGCGGTCAGCGGTGGCAACCACGGGATCGCCGTCGCGGTCATGGCCGCCGCCCTCGATGTGAAGGCCACGGTGGTCATGCCGCGCTCGGCACCCGCCCGCGCGATCGAGATCGCCGAGGCCGCGGGAGCATCGGTGCGGCTGACGGACGCCATGGACGAGGCGTTCGCGCTGATGAAGCGGCTGCAGCAGGAAGGGCTGACGCTGGTCCATCCCTTCGACGATCCGGTGGTCGTGGCCGGGCAGGGCACCGTCGGGCTGGAGTTCGCCGCCGACGCGGGTGACGTCACCGACGTGCTCATCAGCATCGGAGGCGGCGGACTGATCTCCGGTGTGGCGGCGGCGCTGCGGGACCGGCGGCCCGAGGTGCGGATCTGGGGCGTGGAGACCGAGGGCGCCCAGGCCATGTCGGAGGCGCTGGCGGCGGGGGGCCCGGTGCCGGTCGCCCTGTCGTCCCTCGTGAGCACGCTCAGCGCCCCCTCCGTTTCGCAGCTGACCTACGACCATGTGTCCGCGCTGGTCCACGAGGTGCTCGTGGTTCCGGACCGGGAAGCGGTGCAGGGCACGCTCGACCTCGCCGACCATGCCAAGGTGTGGGCCGAACCCGCGGCCGGCTGTCTGCTGCCCGCGGCCCGGCAGGTCCTGCAGCGGGTCGGTGAGGGCGCACGGCTCGGACTGGTCGTGTGCGGGGGCAACGCGACGACCGCCGATGTCACGGGGTGGGCCGAACGCTTCGGGCTGCGCTGAGTTTCCGGCCCGGGGGCGCCGATGATTTGTGGATCCTTTGAACACACACCGTCGCGCTCCCCGTACCTCTGTGAAAGGTGAGAGCCAGGGGTACGACGAGGGATGGCCATGGTCAAGGCACATGTCTTCACGCACGAGTTGGTCGCCGGAAGGTACCGGCTCGTCGATGTCGTCCACCAGGAGACGAACCGCATCTGCTGGTACGGCAAGGATGTCAACGTCGGACGGGCCTATCTCCTCACCCAGATCGCGCTCCCGGACGACCCGGACGCCGAGACCGCGCCCCGGGCGACCGCCCGTGTCATCCGCATGTCCGAGACCATGGGCCTGATGTGCCCCGGCGCGGTCGCGACGGTCGTCGACGCCGTGGAGCAGGACGGGACGCTGTGGACCGTGACCGAGTGGATCGACGGGACGCCCCTGAGCGAACTCGTCGCCCAGCAGGGCACGTTCAACTATGTGCGGGCGGCCCGTATCGGGCTGGAGCTGCTCGATGTGCTGGAGGCGGCGCACGGCGAGGGCATCACCCATGGCGAACTCAGCCCGGGCCAGGTCTATGTGCAGGAGCGGGGCGGGATCGTGGTCACCGGCTTCGGCCTGGCGGGCGCGACCCTGGCACCGAGGCTGTCCGCACCGTCGTACGCCTCCCCCGAGCAGGCCCGTGACGAGCGCATCGGGCCGGCGGCCGACCTGTGGGCGCTGGGCGCGATCCTCTACACGATGGTCGAGGGGCGCCCTCCGTTCCGGGACCGGGACCGGCCCGAGGCCACCTTGAAGGGCGTGGACCGGCTTCCGCTGCGCAGCCCCGTGCACGCCGGGCCCCTCACCCCGACCGTGCAGGGGCTGCTCCGCAAGAACTCCAGGGAGCGGCTGACCCGCCCGGTGGTCCGCGAGGCCCTCAACCGCGTCCTGACCGAGGACCCCGACACGCTCTCGGCCACCGTGGCGCGGCCCCGGCTGCGCGGGGTGTACACCGCCGCCTGCCATGCGGCTCCCGGCTGGAGCAGACGCACCATGGCCATCGGGACCGCACTGGCCGTGCTGACCGTGACGGCCGCCGTGCTGGCCGCCACCGATCAGCTGCCGGGCACCGGCACGTCCTCGACGGACACCGCGCCCCAGCCGGCGGTCTCCGCCACCGCGTCCGCCGCGCCGTCGGACAGCCGCACCGACGGCAGGAACTCCAGCCCGTCCGCATCGCCCACGCCGACCGCATCACCGACGACGTCCGCGCCCTCCCCCTCGTCCGCCGCGTCGGCCGGCGCGCTGCCGCCGGGTTTCCACCGCTACACCGCACCCGAGGGCTTCTCCGTCGCCCTCCCCAAGGGCTGGAAACGGGTGAACACCTCGCGGGTCGGCGACCTTTCGACCCGCGTGACCTTCGGCGCGGACGGCGATCCCCGCACCCTCGCGATCACCTACAGCACCGTCGTGGGCCCCGACCCGGTCGCCGTCTGGCGCGACGACGTCGAGCCCCAACTGGAGAAGGACGACGGCTTCCAGCGGATCGGCGAGATCAAGGCCACGACGTACCAGGGCCACAAGGCCGCCGACATGGAGTGGCTCTCGGAGGCCGACGGAACTCGGGTGCGCACCTTCGGGCGCGGTTTCCTGCTCGGCGGCGGCCGCGGCTTCTCGCTGCGCTGGACGACTCCCGCCGCCGACTGGAACGACGCCGCCAACCGGCAGGCGCTGAACACCTTCCTGCAAACCTTCCGGGTGACGTCAGGCTGAGGTCCGGGGAGCGCGCAGCGCACGCAGCGGGGGGCTGTGCAGCGGAGTGGTGTGCCACCGCGCTGTGAAGGTGTGCTCCGGCAGCGAGCACGTGACGGTCAGCCGGTGCGGTGTCTCCAGGAACACGACGTCCACGGCGAGGGTGTCCGCGTCGGTCCATCCGCCGCTCACCGCGGTCGGCAGCGGCCCGTCGGTGACGGTCCAGTCGCCCGCCCCGACCTGCACGCCGAGTTCGTGCCCGTCCTCGCTGAGGCGCAGGGCCCAGCCGTCCGCACTCCTCGTCACCTCGACCCCGGCCAGCTTCGGCTGGTCCGCGCAGACGCCCCCGTGCGGCGTGAACTCGGCGCCCGCCCAGTCCCACGGCCGCTCCGGCGGTCCGGACTTCCCTGCGGCCGGAGGCAGCGCGAGCCGCGTCAGCCGCTCCCGCAGCGCCGTGTCCTCGTGTGCGCGGCCCGGCAGCGGTGCGGGGCCGAATGCGGGCAGCAGGTGCTCCCAGACAAGATCGAGCACCTGCTGCATCTGTTCGGTCGCCGCCGTCGTCGCGATCACGGCGTCGTGCTCGGGCAGCACCAGGCAGAACTGGCCGTACGCGCCGTCACCGCGGTAGCCGTGCCGGGAGGTCCAGAACTGGAAGCCGTAGCCCTGCTGCCAGTCCGACAGCGCTCCCGCAGCCGTACCGTCGCCGTTGCCGATGTGCGGGCGCGTGGCCTCGGCCACCCATCCCTCGGGCAGCAGGCGCCGGCCCTCCCACACCCCGTCCTGCAGATACAGCTGGCCGAGTCGGGCGATCGCGTCGGTGGTGGCGTGCAGCCCGCTGAAGCCCAGTTCGCGGCCGGCCCGGTCGCGCAGCCAGGCCGTCTCCCCCACCCCGAGCGGGTCCAGCAGCCGCGGGCGCAGATACGCGGTCAGCGACTGACCCGTGACACGCTGGACGATCGCGGCGAGGGTGTAGGTGGTGGGCTGGTTGTAGGCGAAGACGGTACCCGGCTCCCGCTCGGGCGGCAGCAGCAGGAAGCCGCGCACCAGGTCCGCGCGGTCGGCGGCGAGCGCCCGGTCGAGGGTCTCCGCCTCGTGCCCGCTGGCCATCGACGCCACGTGCCGTACCAGCATCGCGCGGCTGCGCGGACCGGTGATGTCGGCGTCGAACTCGGGAAAGTACGAGATCACCGGGTCGTCGAAGCGCAGCAGCCCCTCGCCGGCGGCGATCCCGGCGGCCGTCGCCGTGAAGCTCTTGCTGAGGGAGTACAGCAGGTGCGGTCGTTCACAGGTGTACGGCGCCCACCAGCCGGAGGCCACGAGCCGGCCGTGCCGCATGATCATCAGGCTGTGCGGTTCGATGTCCGCAGCGGCTTCGAGGGCGTCGAGGAAGGCGTGGACACCGGCGGCGTCGACACCCTGGGCGGCGGGGCTGCCGACGGGCAGCGGGAGAGCGCTCATGAGGGCATCCTCCCCGCGCAACGGCGACGGATCGAGGGCTGTTTTCCGCTGTCTGTACCGGGGACTCGGCGGGCATGGTGCAAATCGGATACACGATGATGACCGAGCAGGCCGGCCCCCGTGACCTCGTCGACCATCTGGTGCGGGCCGAGGGCGCCGGCTACGACTTCTCCGTGACCTCGGACCACTACTTCCCCTGGCTGCGCTCGCAGGGCCACTCGCCGTATGCGTGGAGCGTGCTGGGCGCGGCGGCGCAGGCGACCTCGCGCATTCCGCTGATGACGTATGTGACGTGTCCGAGCGTCCGCTACCACCCGGCGGTGGTGGCACAGAAGGCGGCCACGATGCAGATGCTCTCCGAGGGCCGCTTCCGGCTGGGGCTGGGCTCCGGCGAGAACCTCAACGAGCATGTGGTGGGCGGCGGTTGGCCGTCCGTCGATGTGCGCCACGAGATGCTGGAGGAGGCGGTGGAGATCATCCGGGCGCTCTTCAAGGGCGGTCATGTCAACCATCGCGGCACCCACTTCGACGTGGAGTCGGCCCGGCTGTGGGACCTGCCGGACGAACCGCCGCCCATCGGCATCGCCGTCTCCGGCGAGCAGTCCTGCGCCCTCGCGGGCAGGCACGCCGACCTGGTCATCGCCACCGAGCCCAAGGCGGGTCTGCTGAGCGCGTTCGACCAGCACGGCGGTGAAGGCAAGCCGCGCGTGGGCCAGCTGCCCGTCTGCTACGACCCGGACCGGGACACGGCGGTGAAGCGCGCGCACGCGCAGTTCCGCTGGTTCGGCAACGGCTGGAAGGTCAACTCCGAACTGCCGCACCCGGACGCGTTCGAGTCGGCGACCCAGTTCGTCACCCATGACGACGTCGCCTCGTCGATCCCGTGCGGCGACAACCCGGACGACTTCGTCGAGGCCGTACGCCCGTACGCCGAGGCCGGCTTCGGGGAGGTCGCGCTGGTGCAGATCGGCGGCGAGTCGCAGCCGGCGTATCTTGACTGGGCCGAGAAGACGCTGCTGCCGGCGCTGCGGGACGCCTTCGGCTGATCGCGAAGGTCCGGCGGACGGGTCCGGATAGGCTGCCGGTCTGCACTTTTGCAGTCCGACCAGCTTTGCACAGGAGAGTCGTCCGTGACCCTAGCGATCGTCCCGTCCGAGTCGTCCCCCACCCCGCTGTCCGACCTCGTCGCGCGCGACGCGCGCGAGTTCGGGGTGTACGCGCGGACCGGAGGGTGGGCCTTCGGCCTGATGGTGGCGCGCAGCGTACGGCCCGGTGGGCAGGGCGCGGAGGAGACGCCGAAGGTGTCCGCGAAGGAGTTCGCGGAGCTGGCCGGGTGCTCCCCCGAGCGCGTCATGCGGTACTACAAGGCCTGGGACCGGGCCGCCGACGACGGCATGGTCCCGCACTTCGAGGCGCTCGCGCCGGGCCAGGAGGTGGAGCTGCCGGACGCCGACGTGTGGCTGAGCTACTACGTCTCCCGCAACAGCGCGACCTCCGAGCGCGGCACCGCCATCGCGGAGGCAGCCGAGGCGGAGGGCATCCGGCCGACGAAGGCGCTGGAGGTCGCCGAGAATCCCACCGCCCTGCGCGCCGCGATCCTCGCCGACCCCTCCACCGCCCGGGCGGCCCGGCAGGCGCTGCTCGACCGGGTCCGTGAGGACCCGGAACTGCAGGCCGAGTTGGCGCGGGACGTCGTGCGTACCGACGACCTGAAGAAGGCCGTCGCCACCGAGAGCCGGGCCGCCGACCGGATCGGCTATGTGCGTCAGATCGCCGAGTCGGGGCAGGTCAAGACGCCCGCGGGGCAGACCATCGACGCGCCGGTCGACCTGCGCCAGGAGGCCGAGCGGCACCTGTCGCTCATCGACGAGCTCGAGGACGACGAGGACACCGGCGAGTGGGCCAGCGAGGCCTACGACACCATGAAGTCCCTCGTCGCCGAGGCCGTGGAGGCCGACCCCGAACTGCGGGTGCAGGAGCGGCGGACGAAGTTCTACAGCAGCCTGCAGAAGGCGACGAAGGCGTTCGAGGAACTGACCTTCGACGATGTGCAGGACTTCGTCGAGGACGACATGGTCCAGCGCCTGGAGGAACTCCAGCAGGCCATCGTGATGTGCCTGAGCGCGCTGCGCGGCGACAAGGGCTGAGGATCCCGCCCCGGGCGGGGCCGAGTCCCGCGACGGCGGCTGCACGCCCTGCGGCCGCCGCCGTGGCCCGACCGGCGGCTCGACGCACTGGATGTCACTCCGTATGGCGGCGCCGGGTCCACAGGGGCGCCGCGTACCAGCACAGCGCATACCAGGCGACCACTGCCGTGACGAGCCAGGACACGGCCCCGTTGTGGGTGGCGACCCGCAGGATCAGCAGCAGGGAGGAGGTCATGGTGGCGAGCAGGAGCGCCAGGCCCACGAAGGTCATCCGGGAGGCCACCTCGACGGCCTGCGGCTTGACCCGCCGCCCGGACACCAGGCGGTGCAGGGACACGGGCCCGATCAGCGCTCCGGTCGCGGCGGCGCCCAGCATCACGGTCACGATGTAGATGATCTTGTCAGTGTGTGCCAGCGAGTCGTACTTCTGCTGGAACACCACGGTGAGCAGGAAACCGAAAAGGATCTGCACCCCGGTCTGGGCGACCCTGACCTCCTGGATCAGCTCACCCCACTTCCGGTCGGCCCTCTCCTCCTCGGTCTCGTGCCGTCCCCACTCGTTCAGTTCTGCTCTGCTGTTTGTGGCCGGCAAGGTTCCTCCCGGCTCGATCGCCCCGGATGTCTACCTGACCCGGGTTCCCTGTTCACGCGGGATTGACCGGGCCGTGCGCAATCGGAGCCTGTTTGGGCGATCACCAGGCGGTTACACGGAGCGCATGGCGTACCACGACCACCCGAGGAGTCCGACGACCATGTCCGGCAGCGAGCTCACGGTCACCGTCAGCGGCGGCACCGCCGCCGACGCACGCGCGGTCGTGCGGGTCCTGGAGCCCGCGTTCGGGATGCCGAAGGAGGAGCTTCCCGCCGACGACGAGGTCACCGTCCACACGGCGAGGTTCGAACACGATCCGGCAGGCCGGCCGTCCGAGCCCGGTCCCGCCGGCCATCTGTCCGGGGCGGTGACGCTGACCGTGCAGGGTTCCCCCACGGCAGTGGCGCAGGCGCGGGAGACGCTCGCGCACGCCTTCACGGCCCAGGACCAGGGCTCGGTCTCCGGCGACCAGGAGCAGGAGTGCCAGCTGCTCCTGGAGCCGTGAGCCGATCGCGCGGTTACCAGCGTGCTTCCACCTGCTCCTTGATCCGGCGGTCGTAGAGGTCGCGGATCGCGGTGAGTGTCTCGTCCGTGAGGGGTGGGAGCTTGGCGGCGGCCGCGTTGGCGCGGGCCTGCTCGGGTGAGCGGGCACCGGGGATCACGGTGGTCACGCCGGGCTGCTGCACGATCCAGCGCAGCGCCAGCTGGGCGGGGGTGTAGCCCTCGGGCGCGAGCGCGGAGAACTCGGCGGCGGCCTCGACGCCCGTCGTGTAGTCGACGCCGGAGAAGGTCTCGCCGACGTCGAAGGACTCGCCGTGCCGGTTGTAGGTCCGGTGGTCGTTCTCCGGGAAGACGGTGTCCTTGGTGTACTTGCCCGACAGCAGACCGGAGGCGAGCGGGACCCGGGCGATGATGCCGACGCCGGCCTCCTGCGCGGCCGGGAGGACCTCGCGCAGCGGTTTCATACGGAAGGCATTGAGGATGATCTGGACGCTCGCCACGTTCGGGCGGGCGATCGCGGTCAGCGCCTCGGCGCAGGTCTCCACGCTGACCCCGTAGGCCGCGATGCGCTCCTCCTCGACCAGGGTGTCCAGGGCGTCGAACACCTCGTCCGTGGAGTACACGGGCGTGGGCGGGCAGTGCAGTTGTACGAGGTCGATGCGGTCGACGCCGAGGTTGCGCCGTGAACGGTCGTTCCAGGCACGGAAGTTGTCGAGGACGTAGTTCTCGGGGATCTGCTCGACGCGGCGGCCCATCTTCGTGGCGACCAGCACATGCAGGTCCGGCCTGCCGCTGAGGAACGCGGCGATGGTCTGCTCGCTGCGCCCGTCGCCGTACACGTCGGCGGTGTCGAAGAAGGTCACCCCCGACTCGGCCGCCGCCTCCAGCACCGCCAGGGCTTCCTTGTCGTCGACGTCTCCCCAGTCGGCGCCCAGTTGCCATGTGCCCAGACCGACGACGGATGCGTGCTGACCCGACCTACCGAATGTGCGCTCGTCCATGGCGTCAGTCTGTCATTGATCACGCCTGTGCACGGAACCGACCGCTCCGGAGCGACACCTGTGAAACTTTCACCCGGACGAGTGCGGGCGTTGGACAGGAACACTGCATGTGTCAACGGGCCCCTAGCGTGAACCCGTGACTGATTGTTCAGCGAGCAACTTATCGTCTGGGTCGGCGGAGAACTCGTCGTTGAGCCGTCGCGGCTTTCTTGCGGGCGCGGCCGCGCTGGCCGCCGTTCCCGTGCTGATCGCGGCCGATCCGGCGGTGGCCGCGCAGGAGCTGCCGGACTTCCCGGCGGATGTCGCCCTGTACCGCTCGGCGTACCGCAACTGGGTCGGTGAGATCACCGCGGACGGACTGTGGGCCTGCGCTCCGGCCGCCGCGGATCAGGCGGTCGAGGTCGTCAACTGGGCCTGGCGGCACGGCTGGAGGGTACGAGCCCGGGGTTCCGCGCACGGCTGGTCGCCGCTGACGATCACCGAGGGCACCGCCTCGGACGCTCCCGTTCTCCTCGTGGACACCGCCCCTCATCTCGCCGGCCTGTCCTTGGACTCGGCGACCGCGGTGCGCGCCGGCACCGGCGTCACCATGGAGGCCCTGCTCACCTATCTGGAGGCGCACGGCCTGGGGGTCACCGCCGCACCCGCCCCCGGTGATCTCACCCTGGGCGGCGCGCTCGCCGTCGACGCGCACGGCACCGCCGTACCGGCGCGGGGCGAGCAACGGCTGCCCGGGCACACGTACGGCTCGCTCAGCAATCTGGTCCTGTCGCTGACGGCGGTCGTGTGGGACGAGAGCGCCGGGGCGTATGTGCTGCGGACGTACGAGCGCGACGAGGCGGACTGTGCCGCGCTGCTCACCCATCTGGGCCGTGCGCTGGTGACGGAGGTCGTGCTGCGGGTGGGCGCGAACGCCAATCTGCGGTGTGTGAGCCGTACGGACATCCCGGCCGCCGAACTCTTCGCGGCGCCCGGCGCAGAGGGGCGCACCCTCGCGAGTCACCTCGACACGTCGGGGCGGGTGGAGGCGATCTGGTTCGCCTTCACCGAGTTCCCCTGGTTCAAGGTGTGGAGCGTGGCGCCGACGCGGCCGCTCACCTCGCGGCATGTGACATCGCCGTACAACTATCCGTTCTCCGACAACGTCCCGACCGTGGTGGCGGACCTTGTCGGGCGGATGACCTCGGACGCGGCCTGGTATCTGGCTCCGGTGCTGGGCAACGCACAGTACGACGTGGCGGCGCTCGGGCTGGTGGCGACGCTGTCGGCGGACATCTGGGGGCCGTCGAAGAACACCCTGCTCTACATCAGGCCGACGACGCTGCGGGTGACCGCGAACGGCTACGCCGTGCTCACCACGCGGGCCCAAGTGCAGCGTGTCGTCGCCGAGTTCACGTCCTTCTACCGGGAGCGGCTCACCGCGTACGCGGCGCTGGGCCGCTTCCCGGTGAACGGTTCGGTGGAGATCCGGGTGACCGGCCTCGACGACCCGGCCGACACCGGAGTGGAGGGTGCCCGCGCCCCGTTGCTGTCGGCGCTGCGGCAGAGCGACACGCACCCGGAGTGGGACACGGCGGTGTGGCTGGACGTCCTGACGCTGCCGGGCACACCGTACGCGGAGGCCTTCCTGCGCGAGCTCGAACAGTTCCTGCTGCGCACGTTCGACGGGGACCACGCGCTCACCCGGGTCGAGTGGTCCAAGGGCTGGGCCTACACGGACGAGGCCGCCTGGAGCGACGAGCAGGTGCTGGGCACGACGGTGCCCGCGTCGCTGGGCGAGGCGGCATGGGGGCAGGCGGCCGGCATCCTGGACCGCCTCGACCCCCACCGCGTCTTCGGCAACGGGTTTCTGGACCGGTTGCTGCTTTGAGCGGTGCCGTTCTTGTGGTGCGGCCGGGAGCCGGTCATGTCCCGCGGGCCGACGGTCCCGAGCGGTTCGTGACTACGGCCGCGGGGTTCCTCCGCCCGGTGTGAGGTGCACCTGCAGCGCGGGCGCGTAGCGTGCCACGATCTCCTCCAGCGCGGCGCCCCGCACATGGGTGCCGCGCGCGATGCCGTACATCACCCCGAGGCCCAGCAGGTTCGCGACGGCCAGCTCGGCGCGCAGGCCCGCTTCGGGGCCGTCGAGGCGTTCGGTGAGGCGGTCGGTGACCTGGGTGCGGAAGTTGGTGCGCAGGATGTCGCCCTGTGCGCCGTGCAGGGGCGCGAAGACGATCCGCAGGAGCGGGTCGGCGCCCTGCTGCGACTGGCTGACCAGCACATGGCGGACCATGTGCCGGCCGAGCTCGTCCAGCGGTGCGTCGAGCAGGGCCTCGGCGTCGGTCTCGAAGGACATGACGCGGGCGAAGAGGGTGTCCTTGTTGCCGAAGTACTTCAGGATCAACGGCGCGCTGACACCGGCCCGTTCGGCGACCGCCTTGAGGGTGATGTCGGCGTGGGCGTGGCGGGCCAGCAGGTGGCGGGCCGCCTTGAGGATGGCCGTCTTGGTCGCCTCGGCGTCCCGGCGGGCGGGCGCGGAGGTGGTGGGGGGAGTGCTCACGGCACTCATGCTCCCTCCATCGCCTCGTCGTGGGGATCCCGGGTCCGCCCGCGGGCCCGGGGTGTCCCGCCCGTCGTCGCGTCCCCGGGGATGGTGAGGGCCGCGGCACTGGCCGTCAGGGCGACCGCGCCGGCGATGCCGAAGGCGAGCAGATAGCCGTGCAGCGTGGGCACGGGGGCTCCGCCGACCAGGCTGGTGTGGTGGACCAGTACGGCGGCGACGGCGGCGCTGGAGACGGCCTGGCCGATGGTGCGCATCAGGACGTTGACGCCGTTGGCGGAGGCGGTCTGCTCGGCGGGCACGGCGCGCAGGATCAGGGTGGGCAGGGCCGAGTAGGCGAGGGTGGTGCCGGTGGCCACCACCGTCGCTCCCAGGATGATCATCCAGAGGTCGCGGCTGTCGGCGATGCGCACCGCGTAGCCGCAGGCGATGACCGCGGCCCCGAGGGCGAGGGTGATGCGGGGGCCGCGGGCCGCGGAGATACGGGCCGAGACGGGCGAGAACAGCAGCATGGTGACGCCGCCGGGCAGCAGGCACAGGCCGGTCTGCACGATCGACAGCCCGAGGCCGTACCCGGTGGCCTTGGGCGCCTGTACGAGCTGCGCGGTCACCAGGGAGTTGGCGTAGAAGGCGAACCCGGTGAGCAGCGCGGCCACGTGCGACAGGCCCACGCGCGGCCTGGACACCAGCCGCAGGTCGACCAGCGGGAGTTCGGTGCGCAGCTGCTGCCACCACCACAGGGCCAGTACGACGACGGCGCCGAGAAAGAGACCGACGACTCGCGCGCTCACCCACCCCCACTGCCCGCCCTGCGAGACACCCAGCAGCAGGCACACCAGTCCTGCGGCCAGACCCAGTGTGCCCGGTATGTCGAAGCGGCCGGGCTGCCGCACGGGCGACTCCTTGACCGCCCACCACACGGCCGTCACGCCGAGCGCGCCGAGGGCGCTGGTCAGCCAGAACATGGTGTGCCAGTCGGCGTACTGCACGACCAGCGCGGCCAGCGGCAGGCCCAGGGCGGCGCCGATACCGACGGTGGAGCTCATCAGCGCCACCGCTGAGCCACGGCGCTCCGGCGGCAGCTCGTCGCGCAGGATGCTGATCGACAGCGGCACCACGGAGGCGGCGGCGCCCTGCAGGGCGCGGGCCGCGATGAGGACGACGATGTCGGACGACAGGGCGCACATCACCGAGCCGACGGTCATCAGGACGAGGGCCGAGGCCAGCACCTTGCGCTTGCCGTACATGTCGCCGGCCCGGCCGAGTACCGGGGTGAGCACGGCGCCGGACAGCAGGGTCGCCGTGACCATCCAGGAGACCGTGCCGGCGGAGGAGCCCGTCAGGCGCGGCAGATCGGGCAGGAGCGGTACGACGACGGTCTGCATGACGGCCATGAGGATGCCGCCGAACGCCAGCACCGGAATCGTGAGGCGGTCACGCAGGGCCCTCGTTCCGGAGCTGCGAGCTATCGGGCCTGGCTGGTCCATCGGCACTCCAGCGACGATGCATCGAATGTGCGGGTGAATGGCAATTCACCTTAGCCGGTGAATTGCCATTCACCCAAGAGGGGCGGCGATCCCGCGGCACGGGCGCCCTCGCCGCGGGCGCACAGGTCGGGCAACCGGATCGCGTCAGCTTCCCGAGGTGAGGCAGGCCACTGATGGCACACCCGCCCGCCAAGGACCACCCGGAACAGTGGTGCGCTGAGAAGGAATTCCCCCTTCCGGGTGTCCCGGGGCACCTCCTACGGCAAGATCATCTTCGTTCAGCCTTGTACAACATGTCGGCAATTGTCCTGATCGCAGCCAACCGCTCCCGACGGATTTCTCCTGCTCTCGGCGGGGCCGATAGGCATTCCGGGTCGTCAACCGAACGAACCCCGGAGATCCCGCATGCCGACCCTGACCCGACGCCGCGCGCTCACCGCGGCGGCCGCCCTCACCGCGGCCGCCGCCGCACACACCGCCGCCGCCCCCGCCGCGACCGCCGCGGACCACCAGCACCCCGGCTCCCCCGAACCGTTCGACGAGGTCTACAAGGGCCGCCGGATACAGGGCCGGCCCGCCTCCGGAGGCGGTCACCACCACGGCATGGGCTACACCGTCCTCGTCGACGGGGTCGAACTGCACGTCATGCAGAACGCCGACAGCACCTGGATCAGCGTCGTCAGCCACTACGCCCCGGTGCCCACGCCGCACGCGGCCGCACGTGCCGCCGTCGACGAGCTGCAGGGCGCCCGGCTCGTCCCCCTGCCCATGCCCATGCCCGCCAACTGACCCGTCCCGCAAGCACCTTGGGAGCACCCGCACCATGACCGTCCGCAAGAACCAGGCGAGCCTGACCGCCGACGAGAAGCGGCGCTTCGTCTCCGCTGTCGTCGCACTCAAGCGCAGCGGCCGCTACGACGCCTTCGTCACCACCCACAACGCCTTCATCCTGGGCGACACCGACACCGGCGAACGCACCGGCCACCGTTCACCCTCCTTCCTGCCCTGGCACCGAAGATTCCTGCTGGACTTCGAGAGCGCGCTGCAGTCGGTGGACGCCTCGGTCGCGCTGCCCTACTGGGACTGGAGCACCGACCGCTCGCCGCGTTCCTCGCTGTGGGCACCGGACTTCCTCGGCGGCACCGGGCGCGCCCGTGACGGCCAGGTGATGGACGGCCCGTTCGCCGCGTCCGCCGGCAACTGGCCGATCAACGTGCGAGTCGACGGCCGTACCTTCCTGCGTCGCCAACTGGGGGCGAACGTACGGGAATTGCCCACCCGGGCCGAGGTCGAGTCGGTGCTGTCCACGGAGATATACGACATGCCACCGTGGAACAGCGCCTCGGACGGTTTCCGCAACCACCTGGAGGGCTGGCGGGGCGTGAACCTGCACAACCGGGTCCATGTGTGGGTCGGCGGGCAGATGGCCACCGGGGTCTCCCCCAACGACCCCGTGTTCTGGCTCCACCACGCCTACATCGACAAGTTGTGGGCCGAATGGCAGCGGCGCCACCCCGGCTCCGGCTATCTGCCGACCGCCGGAACACCGGACGTGGTCGACCTCGACGAGACGATGAAGCCATGGAACGACGTACGCCCCGCCGATCTGCTGGACCACACCGCCCACTACACCTTCGACACCGACTGACGGCCCAGCAGGCGGTTTGCTCCGCAGGTCACGGGTACCCGCGCCGGACGCAACCGATGTAGAGCGAAGGAGGGGTTCACCCGTGTCGCAGGTCGAGGAATCCATCGAGGTCGGCGTCCCGGTGCACACCGCCTACAACCAGTGGACTCAGTTCGAGACGTTCCCCGAGTTCATGAACGGCGTGGACCGCATCGAACAGCGCACCGACACGCTCACGCACTGGGTGACCAGCGTCAACGGCGTGCACCGCGAGTTCGACGCGGAGATCACCGAGCAGATCCCGGACGAGCGGGTCGCCTGGACGACCGTCGCGGGTCAGGCCCGGCAGGCCGGGGCGGTGACCTTCCACCGCCTCGACGACAACCACACCAAGGTCATGCTGCAGATGGACTTCCATCCGGACAGCATCACCGAACAGGTCGGCGACAAGCTCGGCTTCGTGAAGCGGCAGACCAAGGGTGACCTGGAGCGCTTCAAGAAGTTCATCGAGTCGCGCGGCCAGGAGACCGGCGAGTGGCGCGGCGTGGTCACCTGACCTGCGCCCGGCCTTGAACGGTGTGCCGTGCGGCTCCGGCCCTAACCGGCCTGAGCCGTACGGCACTCCGGGTGCCCCCAGCCCTGCCCGTTCTTGGCGATGGGCTCACCGGCCGCGTAGGAACGGCCGCACAGGCAGCGGCCCGGGAACTTCGCCTTGACGGTGCGGGACGACGAGCCCGTACGGGACGCGGCCGGCTTGCGGCGCGGGGCGCTCGCCTTCGGGGTGTCCGGGGAGGGCGGCGGCGCCGGTGAACCGAGGTCGCTGCCCGCGGGCTCCTGGACCTTGGCGGCCTGGCTGGCGGCGCGGTCGGCGAAGTCGTTGAGCGGGTCGCCGTCGACCTGGTGGGCGGGCACGTAGCGGAACTCGACCGTGCGGCCGTCCAGCAGTTCGTCGATGCGGACGACCAGTTCCTGGTTGGCGACCGGCTTGCCGGCGGAGGTCTTCCAGCCGTTGCGCTTCCAGCCGGGCAGCCAGGTGGTGACGGCCTTCATGGCGTACTGGGAGTCCATGCGGACCTCGAGCGGGACGCCAGGGTCGATCGCCGCCAACAGGCGTTCCAGGGCGGTGAGTTCGGCGACGTTGTTGGTTGCTGTGCCGAGCGGTCCAGCCTCCCAGCGGGCCGGGGTCTCGGAGTCTTCGGAGACCACCCATGCCCAGCCCGCCGGTCCCGGATTGCCCTTCGAAGCCCCGTCGCACGCGGCCACCACACGTTCACGCATGGCCTCGATCATGCCACGGGCGGACGGGGACCTCGACCACCGTCCAGCAGACGCCCTCGCAGGTCCTAGACGTCCTTCGTCTTGGGCATCTCTCCCTCGGTCCTCGTGATGTCGATCACCGAGAAGCTCGCGCCCTGCGGGTCGCTGATCGCCGCGAACCGGCCGTAGGGGCTGTCCATCGGCCCGAAGCGCAGGACCCCGCCCAGCTTGGTGGCCTTGGCGACCGCGTCGTCGCAGTCCGGGACGACGAAGTAGAGATTGATGTAGGACGGCACCTCGGGCGGGAACTCCTCGCCCATCCTCATCCGGCCGAGAACCGTGTTGTCGCCGAGGTTGAACATGCGGAAGTCGACATTGTCGTCGACAATCTGCTGCGCCGTGTAGGGGAAGACGGCGCTGAAGAACGCGTCGGCCTTCTCGGGTTCACGGGTGAAGACCTCGGCCCAGCCGTAGGCACCCGGCACGGCGGTCGCCTCGAAGCCCTCGTGAGTGCCACCCTGCCACAGGCCGAAGACGGCGCCGCTGGGCTCGCGGGCGATGCACATGGTGCCGAACTCGCCCACCTGCATGGGCTCCATCAGCACCTCGCCGCCGTTCTCCCTGATTTTGGCGGCGGTGGCGGCGACGTCCGATGAGGCGAAGTAGAGGCACCACTGCGAGGGGGCCTCCTGGCCC
Source organism: Streptomyces longisporus (assembly GCF_039532765.1). Classification (NCBI taxonomy): domain Bacteria; kingdom Bacillati; phylum Actinomycetota; class Actinomycetes; order Kitasatosporales; family Streptomycetaceae; genus Streptomyces; species Streptomyces longisporus. The sequence continues at coordinate 77,336 of NZ_BAAASG010000002.1, forward strand.
GGCATCGGCGGTACGACGGCGGCGACCGCCTTGCCGTCCGCATAGGCCTGGGTGTAGTTGCCGTACTCCGACGACGCCTCGCCGAAGGTCCAGCCGAGGACGTCACCGTAGAAGCTCTTCGCTCCCTCGACGTCGCCGAACATCGCATCGGCCCAACAGGGGGTTCCCTCAGGTTGTACGGCCATGACTGCGGCCCTCTCCCGAATCGGTGGATGGTCCGTTTCCTCACGCTAGCCATGCATGCGGTGAAGCGCGCGCCGAACGGCGGGGTCCGTTTCAGACTGGACGGGCGGGGCCTCGGCACACTTTCGACGCGGCGGACGGGGTGCGAAATGGCGGACGGGACGATGCGTGCGTGGTCGGTGGTGACAGCGGGGCCGGTCGAGGAGAACGGCCTGCGGCTCGTGGAGAAACCGGTGCCGGTGCCGGGTGAGGACGAGCTGCTCGTGCAGGTGCGCGCCTGCGGGGTGTGCCGCACCGACCTGCATGTCAGCGAGGGGGATCTGCCGGTGCGCCGGGTGGGGGTGACGCCCGGGCACGAGGTCGTGGGCGTGGTGGCCGGGTCCGGGGCGGGGGTCGCCGGTTTCGCCACCGGGGACCGGGTGGGGGTGGCGTGGCTGCGGCGCACGGACGGCACCTGCGGGTACTGCGCACGCGGGGCCGAGAACCTGTGCCCGTCCTCGCGCTACACCGGCTGGGACGCGGACGGCGGCTACGCCGAGTACACGACTGTGCCTGCCATGTTCGCCCACCGCCTGCCGGAGGCCGTCGACGACGTGGCGCTCGCGCCGCTGCTGTGCGCCGGGATCATCGGCTACCGCGCGCTGCGGCGGGCGGCGCTGCCGCCGGGCGGCCGGCTCGGTCTGTACGGGTTCGGGGGCAGCGCCCACCTGAGTGCGCAGCTGGCGCTGGCCGAGGGCGCCACCGTGCACGTGATGACCCGCGGGGCGGCGGCGCGGCAGCTCGCTCTCGGCCTGGGCGCGGCCTCCGCGCAGGACGCGTACGCCATGCCGCCCGAGCCCCTGGACAGCGCGATCCTGTTCGCACCGGTCGGCGACCTGGTACCCGTCGCGCTGCGGGCCCTCGACCGCGGCGGCACCCTCTCGATCGCGGGCATCCACCTCAGCGACACACCGCCCCTGCACTACGAGACCGATCTGTTCTACGAGAAACAGATACGCAGCGTCACCTCCAACACCCGCGAGGACGCCCGCGCGTTCCTGACTCTGGCCGCCCGCCATGGCGTCCACGCCACCACCCACTCCTATCCCCTGACACGGGCCGACGAGGCCCTGCGGGACCTCAAGGCCGGGCGGTTCGACGGGGCGGCCGTACTGGTGAACGACCTGTGACCCGCTGCCGGCGATCCAGGTCCTTGTCACCGCAGGGTGGTCAGCGCCGCCTCCTGGTACGTGGCTCCGGCGTTCCAGAGCAGGAAGGAGTTCATGCCGTCCCCGGCCGCCGCTCTGATCTGGTCGGCGACTTCGGTGGGGCCGTAGTGGACACCCAGGGAGAAGTCCTGGAGCCAGGGGACGACCGTGGCCCTGGTCCCCTTGACCTGCTTGGCGAAGTCGGCCAGCGACCGGTCGACGATCTCGTACGGACTCTCATTCGGACTGGCGACCCCGTACTCACCGGCGGCCCAGTGCGAGGGGTAGACCATGGGAGCGATGTAGTCGGCGTGTTGGGCCATGGCGGGGATGTCCTGGGCGATCTCGGTGGGCCGGGTGGCGGCGATGCCGAACACCGAGACACCGAGGTATTTGCCTTCGGGCTGGATGCGGCGCTGGGTGTCGGCGACGAACTCGGCGATGGACTGTTCGGGGGTCTGGTCGCCCAGGCCGGGGAAGCGCATGGTGGACAGCTTCCCGTCGGGGCGGCGCACGTAGTCGTACAGGATGTCGTCGAAGCCCAGCTTGGCCGCTTCGGTGGCCAGGTCGATGTTGTACTGGCGGACCTCGGGATCGGCGAAGTTGGTGAACGAGAGCGTGCCGTAGTGGCCGCCGTCGTAGGGGCTGCCGTCAGGGGCCTGGACCAAGCGGTGGTCCTTGCCCTGCCGATGGGACGCCTGGGCCAGGATGGGATCGCGGAAGGCAACGATGCGGCCGATGACGCGGGCTCCCATGCCGTGCAGGGTCTCGATCACCTGGTGTGCGTCGTAGCGGTTCTTCACGGCGCCGATCTCGCGGGCCAGCGGCACCGAGGAGTCGTAGCCGACCTCGCCGTTCTCGTCCTTGATGTCGAGCTCGACGGCGTTGAGCTTCTTGTCCTTGACCAGCTGGAGAACCGGGTTGCGGACCTCAGTTGCGGACCAGCCGATGGCGGTCAGGTGCGCGGCCCGGGTGAGGGGATACGGCACGACCGCGTTCACGTGGTCGCGGGTGACGTTGCCGGCCGCGTCCGTGGCCGCCACCTCGATCCGGGCGGGGGGCTTTTCGAACCGGCGGGAGAACGTGCCGTCGTCGCCGACGGTCACGGGCGCACCGGCTATGGAGACCTTCACCTCGCTGGCATCCTCGACCCGGCCGCGTACCGTCACCGGTGCGCCGGGCCCGGTGGCTCGGGTGGGCGAGAGCCGCAGTTTCGGGGCGGTGGTGTCCACCGTGAACGTCCGGGACATGTCGTCCAGGAAGGGCAGGCCACTGCGGGAGGTGGCCGTCAGTTCGTGCTTCCCCTCGGCGAACGAGGGGATGTCGAGTATGAGGCGGCCGCCGGCTTGGTGGGTGTGCACCGGATTGCCGTCGAGCCGCACCTCCAGCCCGGCCAGGTCGGCCCCTTCCTCGGCTGTGACGGCAAGGCGCGGATTGCGGACGTCGGCTCGGCCCAACACACCCTTGCTGCTGAGACCTTCGACCTGGAGCCGGCTGGAGGAGGCCTGGATCGCGAAGGCCCCTACCGCCGCGCAGACCGGGACCAGCAGGGCAATGGCTATGACGGTGAATCGCGTTCGGAGTCGTTTTCCGCGCATGTTCACTCTGCCGTTCTCGAAAGAGGGTTCCTTGCGATATGACATAGCCGCCACGCCGTCCACCCGAGATGTTTCGAGCGGGTAATCATGCATTCGGCCCATCGTGCCGGGGTGTGCGTCACGGTGTTGCCCGAGGCTTGGAAGCGGCGGGGAGCATCTCGTTCACATCCGGAGGCATCATGCGCCCATCCCACCGAAGCGGCGGCGCGGTCGTCGTCGCATCGGTCATCCTTCTGGCCACCGCCTGCTCGGCAGTCCCATCCCCGCCGGAAGGGCGCAAGGACGGGCCGTCGGTGCAGGCTCGCAAGGTCGGCGGGCAGGCCACGGTCGCCGACCCGGCGGCAGTGCAGGCCGACGAGCTCGGTGCGGTGCCGGTGCTGATGTACCACCAACTGGTGGCCGAGCCCCGGAGTGTGTACGACCGCACGCCGCAGGATTTCCGCGCCGAGCTGGAACGGCTGGCACGGGAGAAATACGTACCTGTGACCGCACGGGAGTTCAGCAGTGGCCTGATTGACATTCCCGCCGGTACCCACCCCGTGGTACTGACCTTCGACGACTCGACCGCCACTCAATTCCGTCTGGAAACGGATGGCAGGCCCGCCTCCGGCACCGCGGTGGACATCCTGCTGGACGTCGCCCGGAAACACCCCGGATTCCGTCCCGTGGCCACTTTCTTCGTCAACGCCGACCCGTTCGGCGAGCCAGGCGGCCGAAAGTCATTGGACTGGCTCGTCACACACGATTTCGAGGTCGGCAACCACACCCTGCGGCACACAGCGCTGGGGACGGTGGACGACGACACCGCCCAGAAGGCCATCGCCGACAACCAGAGGGCGATCACCCAAGCCCTGCCCGGCTTGTCGGTGGTGTCGATGGCGCTTCCCAACGGTTCGATGCCCCACACCCGGCAACTGGCGCTGCAGGGAACCGCCGACGGTGTGCACTACCGGCATCAGGGCGTCTACCTGGTGGGAGCGAACCCCGCCCCTTCCCCCTTCTCGACCGCGTTCGACCCGGGTGCCGTCCCGCGAATCCGCTCCCAGGCGGCGACCGGCCCGGAAGCCCAGTTCACCTCGACGGTCTGGCTGGACAAGCTCGGTGACGGGACGGTCAAGCGGTACACCTCGGACGGAGACCCGAAGAAGATCAGCTTCCCCGCGTCCGAGACGGCCCGCCTCGCCCCGGCCCACCGGCAGGCCGCCCGGCCGTACTGAACGGGAACGACGAGACCACGATTCCTTCGGCTGCGCGGACGCGGTCGGGGACGGTCGAAGTACCCGTCAGCCGGCCCGAAGACCGACCGCCAGGGTCAGTTCGAGGACCCGGTGCGGGGATGCGAGATCCGGAAACAGCTCCCGCAGCTGCGACATCCGGTACCGGACCGTCTGGGGGTGGACGAACAACGCCGCCGCCACCTCGTCCCGCCTGCCCTGGTGCAGCAGCCACTCGCGCAACGTCTCCTCCAGCCGGCGTGCGGTCGCGACGGGCAAGGTCCGCAGCGGTGCGAGGGCTCGGGCACGCAGGTCTGCGAACGCGTCCAGGTCGGCGCTCAGCACCAGCTCGGGCAGGTGGTCCTCGGTGTCGCGGATATCGGTGGAGAGGGAGCGCGCGCGCAGGGCTCGTGCGTAGGAGGCGGACGCACGGGTCCATGGCCGGGCCGGGCCGACCACGGCGGTGCGGTCGGTCAGCTGCCGCAGGAGATGCGGTCGGTCGGCATCGGGGACGAGCAGCACACCGGTGGCGTCCGGCAGATCGTCGAGGACGAGGGTGCTCGGGTCGAGCGCGCGGTAGGCGGGCCGGGCCTGGTCGGCGGGCAGCAGGACCGCGGTCAGTGAGACCGGAGGCTGCCACCCGGCCCGCTGAACAGCGGCCAGCAGCACGTCCGGGCTCGCGCCGGCGAGGAGGTCGCGGGCCAGGTGCTCCAGGTGGCGCTCCTGGGCCCTGCCCCGGGCGGCCAGTTCGTCGGCGTGGCCCGCGGCGCTCGCGGCGGAGAGCTCGTCGATGTAGGCGAAGGTCAGCTCGGCGAACTTGGCGACCTCGGCGGCGGGCAGACCCGCGGGTACGGCACCCGCTGCCAGGCATCGCCAGGCCACCCGGGCGCCGACGCGGTAGGCGCTGAGCAGGGCGTCCATCGAACGGCCGTCGCGCACCTCGCCGCGGCCCAGCTCGTAGGCCGCGTCGCTGGCGTCGCCGCCTGTGGCGTTCCCGCTCGCGAGGTCCAGGTAGTGCCCCAGGGCGGTGCGGACGGCTCGGCGGATGGTGCCGCCCATGCTGCCCGAAAGGGCGTTGGCGTAGGAGGGGACCTCGTCGATGATCGCCTGGACGACCTCGTCGGCGGTGGTCCTCAGCTCGGCCCGCAGTGCGGTGACCGTCGTCTCGTCCAGGGCCAATTCGCTGGCCCTCCGGATTGCATGGCTCACGTCTTTGTTCCCTGCGAACAATTGAACCGACCAGATTCACGTCCTGCGGTCAGGACTTTACGCCCTGAGGCGCAGCAAGCTGGAGTCATGAAGAGTGCGGCCCTCCGCGGTAGGGCGTGGAAACTGCTGGAGATGGTCACGACGCCGCTGCTGCCGTCGGACTACCTCGACCTGGTCAGCCCGCTGCGTGCGGGCGCCGACCTGCGGGGGCGCATCGAGGCCGTGCGCCCCGAGACGGGTGACGCCGCGACCATCGTGATCAGACCGGGTCGGGGCTGGCGCGGCCACAGGGCCGGTCAGTACGTGCGGGTCGGGGTCGACGTCGACGGGGTGCGCCTGTGGCGTGCCTACTCCCTCACCTCGCCGACGAACCGCCCGGACGGCCGCATCACGATCACCGTGAAGGCGATCCCGGACGGCAAGGTCAGCAACCACCTGGTGCGCAGGGCGAAGCCGGGCACGCTGATCCAGCTCGACCAGCCGACCGGTGACTTCGTGCTGCCGCGGGCCACGCCCGCCAAGGTGCTCTACCTGACGGCCGGGAGCGGCATCACACCCGTGATGGGCATGCTGCGCGACAGCGAGTTCGACGACGTCGTCATGGTCCACAGTGCGCCTCGGCCGCAAGACGTGATCTTCCGCAACGAGCTGCACGACCTGGCCGCGGACAAGAAGCTTCGGCTCACCGAGGTGCACACCGACACAGACGGCATGGTCGACATCTCCCGTCTCGACGAACTCGTGCCCGACTGGGCCGAGCGCGAGACCTGGGCCTGCGGGCCCGCGGGCCTGCTCGACGCCGCCGAAGAGCACTGGAACGAGCACGGCGTACCGGAGCGCCTGCACACCGAACGCTTCCGCCCCAGCATCGTCGTCGCCGGCGACGGCGGCGAGGTCACGTTCAGCGCCACCGGCAAGACAGTCGACGCGGACGGCGCCACGCCGTTGCTGGACGTCGGCGAGGAAGCCGGCGTGCTCATGCCCTCCGGGTGCCGCATGGGCATCTGCTTCGGCTGCGTCTCGCCGCTCAAGGCGGGCGCCGTCCGCGACCTGCGCACCGGCGAGATCACCGAGGCCGAGCCGGGCGTCCTCATCCAGACCTGCGTGTCCGCCGCCGCGGGCCCCTGCGACATCGAACGGTAGGAGCACCTTGACCGCCATCGACCCCACCGCCCACCTGACCGCGGAGCAGATCGAGGAGCTCGGCCGCGAGCTGGACGCGATCCGCGACGAGGTGATCGCCGGCCGCGGCGAGAAGGACGCCGCGTACATCCGTAAGGTCATCTCGGCGCAGCGCAAGCTCGAGCTGGTCAGCCGGGGCGTACTGCTGTTCTCGCTCTTCCCGCCCGCGTGGCTGCTCGGGACCGCCGGGCTGTCCGTGGCGAAGATCATGGACAACATGGAGATCGGCCACAACATCCTGCACGGCCAGTGGGACTGGATGCGCGACCCGAAGATCCACTCCACCACCTGGGACTGGGACCACGTCTCGCCGGCCGACCAGTGGAAGCACTCCCACAACGAGCTGCACCACACGTACACCAACGTGATCGGCAAGGACAACGACCTCGGATACGGCATCATGCGCGTCGACGAGGACCAGAAGTGGCAGCCGTTCCACCTCGGCCAGCCGCTGTGGAACTTCATCAACGCCTGCTTCTTCGAGTACGGCATCGCGGCGTACGACCTGGAGCTCGGCAAGAATCTGCACAAGCGCCGCCGCAAGAACCCGGAGTTCCGCGCGCGGGCCAGGGCCGTGGGCCGCAAGATCCGCAAGCAGGTGCTCAAGGACTACGTGATCCACCCGCTGCTGTCGGGTCCGTCGTTCCTCCCCACGCTCGCCGCCACGTTCACCGCGAACCTGGTCCGCAACATCTGGTCCCACTCGGTGATCATGTGCGGGCACTTCCCCGAGGGGGTGCAGGTCTTCGAGCGCCGGTCCATCGACGGCGAGACCCGAGGCCAGTGGTACCTGCGCCAGATGATGGGCTCGGCGAACATCAGCGGCAGCAAGGCCATGCACTTCATGACCGGCAACCTCTCGCACCAGATCGAGCACCACCTGTTCCCGGACCTGCCGAGCAACCGGTATGCCGAGGTCGCGGTGAAGGTGCGGGCACTGTTCGAGAAGTACGAGCTGGAGTACGTCACCGGGCCGCTGCCCCAGCAGGTGTTCTCCGCGTGGCGCAAGGTCTTCCGGCTCTCTCTGCCGAACAAGAAGCCCACGCTCAAGACGCCGGACCGCGAGCGGGAGCTCGTCGCGGCCTGATTCCCGGAACTGGTTCAGATCTTCCGGCCGTACCGGCGGCGCCACCGGGCAGCGCAGTGTCCGGCTGCGCTGCCTGGACGTGCGTCCGGAACTGAGCACACAGCACCCGGCTAGGTGTTGTAGTGCGCTGACTTGCCGCTGTCGGGCCGGTGGTCGGTTGCGTGCGCGCACTCGGTTTGCCGACGGGCGAACTGGGCGGATGGCATGGGGGACAGCCAGTGACGCCCCCTGCCCCACACCTCCGCGATTTCGGTGAGATCCTCACCGATGTTCTTCTCCGCCGGGCACTACCTTTCCTGCCCGCAGCAGACGTCGTGCGCCAAGCCCCGTCCGGCCGCCGGGGCAGGGACATCGGGCCGGGGCGAAGGCACGATCTCCCAGGCCCTCCCCGTCAGCGGCCTTCGCCGCGCTCGCTGCGGCACCTTCCGGCGACCCGCCTCGCCCACGGCTTCACCGCCACCGCGATCAACGTCATCCGCATCGACCGATGACTGACCGGCACCCCTCTTGGCGGAACCCGCACTCCTCACCTCGAAGCCCTCGTTGCGACAGCGGGGGCGTACGGAGTGGGTGAGGGGCGCGGGAGTGCGGGGACCTCGGTGTGCTGCCTCGTTTGCGAGGTTTGCGTTGCCAGGAGGTGAAACCGCCCCCTTCGCGCCGTACCGGGGCATCCGCGGGGCTGTTTGCCTTGTACATGCGACGCCGGGCTGTCGTCCACCGCGGCGTCGCCTTCAACCCCGACCACTCCGCTCACTCCTGTACGTCGCCAGGTACGTCCCCAGGGAGGGAATGTGTCCGCCCCCGAAAGCGCCACCGGACCCGCCACCGAGGAACCCGCCCCCGCACCCGACGGCGAGGGGCAGCTGACCAGTCTCAGTACCCAGGCGGCGCGTCAGCTCGCCACGACGACCAAGTCCGAACCGCAGATGCAGGCCATCAGCTCGCGCTGGCTGCTGCGGACGCTGCCGTGGGTGGACGTCAAGGGCGGCACCTACCGGGTCAACCGGCGTCTGCAGCTGCGGATCGGCCGCGGACGGGTGCAGTTCGAGCAGAACGGCGCCGACGACATCAAGGTCATCCCCGAGACGCTCACCGAACTGCCGGTGCTGCGCGGCTACTCCGACACCGAGGTCCTCAAGGAGGTCGCCACCCGCTTCCGGGTCCGGGAGGTGCGGGCGGGACAGGTGCTGTTCGAGGCCGGGCAGCGGGTCACGGAGGCCTATCTCGTCGTGCACGGCAAGTTCACCCGCTTCACCGAGGGCAAGTACGGCGAGGAGGAGATCACCGGGGTCGTCACCGACGGCGACCAGATGGGCGACGAGGCCATCGGGCAGTCCAGCCCGCTGTGGCTGAGCTCGGTGCGGGCGGAGACGGCCGGCGTACTGCTGGTGCTGCCCTGGGACGTCGTCACGGAGTTCAGGGACCGGGTGCCGTCCCTCGCCGCACATCTGGAGGCGTTCGCGGCGCGGCAGAAGCTGCCGATGAACCGCAAGGGCGAGGCGGATGTTCCCGTCCAGGCCGGCCATGTCGGCGAGCCGACGCTCAATGGCGGCTTCGTGAACTACGACCTCGCGCCGCGCGAGTACGAGCTGTCGCTCACCCAGACGGTGCTGCGGGTCCACACCCGGGTCGCCGACCTCTACAACAACCCGATGAACCAGACCGAGCAGCAGCTGCGCCTGACGGTCGAGGAGATCCGCGAGCGCCAGGAGTGGGAGCTGGTCAACAACCGGGAGTTCGGGCTGCTGCACAACGTCGACTACGGCCAGCGCGTCAGCACCTTCACCGGGCCGCCGACCCCGGACGACATGGACGAACTGCTGGCCATGCGCCGCAAGACCAAGGTGTTCCTCGCCCATCCGAAGGCGATCGCGGCCTTTTTCCGGCAGTGCAACCGGCGCGGCCTGGTGCCGGGCACGGCGAGTGTCGAGGGGCACGAGATCCCTGCCTGGCGGGGGGTTCCGATCTTCCCCTGCAACAAGATCCCGATCAGCCGCGATCACACCAGCAGCATCATCGCGCTGCGCACCGGGGAGTCCGACCAGGGGGTGATCGGGCTCTACCAGACCGGTATCCCCGACGAGTTCCAGCCGGGCCTGAACGTGCGGTTCATGGGCATCGACACGGCCGCGATCATCCGCTACCTGGTGACCGCCTACTACTCGCTGGCCATCCTGGTGCCGGACGCGGCCGGGATCCTGGAGAACGTCCAGATCGGCCGGACGGCCGACTGAGGGTGGAGTACGCGATGAGCACGTCCGCCGCCTCGTCCTCGCTGCCGGGGCCGCCCAATCTGGCCCGCACCGTGCGCACCCGGCGCGGCGGGGCGATCCCCGGCCTCAAGTACCGGCAGGTCGCCCCCGCCGACCCGGCGAAGGTGGAGGAGGTCGACCGCAGGCTGGAGGCCTGGGCGCACGGCCTCGATCTGTTCCCGAAGGCATGGTCGGGGGACTTCTCGGGCTTCCAGTTCGGCCGGGCCGTGGTGCTTCAGCATCCGGCGGCGGCCGACCTGGAACGCCTCACCGCCGCCGGCAAGTTCCTGCTGGCGGAGAACCTCGTCGACAGCTGCTACTGCGAGGAGGACGAGGGCAGGGGCGGCGCCCGCCGCGGCCTCGGCGGCCGGCTGATCCTGGCCCAGTCGGCGCTCGACCCCTTCCACAGCACACCCGCGCTGCAGGAGCAGTGGGCGCACGGAGTGCAGGCCGACGGGCCCCTGCGCTCGTACCACTGGGCGATGAAGGACTACGCCGCAGTCGCCACCCCCAGCCAGACCGACCGGTTCGTGCACGACATGGCGCGGCTGCACCTCGGTTATCTCGCCGAGGCCGCCTGGGCGGAGATCCGGTATGTGCCGCAGGTGTGGGAGTACCTGGTGATGCGGCAGTTCAACAACTTCCGCCCCTGTCTGTCGATCATCGATGCGGTCGACGGCTACGAGCTGCCGGAGGCCGTCTATGCCCGCCCGGAGATCCAGCGCATCACCGCACTCGCCTGCAACGCCACCACCATCGTCAACGACCTGTACTCCTTCACGAAGGAGCTGGCGAGCGACCCCACCCACCTCAACCTGCCCCAGGTCCTCGCCGCGAATGAGCGGTGCGGGCTGAAGGCCGCCTATCTGAAGGCCGTCGAGATCCACAACGAGATCATGACCGCCTTCGAGGACGAGTCCGCCCTCCTGTCCGCCACCTCGCCCCTCGTGGAGCGCTACGCCCGGGGCCTGTCCGACTGGGTGGCCGGCAACCACGAGTGGCACGCCACCAACACCCACCGCTACCACCTGCCCAACTACTGGTAACGCCCGCTGTGCTGACAGTTCGTCAGACGCATCACGAGGAGTCCTAGTTGACCATCGCCCCCCACGCCGACACCAAGGCGGCACCGGTGCCGACCCAGTCCACGTACCAGAACCGCGTCGCGGACTACTGGAACGCCGAGGAGAACCCGGTCAACCTCGAACTGGGCAAGATCGACGACCTCTATCACCACCACTACGGCGTCGGCGACGTCGACTGGACCGTGCTCGACGAGCCCGACCCCGACCTCAGGCGGGCACGGATCACCACCGAACTGCACCGCCTGGAACACGCCCAGGCGGAGCTCCTCGCCGGCCACCTCGGCCCGCTGACCGCCGCCGACCGCGTCTTCGACGCCGGCTGCGGACGCGGCGGCGGCAGCGTCGTGGCGCATCTGCGGTACGGCTGCCACGCGGACGGCGTGACGATCTCCGCCAAGCAGGCCGCGTTCGCGAACGAGCAGGCGCATAAGCGGGGCATCGACGCCCAGGTGCGCTACCACCACCGCAACATGCTCGACACCGGTTTCACGACCGGTGCGTACGCGGCGTCATGGAACAACGAGTCGACCATGTACGTCGAGCTGGAGCTGCTGTTCGCCGAGCACTCCCGGCTGCTGCGCCGGGGCGGGCGCTACGTGGTGATCACCGGCTGCTACAACGACACCTACGGCCGGGCGTCCCGCGAGGTGTCCCAGATCAACGCCCACTACATCTGCGACATCCACCCGCGCTCGGAGTACTTCCGGGCGATGGCCCGCCACCGTCTCGTGCCCGTCCACGTACAGGACCTCACGGCCGACACCATCCCCTACTGGGAACTGCGTCGGCAGGCGGACCACCTGGTCACGGGCATCGAGGACACGTTCTTGACCGCGTACAAGAACGGCAGTTTCCAGTATCTGCTGATCGCCGCCGACCGGGTGTGATCCCCTCGGTCGCGCCGTAGCGGCCGACACGCGCCGGGGCGCACGTGCCGGCACGGGCCTGTGCGATCAATGCGGCATCCCCGCATCGCACGAGCCCGTGCCGGAACCCCCCCGAGCGGCTCCCCCTTGAACCGTGGGCATTTACTGTTCTACCTTCGCCACATGGTCGGGGCATCAACGCCCGCTCATCAGCGGCACAACGGGCGGACGCCAGACGGTCCGGGTGATGCGGCATGCGACCGCACCTCGCTCTGATCGAGGACGACCCCGACTTCGCACTGATGTGCCGTTCCTATCTGGAGCGCGCGGGCTTCACGGTCACCTGGGCCATGGACGCGCGCGCCGGGAAGGCCGCCCTGTACGAGGGCGGTGTCGATCTCGCCGTTCTCGACCTGGGACTGCCGGACGGCAGCGGCCTGGAGCTGCTGCGGGCGCTGCGGTCCACGAGCCGGCTGCCGGTCATCGTCGTGACGGGGCGCGGCGCGGAGGCCGACCGAGTGGCGGGCCTGGAGATCGGTGCGGACGACTACCTGGTCAAGCCGTTCTCGCAGCGGGAACTGGTGGCCCGTATCCACGCCGTGCTGCGCCGCTCGCAGCCGCCGGAGATGCCGAGCGTGCTGCAGGTCGGCGCGCTGCGTATCGAGTCCGCCGCCCGCAGGGCGTCCGTCGACGGTGTCCAGCTGATGCTTCGCCCCAAGGAGTACGCACTGCTGGAGATGCTGGCCGCCGCACCGGGCCGGGTGTTCTCGGCGGAGCAGTTGCTGGAGCGGATCTGGGGCACGTCCTGGCAGCAGGCCGCGACCGTGGTGGAGCACGTCTACCGGCTGCGCGGCAAGCTCGCCGGCCTGCCCGCACCCGCGCCGCGGATCACCACCGTCCGGGGCTACGGCTACCGCCTCGACCCCTGAGTCACCGCTTCGGCCGCGGAGGTCCGACCATGCCCGATGTGCCGGACTTCCGGAGCCTGTTCGACGCGACGCTGTCCCCGCTGCTCATCCTCAGCCCGGACTTCACGATCGTCGAGGTCAACCGCGCCTATCTCACGGCGACCCGCACCGAGCGGAGCATCGTCGGCCGCCCCGTCTTCGACGTGTTCCCCGACAACCCGGACGACCCGTCGGCCGACGGCGTCGCCAATCTGCGCCGTTCGCTGGAGACGGTGGTGGCGAGCGGTCGTACGGACACGATGGCGCTGCAGCGCTACGACATCCCGGCGGGCGAGGAGGGCGGCTTCACCGAGCGGTACTGGAGCCCGGTCAACACGCCGGTGCTCGGTGCCGACGGGCAGGTGCGGTACATCATCCACCGGGTCGAGGACGTCACCGAGTTCGTGCGTCTGCGGCGGGTGGGGCGGGAGCAGCGGCGGGCCGTCGCCGAGGCGGAGATGCGGGCCGAGGGCATGGAGATCGACCTGTTCGTACGGGCGCGGGAGATCCGCGAGGTGAACGAGCAGCTCAGCCGGGCCAATCACGAACTGGACGCGGCGGGCCGCAGGCTGCGGGAGGAGCAGCAGGCCAAGGACCGGTTCATCGCGACGCTCTCGCACGAGCTGCGCAATCCGCTGGCGGCCGCCACCGCGGCCACGGAGCTGCTGGCCCTCGACATGCCGGAGGGGCATCCGGCGTTGTCGGTCCTGGAGCGGCAGCTGAGCACCCTGGCACGGATGAGCAACGACCTGCTGGACGGCACGCGCGCGGTGACCGGGCGGCTGGAGCTGGTGTGCGATGCGGTCGACGTGCGGTCCGTCGTGCAGGGCGCGTGCGCCGACATCCAGGGCCTGTTCGGGCACGAGGACCGCACGCTGACGGTCGTGCTGCCGGACGAGCCGGTCATGGTGGACGGCGACCGGCTGCGGCTGGCCCAGGTGCTGACGAACCTGCTGTCCAATGCGCTGAAGTACACCCGGCCGGGCGGCCGCACCGAGGTGGGCCTGACGGCCGCCGACGGGCAGGCCCGGCTGACCGTGCGGGACGACGGCATCGGCTTCTCCCCCGCCCAGGCCGAGGAACTGTTCGGGGTGTTCATGCGGGCCGCTCCGGCCGGTCCTGACACCCCCGAGGGCCTGGGGCTCGGACTCGCGGTGGCGCGGACGGTGGTGGAACTGCACGGCGGCCGCATCTGCGCGCACAGCGACGGAACGGGCAAGGGCGCGACCTTCACGGTGCTGCTGCCGACCACCGACGCCGTGAGCTCGCGCCCGTCCCGGCCGCCGGCCGTCCACGGCTCCTCCCGCCGGCTGTCCCTCCTGATCGTCGAGGACAACACGGATCTGGCCGCCACCTACCGCACCCTGCTGGAACGCCAGGGCCACCGGGTCACGGCGGTGCACACGGGCCAGGACGCGCTCACCGCCACCGAGGCACACGCCTTCGACGCCGTCCTGTGCGACCTGGGCCTGCCGGACATCGACGGCTGCGCGGTCGCACGCACCCTGCGGGCGCGGCCGGACGGCGGCAGAATGCGGCTGATCGCGGTGTCCGGGTTCAGCCAGGGCAGCGACCGCGCCCTGTCGCGGGCGGCCGGGTTCGACGCCCACCTCGCCAAACCGCTGCCGCTGACCGACCTGCTCGACCTTCTGGAGCGGCCGGAGCGCCCGGACGACGCCTGAACTCACCCCGGTGTCTTCCGCCTTGGGCGCGCCTGTGCTTGCCTGGGGAGCCGTTTTCGGTTGCCGGGGGCTGGAGTTGCCGTATGCGGAAGCCGTGGATCGTGGGGATGCTGCTGACCGGAGTGCTGCTGCTCGGCGCGTGCGGCGACCCGTCGTCCGCCCCGGAGCAGGCACCGCCCTCCCCCGCCGTTCCGGGAGTTACGGCATCGACGACCCATCAGCAGGCCCCGGCCTCCCCGGGCGCCCCCGCCGTGGCGCCGCGCGTGCTCTACCTCGGGGACTCGCTCGCGATGGAGGCCCAGAACGTGCTCGGGCAACAGCTGCGCCGGGACCTGAGGGCGAAGTACACGAGTGCTCCGTACTCGGGCACCACCCTGTGCGACTACCTGGAGGGCACCGGGGCGAAGTCGCTGGTGCCGGACGCGGACAAGGCGGCGGCACTGGTCCGTGCGCAGCATCCGGACTATGTGGTCATGCAGTTCTGGGGCAACGCGTGGGGCTTCACGTGGTGCATGGACGGCATCACCTACAACGCCTCGCCGCAGAAGTACTTCACCCGCTACCGGGCCGACCTGCACCGGCTCACCGAGCAGATCGCCGCGGCGGGCGGCAGCCGACGTCCGCGGATCGTGTGGGTGCTGCAGGGCCCGGACCCGATCACACCCGACCGGGTCCGGCGCGTGAACCAGATGTACGAGCAGCAGGCCGCCGCCTCGGGCGATCTCGTCGCCGACGCGGGCGCGACGGTGAGCCCCGCCGGGGCCCGCTACACCTGGTCCCAGTACCTGCCGTGCACGGCCTACGAACATGAACACCGCGACTACTGCACCCAGCCGGGCCGCGACCGCACCGCCCTCCACCTCGACCAGGACTATCTGCACTTCTGCCTGGCACCGACGACATCCACGCCGAAGCCGTGCCCGGTGCGTTCACCCGGCATCCTGCGGATCGCCCGCGAGATCACCCGGGTGATCGGGGATCAAGCCCGTACGCGGTGAGCCGGTCGGGATTGATGGCCCGCACGGTGGGCTCCGGGCTCATCGGCAACTCATGTCCCGTTGAGCGCTGTTGACATCACACAGCAGCCGCCTAGCGTGTCCACCGCACAGCATGTCGCACAACATTCGGTATTTCGAACCGCAGAGGGTGGTGCAGGGACACCGCCGCCCGACGCCTCGACATGCAAAGGACAACGGTGATGACCCCACCCCTCGGCAGACGCCAGTTCCTCGCGGCCACCGGCACCGCCTCGGCGGCCCTCGCCCTCGCCGGCACAGGGACCGCGCACGCCGCCACCGGAGCCGCCCGGGCCGCCGCCACCGTCGTGCGGCCCTTCCCGCTCACCGCGGTGACCCTGCTGGACAGCCCCTTCCGGGACAACCAGCGCCGCAACTCGGCCTATCTGCGCTTCGTCGACCTCGACCGCCTGCTGCACACCTTCCGTACCAATGTCGGCCTGTCCAGCAGTGCCCAGCCCTGCGGTGGCTGGGAGGGACCGAGCGTGGAGCTGCGCGGCCACTCCACCGGCCATCTGCTCTCCGGGCTCGCCCTCGCCCACGCGGGCACCGGTGAGACGGCCCTGCGCGACAAGGGCCGCACCCTGGTCGCCGAACTCGCCAAGTGCCAGGCCGCTTCGCCGACAGCCGGGTTCGCCAAGGGGTATCTGTCCGCCTTCCCGGAGAGCTTCTTCGACCGGCTGGAGACCGGGACCGGCGTATGGGCGCCGTACTACACGATCCACAAGATCATGGCCGGGCTGGTCGAGCAGTACCGGCTGGCCGGGAACGACCAGGCCCTGGACGTGGTGCTCCAGCAGGCCCGGTGGGTCGACGCACGCACCGCGAAACTGTCGTACGAGCAGATGCAGCGGGTACTGGAGACCGAGTTCGGCGGGATGAACGACGTACTCGCCGATCTGCACGCCCTCACCGGGGACGGCAAGTGGCTCGACGTCGCCGAGCGCTTCACCCACGCCCGGGTGTTCGACCCGCTGGCCCGGGGCGAGGACCGGCTCGCCGGACTGCACGCCAACACGCAGATCCCGAAGATGGTCGGCGCGCTACGGCTGTGGGAGGAGGGCCGCCCCGACCGCTATCGCACCATCGCCGCGAACTTCTGGCAGATCGTCACCGGCCACCACTCGTACGTCATCGGCGGCAACAGCAACGGCGAGGCCTTCCACGAACCGGACGTGGTCGCCGGGCAGCTGTCCGACAACACCTGCGAGAACTGCAACAGCTACAACATGCTGAAGCTGACCCGGCTGCTGCACTTCCACACCCCGGGCCGCACCGATCTGCTCGACTACTACGAACGCACCCTCCTCAACCAGATGCTGGGCGAGCAGGACCCGGACTCCGCACACGGCTTCAACATCTACTACACCGGTCTCGCGCCCGGTTCGTTCAAGCGCCAGCCGTCCTTCATGGGTACCGACCCGAACGCCTACTCCACCGACTACGACAACTTCTCCTGCGACCACGGCACCGGCATGGAGACGCACGCCAAGCTCGCCGACACGATCTACACGCACGGCGACCGCGACCTGCTGGTCAACCTGTTCATCCCCTCGCAGGTCGTGTGGCGCGAGCAGGGCATCACCTGGCGGCAGACCACCGGCTTCCCGGACAGCTCCACCACCACCTTGACGGTGACCGCCGGAAAGGCCTCGCACCGGCTGCGGATCCGCATCCCGTCCTGGGCCTCCGGCGCCCGCGCCACCCTCAACGGCCGTGCGCTGCCCGACCGCCCGGAGCCCGGCAGCCGGCTCACCCTGGACCGTGCCTGGCGCACCGGAGACCGGATCGAGGTGTCCCTGCCGATGCGTACGACCGTGGAGGCGACCCCCGACGACCCCGATGTGCAGGCGGTGCTGCACGGCCCGGTGGTCCTGGCGGGAGCGTACGGCGACCGGGCGAACTCCTGGCTGCCCCGCCTCGACGTGAGCTCCGTACAGCAGGCGTCGTCGAACCCGCTGCGCTTCACCGCCCGCGCCGACGGCGAGGCGGTGACCCTGCTGCCGATCGCCCGCGTCCACCACCAGCACTACTCGGTGTACTGGCTCACCGGCGCACCCCCGCCGCCTCCCCCCGCGTTCGCCGCCTGGCACCGCTTCGACGAGACCTCGGGCACGACCGCGGCCGACGCGACCGGCAACGGCAAGGCGGCCCGACTGGTGGGCGGCGCCTCCTGGCTGGCGTCCGGGCGGATCGGCGGGGCCGTGGCCCTGGACGGCACGGACGGCCATGTCGCCCTCGCCGAGGACCTGTTGGCGGGCGCCTTCGCCTACTCCCTCGCCACGTGGGTGCGCCTGGACGGGCAGCCGGGTGCCTGGAGCAGGATCTTCGACGTCGGCACCGGCGTCACCGCCAACCTGTTCCTGACCCCGCTCAGCGGCGACGGCACCCTGCGCTATGCGATCACCGCCGGCGGCGCGGGCGGCGAGCAGCGCATCGACGCCGACCCGCTGCCCGCCGGCCGGTGGGTGCATGTGGCGGTGACGTACGGCGGCGGGACGGCGGTCCTGTACGTCGACGGCGCGGAGGCCGGCCGCAACACGGGCGTCACCGTGGAGCCGCGCCACTTCGGCAACCACATCCGCACCGGGTACGTCGGCCGGTCCCAGTACGCCGATCCGTATCTGAAGGGCGCGGTCGACGACTTCCGGGTGTACGGCAGGACGCTGAGCGCCCCCGAGGTGGCGGCGCTCGCCCAGGCCCCCGCCGCCTAGCGACGAGCAGATGCGGCCGGCCCGTCCCCTACCCCGCGGAGGGCGGACCGGCCGTCACCCGGGACCGATCCTCACTCGCCCGCGTACGCCCGCTCCAGGGCGGCGATGTCGAACTTGCCCATCGCCATGAACGCCTTGGTGGTGCGGGACGCCTTCTCCTGGTCGGCATCGCTGATCATGTCGATGAGCCTGTCCGGTACGACCTGCCAGGACAGGCCGTACTTGTCCTTGAGCCAGCCGCAGGGGCCGGGCTCGCCGCCGCCCTCGGTGAGCTTGGTCCAGTAGTAGTCGATCTCCTCCTGGTCCTTGCAGAAGATCTGGAAGGAGACCGCCTCGTTGAACTTGAACTGCGGGCCGCCGTTGAGCGCGACGAACTTCTGGCCGTTGGCCGTGAACTCCACCGCCAGCACCGAGCCGGCGGGGCCCGCGCCTCCCTCGACGTTGCGGCCGACCCGGCCGATGCTGGAGTTCTTGAAGATCGACACGTAGTAGTGCGCGGCTTCCTCCGCCTGGCCGTCGAACCAGAGACACGTGGTGAATCCGTCGGTGGTCATGAGCACCTCCTGGGGCGTGGAACGCGGTCACCTGTACCGACTGATCCTCGCCGCGAAACTCATCGGTCGGACGGCCGATTGACCCGGGTGGCCGCATCCCCGTACGGAACTAGGCTCGCGGCCATGACGTCTTCGCCCGCACGGACCGCGGACAGCATCCGACCCTTCCGTCTGGACATCCCGCAGAGCGACCTCGACGACCTCCACGAACGCCTGGACCGCACCCGCTGGCCGGACGAGCTGCCCGGCACCGGGTGGGCCTACGGCGTGCCGGCCGACTACCTGCGCGAGCTCCACCACTACTGGCGCAACACCTACGACTGGCGAGCCGCCGAGGCGCAGCTCAACCAGTGGCCGCAGTTCACCACCACGATCGACGGATCGACCGTCCACTTCGCCCACGTCCGCTCCCCCGAGCCGGACGCCACCCCACTGATCATCACGCACGGCTGGCCCGGGTCGATCGTCGAGTTCCTGGACGTGGTCGGGCCGCTCGCCGACCCCGCAGCGCACGGCGGCGACCCGGCCGACGCGTTCCATGTCGTCGTACCGAGCATCCCCGGGTTCGGGCTGTCCGGGCCTGCCGCCGAGACCGGCTGGGAGGCGGGCCGGGTCGCCGACGCGTGGGCCGAGCTGATGCGACGGCTCGGCTACGAGCAGTTCGGCGCGCAGGGCGGCGACTGGGGCGCCGCCATCTCCCGCGAGCTGGGGCGCGCCCACCCGGACCGGGTGATCGGCGTGCATCTCAACCTGCTCCCGGGCGCGCAGCAGGCCACCGAGCCGACGCAGGACGAGCTGGACGAGCTCGGCACGGAGGAGCAGGAGCGTGCGCTGCTGTCCTGGCGCCGGTGGAGCGAATGGTCGCGCGAGGGCACGGGGTACGCCGTCCTGCACTCCACCCGGCCGCAGACCGTGGCGTACGCCCTCAGTGACTCGCCCGTCGGCCAACTCGCCTGGATCGTGGAGAAGTTCCAGGAGTGGACGGACTCGGCGCTGCTGCCCGAGGAGGCCGTGGACCGGGACCGGATGCTCACCAACGTGATGCTGTACTGGCTGACCGGGACCGCCGGTTCCGCCGCCCGCATCTACTACGAGCGCGCCCACGCCACGGGCCGTGTCGCCCGGCCGGACGAGCCGTCGACCGCACCGACCGCGCTCGCCCTCTTCCCCGCCGAGCTCCAGATCCCACTGCGCCACAAGGCGGAGCGCACGGAGAACATCGTGCGCTGGACGGAGCTCGACCGGGGCGGCCACTTCGCCGCGATGGAGGAGCCCGACCTGCTGGTCGAGGACGTGCGGGCGTTCTTCCGGCAGCTGCGCCAGAAGGGCTGAGAGCGGGCTCTGCCCGTGGCGAATCTGCCACGGGCAGAGAAATCGCCTGCGGGGCCGGCGCAGGGCCAAGAGTGGAGTCGACGGCATCACCGCTCGACGGGAGAGACCATGACTCCACTCACCACGCTCGCGCCCCGCGCCGAGGAGGGCGACACCCCGCCCAGCCGCCTCGACGACCATCTCGCGGCCCAACTGCTGGGCCAGCGCATCGTGTTCCTCGGCACCCAGGTCGACGAGGTCTCCGCGAACCGGGTCTGCGCGCAGCTGCTCCTGCTGTCCACGGAGGACCCGCGCACCGACATCAGCCTGTACATCAACAGCCCGGGCGGCTCCGTGCACGCGGGCCTCGCGATCTACGACACGATGCGGCTGATCCCCAACGAGGTCTCGACGCTCGCCATGGGCTTCGCGGCCAGCATGGGCCAGTTCCTGCTGTGCGGCGGCACACCCGGCAAGCGGTACGCCCTGCCGAACGCGCGGATCATGATGCACCAGGGGTCGGCGGGCATCGGCGGCACCACCGCCGACATCGAGATCCAGGCGGAGAACCTGGAGCACACCAAGCGGACCATGGAGCGGCTCATCGCCGAGAACACGGGCCAGAGCCCCGAGACCATCGCCCGTGACGGCGACCGCGACCGCTGGTTCACGGCCGAGGAGGCCAGGGAGTACGGCATGGTGGACCGGGTCCTGGAGTCCCTCGCGGATGTCCGCCCGGCCGCCTCGAAGCGACGGATGGGGCTGTGACATGGGCAACTACACCATTCCGTACGTCGTCGAGCGCACGGCGCACGGCGAGCGTTCCTCCGACGTGTTCAGCCGGCTGCTGTCGGAGCGGATCATCTTCCTCGGCACCGAGATCGACGACGGGGTGGCCAACGTCGTCATCGCGCAACTGCTCCATCTGGAGTCGTCGGCGCCGGAGAACGAGATCTCGGTCTACATCAATTCGCCCGGCGGCTCGTTCACTTCGCTGATGGCGATCTACGACACGATGACCTTCGTGCAGGCGCCGATCTCGACGGTCTGCGTCGGCCAGGCGGCCTCCACGGCGGCCGTACTGCTGGCCGCCGGGGACCCTGGGCGGCGGATCGTGCTGGAGCACGCGCGGGTGCTGCTGGGTCAGCCCGCCGCCGGTGGCAGCCGGGGCATGATCTCCGACCTCACGCTCCAGGCCAAGGAAATGGTCCGGATCCGCTCCCAGGTCGAGCAGGTGCTGGCCCGGCACACCGGGCACGACATCGCGATGCTGCGCGCGGACATGGACCGCGACAAGGTGTTCACCGCCGAGGAGGCGGTGGGCTACGGGCTGGCCGACGAGGTACTGAGCCGGCGCCTCGCCGCCGTCTGAGGCACCGGCCCGCGAGCGTCCGTCAGGCGGCCAGGCACAGTCCGTTGTACGGCGAAGTGGACGTCCGGCGGCTCCGGTCGGGCTGCCGGGCGGCGATCCGGACGAGCTCGCCCTGCGCCCGCGACAGCAGGTCGCCGAGGCCCAGTCCGAGGGCGTGGGCGGCGGCCGCGAGGACCTCGGAGGAGGCCTCCTTGCGGCCGCGCTCCACCTCGGAGAGGTACGGCATGGAGATCCGGGCCTGATCGGCCACGTCCTTCAGGGTGCGCTCCTGGGCGAGGCGTTCACGCCGCAGGACGTCGCCGACGAGGTCCCGCCACAGGGGCTCCCTGGGCGGCGCAGGCGAGGCGGCGGGCCGCTCGCCCTGCGGGCGGCGCAGCGGAATGACATCGGCTTCGTTCGGCGCTTGGCTGCTCACGGCTTCAGACTAGGTTCCCTCGCCTCGATGGGAAGGGACCGGCGTTCCGCTCTGGGTGGAATCACCGAGGGGAGTCCGCGGTGACGGTCTGTATTCGATCCCGGTCACGGGCATGTCCCGGCGCAGAGCGGGTACGCGCCGTCCAGAAGGGCACGACGTAGACGACGTCGAACCGTGACTTCGTGGGAGAGGAAATGGACACCGCCGTGGAACGGTCGAAGGCAGAGGTCGTCGCGAAGACCGCCGGGACCAGCACGGGTGATGGACCACTGCCGGGGATCGCGGAGCCACGCACCGTGGCTCCGCGGGACGCGCGGGAGCTTTCTCGTCAGTTCTTCCAGCGCCTCGCGGAGCTCGAGGAGGGCACGCACGAATTCCAGTACGCGCGCAACACGCTCATCGAGATGAACATCTCGCTGGTGCGGTTCGCGGCCGGGCGGTTCCGGGGACGCGGCGACGACATGGAGGACATCGTCCAGACCGGGATGATCGGCCTGATCAAGGCGATCGACCGGTTCGAGCTGTCCCGTGAGGTCGAGTTCACCTCGTTCGCGCTGCCGTACATCGTCGGCGAGATCAAGCGTTTCTTCCGTGACACCACCTGGGCGGTGCATGTGCCGCGCAGGCTGCAGGAGCTGCGTGTCGAGCTGGCCAAGGCGCGCGAGGAACTCGCCAGCCGGCTGGACCGGGAGCCGACGGTTCCCGAGCTCGCCACCTTGATGAACATCCCCGAGAACGAGGTGATCGAGGCACAGATAGCGGCCAACGGCTACAACTCCTCCTCCCTGGACGCGGCGCTCACCGGCGATGGGCCGGAGGGCGGCGAGGCGGTGCTCGCCGACTTCATCGGAGTGGAGGAGGACGGGCTGCGGCTCGTCGAGGACTTCCAGTCGCTGGCCCCACTGATGGCGGAACTCGGCGAGCGGGACCGACAGATCATCCACATGAGGTTCGTGGAGGAGGCCACTCAGGCGGAGATCGGCGAACGGCTCGGCTGCTCGCAGATGCATGTGTCCCGACTGATCAAGCGGATCATCGCGCAACTGCGCGAGGGAATGCTGGGCGAACTCGGCTGCGCCTGAGGGGCAGCCGGTCGCATCCGTGACCGCCGCGGTCGCCGACAACGGCGACCGCGGCGGTCATGCGCTGGTCAGGCTCACGACGGCCGACACCCGCTTGCCGACCGGCACCCGCTCCACGGTGACCTGCCTCGCCAGGACATTGACTATCTCCAGGCCGTGCCGGCCGACGCGCTCGGGATCGCGAGGGAAGCGGCGCGGCAGGGCAGCGCTGCTGTCGTAGACGCTCACCGTGATCGAGGTGTCGGTACCTTCGAGCTCCAGGATGTACGGCCCGTTGCTGTGCCGGTCGGCGTTGGTGACCAGCTCGCTCACGACCAGCAACACCTCGTCCTCGATACGGGCGTCGATCTTGGCGCACCACTCGGTGCGGAGCCGGCCCACGAAGTGCGCGGCGAAGGACCGGGCCTCGGCGATGCATCCCGGTTCGCCGGTGTAGTGCGCCGCCCGCCGTAGCGGTTCCACGGGCACGTCGAAACCAGTCGGTATCACTGCCCCGCCCACGTGCTCGATCATGCATGTCTCTCTCGGAAGCCGGCCTGGCCGGACGCTGCTGCATCAGTCCTGCTACCCCGAGCCGCGCCCGGCAGTCCCCGTCCGGGCTGATGTGTCCCCCAACACGTGGAACGCCGGTCATGTGGTGCTCGGCCCTGGAGCACTGTACGTGCCGGTGTCCCCGGGTGACGCCGGTTCGGTCGTCCCGGGCTCGGTGGAGGGTGATTCGGAGCTCGGCGACGGAACGGACGGTGAGGTCGAGGTCGAGGTCGACGTCGACGGGCAGGGGCTCGGCGTACCGGTGCCCGTGCTCGGCGAGGAGGCGCACGTGGACGGCGGCGACGAGGGCGCCGTCGGCGTGGACACGCTCACCGACGGGGAGGGCCTGGCCGGCGGCTGGGTCCGGTGGTCGTGGCGGCCGGTGTCGCCCCGGTGCCGGGAGATCCATTCGCCGTGGTCGGGGTCGTAGATGACGAAGATGTTGATGATCTGCGGTGCGGGGGTGACCACGACGACGTTCGAGGGGCGGTACGAGGGCCAGCTGTCACCGGTCTGCTTCGGAGTGGTCTGCTGGGCGACGGGCGGCGTCAGCGGGTTGCCGCAGGCACAGCGCACGCGCGGCACGCCGTGGCCGTCGACGAGGACGGCCGTGCCCGCCTGGAGGACGGCCTGGTAGCTCGTGGCGGCGCCGTCACGGTAGCCGTGGTTGGTGACGCGGGTGTCCATGCGCAGCTGTACGGGGGTGAGCGCACGGAGGTAGGCAGGGACACGGTCGGGGGTGACGCCGGCGACCGAGGCGAACGCGGTGTTCTTCGGCGGGGCCGCCTGGAGGGCCTTGATCTGGCGCTCCACGTCGCAGCTGGAGACGTTGCGGGTGCCGCCGTACAGTCCGGGCGCCCCGCCGCCCACGGCCCGTACCGCGTTCGCCGGCGCCGATCCGGTGGCCGGAGAGGCGGGGACGGCCGGGGCGGAGCTGTCCGTTGCCGTCGACTGCGTGAAGGGTTCGGGGCCGGTCTTGCCCGCGGCCTGCAGGAAGACCTCTCCGCCCTTGCCCGAGCCGCCTCCGGACCGGCTGAAGACGACGGCCAGGATCACGGCGGCGACCACCACGGTGGTCAGCACGGCGACACGGGGTGCGGACCTCCACCAGGGCCGGCGGGGCGGTGGCGAGGGTGTACCGCCGGCGCTGCCCGGTGGCTGCGAGGGCGGGCCCGAGGGCGGCTGGGAGGGGCCGGAGAGCGGGCCGGAAGGGGGGCCTGTGGGGCGTCCGGAGGACGGCGGTTCGAGGCTCACGAGTTCCTCTTCCCGATGCGGTTTCCTGCGGCCTGCCCCGAGTTGGGCCGCTTTGTTACCTGCCGCATCCATTGTGTGCTCCGGTGCGGTGGCGCCCGCAAGCCGACGCGGACGGCCCTCCCGGCGGGCGGGGCGCGCGGGCGCTGCTTAGCGTGGCGAGGGTGAGCCCGCGAACCCCCTCCGACCTGGCCGTAGCCCGCCATGGCTGGGTGCAGGCCGTGGCCGGGGTGCTGGCCGCGCTGATCGTCATGGGCATCGTGGCCGGCCTCGGGTTGTGGGCGGCCGGGGCGGCGGATCTCCCGGACGGTGCGTTCCCGCGGGTCGTCGCGGCGACGGTGGTGACGGCCGTCGGCGGCACGATCGAGCTGTCGGGGAACGCCGGCGCGCTGGCACGGTCCGCGGCCGGCCTGACGGTGATCCCGCTGTCGGTGACACTGGCCGGGGCGCTCGTCCTCGCGGCGGGTTTCCTGCGGCCGCTGCGGCACCGGGCGGTCGCCGGCGGCCCGGAGCTGGCCGGGTGGGCCGCGCGGATTGCCGTGGTGTGGCTGCTGGCGCTGCTCGGCCTGGCCCTCGGCGCCCGGCAGACCTTCGCGGTCGACCTCGGCAACGGGACCCTCGGCGACATCGGCGACCTGTTCGGCCTCGCACCGAAGGTCGGCTTCAGGACGGATGTGGCGCTGACCCTGTTCTTCGGTGTGCTGTGGCTGGCGGGTGTACTGGTGCTGGCGCTGCTGGTCTCGCGCGGCGCGCCGCTGCCGGGGCGGCTGCTGCGCTTCCAGGAATCGGTGCGCCCGGCCGCGTACGCCATGGTCATGCTGCTGCTGGCGTATGTCGTCCTGGGTGTCGTCGTCACGCTGGTCGTCGCGGTGACCCGCGGCCATTCCGCGCAGAGCCTGGCGGTGATCCTGCTGGGTCTGCCGAACCTGGTCTGGCTGGCGCTCACGCTCGGTCTCGGTGCCACCTGGACGGGGCGGGTGCAGGGGCCGTTCGGGCTGCCCATGCCGCATGTGCTCGACGAGGTGCTGCGCAGCAAGGAGATCTCCACGCTCAACCTCGGCACGCTCGCCGATCACGACGGGCGGGTCTGGTGGCTGGTGGCCGTCGACGCGGTGCTGCTGCTGGCCGCCGCGTTCGTGCTGGCGGCGCGCTCCCCGGCCCGGATGCGGGCCTGGCAGCACGCCCTGCACATGGCCGTGGCCCTCGCGCTGACGGTGCTCATGATCTGCCTGGTGGGCCGGATCGACGCGCATTACGGGCTGTCCCTGCTCGGCGTCGGTGACCTGGGCGGGGGTCTGTCCGGGGACCTGTTCCTGAAGCCGAAGGTGTGGACCGCGCTGGGTCTGGCCGTGCTGTGGGGGCTGGTCACCGGTTTCCTCGGCGCGCTGCTGGCGCGTCCGGTGCGGCGGCGGCGGGGGAAGACCGAAAAGGAGTGGGATACATGATGCCGTCCGTGGCAGTGTCCGGTCAGTCGAGGTGCCGAGGGGAAGGAAACGCCATGGCGTTGGCTCTCGAAGACCGGCTGGCCGTCACCGAGTTGATCGCCCTGCACGGCCATCTGGTGGACGGCGGTGAACTCGACCGCTGTGACGAGGTGTTCACCTCGGACGTCGTCTACGACCTGTCGGACTTCGGCCAGGGCGAGGTCACCGGCCTGACGGCCGTCAAGGAGGCCGCGCTGGCGCTGGGCGCGAAGAACCCGGTGGCGCATCACGTGACCAACGTGGTGATCGAGGAGGCGGCCGACGGCCGGGTCCGTGCCCGCTCCAAGGGGCTGGGGATCATGACGGACGGCTCGTGCGGGTCCGTGACCTACGAGGACCTCGTGGTACGTGTGGAGACGGGCTGGCGCATCTGCCGCCGCAAGGTGGTGGCACGCCGCGTACCGCTGGGCGGGCTCGGCCAGGAGGCCTGACGACGCGCCCCGAAGGGGCGCGGGGCTGTACCGATATGCGGCTCCGCCGCGTGGGCGCGACCAGCCACAACGGTGCCGCAGATGATCGACGACATCTCGCGCCTCTTCCAGCGGAGCGCTCAGCTCCGGCCCCGGAAGACCGGCTCCGCCCAGCGCGGTGGGGGCTGGGGCCGGTCCCGCTCCGCGCGTACGACCCGCTGGTCCACCTCCGTCGGCGGGTGGCCGGTGCCCGGGGCGGCACCGGTCACGGCAGCGCGCAGGGCGGCGACGAACGCGAGGCAGGAGTCGTGGCGCTCGTCCGGGCTCTTGGCGAGGGCCTTGGCGAACACGGTGTCGACGGCCGGGGCGAGGTCGGGGCGGAACTCCGTCAGCGGCGGCGGCTGGTCGTACTGGTGGGCCCAGAGCAGGGCCATGTCGTCCTCGCGCCGGAAGGGCGGCCGGCCGGCCAGGCACTCGAACACGACGCAGGCGAACCCGTAGACGTCGCAGCGCCCGTCGACGGGCCGGCCGGAGATCTGCTCCGGGGCCACGTAGTCGAGGGTGCCGACGAACTGGCCGACCGTCGTGAAACCGGTCAGGGACAGCGACTTCTTCGTCAGGCCGAAGTCGGTGAGGTAGGCGTGCTCGGGGTGGTCGCTGTCGGTGCCGCGGGCGACCAGGATGTTCCCGGGCTTCACGTCCCGGTGGACCAGCCCGTAGTCGTGGGCGGCATCCAGCGCGGAGGCGATCTGCGCGGCGATGCGCAGCGCGGGCACGGGCGCGAGCGGGCCCCGCCGGTCGAGGAGATGACGCAGGTCGCTGCCTTCGACGTAGCGCATGGCGATGTACAGGACGCCGTCCGTCTCGCCGGCCTCGTAGACCGGCACGATGTGCGGGTGGTCGATCGCGGCGGCCGCCCGGGACTCGTGGGTGAAACGCAGGCGGAAGGTGTCGTTTCGGGCGAGTTCGGGGGCGAGCAGCTTGAGGGCGACCGTGCGGTCCAGGCGCAGGTCGCGGGCGCGGTAGACGACGGCCATGCCGCCGCGGCCGATCTCGCGCTCGATGCGGTAGCCGGCGACCTGCCGGCCGATCAGTTCGGAGGGCCGGCCCGAGAACAGGCTCGTGTCACGGGCCATCGGGGGTCACGACCTGCGTGGGGGCGTGGCCGGGGCCGGCCGGTGCGGCGCGGGGTCCGTCGTCGGTGGCGTACGTGCTCAGGTGCTTTCCGTCGCCGTACACCCACCGTCCCTGCTCCGTGTCGTACAGCCACACGGACTCGCCGTCGACGACGATCCCGATGCGCAGTCCCTGTGTACGGCCGCGGAAGGACTCCCCGTCGAGGCCGCCGCGGGCCAGTTCCTCGACCGCGCTGCGGTAGCGGGCCAGGGTCTGTTCGGCGCGGGCGAGCAGGGGGCGCGGGTCGGCGGTGCGGGCCTGGGGGCCGCCGACGGCGGGCGGGTCCTGGGGTACGGCGACCAGGCAGCGGCCGTCGACCCAGGCGGACCAGCCGTTGGCGCACAGCACATGCCCCCAGTCGCCGCGCCGCTCGACGAGCTGGACCGGCAGCAGCGGGTCGAGGGGCACGGTGGGGCGGGCCGGGTCGGGGTTCTCCCAGGCGGGCATGCCGTGCTGGGGGACGACGTGGGTGGGCCGGAAGCCGGGGGTCGCCATCACGACTTCCGCATCACGGCGGGTTCGTGGCGGCGCAGCAGCCGGGAGACGGCGAAGCAGAAGGCCGCGGCGAGCACCACCAGCATGGCGATGTTCAGCAGCCACACCCCGGCCGCGTGCTTGAACAGCGGATCGCCGGTCAGGTCGCCGGGCACGATCCGCGCCAGGCCTATGGTGCCGGCCATCGCGCCGAGCGCCCAACGGGAGGGCACCAGCCAGGACAGCTGCTCCAGGCCCGGCACTCCGTGGAGCTTCAGGAGGGCGCCGCAGAAGACGACCTGGACGATGGCGAGCAGCACCAGCAGCGGCATCGTCACCTCCTCCTTGCGCACCAGCGCCGACACCAGCAGGCCTAGCGTCATCGCCGTGAACGCCAGCAGGGCGACGGCGACGGTGATTTCGACAAGGGGTGGCATCAACACGCCTTCACCGCCGGGCGCGTTGAGGTCGACGCCCAGGAGGGCCACGAGGGTGAGCACCACGGCCTGCAGCACGGTGATCGTGCCCAGGACGACGACCTTCGACATCAGGTACGCCGATCTGGACAGGCCCACGGCCCGCTCGCGCCGGTAGATGGTGCGTTCCTTGACGAGTTCGCGCACCGCGTTGGCCGCGCCGGTGAGGACTCCGCCGACGCACAGGATGAGCAGCGCGTTCATCGCGGTCGCCTGCGTGAGCCTGCTGCCGGCCAGGGCGCGGGCCATCGCGCCCATCACGAACGGCAGGGCGATCATGATGGCGAGGAAGGTGCGGTCGGCGCCGAGCGCGGCGGTGTAGCGGCGCACCAGCGTGCCGAGCTGGGCGCCGCGGCTGCGGGGCCGGGCGGGCGGGGTGATCACGACCGGGCCCGAGCGGGGCACGCGGGGCTGGGCGGTGGCCTCGGTGATGTAGTGCCGGTGGAAGGGCGAGAAGCGGTAGTCGCCGGCCCAGTCGCGGTCGTCGTGTTCGAAGGCCTCGAAGGCTTCCGGCCACTGCTCGAAGCCGAAGAAGGCGAGGGCGTCCTCGGGCTGGCCGTAGTAGGCGATCCTGCCGCCGGGGGCGAGCACCAGCAGCCGGTCGCACACGTCGAGGCTGAGGACGCTGTGGGTGACGACGATGACGGTCCGGCCGTCGTCGGCGAGGCCGCGCAGCATGTGCATCACCGAGCGGTCCATGCCCGGGTCGAGGCCGGAGGTCGGTTCGTCGAGGAAGAGCAGTGACGGCTTGGTCAGCAGCTCCAGGGCCACGCTGACCCGCTTGCGCTGCCCGCCCGAGAGGCTGTGCACCGGCTGGTCGGCGCGCTGCTCCAGGCCCAGTTCACGGATGACCTCGTCGACCCGGGCCCGGCGCTCTGCCTTCGCGGTGTCCTGCGGGAAGCGCAGCTCGGCGGCGTAGGACAGGGCGCTGCGGACGGTCAGCTGGGCGTGCAGGATGTCGTCCTGCGGGACCAGGCCGATGCGCTGGCGCAGCTCGGCGTAGTCGCGGTAGAGGTCGCGGCCGTCGTAGAGGACGGTGCCATGGTCGGCGGGCCGCTGCCCGGTGAGGGCGTTGAGCAGCGTGGACTTGCCGGCGCCGCTCGGGCCGACGACCGCGAGCAGGCACTTCTCCCCCACCGGGAACGACACATGGTCGAGCAGGGTCTTGCGGCCGCGGTCGACGGCGACGGTGAGGTCCTGCACGTCGAGGGAGATCTCGCCGGTGTCGACGTACTCCTGCAGCTGGTCGCCGACGAGGCAGAACGCGGAGTGGCCGATGCCGACGATGTCGCCGGGGCCGATGGTGGCAGTGGTGACGGGCGAGCCGTTGAGGAAGGTGCCGTTGTGGCTGCCGAGGTCGGCGATCTCGTAGCTGCCGTCGGGCAGGGCGCGCAGTTCGGCGTGGTGCCGGGAGATCACGAGGTCGTCGACGACCAGGTCATTGTCGGCGGCGCGGCCGATGCGAACGGTGCGGGCTGGCAGCGGCCGTACGGTGGTGGGCCGGCGGAACGTGCCGGTCAGGCCGGGCATCGACACCGCGGAGGGACGCTCGGGAACCGGTGTCGGGGGGCTGACGAGGACGGCGCACGGGCCGTCGGAGGGGTTGCCGAAGCGGATGACGCTCCCGGGGCCCACGCCCCGCTCGTGGATGCGGGCGCCGTCGGCGAAGGTGCCGTTGGTGCTGTTCTCGTCCTCGATGGTCCAGTGGTCGGCCTCGGGGCGCAGCACCGCGTGGTGCCACGAGACCCGTGCGTCGTCGATGACGATGTCGCTCAACGGGTCGCGTCCGACGTGGTAGTCGCGGCCCGGGCTCATCACCGTGGAGCCCGCCTCGGTCTCCAGGACGAGTTCGGGCGCAGTCGGCGCCATCGGCCGCTCTGCCATGACGAGAATTCTACCGATTCGTCCACATGTGCGCCCGGTGTGGCGGGTGCCGCAGGCGCTCAGCCGACGGGCAGGACGAGCGCCGGGATGGTCCGCTGCATCCGCAGGGCGTCGACGGACTCGGCCAGCAACTCGTACTCGGTGGTCTCGTCACTGGTCGCGATCCGCACCAGGTGCCCCGCGGCCAACTCGTCGGCGACCAGCTCCTGTTGGGCGAGATTGGCGCACCACGAGCGCAGTACGGCCGGTACGTCGGGCACGGTGTCGGCGACGGGGACGAGCGAGCTCGGCGGGAAGTGCTCCGCCTCCGGCTGGGGATCGAGACGGTCGGCGATCCAGTTGGCGCGGTCGCGCAGCCACCACAGGGCGAGGGCGAGCGTGGGAGCCCGGTACGTGCCCAAAGGCACACCGATACGCTCGCCTCCGCAGGTCCCGTAAGCCGTGACATGGCATAAGAACTCGTCGTGCACGTTCGCTCCCCCGCTGCTCGCTCGCCTCTCGGCCGGCCTCGCTTTCGGTGCGGCTCATGTGCTGTGCGTGATGGCGTCTTCGCTCGCCGTGAAGTCCCTTGACTGTCGAGTATGTTCACTACTGAACCACTGTCACCACGACTTTCCGGCCAGTCTCCTGGCATATTCACAGGGGCAGTTGGCCGAAACCCAGCGAGTGCTCCATTACCCGAGGGGTAATCGACGGTCCCGCGCGGGCCGGGCATGGTGGTCGTACCGGGTCGCCGCAACCGCGACTCCGGGTCCTGACCAGCAGCTACGACCTCGATGGAGGCTGATTTCCCATGTCCGCGAACACCGACCGTCACGAGAACGCCGTCGCCCGCTACTTCGAGGCCTGGAACGCGGGCGACCCGGAGGCACTGGCGAAGGCGGTCGCCGCCGCCTGGGCGACGGACGGCACCTACACCGACCCGCTTGCCGCCGTCAGCGGCCACGAGGAGATCGCGGCCCTGATCACCGCGGCGCACGGCCAGTTCCCGGGTTTCGCCTTCCGGCTCACCGGCGCCGTGGACGGCCACCACGACACGGCGCGTTTCTCCTGGGAGCTGGTGAGCGAGGCCGACGGCTCGGCGCCGGTGGCCGGGTTCGACGTGATCACGCTGGACGCGGACGGCCGTATCCGCTCGGTGCTCGGTTTCCTGGACCGGGTGCCCGCCGGGGCCTGAGCCGCGCGATGAGTTTCCGCGCTCGCGGCGGTCTCTTCGGTAGGCGACCACCGCGAGCGGAGGAGCGATCATGACCACGACCACCGAGCTGGACGAGGAGTTCACCGCCGTCCTGCACAAGAGCCCGAGCGACGGCGGCTGGACCTATCTCGTCTGGCCGAAGAGCGTCGAGTTCTTCGGCACCCGCGGACTCGTCAAGGTCCGCGGCACCATCGACGGGCACCCCTTCCGCAGCTCCTTCATGGCCTTGGGCGACGGCACGCACAAACTGCCGGTGAGGGCCGAGCTCCGCAAGGCCATCGGGAAGGGCGAGGGCGACCGGGTCACCGTGCACCTGGAGGAGCGGCTCAGCTCCTGACGTCCTCCCGGTGGCACCGAGCACAGCGCCGGCCGGGTGGTCGAAGGCGTTGTGGAAGGCACCGGCGGGCTGTCAGGCGCATGCGCCAGTGCAGCGGGTGCGGCACGGTCGCCGTGCATGAGCGCACATCGCCGGGCCGAGCAGTCGAGGCGCTGCCCGAGCCGCGGCGGACAGCCACATGGGCCGTGCCGTACGGCAGCGGGCCGCCCTCCCAGCGACGGCGGCCCGGCTCCGGGAGGACGGCGACGGCCCTACGACTGGATGATCGCGTCGATGCGGGCCAGTTCTTCGGCCTCGAAGTCCAGGTTGCGGGTGGCCGCGACGCTGTCCTCGATCTGCTGCGCGCTGCTCGCACCGACCAGCGCGGAGGTCACCCGGCCGCCGCGCAGCACCCAGGCCAGGGCCAGCTGGGCGAGGGTCTGGCCGCGGCCCTTGGCGATCTCGTCGAGGGCGCGCAGCTTGCCGACCAGGTCCGCGGTGACCGCGTCCGAGTTGAGGAAGGGGCTGTCGCTCGCCGCCCGCGAGCCCTCCGGGATGCCGTCGAGGTAGCGGGAGGAGAGCAGGCCCTGCTCCAGCGGGGAGAAGACGATGGAGCCGACCTGCAGCTCGTCCAGGGCGTCCAGGAGGCCCTCCTGCTCGGGCCGACGGTCCAGCATGGAGTAGCGCGGCTGGTGGATCAGCAGTGGAGTGCCCAGCTCACCGAGGATGCGGGCGGCCTCGCGGGTCTGCTCCGCCGAGTAGTTGGAGATGCCGACATACAGCGCCTTGCCCTGCTGGACCGCCGAGTGCAGGGCGCCCATCGTCTCCTCCAGGGGAGTCTCCGGGTCGGGGCGGTGCGAGTAGAAGATGTCGACGTAGTCCAGACCCATCCGCGCAAGGCTCTGGTCGAGCGAGGACAGCAGGTACTTGCGGGAGCCCCACTCGCCGTACGGGCCGGGCCACATCAGGTAGCCGGCCTTGGTGGAGATGACCAGCTCGTCGCGGTGCGCGGCGAAGTCCGCCTTCAGGAACTCACCGAGAGCCGACTCGGCCGCACCGGGCGGCGGGCCGTAGTTGTTGGCCAGGTCGAAATGGGTGACGCCGAGGTCGAAGGCGCGGCGCAGGATGGCCCGCTGGGTCTCGACCGGACGGTCGGGACCGAAGTTGTGCCACAGGCCGAGCGAGATCGCGGGGAGCTTGAGGCCGCTGCGTCCGGTGCGCCGGTAGGGCAGGTCCGCGTAACGGTCGGGGTGTGCGGTGTACAACGCGTCTCCAGAGGGGTTGGCACACGGTTTCCCGGTTCCCGGAAGGTGAGGGAAGCCGGCACCCCATATCTTTCGCGACCTGCGAGCAGTGGTCCAACAGGAGAATGCGATGGGATTGAGCGGATAGGCTTCTCAATTATGGAACTGCGCCATCTCCAGCACTTTGTCGCGGTCGCCGAGGACCAGCATTTCACCCGGGCGGCAGAACGGCTGATGGTGTCCCAGTCGGGGCTGTCGGCCTCGATCCGGGCGCTGGAGCGGGAGTTGCAGACCCCGTTGTTCGTACGGACCACCCGCAGGGTCACGCTCACGGAGGCGGGGCGGGCGCTGCTCGGTGAGGCGGAGCGGATCCTGGCGCAGGTGCGGTCCGCGCACGAGGCGGTCGCCGCCGTGCAGGGCGTGCTGCGCGGCACGCTCGCGCTGGGCACCGAGCAGTGCATCGCGGGGGTGCATGTGGCGGGGCTGCTCGCCGCGTTCCGGCGGCTGCATCCGGATGTGGAGATACGGCTGCGGCAGGCCGGCTCGGGCGCGCTGGCGGAGGAGGTCGCGGCCGGGCGCCTGGACCTGGCCTTCGCCTACCGGACGCAGGCGGACACCGACCAGCTGCGCTCGGTGTCGCTGACCGGTGAGCCGATGACGGTGCTGTGCCATCCCACCCACCGTCTGGCGACGGGCGGCGCGGCGGTCACGCCGGAGGAGCTCGGCGAGGAGGTGTTCGTGGACTTCCACCCGGACTGGGGGCCGCGCCGCACCACCGACACGGCGTTCGCGGCGGCGGGCGTACGGCGCACCGTGGCGCTGGAGGTGAACGACGTGCACAGCCTGCTGGACCTGGTCGACGAGAACCTCGGCATCGCGGTCGTGCCGCGGCACTTCCGGCACAAGCGGGAGGCGCTCACCGCGCTGCCGGTGAAGGGCACCGGCGAGGCGGTCTACGAGACGGTGGCCCTGCTCCCGCCGCCGCAGGCGACCAGTCCCGCGGCCCGGGCGCTGATGGCGCTTCTGGAGCAGGGCACGCACGACGGGCCGTAATGCGCGATGGTGGATGCATGCATGCCAAGGACATCCTCATCGACGGGTTCAACCGCATCCAGGAAGAAGTCCACGCAGCCGTCGAGGGCCTCGGCCCCGACGACCTGAACGCCCGCCCCTCCAAGGCCGGCAATTCCATCGCCTGGCTCGTCTGGCACCTCACCCGGGTCCAGGACGACCATGTGGCCGACGCCTTCGGGCTCGACCAGGTCTGGCTCGCCCAGGACTGGGAGAAGCGCTTCGGACTGGACCTCCCGCGCCGCGACACGGGCTACGGCCACAGTTCCGCCAAGGTGGCCAAGGTGCAGGTCGACTCGGGCGACCTGCTGACCGGCTACTACGACGCCGTGCACGAGCAGTCCCTCGCCGCCCTGCGCGAACTGGCCGCCAAGGACCTCGAGCGCATCGTCGACGAGAACTGGGATCCGCCGGTCACCCTGGGCGTGCGGCTGGTGAGCGTCCTGTCCGACGACCTTCAGCACATCGGACAGGCCGCCTATGTACGGGGGCTGATTCAGAGCGCGGCTTCGTAGCCCGGCAGGACGACGTCCTCGATGAGGGCCTTGCGCTCGTCGAACGGGATGAATGCGCTCTTGAGCGCGTTGACCGTGACCGTGCGCAGGTCCTCGACCGTCCAGCCCGCCTGCTCCACCAGCAGCGCCATCTCACGGGTCATGGTGGTGCCCGACACCAGACGGTTGTCGGTGTTGAGGGTGACGCGGAAGCCGAGGTCCTTCAGGGCCGTGATCGGGTGCTCGGCGATCGACGTGGCGCACCCGGTCTGCAGGTTGGAGGTGGGACACATCTCCAGGGCGATCCGTCGATCCCGGACCCAGCCCGCCAGCCGGCCCAGCTTGCCGTCGACGATGTCCTCGGTCAGGCGCACGCCGTGGCCGAGTCGCTGGGCGCCGCACACCTGCAGCGCCTGGTGGATGCTGGGCAGGCCGAACGCCTCGCCGGCATGGATGGTGAAGGGCACGCTCTCGCGGCGCAGATGCTCGAAGGCGTCCAGGTGGTCGGCGGCCGGGAAGCCGTCCTCGGCACCGGCGATGTCGAAACCGACCACGCCCGCGTCGCGGAAGGCCACCGCGAGGTCGGCGGCCTCCCGGACCCGGTCGAACATCCGCATGCCGCACAGCAGGGTGCCCACGCGAACCGGGGTGCCGGCGGCAGCGGCCTTGGCCATGCCCGCGGCGAGCCCCTCCTGGACGGTCTCGACGACCTCGGCCATCGTCAGCCCGCCACGGGTGTTCAGCTCGGGGGCGTAGCGCACCTCGCCGTACACGACCCCGTCCGCGGCCAGGTCGAGGACGTACTCCTCGGCGACGCGCAGCAGGCCCTCACGGGTCTGCATGACGGCGAGAGTGTGCTCGAAGGTGGCGATGTAGCGCACCAGGTCACCGGAGTCGGCGGCCTCGACGTACCAGGCGGCCAGCTCGTCCGGGTCGGTGGTGGGCAGGGCGTGGCCCACCTCGGCCGCGAGCTCCACCACGGTCGCGGGGCGCAGACCGCCGTCGAGGTGGTCGTGCAGGACGGCCTTGGGCAGGCGGCGGATCACTTCGGCGTCTACGCGCGTTGCAGTCATGGCGGGTCTTTCCTTGAGCGGTGGTTCGAAGTGTTGGGGCGGAGGGTCGTCAGCCGGCGGGCTGGAGCAGGTCCCAGCGGTTGCCGTACAGGTCCTGGAAGACGGCGACCGAACCGTAGGGCTCGTGGCGCGGCTCCTCCAGGAAGGTCACGCCGACGGCGAGCATGCGGGCGTGGTCGCGGGTGAAGTCGTCGGTGTGCAGGAAGAAGCCGACGCGCCCGCCGGTCTGGTCCCCGACCCGGGCGCGCTGCGCCTCGTCCTTGGCACGGGCCAGCAGCAGGGCGGTGCCCCCGGCCTCGGCGCCGGGCTGGACGACGACCCAGCGGGAGCCGTCCGGGCGGGGGGTGTCCTCGACGAGCCGGAAGCCGAGGGCCTCGGTGTAGAAGCGGATCGCCTCGTCATAGTCGTCGACGACGAGGGCGACCAGGGCGATGCGTCTCATCGGGGCCTTTCGCGAGGTCGGAGGGTGGTTGACGGGTGAGGTTATACGTAAAACCCAAGGGACGCCAGTCCGCCTCTGTCACCGCGGTCGTCTACAGTTCAGTAGACCGTCTACATGGCTGTAGTCAATCGGCCGCGGCATGCTGTCGCGCCCGCACCGACCACACGAAAGGGGCAGCCCACCATGACCACAGGGCCCCGCGCACACCCGCACGCGAGCACCCCGGTGGGCCGCTTCGCGATACCGGCGCTCCTTCTCCGCCCCAGCCCCACGACGGAAGAGCGCCGCCATGAGCCTTCGACCCGCGAAGACCACCGCCGACCACCAGCCGCGACCGCCCCGGCCACCTCGCACGTTCGCCCTGCTCCGGCGCCATCTCGGCGCGGCGATCGTCCTGGCCTACGCGGCCGCGGCGCTGCTGCCCGCTCCCGGCCTGTGGCTGCGGCACCCGCACCCGATCGGGATCCCCGGTCTCGCTGAACTCTCCCTGCAGACACCGCAGTTACTACTCGCCCTCGTGCTGTTCAGCGCCGGCCTCCAGGTGCCGCTGCGTGAGCTGCGGCTGCTGCTGAGGCGCCCGGCCGCGCTGGTCGCCGGGCTCGTGCTGCATGTGGTGGCGCCGTTGTTGATCGTCCCCGGGGTCGCGTTCGCGCTGCGGCACTCCCCCGACCAGGACGGCGGCAGCGGCATGGTCGCCGCGATGATCCTGATCGTCTCGATGCCGGTGGCGGCCGGGGCGACGGTGTGGACCGCCAAGGGGGACGGCGACCAGCCGACGGCCGTCGGACTGGTCCTCGCCTCCACGCTGGTCAGCCCGCTGACCGTGCCTTTGACCCTGGCGGCGCTGTGCCCGTTGCTGCGCGGCGAGTACGCGGGCCGGCTGGCCGACGCGGCGCAGACCGCCGGGCACGCGTTCGCGCTCACCTCGGTCGTGCTGCCCTGCGGCGCGGGTCTGCTGTGCCGGTTGCTCCTGCCCAGGAGGTCCTCGGAGGGGCTCGTCGGCGCCGCCGTCGCCGTGGCTCTTCCGGCATCCCTGCTGCTGACGTATGTGAACGCCAGCGGCGTGCTGGGGCCGTTCCTGCGTCATCCGCGCCCGGCGCTGCTGGCCGGCGCGCTGGTCGTCGCGGCGACGGTGTGCGGGCTGTCCTTCGCGCTCGGGCGGGTCGCCGCCCACGCCCTGCGGCTGGATGCGAGAGCCGGCGCGTCCGTGACGCTGGCCTGCGGGATGAACAACAGCAGCGCCAGTGCCGTGCTCATCACGACGACGCTGCCCGACCGTCCGCACATCCTGCTGCCGGTGCTGGCGTACGGGCTGCTGCAGAAGGTGGCGGCGGGGCGGGTGGTGCGCGGGTTCGGTTCCAGGAGAGAAGGAGGCCTACGGACTTAGGGCTGCGGCCCGAGGTGCGATGCGGGACGCGCCGGTAGCGTCACGGGCATGAAGATCACCGAGCCGCCCCGCAGCGCCGGGCAGCGCAAGCAGGACGTACTGGCCCGACTGGCGCGCGAGTCGGACATCTGGGTCGCCACCGCCGACGAGGGCGGGCTGCCGTGCCTGGTGGCGCTGTGGTTCGCCTGGGACGGGGAGTCGGTCTGGATGTCCACCCGGGCCACCAACCCCACGGGCCGCAATCTGCGCGACGGCGGGCGCACCCGGCTGGCCTTCGGCGACACGCAGGACGTGGTGCTCGTCGACGGCGACGTGGAGACGTTCACCGGGCAGGGCGTGCCGGCCGCGGCGGCCGACGCGTTCGTGGCGAAGACGGGGTGGGATCCGCGCAACGACAGCGCGTCGTACGCCTTCTTCCGGGTGCGGCCGCGTGCCGTGCAGGCCTGGCGAGGAGGGCATGAGCTGCCCGGGCGGCATCTGATGCGGGACGGCGTGTGGGCGGTCTGAGACGACTTGGCACGGCGGAGGAGGGACCCTCGCCGAGGGCCCCCTCGGCCTCAGTCGGCCTTGCTGTGCAAGGCGTTGAGTCGCTCCAGCTCGTCGGCGGTGAGGCGGAGCGCTCCTGCGGCCACGTTCTCGGCCAGGTGGTCGGGGTTGCCGGTGCCGGGGATGGCCAGGACGTGCGGGCCCTGGTGCAGCGTCCAGGCGATGCGGACCTGGCTGGGGCTCGCGGCGTGGGCGCGGGCGACGGCGAGCACTTCCTCGTCGTGAGCGGTGCTCGCGCCCCTCTCCCCGCCCGAACCGGCGACGGCGAAGAACGGCACGAAGGCGATGCCCTGTTCGCCGCAGAGGCGCAGGACTTCGTCGGTGGCGGGGTCGTGGCGCTCGAGCCCGTACCGGTTCTGCACGCACACCACCGGCGCGATGGCCTGCGCCTCGGCAAGGTGGCGGGGCTCCACGCCGGAGATGCCCAGGTGCCGGATGAGTCCCGCCTCGCGCAGCTCGGCCAGCGCGCCGAAGTGCTCGGCGATCGAGTCCTGCTCGGTGCGCCGGAAGTTGACGACGTCGAGGTGGTCCCGGCCGAGCTGGCGCAGGTTCTCCTCCACATGACCGCGCAACTGGTCGGGGCGGGCCGGAGTACCCCACTCGCCCCAGTAGTCGCGGTAGGGGCCGACCTTCGTGGTGATGACGAGGTCGTCCGGGTACGGGGCCAGCGCGCTGTTGATGATCTCGTTGGCGGACCGCAGCCGGGAGAAGTAGAAGGCCGCGGTGTCGATGTGGTTCACGCCGAGCTCGATCGCCTGGTGCAGCACGGCGATCGAGCGCCCGCGGTCGCTGGGTATCCCGTGATGGAAGGCGGCACTGCCCGTCAGCCGCATCGCTCCGAAGCCGATGCGATTGACGGACAGGTCACCGAGTTTCCACGTGCCCGCGGCATCCGCGGTGATCGTTTGGGAGGTCATCGGCGGAGTCTCGCACACGCGGGGCGCCCCGACGCGGGGACTTTGCGGATACGTGTGCGAAGTTGAGGGCAGCGGTCAACCAGGAGAGGCGGTCAGCTGGCGCCCTCTTCGCCCGGGTCGCCGCCCTCCCCCGCACCCGTGTAGGCCGCCGTGGTCCGGTCCGCGGCCTCACGCGCCGTTTTCTCGTCCTCGCCGCCGTCGACGTTCGCCGCGTACCAGGCTTCGCTGCTGGACGTCATGAAGCGACGGCCCTCCTCCGAGCCCATCCAGGCCATGAATTTCTTCGGGTCGACGGCCGCGCCACCGCTCGCCAGGTGCAGGGAGAGCCCCCGGACCATCAGGTCCCATCCCACGCCGACGGCGCCCGGGCCGAACTCCGCCCACTTCGTGTCGTCGACATGGGCGATGTGCTCCAGTCGGAAGCGTGTGCCGCCCTCCTCGGGGGTCAGATGGAGCTCGATCCAGCTGACCTCGCCGCCGTACTCCCAGGTCGCGGAGAAGCTGTTGGGCGGGTCGCAGCGCTCGATCACACCGCCCGCATTGCCTTCGAGCTGATAGCGGCCCCCCAGTCGCAGTTCTCCCGCCACGGGCAGGAGCCAGCGGGGGATGCGCTCAGGGTTCGTACAGGCGTCCCACACGTCGTCGAGCGGGGCGTCATAGGTCCGGGTCACGGTCACCACGCGTGCCTCGCCCGCCTTGAAGGTGCGTCGGCCGACCTGTCGGCGCACGTCGCTGATGTCATGGGTCACGTCGGTCATCGGTGCTCCTCGGGGGTCTCTTCGGCATCCCGGAGTCGGCGTGCGCGTTTGCCGCGCGCCAGCTCGGTGGCCAGGGCGTCCAGATGCGGGGTCCAGAAGCGGCGGAACCGGTCGAGCCACGCGTCTATGTCCTGCAACGGCTCGGCGTTGACCGCGTACAGCCGCCGGGTTCCTTCGGGTCGGACAGTCGCGAACCCGTTCTCCCGCAGCACCTTCAGATGCTGCGACACACCGGGCTGCGAGATCCCGAACTCCTCCCCGATGACCTCGCAGAGCGCTCCCGAGGTCATCTCCCCACCGGCCAGCAGCTCCAGGATCCGCCGGCGCACCGGGTCCCCGAGCACATCGAAGGCGTGCATACGGCCACCATATCAGCCACCACTTATATAAGCAGCGCCCGATATTGCGGGGCGAAAGAAGCCCGGCCGCGTCAGCACGGCCGGGCGTTCTTCTCGCCGGATTCAGCTCAGCGGCTTGTGCAGCACCGCCTTGCGGTGACTGAACGTCTCGATCGAGTAGCGGCCGTGATAGCTGCCCATGCCGCTCTCGCCCACTCCGCGGAACGGCAGGTCCGAGACGGTGAGATGAGCCAGCGGAAGGCCGTGGCCGAGACCCCCGGAGGACGTCTCGGCGGCGATCCGGCCGCGGGTCTCCTCGGACTCGGAGAAGACATAGAGGGCGAGGGGCTTGTCGCGGTCGTTGATGAAGTCGATCGCCGCGTCCAGGTCCGGCACGGTGACGATCGGCAGGATCGGGCCGAAGATCTCTTCCTGCATGACGGGCGACTTGGGGTCGACGTCGGCCAGCACGGTCGGTGCGATGTACTTCGTCGTACGGTCGCTGCTGCCGCCGACGACGACGCGGCCCGAGTCGAGCAGGCCGGAGAGCCGGTCGAAGTGCCGTTCGTTGACGATGCGGCCGTATTCGGCGGATGCGGACGGGTCGCTGCCGTACAGCGCCTCGACGGCACGGGTGAGCGCGGACTCCAGGGCGGCGGCGGTGGCCGGGTCGGTAAGGACGTAGTCGGGGGCGACACAGGTCTGCCCGGCGTTGAGGAACTTGCCGCGGGCCAGCCGGTCGGCGACGACGCCGAGGTCGGTGTCGCCGTCG
This sequence comes from Streptomyces longisporus, assembly GCF_039532765.1. NCBI lineage: Bacteria > Bacillati > Actinomycetota > Actinomycetes > Kitasatosporales > Streptomycetaceae > Streptomyces > Streptomyces longisporus. The sequence goes on from NZ_BAAASG010000002.1 coordinate 118,534, forward strand.
ACGAACGCTGGGGACTTGCCGCCGAGTTCGAGGGTGACGGGGGTGAGGTGCTCGGCGGCGGCGCGCATGACGATGCGGCCGACGGCGCCGTTGCCGGTGTAGAAGATGTGGTCGAAGCGCTCGGCCAGCAGGGCCGTGGTCTCCGGGATGCCCCCCTCGACGACGGCGACCGCGTCGGTGTCGAGGTAGGCGGGCAGCAGGCGGGCGAGCGCGGCGGAGGTGGCGGGGGCCAGTTCGCTGGGCTTGGCGACCACGGCGTTGCCCGCGGCGAGTGCGCCGACCAGCGGGGCGAGCAGGAGCTGGGCGGGGTAGTTCCAGGGGGCGATGACGAGGACGACGCCGAGCGGGTCGTACTGCGTCCAGGCGCTCGCGTCCGCGCCGAGGTGGGCCGGGACCGGGGCGGCTTCGGGGCGCAGCCAGTCGGCGAGGTGGTCGAGGGTGTGGTCGATCTCGCGGATCGTGAAGTCGATCTCGGTGCGGTGCGCCTCGGTGGCGCTCTTGCCCAGGTCGGCATGGAGGGCGGCGGCCAGGTCGGGGCCGTTGTCCGCGAGCAGTTCGCGCAGTCGGCGCAGCTGGGCGGTGCGCCACTCGACGGGCTTGGTGCGGCCGGTGCGGAAGGTGGCGCGCAGCCGGGCCACGACGTCGGCGGGCTGCTCGGGGGTGGAGTGGTTCACGGTGCCTCGCTGCTGGAACGGACAGGGTCAGGTGTATATGGCAACCTTTCATACACCAAAATAAATCCCGGCGTCCGAGGACTACTTTCCGCAGCGAACCCGTCACACGCCGACGAGCGCGTCAGGTGCGGGCGAGCCGGGTCCCGCGCGGGCGAGGACATCAGGTGCGGCCGAGTTCCTGCCGCCGCCGTTCCAGATAGGTGCGTTCCGCCTGGCTCTCCGAGTGCGCGATGGCCGCCTCGTACGCACGTACCGCCTCGGTGTCGCGTCCCAGGCGGCGCAGCAGGTCGGCGCGGACGGCATGGAAGACGTGGTAGCCGTCGAGGTCCAGCGCTTCGACAGCATCCAGGGCTTGGCGGGGTCCCTCGGTCTCGGCGACGGCGACCGCTCGGTTCAGGGCCACGACGGGGCTCGGCGCGAGGGCCAGAAGCTGGTCGTACAGCTGTCGGATCTGGCCCCAGTCGGTGGCGTCGGCGGTGGGGGCGTCGCTGTGGACGGCCTGGATGGCGGCCTGGATCTGGTACGGGCCGGGCTGGTTGCGGCGCAGGCAGTGGCGGACCAGTGACTGCCCCTCGGTGATCAGCTTCCGGTCCCAGCGGCCGCGGTCCTGCTCCGGCAGCGGTACCAGCGCCCCGTCCTCGTCCAGCCGGGCGGGGCGACGGGAGTCGACGAGGAGCATCAGCGCGAGCAGACCGGTGACCTCGGGCTCGTCCGGCATGAGTTCGGACAGGAGGCGTCCGAGGCGTACGGCTTCCGCGCACAGGTCGGGGCTGCCGCCGTAGCCCTCGTTGAAGATCAGGTAGACGACCGCCAGGACGCCCTTCAGGCGGTCGGGAAGGTCGGCGTCGCGGGGCACGCGGTAGGGGATGCGGGCGTCGCGGATCTTCGCCTTGGCGCGGACGAGGCGCTGGGCCATCGTCGGCTCGGGCACCAGGAACGCGCGTGCGATCTGCGGCGTGCTGAGGCCGCCGAGCAGACGCAGGGTCAGGGCGACCTGCGCCTGGGGGGCGAGCGCCGGGTGGCAACAGGTGAAGATCAGACGGAGCCGGTCGTCGCGCACGGGGCCCTCCTCGGCCGGTGCGTCGGGGGTGTGCAGCAGGGCCGCCTCGGCGTGGCGGGCCTCGCGGGAGGACTCGCGGCGCAACCGGTCGATCGCGCGGTTGCGTGCGGTGGTGATGATCCAGCCGGCCGGGCTCGGCGGCACGCCGGTCTCCGGCCAGCGCTGCACGGCCGTCGTAAAGGCGTCCTGCACCGCTTCCTCGGCGAGGTCGATGTCGCCGAGGAAGCGGACGAGGACGGCGACAGCGCGGCCGTACTCCGCACGGAAGACGGCCTCGACGTCGACGGAAGGGGACATCACTCCTCGACCTGGTGCATGAACGGGCGCACCTCGATGGGCAGAGTGGTCGCCCAAGTCGCCTTCCTGCCCCATTCCAGGGCCGCGTCCAGGTCGGGGGCCTTGATCAGGCAGATGCCTCCCAGGTACTCCTTGCCCTCGGCGTACGGCCCGTCGGTGATCAGGACGTCGCCGCCCTGGGGCCGGAGCACGGTGGCCGTCTCGGGGCCGTGCAGCCCGCCGGCGAAGACCCAGGCGCCGGCCTCGCGCAGTTCCGCGTGGAAGGTGTCGAGGTTGCGGACGATCTCCGCCATGGCCTCGGGCCCGGGCGGCGTTCCGTCGGTCGGTGTGATCACGCTGAGCAGGTAGTACTGCATGACGTCCTCCTTGGCATGGTGCCGTTCTCTCACCTCCTACACGAACGGCACACCCCCGGATCGACACCGCGCACGACGACATCGGGAGAATCTTCCGCATGACCGCCGCAGCGCACCCCCTCGTCTCCACCGCCCAGTCTCTCGCCGACGACCTCCTCGCCCCCAACGCGGCGCGCGTCGACCAGGAGGGGGTGCCCGCGAGCCATATGGCGGCCGTCCGGCGGTCGGGGCTGCTGGGTATGAGCGCGCCGCGCGAGTACGGCGGCGCGGGCGCCCCCGACCCGGTGGCGCGGGAGGTTCAGGAGATCCTGGCCGGGGCGTGCTGCTCGACGTGGTTCGTGCAGACCCAGCACCACACTCCCGTACGGCTGCTGGCAAGGTCCGAACTCCCGGTGCGGGAACGGCTGTTGGGTCCGCTGGCCTCCGGTGAGCTGCTGGCCGGGATCGCCTACGCCCATGTGCGTGCCTTCCCCCGGGTGCCCGTGCGGGCCACGGCGGAGCGGGACGGCTGGCGGTTCGACGGCACGGTGCCCTGGTACACGGGCTGGGGGCTGAACGACGCGATGCTGCTCGCGGGCGTGACCGACTCGGCCGAGATCGTCTTCGCCTTCGCCGACGCCCGCGAACAGCCGGGGCTGCGCGCCTCGCAGCCGATGCAGCTGGCGGCGCTCACCGCCGCCCGTACCGTCTCGCTGGAGCTGGACGGCCTCCGGCTACCGGAGGAGAGCGTGGTGCTGCGCACCCCGCAGGAGAAGTTCGCCCTCCTCGACCTGCCCCGGAGCACGAACGCCTCCCCGGCCGTTTTCGGGGTGGCGTACGCCGCGCTGCGCGTGCTGGAGGCCGCCGGCGAGACGCAGACCGCCCGGGCGCTGCGCGGCCGCCTCGACGAGGTGCGGCGGCAGGCCTACGACCTGGCCGATCACCCCGTCCCGCACGAGCGCGTCGCGGAACGGCTGGCGCTCAAGACGCGGTCCTACGACCTCATGCGTGCGGCCACGACCGCGGCGGTCGTGGCCGGTGGCGGCCGCACGATGGACGTGCACCATCCCGCCCAGCGACTGGCCCGCGAGGGGATGTTCCTGCTGGTGCAGGGGCAGACGTCGGTGGTGCGGCGGGCGCATCTCGACACGCTCACGGAGATCCAGGAGGCCTGATCTTGAAGGGACTCCTCCTTCACCGGTCCGCAGGACGACCATCCCGACGAGGCGGCGACAGGTGCAGGTCTTCTTCGGCGGCAAGGTCGGCACGAGGGCCTAGCTCGCGAACGGCACCTGTGCCGAGGGGGCGGCCGGCTGGGCGAACGGGTGCTGCCACACGCCCTGCGCGGCCAGGCGCGGCAGCACGCCCTCGCCGAACCAGTAGGCCTCCTCCAGATGCGGGTAGCCGGAGAGCACGAACTCCTCGATCCCCAGGGCCGCGTACTCCTTGATCCGCTCGGCGACCTCCTCGTGGCTGCCGACCAGCGCGGTGCCCGCGCCGCCGCGGACCAGGCCGATGCCCGCCCAGAGGTTGGGGTGGATCTCCAGGCCGTCGCGGTTGCCGCCGCCGTGCAGGGCGAGCATCCGCTGCTGTCCCTGGGACTCGCTGCGGGCGAGGCCGGCCTGGACGGACTGCACGGTCTGCGGGTCGAAGCCGTCGAGGAGCCGGTTCGCCTCCGCCCACGCCTGCTCGGAGGTGTCGCGGGTGATGACGTGCAGCCGGATGCCGAAGCGCAGGGTGCGGCCCTCCTTTGCGGCGAGCCCCCGGATCCAGGCGATCTTCTCGGCGACCTGGGCGGGCGGCTCGCCCCAGGTGAGATAGGTGTCGACGTACTTGGCGGCGATCTCTCCGGCGATGGGCGAGGACCCGCCGAAGTACACCTCGGGGACCGGGTCGGGCAGCCGGGCGAGTTTGGCGTCCGCGACCTGGAGGTGCTCGCCGTGCAGGTCGACGGTCTTGCCCTCCCACAACGCCCGGACGATCTCCAGGAATTCGCCGGTACGGCGGTAGCGGTCGTCCTTGTCCAGGAAGTCGCCGTAGGCCCGCTGCTCGTGGCTCTCGCCGCCGGTGACGACGTTGAGGAGCAGCCGTCCGCCGCTCTGCCGTTGGAAGGTGGACGCCATCTGCGCGGCCAGCGTCGGCGAGACGAAGCCGGGACGGAAGGCGACCAGGAACTTCAGGCGTTCGGTGTGCCGGCTGACCATCGCGGTGGTCAGCCAGGCGTCCTCGCACCAGGCGCCCGTGGGGGTGAGCGCGCCGACGAAGCCCAGGTCCTCGGCGGCCTTGGCGATCTGGCTCAGATAGGCCACCGTCGGCGGCCGGTCCCGGCCGGAGGCGGTGGCGGGGGTGCCGTGGCCGCCGCCGACGACGTGCCGGCTGTCGCCGTTGGTGGGCAGGAACCAGTGGAAGGTGAGGGACACGTGGGGTCTCCGATCAGAGGTGTCGCTGGTGTCGCTAGAGGAGGCCGTGGCGGGGGGGCCGGGTGCCGTTCAGGACGTACCGGCCGATGTGCTGGATCTTCCAGCGGGCCGGGTCGTGCAGGGTGTGGGTGCGGGCGTCACGCCAGTGCCGGTGCAGATTCAGGGAGTTGAGCGCCGCCCGGGTGCCGGACACCTCGAACAGGGCGCTCGCCACCTCGACCGCCGTCTGCGCGGCCTGCACCTTGGCCGCGGCGACCGCGATGGACGCCTCGGCCGCCGTGTCGTCGGTGAGGTCGGTGCGCGCCGCGTCGACCGCGCGGGCGGCCTCCCGCAGGAGGGCCTCCGAGGCCCGCACCCGAAGGGCGAGTTCGCCGAACCGCTGGATGAGCAGCGGGTCCTCGGCGGCGGTGTCGACACCGCTCTCGAACCAGGGGCGGCTCTTGTTGCGCACGAACTCGGCGGCTTCGGCGAGGGCTCCCGCCGCGATCCCTGCGTCGATGGCCGCGTGCAGCAACTGGGCCAGGGCGCCGTGCAGTTGCGGCCCCTGGAAGGTGAGGTGGTGCGGGAGCACGCGGTCGGCGGGCACCTCGACGCCGTCCAGGCGCACGGTTCCGCTGGCGGTCGTGCGCTGCCCCATGCCGTCCCAGTCGTCGATCACCGTCAGGCCGGTGGCCTGCCGGGGCACGTAGGCGACATGCAGGTTGTCGTCCTCGGCGCGGGCCAGCACCGGGATCCAGTCCGCGAAGAGGGCCCCGGTGGAGTAGTGCTTGACACCGGTCAGGAGGTAGGAGCCGTCCGGCTGGGGTTCGAGGCGGGTGCGGATGTCCTGGACGTGTTTGGTGCCCGCCTCGGACTGGGCGTTGCCGAAGCGGCGGCCCGCGAGCAGCTCGGCGAAGAAGAACTTCCGTTGCTGCTCGGTGCCTTGACGGCGGATCACATTGACGTAGACGAAGTGGCTCTGCGGGATCTGGGCGAGGCTGCCGTCGGCCGAGGCGAGCAGCCGGAAGATCTCGGCGAGGGTGAGCGCGCTGACGTCCGCGCCGCCGTGCTCGGCGGGGACGGTGACCGCGAGCAGCCCGGAGGCGGACAGCCGGTCCAACTCCTCGCGGGGGAGCCGGCGTTCGGCGTCCCGGGCGCGGGCACCGGCGCGGAACTCGTCGGCCAGAGCGGCCGCGACGGCGAGGGCTTCCGCGTCGTCGGCGATGACATGGGCGGACACGGCGCTCAGCTCGCCGCGGCCAGCAGCCGGGTGCGGCCCAGGGCCGTGGAGAACTGGTCGACGACCTGGGCGAGGGCCTCGGTGGCGCCCGGCGCCACGGTGAGCCGGCCGTCCTCGTGCACGGTGATGTCCTTGTCGAGGGTGAACCAGCCCTGCACGATATGGCCGGCGCCCATGGAGGACAGGACCGGGCGCAGCGCGTAGTCGATGGCCAGGACGTGGGCGGTCGAGCCGCCGGTGGCCAGCGGCAGCACGGTCTTGCCGGTCAGCGCGTACTGCGGGAGCAGGTCGAGGAGCGCCTTGAGGACCCCGGAGTACGACGCCTTGTAGACGGGGGTGCCGACGACGACGCCGTCGGCCTGCGCGAACAGTTCGGTGGCCGCGACGATGGCGGGGTGCTTGAAGTCCGCGCCGAGCAGGGCCTCGGCGGGGATGGTGCGCACGTCGAGCGGGATCACCTCGTGGCCCTGTGCGGTCAGCCTCTTGTCCAGGTGACGCAGCAGGCGGTTGGTGCGGGAGGAGGCGGAGGGGCTGCCGGAGACGGACAGGACGGTGGCCATGGGTCCTCTTTCAGGGATGCGCGGGAGGCCTCCTGTGGCGGGGAGGCGGGGCGCCCGCGCGCGGCGGGCGCCCTGGGGAAGGGGTCAGGAGTACCAGGTGGGTTCGGGCAGTTCGCCCTCGAGAACCCAGCGGCCGACCTCGCGCCGCTTGTAGGCGACGGGGTCGTGCAGGGTGTGGGTGCGGATGTTGCGCCAGAACCGGTCGAGGCCCTCGGAGGTGGCGGTGGACCGGGCGCCGGTGACCTCGAAGACACGGTTCGCGATCTCCAGGGCGACGTCGGTGGCGCGTGCCTTGACGGCGGCCACCCGTACCTCGAAGTCGCCGCGGGTCTGCTCCGTGACGGCGTCCGGGTCGTCGTGCAGCTTCTGCCCCTCGGCGGCGACGGCGTCGGCGAGCGCCTCGGCCGCCCACAGCTTGGCGGTGAGGTCGCCATAGGTGTCGATGACGTACGGCTCGTCGACCGCGCGTTCGTGGCCGCCGTGCAGCCAGGACCGGGACTTGGTGCGGGTGTAGGTGGCCGCCGTCTCCAGCGCGCCGCCCGCGATGCCCAGGTAGAAGTTGACGAAGACCAGCTGGATGGTGGGGACGTTGAGCGTGTTGTACGTGCGCGGCTGGAACTGTTTGTCGACGTAGCCGGCCGCGGAGGACCAGGGGGTGCGCACCCGGTCGAGGGTGACGCCGCCGCTCTCGGTGAGCCGCTGGCCGATGTTGTCCCAGTCGTCGTGGAAGGTCAGGCCCTCGCTGTCGGAGGGCACGATGGCGAAGACGTGGTGGTCCGTGCCCTCCAGGACGCCTTCGAGGACGGTGACGTCGGAGACCTTGCTGCCGGTGGAGAAGGACTTGCGGCCGGTGAAGACGAGGTCGTCGCCGTCCTCGGTGACGATGACGTCCTTGTCGCGGGGGTTGACGGCTCCGCCGAAGAACCAGCGGCCGCGGCTGGCCTCGGCCTCCACCTGCTCCCACTGCTCGCGGGTGCCGACCAGACGGGCGGCCCAGAACCACAGGTAGTGGTAGCCGAGGAGCTGGCCGATGGAGCCGTCGGCCTTGGCGACCTCGCGGACGACGCGGTAGGCGGTGGGCCAGTCCTGGCCTGCGCCGCCGTGCTCGGTGGGGCCGAGCAGGGTGACGAGGCCGGCGTCCTTCAGGAGCTGGACCTCGGCGTACGGGGTGGCTCCGGCGCGGTCGCGCTCCACGGCGTCGGTGGCGAGGACGGCGGCGACCTCGGCGGCGCGGGAGATCCAGTCCTGGGCGGTCCGCGGGGTGGGGAGGGTGGTCCAGTCGGCGGGCGTGACGGTGCTCATGCTGATGACCTCTTTCGCGGTGGGGGCGCTCAGGCGTGGACGGGGACGGACTGGGGCTCCGTGTCCGGGAGCCCTGCCTCGAGTTCACGCACGAGCGGCAGCACCCGCTTGCCGAAGTACTCGACCTCCTCGTGGTAGTGCAGGAAGCCGAGGAGCAGGAGGTCCACGCCGAGCTTCCGGTAGGCGACGATGCGCTCCGCGATCTGCTCGGGAGTGCCGATGAGCCCTGTACGGAAGCCGTCGTTGTACTGCACCAGGTCCTCGAAGGAGGAGTCCTGCCACATGCCCTTCTTGTCGGCGGTGGACTGTCCCGCCTGCTTCACCGCGGCGCCGAAGCCCTCGACGGCCTCGGTGTCCGCCTTGGCGACGATCTCGCGGAGCGTGTCACGGGCCTCGGCCTCCGTGTCACGGGCGATGAGGAAGCCGTTCAGGCCGAACTTCGGTGCCCGGCGGCCGACTTCGGCGGCGGACTTGCGTACGTCGGCGATCTGCTCGGTGACCCCGTCGAAGTCCTTGCCGTTGGAGAAGTACCAGTCGGAGACCCGGCCGGCCATGGCGCGGGCCGCCGTGGAGTTGCCGCCCTGGAAGATCTCCGGGTGCGGGCGCTCGGCGGTGTTGAGCGGTTTGGGCTTGAGGGAGAAGTCGCGCAGCCGGTAGAAGTCACCGGCGAGTTCGGTGTGGTCCTCGGTCCAGATCTGGCGCAGGGCGCGGATGAACTCCTCGGAGCGGCGGTAGCGCTCGTCGTGCTCCAGCCACGGCTCGCCGAGGGCGGTGAACTCACCCTTGAACCAGCCGGATACGACGTTGACGGCGAAGCGGCCGTTCGAGAGATGATCGGCGGTGGCACCGAGCTTGGCCAGGACCCCGGGGTGCCACAGGCCGGGGTGGACGGCCGCGATGACCTTCAGGCGCTGGGTGGCGAGGAGCAGGGCGAGGCTGAAGCTGGTCGACTCGTGCTGGTACTCGGCGCCGTAGCTGGCCATGTAGCGGACCTGGCTGAGGGCGTAGTCGAAGCCGTTGTTCTCGGCGAGGACGGCGAGTTCGCGGTTGTACTCGTATCCCCAGTCGGTGCGCTGCTCGATCTTGCTGGTGACGAGTCCCCCGCTGACGTTGGGGACCCAGTAGGCGAATTTCACGGGCGCGGCAGGCATGCGTGACTCCTGTTGCGGAATGTTTCCAGGCACGCCGAATTCAAGCCGTGCGGGGGCACGGCGAATTCAGGCGGAGAAGAGGGAAAAGGCGGCGGATTCAGAGAGGTGATCAGGCCGCGGCGCAACAGGAGGCGCTGGAGACGCGCGCGAGGTCGACATGGCGTCGCCGCGTGAGGTCCAGTCGCATCTTCATGCCGTCGATCGTGGCAGTCGGCGCCGCGGGCCGTCAAGGAAAACCCGACCGGTCTCGCATCCCGGACCATTGAATTTCACGAACGTGTGACAGGGAAACCCTTGAACGCGCCGCGAAACGGGCTGCATTCTGCAGGGCGTGCGGACGGAACAACTGGAATACATCGCGGCCGTGACCCGGCTCGGTTCACTGCGCCGGGCCGCGGAAGAACTCCGCCTTTCCCAGCCCGCGTTGAGCGAGACGGTGCGCAATCTGGAACGCGAACTCGGGGTCGACCTGCTGGAGCGCAAGCGGTCCGGGGCGACGATGAGCGCGGAGGGCCGGGAACTGCTGCCGCACATCATCGATGTGCTGGACGCGGTGGACCGGCTGCGGAGCGCGGCGGGAGAGCAGCACAGGATCAGCCGGATGGTCAGGGTCGGCACGGTGAACGCCGCCACGGTGCCGCTGCTCATCCCGGCCGTACAGGCCTTCCGCGCGGCCCATCCGATGACGCAGGTGGAGGTGGTGGGCGCCCAGCAGTCCGAGATCCACCGGGCGCTGCTGGAGGGCGGTTTCGACCTCGGTCTGGTGAACCATCTGGACAGCGACGATCTGCCCGCCGACTTCGAGAGCACCGAACTGCTGCGCGGGCGTCCGGTGTTGTGTCTGCGCCCGGACAGTCCGCTCGCCGCGCTGTCCGCCGTCACGGTGGACGATGTCCTCGACGGTCCGGAGCCGGTGATCGCGATGCGCTCCGGCTATGTCATGCACCGCTATGCCCACCGTCTGCTGCGGGGCCGCTCCCCCGACTTCTCCTTCTCCACCGACGGCGCCGAAATGGGCAAGCTGATGGTGGCCGAAGGACTGGGAGCCACACTTCTGCCGGACTTCAGTGTCATCGGCGACCCCCTGGAGCGACGGGGCGCGATCACCTACCGTCCGATCTGCGACGACTCGACGGAGGTTCTGCTGATGCTGCAGCGCCGCCGCGCCGTTTCCGCGCCCCGGGCGGCGCAGGATCTCCATGAGGTGTTCGTGCGCAGGGCGCGCGAGTTGGGCGGCTCCCTGACGTGAGCGTCCGCCGGGTCAGTCCTCGTCGGCCGGCACCACGACGAGGAACGCATCCGACTTGAGATCCATGATCACCGTCGCGTTCCTGCCCTCGGCGCGGCAGCGCGCCGCGTACTCCTCCGCCGGCCACGATCCGCGCGGAGCTCCCGCAGGAAACCGCTCCAACACCTTCGCGCCCATAGCGGCAGCCACCTCCATTTGCGAGACATGCGGTCAACCCCTCTATGGTCCGCATGCCCGCGATCTGCACGGACATGTGCGTGAGCCGGAGGGGTGCCCCACAGGCGCCCTCCGCCTCAGGCACCCCGCCGACCTCTACACATAAAGATGAAATAAGAGCAGAATGGACTTACGCGGCGCTTATCCGCATACCGCACCAGACGCGGTCAGGTCTGTGAGTCAAAGGAGACGAGTCATGGCCAACGTCTCGCCCACCAGCAGGGGGGACATCACCACCCACCCTGATGTTTCCGAAATGCGGGAACGCTATGCCCGCATGCTTGGCGGTCGCGATGTGACGCTCTTGGACGGACCGGTGTTCCTGCTCGGTCTGTACTGCGCCGTATCCCCATGGATACTCCACTACACGACGAGCCAGCCCCCGCTGGTCACGCACAACCTCGTCGTCGGCATCGCGATCGGCCTGCTGGCCCTCGGGTTCACCCGCGCCCCCGAGCGCATGTACGGCCTCAGCTGGGCATTCTGCGCGGTGGGCGTCTGGATGATCATTGCACCCTGGGTCGTCGGCACCAGCCCGGACACCGGTGTCGCCCTCAACAACATCATCATCGGCGCGCTCGCCGTGATCCTGGGGCTGATGTGCGCCGGTGCGGCGGCGAGGAGCGTCCCCAGGCCGTAGGAACGGACCAGATGTAGGAACGGACCAGAAGGGACGGCATCGGCGGCCGGTCCGCGCTCGGTGCGGGACCGGCCGTCCCGCGTCCCGTCACCGCTCAGTGACCGGGCACCGACCAGGGCTGCTGCGGCAGTGGACTGCCGGTCTCCAGCAGCGACTTGAGGTTCGACAGCACCGCCGGCCAGCCGCGGGAGACGTCCGACAGCGCTCCCTCGTCCCAGAGGTCCTCGTGGGTGACGGTGAGGCGGACGATGTCCTCGTGCGGCGTGATGTCGAAGGTCACCCGGGAGTGCTTGTCCTCCTGCCCCTCGTGCCGGGGGTCGGCCCAGGTGGTGACCAGGCGGGTCGGGGGCTCGCTCTCCACGACGGTGCCGACGACGTCGGCGATACCGGAGCCGTCCGTGCGGACGTGTTCCCAGCGGGAGCCCTGCCGCCAGTCCGATTCGTTGCGGTGGCCCCAGTAGGCGGCGGTCAGGTCCGCGTCGGTGAGCGCCTCCCAGACCTTCTCCGGTGTGCTGCGGATGTAGGTGACGTAGACGTAACTGGGCTTGTCGCTCATGGTGGCTTCCTCGGCTCGTCGTTTGACGTCGCTCAGCGCGCTCAGGCGCGGGCGCTCGAACTTGTCGATCCACCGCTCCTGGATCTCGTGGAGCGGGACCGGGTTGAGGTAGTGCAGCTTCTCCCTCCCCCGCCGCACCGTGCCGACCAGATTGGCGTCCTCCAGGACACCCAGATGCTGGGTCACCGACTGGCGTGTCATCGCGATGCGCTCGCACAGCTCGCCGAGCGTCTGACCGTTCTGCTCGTGCAGCCGGTCCAGCAGCCGTCTGCGGGTCTCGTCGGCCAGCGCCTTGAAGACCTTGTCCATCCCGGAGTCACTCTCTGATCGCACACTCAACGTTATGCAGGCAATTACCTGCATGTCAAGGACGGCGGGGCCGGACCGCAGTTCTTCAGCCGAGGAAGCACGTACCGCCGACGTCACGGCCACGCTGGGCGTCACGGCCATGCTGGGCGTCACGGCCGTCAGCGCCTATCGCCTCTTGGCGCCCACGACCAGGACCGCCACGTCGGCCACGCACGCGAGCGGCCGCTGCTAGACGGCGTCGACAGGCCCAGCCCCTGTCCATCACGCCGGGCGCCGCGGCTGACGCACACCGCGGAACTTCCCGTGCGCCCCGCGTCCCCTCAGGGGCGCGGGGAACTGCGCGACCAGCCCCGACCGACCCCTGGTTTCATCGCATTGCGGCAGCCAGGCTCACGCGCCCGCGGGCTCCGCATCCGACACCGCCGAGGCCGCCAGGTACTCCTCCGCGATCTCCTTCGGGCCGAACGGCCACACCTTCTCGAAGCGCGCCCAGAGCACATACGCGACGCAGCCCAGGGCCAGCCAGGCCAGCGACCACTCGATGGGATGGCGGCCCGGCGAGCTCTTGTCCGCGTAACCGTAGATCACACACCAGCCGACGAACGCGACGATGCTCGGCACCGGGTAGAGCCACATGCGGTAAGGCCGCTGCAGGGCCGGCTGGCGCCTGCGCAGCACCGTCAGGGCGACGATCTGGGCCAGCGCCTGCACGATCACCATCACCGTCGTCAGCAGCTGGATCAGTGTCGCCAGGTCCGTGTGCCGGCCGATCAGGAAGCCCACGGCCGTGATCACGCCCATGGTCGCCAGGCCCAGCATCGGGAAGCGGTGCTTGGGGTGCAGTTTGGCGTAGGGGCGGAAGAAGACGCGCTCGCGGGCCGCGTCGTACGGCACCCGCGAGCCGCCCAGCAGGCCGGTGAAGACCGAGGCGAAGGCCGTGATCAGGATGAGGACGGTGACGGTGTCCGCCGCGCCCTTGCCCCAGGTCTTCTCCAGGACCGCCGAGGCCACCGACGTGGACGCGATGTCGTCCGGGTTGGTCATGCGGTGCCAGTCGATCACGCCGAGCGTGCCGATCTGCAGCAGCAGGTAGATCGCCATGATGCCGAGGATGGAGAAGATGATCGAACGCGGCAGGATGCGTCCGGGGTCCTTGATCTCGGCGCCCATGTAGGCCGTGGTGTTGTAGCCGAGGTAGTCGTAGATGCCGATGGTCAGGCCGCCGGCGAAGCCGAGCCAGAAGTGGTTGCTCCCCAGGTCGAAGGCGTGCGCGGGGTAGGTGAAGGCGAGGTGCGCACTGAAGTCCGTGGCGGCGGCCAGGATGACCAGCGCCACCGAGACGATCATGACGGCCCACATCACGGCGGTGATCCGGGCGATGTGCTCGATGCCCCGCCACAGCAAAAACACGACCAGGGCGATGATGCCGAGGCCGATCAGGTCGCCGGACGTCTGCCCGAGGTGGGGCGCGAGATAGCCGAGGTACTGGACGAAGCCCACCACGCCGGTCGACATGATCAGCGGGATGAACAGCATCGCCGTCCAGACGAACAGGAACGGCATCAGCCGGCCCGTGCGGTACTGGAAGGCCTGGCGAAGGTAGACGTAACTCCCGCCGGAGCCGGGCATCGCCGCGCCCAGCTCCGCCCACACCAGCCCGTCGGCGAGCGCGAGCAGCGCACCCGCGATGAACCCGATCACGGCCTGCGGGCCGCCGAACGCGGCGACCATGAGCGGGATCGTGACGAACGGGCCGATGCCGCACATCTGGCTCATGTTGATGGCGGTGGCCTGGAACAGGCCGACGCGACGGACGAAACCACCGTTGGGTGGCGGACTACCGGACATGAGGACTCCTGAAGCACCGGGCGCTGGGCTGTCCATGGCTGACCTTGTCCGGCCTTGGCTCGCCCGGCGAGGCTGTTGGCCGATAAAGTTAAGGAGCCTTACTTGATGCGTCAAGAGGCTCCATCGAACGGCCCCGCGCATACGTGAGAATGGTGCGATGCCCGCCAGTGACGCCCCAGACCAGCAGGAACAGCCCTGGAACCGCCGGCGGCTGCGCAGCACCAACGAGCGGCTGCTGCTCGACCGGCTGCGCAGCGGCGGCGCCGCCTCGCGCGCCCAACTGGCCCGGGAGACCGGCCTGTCCAAGCCGACCGTCTCCAGCGCACTCGCCGCACTGGAGGCGGCCGGGCTGGTCCACGAGGTCGGCACACTCGCACCGGAGCGCGGCCGCACCGCCGTCCTGTACGCACCGGACCCGGCGGCGGGCTACGCCCTCGGCATCGACGTCGGCCGCAGCTGGCTGCGGGTCGCGGTCGCCGACCTGGACGGCACCGTCGTCGCCCGCTCCGACGTGCGCAACCGGGCCCGCAGCGCGGCCGCGATGGCGGACCTGGTGGTGACGACGGCCCGTCAGGTGGTCCACGGCTCGGACGTGGCCGCCCAGGAGGTGGTGCACGCGGTGGTGGGCACGCCCGGCGTGTACGACGAGCACCAGCGCCGGGTGCGCTATGCGATGCACCTGCCGGGCTGGGGGCGCGCCGGGCTCTTCGACCGGATGCGCGAGGAGCTGGGCGTCCCGCTGGAGGTCCACAACGACGCCAATCTGGCGGCGCTCGGCGAGTACACCTACGGCGTCGGGGCGGGCAGCCGGCTGTTCGCGTACATCCTGATCGGAACCGGTCTCGGGATGGGCGTGGTCAGCGAGGGGCGGCTGTTCACCGGGGCGCACGGACTGGCCGGGGAGATCGGGTTCCTGCCCTGGCCTGGGCAGCAGAAGCCGGAGCGGCTGGAGGACGCGGTGTCGGGGGTGGCCGTGGTCGAGGCGGCGCGCCGGTTCGGCATGAGCGGGCAGCTCACCGCGAAGGCGGTGTTCGACGCGGCCCGCCAGGGGAACGAGGCCGCGGTCAAGGCGGTTCGACTGGAGGGCGAACGGATCGCGCACACGGTGGCGGCGGCCGCTGCCGTGCTCGACCCGGATCTCGTGGTCCTGGGCGGCGGGGTGGGCCACAGCGTGGACCTGCTGCTGCGTCCCGTGCGTGAGCACCTCCGGTCGCTCACCCCGCTGCGGCCCAAGGTCGTGCCCAGCCGGCTCGGCGAGGACGCGGTGTTGCTGGGTGCGGTGGCCACGGCGCTCGGGACGGCGCGGCACACGGTCTTCGAGAGCCGTTCGGCCGGTTCCTGACCAACACGGATACGGGCCGCGGTGATTGACAGGGTCCGCGCGACACCCCTAGCGTGACCGCCGTTAGTAAAGTTTCCTAACTTTACGAAGGGGCTGGAGACTCCGTGAACAGACAGCGTCTCGCCACGGCCGCCGTAGTCCTGGGTCTGTTGGGTTCCCTGGCCACCAGCGCCTGGGCCGGACCCCATGACCGAGAGACCGCCCCGCCGAGGCGGGTCACCTCCGTCTCCTCCGAGCCGGGCAGCACGACCGCGTTGACGGGCTACACGATCCAGTCGACGACGAAGGTCTCCGACCCGCCGGCCGACATCTCCTCCCCCGGCTACCCGGCGACCGGCTGGTACCCGGCGGGCTCCCGCTCCACCGTCCTGGCAGCACTGCTCGCGAACGGCGTGTACCCCGACCCGTTCTACTCGACGAACCAGCAGAAGATCCCCAAGGGCGACTTCCAGGTCCCCTGGTGGTACCGCTCGGACTTCACGGTCGCCGACACCTCCGAGCGCACCTACCTCGACCTCAGCGGCGTGATCTCGGCGGCCGACGTCTACGTCGACGGCCACCAGGTCGCCACGGCGCAGGACGTCACCGGCGCCTACACCCACCATGAGCTGGACGTCACTTCACTCGTCCGCTCCGGCACGAACACCGTTGCCTTCCGCATCCGGCCCAACGACCCGGACAAGAACCTGACCATGGGCTGGATCGACTGGCTTCAGCCACCGCCCGACCAGAACATGGGCATCGTCCGCGATGTCCTCGTCCGCCGCGGCGGCCCCATCGCCCTGCGCGACGCCCACGTGGTCACCAGGCTGGACGTGCCCTCGCTCGCCTCGGCCGACCTGACGGTGAAGGCGCAGGCCCGCAACGACTCCGGGGGGCCCGCGACCACCACGGTCTCCGGCAGCATCGGCACGACCACCTTCGAGAAGACCCTCACGCTGGCCGCGCACGAGACCAAGACCGTCAGCTTCACCCCGTCCGACGTCCCCGCACTCCACCTGACCTCGCCGAAGGTGTGGTGGCCGGCCGGCATGGGCGGACAGCCCCTGTACGACCTGAAGCTCACCGCGTCCGTCTCCGGCACCGTCTCGGACACCGCACAGCAGACCTTCGGCATCCGCGACGTGCAGGCGCCGCTGAACTCCGACGGGGCCCGCCAGTACCGCATCAACGGCCGCAGGCTGCTGATCAAGGGCGGCGGCTGGTCACCGGACGAGTTCCTGCGCTGGGACCGGACGTACGTCGAGGACCGGCTCAAGTACGCCCTCGACCTCGGCCTGAACACCATCCGCCTCGAAGGCCACCTGGAACCGGACGAGTTCTTCGACCTCGCCGACCGCTACGGCATCCTCACACTGCCCGGCTGGGAGTGCTGCGACAAGTGGGAGGGCCAGGTCAACGGCGGCGAGCCCGGCGACAAGTGGAGCGCCGCGGACTACCCGGTCGCCAAGGCGTCGATGGCCGCCGAGGCCGCCCGGCTGCGCGACCACCCGAGTGTGATCTCCTTCCTCATCGGCAGCGACTTCGCACCCGACGCCACGATCGAGAAGAACTACCTGGACGCCCTGAAGGCCGCCGACTGGCCGGTCCCGGTGGTCGCCGCCGCCTCCGCCAACTCCTCACCACAGCTGGGCAGTTCGGGCATGAAGATGACCGGCCCCTACGACTGGGTCCCGCCGGACTACTGGTATGCCAAACGCGAGGGCGGCGCCACCGGCTTCAACTCCGAGACCAGCGCGGGCCCCGACATCCCCACCCTCGACACCCTGCGCCGCATGATGACCCCGGCCGAACTCGACACCCTGTGGAAGAACCCGGACGCCAAGCAGTACCACCGCTCCCCGTCGTCGACCTTCGGCACCCTCAAGCTCTACGACGACGCCCTCACCGGCCGCTACGGCGCCCCGACGGGCCTGGCCGACTACGTCCGCAAGGCGCAGCTCGCCCAGTACGAGAACGTCCGTGCCCAGTTCGAGGCGTACGAGCGCAATGCCACCGACTCGTCGAAGCCGTCGACCGGGGTCGTGTACTGGATGTTCAACAGCGGCTGGACCTCGCTGCACTGGCAGCTGATGGACCGCTACCTCGACCAGGGCGGCGCCTACTTCGGGGCGAAGAAGGCGAACGAGCCGCTGCACGTCCAGTACTCCTACGACGACCGCTCGGTGGTCGTCGTCGACAACCGGCACACCGCCGCCTCCGGGCTCACCGCCCGGGCCACGCTGTTCAACCCCGACGGCACGCAGACGTACGACAAGTCCGTCACGGGGGTGAAGGTGAGCGGGGACGGTGCGCACAGCACCGCGCTCACCCTGCCGGCGTCGGTGACCGGGCCGGCGACCACGTATCTGGCGCGTCTGACGCTGAGCGACTCCTCGGGCAAGGAGGTCAGCCGGAACGTGTACTGGCTGTCCACCAGGCCCGACACCCTCGACTGGGCCCGCACCGATTGGTACTACACGCCGACGACGAGCTACGCCGACCTCAAGGGCCTCAGCTCCATGGCGCAGGTGCCGGTGTCGGCGACGGCGTCGACGGATGCGTCGGGCGACACGGCGACCACGACCGTGACCCTGCGCAACACCGGCAGCGGGAAGACGCCGGCCCTGTTCACCGACGTCCATCTCGTCGACGCGCAGGGGAAGCCGGTGCTGCCCGTCGAGTGGTCGGACAACGAGGTCGCTCTCTGGCCGGGCGAGACGGTCACCTTGACCGCCACCTACCGGACGGCGGATCTGCACGGGTCGGTGCCGCGGCTGCGGATCTCCGGGTGGAACACACCGGAGCGGACGGTCCCGGCCGCATGACGTGCGGGGCCCGGCACGGAAGCCGGGCCCCACGGGCGTCAGCTGACGTTGAGCGCCGTGTCGTCGATGACGAAGGACGTCTGCAGCGTGGAGCCCTCGGTACCGGTGAACTTGAGGGTGACGGTCTGGCCTGCGTAGCTCGCCAGACTGAAGCTGCGCTGGGTGTAGCCGCTGGCGGCGTTCAGGTTCGAATACGTCGCCAGCGTGCCCAGCACGGCCCCGGAGCTGCCCAGCACCTGGACCTTGAGTGTGTCGTACGCCGTGCTGGTGCTGGTCTCCGCCGTGTCGACGTGCAGATAGAAACTCAGGGCGGCGGTGGTGCAGCCGGACGGGATGGTCACCGACTGGGAAAGCGTGTCGGTGGTGGCGGTGCCGTAGCCGTCCAGCCAGGCGTAGTACGAGCCCGTACGGGCCGACTCGCCGCTGGAGTTGGTGATGACGCCGCTGGAGGCGCTCCAGGTGGAGTTGCCCGACTCGAAGCCGCTGTTGCCGAGGAGCTGGGCGGCGGTGCAGGTGCCGGTGCCACCGCCACCGCCGCCGCCCCCGCTGCTGGTGCCGTCACCGGCGAGCCAGGCGGTGGCGTTGAGGGCGAGGGCGGCGTTGGTGGCGCTGGAGTCGTTCCAGCCGTCGTAGAGGGTGTTGCCCGACTGGCCGGTGCCGTCGTCGATCGGCGAGCTGTCGCCCCAGAAGGCGACCCGCCCGCTGCCGAAGGTGCTGGTGAGGAAGAAGGCGCCGGTGTTGCCGGAATAACCCGTCCGGTAGAGCAGGCCCTTGACGGAGGAGTTGTCCGAGGGCTTGAGGGTGGCGGTGGTGCCGTTGGCGATGAGGCTCTTGGTGACGGTGCCGAAGGAGCCGTGCAGCACGGGGTTGGTGCTGTCGCTGATGGCGGCCGGGTGGTCGGAGCTGATGTTCAGCGAGTCGATGGAGAAGCCGAACGGGTCGGTCGAGTCGACGCTGTTGTTGGTCATCAGGTCGTTGAGGATCTGGACCGCGTCGTAGCCGTCGTTGTTGCGGTCGGCTCCGGTGTGGTCGGAGATCATGAACAGTCCGCCGCCGTTCTTGACGAAGGTCATGATCGCCGTCTTCTCGGCCGTGGTGAAGAGGGTGTTGGGCTCCGGCAGGACGAGGGTGTCGAAGTTCGACAGGTCGGTGGCCGACGAGCCGCCGTAGGTGAGGGCGCTGGTGGCGGTCTTGAGGCTGTAGCTGCCGGTCTTCTGCAGGGCCACGCCCCAAGAGGACAGTGCGCCCGTCCAGTCGGTCTCGACGGACGGGGAGGAGTTCTCGCCCAGCGGGTCGGGCTTGCTGGTGGAGATGATCCAGTCGGCGTTGCCGGCCTCCTCGGCGTGGCCGTCGTCGAACAGGACGCGGTGCGTGGTGGCCGCGTGGGCAGGCGTGGCGATGACGGTGGCCTGGGCGGCCGCGGTGGCGGTGAGCAGGCCGAACGCGGCCAGGGCGGTGGTGAGTCTTCGGCGGGATCTGGTGAGTGCGAGCATCCGGCGTACCTCCGTGTGGGGTTGGGGAAGAGCGAGCGGTGCGGGGCCGGACCTACGCGCGTAGAAACCAGGCATCTGCGCGCGTAGACATTCGGCCGCACGGCGGCCGATCACTTGAACGGTACATGGCAGGAGTGGAGCTGAACAGGCGTCACCGGGGCCATCGGACGGAGATTGACCCGGCGTTGACCCGTGGTTGAAGCGGAACGGAATGTCCCCCGCGGCAGGGGGCATCCGGACAGTGCGGGGGCCTTGACCAAGAGGGGCGGAGATGGAGATCTCAGGCATCATCAGTGCCATCGTGATCGGCATCATCATCGGTGTGCTCGGCCGGCTGGTCGTCCCGGGGCGCCAGCACATCGGCATCGTGCTGACGATCCTCGTCGGCATCGTGGCCGCGCTGATCGGATCGGCGATCGCCCATGCCTTCGGCGTGGCCGACACCAAGGGCGTCGACTGGATCGAGTGGCTCATCCAGATCGGCCTCGCCGCGCTCGGCGTCGCCGCCCTGGACCGTTCGAGGGCACGCCGCTGACCCGAAAACCGCGGTGACACACCGGCCGTTTCGAGCCCGGGCGGGGGCCTGCGCGCCTCGCCCGGGTGTCGTCGGTGCTGCTCCCCGGCTCGCGAGACCAGCCGAATCGCGCGTTCCGCATCCTCTCCCCGGCCAAGTAGCCTGTTGTCGGCAGCGGGAGGGCCCGGAGTCAGGCCCGCCGATGCGGCTCCCCTCGGCAATCGGCGGGCCTGCCGCCTCGACCGTGCACCCTCAGCGGGAGAGTCGGGCACATCGGGAGGCTGTCCCCCGGGGCGGCTGTTTCCTCTCCAGAGGTTTCCAGCCGGAATGGCCCGTGAGGCGGGGCCGTTCGGCCCTGGACAAGGGGCCGTTCGGCCCCAGTTGGTATCACCGCCGGGCCGCCAGCGCGGCGAGCCCTTCGCTGCTGGACGGGTAGCGGGGCGTCCAGCCCAGTTCCCGCTCCGCCTTCGCCGAGGACACGCGCATGCTGGTCAGGAACATGGTGTGCGCGTACGACATCGGCCTGGTGAACCACAGCGGCACCGTCATCGGCCTGGGCAGACCGAACTGCTCCGCCACGCACAGGACATGGGCCCTGAACCCGAGCGGGGTGCGGTCGGTGATGTTGTACGCCTGACCGGGGCGGCCGAGTTCGACGGCGGCGGCCACCGCGCGTGCCGCGTCGGTGAGTTCGGTCCACGGCAGGACCCGGCCGTGGTCGGCGGGTGCGGGCAGCTGCCGCTTGCGCAGCATGGGCAGGATGGCGTCGGTGCCGCCGGGGCCGTAGAAGAGGCCGAAGCGCAGAGAGATGCCCGCAAGTCCGGTGGCCTCGAAGGTGAGTTGTTCCTTGATGCGCATGCCCTCGACGTGCCGTTCCAGGTCCGGCGTGGTGCCGCGCGGACCGAACGGATCGTCCTCGGTGATCACATGCTCGCCGAAGTCGCCGTAGCCGTAGCCGAAGACCATCGACTCGCTCACGAAGCGGTCGGCGCCGGTGGCCTGCGCGGCCTCCACGAGGTGCGCGGTGCCGGCGATGCGCAGGGCGTCGGTGGCATGCATGTCGCGGTGCCGCATGGGCGCCTTGCGCAGGGCGGTCGCGGCGTGGATGACGGTGTCGAAGTGCTGTCCCTCGACGGCGCGCAGCAGCGCGTCGCGATCCATGATGTCGGCCCGGACGCCGTTCGCCGGTCCCCGGCCGAGGCCGGTGACCTTGTGGCCGGCCTCGGTCAGGGCGCGGGTGATGT
Organism: Streptomyces longisporus; assembly: GCF_039532765.1. Classification (NCBI taxonomy): domain Bacteria; kingdom Bacillati; phylum Actinomycetota; class Actinomycetes; order Kitasatosporales; family Streptomycetaceae; genus Streptomyces; species Streptomyces longisporus. The sequence goes on from NZ_BAAASG010000002.1 coordinate 139,770, forward strand.
GACCGCCGAGGATGCCGCTGGCTCCGGCGAGGAGGATGCTCTGGTTCTTCTGGTTCGTCGTCATGACCGTGCGACGAATCGGGTGGCCGTGGATGTGACATCGCGGTCGATACGCCCCCGGCTACGGGACGTAGATGTAGGGCGTCGTCGTGGTCAGGGGCTCGAAGCCCAGCCGTTCGAGGATGGGGCGGCTCTGGCTGGAGGCATCCACCTGGAGGTAGCGGTAGCCGCGCTGCGCGGCGGCGTGGGCCCGGTGGGCGACCAGGGCACGGTAGATGCCACGTCCGCGCCAGGCCTCGACGGTGCCGCCGCCCCACAGGCCGGCGAACCGGGTGCCGGGCACGAGTTCCATACGGGCCGCGCTCACCGGCTCGTCGCCGGCAAGGGCGACGGTGGCGAGGACCGTGTCCGGCTCCCCGGTCAGCTGGGCCAGCAATTGGTGGCGCAGGCGGGAGCCGTCGGTGCCGAAGGCCTTCTCGTGCACGTGCGCCACCAGGTCGACGCCGGCCGCGTCGGTCACCGGCAGCAGACGGATGCCCTCGGGCGGCCCTGCGTCGAGGTCGAGGCCCGCCACCTCGGCGATCATCAGCGTCTCCTCGGGCTCGGGCTCGAATCCGGCGGCCCTCAGCCGCTGTCCCAGATCCACCGGCCGGTCGTGCCCGTACAGCTTCCACTCGAACCCGCGGCCAAGGCCGGAGAAGTACGCGACCTGCTCGGCGATCGCCGCGTCGGCGCCCGTCTCGTCGAGACCGGACCAGACGACGCCGTTCCAGCCGTGGGCAGAGGAGACCTGGCGGACCACGCTGCCGACCCGCTCGACGCGTGCGTCGGGGCCGTCGGGCCGGGCGCCTTCGCGCATGTCACGGTCGAAGAGGGCGAGCACCCCGGCATGATCCATGTGCTCACTCCAGCATCCGGGGGCGGCTGCGGCAACAGCTTTACGGGCTCCCCTGCGGCCGTATCGCGGCCAGGTATGCGCTCAGCCGGCCCCGGTTGCGGGCCAGGCAGTCGACGCGCCTGGATGCGGTCGAGGTGGGCCTGGAGCAGTGCGGCGGTATCGGGGGTCAGGCGCTCGGCGGGCAGCTGCAGGATCTCGTCCGGGCCGGACAGGTAGGGCAGGATCGCCCGGATCGTCTCCGTGGTCAGGCCGGAATCCAGCAGCCCGCGGATCTGCCGGACGTCCTGCACCGCGGGCTCGCCGTGGTCGCGGTAGCCGTTCTCGGTGCGGTCGGGGCTGAGCAGCCGCTGCTCCACGTAATAGCGCGGCAGTCTGGTGGGGACGCCGGTGCGGCGGGAGAGTTCGCCGGTCTTCATGGCCGCCTCCGGGGTCGACCTTGCCTTCACACAGGGCATCGCCGCCGGTTCCCTGACCGGCGGTGTGGCCCTGGAGAAGCTGGGCCCGCCGGCGTGCCTTCCCGTCCACACGGATCGCGCAGGGCCGTACGCCACGGTGGTGACCGCGCGGTGCTCGCCGAGGGAAGCGCCCGGTGGTCGCGGCTCGTTCCTCCCGAGATGCACTCGTCCGGCTGCGGTGCCTACGATCTACCAAGCCAGGACGACCAGACCAGGTGGACGGCCCGGTCTCCTCCAACGGGGGGAGGCGCTTGCCCTTGCTGCCGGCAAAGCGGCTGATGGCCGCACATATAGCGCTGGTGGCCGCCGCCACGGCCGTCTACCTGACGGTGCCCGCCGCGCGCGCCCCCGTGTGGGCCGTCATCGGCCTCTCGGGCACCGCCGCCGTGCTCATCGGCAGCAAGGTCAACCGGCCCGCACACCGCTGGCCCTGGTGGGTCCTCGCCGCCGCGCTGCTCACCTTCATCGCGGGCGACACCTACTACAACGTCGTGGAGGAGTACTTCCACGCCTCCAACCCGTTCCCCTCCCCCGCGGACGCCTCCTACCTCACCACGTATCCGCTCTTCGCCATCGGACTGTCCGGCCTGGTCCGATACCGCTGGGCGGGCCACGACCTGCCGAGCCTGCTCGACGCCCTGATCATCACCGCGGGTCTGGCGCTGCCCGTGTGGGTGTACCTGGTGCAGCCGCTCACCACGGTGGAGGGGCTGACCTGGCAGCAGCGGGCCATCAGCATCGCCTACCCCCTGGGCGATGTCCTGGTCCTGGCCCTGCTGGCACGGCTGCTGACGCCGAATCCGGTCGACCGGCACAACCGGTCGGTCCAGTACCTGGTCGTCGGGACGGTGACACTGCTCGGCTTCGACATCGCCTACGGGATCCTGCAGCTCAACGAGACCTGGCAGGCGGGCACGGTGCTGGACTCGGGCTGGATCGTCTTCTACACCGCCTGGGGCCAGGCCGCACTGCACCCGGACATGGTGCAGCTGACCGCCGCCCTGCCCCAGCAGGGCTCCCTGCTGCCGCCGTCGCGGCGGCTGGTGATGCTGGCCGTGGTGACGCTCATCGCGCCGGGAATCCTGCTGTACGAGGGGCTCAAGCGCTCGGCGCACGACGCGTCCGTGATCGCCGCCTTCTCCGGTGTGCTCTTCCTGCTGGTGATCCTGCGGCTGGCAGGGATGGTGGTGGCCCACCGCAAGGCGGTGACGCGGGAACTGGCGCTGCGCAGGGCGGCCGCCTCGCTGGTCTCGGCGGTCCGGCAGCAGGAGGTCGCCCGCTCCTGCGAGGCCGCGGTCGACCGGCTCCTGGGCACCATGGTCGGCCACCGGACCCTGCTGCTGCCCGCCGAACGCGCGCCGGATCTGGCCCCGTATCACGCGCAGATCGTGCACGCCCGCGACCTGGGTACGGACACCGGCACAGAGCTCGACGACGAGGCAACCGTCCTGGTCTGCCTCATGATCCCGCCCGACCGCCCGTACGGAGACGTCCCCGGCGTCCTGCTGGTCGCCGGGCCGGCCGAGACGCTCAACGAGACACGGGGCTCGATGGAGATCCTGGCCTCGCACGCAGGCCTCGCCATGGAGCGCATCGCCCTGCGCCAGGAGATCGTCAGCCGGGAGAGCGAGGCGTACTTCCGCACGCTGGTGCGCAACACCTCGGACGTCATCCTCATCGTCGAGGACGACAACACCATCCGGTACGCCAGCCCGTCGGCGGCGACCGTCTTCGGCACCAACGACGTGGTCGGCGAATCGCTGCCCGACCTCGTCGACCCGCGGGACCGGCACCGTGCGGCGCGGGAACTGACGGCCGTGCGCGACACCGGGCCGCGCGCCACCCACGACCACTGGTGGGTACGCCACCGGGCGGGCCGCGTCGAGGTGGAGGTGCGGTGCAGCGACTTCCGGGACGAGCGGACCGTGGCCGGGCTCGTCGTCACCCTGCGCGATGTGACCGAGCAGCGCCGGCTGGCGCACGAGCTGACCCAGCGGGCCTTCCACGACTCGCTGACCGGCCTGCCCAACCGCACGCTGCTGCTCGAACGGATCGAACGCGCCCTGCTGCGCGGCCGCCGCGAGTCGTCCATGACCTGTCTGCTCTTCATCGACCTGGACGACTTCAAGCAGGTCAACGACACGCTCGGGCACTCGGCCGGCGACCACCTGCTGATCGCCGTCGGCGACCGCCTCTCCAAGACGCTGCGGCGCACCGACACCGCGGCCCGGCTCGGCGGCGACGAGTTCGCCGTCCTGATGGAGGACGCCCGTGAACCGCTGGACGCTGAGCTGCTGGCCGCCCAGGTGATCCAGACGCTGACCCGGCCGTTCGCCCTCGCCGACGAGTCGGTCACGGTCTCCGCCAGCGTGGGGGTGGCCACGGCCCGCGACAGCACGGACGCGGAGGAGCTGCTCAGCCACGCCGACCTCGCGCTGTACGCGGCGAAGTCGGCCGGTAAGCGGCAGTGGCGGCGCTTCCAGCCGCTGCTGCACACCCGCATGGTGGAGCGGCACGACCTGCAGAGCAGGCTCGCCCAGGCGGTCGCCGGCCACGAGTTCGCCCTGCGCTACCAGCCGGTCGTGGACATCTCCGCGGGCGAGGTCGTCGGCTTCGAGGCGCTGGTGCGCTGGCCGAAGGCACCCCACCGGCCCGTCACACCCGAGCAGTTCATCTCGCTGGCCGAGGAGACCGGGCACATCGGGGTGCTGGGGGCGTGGGTCCTGGAGAACGCGGTCAGCGACATCGTGGGACTGCAGCAGCTGCCCGGCCCCGTCAGCCCGCCGTACGTCAGTGTGAACGTGTCCGCCCGCCAGTTCCGCGACGTGGGCTTCCTGGACCAGGTGGGCCAGGCGCTGCGCACGCCGGGCCTGGCCCCCGGTTCGCTGCAGCTGGAGCTCACCGAGACGGTGCTGCTGCGCCGCGACACCCAGATCCAGTCGGTGCTGCGCTCCCTGAAGGAACTGGGCGTGCACATCGCGGTCGACGACTTCGGGACGGGCTTCTCCTCGCTGCGCTATCTGCGGGACTTCCCCATCGACGCGCTGAAGATCGACAAGACGTTCATCGACGACATCGCGCGCGACGCGCAGCAGGTCGCGCTCGTCGAGGGCATCGTGCGGATCGCCGACACCCTGGGCCTGCAGGTGATCGCCGAGGGGATCGAGGACGCGGCGCAGCGCGATCTGCTGGCCGGCATGGGCTGCCGGTTCGGGCAGGGCTATCTGTTCGCCAAGCCGATGACGGTGGAGCAGAGCGAGCGCGTGCTGCGCGAGAGCGAGGGCCGCTGCTACGCGCCCGTCGACGGCGCCACCAGGAAGGTGACCGTACCTGCGGCACGGCCCGCGTCCCGGGAGCGGCGGGCGGCACTGTGGGCGGACCTCGAACACCTGCGGCGCACCAGCCCGATGAGCGACGCCGTGCTGGACGAGGTGCGGGGCAGGCACATCCGCAGCCGTGGCCACTGGCTGGTCGACTTCGCGTCCTGCAACTACCTCGGCTTCGACTGGGACCCGGAGATCATCGACTCCGTGGAGCCCGCCCTGCGGCGCTGGGGCACGCACCCCAGCTGGTCGCGGCTGCTGGGCAGCCCCCGCCTGTACCCGGAGATCGAGGCACGGCTCGCGGACCTGCTGGGCGCGCCGGACACCCTGCTGCTGCCCACGCTGACCTTGATCCACGCCTCGACGATCCCGGTGCTGGCCGAGGGCGGCCATGTGTTCGTGGAGTCGACGGCGCACCGGACGGTGTACGACGGCTGCGTGGTGGCCCGCGGCCAGGGCGCCACCCTGCACCGCTTCCACGCGGAACGCCCCGACGAACTGGAGACCCTGCTGGACTCGGTACCCGCGGGCCTGCCGCGACTGGTGTGCCTGGACGGCGTGAACAGCATGACCGGCAACATTCCCGACCTGCCCACGCTGGCCGCGGTCTGCCGCGCCGGGGGTGCCACGCTCTATGTGGACGACGCGCACGGCTTCGGGGTGCTCGGGGACCGCGGCCCGGAGGAGCTGTGCCCCTACGGCTCGCGCGGCAACGGCGTCGTACGGCACACCGGCGAGTCGTACGACGGGATCGTCCTGGCCGCCGGTTTCTCGAAGGCGTACTCGTCGCTGCTCGCCTTCCTCGCGCTGCCCACCGAGCTGAAGAACCGGCTGAAGACGGCCGCGGGGCCCTATCTGTACTCGGGTCCCTCGCCGACGGCCTCCCTGGCCACGGCACTGGCCGGGCTGGAGGTCAACGACCGCCGTGGGGACGTGCTGCGCGCCGAGCTGTACCGCAGGACCGCGCGGGTGCTGGATCACCTCGACGGACTGGACGTCAGGACGCTGAACACGGACCGGCTGCCGATCATCGAGATCCCGCTGGCGAACGCGGACGACCTCGACGCGGTCGGGGCGTTCCTGTGGGAGGAGGGCATCTACGTGACGCTGGCCGCCTACCCGCTGGTGCCGCGGGACCGGGTGGGCTTCCGGATCCAGATCACGGCACTGAACTCGGACGAGGACATCGAGCGGCTGAACGGCACCCTGACCCGGCTGGCCGCGCGGTTCCCGCTGAGGGCGAAGGTCTGAGACGGCCATGAAGACGCACAACGACGACGTCGACTGGGACCGTTGGCCGGTCGCGGACTACCTCGCGGAGAACTACCGCGATCTGCACCCCTCCGACGCGGCGGTCATCACCCACCACTCGGCGTTCTACCGCCGCTTCCCTCCGGGCAGCATCGAGCGCTCGGTGGAGTTCGGGGCCGGACCCAACCTGTATCCGCTGATCCTCGCGGCCGCCGCGAGCCGCCGGATCGAGGCCGTCGACGCAGGGGCGAGCAACATCGCCTATCTGGAGCGCCAGATCCAGTGCGGCCCGGACGCCAGCTGGCTGCCGTTCCACGCGCTGTGCCGACGCCTCAACCCCGATCTGCCGGGCACGCTGGCCGGGGCGCTCGCGCAGGTCAACGTCGTCCACGCGGACGTCAGGGAGCTGGAGCCGGCCGGGTACGAGCTGGCGTCCATGCACTTCGTCGCCGAGGGCGCCACCGAGGACTACGCGGAGTTCACGGACTTCTGCCGTGCCTTCGTCCGCTGCGTGGTCCCCGGCGGGCACCTGGTGGCCGCCTTCATGGAGAACATGCCCACCTACCGCATCGGGCCGGTGTCGCGCTGGCCGGGCTGCCCCGTCGACCCGGACACGGTGACCAGGGTGTTCACCCCCATGACCCGCGACCTGTCCGTCAGCCGCGTCGACGCCGACCCGACCCTGCCGGACTACGGGGACTCGGGGATGGTGCTGCTCACGGCGGTGGCGCGTTAGCCGAGTTCCAGTGTGGTGACACCGAAGACGCGGTCCTGGGCGTAGGGGCGCACCGGACCCGTGTACATGCGGGCCGTCTCGAAGGAGGGGGTGAGGCCTGCCCGTTCGGCCAGGGCGATGCCGGGCGCGTTGGTCTCGGGCACGTCCACGGCGACCTCGCTTCCGGCCGCCTCGGCGGTCAGGGCGGTGAACAGGGCCTGGGCGTCCTCGGGGGTGTCGGCGAAGAGCGGGCCGATGCGGAGCGAGTCGTGGCCGGGGCGGATCACTCCGTAGCCGGTGACGCGGTCGCCGGTGCGGCGGACGAGGGCACGGTGTCCGGTGCCGGTGAGCCAGTGGGCCAGGAAGCGGGGGCGGTCGGCCGGGTAGCAGGCGCTGTCGTAGGCGGTGAGGTCGGCGAGGTCGGTCTGCTGCACATGGTGCACGTCGGCCGGGGCCTCGGCCGCGGGGGCGGTTCCGGTGAACCGGACGGTGCGGTGGGCGAGTTCGAATCCGGATCGGCGGTAGTTGTCCTGCTGGGCCACCACCCCGTCGAGACCGATGGTGCGGCTGCCCGCATGGGCCAGCGCGGTCTTCCAGGTGGTGAGGCCGTGGCCGCGGCCGCGCAGGTCGGGCCGGACGAGGTAGCAGCCGAGGAAGGCGTAGTGGGGGCCGTAGTTGACGACGGAGATCGCCGACACCGGTTCACCGTCGATCCGGCCGAGGAAGAAGCCGTCGGGATCCTGCGCGAAGAACGCCGCTTCGTCGGCCGCTCCCGGGTTCCATCCCTCGTCCGCGGCCCATCCGCTGATCACCGGCCAGTCCTCGGGTCCGGCCTGGGTGACGACGAGGTCTTCGAGGGCAGCGGAGGTCATGCGTGCGCTCCATTCCGTGAGGGGTACGGCGGACGAGGGGGCGCGGTGATCGACCGCGCCCCGCAGCATCCTTGCGGATCTTGCGGGGCGCGTCACGGTGTGATTGAGCCGTTGGCCGTCCGGGCGGGCTCAGCGCTGCGGGCGTGGGCGGAAGCGGCGGCGGAGGGCGGCTCCGCCCAGCACCAGGGCGGCGCTCGCCACGGCGGCGGGCAGTGCCGGGTCGGTGCCGGTGTGGGCGAGGGATGCCGGCGCCTGCCGTGGTGCGGCGTGCCGGGCGGTCGCGGGCTGCGGATGCGCCCTGACCGGTGCGGGCTTGGTGCAGTGGTGGGTGTGGCCGCCGGAGGCGTTCGCGGACCGGTTGCCTTCGGCCGCGTCGCCGATGCCGACCACGTCGGCCGTGTTCCCGCTGACGTTGACCGGGGCGTGGACCGGGAGCTGGATCGTGTTGCCGGAGATCACGCCGGGCGAATCCTTTCCGCTGCCGTGGGCCGCGCTGCCACCGGTGGAGGAGCCGCCCGCGGTGTGCCTGCCGCCCGCGCTCTGGTTGCTGCAGCTGTTGCCCACGGCCGGATTGAGGAGCCCCACCACGTTCACGGTGTTCCCGCACACGTTGACCGGGACGTGCACCGGGAGCTGGACGGTGTTGCCGGAGATCACGCCCGGCGAGTCGGCGGACGCGCCGTCCGCCGTGGCTCCGGCATACGCCGGAACCGTCAAGGCCATCGCTCCCGAGGCAGCGGCGACGGCGATCACACCGTTTCGGGTAACCCTTCTCATAGGTTCCCTGCCTTCCAGACATGGTCGCGGGCACCTACCCGCGCCGGAGAAGCGGGCACTGGCCCGCACCGGATAGAACGCGAGGGAAACCATCCGAGTTATGGCTTATCGGGCTTTCACTCCATCGAGCGGCCCGGTTGTCGAACGGGCGGCAAAGACGGCCGTATCCGCGGGGAAAGTGCGCACGATAAGGCATCCTGCGCGGTCCCGCTCGTCCGGAGGCGCACCCTGCGGCATCCGCTTATCGTGATCGAGGGCGCCGTTCTCCCGGTCCCCGGCGGGCGCCCCGGGAGGCATTGATGCTGGTCAAGCTGTCAACGCGGCCCGCTGTCCGGCGCTTCGCCGTCACCGGAGCCGTAGGCCTGTCCCTGCTGGCCGCAGGGCTGCCCACGGCGGCATCGGACGGCACCGGGCCCGACCTGTCGCGGTTCTACCGGCAGAAGCTCACCTGGTCCGGGTGCGAGGGCGAGGACATGCCCAAGGACCTTCAGTGCGCCAAGGTCACCGTCCCCCTCGACTACGCCAGCCCGAAGGCCGGTACGCTCGACCTGGCCCTCGCCCGCTACCGGGCGACGGGCAAGAAGAGGGGTTCGGTGCTGCTGAACTTCGGCGGCCCCGGCGCCGGAGGCGTCAGCCAACTCGCCTCCGGCGGTGAGGACTTCATGAGGCTCACCAACGGCTACGACGTGGTGACCTTCGATCCGCGCGGGGTCGGCAGGTCCTCGCCGGTCAGCTGCGGAGACGGCTCCGAGGAGGCCTCGGCCGCGGCCGACGGGATGGCGGAGAGCAACGATCCGCGGGCCGTGCTGCGGCAGCTGAAGGAGGCGGCCGCCGAGTGCGCGAAGCACTCGGGTCCGGTGCTCCCCCACATCGGCACGGTGAACGCCGCCCGCGACCTGGACGTGATGCGTGCGGCGCTCGGCGACAAGAAGCTCAACTACCTCGGCTTCTCCTACGGAACCCGGCTCGGCGCCGTGTACGCGGCCGAATTCCCCAAGAAGGTCGGGCGGTTGGTCCTCGACGGAGTGGACACGCTGACCGAACCGATGTCCGAGCAGGGAGTGGCGGGCGCCGAGGGGCAGCAGACGGCCCTGGACGACTTCATCAGCTGGTGCACCAAGGACATCGCCTGTCCGTTCGGCCAGGATCCGCGCGCCGCCCGTCAACAGGTCGTCCAGCTCGTCGGCTCCCTCGACAAGGACCCGTTGCCGACGGACTTCGGCCCGGAATTCACCGGGCAGGATCTCGTGGGGGCGATCAGCCAGGCGCTCTACAGCAAGGACCTGTGGCCGTCGCTGGAACGCGCGATCGCCCAACTGGTCGAGGACGGCGACGCGCGCGGGGTGCTGGGTTTCTCGTCCGGCGGGGCCGCGCTCCCCTTCCGGCGGCACTCCGGGGGCGGGCTGGTCGACGAGAACGACGTCCCGCTCGACAACCTTCCTGCGGCGCTGATGGCGATCAACTGCGCGGACGATCCCGATCGCCCCGGCGCCGACCAGATCGTCAAGGACCTCGGCCGACTGCGCGCCGAGTATGAGCAGGCCTCCCCGGTCTTCGGCCGCTACCGCCTCACCGAACTGCTGATGTGCTACGGCCGCCCCAAGGGCACCGATTTCATCCGCGACCGTGTGCACGACGTCCACACCCCGAAGATGCTTCTCGTCGGCACCCGCGGCGATCCGGCGACGCCGTACCGCTGGACCGTGGAGACGGCGAAGCGGCTGGGCTCCTCGGCCGTGGTGCTCGACAACAAGGGCGAGGGCCACACCGGTTACGCGTCCTCCAAGTGCGTTCAGGGCAAGGTCGACGACTTCCTGCTCTACGGCAGCCTGCCGCCCACCGGCAGCTCGTGCGGTCCGGAGGACGACGAGACCCCGGCCACCTGACGTGTCAGCTCTGCCAGCCGGCGAGCCGCTGCAGTGCCCCCGCCGTCCGTACGAACCCGTCCTCGCCGAGCAGCGCCCGCAGCTGCGCGTTCACACGGTCGACCTCCGGCTGTGCGGCGCGCAGGGCGGCGACACCTGCCGCGGTCAACTCCAGCCTCACGGCCCGGTGTTCATGGAGATGCGGCTGCTTGAGCAGGAGACCCGCCGCGGTGAGCCGTCCGACAAGCGCCGTGACGGCGGAATCCCGCAGGCCGAGGATGCGGGCCAAGTCCTGCTGGGTGAGCCCTGGCTGGTCCTGTACGGCGAACAGCGCGCCGAGCTGGGCGGTGGTGACGCCGGCGGCGGCCAGACAGCGGCGGTCGACCGTCGTGCGCAGCTGGTGCGCCGCCCGCTGCAGCAGGAAGTAAAGACGCTGATCAGGCTCGGACATGGGCCGATCTTGACAGACGGCATGAGCCCGCGCCACTCTCACTTCACTAGTGAAGTGAACTGAAGAGGTGAGCTGAGCGATGGATCTGGACCTGGCCCGCAAGGTCCTGGCGGAGCAGCCTTTCAGCAGACTGCTGGGCGCCCGGGTGACGGAGTTCGGGGACGGCGAGGCCACCCTCGAGCTGGACATCCGCGAGGAGCTGCTCCAGCAGTACGGCTTCGTGCACGGCGGGGTGCTCTCCTACGCGGCCGACAACACGCTGACGCTCGCGGCGGGCACCGTCGCGGGCGCGGGGCTGATCACGTCCGGGTTCACCATCGACTATCTGCGCCCCGCCATCGGCGAAATCCTGCGCGCGCACGGCCAGGTGGTGCGGGCCGGCCGCACCCGGGTCGTCACCCGCTGCGACCTGATCACGATCGACGCCGACGGGGCGCAGACCCTGTGCGCCGTGGCACAGGGGAACATCGCCGTGATCGAGCCGAACGGCGAGCAGCGGTAGACGGGAAGCCGGAATTGTTCTGATTGCCCAGCATCGCCGCCCCTAATGCCCTTTGAGGGAAACGGCCCTATCGTGCTTGGTATGGAGCACGATCTGAGTCCCTCAACCCTCTCCGAGCTCCGGCGCCCGCGCGCCTATCCGGCCGTGTCGGTGCTGACGCCCACACACCGCCGGGAGCCCGAAAACGCCCAGGATCCGGTCCGGCTGCGCAATGTGGTGGCCGAGGCCAAGAAGCAACTGGAGTCCGATCCCGCGGTGACCCGCGAACGGCGCTCCGAGGTGGTCCGTCAGCTCGACCAGGCCCTTCAGGAGGTGGATCTGGCGCATGCCGAGGACGGCCTGGTGATCTTCGCAGCCCCTGGTGAGCACCAGGTCTGGTCGCTCGCCCGCACGGTGCCGGAGCGCGTGGTGCTCTCGGACACCTTCCTGACCCGCAACCTCGTCTCCGCCCACGCAGCCGAACGGCCGTTCTGGGTCCTGTCGGTCTCCTCCGACCGGGTCACCCTGTGGAGCGGCGGCACCGACCGCGTCACGGAGGACCGGGCCGGCGGATTCCCCATGACCAGGCGCCCGGTGAACTTCGACGCCGAGCGGCAGGAGCGCATCGGCGACATGCCGAGCACCTTCCGCGACGAGGACACCCGCCACTTCCTGCGGGAGGCCGACGCCGCGATGGGCATGGTCCTGCGCGAACAGCCGCGGCCGCTGTACGTCACGGGCGAGCAGGCGGCCCTGTCCGCCATGGACGAGGTCGGCAGCGTGACCAAGGAGGCGGTGCATGTGCCGCACGGCGGTCTCGCACACGGCACGCCCGACGCCGTGTGGCAGGCGGTACGGCCGAAGGTCGCCGCCGAGGCCCGCAGAAGCACCGAGGCCGTGGCCCGGGAACTCGAATCGGCCCGCGGCCGCAAGGCGTTCGCCGCGGGTGTCGACGAGGTCTGGCAGAGCGCCCGCGAGGGCCGTGTACGGCTGCTCGCGGTGGAGGAGAACTACCGCGTGACGGTACGCGACGTGCTCGACGGCCATCTGATCCCGGCCGAGAGCGACGATCTGGACTCCCGCGAGGACATCGTGGACGAGATCGTCGAACAGTGCCTGGAGACGGGCGCGGACGTCCGCTTCGTCCCGGACGGGATGCTGGGCGACGCCCACGGGATCGCAGGAATCCTGCGCTACTGAACCTCACCCGCCTCACGGCGGGCCACCGCTCGCGGATTGGCCCGCGACCCGGGCACGGCACCGCTGGGAGACTGCGAGCTCCTGGTGCCGTGCCTCGAGGAGATGTTCATGCAGGTCGCCGTGGTCACCTTTGACGGGTTCAACGAACTGGACAGTTTCATCGCCTCCGCGCTGATCAACCGGTGCCGTAAGGACGGCCTGGAGGCCTTCATCACGACGCCCGCGCCGGTGGTCGCCTCCATGAACGGCATCGAGGTGACCGGCCAGCGCCCCTTGGAGTTCGTGACCGAAGCCGACGTCGTACTGATCGGCAGCGGGGTGAAGACGCGGGACGTGCTCGCCGACGACCGGCTGATCTCCCGGCTGCCGCTCGACCCCGCACGGCAGTTGATCGGTGCCCAGTGTTCGGGCGCACTGGTGCTCGCCCGGCTCGGGCTGCTGGCTTCCATGCCCGCCTGCACGGACAGGACGAGCCGGCCCTTCGTCGAGGCCTGCGGCGTACCCGTGCTGGACGCGCCGTTCCATGCCGCGGGGAACATCGCCACGGCGGGCGGCTGTCTGGCCTCGCAGTATCTCGCCACCTGGGTCATCACCCGCACCCTCGGGGAGGACGCCGCGCGCGGCGTCCTCGACTACGTGGCCCCGGTCGGCGAGAACGAGCAGAGCGTCGAACGAGCCCTGCGTGCCGTCCGCGCGGGCGAGGCCGCACTGCGCTGACGGCCCGCGAACCGGCCCTCAGACATTGCCGAACAGCGAGTTCAGCCCCTCCTCGACGGCCGCGCCGACGTCCTCCTGCCCGGCCGCCACCACGGCGTACGTACGCAGCAGGAACCGGCGCAGGGCCGCGGTGTCGAACTGCAGCAGGGCCAGGCCGTAGGGAGAGTGCAGCTCCATGACGGTACGGGCCTGCCCGCATGGCCAGATGTGCACGTCGCCGTTGCCGGCGGGACGGCGCAGTCCCTCTTCCAGCAGGGCCCGGCCGAAGGTCCAGGTGACTCCTGTGCCGTCCAGGGAGACCTCGGGCGGAAATTCGAGGTGCACGGCCAACGGGTCCGTGGCGGCATAGCGCAGCGTCGCGGGAACCGGGAGCTCCCGCTCGTCGGCGGTGATCAGACGGCCGCGGGCGGGCTGCTCGAGGGTGAGGTCCATGGTCGGTCTCCACTGCGGTCGGAGGTCGGCCGGATTTCCGGTGTGCTTGTACGACCCCGCAGGAGGCGTTTGCATTACGTGGAAGCGCTTGCGAATTTATGTGACCTGCGTCACTCGGCGAGACATAGAACAAGTGGCCGTCGAACGCGCGGCTGAACGCGCATCCGAAATTCACAACAACCCTTCAAATCACGTACGCTGCCTACGACTTGACCGGCCTGCGACGTACGCCTTTCGCACCGCACGACCACTCCGTGAAGACTGTGGCATATGCCAGAAGCACCACCGTATCGTGTGTTGCCAAATCCCTTACGGGGCGTCGCGGGCTGTGCCACAGTCGTAACGGTCCTTCAAGCCGCCTGCCCCGGTCGTACCGTCCCCGCATCGGAGTGCGTCATGCCGTCCCACCTCTCTGCGGATCACCCAGCCGCCCAGCCGCCAGGACGCGGCTCGGTCGAGGCGCTGATATCGCAGACGCGGCGCCTCAAGGGCGATGTGGACGCCGTACGGCAGGACGCCCGCGGCGACGGCTCGGACCCGCAGGAGCGGTGGCAGCGGGCGCTGTGCGACCTGGCACTGCACCAACTCAGCGACCTCGACACCCACTTGGGGCAGCTGCGCGACGGCCCGCCGCCCGTGCCCTGCGCACCCCGGCACGACTCACTGCTCAGCCGGGTCGGCAGCGCCGAGTGGAACCTGCTGACGGACGAGGCGACCTGGTCGGGCGAGCTCTACCAGATCCTGGGCCGCGACCCCGCCACCCCCGCACTCACCCTCGACGAACTGCCCTCCCTGGTACTGGACGAGGACCGCGCGAAGCTGACGGCGATGGTCACGGACTGCCTCGTCGACGCCAAGCCCATCGACGGCGAGTTCCGCATCGTGCGCCCGGACGACGAGGTGCGCACGGTGCACATGATGGGCGAGCCCGTGCTCGACACTGACGGCAGCACCGCCTCGATGTGGGCCGTACTGCGGGACGTCAGCGAACTGCGCCGCAGCCAGAAGGCGGTGAGCGAGACCCGTGACTCGCTGCAGCGCCACCAGCACCGCGCGCAGACCGAGCACCGGCTCGCGGTCGAGCTGCAGGAGGCCGTGCTGCCGCCATGGCGCGGCTCCCTGCGGCTCCCGCAGCAACGGCCCGAGACACTGGACCTGGCGGCGCACCATCTGCCGTCCTCGACCAGTGCCCTGATCGGCGGCGACTGGTACGACGCGCTCGAACTGCCCGACGGCCAGACCCTGCTCAGCGTCGGCGACCTCACCGGACACGGCGTGGCCGTCGCCTCGGGCATGGCGACGCTGCTGGGCGCCGTACGCGGCATGGCGATGGCCGGCACCGAGCCCGGGCAACTGATGTCCTGGCTGAACCAGTTACTCGACGCCACCGTGCAACCCGCCCTCGGCACCGCCGTCTGCTGCCGCTACCGCCCCGAGACCCGCACCCTGACCTGGGCACAGGCAGCACACCCCGCCCCGCTGCTGTTCCGCAACGGGACGGGGCGCAGGCTGCATGCACCGAACGGCGTCCTGCTCGGCGCGAGCTCGCAGGCCTCCTACCAGCAGGCGGAGGAGACCCTCGAGCCGGGCGACCTGCTCCTGCTGCACACCGACGGGCTGGTGCCCGGGCGCAGGAGCAAGGAGACCGTGAGCGGGGAACAACTCCTCGATCTGGCCCCCCGCTTCGGCGAGGCAGCGACCGCGCAGGACTGCGTACGGATGGTCGTGGAGGAGTACGGCGAGGCCGACCGCGAGAACGATGCGTGCCTGCTCGTCGCCAAGGTGAGGTGAACCGCCCGGGTGACCCGGTGAGATGAAGCAGCGAAAGCTGCACAGGCCCCCTATGCCCGTGCGCTGTTGCCGCCCTTCGCCGTCCTGGGCAACGCGAGTTTGATCTCCTCCCGCAGCTCGTTGATCTTCGGGTAGCTGGAGTACTCGGCGGTGAGCCGGTACATCTGGCGCAGCCGGTCCCAGGTGCGGTGGGAGGAGTTGGATCCCATCGACATCAGAGCGAGGCGTGCATAGCGGTCGGCCTGTTCGGGGTCGTCGGCGATGAAGCACGCCGACGCCATGGACAGGAAGTCGAAGATCTTCGACCGCTGCCGTCCGTCGACCCTGAGCGCCAGCGCCTTCTCCGCGTAGTGCTGGGCGTGCACGGCCGCTCCCGGCTCGTGCTCGGCCAGGGTGCGGTAGGCCAGGGCCTGCATGCCGTACAGGTCCTCCTCCTTGAACATCTGCATCCAGCTCGGCGGCGGCACATCGCCCCGGTCGGAGACGAAGAGATCCTCCGCCCGACCGAGGGTGCGGCGCATCGCCTGGCCCTTGCCCATGGAGGCCTGCGCCCAGGCCTCGATGGTGTAGAGCATCGCCCGGGTGCGCGGCAGCACCTCGTCGCCGGAGCCGGACTGGGCGAGCTTCATCAGGTCCAGTGCGTCGTCGGGCCGGCCCAGGTGCACCATCTGGCGCGCCGCCCGGGAGAGTGCCTCTCCGGCGCGGGGCCGGTCGCCGCCCTCTCTTGCGGCATGGGCGGCGATGACGAAGTACTTCTGGGCGGTGGGCTCCAGGCCGACGTCGTGCGACATCCAGCCCGCGAGGACGGCGAGATTGGCGGCGACGCCCCACAGGCGTCGCTGGAGATGGTCGGGGTGACGGTAGGCGAGCATGCCGCCCACCTCGTTGAGCTGGCCCACGACTGCCTTGCGCTGCAGCCCGCCGCCGCGGGCGGCGTCCCAGGCCCGGAACACCTCGACCGAGCGCTCCAGTTCCTCGATCTCCTGCGACCCGATGGGGGCTGCCTCATAGCGGTCGAACCCGGCGGGGTCGGCGTGCAGGGGATTGTCGAAGTCGGGAGCGTCGGCGGAGAGGGTCGGATCGGTGTGCAGCCAGTCGTACATGGCGCTGCTGAGTGCGGATCCTGCGGTGAGCGCGACACCCGCGCCCACCAAGCCGCGTCGGTTGAGCATGAGGTCCATTCCCGTGAATTCGGTGAGGACCGCCGCGGTCCGCTCGGGCGCCCACGGCACACCGTCGGGATGTTCCACACTCCCGGCGTCCTGCCGTTTCCCCGCACGCCCGTGCCGGACCAGACCGAGGTCCTCGATGGTCACGACACGGCCGAGACGCTCGGTGAACAGAGCCGCCAGCACCCGCGGCACCGGATCGCGCGGGATCTCTCCCATGTCGATCCAACGCCGCACGCGGGAGGTGTCGGTCGACAGCTGGGGGTGGCCCATGGCCGCCGCCTGCCGGTTGACCAGCCTCGCGAGTTCACCCTTGGACCAGCCGGCCAGGCCGAACAGGTCCGCAAGGCGGGTGTTGGGTTGTCCGCTCACGTCAAGCCCCCAGGTTCTCGGCTGAGTTGACAGTAGCCCGGTGCAAGTTGCCGGGCGACTATTCGCCAGGGTTCGCCAGGGTTCGCCAGATGGTGTGCCACTGGGCATCGGGTGTCAGGTAGGAAAGCGCCACCCCGACCCGGTCGCCTTCTGGAACAAGGGATGCATTCCCCAGGGTGCACCCGGGGCGCCGGGCCGGGCAGCGCATTGTCGTCGCAGGCACACGAAGGGATCTGTTTCGCCCATGTACGCAGCATCGTCCTCCGTGTCCGCCCCGCCCCGGTCGCTGCATTCCCGCCCGGCGGGCAGCGGCCCCTACCTCGATCCCGCCGCGCGTCCGGCGGCCCCCGCGCTCGGCGCGGCCCGGACGCGGCGCGTGCCGGGTCTCGGCACCCAACCGCTCAGCGGGAGACTCGACTTGTCCGGCCCCCAGGGCGCCCAGCTGCGCACGGCGATCGCGTCGGTGCACCGGATCTGTCCCGAGTTCGCTCCGGTGCAGGTGCTGCGCCGCAGCGGCCGGTCCGTGCTCCTGGTCGGTACGACGGGGCGCAGCACGGCCGTCGCCAAGTGTTTACTGGACCACTCCCCCGCATGGGCCGAGCGGATCCGCCATGAAATAGCGGCATACCGCTCGTTCGTCCGGCACCGCCCTCCGGTTCGGGTGCCGAGGCTGATCGCGGCGGACCCGGACAACTGCACACTGGTCATCGAGCGGATGCCCGGACGGGTCGCGGCACTGCAGCGGCACCCGGTCGAGGCACCGCCGCGGGCGGACATCAGGGCGGCCCTCGGCGCGATCTGCCGACTGAACGCGTGGCGGCCGCCGGCGGGCACCTTCGACGCCCCGCTCGACTACGCGGCCCGTATCTCCCGCTACCACGAACTGGGACTGCTCACCGACCGCGACATGGGCGACCTGCAGAAGCTGCTGCACGGCATCGCGCACTCGGCGGGCCGGCAGGGCATGGGCCAGTTCTGCCACGGCGACGCACTGCTCTCGAACATCCTGCTCTCACCGGCCGGTCCAGTGCTGGTGGACTGGGAGCACGCGGGCTGGTACCTGCCGGGCTACGACCTGGCGACGCTGTGGTCGGTGCTCGGCGACGCCCCGGTGGCCCGCCGTCAGATCAGCCAGATCGCGCAGTCGGCGGGCCCGGCCTCGCGGGATGCGTTCCTGGTGAACCTGATGCTCGTGCTGACCCGTGAGATCCGTACCTACGAAACGGCCGTGCAGCGTTCGATGCACGACACGACCCCGGCGGCACCGGGAGTGGCCCACCCGGGTGCTGCGCCGTCCGGCGAGGAACAGCGGCTGCTGCTCAGGCGGCTGCACGACGACTGCCAGCTGGCCCGTCGGGCCGTTCGCGCGGCGGTCGGCACTCGCTGACGGGGACGAAGGTCCGCGGTGCGCCAGGACGGCGTACCGCGGACCTTCGTATGTCCGCACCCGTGCGGCAGACCTTCCGGAAAAGTCTGCGCGCAGGGCCATTGGTGTAAGCCACTGACGCCCCGCAGGCCCGCACACCGTCGCCGGGAAAGTCCTCCACGCTCGTGTTGACATGGGAAATCTCCTGCCTCTGGGCATGATTGACGGATCGTCGGCCAGCGGGTACCACTGACCCACCGCTCGGCCCTGCACGCCCCGCCACGCTCGTTCGTCCCAGGAGGCTGCATTGCGAGGATCTGCCACCGACCTCACGTCCGCACCCGGCCACAGACGCGCCCGCAGAACCGCCGGCGCTCTCGCCGCGGCGGCCCTGCTGCTGCCGCTGCTCGGCGCGGCCCCGTCCGACGCCCGGCCCGCCGAGGACCGGCTGCAACAGGCGTTCGCCTCGGCGTCCGCCGAGTACCACGTGCCGCAGAGCGTGCTGCTGGGCGTGTCGTATCTGCAGTCCCGATGGGACGCGCACGGGGGCGCGCCGAGCGTGTCGGGCGGTTACGGCCCGATGCACCTCACCGATGCCCATACGGCGATCGCCCGCACCGCGCGCCATAGCGACGGCACGGGGGACGCCCGCGGGGACACCGCCCGCGCCGCCCTGCACCCGGACACCAAGGTGCCGGAGAACTCCGAACTCCCGCCCCGGCTCAAGACGTTGCCGAAGGCGGCCGGCTTGACCGGGCTGAGCGCCGAGCGGCTTCGTACGGACCCGGCCGCCAATGTGGCGGGCGGTGCCGCGCTGCTGGCCGCCGAGCAGAAGGAGCTGGGCGAGCCGCTCAGCGCGGACCCGGCGCAGTGGTACGGGGCGGTGGCCCGTTTCTCGGGGGCGGACGACACCTCGACGGCGGCGGCCTACGCGAACGACGTGTACGAGGTGATGCGCACCGGCGAGCAGCGCACCACGGACGCCGGGGAGCACGTCGTCCTGACCGCCCAGCCGGACCTCGCCCCCGACACCGCGCAGCTGGAGAAGTCCGGCCTGCGCACCGTCTCGGCGGACGGCACGGAATGCCCGAAGTCGGTGTCCTGCCAGTGGATCCCGGCGCCGTACGAGGAGTTCGGGGACAACGACTACGGCAACCACGACCTGGGCGACCGGCCCGCCTCGCAGAGCATCAGATACATCGTCGTCCACGACACCGAAGGCACCTGGGACGGGGTCCTGAAGCTGGTCCAGGACCCCACCTACGTGTCGTGGAACTACACCCTGCGTTCCACGGACGGTCTGATCGCCCAGCACGTCAAGGCCAAGGACGTGGCCTGGCACGCGGGCAACTGGTACATCAACGCCAAGTCGATCGGCCTGGAGCACGAGGGCTTCCTCGCCGCGCCCGACGCCTGGTACACGGAGGCGATGTACCGCGCCTCGGCGCGCCTGGTGCGGTATCTGGCGGCGAAGTACGGCATCCCGCTGAACCGGCAGCACATCCTCGGCCACGACAATGTGCCGGGCCCGACGACGTCGACCATCCCGGGCATGCACACCGACCCCGGCCCGTTCTGGGACTGGCGGCACTACTTCGAGCTGCTGGGCCATCCCTTCCGGAAGACCGCGGGCAAGAGCGGCGGACTGGTGACGATCCGGCCCGACTACGAGGCCAACCAGCCGGAGTACACGGGCTGCGTCACCAAGGACGAGCCCTGCGCGGTGCACGGCTCCAGCGAGGTGCGGCTGTACTCCGATCACGACGAGCGCTCGGCCCTGATCAAGGACGTGGGTCTGCACAAGAACGCCGACTCGACGATCGACGTCAATGACGTGGGCTCCCGTGCCTCCACCGGCCAGCAGTTCGCGGTGGCGGGCCACTACCGCGACTGGACGGCGATCTGGTATCTGGGTCAGAAGGCCTGGTTCAAGAACCCCAGGAAGCACCCGACTGCGGTGGACGCGTCTGGTTACGTGGTCACGCCGAAGCCGGGTCTGGACAGCGTGGCGGTGTACGGGCGGGCCTACCCGGAGGCCTCGGCCTACCCGGCCGAGGTGCCCGCGCAGGCGGTGTCGCCGCTGCCGTACACACTGCCGAAGGGGCAGAAGTACGTGGTCGGCGACAAGGTGCCGGGCGAGTACTACTACGCGGTCACCTTCACCACCGACTCGCACCGGGTCGTGGTCGGCAAGGACCTCTACTACGAGATCCAGTTCGGACACCGGGTGGCGTTCGTACGGGCCGCGGACGTGCAGGTGGTGCGGTCCCGCCGGTAGCCGGTGTCAGCCCTGCTGGAACAGCTCCGCCGGGAGCGGCTTCAGCAGGGCGTACAGGTCGTCGGTGATGGGGCGGTCCCAGGCGGCGATGGTCACCAGGACGTTGTCACTGCGGTCGAACTGCACGCAGGAGATGCGGGTCTCGGAGAGCTTGAGGCGGCGCACGATCAGGAGGTTGTCGCCCTGCATGACCGGCATGTCCTCGACCCCGACGACGCTCACCTCCTCCTCGTTCTCCAGCGCGAGCAGCAGCTGGGCCACCTCGAAGGGGATCTCGTCCTCGGCGGTCTCGCGGGCCGGGGAGCCCTCGGGCAGATTGCCGATGATCATCGCGGGGCCGCGGCCGCCGAACAGGTCGTAGCGCAGGAAGACGCCCTGACAGGTGCCGTCGGGGGCGGGCAGCAGGCCGGCGCCCAGATTGCCGGGCCAGTCGCCCGGGTCCATGGCCAGGACGTCGAAGTCGGGCCCGGCGGGGGTGGCGCTGCGGCGGCGGAGGAACGACATGCCGCCAATGGTACGTGGACCCTGGCGGTTGGTGGGGCGGGGGCGGTCGTGGTTCGGGGGCGGGTCGCTGAGCAGTTTCCTCCAGATCAAGCCCTCTCGAAGTCCGTGGTCAATAGGATCGCTGATCTGAGGGGCGGGCGGCCGACGCTGAGCCTCGTTCGCACTGTCTGGGAGAAGCATGACAAGCAGGTTCACCGAGTTGACCGTTGACTGCCATGATCCGGAGAGGCTCGCGGCCTTCTGGTGCGAGGTGCTGGACTTCAAGGTGATCGATCGCAGCGAGGGCAAGGTCGAGATCGGCTCCTGGGTGCCGACCGTCGAGGAGATCCGGGCCCGCCAGATGCCTCCCACCCTGCTGTTCATCCGTGTGCCCGAGGGCAAGACCGTCAAGAACCGGCTTCACCTCGACGTCAGCCCGATCGACGGCAGCACCGCGGACGAGGTGACCAGATTGCTCGCTCTCGGCGCCGTCAAGGTGGACGTGGGCCAGGGACCGGACCGCAACTGGGTGGTCATGGCCGACCCCGAGGGCAACGAGTTCGACGTCGTGCGCACCTTGGCACCGCAGGACTAGCCCTGGGGCGTCACCCCTGGCGCCGGCTGTCCGGGGCCCAGCGCGGCGCCCAAGCCCGTGATCTCTGTGCCCATCTTTCGGTAGACGGCGGAGAGGAGGCGGACGACCGTTGGCATGTCCAGGTGCAGTTGCTCGGCGATCTCCGCCTCGGTGCGGCCCTCGGCGGCCAGCGTCGCGACCGTCCGTTCCCGGGATGTCAGGGTGTCCGTCTCGGTGCTGTGGAGGCGGCGGGGACGCAGGCCTGCTGCGGCCAGTTCGTCCCGGGCTGTTTCGGCGAGGCCGTCGGCGCTGCACTGGACGGCGGCGTCGAGGCCTCGGTAGAGGTGTTCGGCGGCGTCTCGGGGGCGGCCGGTGCGGCGGAGTTCGATGCCCAGGGCTACGAGTGCGCAGGCGAGTTCGTAGGCGGCCGGGGAGCGCTCCAGGTGGGCGACGGACTCCTCCAGGTATTTGATGCGGGCCGAGCCGGAGGAGACCTCGGCAGCCGTGCGCAGGGCCTGACCGATGGCGGACGGTGTGCCGAACTGGCGGGCACGGGCGAGCGCCTCGAGGGCTGTGGCGACGGCGCGTTCGGGCGTGTCGTGGCTCTCGGCGCGGGCCAGGTGGAGCTGCCAGGGGCACCAGGCGGGGTTGCGCATGCCGCGCGGTTCCAGGCGGCGGCCGGCTGCGGCCAGCTCCTCGGCCGCTTCCTTGGTGAGGCCGCGGGCGAGAAGGAGTTCGCCGTGGACGGTCTGGGCGTCGGGGAAGACGACGGCGGCCGGGAAGGGTGCCTCGAAGGAGTAGTCCTCGGCGATCTGCGCGGCCTCGGTGATGCGGCCGCGGGCGAGGAGGACCTCGATGAGGATGCCCACGGCGTACCAGTGGGCGGGGGTGCCGGGGCCGACGCGCTCGGCGAGCCGGAGTCCCGCCATGACGAAGTCCTGGGCCTCGGAGAGCCGGCCGCGGCGGTAGCGGACGTAGGCGAGGAGGGTGTAGGCGAAGGAGAGGTGGGCGCCGCGCCAGCCCTGACGTTCGAAGTCTGCGATGCCGGTCGCGAACAGCTCCTCCGTCCGCCCGGGCCGGTCGGCGTACATGAAGGCGAGTGCGACCAGGACGGGCACCTCGAAGCCGCGGTCGGGTTCGGCCCAGCCGAGGCCGCCGGCCAGGGCGCGTTCGGCGTGGTGGAGGGCGACACGGGCGGGTTCGCCGCGCAGGACCGCGTCCCAGGTGCGCAGGCCGATGATGTAGCGCTCGGTGAGGTCGCGGCCGGTGAGGCGGTCGGCGAGCCTGGTCAGGCGACGGGAGCGGGAGGGGTGGTCGGGCTCGTCGGCGCGGAAGGCGTCCCACATGAACTGTTCGGCGGTCATGCGCAGCTTGACGCGGGCGTCGTCGGTGACGCGGATCTCGCGGGCCAGGGTGTCGGAGGCCTCGGCCAGGCGGTCGCTGTGGGCGAGGACCTGGGAGAGCCGGTAGACGATGTGCTGGCGCAGCGGGGCGTCGGCGATGGGTTCTTCCAGGGCGGCGCGCAGGTGGTTGACGGTGGTGGCGGGCTCGGTGAGCAGGGAGGCGGAGCCCAGTTCGTACAGGACGGCGGCGCGGTCCTCGTAGGGCGGGGGCTCCCGCAGGGCGCGGGCGAGGTAGCTGCGGGCGGCGTCGGGGGCGCCGGCGCGGAGGGTCTCCTCCGCTGCGGCGCGCAGTTGCTGGACGACCCAGTTGTCGCCGTCGGGGTGGGTCTCCAGGAGGTGGCGGGCGGCGGCCGAGGGCCCCTGTCCTTCGTTGATCACACACCAGGCGGCCTGGCCGTGCAGCGCGACGCGGACGCCGGGCGGGATGGCCCGGTAGACGGCGGTGGCGATCAGGGGGTGGACGAACTCGAGGGTCTCGGCGCCGGTGAGGATGCGGGCGCCGCGCAGGGCGTCGGCGGCGTCGGCGGCCTCCTCGTGGCCGAGTCCGGCGACGGCGGCGGCGAGCAGCGGATGGATCTCGGTGCCGAGGACGGCGCAGGCCCAGGCGAAACGCACGGTGGAGGTGCCCAGGCGTTCGAGGCGGGCGATGAGGCCGCTGCCCTTGACGGCGGCGGCGAGGTCGCGCAGCAGATGGGCGCCGGTCTCGGTCGGGGTGAGGCCGCGGTCGCGCACCTTGGCGACGAGTTCGACCGTCTCGAACGGGTTGCCTGCGGTGACGGCCCAGCACTCACGGCAGAACGCGTCGTCGGCGTGCGCACCGAGCGTCTCCCGTACGAGGCGCGCGACGGCGGCGGCGCTCAGCGGTTCCAGGTCGAGGGGGCGGCCACCGGCGCGCCCCGGTAGTCCCTTGAACGACTCGGCGTGGTCGGGGAGTTCGTCGGGCCGGTAGGCGACGACGACCAGCAGGGGCAGCTGTTCGGCTCGGGGCGCGAACGCGGCGAGCCAGCGCAGGGATTCGGAATCGGCCCAGTGGGCGTCGTCGAGGACCAGGACCATCGGGGCACGCAGCACGGCGAGATGGGTGAGCACCCAGTCGAGGCCGTCGCGCAGGCCCTGCTGGTCGGGCGGGGCGCCGTCGGTCGGGGCGCACAGGCCGAGGGCGGGGCCGACGATGTCGTACCAACTGCCCAGCGAGGCCCGCAGATCGGTCTCCGCAGACCCGGCCAGTTGGGGCTGCAGCAGCTGGCGGGCGACATGGAAGGCGACGCGCTGTTCCTGGTCGCCGCCGCGGGCCGACACCACGGTGCAGCCGCGGGCGGCGGCGCGCCGGCGGACCTCGGCGAGGAGGGTGGTCTTGCCGATGCCGGCGCGCCCGGCGAAGGCGAGGAGCGCGCCGCGGGCGCGGTCGGACGGTTCGGCGCCGTCCCTGCGCAGCCCGGTGAGCTCACCCAACGCCTCGTCCACTGCCGCGAGTTCACTCTCGCGTTCGAAGATGGTGCGGTTGCTCCGCACGCTGCGCTGCCCCATGGCCTACCCCCTGCCACGGTGGTGCGCCCGCGCGGGGAGCGGGCGCGCTCCGTGACCTACAGGCACCTCAGCGTACGCCTCGCGGGGGTCGCGCGACCCGGTCTGTGGATTTCTGACCGAACCGCTACAGGGACTGATTCCGCCGCCGCGGAGTCTGCCCTGAACACCGGGGCATCTCCGTCCGTATCCCCCATAGAGGGTCTCCCGTGGCAGACGCGGACAAGCCCGACGGGTGGCGGGCAGACCCGGAAGGGGATGAGCCACATGGCACTCACGGCACGCAGGGCCCGTACGACGCGTACGGCACTCGGAGTGACGGCGTCGGCCTTCGCCGCCGCTCTCGTTCTGGCCGCCTGCTCCAGCGGGGGCGGGGGCGGGGGCGGGGGAGGTGGCTCGGCTTCCTCCGGCGCCTCCTCCGGTGCCTCCGCCGGCGCGAGCAAGGCCGGCTCGGGGACCCAGGTGACGGTCACCGAGACCGAGTACGGGCTGAAACTGTCCCGGTCGTCGTTCACACCGGGCACCTACACCTTCGTCGCCGACAACAAGGGCAAGATCACGCACGCCCTGTCCATCGACGGCCCCGGCGTGCAGGACGCCAAGACCAAGAACATCCAGAGCGGCCAGGAGGCGAACCTGACGGTGACCTTCAAGAAGGGCAAGTACGACCTGTACTGCCCGATCCCGGGTCACAAGCAGCTCGGGATGAACAAGAACATCCAGGTCGGCTGAGCCCTCACGCCCCCTGGACGGTCTTGTGCCGGTCGTGGTGGCGGGCCACGCCTGCGCGGTTTCCACAGGAGGGCCTGCACCACTCCTGGCGCGGGTGCTCCTTGAGGAAGCAGCGCATGCAGCGCGGCGCGTGGCGGGCGCGCAGCCGCTGCCGGTCGGGGCCGGCGAGGAAGGCGATCGTGGCCTGGGCGAGGGCCGCGGTGAGGTCGTGCGCGCCGTCGGCCGCCCTCGCGTGGACGGCGGGTTCGGCGCCCTCGGGCCAGTGCAGCACGGGGACGGTCGGGGTGCGGGCGGCCGCGGCGTTGAGGCGTGCGACGGCTTCGGGCACGGGCAGCAGACGGGCCGCGTCGGCGCGGCTAAGTTCGGCGGGGCGTACGGCGTGGGCGAAGGGGGCGCGGACGGCCGCCCGCAGGTCGCGTACGGCGGTGAGGCTCGCCCGGTCGGCGGTGAAGGCGGCGGCGTCCGGCACGATCTCGGGGTGGGCGCGGATCCAGGTGGTGAGCCCTGCGGGGTCCGCCAGGTCGTCGGCGACGCCGCCCCGTCCGTCGTGGCGGACGGTGAGGGCGAGGTCGAGAGCGAGGCGGGTGTCCCTGGTGAGCGATTCCTGCATGCGGCCAAGGGTAGGTTCGCCGGTATCCATCAGCGCCCGTGGAGGATGGCTCGTGCAGCGCCCGCGGAGGATGGCGCGTGGCGGATCTACGTCGGCTGCTGAGCGGGCCTGAGGTGTTCGCCTGCGCTACTGAAATACCCCTGGGGGTATATCGACGCGGCCCTCGCCTCTCTACAAGTCCCAGCAGGCCGTCAGGGCCGGGTGCGCGGAGCTGTCGCAGCCACGAGCCGCTGCCGCGGGCGGAACTGCGCGACAAGCCCCCACGGACCGGCACCGCACCCGCGCACCGCCGGCGGTAAATTCCACCTCGGGACCAGGCCGGCGTCAGCCTCCCTCCTCCCCCATGACCGGCGGTACCACCGCCACCGGGGCCGCCGCGTGCAGCAGGACCGCCTGGGCGACCGAGCCCATCATGCGGGCGGGGGCCAGCAGACGGCGGCGGTGGCGGCCCACGACGACCAGCCTGGCGTCCTTGGAGGCAGCGACCAGCTGACCTGCCGCGTCGCCCGGCATCGCATAGGTGTCGACGGGGACGTCGGGGTGTCTTGAGCGGTGCGGGGTGAGGAAGCCCTCGGCGAGGGTCCAGGTCTGGTTCTCGATGGCGTTCTGGTCGACCATCGGCGGAGCGAGTTCGCCGGGGGTGGTCCAGGTCTGCACGGGCCACATATAGGCGGCGACCACATGGAGGCGGGCGCCGCGCAGCCCGGCCTCGGTGAAGGCGAACGCCAGGGTCGCCTCGTCGGGGCTGTCCACCTGCAGTCCGACGACCACGCGCGGCCCGGGCTCGACCGGTACGCCGCCGTGCACCTCACGGCCGGGCCGGGGCACCACCACGACGGGGCACTCGGCATCGCGGGCGGCGGCCATGCCGTTGGAGCCGAGCAGCAGACTGGCGAAGCCGCCGCGCCCTCGGGAGCCGAGCACCAACAGCTGGGCGCCGGCGCCGAGTTCCGGCAGGAGGGCGCCCGGCACCCCCTCAAGGCCGTGGTACTCCACGGCCGGCAGGTCGGTCCGCCCCTTCAGATACGTGCGCACCTGGCCGAGCACCGGGTCGTCGCCCGGCTGAGGCGGTCCGGCGGCAAGGATGTCGGGCTGCGCCCAGGCGGCGTACTGCCGCACATGGACCACCCGCAGCGGCACCGCGCGTCGGCGTGCGTCGTCGAGGGCCCAGTCCAGGGCGCGCAGGCTGTCGTCCGAACCGTCGACCGCCGCGATGACCGGCAAGGTGCTGCTCATGGGTTCCTCATCTCCGGGAGACGACCTTCCCTTCCCGGGGCCAGCCTCGCTCAGGCATCGGCCCGGGAAGGGCGCTCAAGGTCGCGTGTCCGCAAAGACGGGTGGAACACCCCCGGATCGGCCCGTCGGCTCAGCCGTACGGCCGCCGGGTCACGTCAGGTCGAACTCTCCTTCCCGCGCCCCCGACACGAACGCGCCCCATTCCGCGGGCGTGAAGATCAGGGAAGGGCTTTCCGGGCGGCCGCTGTTGCGCATCGCGATGAATCCCTCGACAAAAGCGATCTGGACATCCCCCAGGCCACGGCTGCTCGAGTGCCAATCGGCGTTGCTCAGGTCCAGCTCAGGCTTGTCCCAGCCCGCAAGCGGGTGCTGCTGGATGGTGCTCTCGGCCACGTCCGTGCTCCTCCCGATTCGTCGTCCGCGGCCAGCCTAGCGATCGGTTTCTGATGCCAACAGGCCACGTGAGGGGGACCTTTCCGGAGTCTTTTACGACTCCGGCGGTTCGCTCCCCACGAGCCACATCGAGAAGAACTGCGATCCGCCCCCGTAGGCGTGCCCGAGGACCCTCCGGGCCCCTTCCACCTGGTGTTCTCCGGCCAGCCCGCGCACCTGGAGCGCCGCCTCGGCAAAGCGGATCATGCCGGAGGCGCCGATGGGATTGGTCGACAGGACGCCGCCCGACATGTTGACGGGCAGGTCCCCGTCCAGCTCGGTCACCCCGGATTCGGTGAGTTTCCAGCCCTCGCCCTCGTCGGCGAAGCCGAGGTTCTCCAGCCACATGGGCTCGTACCAGGAGAACGGCACATACATCTCGACGGCGTCGATGTCGCGGCGCGGATCGGCGATGCCGGCCTGCCGGTACACGTCGGCGGCACAGTCCTTGCCGGCCTGCGGCGACACGGCGTCCTTGCCGGCGAACAGGGTGGGCTCGCTACGCATGGCACCGCCCAGCATCCACGCGGCCGGCCGGGGCGCGCGTGCCGCGCCGGCCCGGTCCGTCAGCACCATGGCGCAGGCGCCGTCGGAGGACGGGCAGGTCTCGGAGTAGCGGATCGGGTCCCACAGCATGGGCGAGGCCTGGACCTTCTCCAGGGTGATGTCGTGCTCGTGCAGGTGGGCGTACGGGTTCTTCAGCGCGTTGCGCCGGTCCTTGTACGCCACCAGGGAGCCGACCGTGTCGGGCGCGCCGGTGCGTCGCATGTACGCACGCACATGCGGGGCGAAGAAGCCGCCGGCCCCGGCGAGCAGCGGCTGCTGGAAGGGGATCGGCAGGGACAGGCCCCACATGGCGTTGGACTCGGACTGCTTCTCGAAGGCAAGCGTGAGCACGGTGCCGTGGACACGCGCCGCGACCAGGTTGGCGGCGACGAGCGCGGTCGAGCCGCCGACGGATCCGGCGGTGTGCACCCGCAGCATCGGTTTGCCCACCGCGCCGAGCGCGTCGGCGAGGTAGAGCTCGGGCATCATCACGCCCTCGAAGAAGTCGGGCGCCTTGCCGATGACGACGGCGTCGATGTCCGCCCAGGTCAACTCCGCGTCGTCGAGCGCACGTTGGGCGGCCTCCCGGACCAGCCCGGCGATCGACACGTCCCGCCGGGCCGCCACATGCTTGGTCTGGCCGACGCCTACGACGGCCACGGGCTCCTTGCTCATCGGGGATCCCCTTCGAGTACGGCGACCAGGTTCTGTTGCAGACAGGGACCGGAGGTGGCGTGGGCGAGTGCCCGGTCGGAGTCGCCCCGGTGGATGCCGGCGGCGGCCTCACCGATGCGGATCAGCCCGGCGGCCATGATCGGGTTGGCGGCGAGGGCCCCGCCGGACGGGTTGACCCGCACGTCGTCGCCCAGCCGCAGTGCCTTGCGCAGCACGACCTCCTGGGAGGTGAAGGGCGCGTGCAACTCCGCGGTGTCGACGGGTCGTTCGAAGGCGCCGGCCTTCTCAGCGGCCAGACGGGTGGAGGGCGAGTCGGTCAGGTCGCGGACACCGAGGCCGTGCGCCTCGATGCGGTGGTCGATGCCGCGGATCCAGGCGGGCCGTTCGCACAGTTGCCGGGCCCGCTCCCCCGCCGCGAGGATCACGGCGGCCGCACCGTCACCGATCGGCGGACAGTCACCGGTACGCAGGGGTCGTACGAGGTAGTCCCCCTGCGGCACCGGTCCCCGCAGCTGGGCATGGGAGTTGGCGGCGGCGTCCGCACGGCTGCGGGCGGCGACTGCGGCGAGCGCGGGCTCGTCGGTGTCGCCCGCGTCGATCAGGGCCTGTGCCTGGAGGGCGGCCAGGGCGACGGAGTCGGGCCACAGGGGTGCCACGTAGTACGGGTCGAGCTGCCGGGTCAGGACGTCGCGTACGGAGCCGGGTGAGGACTTGCCGTACGAGTAGACCAGGGCGGTGTCGGCGTCCCCGGTGAGGAGTTTCGTCCACGCCTCGTACAGGGCCCAGGCGCCGTCCATCTCCACGTGCGACTCGGAGATCGGCGGCCAGGCGCCGACGCCGTCGAGGGCGAGGGTGAAGGAGAACGCGCGCCCGGCCAGGTAGTCGCTGGAGCCGGAGCAGGTGAAGCCGATGTCGGCGGTCTTCAGACCGGTCTGGTCGAGGACGTCGTGCAGCACCGGCATGAGCATCTCCACCTCGGAGAACTCCTCGCTGGTGCGCCGGTGGTCGGTCTGGGCGAAGGCCACCAGTGCTATGTCACGCATCACAGCAGCTCCTTGTAGGCGTCGTACTCCGCGTCGGGTTCGCCGGTGGGCCGGTAGTGGTCGGGGTAGCGGGCACCTTCGGTCCACACCGGTTCGACGCGCAGCCCCATGCGCACCTGGTCGTAGGGGATGCCGCCGATACGGCCGTGCAGCGCGAGGCCGGCGCCGTCGAGGGCGATGTGGGCGTAGACGTACGGGACTTCGATGTCCAGGTTCTTCGCCTTGATGTTGACGATGCAGAAGGTGGTGACCGTGCCGCGCGGTCCCACCTCGACCTGCTCCGACGTGGCGACGCCACAGGTGGGGCAGGCGCCCCTGGGCGGCACGTACACCTTGCGGCAGGAGGGGCAGCGCTCGCCCACCGTCCGCCGCTCGGAGAGGGCGTTGATGTAGGCGGTCTGGGCGCGACCGGGCGAGTAGGTGTAGTCGAGACGGGCGGGGGCGACGATGCCGGTGATCGCGTCCTCGAACTCGCCGCTGTGCCCCGCGGTCCGGTCCGGTTCGCCGTCGTACGGCTCGAAGCAGGCGATGTCGGTGATGGCGCCTTCGCGCGCTTCGGCCCAGCGGATGCGGACGCGCATGCCGGTGCGGACGGCGTCCGGCCCTGGGACGTCAAGGGTGTGCAGCAGGGCGGTGTCGGCCCCGTCGAGACGGACCAGGACCCAGGCGAAGGGAGTGTCGAGGGGCTGTCCGCGCCGGGGTTCATGATTCCAGGCCCAGGTGGTGACCGTGCCGGTGGGCGCGACCTCGACCAGGTCACGGATCTCTTCCGCGCTGACGGGGTCGTACTCCACGGGCGGGACGAGGACACGGCCGTCACCGGTCCTCACCCCGAGGACGACCCGCTCCCGAAGACCGGTCAGAAAGGCACTCTGCACAGGACCGAGGGAGCGGGTGAAGGGGAATTCAACGGTGAGGGGGGCTTTGAGGACTTCGGGCATCGGGCTGCCTCCTTGAGAGAACGACGGTCAGGACGCGACCCCTTCAGGGGCGCGGGGCTGTGACATGTGCGGCTCCGCCGCGTGGGCGCGACCAGCCACAGCGGGCCCGCAGTCTCCGAACCGGCCCAAGCCGGCGCATTTACGCGCGCCGGTAGACGGGCGGGCGTTTCTCCGCAAAGGCACGCGCCCCCTCCTTGGCGTCGGCCGTGTCGAAGACCGGCCACCCCCGCTTGAGTTCGGCGGCAAGCCCGTCCGTCTCCGTCATCTCGGCGGTCTCGTACACGGACGCCTTGACCGCCTCCACGGCGAGCGGACCGCAGGCGTTGATCTGTTCGGCGATCTCCAGGGCCTTGGCGAGCGCGGTGCCGTCGGGCACCACATGGCCGATCAGGCCGATGTCGGCGGCCTCCCGGGCGGTGTAGGGGCGGCCCGTGAGCAGCATCTCCAGGGCGTGGGTGCGCGGGATCTGGCGCTGCAGGCGCACCGTCGAGCCGCCGATCGGGAAAAGCCCCCGCTTGACCTCGAAGAGCCCGAACGTCGCCGACTCTCCCGCGACACGGATGTCGGTGCCCTGGAGGATCTCCGTGCCGCCCGCGACGCAGTAGCCCTCGACGGCGGCGATCACCGGCTTGCGGGGGCGGTGGTGGCGCAGCATCGCCTTCCAGTGCAGGTCCGGGTCGGCCTTGAGGCGGTCCCGGTGGTGCTCGCCCTCCATTCCCTTGCCGGCGAGGGCCTTGAGGTCCATGCCTGCGCAGAACGCGCCGCCCGCACCGGTCAGCACGACCGAGCGGACGGCGTCGTCCTCGTCGGCCTCGATCCAGCCGTCGTACAGACCGACCAGCATGGACAGCGAGAGCGCGTTCTTGGCGTCCGGCCTGTTGAGCGTGAGCACCAGTGTGGCGCCTTCGCGCTGCACGGTGAGGTGTTCGGTCCCACCCATCACCCATCTCCCCTCTCAAAGAACGAGAACAGGTTGCAGTAGGCGGGGAGCCACTTCAAGGGTTTTCTGACAGGCAGTCAGATTTCTTCGCGCGGACCCTTCACAGTTGCCGCCCCCTTTGCTCTGATGACCGGCGAACCGACGGATGCGCCTTTCTTCGTCATGGCTGTTCTTCGTCATGGCTGCCGGGGTCAGGAGGAGCGGTGGAGTACAACCTTGCCGACCTGTTCGAGTCGGTCGTCGACGTGGTGCCGGAGCGCGAGGCCCTGGTGTACATCGATCACCCGGGCACGGGCGCGGAGCGGCGTCTGACGTACGAGGAGCTGGACGCGGCGGCGAACCGTATCGGCCACCATCTGATCGACGCCGGGATCCGGCCGGGCGAGCACCTCGGGCTGCACCTCTACAACGGCATCGAGTATCTGCAGACCGTGTTCGGGTGCCTGAAGGCGCGGATCGTCCCCGTCAACGTCAACTACCGCTATGTGGAAGAAGAGTTGGTGTACCTGTATCGGGACGCCGATCTGGTGGCGCTGGTCTTCGACGCGGAGTTCGACGGGCGGGTGGCGGCGGCGCTGCCGCAGTGCCCGAAGCTGCGGCATCTGATACGGGTGGGCGGGGCGCAGGACGGGGTCGCCGCCGTGTCGTTCGCCGAGGCCGAGGCGGGCGGGTCGCCGGAACGCGGCTTCCCGGCGCGCTCGGGCGACGACCAGTTCATCATCTACACCGGCGGCACCACCGGGATGCCCAAGGGCGTGATGTGGCGTCAGGAGGACCTGTTCTTCTCCGGTCTGGGCGGGGGCGCGCCGACCGGTGAGCCGGTCAGGAAGCCGCAGGAGCTCGCGGAGCGGGTCGCTGCCGGTGGCTCGGGGATCACCTTCTTTCCCACTCCCCCGCTGATGCACGGCACCTCCACCCTCACCTCGTTCATCGGCTTCAACTTCGGGCAACGGGTCGTGATCCACCGCAAGTTCGTGCCCGAGGAGGTGCTGCGGACGGTCGAGAAGGAGAAGGTCACCAGCATCTCGCTGGTCGGCGACGCGATGCTGCGGCCGCTGATCGACGCCCTGGCCGGGCCCATGAAGGGCACGGACTGCTCGTCGGTGTTCAGCGTGTCCTCGTCCGGGGCGGTGCTCTCCGAGACGGTGCGCCGGCAGTTCCAGGAACTGCTTCCGAACGCCATGCTGCTCAACAACTACGGCTCGTCCGAGTCCGGCTTCAACGGCACGGCGACGGCCGATTCCGGGGCCGGGCAGTCCTTCCGCATCCGGGTCAACTCCCGTACGCAGGTGGTCGACCCGGCCACCCACGAGCCGGTCGCCGCGGGCGAGGTGGGCCGGGTCGCACAGTGCGGCCACGTCCCGCTCGGCTACTACAACGACCCGAAGAAAACCGCCGAGACCTTCTTCCAGAAGGACGGCGAGCGGTGGGTGCTGCTCGGCGACATGGGGACGGTGGACGAGCAGGGCGTGGTCACGGTCCTCGGCCGTGGCTCGCAGTGCATCAACACCGGGGGCGAGAAGGTGTATCCGGAAGAGGTCGAGCAGGCCCTGAAGTCCCATCCCGACGTGTACGACGCACTGGTGGCCGGGGTGCCGGACGCGAAGTGGGGCAACCACGTGGCGGCGGTGGTGCAACTGCGCGAGGGCGCGCCACGGCCTTCGCTTGAGGACGTGCAGTCCTACTGCCGTACCCATCTAGCCGGTTACAAGATCCCCCGGCAACTGGTGATCACCGAGGCGATACGGCGGTCGCCCAGCGGCAAGGCCGACTACCGGTGGGCTCGGGAGGTGGCGGTCGCGGCGGACCGCTAGACGCAAGCCCAGGGCCCCGCGGTGGGCCGGCCGGGGCGGCGGGCGTACTCTTTGCGCGCGGTTGACCCGGGCGTTTGAACGGAGGGTGACGTAGGGCCGTACGCGAGGTTGGCGGCTCGGCCCTGCAGGCCCGGTCCGCCGTGCCAGCAGCGGTTTCGCACGGAAGGACCCACGGGTGTCGCACCTCACGCCCCCTCGTCAACTGCCGGAGACGGACGCGGACGCACCGGACAGGACCAGAGCCGAGGAGGCCTCGACCGCTCCCGTGGCGACCGACCCGGAGCCGGGGCCCTCGGCGGACCGGGAGCCGGCGGAGGTGGTGGCGACGGGCGCGGCGGACGAGACGCCCGGGCCGACGACGAAGCGGACCGAGGCGGACGAGCCGACCGGCGACTCTGCAGCGGAGGAGACGGGCGGCGGCGCGGACGGGCAGGAGCCGACCGAGAACGTCGTCCCGGACGCGGCTTCGACCGGCGAGGGTTCCGCCGACGAGCAAGCGGACGCCTCCACGTCGACCACCACCGACGAGCCCGACCCGACGGGCGCCGCCGCCTCCTCCGCCCGCCCGGGCTGGTTCGGCTGGCGCCGTCGCTACCCCCGCACGGCGGTTGCCGTACACGTGGGTACGACCGTCCTGGCCGCTGCGCTGATGTTCGTCGTGCTCCTCGTGCCCAACCGCCTGGACTGGATCACTGTCCAGTCGTTCTTCCGTCTCCCCGTCGAGGTGATCTTCCTCGCGGCCGTCCTGCTCGTGCTGCCGTCGAGGGGGCGGCGGATCACGGCCGTGGTCCTGGGGGTGTTCGTCGGGCTGTCCGGTGTTCTGAAGTGCCTCGACATGGGCTTCCGTCAGACCCTGGCCCGGCCGTTCGACCTGGTCTTCGACTGGGTGCTGCTGAGCGATGGCGCGGACTGGGTGAAGGACTCGTTCGGGCGATCGGGTGAGGTGCTCGCGGTGGTCGGGGTGATCGTCCTGGTCATCGCCGTGCTCACGCTGAGCGCGCTCGCGATGGTGCGGCTGGCCAACGTGCTGGCCCGGCACCGGCCCGTCGCCGTACGCTCCACGCTGGTCCTCGGCGTCGTGTGGATCCTCTGCTTCACCCTGGGCGTGCAGTTCGGTGGTGTCACGCTCGCCACCAATGGCTACGCCCAGTACCTCGCCAACCGTGTGCAGTACGTCCGCGACGGCCTCGGTGACGCGGACGTCTTCAAGAAGCAGATGGCGGTCGACGCCTACGCGAAGACCCCGGCCGGCCAGCTGCTGACCGGGCTGCGCGGCAAGGACGTCATGTTCACCTTCATCGAGAGCTACGGCAGGGTGGCGATCGACGACCCCACGATGGGACCGGAGGTCGACGCGACGCTCAAGGCGGGCGACGCCCGGCTCAAGGCGGCAGGCTTCGCGGCGCGCAGCGGCTGGCTCAGGTCGCCCGTGACGGGAGCGGGCAGCTGGCTCGCCCACTCGACGTTCCTGTCCGGGCTGTGGATCAAGAACCAGCAGCGGTACCGGACCCTGACGACCAGCAACCGCGCCACCCTCACCAGCTACTTCCAGAAGACCGGCGCCTGGCGCACGGTCGGCATCGTGCCGGGCGTCCGCAAGACCTGGCCCGAGGGCAAGTACTTCGGCCTCGACCACATCTACGACTCCACGCACCTCGGCTACCAGGGCCCGTACTTCAGCTGGACGCCGGTGCCGGACCAGTTCAGCCTGGAGGCCTTCCAGAAGCTGGAGCACGGCAAGAAGAACCGCGACCCGATCATGGCGGAGATCATCCTGGCCTCCAGCCACAACCCCTGGTCGCCCATCGCCCACATGATCGACTGGAAGGACCTCGGGGACGGCAAGATCTTCTACAAGATCAAGAAGGAGGGCACGAATCCCACGGAGGTCTGGAAGAGCGCCAAGCGCGTGCGCACCGAGTACCGCAAGGCCATCCAGTACTCCCTGGACAGCCTGACCGAGTGGATGCAGCGCTACGGCGACGACAAGACCGTCCTCGTCTTCCTCGGCGACCACCAGCCCGTCCCCACGGTCACCGGGGGCACCGCCAACCGGGACGTACCGGTGACGATCGTCGCCCGCGACCCGAAGGTCCTGGACCGCGTCTCGAACTGGGGCTGGACGGACGGGATCAAGCCCGCGGACAACGCCCCGGAGTGGACCATGAACAAGTTCCGGGACCGTTTCATGACGGCGTACGGGCCGCAGGGCGGGTGAGCCGCCGGCCGACGACGGTTCGGGCATGGGTCCTTCGGACGGCTCAGCACGACGGGCCGGGGCGGGGTGCCGTCCCTAGGGTCGCGGTGACGGTGAGCGGATCACCGCACAGCAGCACTGGCCCTCCTCGTGGCCCATGCACAGACCGACGTGGACTGCGGCGACTTCAGGTTCCGGGAAGAGGCGCAGGCGGTACTCGACGCCAATCCGAGCGATCCGTTCCGTCTGGACGCGGACCACGACGACATCGCCCGCGAGGGCCTGCCGCACGGGCCCTCGCCTTCGCCCACGGTCACCTCCGCCACGCTCACCCCGGCGCCGGCAACCTCCACGCCGGTTCCGCAGCGAGGGGTGAACGCGGGCGTCGGCGGCGGCACGGGGTCGGCCGGCTTCGAGGTGGCGGGCGGTGTGGGACTCACCGTCCTGGCGCTGAGCCTGATGGGCGGTCATGTGGTGCTACGGCGGCGTCGAAGCGCTGCCACGGCCGGACCGCACAAGCCGTGACCCCGGCCGGCCTCGCGGCGGACGCCGGGCAGGGTGAGTTCAACCCGGTCGCCGAGGTGGAGACGGCTGGAGCGGCCCAGATGGCGTGGCATGCGGTGCCGTTGCGCAGCTGCACGCTGCGTCCGTCGGGGGCCGTGCGCCGCCAGGGTCGTGACCATCACCGGCAACAGCCTCCTGGACAACCTCCAGGGCGACGGCGGCCGGAGCTCCGGCTGCTATGTGCACCTGTGGAGCTCGCGCCGCTGAGCGAAGCGGGCGTGCGTGGGGCCCTGTCCTCTCGGAAGAGGACAGGGCCCCTCGCACTCTTCACTCCACCTCAAATGTCACGGCAGCCGGTGCATCCCGCAACTCGAGCGCGGCTACATGGGGGCCGAGCTGCTATCCCGCCGAAGGCAAAACGGCTGCGTCCCGGTCCAGGAACCCGGCGACCCGGCGTGCGAACCACTCTGGGTCGTCCACCCATGGATAGTGCCCCGCACCTGGCTGGACGGTGAATTCGGCGTTCGGAAACACGTCGGCGACGGTGCGCGCCAGCTCGGGGCGGGGGCCGCCGTCGAGCTCGCCGGCGAGGACGAGGACCGGTGCGGCCACTCGGGCGAGTGCGGCGCTGGTCGCCGACGGATCGTAGGCGCCGGCGGAGCCGTAGACGTCGGCGGCATCGTCGTTGAACTCGGCGCGGGCATCGTGCTCCGACGCCGCGTCGTCCCAGCGGCCGTAGAAGAAGGGGGCGAACGCCGGGTCGAAGTCGGTCTTCCCCGCCAGCCATGCCTCGAATGCCGGGAACAGGTCCTCGAACCACGGCTCGCCGCCCCTCAGGCGGGCCGCGGCCAGCCGGTCCTCGGCGCTGGGCCGCCTTCCCAGTGCCCACGGGGTGCAGGTGACCAGGACCAGCCGCGCCAGCCGTTCCGGGTGCCGCGCGGCGTACAGCATCGCCAGGCTGCCACCGGCCGAATGGGCGAGCAGGTCCATCCGCTCAAGGCCCAGGTGGGCGCGGAGCGACTCCACGTCGTCCACGAGCCGGTCGCACCGGTAGGTGGCCGGATCCCCCGGTACCGCCGAGTCGCCGGTACCGCGCAGATCAAGGAGGACCAGCCGGCGGTGCGCCGCGAGCCCGCCCAGGTCTCCGAGGTAGGAGGAGGCCTGCATCGGGCCTCCCGGCAGGACCACGAGCGGCTCGCCCTCGCCCTTGAGGTGGTAGGCCAGCTCGGTCCCGTCGGCTGCGGTGAAGATCGGCATGCGCTGATCTTCCTGCCCCAGGGCCCGGTGCCGCAACGCACTTGTGCTGGGCGCAGCAGAAAATGCGGGCCGCCCTCTTGCCTGCCCCGACGTGGCCTGAATTACTGATCCCGAACAGCTCGACCGAATGATCGGTCGCCCGTATTGCTGCGGTTGGTGAAGGAGACGTCCCCATGGTGGATGCGACGGAGCTGCTGGATTCGGGGGAACGGCTCGACGCCGGTGCGCTGCGGGCGCTGCAGCTGGAGCGGCTGCGGGCCTCACTGCGGCACGCGTACGAGCACGTCCCCTTCTACCGGGAGTCCTTCGACAAGGCAGGCGTCCGTCCGGACGACTGCCGCTCCCTGGCCGACCTGGCCCGTTTCCCGTTCACCACGAAGGCGGACCTGCGCGAGAACTACCCGTACGGCATGTTCGCCGTGCCACAGGACCGCATCCGCCGGATCCACGCCTCCAGCGGCACCACCGGGCGCCCCACGGTCGTCGGCTACACGGACAACGACCTCTCCCTGTGGGCCGACATGGTGGCCCGCTCGATCCGGGCGGCGGGTGGCCGGCCCGGCGACAAGGTGCATGTGGCGTACGGCTACGGCCTGTTCACCGGCGGTCTGGGCGCACACTACGGGGCGGAACGGCTCGGCTGTACGGTCATCCCCGCCTCCGGCGGTATGACGGCCCGCCAGGTCCAGCTGATCCAGGACCTCGAACCGCAGATCATCATGGTGACGCCGTCGTACATGCTCACGCTCCTCGACGAGTTCGAGCGCCAGGGCGTCGATCCGCGCGGCACCTCCCTGCGCGTGGGGGTCTTCGGGGCCGAGCCGTGGACCGAGGAGATGCGGCGGGAGATCGAGGAGCGGTTCGCGATCGACGCGGTGGACATATACGGGCTGTCCGAGGTGATCGGCCCGGGGGTGGCGCAGGAGTGCGTGGAGACCAAGGACGGGCTGCACATCTGGGAGGACCACTTCTTCCCCGAGATCGTCGACCCGATCACCGGCGAGGTGCTGCCGGACGGCGCGGAGGGCGAACTCGTGTTCACCTCGCTGACCAAGGAGGCGATGCCCGTCGTGCGGTACCGCACGCGCGACCTGACGCGGCTGCTGCCGGGCACGGCCCGGGTGTTCCGGCGGATGGAGAAGGTCACCGGGCGCAGCGACGACATGGTGATCCTCCGGGGCGTGAACCTCTTCCCGACGCAGATCGAGGAGATCGTGCTGCGCACCCCCGGTGTCGCGCCGCACTTCCAGCTGCGCCTGACCCGGGAGGGCCGTCTCGACGCCCTCACGGTGCGGGCGGAGGCCCGGCCCGACGCCGGACGCGAGGTGCGGGAGGCCGCTGCGCAGGCGATCGCGACGGCGGTGAAGGACGGTATCGGGGTGTCGGTCGCGGTGGAGATCGTGGAGCCGGAGTCGCTGGAGCGGTCGGTGGGGAAGATCCGGCGGATCGTGGACCTGCGGTAGCGCCCCGCCGGCTGTGCTCCTGTGCGGCTCGCCGTAGGGTCCGCCACGCGTTGCGTCAGGGATGGAACCGCCACCGGCCTTCGGAGACGACGTCCACCTTGCTGTCCCTGACGCGAACGGCCGTGTCGTCGTCGATGAAGTAGATCGGGAAGTCCGCGCGAGCAGCGATGCGATCAGCCCAGGCGTCGTCCCGCTCGGGGAAATCCGGCGAGTACAGGTGGGGCTTGAGGTACCAGTCGAAGAGGCCGAACGGCGGCTCCACGGTCGTCGCGCCGAGGACGTGGAGGTCCGGAGTGTCCCCGATGACATCGGCGGAGTGGGCGGTGAGATTACGGCTGAAGATCATTGATCCGGCGCTGACCCCCACGTAGACCCGGCTCTCCAGCGCCTGAAGGAAGCCGTCGGCCAGGCCGTTGCCGGTGATGCTGCGCGCGAGGTGGTAGTGGCTGCCGCCCTCGACGTGGATGACGTCGGCGTGGAGCAGCCGGTCGAGGACCAGCCGGCGGGGCAGGCCGTTCAGTTCCAGGACGTCGAACTCCCGCCAGCCGAGGCCGTACAGCCGGTTCATGCCCTGGACGAACCAGCCGTGGTCCCCGGGCTCGGCGACCGACGCGGTGGGAACGTACACGATGTTCGCCGATCCGAACGGCTTTCCCAGCATGTCCCGCAGCGCGTCCCGCAGCGTCTCGTTGCGCAGGCCGCTCGCCGTCAGCAGAAGGTTCATCGGGCGAGCCAAGCACGGCTGACGGGGGCGCGCAACGAACCCGGAAGGGGCGCTGGCGGACCGCAGCGGAAATCGTTCGCCCGTCGTGAGCCGCCTCGTCAGGATCCGGCCGCACGACGAAGCTGCGACATGCGACCGCGAGGGGAGCCGGTATGCAGATCCCGGGCGTGCGGACCGACCGTTTGGGCTTGCTCATCGACCAGTTCGACCGCGCCAGGGAGATGGCTCAGGTGCGGCTGAGGGGGCTCGGCGACGAGGAGTACCTGTGGGAGCCCGCGCCCGGCGGCTGGTCGATCCGGCGGCGGGGCGAGGCGACGACGCCCAGGGCGTTCGGGCCCGGTGCGTGGGTGCTCGACCAGGGGGCCCCGGACATCCCGGCGAACGAGTACGACGAGGTGGCCCGGCAGGCCGCCGCCGGCATGTCCGTCGCCAAGATCGCCGAGGACTGGAGTGTGAGCGTCGAGCGGGTCCAGGAGGTGCTCGCTCACACCGGGCCGGCGGAGCCCGACGAGGTGCCGGTCCCCACCATCGCGTGGCGGCTGGGGCACCTGCACTTCTGCTTCGCGGGCCAGTGGGAGTGGACCTTCGGTGAGCGGCGGCAGGAGCCGAAGCTGCTGGTCGACTTCACCCCTTCCGCCGCCCTGGCCCTGGAGCGGTTCTGGGCGCTGATCGACCGCTGGCGGGACAGCGTCGCCGCGATCACCGACGCGCAACTCGACACGGTCGGCTTCTCGCAGTATCCGTACGGCTCCGACCCGGACGAGCCGTTCATCAGCGTGCTGTGGGGTGCCAACCTCGAGTTCATCCACCACATGGCCGAGATCGCGCTGCTGCGCGACCTGTGGCGGTCGCGCTAGCCGGAGAAGCGGTCCCGCAGTTCCCTCTTGAGGATCTTGCCGCTGGCGTTGCGCGGCAGTTCCGTGACGAACTCCACCCGCTTCGGTGCCTTGAAGTGGGGCAGCTTCTCGCGGGCGTGGGCGATCAGCTGGTCCTCGGTCACCTCGCCGCGCGGGACGACGACCGCGGTGACCGCCTCGATCCAGTGTTCGTCGGGCAGGCCGATCACGGCGACCTCGGCGACGGACTCGTGGGTGTAGAGGGCGTCCTCGACCTGGCGTGAAGCGACCAGTACGCCACCGGAGTTGATGACGTCCTTCACGCGGTCGACGATCGTGTAGTAGCCGTGCGCGTCCCGCACCGCCAGGTCT
Organism: Streptomyces longisporus; assembly: GCF_039532765.1. Classification (NCBI taxonomy): domain Bacteria; kingdom Bacillati; phylum Actinomycetota; class Actinomycetes; order Kitasatosporales; family Streptomycetaceae; genus Streptomyces; species Streptomyces longisporus. The sequence continues at coordinate 180,489 of NZ_BAAASG010000002.1, forward strand.
CCGGAGTGGAACCAGCCGTCGCGGAAGGCTTCTGCGGTCTCCTCGGGCTTTTCCCAGTAGCCCTCGCACAACTGCGGGGAGCGGTAGACGATTTCGCCGGGTGTGCCGTCGGGGACGTCCTTGCCGTCCTCGTCGACCACGCGGGCGTCGACGAACAGGACGGGGCGGCCGCAGGAGTCCATGCGGCCCTTGTGCTCGTCGGGTGCCAGGACGGTGGCCAGGGGACCGATCTCGCTCTGGCCGAAGCAGTTGTAGAAGGCGAGCTTCGGCAGTCGTTCGCGCAGCCGTTCCAGGACGGGCACCGGCATGATCGAGGCGCCGTAGTAGGCCTTGCGGAGTCCGCCGAGGTCGCGGGTGGTGAAGTCGGGGCGGTTGGACAGGCCGATCCACACCGTGGGCGGGGCGAACAGGCTGTCCGCGCGGCCGCTTTCGATGAGGTCGAAGAGCCGGTCGCCGTCGGGCGCGTCGAGGATGATGTTGGTGGCGCCGACCGCGAGGTACGGCAGCAGGAACACATGCATCTGCGCGGAGTGGTAGAGCGGGAGCGAGTGCACGGGACGGTCGCCGGCGCTGAGGTCGAGGGCGGTGATCGCGCTCAGGTACTCGTGCACCAGGGCGCGGTGCGTCATCATCGCGCCCTTGGGCAGGGCCGTCGTACCCGAGGTGTACAGCAGCTGTACCAGGTCCTCGGTGCGCGGCTCGGGCCCGTCGTAGGCGGGGGCCGAAGCCAGGCGGGCCAGCAGTGAATCGTCGGCGTCCCGCAGGGGCAACGTCCGTACATCGTCGGCGAGTCGACCGGCCAGGTCGGGGTCGGTGAGGACCAGCGAGCTGCCTGACTGGCCGACGATGTAGGCGAGGTCGTCACCGGTCAGGTTCTGGTTGACCGGCACATGGACCAGGCCCGCGCGGGCGCACGCGAGGAAGCCGATCAGATAGGCGTCCGAGTTGTGGCCGTAGGCGCCGACGCGGTCGCCGGGAGCCGGCCCCTGCTCGAGCAGGACGCTCGCCGCGCGGGAGACGGCCTCGTCCAGTTCCTGGTACGTCCACCTGCGGTCGCCGTACTCCACCGCGATACGCGCGGGTGTGCGTCGGGCGCTGCGCCGCAGCACCCCGTCAACCGTGCTGCCGTGTCCCTGCGTCATGACTGATGATCCTCGGCGCGTGGCCGGGGCAGGTCAAGCACCCGGGAGGCTCACGCACCCGCCCGTCGGAGGCTCAACCCCTCCTTCCCCCATGACATTGGGAGGCACTTTGCGTACCCGTTTCAGACGACTGGTCGTCGCGGCCGTCGCGTTACTCACCGCCTCGACCGCGCTGCAGGCCGCCGCGGCCGAGCACCCGAGCGGCCAGGACCATCCCTCGCACGGCGATCTGTCCGCCGTCATCCGCTACACCGAGTACGGCATCCCGCACATCGTCGCGAAGAACTACGCGGACCTCGGCTTCGGCACCGGCTGGGCGCAGGCCGCAGACCAGGTGTGTCTGCTCGCCGACGGTTTCGTGACCGTGCGCGGCGAACGCTCGCGCTACTTCGGCCCCGACGCGGCGACCGACCGCTCGCTGTCGTCGGCCTCCGACAATCTCTCCAGCGACCTGTACTTCCGGGGCGTACGGCAGACCCGGACCGTGGAGAAGCTCCTCACCGAACCGGCGCCGGGGGGCCCGAGCCGCCAGGTGAAGGACATGCTGCACGGCTTCGCCGCCGGGTACAACGCCTGGCTGGCGCAGAACCGGATCACCGACCCGGCGTGTCAGGGCAAGCCCTGGGTGCGGCCGGTCTCTTCGACGGACGTGGCCGCCCGCTTCTACGCCATTGTGATTCTCGGCGGCCAGGGCGGTTCCGTGGACGAGATCACCGGGGCGCAGCCTCCCACCGGCGCCACGGCACCCGGCGCGAAGGTCGACGCCAAGGCGCTGATCAAGTCGGTGCGGGAGCGGTCCGCGAGCGCGGACATGGGCTCCAACGCGGTCGCCTTCAGCGGTGCCACGACGGCGAACGGCCGCGGTCTGCTGCTGGGCAACCCGCACTACCCGTGGCAGGGCGGGCGCCGGTTCTGGCAGTCGCAGCAGACCATCCCGGGCGAGCTGGACGTCGCGGGCGGCTCCCTCCTCGGCTCGCCGGTCGTCTCGATCGGCTACAACTCACGTGTGGCATGGAGCCACACCGTCGCGACCGGCGTCCCGTTCAGCCTGACCCGGCTGACCCTCGACCCCGCCGACCCCACCGTCTATCTGGTGGACGGCAAGCGGGAGCCGATGACGAAGCGGACGGTGACCGTGGCGGTCCAGGACGGCGCTCCGTTGACGCGCACCCAGTGGTGGACGCGTTACGGTCCGGTCGTGGCCGACCCCAAGGGTGATCCGCCGCTGCCGTGGACGGCCACGACGGCGTACGCGCTCAACGACCCGAACGCCGCCAACTTCCGCTTCGCCGACACCTCGCTCGGCTTCGCCAAGGCGCGCTCCACGGCGGACGTCCTGACCTCCCTGGACCGGCATCAGGGCCTGCCGTGGGTGAACACCGTCGCCGCGGACTCCGCGGGGCACTCCCTCTACACCCAGTCGCAGGTGCTGCCCCGGATCACCGACGACCTGGCGGCCCGCTGCTCCACCGACCTCGGCAAACTCACCTACCCGCAGGCCGGTCTCGCGGTCCTCGACGGCTCGCGCGGCGACTGTGCGATCGGCAGCGACCCCAACGCCGTGCAGCCCGGCATCTTCGGGCCCGCCCGCATGCCCACGCTCAAGGACGCCCCGTACGCGGAGAACTCCAACGACAGCGCCTGGCTGGCCAACACCGACCGGCCGCTCACCGGCTACGAGCGGATCTTCGGCGACGTGGGGACACCGCGCTCGCTGCGCACCCGCGGCGCGATCGAGGACGTGGCGGCGATGGCCGAACGCGGCGGGCTGACCGTCCGCGACCTGCAGAAGCAGCAGTTCGCGAACCGGGCGCCCGCGGGCGCGCTGGCCGCGGCCGACGCGGCGAAGGCGTGTGCCGCGCTGCCCGGCGGCACGGCGACCGCGAGCAACGGGAAGGCGGTCGACGTCAGCGAGGCCTGCAAGGTGCTGGCCTCCTGGGACCGGACCATGGACACCGACAGCCGGGGTGCCCTCTTCTTCGACCGCTTCTGGCGGAAGCTGACCGCCGCGGTGCCCGCGGGCCGGCTCTGGAAGGTGCCGTTCTCGGCCGCGGACCCGGTCCACACGCCGAACACCCTCGACACCGCCCTCCCCGGCTTCACCACGGCCCTCGCCGACGCGGTGGCGGAACTGCGCGGCTCCGGTACACCGTTGGACGCCCGGCTCGGTGACCACCAGTACGTCCTACGGGGCGGCGAACGCCTCGCGGTACCGGGCGGCTCGAACCGGCTCGGCGTGTGGAACGTGATCGAGCCGACGTGGGACGCGGCGAGCGGGGCGTACACGCAGGTGCCGTTCGGCTCCAGCCATCTGCAGGCCGTCGGCTGGGACGGCAGCGGCTGCCCGGTGGCCCGCACCCTGCTGACGTACTCCCAGTCGTCGAACCCGAACTCGCCGCACTACAGCGACCAGACCCGGTTGCTGTCCGGTGGGAAGTGGGTGACGGCCCGCTTCTGCGAGAAGGACGTCCTGTCCTCGCCCGCGCTGCGGGTGCTCCGGGTGAGCGAGCACCGCTGATCGCGCAGCCCTGTCCCGCGCATCCCGCGCGGGACAGGGTCCAGCCCCGGTTCCGGCAGACGGCCAGTCATACCCGGGGTCACACGGGACGGGTGCGCCCCTCCCAGTACGGGTCCCGCAGCCGCCGTTTGTACAGCTTCCCGTTGGGGTCGCGGGGCATCTCGGTGATGAAGTCGACGCTCTTGGGACGCTTGTAGCCGGCGAGTTGCTCGGCGCAGTGATCGAGGATCGAGGCGGCGAGGGCGAGACCCGGCTCGTGGCCGGGGGCAGGTTCAACGACCGCCTTGACCTCCTCGCCCCAGTCGTCGTGCGGGATGCCGAAGACGGCGGCGTCGGCGACGGCGGGGTGGGCGAGCAGGGCCGACTCGATCTCGGCCGGGTAGATGTTGACCCCGCCCGAAATGATCATGTCGATCTTGCGGTCGCGGAGGAAGAGGTAGCCGTCCTCGTCGAGGTAGCCGAGGTCGCCGACGGTGAAGTAGTCGCCGATGCGGTTCTTCTTCGTCTTGGCCTCGTCCTTGTGGTAGGCGAAGCCGCCGGTGTGCATCTTCATGTAGACGGTGCCGAGTTCGCCGGGCGGCAGCCGGTTGCCGTCGTCGTCGAAGACCGCGAGCTCGCTGATGGGCCAGGCCTTGCCGACGGTCCCGGGCTTCTTCAGCCAGTCCTCGGCGGTGGCGAAGGCCCCGCCGCCCTCGCTGGCCGCGTAGTACTCCTCCACGCTGTGGCCCCACCAGTCGATCATCGCCCGCTTCACGTGGTCGGGGCAGGGGGCGGCGCCGTGGATGGCGTGCCGCATGGACGAGACGTCGTACGAGCGGCGCACGTCCTCCGGCAGCGCGAGCAGGCGGTGGAACTGGGTCGGGACCATGTGGGTGTGCGTGCACTTCTCGCGGTCGATCAGCCGGAGCATCTCCTCGGGCGTCCACTTGTCCATCAGGACGAGACGGTGGCCGATGTGCAGGGACGCGCCCGCGAACTGGAGTACGGCGGTGTGGTAGAGCGGGGAGCAGACGAGGTGAACGTTGTCGTCGTACGGCTTGATGCCGAAGATGCCGAGGAAGCCGCCGAGATAGGCCTCCTCAGGGGTCTTGCCGGGGAGCGGGCGGCGGATGCCGCGAGGGCGGCCGGTGGTGCCCGACGTGTAGTTCATGACCCAGCCGAGCTCGCGGTCGGAGGGCGCCGACTCCGGTTGTCCGTCGAGGAGTTCGGCGTACGGGCGGAAGCCCTCGACGGTGCCGACGGCGTACCGGTGGGTGGCCGGCAGCCCGGCCTCGTCGGCGGCATGACGGGCGGGCCCCGCGAACCGCTCGTGGGAGATGAGCACCTTGGCGCCGGAGTCGGCGACGATCCAGCCGATCTCCGGGCCGACGAAATGGTGGTTGACCGGGACGAGATAGAAACCGGCCTGGCTGGCGGCCAGATACGCGGTGAAGAACTCGACGCCGTTGGGCAGCACGACCGCGAAGGCGTCGCCGCGTCCCAGCCCGGCGGCGCGCAGGCCGTGCACCAGCTGGTTGGCGGCGGCGTGCAGGCGTCCGGCGGTCCACTGCTCGCCGTCGGGTGCGACGAGGACCGTGCGGTCGGGATCGGCGGCGGCCTGGGCCCAGAATCCGGCGGGGGGCGTACTCGTCATGTGCCGCTCCTTCCGGCGATGCGGTTGATGCGGTCGACGGCCTGCTCGAAGCCGCGGGTGAGGTCGTCGAAGACGGCCTGAACGGTGCGTTCGCTCTTCATGCGGCCGACGATCTGGCCGACCGGGGTGCCGAGCAGGGGTTCGACCTCGTACTTCTGGATACGGGTGAGGGCCTCGGCGACCAACAGGCCCTGCAGGGGCATGGGGAGGGTGCCGGGTCCCGCCGGGTCGTCCCACGCGTCGGTCCATTCGGTACGGAGCTGGCGTGCGGGTTTCCCGGTCAGCGCGCGGGAGCGGACGGTGTCGCCGGACCCGGCGGCGAGCAGTTTCCGGGTCACCGCGGGCGAGGAGAGGTCGGCCTCGGTGCAGGTCAGCCACAGGGAGCCCAGCCATACGCCCTGGGCCCCGAGGGCGAGCGCGGCGGCCACCTGCTGCCCGCTGCCGATGCCGCCCGCTGCCAGTACGGGCAGTGGATCGACGGCGTCGACGACCTCCGGGGTGAGCACCATGGAGGCGATCTCGCCGGTGTGCCCGCCGGCCTCGTAGCCCTGTGCGACGACGATGTCGATGCCGGCTTCCTGGTGCTTGACGGCGTGCCGGGCACTGCCCGCCAGGGCCGCGACGAGCACGTTCCGCTCGTGGGCACGGGCGACCACGTCGGCGGGTGGGGAGCCGAGGGCGTTGGCGAGCAGCCGGATCGGGTAGTCGAAGGCGACGTCCAGCTGACTCCGGGCGACCTGCTCCATCCACCCGGTGATGCGCCAGCCGGACGCCTCACCCTCGGCCAGCTCCGGGACGCCGTACTTGGCGAGGGTGTCCTTCACATACTGCCGGTGCCCCTCGGGGATCATCGCCTCGACGTCCGCCTCGGTCACGCCCTCCACCTTCTTGGCGGGCATGACGACATCGAGGCCGTACGGCCTGCCGTCGACGTGGGCCTCGACCCAGTCGAGGTCGCGCTTGAGCTCGTCGGGGGCGGTGTAGCGGACCGCGCCGAGCACTCCGAACCCGCCGGCCCGGCTGATGGCCGCGGCGACGGCGGGGAACGGCGTGAAGCCGAAAATGGCGTGCTCGACTCCCAGTTTCTTGCTCAGCTCCGTCTGCATGGGCGCAGAATGCCGCAGTCCTCCGGCCGACGGAAGAGCTTTTCTGATACACCGTCAGATTTATTGGTCGGCAGGCCTTGTTGACAGGCTTCACCACCGACACGAGTGTTTCTCGGGTGACCGACGACGCAGCGGAGAGAGACGCGAGCGACTGCCGGATGCCGACGCGTCGCCAGATCGGACGGGCCGCCCTCGCCCTGGGCGGCGCCCTGGCCATCGCCCCCTTTCCCGCGGGACCGGCCGCGGCGGCCACGGCCTCCAGACACCACCCCACGCTGCGCCACGGCAGCCCGCAACGCGCCGGCCTGCTCCCCGCCCATCTGCGCCAACTGGTCGTGGACGCCGAGGCGTTCCTCGGCCCCTCCCCCAAGCACCCCTGGTATGCGGGCGCCGTGCTGCTCGCCGGGCGGGGCGGCACCGTGGCGCTGCACCGGTCCATCGGGATGGCGGTGCGCTATGCGGCGTACGACGAGAAGACCGACACCGGCATCGAGTTCCCGCCCGACCGGCAGATCCCCATGGCCGAGGACACCGTCTTCGACCTGGCCTCGGTGTCCAAGCTGTTCACCTCGCTGCTGGCGGTGCAACAGCTGGAACGGGGCGCGCTGGAGCTGGAGGGGACGGTCGCCTCCTACCTCCCGGAGTTCGGCGCGGCCGGCAAGCAGGACATCACGATCCGTCAGCTCCTCACCCACACCTCGGGGTTCCGTGACTGGATCCCGCTGTACAAGGCGCCGACGCACGAGGCGAGGCTTCAACTCGTCTTCGACGAAGCCCCGATCAATCCGCCCGGCACCAAGTACCTCTACTCGGATCTCAATCTGATCTCTCTCCAGCTGGTCCTGGAGAGGATCACCGGCCGCACGCTCGACACCCTCCTTCACGAGGAGATCACAGGACCGCTCGGCCTCGACCGCACCCGCTACGACCCGCCCGCCTCCTGGAAGCCGAAGATCGCGGCCACGGAGGACCAGCGCGGCCCCTGGTCCGGCCTGGAGCGGGGGCTGGTGTGGGGCGAGGTGCACGACGAGAACGCCTACAGCCTCGGCGGGGTCGCCGGACACGCCGGGGTGTTCTCCTGTGCCTGGGACCTGGCCGTGCTCGGCCGGACGCTGCTCAACGGCGGCTGCTACGGCAGGGCGCGCATCCTGCGGCCGGAGTCCGTGGAACTGATGTTCACCGACTTCAACACCGCGTTCCCCGGCCATGAACACGGCCTCGGGTTCGAGCTCTACCAGCACTGGTACATGGGCGCCATGGCCACCCCGCGCACCGCCGGGCACACCGGTTTCACGGGCACCTCCCTGGTGCTCGACCCGACCACCGACTCCTTCCTCGTCGTGCTCGGCAACTCGGTCCACCCGGTGCGCAGTTGGCGCTCGGGATCCGCTCCCCGGGTCGCCGCCGGCAACAACCTGGCACGCGCCGTACCGGTACGCCCGGCACACGGACGTACGGCGTGGTTCTCGGGCATGGCGAACGCCACGACCGCCACGCTCACCCTGCCCACGCTCGACACGACGGACGGTGCGGTACGACTGACCTCCGCCCTGTGGTGGGACACCGAACCCGCCTCGGACGTCCTCGTCCTGGAGGCCACGACGGACGGCGGCACGACCTGGCAGCCGCTCCCCTTCACGACCGGGCGCTGCGGCGAGGAGTCGCAGGAGCATCCGTCGGGCTCGGTCACCGGCTGGTCGGGCCGCGTCTGGCACCGCCTGGCGGCCGATCTCCCGGCGCACACGCAGCTGACGCTGCGCTGGCGGTACACGACCGACCATCTGTACGTCGGCCGCGGTGCATACGTCGACGGAATCCGCGTCGAGTCGCCGGACACCGTCCTGTTCGACGAGGCGCGCCCGGCGGACTCGGCGCGGATCGCCGCGACGGGCTGGGTGGAGTCGACCGACTGACGGCGTCCCTCACGGGGAATCCCACGCCACCCCGCTACCGTGAGCGTTGATCAACGCACGGAACGTGGGAGGCGTCGATGGCCACAAGGGTGGCGACCGCATGCGCGGTCGGCGCAGTGGTGATGTGCGCAACCGGACTGGCCGCCACGCCCTCGAACTCCGACCTGGAGGTGGTCCGGCTCGACCCGGCCGCCGCGCCGCCCGGCGGCCGTACCGTGGTGCACGCCTTCGTGGCCAACAGCGGGCCGGAGCAGACCGCGTCGGCGTTCACCGTGGTCGTGAGGCTGCCGGCGGGCTTCACCGCCGAGGGGCCGTACTTCCCCGAGGACTGCCGCGCCGAGGCCCGCGGACGCCTGGTGCGCTGCACCTTCGGGGCGGGTCTTGCGCGGCTGCGGACGGCCACCGCGCTGGTTCCGGTCCGGGTGGACGCGGACGTGCCCCCCGGCACCAGGGCCGAGGGGCACGTCCAGGTGGTGAGCGTCGACGACCGTGATCCGCGCAACGACCGTACGCCGTTCACCCTGTCCGTCGACTGCTGATCAGCGGTAGACCTTCACGTAGTCCGCCTGCATGGTCAGCGGCGTCGAGCCGGAGGGCGCGGGGTGGTACTCGCCGGCACTCACCGACAGGTTGAGGATCAGATACGCGGAGAAGTTGCTGCCCACGCCGTGTCCGTCGGAGTAGACCTTCTTGCCGTTGACGTACCAGTCCACCGAGCTCGCACCGTAGTGGGTGCCGATGGTGACCCACTGGCCGGGCGCGACCGCGGCGGAGTCGGTGTAGTAGTCGGAGCCCGAGGTGACGTGGTTGGTCAGCTCCAGCAGGTTCGGGTTGTCCGGGTGGTACTCGAAGGAGTCGATCTCGCCGTTGCCGTCCTTCCAGGTCCACAGGGCGGGCCAGGCGCCGGAGCCGGAGGGCATCTTGATCCGGGTCTCGGCGTAGTCACCGGTCTTCACCTGGAAGCCCCCGCTGGAGCCCTCGGTGGTGAGCAGGCCCGTGTCCCAGGCCTGCTTGCCGTTCTCCAGGGTGTGCGAGGAGGGCTGGGCGGTGAAGGTCGCGACGCCGCCCGACGTGGTGACCTTGCTCTGGTCCAGCCAGTCGAGCTTGTTGTCGTCCGGGTTGTGGTTGCCGTAGGCGTAGGACGAGCTGTTGTCGCCGACCCACTTCGAGCCCCAGGCGATGCCGCCCGAGAAGTCGTCGGACCAGACCAGGGACTGACCGGAGACCGGCGAGCCACCGCTGCTCGACGTCGCGGTCGAGGCTTTGTTGACGGTCAGCTTGTGCGAGGGCAGGTTGTGCCAGGCTCCGCCGGACTCCTGCCAGAAGCCGAAGATCGTGTACGTGCCTGCCGGCAGGGTGCGCGAGCCGCTGGTGAACTTCACACCACTCGGGCATATACGGACATTCGAGGCGTTCCCCGGGAAGTCCAGGTTCTTTCCGGCCGCATCCCGGACACCGACACCGAGCGTCTTGGCCGTGAAGCAGCCGGCGGAGTGCACGGTCAGCTTGGCGGACGCGGCGACGCCCGCGGTCATGGTGGACGGCGTCAGGCTGTCCTGGGTGACGGAGGGGGCCGCGAAGGCCTGGGGGGCGACCGGCAGGAGCAACAGCGCGGCTGCTGCTCCGGCTGTGCCCAGGCGGGCGGGAGAGATGGACTGGCGCATGGTGGGGGCTTCCTCAACGGCGCCTGCGAGGTGAGCTGTCCTGGGCGGACCGCAGTTGTGTTTCGCAGGACTCGGCGTTCCGGCGGCGAAGGCCACCCGGGACGGACCCCCGGAGACTAGGCAGATCCGCTGGCCACGGACAACGAGATCTCACTCACACACTCATGATCAACAGCCTGTCGGGGCCGGCACTCCCGCTGCCGGCCGGCACTGTCTGCCGCCGTCTGCGCCGGCTTCCTCCGCGACGCGCTAACCGTGCAGTTCCCGGTATGCGGCGACGGCCCCGGGGTGCAGGGGAACCTCCCCGGTGGAGATCAGGCTGCGGACGTCGAGGAACTGGGTGCCGAGCGCCGTGGTGGGCACGAGGCGCGTGGCCCGGCGGACCAGTACGCGGGTGAGGGCGGCGGCGACGGGCGCGGGCAGGTCGGGGCGGCACAGGAGCAGGTTGGCCACGCCGATGGTGGCCACCTCCGGCGTACCCCGGTACGCACCCGCAGGCACCGTCACCGCTTCCAGACCCGAGCCGGCCGGTCCCGGGCCGGTGCGCAGTCGGGGCAGCAGATCGGCCAGCGGCAGCAGGCGGATGCCGGGGAGCGTGCCGAGGCGGGTCAGCACGGGCAGGGGCACGCCGCCTGCCACCAGGAGCGCGTCGACCGCGCCGTCCCGCATCGCGCGCGCCGCCTGCGGCATCAGCAGGTGGCGGACTTGTACGTCGGTGCCCGGCGCGAGGCCCGCCGCGCGCAGCAGGCGGTCGCCGAGGACGGCACCGCCGGATGCGGGCGCTCCCAGGGAGACGGTGCGCCCCGCGAGCTCGGCGTCGCTGCGCACGCTCGCGTCGGCGCGCACGGCCAGCTGGACGTAGTTCTCGTAGACGCGGCCGATGGCGCGCAGCGGGACACGGCGGCCGAACGGGGCGGAGCCGCCGTACGCGGCCCACGCGATGTCGGCAAGGGCCAGCGCCACCTCGGCGCGGCGCGCTTGGAGCAGCCGCACGTTGGCGACACTGCCCTCGCTCTGGACCACCTCGCAGGACAGCCGTGGGTACACCGCCGTGGCCTGCTCGCCGAGCAGTCGGCCGAAGGCCGCGTAGAACCCGTCCGCCTCGCCGGTCGCGATCCGCAGGCGGCCTTCCGCGCCGCGGTCGGCGTGCCGTGCGTCGGCTGCCGCGGCGCCTGCCAGCAGTCCGGTGCACGCCGTACCGAGCGCGGCCCGCAGAGCCGTGCGGCGGGCGGTGGGGCCGTATGCCTGCGCGCCGCGTATGCCGCGTCCTTGCTCTGCGGTCATGTCCTGGCCCCCTTCTGCTCCTTGGGGACCACGACCCGGACCAGCAGGCCGTGCGGCTCGGCCGCCGCACACTCGACGTGTCCGCCGCGGCCGGTCATCAGCTGCCCGGCGATCGCCAGGCCGAGGCCGCTGCCGCGTACGTCGCGATGGCGCTCCGAGCGCCAGAAACGGGTGCCCGCCAGCGCGGATTCCCCGTCCGCGAGGCCAGGACCGTCGTCGCGTACCTCGAACACCGCGTCCGTGCCCTGGGTGAAGCAGCGCGTCCGGACGCGGGCGCCGTCACCGGCGTACTTGATCGCGTTGTCGAGGAGGATGTCGGCGACCTGGGCCAGTTCGCCCTCCGTGCAGGCCATGAGGAGGGGCGGGCCGGGGGTGAACTCCAGGCGGATCCCGGCCTGTTCGGCCACCGGCTGCCACAGCCGGATCTGGGCGGCAGCAACCGCCGTCGCGTCGCAGCATGCTCCGCGCTCGTCCGTGACGGACAGTTCCCCGGCACGGTGTTCGGCGTTCGCGAGGGCCAGCAGGTCGTCGAGGAGGTGTTCCATGCGTTCGAGTTCGGCCGTGACTCCGCTGTAGGTGCGGGTGGCGGAGGCGGGCAGGCGGGACTGGAGCGAGTCGATGCGCAGGCGCAGTGCGGCGAGCGGATTGCGCAGCTGGTGCGAGGTGTCGGCCACCAGACGGCGCTGTTGTTCCAGTGCCGTGGTCACCGCGTCGGCCATGCGGTTGAAGCCGGTGGCCAGTTGGCGCAGTTCCGGTGGGCCGCCGGCCCGTGCGTGCTCGGCGGGCAGCCCGGCCGCCAGCGCGCCGACCGCGCGGTCGAGCCGGTGCAGGGGGCGTACCACCCACCGTGTGGCGGCGCGGGCGAGCAGCACGCAGGCCACGGCGCACAGGCCCGCGCCCGCGAGGACCAGCGCCCAGCGCAGGGCGATGTCGTCGGCGGCGGCCCGGACCGAGGCGCGCAGGACGACGGCCCCGGACACCCGGGTGCCGGTGCCCACCGGGCGGGCCAGCAGGTCCGGGCCGCGGGACCAGGGGCGCAGCGTGCCTCCGGGCGAGACGCGCTGGTTGCGCAGCGCCGCGTCGATCAGGCGGGCGACGGCGGGGGCGGCCGCCCGCATGCCGCCCGTCTGCACCACCGGGGCGCGGCGGGCGTCGACGACCACCACTGCCTCGCCGTACAGCTCGGTGTAGCGGGTCACCTCGGCTTTCAGTGTGCCGGTGTCGCCGCCCTCGGCGGCCTGTTCGGCCAGCGATGCGAAGCGGTCGAGATCGGCGGTGCGCGCCGCGACGAGCTGCTGGGTGCGCTGGGACGCCGTCACGCCCAGCAGCGGCAGGGCGAAGCCGGCCACCGCGAGCACGGCGAAGGCCAGGACGACGGTCAGTACCCGGGTACGCATGGCAGGACCCCGGTTCAGCCGCCGAACCGGTAGCCGAAGCCCCGGATGGTGGTGAGCACCTCGGGACGGCCGAGTTTGGCCCGCAGCTGGGTGAGGTGGACGTCGAGCGAGCGGGACACGGCCAGGTAGGCGTCACCCCACACCTCGTCCATCAGCTGCTGGCGGCTGACCGCGGTACCGGACCGGGCCGCCAGCGCGGCGAGGACCGCGAACTCCTTCGTGGTCAGCCGCACCTCGGCGCCGCCGACCGTCACCCGGCGGGCGTCGAGGTCGACCTCGACGTCAGCGGCGCGGACCGTGCGCGGCGCCGGAGCGGCCGGTGTCGTGGCGCGGCGGGTGACGGCCTCGATACGGGCCAGCAGCTCGGCCAGCCGTACCGGCTTGACCAGGTAGTCGTCGGCGCCCAGCCGCAGCCCGCGCACCACCGACCGCTCGTCGCCGCGCGCGGTGAGGACCACGACCGGAAGACCGCTGACCGTGCGCAACTTGCGCAGCACCTCCAAGCCGTCGAGATCGGGCAGGCCGAGATCGAGCAGCAGCAGGTCGGCCTGGCGGTGGCGGACGAGGACCTCCTCGCCGCGCCGCACCCGGGTGGGCAGGTGACCGTGCTCGTACAGGACCTCGGTCAGCGCACCGGCCACACCGTCGTCGTCCTCGGCCAGTAGCACGCGCACAGTCACCTCCTTTCGTCCCGTCGGCCCTACGACCGGGAGACATCCTCGTCCAGCGGCGATCCGTCCGACGTCTCGCGCATCCGAATGTAGACGAGCAGCGAGACCAGAACGCAGGCGGTGACGTAGGAGAAGTACCAGCTCTCGTGCCCGGCGTTCTTGAACCACAGGGCGACGTACTCGGCGCTCCCACCGAACACGGCCACGGTCAGCGCGTAGGGCAGGCCGACACCGAGCGCCCGGATCGAGGTCGGGAACAACTCGGCCTTCACCACCGCGCTGATCGAGGTGTACAGCGAGCTGACGGCCAGCGGCACCACCATGAGCAGGAACGCGTACACGGGATCGCTGGTGTGGGAGAGGAGGGTGAGCGAGGGCACCACCACGGCGGCACCCAGCACCCCGAAGGCGATCAGCATCGGACGGCGCCCCACCCGGTCGGACAGCAGGCCCACGACCGGCTGGAGCACGACGAACACGAGCAGCGCGAAGAAGTTGATCCAGGCCGCCGTCGGCTTGGCGATACCGCTGGTGTTGACCATGAACTTCTGCAGGTACGTGGTGTACGTGTAGAAGAACAGCGTGCCGCCCATGGTCAGCCCCACGACGGTCAGGCACTGGCGCGGGTAGGACAGCAGCAGCCGTACGCTGCCCCGCGCCGGGCCGCCCTTCTCCTTCTCCTCGCCCCCGGCGGCGACACGCTCGAAGCTCTCCGACTCGTCCATCCCGCGCCGCAGCCAGAGCACGACGACCGCTCCCGCGGCGCCGACGACGAACGCGATCCGCCAGCCCCAGGCCTCCAGCTGGGCGGTGCTGAGCACCTGCTGCAGGATGATCTGCAGGCCCAGAGCCGTCAGCTGGCCGGCGATGAGGGTGACGTACTGGAAGCTGGAGTAGTAGCCGCGGCGGCCGGGCGAGGCCACCTCCGACATGTAGGTGGCCGAGGTCGAGTACTCACCGCCGACCGAAAGGCCCTGCAGCAGCCGCGCGGTCACCAGCAACACCGGCGCGAGGGCCCCGATCGAGCCGTACGACGGGGTCAGTGCGACGATCAGCGAACCGGCGGCCATGAGGGTCACCGACAGAGTCAGGGCCGCCCGCCGGCCACGGCGGTCGGCGTAGCGGCCGAGCACCCAACCACCGATCGGCCGCATCAGGAAGCCGACGGCGAACACCGCGGCGGTGTTCAGCAGTTGGGCGGTCTGGTCGCCGGAAGGGAAGAAGACGGCGGCGAAGTAGACGCTGAACGCGGTGTACGCGTACCAGTCGTACCACTCGATCAGGTTGCCGATCGATCCGCGCAGGATGTTGCTGACGACCCTGCGTTCGTCGTGGCGCGGCTTCTGCGCGCGCTCGGTCGTGCTCTGTGTGGCCATCGGAACTCCCTTGTCTGCGGCCGGGGAGATCACAGGTTCGACGGCAACACGGGGCCACTCAATATCGTGAACCAAGTCCTAACAGTCCCTTAGGACTGAGGGTTCGAACGTCGTGTGCAGCCGGGCCTGTTGTGGTCCGGCCACGACCGGTGCGAGGACTGGCCGCGGGTCAACCGCCCACGGCTGCGCAGCCGGGCGCGCCTCTGCCGTGCTCACCATGCCGCCGCCCGGAGCCGGAACGCCCCGCCTCGGGGGCGAGCATCAGCCCCGCACTGCGGCCAGGCACTCGTCGTACAGGTCCATGATGTCGCCCCTGCCATCGTTCGCGACCCACGTCATGGATGCGGCATCGAGGCACGCGAACGCCGTCGCGATCATCGCGCGGGCCCTCGCATCCGCGCTGCCGCCGGCGGCGTCCATGCGCGCCTCGACGAGCGGCAGCAGGTCCTCCTGGAACCGCAGCCGCTTTTCCAGCCAACCGGCACGCAGCGAGGCGGTGTTGTGCAGGAGATGGAACCGCTCCAGGGCCCGCTCGCGGCTGTCGTGCAGTGACAGCACAGCGGCGATCCCTGCGCGCAGCGCCTCCCAGACGCCGACGTCGGCGGGCTGTGCGCTGATCGTGTCCGTCAGGACCTGCCCGAACCGGTCCTGGTCGCCGCCGAGAAGGTCTTCCTTGGTGCCGAAGTAGCGAAAGAGGGTGCGCTGGGAGACGCCGGCCTCTCGGGCGATCTGGGCGATGGTCGTCTCGTCGTAGCCCTGCTCGGTGAACAGGCGCAGAGCCGTCTCAAGGATCTCCTGGGTGGCCAGCTGCCGCGTCCGGTCCCACAGCGTGGTCGGTGCGCCCGTCGTTGTCTTGGCTTCCTGCTTCACCGCACCAGGTTAGCCCAGCACTGCCAGCTTGACGCTCACCTGAGCTTTGGCAGTCACTGCCAAGTAGGCGTACGCTGTCACACATGGTCGCCGAGACATGGGCCGACGCTCCACGGGCCGCACCGTTCGCCGATCACCCCTACCTCCCCAGAGCACGCAAAGGAACGCATCATGTCTGCACCTGCAGCCCTGATCACCGGCGGAACCAGCGGCATCGGCAAGGCGACCGCTGAACTGCTCCACTCTCGCGGCTACCGCGTCATGGTCACCGGCGTCGACAATGTCGCCACCGCCGCACTCCCCGAAGGAGTCCTGGTCGTCCGGGCCGATGCACGGTCCCTGCCTGACATCGACCATGCGATGGACCAGGCACACCGGCAGTTGGGCTCCCTTGACCTGCTCTTCCTGAACGCGGGCATCTCCCGCCCCGGCCCGATCGAGTCAACCGACGAAGACGCCTTCGACGCCCTCTTCGACATCAACGTCAAGGGCACCTTCTTCACGCTGCAAAAGGCGCTCCCGCTCCTGAGCGAGGGCGCCTCGGTCGTGATCACCGTGGGCGCCGGCGAGGGGATCGGAGCCGCCACGACAGCCGCCAAGGGAGCACTGTTGCCCCTCATCCGGTCCCTCGCGCTCGAACTCGCCCCCCGCCGCGTCCGCGTCAACGCCGTCAGCCCGGGACTGATCAACACCCCTGCCTACGGCAAGTTGGGGGTCTCCCCGGAAATGATCGACTCCTGGGCTCGGGACGTCCCGCTGGGCCGCGTCGGCGCTCCCGCCGACATCGCCGAAGCCGTGGCCTTCCTCGCCTCGGACGCCGCCGGCTACATCACCGGCGACAATCTCACCGTCTCCGGCGGCATGGGTGTTCAGGCCCGCCCCTGAGGAGCAGATCCGTGCCCGGCTCTGTGCCCAGGGCGAGGACGCGCGGCAACAGAGCCGGAATCATCCCCTGCGTCGGCGCGACCACGATCAGCTCCCGCCCTGCCGCACGGACCGGCCGAAGGCCGCCCGGCAGCCCGATCTCCTCCCCGCCGCGTACCAGCCCCGGCACGCCATCCGGCAGTCGCTCCGGCGCGGCACGCAGATCGGCTTCCACCACCGCCGAAGAGCGCGACCGTGTGGGTGACCCGCAGGCCGTCCCGATTGATCAACAGGGCGTCGGGGCCGACGCCCTTCCAGTCAGGACGGGTTGGTAGAAACCACTGGCGTCCAACATGTGCCATGTGACGTCGGTGAAGCCGGCCGCGGTCGCGGCTTCGGTCACCTCGCTGCGGGTGAGGGCCCAGGAGGTGATGCGGCGGACCCGCACCTCCCAGCCCCCTCCTTCCGGCACGAGCTGGAAGTACTCCTGGTCGTAACGTTCGCCGTCGGCGTGCCAGTGCCACAGCTGGAAGGTGATCGACCGGCCGTCCGAGCCGTGCGAGAGCTGGGGCGGGGTGGAGACGGGCCGGGTTCGGCGGAGGTCGTCGTAGTCTCTGAGTGTGAGCAGGAGCAGGCCGTCGTGCGTCAGCACCCGCCGCATCTCGCGCAGGGCCGCCGCCACATCCCGCGCCGACAGCAGGTGGGCGAGCGAGTTGTCGGCGCACACGACCACGTCGAAGGCGCCCGGCGCGAAGGGGAGTTGGCGCATGTCCGCCGCGGCGGTGGGCAGCGCGACGCCGCGGGCCGCGGCTTCGACTGCGGCCCGCGCGGCGGCGACGGGGCTCAGGTCGCTGCCGACGACCTGGTGGCCGGCGCGTGCGAGTCCGATCGCCTGGGTGCCGATACCGCAGGCGCAGTCGAGCAACCGGTGCGGTTCGGCGCCGAGTTCCCTGCGGACGAGAGCGTCCAGGACCGCGGCCTGGCGGGTCATGCTCGCGTCCCAGTCCGGGAAGATGCGGTGGTAGTCGGCGGCGAGTGAGTCGTAGAAGTCCTGTGCCGAGCCCTTCACCGGCCCGTCGCCTCCAGCACCGCCATCGCCGCGTTGTGCCCCGGCACTCCGCTCACGCCCCCGCCCCGCACCGCGCCCGCCCCGCACAGCAGCACGTTCGCGTGCCGGGTCTCCACGCCCCAGCGGCCGGTGCCGTCCTGGGCGTAGGGCCAGGAAAGTTCGCGGTGGAAGATGTTGCCGCCCGGCAGGCGAAGGTCGCGCTCCAGGTCGAGCGGGGTCTTCGCCTCGATGCAGGGGCGGCCGTCCTCGTCGGTCGCCAGGCAGTCGGCGAGAGGTTCGGCCAGGTGGGCGTCGAGTTGGGCGAGGGTGGACTTCAGGAGTTCTTCGCGTACGGCGTCGTTGTCGCGTTCGAAGAGCCGGGCGGGTGTGTGCAGACCGAAGAGGGTGAGGGTCTGGTAGCCCCGGTCGACGAGGTCGGGGCCGAGGATCGTCGGGTCGGTGAGGGAGTGGCAGTAGATCTCCGAGGGCGGCGCGGCAGGGAGCTGTCCGGAGGCGGCCTGGGCGTGGGCGGCGGCGAGCTCCTGGTAGCCCTCGGCGATGTGGAAGGTGCCGGAGAACGCCTCGCGCGGGTCTACGGAGCTGTCGCGCAGCCTCGGCAGCCGCTTGAGGAGCATGTTGACCTTGAGCTGGGCGCCCTCGGCGGGGGTCGGGGGCGTGTCGCCGGTCAGCTCGGCGAGGGCCTGCGGGGAAGCGCCCACGAGGACGTGCCGGGCGGCTACGACGCCTTCCCCGTCCGCCGTGCGGTAGGTGATCTCGGCGGTTTGGCCGTCGGTGTCGATGCGTACGGCCTCGTGTCCGGTGGCGATGGCGGTACCCGCGTCCCGGGCCGCGGTGGCCAGGGCGTCGGTCAGGGCGCCCATGCCGCCGACGGGCACGTCCCAGGCTCCGGTGCCGCCGCCGATCACGTGGTAGAGGAAGCAGCGGTTCTGGGCCAATGAAGGGTCATGGGCGTCGGCGAAGGTGCCGATGAGGGCGTCGGTGAGGACGACTCCCCGTACGAGGTCGTCGGCGAAGCGGTCCTCGACCGCGGTGCCGATGGGCTCCTCGAAGAGCGTGCGCCAGGCCTCCTCGTCGTCGATGCGGCGGCGCAGTTCGTCGCGGGTGGGCAGCGGTTCGGTGAGGGTCGGGAAGACCCGCTCGGCGACGCGGCCGGTCATGCCGTAGAAGCGCTGCCAGGCCTCGTACTCGCGGTCGGAGCCGGTGAGCCGGGCGAAGGCCTCCCGGGTGCGCCGCTCGCCGCCGCCGACCAGGAGCCCGGTGGGGCGGCCGTCCCGTTCCACGGGGGTGTACGAGGAGATGGTGCGGGCCCGGATACGGAAGTCGAGGCCGAGGTCGCGCACGATCTTCTTCGGCAGCAGGCTGACCAGGTAGGAGTAGCGCGACAGCCGTGCGTCGACGCCGGCGAAGGGGCGGGTGGAGACGGCGGCGCCTCCGGTGTGGCCCAGCCGCTCCAGAACCAGTACGGACCGTCCGGCCCGGGCCAGGTAGGCGGCGGCGACCAGGCCGTTGTGGCCCCCGCCGACGATCACAGCGTCGTATGTCCGGTGTCCCTCGTGTGCAGCCATGGTTCTTGGTAACACGCGATGATCGTCAGCGGCCAGAGGTGTACGGCGACGGGGTCGGCGCCCGCCGGACGCGCGCCGCCGGCGCGGTACCGCTCGACGGCTTCGGCGCCGGCTGTTCCAGGCAGCGGGCCTCGTCGTTCCGGCTGGCGAGGGTGTCGGGGTGGTCGGGCCCGGGGCATGTCCGCGGGCGGCAGCCACGCCACGGTGCTCGACCCGCGGCCCGGCCGACCAAGGCCGCGAAGGTCCCGAGGCGCGCCAGCGTCCGCCCGACGCCCGCTGCCGACGCAGTACCGCCACCCGCCCGGCACAGCTCGACGGCCTCCGCACCGCGGCCAAGCTGCCAGGCCACGGGCCACGTCGCTGCGACCGGCTGGCGTGCGGGGGCGGCCGGGGCCCCGGCCATATCCGCAGGCGGCAGCCACACCACGGTGCACGGCCCACCCAGCGACCCCGTCAGCGTCCGCCGGACACTTTCTGCCGGCGCACTACCGCCACCCGGCGGTACACCTCGACGGCCTGCGCACCACGGCCGGGCTGCCAGGCAATCGGGCCACGTCGTCGCGGCCCGCCAGCGTGCGGGCCGGCCGATGCCCCGGCCATGTCCGCGAGCGGCAGCCACACCACGGTGCTCGACCCGCGGCCCGGCCGGCCCAGGACCACGGCAGCCCAGCCGCCCATCGACAACCAGCCCCGAAGATCGGGGCCCCCGTCAGCGCCCGCCCGACGCCCGCTGCTGGCGCAGTACCGCCACTCGGCGGTACACCTCGACGGCCTCCGCACCACGGCCAAGCTGCTCCAGGCAATCGGGCCACGTCGTCGCGGCCCGCCAGCGTGCGGGCCGGCCGGGGCCCCGGCCATGTCCGCGGGCGGCAGCCACACCACGGTGCTCGACCCGCGGCCCGGCCGGCCCAGGACCACGGAAGCCCAGCCGCCCATCGACAACCAGCCCCGAAGATCGGGGCCCCGTCAGCGCCCGCCCGACGCCCGCTGCTGGCGCAGTACCGCCACTCGGCGGTACACCTCGACGGCCTCCGCACCACGGCCAAGCTGCTCCGGGCAATCGGGCCACGTCGTCGCGGCCCGCCAGCGTGCGGGCCAGCCGGGGCCCCGGACATGTCCGCGAGCGGCAGCCACACCACGGTGCTCGACCCGCGGCCCGGCCGGCCCAGGACCACGGAAGCCCAGCCGCCCATCGACAACCAGCCCCGAAGATCGGGCCCCCGTCAGCGCCCGCCCGGCGCCCGCTGCTGGCGCAGTACCGCCACTCGGCGGTACAGCTCGACGGCTTCGGCGGCGCGGCCGAGTTGTTCCAGGCAGTGGGCCTCGTCGTTGCGGCTGGCGAGGGTGTCGGGGTGGTCTGGGCCGAGGACGCGTTCGCGGGCGGCGGCCACGCGGCGGTATTCGGTGAGGGCGTCGGACCAGCGGCCCAGCCAGCCGAGGCCGACGGCGACCTCGCGGCGGCTGACCAGGGTGTCGGGGTGGTCGGGGCCGAGGACGCGTTCGCGGATGGCGCAGACGTCGCGGGACTCGGCGAGGGCCTCCTCCCAGCGGCCCAGGCGGCCGAGGTTGACGCCGAGGCCGTGCCGGGCCCGCAGGGTCTCGGGGTGGGTGGGGCCCTGGACGCGGGTGCGGTCGTCGATCAGGTCGCGGTAGAGGGTGAGCGCCTCCGCGCTGCGGCCCAGGCGGCCGAGGCTGATGCCGACCTCGTAGCGGGCGGCGAGGGTGTCGGCGTGGTCGGGGCCGAGGGCCTGGGCGCGGGCCTCGGCGACCTCGCGGTAGGTCTGCAGGGCCTCCGGCCAGCGGTCCAACTGGCCGAGCGCGTAGGCGACTTCGTAGCGGGTGACGAGGGTGTCGGGGTGCTGGGGCCCCAGCACGCGGGCGCGGGCGGCGGCCACCTCGCAGGCCATGCGGTAGGAGTCCTCCAGGCGGCCGAGTCTGCTGAGGTTGAAGGCGAGGTTGTGGCGGCAGCGCAGGGTGTCGGGGTGGTCGGGGCCCATGCCGCGCTCCCGTGCGGCGAGCACGGCGGTGTACACCTGGTGAGCGTCGAAGTGACGCCCCAACTGGCCCAGCACGTACGCCATTTCCTGACGGGCGGCGAGCGTGTCGGGGTGGTCGGCGCCGAGCGCGCGGGTTCGCGCGGCGGCCACGAACTTGTACTCCTGCAGGGCGTCGGCGGCGCGGCCGGTGCGGCTGAGCGTGAAGGCGACCTCGTAGCGGCTGGCGAGGGTGTCGGGGTGGTCGGGGCCGAGGAGGTGGGCGCGTTCGGCGGCGACCGCGCGGTGCACCTCGCCGGCCTCCGCCCAGCGGCCGAGGCGTCCCAGGCTGAGCCCGGCGTTGTGCCGTCCGGCGAGGGCGGTGAGGACCTGCGCGGAGGGCGCGGGGGGCCGGTCGGGGGCGGGGCCCTCGCCCCGTCCGCCCGCGGGCCGGGCAATCCATTCACCGGTGAGGCCCGCTCCGGCGTCCGGAGGCGTGGCGCCGAGGCCGGCGCCGGTCGCCTTGTGGCCGGTGGTCATGCCGCGCGTCCAGGAGGGCAGCCGGGGCTCGCGGGAGGGGACCTGCTCCGGCGGTCGGAGCACCGGCTGCGGGGTCACGACGGTCGGTACGTACGCCGGTGTCGTGCGGCCCGCGGTGATACGGCGGCCCAGCTCCCGTGCGTCGTGCGGGCGTTGCTCGGGGAGCTTGGCCAGCAGGTCCAGGATGATCTTCTCCAGGTATTCGGGGAGCTCGGCCCGCCGACTGCGCGGCGGCCGGGGTGGGGTGTCGCGGTGGCCGACGAGGATCGCCCAGGCGTCGTCGAGGTCGAACGGCGGGACCCCGGTGGCGATCTCGTACAGGACACAGCCCAGCGAGTACAGGTCGCTGCGCTGGTCGACCTCCGAGCCGCCGATCTGCTCGGGCGACATGTAGTGCGGGGTGCCCATGGCGATGCCGGTGCCGGTGAGCCGCGAGGTGAAGCCGATGTCGTGGCCGAGGCGGGCGATGCCGAAGTCGCAGATCTTCACCGTGCCGTCCGCCAGCCGCATGATGTTGGCGGGTTTCAGGTCGCGGTGCACGATGCCCTGCTGGTGGGTGTAGGCGAGGGCGGAGGCGACCTGGTCGGCGATCTCGACGACGTCGCCGACCGGCAGCGGGTGGTGCTTGTTGTCCTCCAGGAGCTGGGAGAGGTTGCGGCCCTCCAGGAGTTCCATCACCAGGTAGAGGATGCCGTCGTACTCCCCGAAGTCGTGCACGACGGTGATCCCGCGGTGCTGGAGGGCGGCGGCCACGCGGGCCTCGCGGCGAAAGCGTTCCCTGAGGACCCGGGTGAAGGACTGGTCGTGGTGCGGGCCGAGGGGCTTGAGGCACTTCACGGCGACATGCCGGCCGAGCGACTCGTCGCGCGATCGCCACACCTCGCCCATGCCGCCCCGCCCGATCAGGTCGAGCAGCCGGTACCGGCCCTGGATCAGCCTGCTGTCCCCCATCTGCTGCGATCGCCCCCGTTACTTTTCGTCCCGCCCACCCCTGGCTCGTCCAGTATGGCGAGCTATCGTCCGAGTTTGTACGGTGCCGGGCGGGAGCCGGGGCCGAGCCGTGACATGGCACGCAGGATGTGTTTGGGCGGGAGTTGCCAGCGCAGACGTGCGGGAATGCAGCGAAGCAGGTTGCCTGTGGCACGCAGTTGGAGGGTGACGGTGTCGGGTTTCGGGGCGGGTCTGCCGTACAGCTCGTGGGCGTACGGCGGCAGGGCGGCGTACGCCAGTCGGGCCACGCGCCGCCACAACACCTCGCGCGCGGGGACGAGCAGGGGGTGCGTCGGCGGGCGTAGCAGGAAGTCGTCCACTTCGCGTGCTTCTGGTCCGACAGCGAGTTCGGGCCGTACCTTCTCGAAGTAGGCGGCCATCTCCTCCTGGTTGGCCGGTACGACGTCGGGGTCGAGGCCCACCAGGCGGGCGCCGGCGCGCTGTTCGCCGATGTAGCGGTCGGCCTGCGCGTCGGTGAGCGGGAAGCCGGAGCGGCGCGCGACCTGCAGATAGGAGTCGATCTCGGCGCAGTGCACCCACAGCAGCAGCTCGGGTTCGTCGACGCCGTACCGCTCCCCCGTGTCCGGGTCGGTCGCCGACAGCATGGTGTGGATCTTCCGGACGCGGGCGCCGGCCCGTTCGGCGGCCTCGGTGGTGCCGTAGGTGATGGTGCCGACGAAGTTGGCGGTGCGCATCAGCCGGCCCCACGCGTCGTTGCGGCCACTCTTTTGACGATTAAACGCAGTGGAGTTCTGCATGACGCCTCGTACGGCCCGCGGGTGCAGCGCCTGGAGGTAGAGCGCGCGGACTCCGGCGACCCACATCATCGGGTCGCCGTGCATCTGCCAGGTCACCGAGGACGGTCCGAAGAGCCCGGGGTCGCCTGCCTGGATGTCCGTCACCTCTGCAGGCTAACGCCGGACCCTGGGCATCCCCAGACCGATCCACGAGATGATCTCCCGCTGGATCTCGTTGTTGCCGCCGCCGAAGGTGAAGATCACGGCGGAGCGGTAGCCGCGCTCCAGTTCGCCGTGCAGGACCGCACCCGCGGAGCCCTCCTTCAGCGCGCCCGCCGCGCCGACGATCTCCATCAGCCAGGCGTAGGCGTCCCGGCGCGCCTCGGAGCCGTAGACCTTGACCGCGGAGGCGTCCTGCGGGGTGAGGGTGCCGTTCTGGACGGCGTGCACCATCCGCCAGTTGAGCAGCTTCATCGCGTCGAGTCTGGTGTGGGTCTGGGCGAGGCGGCGGCGCACCCAGGGCAGGTCGATGACGCGGCGGCCGTCGGCGAGTTTGGTCTCCGTGGCCCAGCGCTGCACGTCCTGCAGGGCGCGGATGGCCATGGTGCCGTGGGCGGCGAGGGTGACGCGCTCGTGGTTGAGCTGGTTGGTGATCAGCCGCCAGCCCTGGTTCTCGGCGCCGACGCGGCGGGAGACGGGGACGCGGATGTTCTCGTAGTAGCTCGCCGTGGTGTCGTGCGAGGCGAGGGTGTTGATGACGGTGCAGGAGTAGCCGGGGTCGGTGGTGGGGACGAGGAGCATGGTGATGCCCTTGTGGGGCGGGGCATCGGGGTCGGTGCGGGTCGCCAGCCACACCCAGTCCGCGGTGTCGCCGTTGGTGGTCCAGATCTTCTGCCCGTTGACGACGTACTCTCCCCCGCTCTCGAATTCACTCGAGCGGGAGGTGCCCCCATCGTCCCGTACGGCGCGCGTCTTCAGGGACGCGAGGTCCGTCCCCGCGTCGGGCTCGCTGTAGCCGATCGCGAAGTCGATCTCGCCGGCGAGGATCTTGGGCAGGAAGTACTCCTTCTGCTCGTCCGTGCCGAACTGCATGATCGTAGGGCCGACGGTGTTCAGCGCCATCAGCGGCAGCGGTACACCGGCCTGCGCGGCCTCGTCGAAGAAGATGAACTGCTCCATCGCGGTCAGCCCGCGCCCGCCGTACTCCTTCGGCCAGCCCACGCCGAGCCAGCCGTCGGCGCCCAGGCGCCGGATGGTCTCGCGGTAGAAACGTTTCTGGGCGGCCGGGTCGCCATGCCGGGCGTAGGCGTTGTCCGGCACCAACTCGGCGAAGTACGAGCGCAGTTCAGTGCGCAGCCGCTGCTGCTCGGGCGTGTATTCGAGGTGCACGGCGCCTCCAGGCTTCGCAGGCCGGTCCTGACGGCGCACACCGTAGAACGTGTTCCAGAAATTGGGAATGGCGAGGGACAGGGAAAGGGCCCCCGGTCGACGACCGGGGGCCCTTTGCCGAGTGACCTGGTGGAACCGGTCAGTGGGCAACGGGAGTTGGCTGGGCGGCGCCGTTCGCCCGCACCGGCCTCGGGACGAGCACCCGCTCCGCCAGCACCCCGAAGACCAGCCCGAAGGAGGCCCACAGGGTCAACTGGACGGCCAGGGCCGCCAGTCGGAACTGCCAGAGCAGGGTGGCGGAGAAGTCCCTGGGGACCTCGTTGAAGGACGGCAGGAACGCGTACGCGAGCCCGATGGTGAGGACCAGGAACGCCCCTGCGGCGAGGGTCGCGTTCCAGTTGCCCAGGCGGGGCGCGAGGCGCCTGCCCAGGATGACGGCGGCGACGGCCAGCAGCACGCTCAGCACCACCATCAGGAAGTACAGCGTGGTGCGTTTGCCGATGGTGTCGGGGTCGCCGACGGACGGCGGGTTGGCCGGGTACTTCAGGAACGGCACGACGTACACGGCGATCAGCCCGGCGGCCGCCAGGAGCAGCGCGCTCGCGCGCGGCCCGAAGCGGCCGATGCGGCCGAGCGCGAAGCAGTACGCGAGGGCGGCGATGCCGCCGAACGCGACGCCGTAGACCAGAACACCGGTGGACAGGCCCGCGGTGGACTGCATCGTGCGGCTGACGGCTTCGACGCCGTGCTCGTGGGAGTGCGCCTGCTCGTAGGCGATGGCCGCGTCCACGCGCGGTTCACCGAGGAAGTAGGCGACGACGAGGGCGAGCAGGCCCGCGGCGAGTCCCGCGAGCATGCCGCGCACCAGGAGGTTGCGGACGGTTGCCGAGTTCATGGGCGGCCGTGCTCTCTCGCCGCCCTCAGTGGCAGGGGAAGCCGAGCAGGTGGCGGGCGTCGTGCACCCACTCGTGGACGTTGTCCCCGCTCATCACGGAGGTGGCGCCCTGCTCGGCGCCGACGAAGTAGAGCAGAACCAGCATCAGGATGCCGAAGAAGACCGCCCAGGGGACGATCGCGCCGATCGGCAGCTTTGCCGGTACGGCGGTGGGGGTGATGGTCGGCTGAGCGACAGACTGCGCCATGGCAGGCCCTCCTGGGGAACTCGCGTCCCGTCTCGGTGGTGCACGCGACGACGGGGCGGGTCTGACTCGCCCGGCACACACCCAGGGTGCGTGCCCGGCATACAGTGGCGCGACCGTGCCGGAATTCCACCGGCTTCCGCTGTGCCGTCGTCAATATCCACGAGAAGGTACCGCGAAGCGGAGGTGGGGCCAAGGGCGCACGGGACGGCCGTGAGCGCCCCTGGTGAGCCGTTTTCGCCGCCGGATCATGGTCAGTTCAAGGATTTCGAAGCGATGCCGAGCGCGGGAGTGGACATTTGACGAGCCGAGT
Organism: Streptomyces longisporus; assembly: GCF_039532765.1. Classification (NCBI taxonomy): domain Bacteria; kingdom Bacillati; phylum Actinomycetota; class Actinomycetes; order Kitasatosporales; family Streptomycetaceae; genus Streptomyces; species Streptomyces longisporus. Next base: position 206,642 of record NZ_BAAASG010000002.1, read on the forward strand.
GATCTTGATCTCACCTGCGATCACCGCGGCCCTCAGGGAGGCCCGCTTCGACGACGGGTGCCCGCTGGACGCCTCGGGACTGCGGCAGGCAAAGGCAGCCGCAGGCACGCTGCCGGCGGCGGAACGGGTCTGGGTCTCCCCCACCGTGCGCTGCCGCGAGACGGCCGTCGCTCTCGGCCTCGACGCCGTGGAGGCGCCGGAGTTGACGGCACTGGACGCGGGCCGCTGGCGCGGTGCGACGCTGACGGAGGTGAGCGAACGGGAGCCGGAGGCGCTGGCCCGCTGGCTGTCGGACCCCGGGGCCGCACCGCACGGCGGGGAGTCGGTGGCGGCGCTGTGCGACCGGGTGGCGGACTGGCTGGAGACGGTCGCGCAGACACAGGGCCGCACCCTCGCGGTGGTCGAGCCCGAGGCCGTACGGGCCGCCGTGGTCCGGGCGCTCGGGGCGCCGGATTCGGCGTTCTGGCGCGCCGACGTCCCGCCGCTGACGGCGATCGAACTCAGCGGCAGGTCCGGGCGCTGGAACGTGCGCCTCGGGCAGCCGGTCGGCGCCCCGCTGTGATCGTCAGTTCAGCGTGGCGAGGAATTCCGTGCACGCCTCGGCGCACTGCCGGCAGGCCTTCGCGCCGTCCTCGGCACCCGGCAGCCGGTCGAAGGCATGCGCACACTCCAGGCACACGGTGCGGCACCACTCCACCTGGATGCGGATGGCGGACTCGTCCAATCGGTTCTGCTCGGACAGCACACGGCAGGTCGCGTCGCACACCTCCGCGCACATGATGCCCTTGCGTCGTACCTGTTCCTGCTCCTCCGTGCCGTCCGGGTCCACGAGGCTCGCGCGCAGAGCACACGCGCGTGCGCACTCGGTGCACGCCTGCGCGCAGGCGAAGCGGTCCTCCAGGAACCGGAAGAGCTCCTGCTGGGTCGTCGAAGAAGTCACACCTGGCGGGTTGCCTTCGCCTGTCGCCTCAAACACGGGTACCGAGGTCCGGCCGGGTCGGTTCGGTTGGCGCCGGGTCCCATGGGTACCCGCGAGCCCATGAGCACCTCATGGATGGACATCGCCGCAGGCCGCGGCGCACTCGGAATCGGCTTGGTCGTCGTGGGGGTGGCGGTCGTGGCCCTGCTGATCGGTGCCTTCTTCCTGGGCGCCCGCATCCGTCGCCGCGAACCCGCTCCGCCACGCCCGGAGGATCAGCCGCAGCTGCCGGACGACGGCCCGGTGCGCGAGGTACGGGAGAACCGCGAACCCGCCGAGATCCCCCGCAGCGAGCACCGGCTGACCCCGCACGAGCTGCCCGGTCACGGCAATACGCCGAGCAGGACCAGTGCGTCGCAAAAGCGCAAGCGCTGGAGCGAGGGCAACAGCGGAGCCTTCGGCAGCGGCGGCCCGGGCACCCGCTGACGGTCACCACGTCCGAACGGGCACCGGGAACGAGGAGCGCCTACCGTTCCCGGGCGACTTTCCGCAGGCCTTCACCCGTCTTCACTCAGGGTGGCCGCGACGCCCTGTGCGAGACGCTCGACCGGTGGGCGGCTCGCCGAACGCGGGGATACCGGGCCCTTGCGGCAGCAGCTGAACCACCACGAAGGACACCACGGCGGCCAGCACCACCAGCGCCGCCGTGTCCACGTTGCCCAGCAGGAGCACGACCAGGACCACGCTGCTCACGGGCACCCGCAGGGCCGCGGTCACCGACGCCGCCATCCCGACCGCCATCGCCGGCACCAGCCCCAGACCGGGCAGCGGCGACAGCAGGACACCGGCCGCCCCGCCCAGGAACAGGGCGGGGAAGACGGGTCCGCCGCGCAGGCTGCCCAGGCAGAAGGCGTACGCGAGGGCTTTGAACACCAGCACCGCGACCAGGGCGCCCACCGGCCAGGCGTGCGGGTGCTGCGCCAGGACGGACAGGACGGACTCCCCGGACAGGGCGGCCTCGGCCGGCGAACGGCCGGTGGAGATGGCGTAGAGAGTGATGCATGCCGCCGCTCCCAGCGCGCACAGGGTGGTGTTCCGCACAGTCCGGGTCGTCACGAAGCCGGCCACGAACCTCCCGCCCACGAAGACCCAGTGGATGAGGAAGGCGAGGGCCGGCGCGATCAGCAGGACCCACAGGACGTCCGCCCAGTCGAGCGGTGGCGGACTGGGCAGCCCGATGTCCAGGCTCCCGGTCTCCAGGCCGGTCCAGTGCACGAACCCGGTGAAGATCAGGTCCCCGACTCCGCTGGCCAGCAGGGCCGGCAGCATCACCGCGAACAGCTGCGGCCCGCCCATCCCGGCCACTTCCATCAGGAGCACGGCCCCCACCACCGGGTTCCCGAAGAGCGCCGAGATGGCCGCCGCGGCCCCGGCCGCGCCGAGCAACGCCGTGCTCGCCTCGGTCCGGGGCGCCCGGACCAGACTCGCGAAGAGCAGCGCCAGACCGCCGCCCAGGGCGATCAGCGGCGCCTCGGGACCCAGTACGACCCCGAGTGGCAGTCCGACGAGCGCGGCCACGAGGACACCCGGCAGCGCTTTCTCGGTGATCCCGCCGGCGTGCAGACCGCCCGCCGGGATGTGCCCGCCCCGCCCAGGAAGCCGGGCGACCACCAGACCCACGGTCAGCCCGGCCACCGCCATCAAGGGCAGCGCCCACCACCAGGGCGCCTGCTTCCAGCCCAGGTCCTTGGGCCAGTCGGTCCAGATCAGCTGCTCCAGCTGGTGGAGCGCCACGAGGAACCAGAACGCGAGGAGCGCCACCGGAAGACCGATCAGCCCGCAGAACACCAGCGCCCTGCGGTACTCGGGGCGGCGCAGCATCCTCTGCAGTTGGTCGGCCTCAGGGGGCTGATTCCCCGGCGCGGACACGGCCGCTGCCGAACTCGTCGCGGCGATAGGGTCCTCCTGAGGTCGAGACGCGAGAGGCAATTCACCCCATAACTGGGCAATGTTATCCATTCGGTAATTCATTGCCCGTCACCACGACCACACTGCCGGGCCCCGTGGGCAAAATCCTCCGCCCCGTCACCGGACAACGCGTCACCGGCTGTCGCTGATACCGGTGGTGTCCATCAGGGACGCACGGCCCGCCTCCAGCCGGGCCGCCGGGATCCGGAACGGCGAGCAGGAGACGTAGTCCAGTCCCACGCGGTGGAAGAAGTGGATCGAGTCGGGGTCACCGCCGTGCTCCCCGCACACCCCGGTCTCCAGGCGGGGGTTGACGGCGCGGCCCGCCTCGACGCCGAGCTCCACCAGCCGGCCGACGCCCTCCTGGTCGATCGTCTCGAAGGGCGACACGGAGAAGACGCCCTTGTCGATGTAGAGCGGGAAGAAGGACGCCTCCGCGTCGTCGCGGGACAGGCCCCAGGTGGTCTGGGTGAGGTCGTTGGTGCCGAAGGAGAAGAAGTCGGCCGCCTCTGCGATGCGTCCGGCGGTGAGCGCGGCGCGTGGCAGCTCGATCATCGTGCCGATCGGGCAGTCGAGCCTCAGACCGGTCTCGGTCTCCACCTCGCCGAGCACCAGTTCCGCCTCGGAGCGGGCCAGCCTCAGTTCCTCGACCGTGCCGACCAGCGGGATCATGATCTCGGCCCGCGGGGTGCCGCCCACGCGCAGCCGCTCGACCACGGCCTCGGCGATCGCCTGCACCTGCATGGCCATCAGGCCCGGCACGGCCAGACCCAGGCGGACCCCGCGCAGGCCCAGCATCGGGTTCTGCTCGTGCATCCGCTCCACGGCGGCGAGCAGTTCCCTCTCGTGCGGGTCCGGGTGCTCGGTGCGGGCCAGGCGGACGGCCAGTTCGGTGCGGTCGGGCAGGAACTCGTGCAGCGGCGGATCGATCAGCCGGATCGTCACCGGCAGCCCGTCCATCGCCTCGAGGATGGCGGTGAAGTCGGCCCGCTGCAGCGGCAGCAGGGCGTCCAGCGCCCGTTCGCGTGCGAGGTCGTCGCGGGCCAGGATCATCGCCTCGACCAGTTCCCTGCGCTCGCCGAGGAACATGTGCTCGGTGCGGCACAGCCCGATCCCCTGCGCGCCCAGCGCGCGGGCGCGGACGGCGTCCTCGGGTGTGTCGGCGTTGGCCCGCACCTGCAGGCGGCGCCCCGAGTCGGCGCGGGCCAGAGCGCCCAGCACGGCCTCGGTGAGCGCATCCGTGGCGGTCCCGGTCTCCAGGGCGCGTCCGACGTGGGAGGCGGTGAGCGGCAGGGCACCGAGGTGCACGGTGCCCGCCGTGCCGTCGACGGAGACGACGTCGCCCTCGCGGACCACTGCTCCGGACGCAGCGGTGAACTGCCGCGCGAGCGGGTCCACGGCCAGCTCCTCCGCGCCGCACACGCACACCTTGCCCATGCCGCGCGCGACGACCGCGGCATGGCTGGTTTTGCCGCCGCGGCTGGTCAGCACGGCCTGTGCGGCGATCATGCCGGGCAGGTCGTCGGGGGTCGTCTCGCGGCGGACGAGGACCACCGGCTCGCCGGCTGCGGCACGCCGTACGGCCTCGGTGGAGTCGAAGACGACGGCACCCACCGCGGCGCCCGGCGAGGCGGGCACGCCGTGGGCGAGGGGCACGTCGGTGGTCTTCACGTCGAAGCGGGGAAACATCAGCCGGGACAGCTCGGCGCCGTTCACACGGGCCAGCGCCTCGTCGGCACTGATCGTCCCTTCCTCGCGCAGGTCGTGGGCGATGCGGAAGGCGGCCTCTGCGGTGCGCTTGCCCACCCTGGTCTGCAGGATCCACAGCTTGCCGCGTTCGACGGTGAACTCGACGTCGCACAGGTCGCGGTAGTGCCTCTCAAGGGTGCGCAGATGGTCGCCGAGCTCGACGTAGGCCCGGGGGTCGAGGGACCTGAGCTCGCGCAGGGGCAGCGCGTCACGCACGCCTGCGACGACGTCCTCGCCCTGCGCGTCGGGCAGATAGTCGCCGTACATGCCGCGTTCTCCGGTGGCGGGGTCGCGGGTGAAGGCGACGCCCGTGCCGGAGTCGGCGCCCAGATTGCCGAAGACCATGGCCTGTACGTTGACGGCGGTGCCGAGGTCCTCCGGGATGTGTTCGCGGTGGCGGTAGACGTGGGCGCGTTCGGTGTTCCAGGAGTCGAAGACCGCGCGGACGGCGCGGGCGAGCTGGTCGGCCGGGTCCTGCGGGAAGTCCTCGCCGGTCTCCTTGCGGATGACGGCCTTGAACTCCTCGGTGAGCGCCATGAGTTCGCCGACGTCGAGGTCGTGGTCGTCCGCCATGGGGGCTCCCCCGGTCGAGCGAAGGCGAGACTGGGGGAGCGCGGCGATGGCCTGTTCGAACAGGTCGCCGTCCACGCCCATCACGGTGTGCCCGAACATCTGGATGAGCCTGCGGTAGGAGTCCCAGGCGAACCGCTCCTGCCCGGAGGCCTTGGCGAGCCCGTTGACCGACCGGTCGTTGAGCCCGATGTCGAGGATGGTGTCCATCATGCCGGGCATGGAGAAGCGGGCGCCCGAGCGCACGGACACCAGCAGGGGGTCGTCGGGGGCGCCGAGGGTCCGTCCCATGGCCCGCTCCAGACCGGCCAGGGCCTGGGCGGCCTCGACGCCGAGTTCGGGCGGTTCCTCGCCCGTGGCCAGGTAGACCTTGCAGGCGTCGGTGGTGACGGTGAATCCGGGCGGGACGGGCAGGCCGATCCGGGTCATCTCGGCGAGTCCGGCGCCCTTGCCGCCGAGCAGGGCCGCCATGTCGCGGCCGCCCTCGGCGAATCCGTACACGTACTTCGTCGGCTTGGTCATCGCGGCCTCTCAGTCATGGGGTACGACGGCCACGGGGCAGCCGACGTGGTGGATGGCGGCGTGGGCGACCGGGCCGGTACGGGGGGCGGTGGGCCGCCCGGTCCTGCGGCGGCCCACGACGAGCAGGCTCGCCCCGGACGCGGCCCGCACCAGTACCGAGGCCGCGCGGCCCTCGGTCACGGTCTCGACGACCTGGACCCCGGGGTACTTCTCGCGCCACACCTGGAGGACGGCGGTCAGGAAGCCGAGCCACTCCTCGGCCCGGTCCGGGCGGTTCACCAGGCCGATGTCCCCGGAGCCGAGCCCGATGGGTGAGGGCTGCTGCCAGGCGTGCACGACCTTCAGCCGCGAGCGCCGCAGCCGGGCCTCCTCGAAGGCGAACTCGATCACCTCGTCGCAGGGGTCGGCGAGGTCGATGCCGAGGACGACGTCCCGGTATCCGGTGCGGGTGGACCCGGCGCCGTCGTCGTCCGGCAGATGCTCGTCGGCGGCCTCCTCACCGGCCCTGACGAGGACGACGGGCCTGCCGGCCCCCGCCACCACACCCAGGGCGACCGAACCGACCAGGAACCCGGTGAAGCCGCTGAGACCGCGCGAACCCACCACCAGCAGGGCGGCTTGTTCGGCCGCCTTCAGCAGGGCGGCGGTCGCGGGGCCCTCGACCTGCTCCTGGTCGAGCTTCACGGCGGAGCAGGTGCGGCGGATGCGGTCCTCCGCCTGGCGCAGGGACCGCTGGGCGAGGTGGCGCTGTGCTGCGGTGGCGATCTCGCCGTCCTCCTGGCGGGGGTGCCAGTTCCAGGCGTGCACGAGCCGCAGCGGCAGGTCGCGGCGTACCGCCTCCCGGGCGGCCCACTCGGCGGCGGCGAGACTCTCGGCGGATCCGTCGACTCCGGCGATGACGGGCGGAAGCATGGTGCGCACCTCCTGCGCTCGGTCTGCTCCTCGCTGCCAGCTTCGTACCGTGGCCTACCGGCGGGTATGGGCCGCCAGGTCTCCAACCGGGTCCGTTCGGCCCCTGCGCACGCCGGGGGGCGGACGGCGAGGGTGGGGAGATCCCCGCTCGGAAGGCGGCACACCATGCAACGAGTGATCATCGCCGGTGTCGACAGGTCGGCATGCAGCCGTGCCGCGGCCGAGTGGGCGACACGCGAGGCGCTGCTGCGCGGGCTGCCCCTGCGGGTGGTGCACGTGGTACCGCCGGCCCCCTTGGACCCGGTGGAGCAGTGGCCGTACCGTCCGGCGGCCGTGGCGGACCACGTGGTGGCCGAACTCGTCGAGCGGCACCCGGCGCTGCGGGTGCGCGGCGAGAGCCACACCGGGATGCCCGCCCCCGTCCTGCGTGCTGTGGGCGAGGAGGCGGAGCTGGTCGTGCTCGGCCGGCGTGGCGAGGGCGGTGGCGCCGGGAGCACGGTGGGCGCCACCGCAGCGCGCCTGGCGGAGGGGTCCGCCGGGCCGGTGGTCCTGGTGCCCGGTCCGCTCGACGGCCAGGGTCCGCCGCGCCCGTCCGCCGGCGTGACCGTCGGCGTCGACGTCCGGGACCCGGTCGGCGGCCCGCTCGACTTCGCCTTCGAGGCGGCCCGGCTGCGCGGTGCACGGCTGCATGCGGTGTACGCCTGGAAGCTGCCCGCGGCCGCTGCCGCTTCGCCCTTCCCCGTGCTGGAGGAGGACCGCGCCACCTGGGAGGACCAGGAGGTGCAGCTGCTGTCCGACGTGCTGCGGCCGTGGCGCACGAAGTACCCCGACGTCGACGTCCTCGAGGACGTCATGCTGTTCCCCCCGGTGGAGGCCCTGGTCCACGCCTCGGAAGGTGCCGAGCTGGTGGTGGTCGGGCGGCGTTCCGCCCCGGGTGCCACCCTCCGGGAGCTGCTGGAGCGCTCCCGTCGCCCGGTGGCCGTCGTCCCCGCATGATCGGGGGAGGGTCGGCCCCGGCGCTTGGGTCGTTCGGCCCCTGTAGGACCGGATGGCGTCGGCGCACCGTGAGGACCATGAGGACGCGTGCGCGGATCGCCGTCATCGGCGTCGGCAACGAGTTCCGGCGCGACGACGGCGTGGGCTGGGCCGTGCTCGCCCGGCTGCGCGAACGGGCCGCCCAGCGGCCGCTGCCGCCGGGGACCGTGCTCGCGACCTGCGACGGCGAGCCCGGACGGCTGATCGGGCTGTGGGAGGGCGCGGATCTCGCGGTGGTCGTGGACGCCGCCCATGCCCACCCGGGCGTGCCCGGCCGTGTGCACCGCCTCGAACTCGCGGGCGGTCTCCTGGCGCAGCCGCAGACGACCAGCTCGCACGGCCTCGGTCTCGGCGAGGCCGTCGAACTCGCCCGTGCGCTTGGCGTGTTGCCCGCGCACCTCGTCGTGTACGCCGTGGAGGGCGCCGAGAGCGCGCTGGGCACCGGCCTCTCCCCCGCCGTCGAGGACGCCGTGGAACCCCTCGGCCGGGCCGTCGAGTCCGAGCTCGACCGGTACCGGAAGACCGCGGCCGGGAGGCCGGCATGACCGTGCGGCGCTTCCATGTGGAGGGGATCGTCCAGGGCGTCGGCTTCCGCCCCTTCGTGTACCGCACCGCGTCCGCGCTCGGCCTGGACGGCTGGGTGGCCAATGTCAACGGGCACGTGGAGGGCGAGGTCACGGGACCGCCGGGCACCATTGACGAGTTCGCGATCCGGCTGCGCACCGACGCGCCGGCCCTCGCCCGGGTGCGCCGCGTCCGGCTGAGCGGCGAGGGCACACCTGAGCAGACGTATGGCCGGGGTTTCCAGGTACGACACAGCGCACCCGTAGGCATGGACGCGGCGCCGCGCGAGATCCCGCCCGACGCGGCGATCTGCGAAGCCTGCCTGGCCGAGCTGCACGACCCTCGCGACCGCCGCCACCGCTACCCGTTCATCAACTGCACGGACTGCGGGCCGCGCGCCACGATCATCGAGGACCTGCCCTACGACCGGATCCGCACCAGCATGCGCCGCTTCCCGCTGTGTGCCCGGTGCGCCGCCGAGTACGCCGATCCGCGCGACCGGCGCTTCCACGCCGAACCCGTCGCCTGCCCCGCCTGCGGTCCCCGGCTGGCCTGGGAGGACCTGCGCGGTGAGGAGGCGCTGCGGGCGGCGGTGAAGACCGTCGAGGCGGGTGGGATCGTCGCGCTGAAGGGGCTCGGCGGCTACCAGCTCGTGTGCGACGCGGGCGATCCGGCGGCCGTGTCGGAGCTGCGGCGCCGCAAGCACCGTCCGACGAAGCCGTTCGCGGTCATGGTCCGTGACCTCGGCACGGCCACCCGCCTGGCGCGGATCGGCGCCGCGGAGGAGCAGGCGCTGACGTCCCCGGAGCGCCCGGTGGTACTGCTCGCCCGGCGCCGGTGGCACGGCACTGCCCCGCTCGCCCACGAGGTGCACCCCGGCCTGGGCCGCGTCGGACTGTTCCTGCCCACCACCGGCCTGCACCACCTCCTCCTCGACGAGCTGGCACGTCCTCTCGTGGTGACCAGCGGCAACCTCAGCGACGAGCCGATCGCCGTCGACGACACCGACGCCCGGCGCACGCTGGCCGGTGTCGCGGACGGCTTCCTCACCCACGACCGGCCGATCCGCTCCCGCTACGACGACTCGGTGGTGCAGTTCACCGGGCGGATCCGGATCACGGTCCGCCGGGCCCGCGGGCTGGCCCCCGCCCCCTTGCCGCTGTCCGTGCGTGAGCCGGTCGCCGGGGCCGGCGCCCAGCTCAAGCACACCTTCACCCTGGCCGCCGACGGCCGGGCCCATCTCGGTCCGCACACCGGAGATCTGGCCGATGTGGCCGCCCATGAGGCGTTTCTGGCGTCGTACGAGCACCTCAAGCGCCTCACCGGCATCGAACCCGCGGTCCTCGCCCACGACCTGCACCCCGGTTATCTGTCCACGCAGTGGGCCGAGGCGCAGCCGCTGCGCCGCATCGCGGTGCAGCACCATCACGCGCACGTGGCCGCCTGCGCGGCCGAGCACGGCGTGCAGGGGCACTTCCTCGGTGTCGCCTACGACGGCCTGGGACTGGGCGACGACGGCACGCTGTGGGGCGGCGAGATCCTCGTCGCCGATCTGAGCGGCTACCGTCGCGTGGGCAGGTTCGCGACCGCGCCCTTGGCCGGCGGCGACGCGGCGGTACGCCATCCTTCCCGCACGGCGCTGGGCCAGCTGTTCGGCGCCGAGACGCTGGGCTCGCCGCGTCCGTATCCCTGGCTCACCCGCGCCTTCACGGACCGGCTCGATCCGGCCGAGGTCTCCGCCGTACGCGCGATGGTCGCCCGGGGCGTGAACTGCCCGCGCGCCTCCAGCGCCGGACGGCTCTTCGACACGGTCGCCGCACTGCTGGGGCTGTGCGACCGGGCCGGCTACGAGGGCGAGGCGGCCGTCCTGCTCGAAGCGGCCGCGGGCGCCGAGCACGCCGCGGCCCTGGCCCATCGGGTGGTCCGGGCGCAGGGTCTGTGGGTGTACGACTCCGCGCCGACGCTGGCCGATCTGCTGGAGCGGCGGCTGGACGGGGAGCCGGTGGCGCGGCTCGCCGCGGCCTTCCATATGACGCTCGGGATCGTCACCGCGGAGCTCGTCGCGCGCGCGGTGGCCGAGGGCGCGCCGCGCACGGTGTGTCTCGGCGGTGGCTGCTTCGTCAACCGCCGTCTGCTGACGGAGGTGAGGCGGCGGCTGCACGCACAGGGGCTGCGGGTGCTGGTCGGCGGTCAGGTCCCGGTCGGGGACGGCGGCATCAGTTACGGCCAGGCGGCGGTCGCCGCCGCACGGCTGGCCGGAGAGAGGTGAGCACACATGTGCCTGGGCATCCCGGGACGGGTTGTGGAGATCCACGACGATGCGGGGCTGCGGATGGCCACGGTGGATTTCGGCGGGATACGGCGCGAGGTCTGTCTGAGCTGCACGCCCGAGGCGGATGTGGGCGCGTACGTGATCGTGCACGTCGGATTTGCGATCACCTTGGTCGACGAAGCGGAGGCTCGACGGACGCTGGACGTGCTGCGGGCCATGGCGGGGGCCGTTGAGGGGGAACTGGGCGAGGCCCTTCCCTAGTGCTCGGCCGGCGGAGCGATGGGCGGCAGGCCATGTCTCCGCCGCGAGCCACGTGCCGGCCGCCGCCCGCGGTGGGCGCGCCGCGAGGCACGCTCGGCCCGGCGCTGCATCCGGCGGGCCCACTGCCTGGCGTTCCTGCAAGCCACGTGCCGACCGCAGCCCACATGCCGGCCGCAAGCCAGGTGCCGGCCGCGAGCCGTCTGTGGCTGAGCCCGCCCACGCGGCGGAGCCGCACATCGATACGGCCCCGCGCCCCTTTCGGGGCGCCGCAGGTCCGGTCGGCTTGTGCGGCTGGGCCAGTTGGCCCCTGCCTGACGCGGCGGGCGCCGTCAGAAGCTGAGAGTGGAGTCAGCGACGAGGAGGAACGACATGAGCGCAGCCCCGGCCGTGCTCGATCGGGACGGGCTCAGTGCCCTGGTCGCGGTGCTGGTGGCGGACGGACGGACCGTCGTCGGGCCGACCGTCCGCGACGGTGCGATCGTGCTGTCCGAGCTGACCTCCGCGGATGCCCTGCCGTACGGCTGGGGTGTCGAGCTGGAGGCCGGACGGTACCGCCTGGTGCCCCGCGAGGACGGCGCCGTCTTCGCGCACAGCGCGGGCCCGCAGTCCTGGAAGAACTTCCTGCATCCGTCCCGTGAGCAGCTGTGGAGCGCCGACCGGACGGCCGAGGGCGAGGTGACGTTCACCGCGCACGAGCCCGCGGCCCCGGCATACGCCTTCCTCGGTGTCCGGCCCTGCGACCTGCGGGCCATCGCCATCCAGGACCGCGTGCTGACCGGCGGCCGCTACGAGGACACCGGCTACGGGAAGCGGCGCCGAGGTGCGCTGCTGATCGCCGCCGAGTGCACCGAGCCCGGCGCCACCTGCTTCTGCGTCTCCACCGGTGGAGGACCCGCCGCCGACCCCGGCTACGACCTCGCACTCACCGAGGTGGTCGACCAGGGCGGGCACCGTTTCGTGGTGCGTGTGGGCAGCGAGGAAGGCGCCCGGCTGCTGGACCGGGTTCCGCACCACGGCGCCGACCTGGTCACGGAGGCCACCGCCCGCGCCTCGGTGGACGCGGCCCGCGACCGGATGGGCCGCTCACTGCCCCCGGTCGACCTGCGCTCCCTGATGGGCGCGAGCCTGGACGCCGAACGCTGGAACGACGTCGCCGAGCGCTGTCTGACCTGCGGCAACTGCACCATGGTGTGCCCGACCTGCTTCTGCACCACCACGGAGGAAGTCACCGATCTGACCGGTGACCACACCGAGCGCTGGCAGCGCTGGGACTCCTGCTTCGACCTGGACTTCTCGTATCTGCACGGCGGCTCGGTGCGCCAAACGCCCCGCAGCCGCTACCGGCAGTGGCTCACCCACAAGCTCTCGACCTGGCACGACCAGTTCGACACGACCGGATGCGTGGGCTGCGGGCGCTGCATCGCCTGGTGCCCGGTCGGCATCGACATCACGGAGGAAGTGGCCGCGCTGCAGGCCGAACGCGGAACGGAGTCGGACTGATGCCCCCCTCGATCGCCCTGCGCATGAACCACGCCCTGCCCGCCGAGCACCGCGAGCGGCTGCTGCGGGTCGGCCGCGAGGCCACCTTCCCGCAGGGCAGCCGCCTCTTCGAGGAGGGCGGGCACGCGAACCGGTTCTGGATCATCCGCAGTGGGACGGCCGCCCTCGACATCCACGTTCCCGGCCGCCGCCCGCCGGTCGTCGAGACGCTCGGCGTCGGCGATCTCCTCGGCTGGTCCTGGCTGTACGAGCCGTTCGTGTGGCAGCTCGGCGCGGGGGCCGTCACGCCCTTGCAGGCCTACGAGTTCGATGCCGTCGCCGTCCGTCTGATGTGCCTGGACGACCCCGGGTTCGGGCGTGCCGTGGAGCACTGGGTCGGGCGGGTGCTGGCCCACCGGCTCAATGCGGCCCGCGCCCGGCTGGTCGACCTGTACGGCATCTACGACACGAAGGACGAGCGATGACCGCGCTGCCGGTGCCCCACCGGGTGGTCGCCCGCCGGGCGGAGACCGCCGACACGGTCACGCTCCGGTTCGAACCGGTGGCCACCCCACTCCCCGACTTCCTGCCGGGGCAGTTCGCGATGGTGCACTCCTTCGGGCGTGGCGAGATTCCGGTGTCCGTCAGCTCCGTGCAGGCCACCGGCGGCCTCGCGCACACGATCCGCTCGGTGGGCGCGGTCTCCGACGGGCTGTGCGCGGCCCGGGTGGGTGATGTCCTCGGCATCCGCGGCCCCTACGGCACCGGCTGGGAGTCGGCGCGGGCGCGCGGACGTGACGTCGTGGTCGTGGCGGGCGGCATCGGTTTCGCGCCGCTGCGGCCGCTGATCCTGGCGGTGCTGGCCGAGCCGGCCGCGTACGGGCGTGTGAACGTCCTGATCGGTGCGCGCACCCCGAGCGACCTGATCGCCCGGGCGGAGGTGGTCAGTTGGGCCACCGCGTACACCGGCGTCACGGTGGACCGGCCCGAGGTCGACTGGCGGGGCGACGTCGGCGTGGTCACCCAGCTGCTCGGGCGGGCGCAGTTCGAGCCGCAGGAGACGACGGCGTACGTGTGCGGTCCCGAGCCGATGATCCGGGCCACAGCCCGCGAACTCGCCCACCGCGGTGTGCCCCGCGACCGCATCCAGGTCTCGCTGGAGCGGAACATGCGGTGCGCGACCGGGCACTGCGGCCATTGCCAGCTCGGTCCCCTGCTGGTGTGCCGGGCGGGTCCCGTCGTGGACTGGGGATGCGCGGAACCCCTTCTCTCCGTAAGGGAGTTGTGAGATGACCGCCACCAGGACAAGGCCCCGGCTCGCGGTGTTCAAGCTGGCCTCCTGCGACGGCTGCCAGCTCACCCTGCTGGACTGCGAGGACGAACTCCTGGCGCTGGCGGGCGAGGTGGACATCTCGCACTTCCTGGAGGCCTCCAGCGCGGTGGAAGAGGGCCCCTACGACCTCTCCCTCGTCGAGGGCTCGATCACCACGGCCGAGGACGCCGGGCGGATCCGGGCGATCCGCGCCGCCTCGCGCCACCTGGTGACCATCGGGGCGTGCGCCACGGCCGGCGGCATCCAGGCTCTGAGGAACTTCGCGGACGTCGACGAGTTCCGGCGCACGGTCTACGCACACCCCGAGTACATCTCCACCCTCGCCACCTCCACCCCCGTCTCGGCCCATGTGGACGTCGACTTCGAGCTGCGCGGCTGCCCGATCGACCGCAGGCAGCTCATCGAGGTGATCACCGCGTTCCTCGCCGGCCGCAGGCCGGACGTGCCGAACCACAGCGTGTGCTTCGAGTGCAAGCGGCGCGGCACGGTCTGTGTGACGGTCGCCCACGGCACGCCGTGCCTCGGTCCGGTCACGCACGCCGGGTGCGGTGCGCTCTGCCCGGCCTACCACCGCGGCTGCTTCGGCTGCTTCGGCCCGTCCGGGTCGGTGAACCTGCCCGCGCTGATCCCGCTGCTGCGCCGCGACGGCCTCGACGAGGACGACGTGGAGCGGTTCCTGCACACCTTCAACACGGCGGCTTTCGAAGAGGAGTTGGGCAAGTGACGCACCGCGGATCCCGTGTCCTGCACGTCGGCTCGCTGTCCCGGGTCGAGGGCGAGGGCGCCCTGCGTCTGAACGTCCACGACGGCACGGTCACCGACGCACGGCTGGAGATCTACGAACCGCCGCGCTTCTTCGAGGCGTTCCTGCGCGGGCGTTCGTACACCGAGCCGCCGGACATCACGGCGCGGGTGTGCGGGATCTGCCCGGTGGCCTATCAGATGAGCGCGTGCGCGGCGATCGAGGACGCGTGCGGGGTGACGGTCGACCCGGTGATCCGGGACCTGCGCCGGCTGCTGTACTGCGGGGAGTGGATCGAGAGCCAGGTCCTGCACATCTATCTGCTGCACGCCCCGGACTTCCTGGGCCGTGCGAGCGCGATCGAGCTGGCCCGCACCCACCGGGCGGACGTCGAGCGCGGACTCAGGCTCAAGAAGGCGGGCAACTCCCTGATGGAGCTGATCGGCGGGCGGGCCGTGCACCCCGTCAACGTACGGCTGGGCGGCTTCCACCGGGTGCCGACGCGTGCCGAACTGAGGCCGCTCGCCGAGCAGTTGAAGCAGGCGCTGGACGATGCGTGGGAGACCGTGCGCTGGGTGGCCGGCTTCGAGTTCCCGGATGCCGAGGTCGAGGCCGACCTGCTGGCGCTGGCCGCCCCGGACACCTATGCCATCGAAGGCGGTACGCCGACGGTGCTGCGCGCGGACGGCTCCACCGCTTCCTTCCCCGTGCGGGAGTTCACCGGGCATGTCACCGAGACCCATGTGGAGCACTCCACGGCGCTGCACTCGCGACTGGACGGCCGGCTGCATCTCACCGGCTCGCTCGCCCGGTTCGCGATCGGCGGTGCACGGCTGTCGCCGGTGGCGCTGGAGGCGGCCGTCGAGGCGGGGCTGGGCGATCCGCGCGAGGGCGCGGTGTGCCGCAATCCGTTCCGGTCGATCCTGGTGCGGGCGGTGGAGAGCGTGTACGCCGTCGCGGAGGCGCTGCGGATCATCGACGCCTACGAGCCGCCCTCACAGCCGTACACGGACGTACCTCCGGTCGCGGGCGTCGGCCACGGCGCCACCGAGGCGCCCCGCGGACTCCTCTATCACCGCTACGAACTGGACGCGGACGGTCTGGTGACCAGTGCGCTGCTGGTGCCGCCGACGGCACAGAACCAGGGCGCGATCGAGGACGACCTGCGTCGGCTGACCCAGCGGGCGATCGGCGAACGCGACCCGGACGACGCCGAGTTGACGGCCTTGTGCGAGCGGGCGATCCGCAATCACGACCCGTGCATCTCGTGCTCCACCCACTTCCTCGACCTGACGGTCGTCCGTACCTCATCGGACACCCCGCACGACATTTCGGGAGGCTGCGATGCCTGAATCTCCGTACACCGTGAGCGATGTGATGACGCACACCGTCGTCGCCGTCGGCAGTGAGGCGCCCTTCAAGGAGATCGTCGAACTGCTCGACCAGTGGAAGGTCAGCGCCCTGCCGGTCCTGGCGGGCGAGGGCCGGGTCGTGGGGGTGGTCTCCGAGGCCGATCTGATGGCCAAGGAGGAGTTCCGGGACACCGAGGAGGGTGATCCGGAAGTCCGGAGGAAGGCCGGCGCGATCACCGCGGGCGAGCTGATGAGCACCCCGGCCGTGACCGTGCACGCCGACGCCTCGCTGGCCGAGGCCGCCCGGATCATGGCCCGCCGGCATGTCAAGCGGCTGCCCGTCGTGGACGGGGTCGGCCTGCTCCAGGGCGTGGTCAGCCGTAGTGATCTGCTCAAGGTCTTCCTCCGGGACGACGAGGAGATCGCCGACGAGATCCGGCACAGCGTGCTGGGCCAGCTCCCGGTCCTCACCCCCCTGACCGTGAGCGTGAAGGAGGGCGTGGTCACGCTCGGCGGCCGTCTGCCCGACCGGATGCTCGTGCCCGTGGTGGCGCGGGCGGTGCGGGCGGTGGAGGGGGTCGTGGACATCCGGCTCGATCTCTCGCATCGATGACGCACGCGGAGGGCCGATGAAGTACCTCGACGAATACCGCGATCCCGTCCTCGCCCGGCGGCTGCTGGACGAGCTGCGGCAGACCGCCACCCGGCCCTGGCGGATCATGGAGGTGTGCGGCGGGCAGACGCACACGCTGGTGCGCCAGGGCATCGACGAGCTGCTGCCCGCCGGGATGCGGATGATCCACGGGCCCGGCTGTCCGGTCTGCGTGACCCCGCTGGAGACGCTGGACCGGGCCATGGCGATCGCCGCCCGGCCCGGCGTGATCCTCACCAGCTTCGGCGACATGCTGCGCGTGCCCGGCACGGACACCGACCTGCTGTCGCTGCGGGCGCGGGGCGCGGACGTACGGGTGGTGTACGCCCCGATGGACGCGGTGCGCCTGGCCGCCGACCGGCCCGACCGGGAGGTGGTGTTCCTCGCGGTCGGCTTCGAGACGACCGCGCCGGCCAATGCGATGGCCGTACTGCATGCGGCCCACCTCGGGCTGACGAACTTCTCGATGCTGGTCAGCCATGTCCTCGTGCCGCCCGCCATGACGGCGCTGCTCGACGACCCCGACTGCGAGGTGCAGGCGTTCCTGGCGGCGGGGCATGTGTGCGCGGTCATGGGCTGGACCGAGTACGAGCCGATCGCCGCCCGCTACCGGGTGCCGATCGTGGTCACCGGCTTCGAGCCGCTGGACCTGCTCGAGGGCATCCTGATGGCCGTACGACAGCTGGAGGCCGGCCGGGCCGAGGTGGAGAACCAGTACGTGCGCGCCGTGCGCCGTTCCGGCAACACCGACGCCCAGGACGCCGTCCGGGCGGTCTTCCGGGTCACCGACCGCGCCTGGCGTGGTATCGGGGCACTGCCCGACAGCGGTCTCGAACTCGCCGAACAGTACCGGCAGTTCGACGCCGCCCACCGCTTCGACGTGGGCGGGCTGTGCCCCGTCGAGGACGCGGAGTGCATCGCGGGCGCCATCCTCACCGGGGCCAGGCTGCCCACCGACTGCGCCGCTTACGGCACCCGCTGCACCCCCCGCCACCCCCTGGGCGCGCCGATGGTGTCGTCCGAGGGCACCTGCGCCGCCTTCCACGCGGCCGGACGCACTGCGACGAGGAGCACGGCATGAGCATCCAGTGCCCCACCCCGAACCACGAGGACGAGGTCGTCCTGCTGGGCCACGGCGCCGGCGGACGCCTGACGGCGGAGCTGCTCGACCGGCTCGTCCTGCCCGCCGTGGGCGGCACGGGCCCTCTGGAGGATGCCGCGCTGCTGCCCGGCCATCCCGGCCTGGTGATGAGCACCGACAGCTTCGTCGTCAGCCCGCTGTCCTTCCCCGGCGGGGACATCGGCTCCCTCGCCGTGCACGGCACGGTCAACGACCTCGCCATGCGGGGCGCCCGGCCGCTCGCGCTGTCCGTGTCCCTCATCGTCGAGGAGGGCCTGCCCTTGGCCGAACTGCGCTCCGTCATGGCCTCCTTGGGCAAGGCGGCGCAGGACGTGGGCGTGCCCGTCATCACCGGGGACACCAAGGTCGTGGGCCGTGGTGCGGCCGACCGGCTGTTCATCAACACCACGGGCGTCGGGCAGCGGCACGAACTGCTATGCCCGTCGGCCGCGTCGGGCCGCCCGGGTGATGTGGTGCTGCTGTCGGGGCCGGTCGGGCTGCACGGGACGACCGTGCTCAGCACCCGGGAGGGGCTCGGCTTCGAGAGCGACATCGCCTCCGACACACGGCCGTTGCACCGGCTGGTCGGCGCCCTGGCGCCGCTGGGCGCCGCGATCCATGTGCTGCGCGACCCGACCAGGGGCGGGCTGGCCGCCGCACTGAACGAGATCGCCCGGGACTCGTCCGTCGCCGTGGAGATCGAGGAGAATGCCGTCCCGGTGCCGGAGGCGGTGGCCTCCGCCTGCGACCTGCTCGGGCTGGACCCTCTGGTCGTCGCCAACGAGGGCTGCCTGGTCGCCTTCGTCGACGCCGGCGCGGCCGAAGGGGCGCTGGCCGCCCTGCGGTCGCTGCCGGAGGGGGCGCAGGCGGTGCGGATCGGCGAGGTGCTGCGGGAGGGGCCGCGCGGGCGGGTCACCCTGCGGACGCTGGTCGGCGCCCGGCGCATCGTGGACATGCCGCTGGGCGAGCAGCTGCCCCGGATCTGCTGAGGCTAGGACCGGCCGGCGTCGTCGTGGACGAGGTTCGCGATGTGGGTGGTGACCGTGTCGAGGATGTCGGTCCAGGCCGACTCGTCGCCGAGGACGAGGTAGTTGAGCGTCAGACCGTCGGTCATGGCGGCCAGGTAGCGGGCCAGCACCGTTGCCGGGACCGCGAGTTGGAGATCCATGGTGCGGCGCAACCCGTCGATGAGCTCGGTGTAGGCGGCGCCGTAGAGCTCGTACTGCCGTCGCGCCAGGTGCTCGAAACCCGGCTCGCGCAGCGCGTACTGGGTGAGTTCGTAGGTGAGCATGTGCTCCTCGGGGTGGGAGCGGACGTGGTCCCAGTAGGCCTGGAAGCCGGCCCGGACGGTCTCCACGAGGGTGGCCCTGGGCCGAAGGGCCTGCTTCACCACGGTCACCGAGTGGTCGGTGAGGGCGGTGATGACGGCCTCGACCAGGGCCTGCTTGGAGTCGAAGCAGTAGTGGAAGACGCTCAGGGACACGCCCGCCTCGGCGGCGATGGACCGGGTCGTCGTCCTGGCGACGCCGTCCCGGGCCATCGCCCTGATCGCCGCTTCCGTCAGCTGTCTGCGCCGCTCGGCCGACGGCATGCGTGCCATGTGTGTCCTCGGGGGTGGTGAGGGACCTCAGGCGCTGTGGACGCCCACTTCGTACAGCGAGTATCCCCAGCCGGTGCCGCGCTGCAGGCCGTGGATGCGGACGTAGCGGGCCGGTGTGCCGGTGAAGCGCGCGGTGTCCAGGCCGCCGTCGCCGGAGGTGGTGGACCAGACGGTCTGCCATTCGGTGCCGTCGGTGGACAGTTCGATGCGGTACGACTTGCCGTAGGCGCGCTCCCAGGCCAGCGTGACCCGGCCGACCCGGTGGGTTGCGCCGAGGTCCACCTGCCACCACTGGTCGTCGCTCCAGTCGCTGGCCCAGCGGGTGCCGTCGTCACCGTCGACGACCCGGGCCGGCTGGTAGCTGGTGAACGGGTTCCACTCGGACGAACTGGCGGTGGCCGCCGCGCCCTTGGCGAGGTCGACCGACGCCTGGTGCTGCTCGGTCGCTCCCCAAGTGTCGAGGTAGGACTCGGCACCCCGCATCAGGTCGTTCACCACGCCCTGGCCGCCGTTGAGACGGATGTCCTCGATCCAGTCGGGGATCATGCCGACGTGGGCTGCGCCGTCGGTGTTGAAGTCGAAGGTGCGCTCACCGGTGGTCTGCCGGTCGATGACCGAGCCACCGTCGGCGCTCTTGAAGGGGTACGTAACCTTGTTCGGGGCGTCGGCGCCGCGCGGGGCCGGGTGGTCGCCGATGCCGTTGAAGTCGGTGCCGTAGCCGTAGCCCACGTGGTACTTGTCGCGCAGCGCCTTGGTGCGGGCGGCCTCCGCGACGAACCCCTGGGAGCCGTGCATGTACTGGGCGACGAAGCCGCCGAGGGAGTAGACGCGCTCCGTCCAGTTCAGGTCCATCCAGCTGTGCGAGGAGAGCACGCCGGGGTAGGACGCGGCCTCGAAGATGTCCAGTGCCTGGCCGACCGCCTTGACGCTCATGTGGTCGATCTCCAGCATCATCTTGCGTTTCATCATGCCGCGCACGGCGTAGGCGCCGAGGTCGGTGAGGCCGCGTTTGTTGCACTGGGCGTCGGAGTCGTACGAGGGGATGTCCACGCCCTTCGGCAGGTCCTTCGCCGCGGCGGAGGAGGCGGTGCCGATGGGGTTGTCGTGCTGGGGGCCGGTGCACTTCTCGGTCTGCCAGAAGGTGCCGGTGGACAGGAACTGGCCGACGTTGATGGCGGTTCCGAGGCCGCCCGAGTCGAAGCGGATGCCGCACAGGGCGTTGTCGAACTTGTGGCACAGGAACATCGAGCGCACCCCGAGCCCGTACAGCTCGTCGAGCCCCTTGTCGATGTCGGCCTTGCTGCACTGCGGGATGTCGAGGATCTGCTTGCAGCCGAACGGCTCGGAGGTCTCCACGCCGAGGACGACGGCCAGCTTGCCCTGCTTGATCACCTCACGGGCCTGTGCGCTGTCGGTGACGATGCGGAACCAGCCCTTGCCGGGGCCGCCGTACATCTTGTCGATGTAGTCCTGCAGTTGGTACGTGAGCTTCGCCTGCAGCCGGATGGAGGTCATCTCGTCGCAGCTGCGGTCCTTGAACGGGTAGACCGAGCAGATCATGCCGTTGGTGACGAGGTCGTTGACGAGCACCCGCTGCCCGCCGCGCCAGGCCCGCTCCAGCCAGGCGTAGTAGTTCGCCTGATGGGTCATCGAGTCGTACGCCGGCCAGTCCTTGAAGGTCGGCCAGCCGACCGGGTCGTGCCTGCCGTCGCCGCCGTGGGTGACGTAGTCGAAGACCGCGAGGGAGCCGTCGGGGTAGTGCTCGGGACAGTCCTTGAGCGCGTCGGCGACCCCGGCCTCGGAGAACACCTTCCCGCAGATCAACCGCCCGCCGAAGGCCTCGTTGGAGAACAGGTGGTTGTGCGCGTCGACGAATCCGCGTACGTCGCCCGCGGAATCGGTGCCGGTGAAGGGCTCACCGGTGACGTTGATCTGGGCGTCCGGGGCCGGGGGCGAGGCCGGGATCCACCAGTCGTCTGCGGCCGCGGAACTCGGCGTGGGGCCGAAGGTCAGGGTCAGGAGGAAGAGAAGCAGCGACAGCACGGTGACGTTCTTGCGTCTGCGGTACGAGCGTCGAGTCGGCGTCACGGCCCACGTCCCTCGGTCGGCGGGATCGCGCGGTTGACCAATCCATAAGGTTGTCATGACCCGCGCAAGACATGGGACGAGGATGGGTGCGGGCACCTACCGAGTCAAGAGTCCGGGACGCTTGACCTGATGGTGCGCGACTCGCGCCGGCCACGCGCCACGAGGCCGTGCCCCTCAGCTGCCCGCATCGCATTCCATGCGTCGGCCGCCGTTCAGCTCTTCGCCCCTTCCGCCACCAGTTCGCCGGCGACACGCGCCGACCATGCCTCGATCTCCGGGAAGTTGCGGAAGTCCCCACCTTTTCCGTTACGCACGATCATCTTGGCGATCCGGCCCTTGGCGCCCTCCTGCAGGCAGCCGCCGAAGGTGACATGTCCCCTGACGTCGAGCCGGGTCATCGCGCGGCGCACACCCGGCACGGGCGGGATGTCCCGCTCCGACGCCGAGGCGTCGAGCGGGCCGCTGCTGAAGAACCACAGCGGGCGCTCGGCCAGTGCGCGGCGGTGCCGGCGCACGAACCGGCGGGCGTCCTTGTGCCAGCGTCCGGCGTACAGCCCGCCGCCGACCACGACGGCGTCGTACCCCGTCAGGTCGACGACGGCCCCGGCCGGCAGTGCGGTGGCCGTCAGTCCCTCCTTGCGCAGGACCTCGGCCACGGCCTCGGCGATCTGCGCGGTCGATCCGTTCGTCGTTCCGTAGGCGACCAGTACGTTGCCCGGCATGGCGGTCCGCCTCCTCTCACAGCTTGCGCAGCCAGTTGTCGGCCACGCCGTGCAGGGCCTGCTCTTGGGGCTGGATCTTGGCGTCGTCCAGCCGGTAGGTGAGCTTGTCGACGACAGCGACGACTCCGTCGATCTGCCGGGTCATGGAGACGGCGATCTCCGTCTCGCTCTTGCGTTCCATCTGGCCGGATAGCGTGACCACGCCCTCCACCACCTGGACGTCGATGCTGCGCGGCGGCAGCCACAGCGCGTGCACCAGCACCTCTTCGACGACCTCGGTGCGGATGTCCGCGTCGGACCGCAGGAAGACCTGGAGCAGGTCGCGGCGGGTGACGATGCCGACCAGCCGGTGCTCCTCGTCGAGGACGGGCAGCCGCTCGATGTGGTGCTGCGCCATGGTGCGGGCCGCCTCGACGATGGTGTTGTCGGCGTGCACCGTCAGGGGCGGCTCGGTCATCAGCTGACCGGCCGTGCGCGCCCTGACCTTCGTGGCCCGCTGCCGGGACGCACGGGTCACCGAGGCCGGCCAGTGGCGCTTCTTCGGCTCGAACGGGTCCGGCGTCTCGGCCTGCCGGACCATGAGATCCGTCTCCGAGATGACACCGATGACCTTCTCGTCCTCGTCGACCACCGGCAGGCCGCTGATGCGGTGCTCGCCGAGCAGCCGTGCCACCTCTTTGAAGGGGGTGCCGTACGTCGCGCGGACGACGTCCGTGGTCATCACGGAGCCGACCTTGTTGTGCTTCATGACGTTCCTCCTCAGCGCAGGCGGCGCAGATACGGGTCGTGGGACGTGCGCGGCAGCAGGCGCACCCGTGCGTCGAGCACGGTCACTCCGCCCGGTGTCGCGAGTACGGGGTTGAAGTCGGCCTCGGCGAGCTGCGGCAGGTCGCTCGCCATCCGGGACAGGCGCAGCAGCAGCTGTTCGAGGCCTTCGAGGTCGACGGGCCGCGCACCGTTCGCGCCGAACAGGAGCGGAGCACAGCGCGGCGCCGTGATCAGGTCGTGCACGTCGTGGCCGGTGAGCGGGGCCAGACGGGCGGCGTGGTCGGCGAGCACCTCGGTGGCGGTGCCGCCGAGGCCGAACAGCACGAGCGGGCCGAAGACCTCGTCCTGGACGACACCTGCGAACAGTTCGGTGCCGCGGTCGGCGAGCGGCTGCAGCACCACGCCCGTCAGCAGGCCGGCGAACCGGGTCTCCAGGTCCCGGAAGGCGGCCCGCACTTGGGAGTCGCCGCGCAGGTCGAGATGGACGGCCTGTTCGGCGCTCTTGTGCAGCAGGCCCGGCCAGTGGCCCTTCATGACCACCCGGCCGTCGGCGCCGCGCAGCCGGTCCGCGGCGAGCACGGCGTCGTCCTCGGTCTCGGCCCAGGCCCACGGCAACTGGGGTATGCGGTAGCAGTCGAGGAGTGCGGCGCACTCCCGCGGACCCAGCCAGCCGCCGTCCGGGTGTGCGTCGAGGTAGATCGCGACGGCGGAGCGGGCGCGCGCCGTGTCGACGCCGTCGAGGGCCGGGACGGTCCCGGCGGGCCGGGCGAGCCATTCCGTGCGGCGCACGGCATGGGCCAGCGCCCGTGCCGCCGCCTGCGGTTCGGCGTACGACGGGATGGTGCCGCCGTCGGTCGTGGGCAGCAGCTCCACGGGCAGCGCCTGTTCGAGGCGTACGGCGACCACCGGCTTCGGCCGGGGTCCGGACGGCCGGGTCACGGCCCTTACGAGGTCGTCGCCGGTGGCCGCGGCCACCGCCGTGGGCACCAGGGCGACCAGGACGGCGTCGGCGTCGCCGTGTTGCATGAGGCGGTCCACGCACTGCGCGAGCTGGTCCTCCGTGACGGCCGCGGTGGCGTCGACGGGGTTTTGGGCGGCGGCGCCGTCGGGCAGCAGGGCGAGCAGGTCGTCGATCAGGTGCGGGGTGGGCGCGGGCACCGTCAGTCCGGCCTCGGCGCAGGCGTCCGCGGCGAGGACTCCGGCGCCGCCGGCGTTGGTGACGATCGCGATCCGGGGTCCGGCGGGCAGCGGCTGGGAGTGCAGCAGGGCCGCTGCGTCGAGGAGTTCGCCGACCGAACGGGTGGCGGTGATGCCGGCCTGGGTGAAGAGTGCTGCGCGGGTCATGGTGCGGGTGGCGGCCGCGGCGGTGTGCGAGGCGGCGGCGCGCCGGCCCGCTTCGGTGCGCCCCGCGTCGACGGTGAGCACGGGCATACGGCGCGCCACGCGGCGGGCGGTGTGGGAGAAGGCCCGGGGGTTGCCGAACGACTCCAGGTGCAGCAGCGCCAGGCGGGTGCGGCCGTCGCTCTCCCACCACTGGAGCATGTCGTTGCCGCTGACGTCGTACTTGTCACCGAGCGATGCGAAGGTCGACACGCCGATGCCCAGCCGGGACAGCCCGTCCAGGAGGGCGATGCCCACCCCGCCGGACTGCACGGCCACGCCCGCCGTGCCGGGGCGCGGATGGTTCGCGGCGAAGGTCGCGTCCAGGCTCAGCTCCGGGTCGGTGTTGGACAGGCCCAGGCAGTTGGGGCCGACCAGCCGCATGCCGTACGTGCGGCAGGCCGCCAGCAGGGCCTGCGCCTGGTCGGCGTCAAGCCCGGCGGTGACCACGAGCAGGGCCCGTACGCCCGCCTTGCCGCACTCCTCGGCGGTGGCGGGTACCGCGGCGGCGGGCACGGCGACGACGGCGAGGTCCGGGGTCCGGGGCAGGGCGCTGACCGAGGGGTGGCAGGGCACGCCGAGGAGGGAGGTCGCGGCCGGGTTCACCGCGAACATGCGGCGGGTGTAGCCGCCGGCCTTCAGATGGTGCAGGATCGCCCGGCCCACGGAGCCCGGTTTGCGCCCGGCCCCGATGACGGCGATCGCCTGCGGCCGCAGCAGGGGGCGCAGGCTGAGCACGTCGGCGGCCCGGCCGCGCTCCTCGACCGCCGAGAAGTAGGTGTCGTCCTCGTCGAGCGCGATGGTGCAGCGCACCTCGGGGCCCTCGAAGCGACGGCCGATGTGCAGGCCGAGGTCGGAGAAGAGCCGGAGCACCTCGCGGTTCTCGCTCAGCGCGTCGGCGGTGAACGACGTGATGCCCTCCGCGCGTGCGGCGGACACGAGGTGTTCGACGAGGAGGGTGCCGACGCCGCGGTGGTGCAGCCCGTCGGCGACGGCGATGGACATGTCGGCCTCGGTGCCGAGGCCGCCGGTGTCGTACTCGGCGAGACCGATCACCTGACCCGCCCGCTCGGCCAGCAGCGCGCGGTATCCGCGATGGGGCGCGGCACAGGCACGATCGGCGGCCATTTCGGCGGAACGCCGGCTGAGTCCGAAGAACCGCAACCGCAGGTTCTCCGGGGACATCTCCTCGTACAGCCCCTGTAGTTGCGCGTGGTCGGCAGCCACCGCGGGACGGATGCACACCATGGTGCCGTCCGCGAGCAGGGCGTGGACCGGGGGCGCGCTGGTCATGTGGTCCGTCATCGCGGTCTCCTCCAGGTTTCTCTCCACCTCGAGCGTCCAGCGGAGCGGGGCGGTGCCCCAGGGGCTGACCGGCGGTGATGAGGGGGCCGGTCGGCCCTCGGCTCACTTTCGGTCGCGTCGCAGGGGGCCATACGGGCCCCAGGGGCGCACCGTCCGGCCCTCCCTCGCCGGTCGTGCGGCGGCCAGCCTTGAGGGTGGCAGGCACATGTGCGGCATTCGCCGTGCCGACACCGGAGGTGCGCCATGACCGGACCCGTCGTCGTCGGAGTCGACGGCTCTCCCGCGAGCGTGACGGCCGCGTGGTGGGCGGCGCGTGAGGCCGTGGACCGGCACCTGCCCCTGCTGCTGCTGCACTCGTGGACCACCCAGCCGCTCGACGTGCCCGTCGCGCAGGAGACCCTCGGCAAGCAGCGCTACGGAGGGCTGGTGCTGCAGCGGACCGAGGCCGAGCTGCTGCACCGGTACGCCGACCTCTCCCTGGTCACGGAACTGGTTTCGGAGTCCGCCTCGAAGGCTCTCGTGGACGCGGGCGAGACCGCGACGCTCCTGGTGCTCGGCTCGCGCAGCCACGGCTCTCTGGCAGGCTTCCTGCTCGGCTCGGTCAGCCTGCACGTCCTGGGCCTGGCCCAGTGCCCCGCCGTGACCGTGCGGGCCGGCGATCCCGCCGTGGAGGACGGCTGGGGAAACCCGGCGGCGATCGGCCGGAAGGAGGTCGTCGTCGGCGTCCAGGAACCTTCTCCGGCCGCCGATCCGCTGCTGGAGTTCGCCTTCACGACAGCCGAGTTGCGCGGAGCCAGGGTGCGCGCGGTCCGCGCACTGTCGTCGTCGCTGGTGACGCATCCGCACGCGTCCCACGCCGGGGAGAGCTACGAGGCCGACGAACGCACACGGCTCGCCGCCGACCTCGCGCCGTGGCAGGAGAAGTTCCCGGGCGTCGAGGTCGTCCACCACGTCGCCCGGGGTTCCGCGTCCCAGGTTCTGCTGGCGGCGTCCGCGCGCAGCAGGCTCACCGTGGTGGGCCGCCGGCGCCATCCCTCGCCGCTCACCTGGAAGCTCGGCCCGGTGGCGCACGCGGCCCTGCACCACCTCCCGTGCCCCGTCGCCGTGATACCGCACGACTGACCCGCGCCGGCCGCCCGATCGAGGCTTGTCATGGACCGAAGCACCATGGGGAAACAGCAGCAGCGCCGACTGCTCGGGGCGCCGGGGCTCGAACCCGTCCTGCTGGCCGTGACGGCGGCGGCACTCGTCGCGGGCGGCATCGGCCGGCTCGCCGGGGCTGCCGGTCTCGCCGACCTGTGCTGGGCTCTGGGCACCGTCGCCGCCGTGGGCCCGGCGCTCGGCTGGGTGCTGGCCGACCTGCGGCGCGGCCACGCCGGTGTCGACGTGATCGCCGTGCTGGCGCTCGGCGGCACCCTGCTGGTGCACGAGTACCTGGCCGGAGCGCTCATCGCGTTGATGCTCGCCACCGGCCGCACCCTCGAGGCGGCGGCGCAGCGGCGCGCCTCCCGTGATCTGCGGGCCCTGCTGGAACGTGCCCCGCGTACCGCGCGGCTGCTCACCGACGACGGGGTGAGCACGGTCCCGTCGGCGCAGGTCGCCGTCGGTGACCTGCTGGTCGTCGGGCCCGGCGAGGTGGTTCCCGTCGACGGCCGGGTGGCCGGGGAGGAGGCCGTGCTGGACGAGTCCGCGCTGACCGGCGAGCCGCTCAGCGTGCGGCGTGTGCAGGGCGAGTCGGTGCGCAGCGGGGTGGTCAACGCGGGCGGTGCCTTCGAACTGCGCGCCACCGCGACCGAGCAGGACAGCACCTACGCGGGGATCGTGCGGCTGGCCCGGCAGGCGGGCGCGGAGTCGGCTCCCGTGGTGCGGCTGGCCGACCGCTATGCGGCCTGGTTCCTGCCGCTGTCCCTGGCGGTCGCCGGGCTGGCCTGGCTGCTGAGCGGTTCCGCGGTGCGGGCGGTGGCGGTGCTGGTGGTGGCAACACCATGTCCGCTGCTGCTGGCGGCGCCGGTGGCCGTCGTCTCGGGTCTGTCCCGGGCCTCCCGCCTCGGGGTGGTGATCCGCGACGGAGGGGCTCTGGAGAACCTCGGCCGGGCCCGGACGCTGCTGCTCGACAAGACGGGCACCCTCACGGCCGGCCGCCCCCGCGTTCTCGACGTGGTCGCCGCGCCGCGCTGGCAGCCGGCCCAGGTGCTGCGGCTGGCGGCCTCCCTCGACCAGTACTCCCCGCACGTCCTGGCCGAGGCCGTGGTGGACGCGGCCCGCGAGCGGGGGCTTCGGCTGTCCGTGCCCGAGGACGTGTCGGAGGAGCCGGGCCGCGGTGCGACCGGCATCGTGGCCGGGCGGCGGATGACGATCGGCCGCCGCGGCGGAGCTGCCGAACTGCCCGCCTGGACCCGGGCGGTGGACAACCGGGCGGTCCTGGACGGGGCGGCCGTGGCCTGGCTCTGCGTGGACGGCAGCCCCGTCGGCGCCGTGCTCCTGCGCGATCCCCTGCGCCCGGACGCACCGCGCACCCTGCGCCGCCTGCGCGCGGCCGGGATCGAACGGCTCGTGATGCTGACCGGCGACCGTGCCGAGCCCGCGCGCGAGGTGGGTGCCGTCCTCGGCCTCGACGACGTACGGGCCGGGCTCGCGCCGGCCGACAAGGTCACCGCGGTGCGCGCCGAGCACGAGCGTGCCGTCACCGTGATGGTCGGCGACGGAGTCAACGACGCCCCCGCCCTCGCGGCCGCCGACATCGGCGTGGCGATGGGCGCCCGGGGCTCCACGGCATCCTCGGAGGCCGCCGACATCGTCCTGACCACCGACCGGGTGGACCGCCTGGCCG
The DNA here is from genome assembly GCF_039532765.1 of Streptomyces longisporus. Classification (NCBI taxonomy): domain Bacteria; kingdom Bacillati; phylum Actinomycetota; class Actinomycetes; order Kitasatosporales; family Streptomycetaceae; genus Streptomyces; species Streptomyces longisporus. Next base: position 234,785 of record NZ_BAAASG010000002.1, read on the forward strand.
ACGCCGTCGCCATCGCCGTACGGGCCCGGCGCATCGCCGTGCAGAGCGCGCTCGGCGGCATGGTGCTGTCCCTGGCCGCCATGGTCGCGGCCGCCTTCGGCCTGCTGGTGCCGGCCGTGGGTGCGCTGCTGCAGGAGGGCATCGATGTCGCGGTGATCCTCAACGCGCTGCGCGTGCTGCGCGACGACCGGCGGGGCCGGCCGCTGCTCACGCCCTCGGCCGAGGCCCTCATCCACCGGTTCGCCGCGGAACACGACGACCTGCAGGACGTCCTGGACGCCGTACGCGATGCCGCGGACCGGTTGTCGGACGGGGCGGGCCCGCAGTCCCTCGCCTCGGTGGGCGAAGTGCACCGGCTGCTCACCGAGCGTCTGCTGCCGCACGAGTACGCCGAGGAGCACCAGTTGTACCCCGCGCTCGCCCCCACCCTCGGCGGGCCCGAGGCGACCGTCACCATGAGCCGGGCGCACGCGGAGATCGCACGACTCGCCCGCCGCATCGCCACCCATCTGGAACTGGCCCGCCGCGACGGCTCCCTGTCGCCGGAACAGCTCGACGACCTGCGGGCCTGCCTCTACGGCCTGCACACCGTGCTGCGCCTGCACTTCACGCAGGAGGAGGAGAGCTACTTCTCCCTCGCGCCCTGAGGGCCCCTGGGGGCCACGCTCTTCGAGGAGACGACATGACCGATCCCCCGCGAAACCCGGACACCGCGCGGCTGGTCCTCGACTGCGCCCATCTCGTACGGCGGTTCGGTGACCGCACGGCCGTCGACGACGTGAGCCTGCGCATCGCGCCGGGCGAGACATACGGGCTGCTCGGCCCCAACGGCGCGGGCAAGACGACGACGATCCGGATGGTCTGCGGCCTGCTGCGCCCCGACGCCGGGAGCGTGCGTGTGGCCGGCCGTCCGGTGAGCACCGCGGCCGGGCCCGCCAAGCAGCTGATCGGCTTCGTCCCGCAGGACGTGGCGCTCTATGCGGACCTCAGCGTCCGCGAGAACCTGCGTTTCTTCGGCCGGCTCTACCGGCTGCCGCGCCGCCGGCTGGAGCGGCGCGTCGACGAGGTGCTGGACCTCGTCGACCTGGCCCCCCGGGCGGGCGACCGCGTCGAGTCGCTGTCGGGCGGCATGCGCAGGCGCCTCAACATCGGTGCGGGGCTGGTGCATTCGCCGACCCTGCTGGTACTCGACGAGCCCACCGTGGGCGTCGACCCGCAGAGCCGGCACGCGATCCTGGAGAGCGTCACCCGCTTCGGCGAGGAGGGCATGGCCGTCCTCTACACCACGCACTACATGGAGGAGGCCGAGCGGCTGTGCCACCGGGTCGGCATCATCGACCGCGGCCGACTGATCGCCGAAGGCAGCCCCCGTGAACTGGTGCAGCTGGTGGCCGAGCGCGACCGGGTCCGGCTCACCGCCGTCGGAGGTCTGTCGGCGTACGCGGAGGCCTGCCGCCGACTGCCCCGGGTCGAGGGCGTGGCGCGCGGCGGCGATCGCGGCGACGTGGTCGAGCTGGTCGTCAAGGACGCCCGGAGCCTGCTGCCGGACCTGCTCGACCTCGCCCACCGGCAGGCCGTCGGCATCCGCAGTGTGGAGATCGACGAGCCCGACCTGGAGGCGGTGTTCCTCCATCTGACCGGCACCGCGCTGAGGGAGTGAGCCGCCATGCGGGTAGTCCTCGCCATCGCCGCCAAGGACCTGCGACAGCGGCTGCGCGACCGGTCGGCCTGGGTGATCGTGTTCCTGGCGCCGGTGCTGATCTCCGCGCTGATGGCCCTGGCGTTCAACAACAACGACACGTTCCGCGCGAACCTCGGCGTGGTGGATCTGGACCGGGGCCCGGCCGCCGCCGGGCTCACCGAGGTGCTGAAGAGCCCGGAGCTTCGAGGAACCGTCCACGTGCGCTCGTACGGCGCCGAGGCCGCTGCCCGGCGGGCGGTGGACTCGGGCGACGTGCACGCCGCGATCGTCGTGCCGCAGGGGTTCACCGCGTCGCTGCACGGCGGGACCGCCGCTCCGGTGCGGGTCCTGGACAGCGTCGACTACGGCCTGCAGGCGCAGCTCGCGCGGGCGGTCACCGAGTCGTACGTCGCCCAGGTCAACGCCGACCGGCTCTCGGTCGCCACGGCGGTCGCGGCGGGCGCCCCGCACGGTGACATCCCCCACCTGGCCGCGAAGGCGGCCCTGTTGAGGCTGCCGGAGCAGATCAGGGCACAGGGTCTGCCCGACGACCCGTTGAAGGTGATCAGCTACTTCGGGCCGAGCATGGGCATGTTCTTCGTGCTGTTCACGGTCGGTTTCGCGGCGCGCGGCTACTTCGTCGAGCAGCAGCAGGGCACCCTCGCCCGGATCGCCGCGGCGCCCGTGGGGCGGGGTGCACTGCTGATCGGCAAGTCGGTCTCGACGTTCGTCTACAGCCTGGCCGGTCTCGCCACCGTGACGCTCGTGTCCTGGCTCGCCTTCGACGCCGAGTGGGCCGATCCGCTGGGGGTCGCGGCGCTCAGCGTGGCCATGGCGGTGTCCGTGGTGTGCCTGACGGCGCTGGTCATCGCCGTCGTGCGCACCGAGCAGCAGGCCCAGGGGCTCGCCTCGGTCCTGGTCTTCGCGCTCGTCCTGCTCGGCGGCAACTTCGTCTTCGCCTCCGGTTCGACCCCACTGATCCGCCGCCTTGCCCTGTTCACGCCCAACGGCTGGGCCCTGCGCGGTTTCACCGACCTGGGCACCGGGGTGCGCGGCTGGGACGCGGTCGGCGCCCCGCTGCTCGGCATCGCCCTGTTCTCGGCGGCCGTGACCGCGCTGACGGTGCTGCTCCTTCGGCTGAGGAGGACGTGATGACCGCGCTCGCCGTGACCCGGGCCACCCTCACGCGGGTGCTGCGCGACCGTACGGCGCTGTTCTTCATGGTGCTGCTCCCGGTGGCGATCATCGTCGTCATCGGTGTCACCGTCAGCGGCTTCGACAGGTTCCGGATCGGACTCGTGCCGGCCGCGCAAGCGGGCCCGGTGGCACAGGAGTTGACGGCGGATCTGCGGGATGCGCCCGGGCTGCGTACGCGCACCTACGACACCGCGTCCGACGCGCGCACCGCGCTGCGCCGCGCCGAGCTGGACGCGGTCGTCGTCGTGCCGTCCGGGCTCGACGCGCAGGTACGGGCGGGGCACTCGGTCACCGTACGGGTCCTGGTGGAGCCCTCGGGCAGTGCCGGGCACTCGGCCGTGACCTCGGTGTCGGCCGTGGTGGCCGGGCACGCGGCACGCCTGCAGGCCGCCCGATTCGCCCAGGACGAGACCGGCGGCTCCTTCGGCGGTGCCCTCGTGCTCGCCCACGAAGCGGAACGAGGCTCGACCCCCATCGCCGTACGGGCCGAGACCGTCAACGGTGAGAGCGACTATCTGCCGCTGGGGTACAGCTACAGCACGCCGACCATGCTGGTGCTTTTCGTTTTCATCAACGCCCTGGGGGGCGGCGCGGCCATCGTGCAGACCCGCCGGACCGGCGTGTACGCCCGGGCGCTCGCGGCGCCGGTCGCCGCCCGCACCCTGGTGTTCGGGGAGACGGTCGCCTATCTGCTGCTGGCCGTCCTGCAGTCCCTGCTGATCGTCGGTATCGGGGCGTTGGCCTTCGACGTCGCCTGGGGTGATCCGCTCGCCGCCGGGGCGCTGATCGCCGTGTGGGCGCTGGTCGGCACCGGCGCCGGGGTGCTGGCCGGGGCCGTGTTCCGTACGCCGGAGCAGGTGCACGCGATCGGGCCGGCACTCGGCATCGGGATGGGCATGCTGGGCGGCTGCATGTGGCCGCTGGCGCTGGTGCCCGGCTGGCTGCGCGCCGCTGGCCATTCCGTGCCGCATGCCTGGGCCGTCGACGCGTGGACGACGCTGCTGTCCCGGAACGGGGACCTGTCGGCGATCATGCGGGACCTGGCGGTCCTCGCGGGCTTCGCGGTGGTGCTCCTCACCTGCGCGTCACTCGCCCTGCGGCACCGGCTGACCGCCGGCGCCGGAGTGTGACCGACCGGCTCCCACATCGGTCCGGCCGGCCTGCAATGGCGGCAACTGCCCCTTGGTGTACTGGCGTGCTGAGCCTGGACGCTCCCGACTGACCTGGGACGGGTGGGCAAGGGCCCCTGCCCGCCGGAGTGGATCGCCGGTGTCCGGGTCGGTGTGCGCCCGAGAGTGCCGGTCGTTTCGTCGCACTCGTCATCGTCCTGCTCCCGGGCGGACGGTTTCCCGACGCCCGCCCGGGCCACCCAGCGTGGGCGTACTCGACCCTGCCCCTGCTGACGGCACCGGCCTCCCCGCCTCCCACCGCGGGCGTGACGCATGCGGAGACCGCCCGGCCGACGCGAAGGGCCGCCCATGTTGCGGGAAGACGGTCGCCGAGCAGTGCGTGGTGCGGCAGTGGGCGGGCCACCCGGCCACGCCGGAGGTGCCGACGGCCGAAACGGAGCGCCGCCCTTCGGTGGTCATCAGGTCCGCGGCACACGCGGTCCCGGGGCGGCCCGCCACCGTAGTGGAACCGGTCATGCAGGGGCGCCGTGGGCCCGTAAAGGGCCCGTCTCGTCGGCCTCCCTCCCGTACCACGGGACCATCGGCTCTGTTCCCGCCGCGCAGAAGTGGGCCGAAAGGCCACTTGTCGGAGGCCGTCGGCCCAAGCGGAGCAAGGGGTGCGCCGCCTAACGTCCGGATCCGACCGCAGCGACAAGGTCCTCTTCCCGCTGCTGTCCGCCACGGTCCTGCTGGGCATCTCCGCCACCGCCGCGCACAACGTCTTCGGCGGCGGCTACGACTACCGGGAGACCGTGTCGGTCTGGTTCCGCGGCGTCTTCACCCTTCAGCCGCACCCGGCGGCCGTCGCCGACGCCCCGCTGCTCTTCCAGCTGCACGCCGTGACCGCCTGTCTGCTCTTCGCGGCCTGGCCGTTCACCCGCCTCGTCCACGTGTGGAGCGTGCCTTTCGGCTACCTCTTTCGCCCGTACCTGGTCTACCGACGCCGGGCAGCCACACCGGCACCTGTCGTGGACCACACCCCGGCGTCCGAGGCGCCCGTCCGACGCGCTGCTTGAATCGGGTCGGCGACTGGCACTTGTCGGCCTCCCACGCGCTGCCGGTTGTGTCCTGCGCATGCTGCCCCGCGAACCCCTCGGCGTACACCCGACGCTGACCGGGCCCCCGCGCCCGGTCCCTCAGCTGCCGCCGGCAGCCGTACGCCGCCGTACAGGTCTTACGGGGCGTCCGTCTTGCGAGAGCCCGTCGAGTCGCTTCGCAACGGCATGTGCTCCTGCTCCAGCTGTCCCGCTTCCTTCTCCAGTGCCCCGGCGGTGGCGTTGGTCCCGGCCCGGATCCGGTTGCGGGCCAACACACCGAGGGCTATGGCCCCGGACGCATAGGCGCACATCAACACCCCTGCCGCTTTCCCTCTCGGCAGAACCGACTCGACAGCCCGCAGCAGTGCCTCGTGGGCCGCGCCCAGGGCGAGTACGCCACAGGTGCCCGCCCCGGCGAGCAGCAGTCCGCCTGTTCCGAACCTGCGGAGCGCGGTCACCGCCTCGTCCTGGATCGCCCTGACCTCCCGACGGGCCAGTTCAGCGGTGTCCTCGGCCAGCCGGGCCGCGGCATCCCCCATACGGCCGCCGGCCGACTCCGTGTTGTCACCTCGCGCGCGCATCGTCCTCTCCTGTCCGTCACTCATCTGCGGGGCTTCCCCGTGGTGGTGCCGGTTCCGGCGTCACGCCTCGGCAAGTGCCGCCACCCGGGCCAGCGCATCCCCCCGGAACAGACCACGGCCCTGGGCGATTCTGAGGTCCCGGGCCGCGCCGTCCGTCGTCAGTCTCCTGAGCGCCCTCAGCAGGGCGGTGCCGTCCGGGGCCGTCTCCGAGACACCGAGCGCCGCCATCCGTCGTACACCGTCCGCACCATGGCCGGGCAGCGGGCGGTGACCCACCACCGGCAGCCCGGAGGCGAGAGCCTGTACGGCGGTCTGACCGGCGGCGTTGTCGACCATGACGCGGGCCGCGCGCAACAGGCCGGGCATGTCGGTGACCCAGCCCAGGACGAGCGTGCCCGGCACCCGTGCCATGCGGGCGCGCAGGCGCTCATTGCGGCCGCACAGCACGACGGGGAGATAACCGGCGGCGCTCAGCAGCCGAGCGGTCTCGTCCAGTCCCGAGGCGGCGCCCCATGCTCCGGCGGACAGCAGAACCGGCGTGCGCCCGGGGCCGTACCACTCGAAGCGCTGTCGCCACGTCGCGGCGCTGGCGGCCGGCCTGAAGAAGTCGGGCGCCACGACCGGGCCGGTCGTCTCGACGGGGACGGCTGTGCTCCCTCGCACCGCCCGCGCGGCGTCGTCGGTCACGCAGAGGTACAGGTCGTTGCCGGGATGGAGCCACTGCCGGTGCACGGCGAAGTCGGTCACGAAGACGGCGCTCGGCTGCCGCAGCCTTCCGAGGGCTCTCAGGTGGCCGGTCAGCTGCGCGGCCAGGTGGAAGACGGAGACCACCACATCGGGGCCCGTGTGTTCCACCGATTCCGTCAGACGGCTGCTCGCCAGGCGGGCCAGGGGGACACCGTTGGGACGATGCCCGGTGCCGGGGCGCAGCAGCGCCTGGTAGAGGCCGCCGTACGCCCAGGGGTAGTGCCGTATGGACGACTGGTAGAAGAGGCGCAGCCCGCTTCCCAGACCGAGCGGCAACAGTCGCAGGACGTCCAGGACATGCGCGTCATGACCCTGCTCCCGGGCGCGACGGGCGAGTTCCCGGGCCACCGTGTCGTGGCCGGCTCCCATGCTCGCGCTGATGATCAGCAGCCGCAGCGGGCCGCCCGCCCGTGTCATGGGCCGGCGCGGTACCGGCGAGGGTGAGTGCACGGCGTAGGGGGTCTCCCTGCGCGGCGCCGGTGAAACGCCCTCACCGAATGTTTCGGCGGCCCGGACCCTGGTAACTCTGGAGTAGCCTTCCCCGCCGAACGCCGGGAGCGCCGCGGTCGGCTGCTTCTCGCGCGTTCACCCCTCGCTGCCGAGGATCCGCCCATGTCTCACGCTCCCTCCCGTGCCGGGACGGCCGAGGTTTCGCGAACGCGCACGTCGTTCCCGCAGTCCTCGCCGGCACCCGGATCCCCGGCCGACGGGGTCAAGCACTCGGGCACGGCGCTCGTGACGGGCGCCTCCTCGGGTATCGGTGCCGCGGTGGCCCGTCGGCTGGCCGCCGAAGGGTGGAGGCTCGTTCTCAACGGGCGCGATGTGGCGCGCCTCGAGCAGGTCGCGGGGCCGACCGGAGCGCGGGCCTTTCCCAGGGATCTCACCCTGCCCGGCGCCGAACGGCAGTTGGCCCGGTTCGCCCTGACCGAGGCCGGGCGAGTGGATCTGCTGGTGGCCGGCGCAGGCATCGGCTGGGCCGGGGACTTCATCACCATGCCCGAGTCCGCCCTCGATGAGGTCGTCGAGGTCGATCTGCTGGCCACGCTCCGTCTGGTACGGCAGTTCGTGCCGCACATGGTGGAGGCGGGGTCCGGACGTGTGGTGCTCCTCGGGTCCCTGGCAGGGGCGGTAGGAGTGCGGGGTGAGGCCGTGTACTCGGCGGCAAAGGCAGCGCTGGGCACCTTCGCCGACGCCCTGCGCTATGAACTGCGCGGCACCGGCGTGGAGATCAGTCATGTGGTGCCCGGTGTCGTGGACACCCCCTTCTTCGAGCGGCGCGGCACCCCTTACCGGCGGTCGCGCCCCAGGCCGGTACCGCCCGAGCGAGTGGCGGACGCCGTGTGGACCGCGGTCTCCCGAGGGCGGGACGAGATCTACGTTCCCGGCTGGCTGCGTCTGCCCGTCCGGGTGCGCGGCGCGGCACCGGCCCTGTACCGGCGGCTCGCCGCCGCGTTCGGCTGAACGGTGACAGCGCGTGCTCACCGTCGTCCTGGCTCTGCTGGCGGCGCTGTCCAACGCCTCGGCCTCCGTGCTGCAGCGGCGCGCCGCGACCGATGAACCGGAAGGGGGGACCGGTCTTCGGCAGGCCGTGCGCTGGCTCGGGCATGTGCTGCGGCGGCCCCACTGGTTGGCCGGTACGACGCTGCTCGCCCTGTCCACCGTTCTGCAGGCGGCCGCCCTGGGCACGGGCGGTCTGTCCCTGGTCCAGCCGCTGCTCGCCGCGGAGTTGCTGTTCACCCTTGTCGTCGGCAGCGTGGTCTTCCATCGCCGTCCGGACATCAGGACCTGGCTTGCGTTCGCCGCCCTTGCCGCCGGGCTGGCGATGTTCCTGGCGGCAGCCGCCCCCGCCTCCGGCCGGTCCACCGCCTCCGCGGGTCGCTGGCTGCCGCTCGCCGGGGTGCTGCCGGCGGCCGTGGCCGGGCTGGCAGTGGCCGCCCGCGCGGTGCGGGGCGCGCCCCGCGCGGCCCTGTTGGGGCTGGCGTCCGCCATCTCCTTCGCCGCGACCGCCGCACTGCTCAAAGAGGTGACCGGCAGCGTTCAGAACGGGCTGGGCGCCGTGTTCACGACATGGCATCCGTACGCCACCGCGGCGACGGGAGTCGTCGGGTTCTTGTTGCTGCAGAGCGCGTTCCGGGCCGGGACGCTCGCCGCGTCCCAACCCACCCTCACCGTCGGTGACGCGTTGACGAGCGTGGCGCTGGGGTGGTTCCTGTTCGGAGAGCAGATCGAACTCGGCGTGCGGATCGCACCCGAGGTGGTCGGCGTGGTGCTCATGGGAGCGGGCAGCATCGGGCTGGCGCGTGCCCCGTCGGTCGCCGGCGGCTGGGACACGGCGTCGGGTGCGCGGGACGGCCCGGGTACCGATCCGCAAAGACCGGTACCTCAGGAATCCTGACCCGGCGCAGCAACCGTCACCACGAAGGAGTCGACGTCGATGCCCGGTTCTCCCGGCTCCTCGCCCGCCCGGCGCGGGGCAGCAGCGCTGGCTCCTCTCGCGACCGTCGCCGCGGCGCACATCGCCCCGGCCGCCACCTGGCTGCCCGTGGTCCGCCGCCTCGGCCTCACCCGCCTGGCAGGCGTCGGCCGCCCCGACCACGTCGCCCTCACGTTCGACGACGGGCCCGACCCCGCCTCCACCCCCTCCTTCCTCGAGGCACTGGACTCCCTCGGGATCCGGGCGACCTTTTTCGTGCTGGGCGACAGCGTGGTACGGCATCCCGCCCTGGCCCAGGAGACCGTCCGCCGTGGGCACGAACTGGCCGTGCACGGCTGGAGTCACAACCGTCCCTGGTTTCCCGACCCGGCAGGCGACGTACGCGCCCTGCGCCGCGCGATCGGCGCCCTCCGCGACGTGACGGGCCGCCGCCCCCTCTGGTACCGCCCGCCCTACGGCATCCTCACGTCCGGGCGCTGGGCGGCCGCCCACGCGGCAGGTCTGCGGACGGTCCTGTGGACGGCCTGGGGCCGGGACTGGACGACACGGGCCACCCCCGAGTCGGTGCGCTCGACCGTCATGGCCGATCTCCGTGGCGGCGGCACCGTCCTCCTGCACGACACGGACCGCATGTCGGCCCCCGGCTGCTGGCGTGCCGCACTCGGCGCCCTGCCCGCCATCGTGTCCGGTTGCCGCGAGGCCGGCCTGTCGATCGGCCCGCTCGCCGAGCACGGGACAGCGCTCGCCGCACGCGGCTGAGCTGAGCGAGGCGCAAGGCAGCCGCTGCGGCCGCAGCGTCCCGCGACGGCAGCTGCGAAGCCCGCCGGCTTGATGCCGAGCCCGCCGTCCCGGATGTCCAGCGCCCGGACCGGCTGGCGGCCGGCGGCGAAGTACTGCTTGGGGTCGGTGACCACGTGCTCCAGTGGCGTCGCCGCCTTGGCGCCGGTGGCAGTGAGCGAGGACGCTGTCTCCAGCGCGAAGACCATGAGGCCCCGCACCCACCGCCGATGTGCGCCCCAGCAGTCACGAAGACAACTCCCGGCATCACGCGTTCGATTTCAGTAGCGTGGGGGGATGAGAACACGCGGGGGGAGGCTCGCAGTCGTAGCGAGCCTGGCAGTGAGCGCGGCCCTGGTACTGGGCGGCTGCGGCACGATCAGAGCAGGGGACACCGACGCGAGCGGCCCGAGTGCGGCAGAGCTCGGGTTCAAGGAGTATGCGGGCGCGGTGGACTACCCGTCGGTGACCGGTCCGCACGACAAGGGGTACGTGGCACCCCGCGAGGGACTGCGGCAACTTGTGCCGCTGGGCAACTGCGTCCTGGGCGAGGGGACGTTCGCCAACGGGTACCGCTACGTGAACGTCAACTGGGCTGGCTCCCATGGCTGTACGAGGCTCTCGATCACTCCGAAGCCTGGCGCCGCAGACGAAAGCGACGTGCCGTACTCCATGCGCAGCGGCTGGCTCGGGGGCGGTCTGCCGGGCGCCGTGGTGGTGCCGTGGGGCGACGGTTCGCTGATCGGGGTCGGCGCCACGTTGACCCGCCGGGGACCGGACGGAGAGCAGGTCCGGCTCGCCACGCTGCCGCTGACGTTCAACAGCCGCCCCGAGCAGGAGACCGCGGACGACGCCACGGTGAACACCGCCGTGAAGGTGGGTTCGCTCCTGCTGATCGGCGGCGGCCAGACCGTCGACCAGGTCGAGTCTCCGTACGTGTTCGCGTCCGACGACGCGGGCAAGACCGTGCGTCGCGTGTCGCTGCCGCCGATCGACGGCCGGCAACCGTCCACACCCGTGGGTGACTTCGGCGTCAACGGCAGGGAGGTCGTCGCCTTCGGCGCGGCAGCCACCAACGCCTACGACTTCCACTCCACGGGCACGATCCCGTTCTGGCGCAGCGCGGACGGCGGCGCGCACTGGACGTCCGGCCACATCACCGGGACGCCACCGGGCACACAGGTGCACCGCGTCCTGCACGTGTCGGGCCGCTGGTTCGCCGTCGGCGGCCATGCCAAGGCCGGTGCCTTCTACGACTCCCTCCCGCTGGTTCTCACCAGCCGGGACGGCAACCACTGGACCCGGACGGACACCTCGCCCATGGGCACCGGCGAGATCACGGCCGCGACCGTCGACTCAGCGGGCCACCCGGTCCTGGTCGGCTCGGCTCCCCGGCCCAAGACCAATCCGAACACCCGCACAGTGCTGTGCAGTTCCGTCTGGGTCGGCAACGGGACGACCAAGGGCTGGAAACGCGGCAGCCTCGGCTGCGGCGAGGACCCCCCGAGCGCGGCGGTCACCCTCAAGGACGGGCGGGTGCTGATCGCCGGCAACCGGGACCTCTGGCTCTCCCGAAGCCCGGCCGCGCGACCTGGCCATGGGTCTTGATGTCTCCTCGCGGCAGGCGGGCACGGCCGAGTCGGGCCGCACACCCGTTGTCGTAGCCCTGTGGTGAGGTGAGGTCAGGCGACGGGGAGAACGAGAGGCGGAGGGGACAATGGGTGAGCGTACGGCGTGGCGGCCGTTCCTGGAGCAGTGGAGCGCGGAGTGGATCGCCGGGCACGACCCGGACAAGGACGCACCGCTCGCGCCGGAGGTCGTGCGTGACGTGTGGCTCGGGTTCGCGCCGGCGAGTGAGGCCGAGGTCACCGCGGCCGAGGCCCGACTGGGGCGCCGACTGCCGCCTTCGCTGCGGGAGTTCCTACTGGTCACCAACGGGTGGCGGGACGCGGGCAACTTCATCTACCGGCTGGCGGGCACCGCGGAGCTGGAATGGCTGAGGGACACCGACGACCGCACCTGGACAGAGATCTGGGAAGACCTCGCGGAGGACGACGGCGAGGAGGACGAGGACGGCGAGGAGGCGTTCGGCGTTCAGGAGGCGAAGGTCCTCGCCCGCTCCCTGCGCCTGTCCCTCGAGGGTGACGCGGCGGTCATGCTGCTCGACCCGGAGGACGTGGACGAGGACGGCGAGTGGGCGGCGTACTGGCTCGCCTCCTGGTCCGGCGAGGGACCGGAGCGGTACGGCTCCTTCCACGACCTCATGCACCGACAGTGGGTGTCCTTCCACGCCCTGCGCAAGCCGCCGGGCGCCACCCGGGATCACTGGGACGCCAAGGTCGAGCAGGCCAGATGCGAGGCGCTGGCCGGGGCAGTCGACGGACCGCTGGCGGTGTTCGCCCAGGCGCACGAGTACGGGCGGGACCGGGCAGATGTGCTGAGCATGCAGATGAAGGCGATGCTCGGCGACTGGCGCGGCCAGATCGCGAACCTGATGTGGTACCGCCCGGGGCACGACGACCTCCTGTTCAGTCCTCTGTTCGCCGCGGAACTCCTGCCGCTCCTGGTCCGGCAGGACCAGCTCGCGCACCCCCACGACCTGCGGCCCCTGCCACGGCTCAAGGAGCACGCGCCCGAACCCGTGCGGGCACTCGTCGCCGACTACGAGGCCCGCGCGGCCGAGCCGGGCTTCCGGCTCACGTTCGGGGGGTCCGAGTTCGACGCGGCCGTGCACGCTGTCGCCGACCGCCTCGCCGGGCATCCGGCCTTCCACGCGCCGGACGAACCGCCGATCCGCACGGGGCCGATCGTCGTCACCCTGTATGCAGGCGGCGACCCGCGGCCCCAACCCCACCCACTGTCCGACCCGGCCGAGCTCCGCAAGGCCCGCACGGACCTGTGTGACGAAGCCTGGCCCGAACTCCGGGCAGCGCTGCGCCTGTGGCACCCGGTGTGCGAGGACCATATCGCCCCGATATCCCTGTTCGCCGACCCGGTCCTGGCCCAGCTGATCACCCCGGACCGCGGCCGCGACATCCTGGCCACGCCCCGAGGCACCGGCCCCGGCGCCCACTAGGCCGGCAGGACAGCAACGCCGTACGGGGCCGGAGTACTCGCGTGAGACCATCCGTCCATGAGCAGCGATCTGGAAGTAAGTGCTCTGGCGATCAATGTCGTGATCCCGCACGCTTTCCGCTGGACGGACACGCGACGCGGTGAAGAGTTCACGCTGACCACACTCAACGTCCGGCTTCTTCCGGGAGGTCACCTCGCCGTGAAAGCCTACGGCAGACCAACCGGTGGTGGTCGGGGCGCATACGTCTCGTTCCCCGTGCCGGACAAACCCGAACTGGCGTCCCTGGTCTCCGATGCCGCCAGCCGGGCCGGGGTGTTGTGGGCCGCCCATCGTGGTCTCGGCTGATCTCGGGGCGCAGATTGGGCCGTGAGGGCGTGATGTGGCGCTGCGGCAATGGCGTGGGCGTCGGATCCGCTGGAGGCGGGCAGGCTGCGGCTGACCTGGCGCCCGGCGGCGTCCTACGGGGCCTTCTCCGGTGATGGCCATGCCGCCCGCGTCCTGGACGGTGCTGGTGGACTCGCCTGCAGGTGCATCGACGGACCGCCGTCACACATGATGGAAAGGGAGCCGAACGGCGCTCGGGGTTCACGCCCGCGGAGGTGAGCGAAGCCATGAAGGTGGGAGTGCTGACGGGCGGCGGCGACTGTCCCGGTCTCAATGCCGTGATCCGCAGCGTCGTCCGTAAGGGCGTCCAGGAGTACGGCTTCGACTTCGTCGGTCTGCGCGACGGCTGGCGCGGTGCGCTGCGGGGCCACGTCGTGCCGCTGGGCATCCAGGAAGTGCGGGGGATCCTGCCCCGCGGCGGCACCATTCTCGGTTCCTCCCGCACCAACCCGTTCAAGCACGAGGACGGGGTGCAGCGCATTCGGGACACGCTGGCCTCGCACGATGTGGACGCGCTGGTCGTGATCGGCGGTGAGGACACGCTGGGCGTGGCCACCGAGCTGAGCCGTCAGGGGATCCGTCTGGTGGGCGTGCCCAAGACCATCGACAACGACGTGTCCGGCACCGACTGCACCTTCGGCTTCGACACGGCCGTGGGGATCGCGACGGAGGCGATCGACCGTCTGCACACCACTGCCGAGTCGCACATGCGAACGCTGGTGGTCGAGGTGATGGGCCGCCACTCCGGGTGGATCGCGCTGCGGGCCGGTGTCGCGGGCGGGGCCAACGTGATCCTCGTTCCGGAGCGGCCGTTCGACATCGACCAGGTCTGTGCGTGGGTGAAGAGCCGGTTCAAGATCAATTACGCGCCGATCGTCGTGGCGGCCGAGGGGGCGGTCCCCAAAGAGGGCCAGATGATCCTGAAGGACCGGACGCTGGACGAGTTCGGCCATGTGCACCTGTCGGGCATCGGCGAGTGGCTGGCTCAGGAGATCGAGCAGCGCACCGGCACGGATGCCCGTACCACGGTCCTCGGTCACATCCAGCGCGGCGGCACCCCGAGCGCCTTCGACCGCTGGCTGGCCACGCGCTTCGGGCTGCACGCCGTCGACGCGGTCAACGACGGCGACTTCGGCATGATGGTCGCCCTGCGCGGCACCGAGATCATCCGCATTCCCCTCGCCGAGGCCACCGCGCACACCAAGCTGGTGGATCCGTCGTTGTACGACGAGTTCCAGGTGTTCTTCGGCTGATCTCCTGCCGGTCAGCCGGTGTGCGGGACGATCGCCACCGGAGGCGGCCGTGGTGCGCCACGGCATGGGCGACCGGCCCCAGTCCTCGGCCGCCCGCGGGTGGGTGGACACATGCTGAACGGGCGGGGGTCGTCACGACAGTGCAGGCGGCCGCTGCCGCCGCCCCAAGGGCCACCGCACCCACCGCGAACCCGTCGAAGCCGGGGCGCCCCGTGCGGCGACCACCAGGAGCCCGGCGCCACGTCCAACGGCAAGCAGTGCAGCCACGGGGGTCTGGAGCATGCGCCCACCCAAGTGGTGCAGTGTCGCCACTGCCGGTGCCGGGATCGCGTCGCCCGCAAGCGGCGGAGATCCATGCAGGAGACGCAGGGGGAACCCACGCAGCGCCGCTGCCCGCGCGGCCCGGCCCCGGCCCACGTCCTGCCCTGGACGCACGCTGCTGGGCCGGGTGCCAGATGCCGATCAGCCGTTGCCGGCGCGGACTCAGGCCCCGACCGCCGCCTCGTCGTCATCGACGGAAACGCCCAGTCGGTCTGCCACCGTGGTGAGGGCCGCTCCGAGCGGTAGGTCGACCCGGGTGACGGCGTACCGGTCGCCGCGGGTCACGTCCCGGTTGATGATGAGCACCGGTTTCCCGGCCTGCGCGGCCTGGCGGACGAACCGCAGTCCGGACATCACTGTCAGCGAGGATCCGAGGACGAGTAGTGAGTCCGCCGCTTGGACGAGGTCGCGGCACTGTTCGACCCGGTGGCGCGACACCGCCTCACCGAAGAACACCACGTCCGGCTTGAGGACCCCGCCACAGAGTGCGCAGGGCACGACGTGGAAGTCTGCGACCTGGTCGTCGGTGAGGTCGGCGTCACCATCAGGGTTCATACCGGCGGCAACCGGCGCGAAAGCGGGATTGGCCTCCTCCAGTCGTCGGGCGAGCTCCCTGCGCGCGATGAGGACGCCGCACCCGAGGCAGACCACCCGGTCGAGCCCGCCGTGGAGCTCGACGACGCCCTCGCTGCCTGCGGCCTGATGCAGCCCGTCCACGTTCTGGGTGATCATGCCGGAGAGCATCGCGTGCCGCCCGAACGCGGCCACCGCCCGGTGCCCGGCGTTCGGCCTCGCCCGGCCGAAGGCCCGCCAGCCGAGGTGACTGCGTGCCCAGTACCGCCGCCGCGCGTGCGCGCTGTCGGTGAAGTCCTGGTAGAGCATCGGGGTGTGCCGGCTCAGGCTGCCGCCCTCACCTCGGTAGTCGGGGATGCCCGACTCGGTGGAGATGCCCGCACCGCTGAGCACCAGTACCCGACCGGCAGCCAGCGCGTCGACGACCGGCCGCAGGTCCGTCGTACTCGGCGGCGGGTCCTCGGAGGGGGTCCAGCTCAGGGTGGGGCGCATGCGCATGGCGCCAGGGTACGAAACCCTGCGACCGATGCCGCGGCGCCAAGGCGCGCCGACCGGTGACACTGGTTCCCCGGGCGGTGAGCGGCGGTCCGAACGGTCAGCTGCCGCCGCGCAGGCGCTCCCGGAGGGTCGCACGTGCGAGGTTCCGAGATCCGTACACCGTCCGGGGGCGGCCGGGTAGCCGACGTTGCTCCGCCGCGTGAGGTCCTGGAAGCCGGGCACGGTCCGACCAGGGCTCGCCCCGCCGTACGGCAGCGGCTGGACCGGGCCGAGGCGGTGGCCGAGGCCGCACCGGCTACGCGGAATGTGGTGCGTCGGAGGTGGCCGGCGACACCGACCCGGACAGTGGCCACTCCGCTGTGGGCGGCCATCACCTTCCGTCGCCCTCGGGCCCATCGGGCACCGGCGGCGGACCGCCGGGTCGGCAGCTCGTACACGTCGCTGATCCCCCGGCGGCCGGTCGCCTTCCGCCGGCTCCCGTCGCAGGCCGGCGTGTCCGGGCTGGAGGACGGGAAGTCGGTGGGCGTACGGCGGCCATGGCGCCGTCGTCGCGAGGTGATCGCCGACGGCGTGCCGACCCCCTCGCCGCGGCCTCGAACCGGCATTGCCACGTTTTTTCACTTCCGCGAAGCACAGTTGACCGAAAGTGGCCTGACCTGCGCGCTCAGCGCGTCCGGCGCCAGAACAGCCGGTCCGGAAAACGAACGGGACCGCTGCCTACCGGCCAGCCGGGCGGACGTACCGAGTGGCCGCATGCCGGGTGCGATGGCCATCGCGCAGTGTCGCTTCCCTGGTCATGGCGGCTGATCTGCCCTGTGCCCCGGGGAGTTGGATTACCCGCGCACCTCAACCGCGCGGCCGGAAAGGTGCCTTGTGGGGGCGGGCGGTGCATGGCAACACTCATCGACGCTTCAGCTGGCATGGTCACGCCAGCAAATCAAGCCGGCTCCATGCCCTCCCCGATCCCTCCGGTCCTGCCTGCCCAGCGGGCGGGACGCCCCCCTCAGGAGGCTCACTCGTGACGAACCGTCCGACATCCACCGCCCGCCTCACCCTCGCGGGCACCGCCGCGGCGGCCCTCGCCGCCACCGCCGTACTGCTGCCGGGCGCCGGCGCGGCCACCGCCGCACCCGCCGCTCCGGCCCACCAGGCGAGGGCCGCAGCCGCCCTCGCCGCCCGGCTCGGCGACCGCGCCGCCGGTTCCTACTACGACGCCGCCTCCCGGCGGATGGTCGTCGACATCACCGACCGGTCGGCGACCCGGCAGGTCCTGGCCGCCGGAGCCGTCCCCAGACTCGTGCCCTACTCCACGGCCCAACTGCACTCCGCCGTCGCCACATTGGCCAAGCAGGCCCGGATCGCAGGCACCGCCTGGTCGATCGACCCCCGGCAGGACAAGGTCGTGGTCACCGCCGACCCCACCGTCACCGGAGCGAAGCGCACCCGGCTGAACGCGGCGCTCAAGGCGCTCGGCGGCAAGGCCGTCCTGCGCCACGCGGCCACCGCCTTCAAGCCGCTCGTGGCCGGCGGGGACGCCATCTGGGGCAGCTCGGTGCGCTGCTCCCTCGGATTCAACGTCACCGTGAACGGCGCCCCCTACTTCCTCACCGCCGGACACTGCGGCAACGCCTCCTCGACCTGGTCCGACTCCCAGGGCGGCGGCGAGATCGGCCAGACCGTCGACTCCCAGTTCCCCGGCACCGACTACGCCCTCGTGCAGTACGACGACGCCGGCGCCTCGCCCGCCAGCGAGGTCGACCTGTACGACGGGAGCACCCAGCAGATCACCGGCGCCGCCGACGCCTACGTCGGTGAGTCGGTCCAGCGCAGCGGCAGCACCAGCGGTCTGCACAGCGGCTCGGTCACCGGCCTCGACGCCACCGTGAACTACTCGGAGGGCTCCGTCTCCGGCCTGATCGACACGGACGTCTGCGCCGAGCCCGGCGACAGCGGCGGCGCCCTCTTCGACGGCGCCTCCGCGATCGGCCTCACCTCGGGCGGCAGCGGCGACTGCAGCTCCGGCGGCGAGACGTTCTTCCAGCCGGTGACGGCGGCGCTCAGCGCGGAAGGCGCAACGATTCCGTAGCCGCCCCAACTCCCTTGGGTGGCCGCTCACTTCGGTGAGCGGTCACCTCGCGGATGCGGCCGGTACGACCAGCGGTGCGGGCTTGTCAACCGCCCAACTCCCTTTTCTCTCCAGGGATTCAGGCTCGCGACGGCAATTTGTCACCAAGGCGTAGCGGACGTCCATCCCGCACCTCTAGGCTCCGCCCGTCCCCCGAGCATCACGAAAGGGTCTGGCATGCCCATGATTCGCCGAAGAATCCGCGCCGCGCTCCTGACGGCCGTGACCCTGCTGCTCGGTGCGGTGGCGTCGCCCACCGCACACGCCGCCGATCTGGGCGGGCAGACGCTGGCCGGTGTGTCCGGGACCGGCATCCACAACACGTACGACGACAAGTCCACGTACACCTACCTGGCGAACGCGCTGGACACCGGCACCTCGCTGGTCGAACTCGACACCTGGCACAACGTGTTCAACGGCAAGTGGGACGTGAGCCACAGCAACCCGCTGGGCAGCAACAACAACTGCGTCCAGGCGTCCACGGCCGCCGACCTCTACACCGGCGACCGCAACCAGAACCTCGACAGCTGCCTCGACGACATCCGGATCTGGCTGCAGGCCCACCCCACGAGCCACCCGCTCATGGTCAAGATCGAGATGAAGAACGGGTTCTACGACACCCTCGGCATGAACCCGACCGAGTTCGACAGCTACGTCAAGGCGCACCTCGGCAGCGTCCTCTACACCCCCGCCGACCTGCTCACCAAGAGCGACGGCACGAAGTACGCGGACCTCGACACCGCCGCCCGCGCCAACAACTGGGCCGCCTACGGCTCGCTCGCGGGCCGCGCGATCGTGGAGATCATCCCCGGCACCTTCGAGCAAGCCGTCAGCCCCGCCTCCTCGTGGTCGGACGTGGTCTACGCCCAGCACCTCAAGGACCTCGCCGCCGCGGGGAACATCAGCCAGGCGGCGGTCTTCCCCAGCGTCCTCGGCGCCCAGGCCGTCGACCCGCGCACCCGCTACAGCGACACCACGCTGCGCCCCTGGTTCGTGGTGTTCGACGCGGACGCCGCCGCCTGGGTCGGCGACGGCAACACCGAGTGGTACAACGCCAACCACTACCTGCAGGTCGTCACCGATGCCTACGACGTCTCGCCCGCGCTGAGTTCCTCCGCGCCGTCGCTCGCCGACGCCCGGGCCCGGGTCGCCATGCTCGCCGCCGACGGAGCCTCGTACATCTCCACCGACTGGATCACCGCCCCGGCAAACGGCGTCCTCAGCGACGTGCCGGCCCGTGGCTGAGACCAGGCGCCCCCGCGCGCTCCTGCGGACCCTGACCACGGGTGCCGCGGCACTCGCCCTCGCCGTGTCCGGCCAACTGGCCGGCGCGGCTGGGGCGGTGGCCGCCACGGCCGACCCCGTGTCGTCGGTCAACCCCTACATCGGCACCGGCGGCAACGGCGACTTCAGCGCCGGGAACACCTTCCCCGGGGCCGACGCGCCGCACGGCATGCTCCAGTGGTCCCCCGACACCACATCACGTCCCAAGGGCGGCGGCTACAACTACGCCGACTCGGCGATCTCCGGCTTCAGCCTCACCCATGTCTCCGGCGTCGGCTGCGACGCGGCGGGGGACCTGCCGATCCTGCCCGTCGTGGGCGCGCTCGGCTCGGACCCCGCGTCCACGACGGAGTCCTTCTCGCACTCCGACGAGCAGGCTTCGCCGGGCAGTTACTCCGTCAGTCTGGGCAACGGCACGAGTGCAGCGCTGACGACCACCACGCGCGCAGGGATCGGCCGGTTCACCTTCCCGTCCTCCACCCAGGCGAACCTCCTCCTCAAGGTGCAGAACACCCAGACGCCGTACACCTCCTCGACGCTCACCCTGAGCGGCGGGAACACGGTGACCGGGTCGATCACCAGCACTGGCTTCTGCGAGGACAACACCCCGATCACGCTCCACTACGCGATCACCTTCGACCATCCTTTCACCGCCTCCGGCACCTTCAGCGGCGGTGAGTACCTGACCTTCGACACCACGAACGGCAGGACGGTCGAGGCCCGCGTCGGCATCTCCTACACCTCGGTCGCCGAGGCCGCGGCCAACCGGGACGCCGAGGTGACCGGGAAGACCTTCGCGGCCGTCAAGTCGGCCGCGGTGTCCGCGTGGAGCACCGCGCTGTCGAAGGTCGCCGTCACCGGCGGCACCTCCGACCAGCGGACGGTCTTCTACACCGCGCTCTACCACGCCTCCCTGTTCCCGTCCGTCATCAGCGACGCGGACGGCTCGTACCGGGGCTTCGACAACGCTGTCCACACGGTCGGCAGCGGTCACACGGCGAAGTACGCCGACTTCTCCACCTGGGACACCTACCGCTCCCAGGCCCAGCTCACCGCGCTGCTCGACCCGTCGGCCGCCTCCGACATGGCGCAGTCCGTCATCGACGACTACCAGCAGGGCGGCACCCTCACCAAGTGGGGCATGGAGACCGCCGAGACGCACATCATGGTCGGCGACTCCGCCGTACCGCTGCTCGCCGCCTACCACGCCTTCGGCGCCCGCAACTTCGACACGGCGACCGCCCTGTCCGCGATGGTCAAGGAACAGACCACGAACACCGACGTCACCCCCGGTGTGACCTACCTCGACTCCTTCGGCTACCTGCCCACCAACTCGCTCTACGGCTGCTGTCACGAGTACGCCACGGTCTCCACCCAACTGGAGTACGACACCGACGACTTCGCGCTGTCGGCCTTCGCGGGCGCGCTCGGCGACAGCGCCACGCAGAAGAAGTTCCAGGACCGGGCGCAGGACTGGGAGAACATCTACAACTCGTCCTCCGGCTACATCCAGCCCCAGCACTCCAACGGCCGCTGGATGGACGGCTTCAACGCCAAGCTGATCACCGGCACCTCGTCCAACGACTTCGCCGAGGGCGACGCCTTCACCTACACCCCGATGATCCCCTTCAACCTCGCCAAGCTGGCGTCCCTGGAAGGCGGCAACGCGTCGATGGCGTCGTACCTGGACAGCGTGCTCAGCGGCTTCCAGGGCCTGGGCAGCGTCATCGGCACCCAGTCCAACATGGGCAACGAGCCGAGCATCGGCCTGCCCTGGGAGTACGACTGGGTCGGCGAGCCGTACAAGGCGCAGTCGACGGTACGGGCCGTCCAGGACCAGCTCTGGACGAACGCCGCGGGCGGGCTGCCCGGCAACGACGACCTCGGCGAGATGAGCGCCTGGTACGTGTGGTCGGCGCTCGGTCTCTACCCGGAGATCCCCGGCACCGCCGACCTCGCCATCGGCAGCCCGATGTTCACCTCGGCGGTCGTCACGACGGGCAGCGGACACACGCTGACCGTCAACGCCCCCGCGGCGGCGGACGGTTCGCCCTACGTCCAGTCACTCACCCTCAACGGCGGGTCCTGGAACAAGGCGTACGTCCCGGCGTCGTACCTCACCGGCTCCACGGAACTGGACTTCACGCTCTCCTCGTCGGCGAACACCGCCTGGGCCGCGACGAGCCCGCCTCCCTCCTACGACGGCACCCCGGGCACCGGAGTCGCCCAGCCCAGCGGCCCGATCACCGAGACCGCCACCGGCAAGTGCGTGGACGACGCCGGCTCGGGCACCTCGAACGGCACCGCCATCCAGATCTACACCTGCAACGGCACCTCCGCGCAGACCTGGAAGGTCGTCCCCGACGGCACCCTGCAGGTGCTGAACGACTGCATGGACGTGACGAACGGCGCGACCACCGCCGGCACGAAGGTCCAGCTGCACACCTGCAACGGCACCCAGGCCGAGCAGTGGCAGAAGGACGCGTCGGGCGAGATCGTCAACCCGGCCTCCGGCCTCTGTCTCACCGATGCGAGCAACGGCGCCACCATCAAGACACAGTTGACGATCGCGGCCTGCGCGGGCAGCGCCGGCCAGCGATGGACGGTCCCGTCGTCCGCGTGACCCTGCCCCTCCAGTGGAAAGGTTCCTCATGAGATCTGTCATGGTCACCTCGTTACGGCGCCGTGCCCTGCTCACCACGACCGCGGCCGCCCTGTCGGCCCTCGCCCTCGCGGTCCTCCCGGGCTCGGGCGCACCCGGCGGTACGGCCCCGGCGGCGTCGGCTGCCTCGACCCGCACCGTACGGTCACCGCAGAGCGTCCTCGGGCAGCAGGCGCTGAACCCGGTGTTCAGCAGCCCGGTGAGCACCAGCGAGTGCCGCAAGCAGATCCACCGCGGCTGCTACTCCCCGCTCCAGTACGAGAGGGCGTACGACCTTTCGCCCCTGTACGCCGAGGGCATCACCGGCAGGGGCCGCACGATCGTCATCACCGACTCCTTCGGCTCCCCCACCATCCAGCACGACCTGGAGGTCTTCGACAAGCAGTGGGGGCTGCCCGACACCCAGGTCGACGTGCTGAAGTGGGGCGACGTCCCGGCCTTCGATCCCACCGACGCGGACATGAACGGCTGGGCCGACGAGACCACCCTCGACGTCGAGGCCGCCCACGCGGTGGCGCCGGGCGCGCGCATCGTCCTCGTCGAGACCGGCGTCTCGGAGACCGAGGGCCCGGTGGGCATCCCCGAGATGCAGAGCGCCATCAACCACCTGGCGAAGGAGGGCAAGGGCGACGTCGTCTCCATGAGCTGGGCCACCAGCGAGGCCCGCTTCCCCGGCTTCGACCTCGGCGACCACACCAGCCTCACGACCCTGCGCTACGGCTTCCAGGCGGCCGCCCGGTACGGCGTCACCCTCACCGCCAGCTCCGGTGACGGCGGCGGTCACGCGGGCCGGGTGGATGCGGCCTGGCCCGCAGGCGACCCCCTCGTCACCGCGGTCGGCGGCACCGAGCTCTACCTGGACGACACGGGCAACCGTCTGAAGCCGGACGCAGCCTGGTCGGGAAGCGGCGGCGACCACTCCAAGGTCTTCTCCCGCCCCGCCTACCAGAACCCGGTCGCCTCGGTGGTGGGCCCGCACCGCGGCACGCCGGACATCAGCATGGCGGCATCCCCGGACGGCGCGCTGTGGCTCTACTCGTCCTACGACCCGACCCGCACCGGCTGGACGGCGGGCGGCAACGGCACCAGCGAGTCGTCCCCCCTCTTCGCCGCCGTCGTGGCCCTCGCCGACCAGCTCGCCGGCCACCGCCTGGGCCAGGTCGACGGCCTCCTGTACCGCCTCTACGGCCACCCGGGCACCGGCCTGGTGGACGTCACGACCGGCAGCACGGGCGCGGGCGGCTTCACGGCGGGGCCGGGGTACGACCAGGCGACGGGCCTGGGGACGGTGGACGCGACGAAACTCGTCCATGCTCTGGCCGGACGGCGCTGACCCGAGGGGCTGCCGCCCGAGGACTCGGGCGGCAGGTCTCCCCGGTCCCTTCCGGGACCTGTGACCAGCCGGACCGGCACGGGTCGTCGGTCATCCGTTCATCTTCTTCCGCCACTGGGGGCCGACGCGCTCCCACTCGGTCTCCCAGGCGCGCATGCGCCGCCGGTCGAGGCGTTGCCGGGTGAGCCGTCCGCCGCCCAGGACCACGCCGGCGGCACCGGCCGCGGCCAGCGCACCTGTCAGCGCCGACTGCCCGCGCGCATTCCCCTCGGTGGGAGGCCGGGTGGTCAGCGCGCCCCGGCCGTCGACCCACACGATGACCGGGGTGCCGGCGGTGCTGCTCGGGGCCACCCGTGCAAGACCCGTGTGCGTCGTCCCGTCGGCGGCCGTCCAGCGCACCGTCCCCCAGACCGTGGCCCCACCGTCGGTCGACACGTTCGCGGTGCTGTCCGCGTTCCGGGTGAGCTCGGCCGACACGGCGTGCACGGCAGCGCGTCGTGCGGCAAGGCTGTCCTGCATGGCCACGTCCGCCGCAGCGCCCGCGAGCAGGCCGCCCACCAGGGCGATGGTCCAGGTGGCCAGGACGATCCAGGCCTCCATGACGTCGCTGTGCCGACGCAGCGGACTGTGCCGCCACCGCCAGAACCGCACCTTCTTCACCGGGGTGGGACGCGTCAGTGCCATGGCCCGACACCCCCTTGTCTGTCGACTCGAAGATCTCCCGGAGGGACGTCGCCTTCTTCCAGCCTCCGTCACGGCAGCCGGGAACGCACGAGCCGGTCGGTCCCCCGCCGGAGCCGGTCGGTCCCCCGCCGAGAAATCCCCGCTCAGCCGCTCCAGGTCCACTCCGCGACCTCCGGCAGGTCGGTGCCGTGGATGCGGATCCAGTCGTGGTGGCGCATGCGCGCGTCCTCCATGCGCTGGCGTACGGCCGCCGCGCGCACCGCCAGTCCGGGCACACGGTCGATGACGTCCATGACCAGCCGATAGCGGTCCAGGTCGTTGCGGACGACCATGTCGAACGGCGTGGTCGTGGTGCCGGACTCCTTGTAGCCGCGCACATGCAGGTGCTTGTGGCCGGAGCGCCGGTAGGCGAGGCGGTGGATCAGCCACGGGTAGCCGTGGTAGGCGAAGATCACCGGCTTGTCCTCGGTGAACAGGCCGTCGTACTCGAAGTCGCTCATGCCGTGCGGGTGCTCCTCGCGCGGCATCAGGCGGGCCATGTCGACGACGTTGACCACGCGGACCGCGAGGTCGGGCAGATGGCGGCGGAGCAGCTGGGCGGCGGCGAGCACTTCCTGGGTGGGGACGTCTCCGGCGCAGGCGAGGACGACGTCCGGTTCCCCGCCGTTCTCGGTGCCCGCCCACTCCCAGATGCCTGCTCCGCGGGCGCAGTGGGCGCGGGCCCGGTCCATGGACAGCCAGTCGAAGCAGGGCTGCTTGCCGGCCACGATCACATTGACGTAGTCGCGACTGTGCAGTGCGTGGTCGGCGACGGACAGCAGCGTGTTGGCGTCCGGCGGCAGGTAGACCCGTACGACCTCGGGGCTCTTGTTGAGGACGTGGTCGACGAAGCCGGGGTCCTGATGGGAGAAGCCGTTGTGGTCCTGGCGCCACACGTGCGAGGTCAGCAGGTAGTTGAGGGAGGCGATCGGGGCGCGCCAGGGAAGCTGCCTGGACGTCTTCAGCCACTTGATGTGCTGGTTGACCATCGAGTCGACGATGTGCACGAAGGCCTCGTAGCAGGAGAACAGTCCGTGCCTGCCGGTGAGCAGATAGCCCTCCAGCCAGCCCTGGCAGGTGTGTTCGGAGAGGATCTCCATCACGCGGCCGTGCCGGTCGAGGTGCTCGTCGACCGGGAAGTGCTGGGCCTGCCAGGCCTTTCCGCTGGCGTCGAAAACGGCCTGCAGCCGGTTGGAGGCGGTCTCGTCGGGGCCCACGATCCGGAAGTCGCGGCGGGCCGAGGTGTCCTCCATGACCTTTTCCAGAAGGTCGCCGAGGACCCGGGTGGGCTCGTGGAGGGTCGTTCCCGGCTTGTCGACGGGCACGGCGAACCGGTCGAGGGACGGGACGGGCAGGTCGCGCAGGAGCAGGCCGCCGTTGGCGTGCGGGGTGGCGCCCAGACGCCTGGTCCCCTCGGGAATGCAGGCGAGGGCGTCGGCGACCGGCCGGCCGTCGGCGTCGAACAGCTCCTCCGGGTGGTACGAGCGCAGCCACGCCTCCAGCTGCCGCAGGTGCTCCGGGTTCTCGCGTACGCCGGCCAGCGGGACCTGATGGGCGCGCCAGGTGCCCTCGACCGGCACTCCGTCGACCTCGGCGGGCCCGGTCCAGCCCTTGGGGGTGCGCAGCACGATCACCGGCCAATGCGAGCGCTCGCCCACGCCGGCCTCGCGGGCCGACTCCTGCAGCGCGCCGATGCGGTCCAGCGCGTCGTCCATCGCCTGCGCCATCGCGCGGTGCACGGTGGCCGGGTCGTCGCCGCTGACGTGGATCGGCGAATGGCCGTACCCGCGCAGCAGCTCGTCGAGCTCGTGCTCGGGCAGACGCGCGAGCACCGTCGGGTTGGCAATCTTGTAGCCGTTGAGGTGGAGGATCGGCAGCACGGCCCCGTCGTGGACCGGGTCGAGGAACTTGTTGGAGTGCCAGGAGGCGGCCAGCGGTCCGGTCTCCGCCTCGCCGTCGCCGATCACACAGGCGACCAGCAGGTCCGGGTTGTCCAGGGCCGCGCCGTAGGCGTGCGAGAGCGAGTAGCCCAGTTCACCGCCCTCATGGATGGAGCCGGGGGTCTCCGGCGCCACATGGCTCGGCACGCCGCCGGGGAAGGAGAACTGACGGAACAGACGCTCCATGCCGGCCCCGTCCCGGCCGACGTCCGGATACGTCTGGCTGTAGCTGCCCTCCAGCCAGGAGTTGGCCAGCACGGACGGTCCGCCGTGGCCCGGGCCCCAGATGCACAGGGCGTCGATGTCGCGGGCCTTGATGACACGGTTGAGGTGGGTGTAGACGAGATTCAGACCGGGCGAGGTGCCCCAGTGGCCGAGCAGCCGCGGCTTGATGTGCTCCGGCAGCAGCGGTTCACGCAGCAGCGGGTTGGCCATGAGGTAGATCTGTCCGGCGGAAAGGTAGTTGGCGGCACGCCAGTGCGCGTCCAGGGTGCGCAGTTCGTCGTCGGTCAGTACGGTGCTGCTGTTCTGGTGTTCGACCTTGGTCATCGGGCACTCCGGAAGTCATCGGCGTGGTCAACGGGGCGGTGGAGGCGGCATGGCCGACAAGAAGGCGGCGAAGGTGCCGCGCAAGACGTATGAGAAGGAACTGCTGCGCCTGCAGACGGAGTTGGTGAAGCTACAGGAGTGGGTACGTGCGGAGGGCGCACGCCTCGTCATCGTCTTCGAGGGACGGGACGCGGCCGGCAAGGGCGGCACCATCAAGCGGGTCACCGAACACCTCAACCCCCGTGTCGCCCGGATCGCGGCCCTCCCGAAGCCGACCGAGCGCCAACGCACCCAGTGGTACTTCCAGCGGTACGTCGAGCATCTGCCGGCCGCCGGGGAGATCGTGCTGTTCGACCGGTCCTGGTACAACCGGGCCGGGGTCGAGCATGTGATGGGCTTCTGCACCAAGGAGGAGTACCAGCTCTTCCTGCGGCAGTGCCCGATCTTCGAGCGGATGCTGGTGGAGGCCGGGATCGTGCTGCGCAAGTACTGGTTCTCGGTGAGCGACACCGAGCAGCAGGAGCGCTTCCGGCGCCGGCTGGAGGATCCGCTGCGGCGCTGGAAGCTGTCGCCGATGGACCTGGAGTCGATCACCCGCTGGGAGGCGTACTCCCGGGCCAAGGACGAGATGATGGTGCACACCGACATCACCGAGGCGCCGTGGTTCGTCGTGGAGAGCGACGACAAGCGCCGGGCACGGCTGAACATGATCGCCCATCTGCTGGACTCCCTGCCCTATCACGACGTACCGCCGCCGGTCCTTGAGCTGCCGGACCGGCCGGAGTCGACCGGCTACGAGCGCTCGCCCCGTGACCTGCAGACGTACGTCCCCGATCACGCGGCGACCCTGTAAGCCCGTCACGGCGCTCACGCCCGCTGCGGTACGACGGCGACCGGGCAGGCGGAGTGGTGCAGCACCGCGTGGGCGACGCGGCCGAGCTGCAGCCCGAAGCGTCCCTCGCGCCGCTTGGCCCCCACGACCAGCAGGTCGGCGTCGCGGGAGAGATCGGCCAGGACCCTGCGGGCGTGGCCCTCGACGGTGCGGCGGTGCACGTCGGCGTCCGCCGGGACATCGCGCAGCGCACCCTCCAGCGCGGCCACGGCCCGCTCCTCGTGCAGCCGGGCGGGTTCCCCGGCCATCAGCGGATGGTCGGTGCTCTCGTGCGCGGGGCACCGCCAGGCCCGTACGGCCTCCAGACGCGCCCCGCGGCGGCGCGCCTCGTCGACCGCGAAGCGCACGGCCGACGACTCGGCACCGTCCTCGCCGACGCCCAGGACGATGCGTCCGTGGGTGCCCGGCACCGCCTGCTTGTCGTGGTTGCCGCGCAACACGATCACCGGGCAGTCGGCGTGCGCGGCCACGGACAGGCTGACGGAACCGAGCAGGAACTCCGCGATGCCGCTGCGGCCACGGCTGCCCATCACCAGCGCGGAGGCCTGACGCCCCTCGTGCACCAGGGCGTACTCGGGCTCCTCGGCCAGTGCCACCGGCGTCACCTTCAGGTCCGGATGGCGCTCGTGGGCCCTCCGGGACCCGAGGTCGACGACGTCCTGGGCGAGCACCGCCTCGGAGGGCTTGCCGAGGTCCGTGGCGAGGGAGGTGCCCTCGTAGCGCTCCCACAGGGAGGCGTACACGACCCGCAGCTCCACTCCGTGCAGCACAGCCTCGTCGGCGGCCCAGTCGACGGCACGCAGGCTCGGCTCGGAGCCGTCCACGCCCACGACCAGAGGGAGTTCCATCGTTTTCACCTTTCCGTGCAGAGGTCGAACACGATGCGGGCCTCGGCATGGCCGCGCAGCACCTCGTCGACGAGCTGGGGGTCCCTGAAGGCCTCGTCGAGGTCCTGACGGGTGCCCACGATCGAGCCGATCACCGAGGTGCCGTTCACAACGGTGTCGGAGATCGAAAGCCGGCTGGTGCCGTGCGCCGGCAGAGCCACCATCACCAGCTTCCCGCCGCGCCGCAACCCGGAGTTCAAGGCGATCGCCGCGTGGGCGCCGCCGTGCCGGAGCAGCACCTGGCCGACGTTCTGTTTGCGGGCGTCGATGACGAGGTCGACGCGGAGTTCGGTGGCCGGTTCGAGCTTCTCGTGGCTGACGTCGGCGGCCGCGACGGTGGCGCCGGCGATCTTCGCGTCCTGGACGGCCAGGGCGAGGCCACCGATGCCGGAGACGCAGGTCAGCGAGGCGGGCTCGTCCGCGCCCACGCCCTCGGGCACCGGCTGCGCGAAGTCGGCCCAGGCCGGCATCTTCTCCGCGTATCCGCCGTCGCAGCCGTACCCGGTGTCGATCTGCTGCTCGCACAGCGTCTCCCAGCCGGACAGGCAGTGCTCGCACCGCCCGCAGGCCTTGCCGAGCCACGGCACGGCGACCCGCTCCCCCACGCTCGGATCGGTGACGCCGTCGCCGAGCTTCTCGACGTGGCCGCGGTCGGGCCGGTCCTCGATGACCAGGGGGCACCGAGGGCCCGTACGACTGCTGCCTTCATGGTTGTTGAGCTCCTGTCAGCGGGGGTGCGTCAGTCGTGGGCCACGACGGCGACGGGGGCGGTGGCGTGGTGCAGGACCGCGTGCGTGACGGGGCCGATGTGGGGACGCAGAGGGCCGTGCCGGTGGCGCCGGCCGACGACGACCAGGGAGGCATCGCCGGAGGCGTCGACCAGGAGACTCGCCGGGCTGCCGTAACGGGACTCCTCGGTGATGGAGATGTCCGGGAACTTCTGCCGCCACGGGCGCATGACGTCCGTCAGGGCGTCGGCGTGCTGCCGGGCCAGCGACCGGTGGAGTTCGTAGTCCGCGGGGACGCCGTAGGCGATGTACGGCGACGGGTTCCAGCCATGGACGACCCGCAGGGAGGTGGACCGGCGGACGGCCTCGTCGAGAGCGAACTCGATCGGTGCCTCGTCGGGGGAGTCCGTGTCCAGGCCGAGCAGCACGGGCAGGTAGGGGGCCGCGGTGGAAGGGATGCCCACCGGGTCCGGCGTGTGCTCGTCCGCGGCCTGTTCCCCGGCGCGGACCAGGACCACCGGACGGTCGGCGTGCGCGACGACCTCGTAGCCGACCGAGCCGATCAGGAAGCCGCCGATCCCGCTCAGGCCCCGGGAACCCATGACGAGCAGTTCGGCCTCCTTCGCCTGGGCGGCCAGGATCTCGGCGGGCCGTCCCGTGAAGTGCTCGGTGATCACCTCGACGCCGGGGTGACGCAGCCGCAGTCCTTCGGCGGCCTCGCGAGGAACGCGCTCGGTCCAGTGCTGGAGCGTCTCGGCTTCGAGCAGCGGTGCCTGCGCGATCGGGTCGGGTGCGGCCTCCCAGACGTGCACCAGCTTCAATGGCAGGCCGCGCAGGTCCGCCTCGCGGGCGGCCCATTCGGCGGCGGCGTGACTCTCGGGCGACCCGTCCAGGCCCACGGTGACGGTACGGGGCATCATGATCTCCACCTCCCGGTTTGATCCGTTCCCAGCGTCGGCTCCCAGAGGGGGTGCGGTGCAGGGGCCGCTGGTCCTGAGCGGGGGCCGACCGGCCCCATCGCGGGGAGAGTGCTGCGGCGGTGCGTGCGGCCGTTGGATCCTGGGGCCGGACGGCGAAGGGCGGGCCATGGTGCGAAGATCCGCAGGGCGGTTGCTGCCGGGGCTCGCCATGCTGCTCGGCTACCGGCGGGCGTGGCTGCGCGGCGACCTGCTGGCCGGGGTGACGGTGGCCGCCTATCTCGTGCCGCAGGTGATGGCGTACGCAAGCGTGGCCGGACTGCCACCGGTCACGGGGCTGTGGGCGATCCTGCCCTCGTTCGCGTTGTACGCCCTGCTGGGCACGTCACGGCTGCTGTCGGTGGGTCCCGAGACGACGGCGGCGCTGATGACGGCCACCGTGGTGGCTCCCCTGGCCGGTGCCGACCCGGGCCGCTACGCCACGCTGGCCACCGCGCTGGCGGCCACGGTCGGCCTGCTCTGCCTGGCCGCGAGGGTGCTGCGCCTGGGCTTCGTCGCCGACCTGCTCTCCCGCCCGGTCCTGATCGGCTATCTGGCGGGCGTCGCCCTGATCATGGTCGTGGACCAGCTGACCAAGCTGACCCGGGTGCCGACGACAGGCTCGACGTTCTTCCCGCAGCTGTGGTCCTTCATCCGCCACCTCGGCCGAGCCCAACCCGCCACGGTGTTGTTCTCCGCCGTCACGATCGTGCTCCTGTTCGCGGTCCGGCGATGGCTCCCCCTGGCACCCGGACCGCTACTGGTCCTGGCGCTGGGCACCGCGTCCGTGGCCGTCTTCGACCTGGACGGCCGGCACGGCATCAAGGTGATCGGCGCGGTCCCGGCGGGCCTGCCCGACTTCGCCCTTCCGGACCTGACGCAAGTGCCGCACCTGGTGCTGCCGGCCCTCGGTGTCCTCCTGGTCGCCTACACGGACTTCGTCCTCACCGCCCGCGGCTTCACCGGTCCTGACGACGACGGCTCGGAGCTGGATGCCAACCAGGAGTTCCTGGCCCTCGGCGCGGCCAACCTCGGTGCCGCCTGTCTGCACGGCTTTCCGGTGAGCAGCAGCGCCAGCCGCACCGCGCTCGCCTCCTCGACCGGGGCGCGGAGCCAGGCGTACTCACTGGTGGCTGGTCTGGTGGTGGTCGCCGTACTGCTGTTCCTCAGCCCGCTGCTGACCCACACGCCGTCGGCCGTGCTGGGCGCGATCGTGGTGTACGCCGCCGTCCGCATGATCGACGTGGCGGGCTTTCGCCGGCTGGCGTCCTTCCGGCGGCGTGAACTGCTGCTGGCCCTCGGCTGCCTGGCCGGGGTGCTGACCCTGGACATCCTCTACGGCGTGATCGTCGCCGTCGGGCTGTCCGTGGCGGAGCTGCTGAGCCGCGTGGCGCGCCCGCACGACGCCGTCGAGGGGCTGGTGCCGGGCGTGGCCGGCATGCACGACGTGGACGACTACCCGCAGGCCCGGACCGTCCCGGGCCTGCTCGTCTACCGCTACGACTCACCGCTCTTCTTCGCCAACGCGCAGGACTTCCACCGCCGGGCGCTGGCCGCGGTGGACGAACAGACCACCCCGGTCCGCTGGTTCGTCCTCAACACCGAGGCGAACGTGGAGGTGGACATCACCGCCCTGGACGCGGTCGACGAGGTGCGCCGCGAACTCACCCGCCGTGGCATCGTGTTCGCCCTCGCCCGGGTCAAGCAGGACCTGCTGGACGACCTGGAGGCGTACGGGCTGGCCGAAGCAGTGGGCAGGGACCTGATCTTTCCCACCCTGCCGACCGCCGTGGCGGCGTATCGGACGTGGTGCCGCGAGGGGTAGGCCGGTCAGTTCTTCACGGGTGTGCGCACGACGGGGCGGCGCGTCGTCGTCCCGGTCGTCCCGGTCGGTGCGGACGTCCCTGTGTCCGACGGCCCCCGTGCGGCACGGCGCTGTTGCGCCCGCAGGACCAGCGCATCGAGTGCCGCGCTGAGCACGAAGGTGACGGCCATGGCGATCACCAGGAGAACGGCGGACTGCCGCCAGAACTCCGGAGTCAGGCTCGTACCCATGGTGTTCCCCCTTTCCGCTCTGTCGTTCTGCACTGTGGGGTGGCTCTCTCACCACCATCGAACCGCGGGCGGGCGGATGGCACAGGGTGCCACTGGGGTGGGGCGCACCGCCGGTCGGCCCGATCGTGGGGCCGGGTGGCCCCTGGCCCGTGCCGAACCGGGCGCACACGCTGGGAGTGGTAGTCCGTACGCCTGAGTGGAGGCACGCCATGAACGCTCCCGTCACCACGAGCATGCCGCGGGCGCTGCCTGCCGAGCACCGGCAACGGCTGATGCGGATCGCCCGGGAGGTGTCGTTCCCCGAGGGCACCCGCCTCTTCGAGGAGGGCGGTCACGCCGACCGGTTCTGGATCATCCGCACCGGCACGGTCGATCTCGACATGCGCGTGCCCGGCCGCCGGGCCGCCGTCATCGAGTCCCTCGGGCACAACGAACTGGTCGGCTGGTCCTGGCTGTTCGCCCCGTACATCTGGCACCTCGGCGCCGAGGCGTCTTCGCCGCTGCGGGCCTACGAGTTCGACGCCACGACCGTGCGGACGATCTGCCAGGAGGATCCCGCGTTCGGACGGACCGTCGCCCGCTGGGTGGGCGAGGTCGTGGCCCACCGGCTGCAGGCGGCCCGGGTACGGCTGCTGGACCTCTATGCCCCGTACGGCAGCGGGACGCTCCGCTGAACCCGAGCGATCAAGGAGGCGTCGTGTACGCATCCCCGCACATCGTGAGTGACGTGATGACCCGCAACGTCGCTGCAGTCGGCCGCGAGGCCGCCTTCAAGGACATCGTGCGGACCATGCAGGACCGGAAGGTCAGTGCGGTGCCCGTGGTGGACGGCGGGGGCCGGGTCGTGGGGGTCGTGTCCGAGGCCGATCTGCTGCCCAAGGAGGAGTTCCGCGACAGCGATCCCGACCGCTACACGCAGTTGCGGCGGCTGTCCGATCTCGCGAAGGCCGGCTCGGTCACCGCCGGCGAGCTGATGACCTCACCGGCCCTCACCGTCCGGGCGGGCACCACGCTCGCGCAGGCCGCGCGGGAGATGGCCCGCGCCCGGGTCAAGCGTCTGCCGGTGGTCGACGACGGCGGGAGGCTGGAGGGCATCGTCAGCCGGGCGGACCTGCTCAAGGTGTTCCTGCGGGACGACGAGGACATCGCCGAGGAGGTACGGCGGGAAATCGTCTCGTACCTGCTCCCGGCACCGGCCTCGGCGGTACGCGTCGAGGTCCGCGACGGCGTCGTGACGCTCGGCGGCCGGGTCCGCGACACGTCCCTCGTGCCGGTGGCCGCTCGCCTGGTCCGGGCGGTCGAGGGCGTCGTGGACGTGGAGTTCGCACTCGACGGACACGACGGACACAACGACCACGACGCACAGGATCGGTCTGCGATCTGACCGGCGTCGTCATCGCGGTTGCCGGCCAGTCGTCTCAGCCTGTCGTGTGCCCCCATTCCCGTCCGACCCGCTCCCATTCGGCTCCCC
The DNA here is from genome assembly GCF_039532765.1 of Streptomyces longisporus. Taxonomy (NCBI): domain Bacteria; kingdom Bacillati; phylum Actinomycetota; class Actinomycetes; order Kitasatosporales; family Streptomycetaceae; genus Streptomyces; species Streptomyces longisporus. The sequence goes on from NZ_BAAASG010000002.1 coordinate 268,118, forward strand.
ACCGCTCGGTGGCCCGCCGCTGGACGCGCAGCCGCACCAGCTGCCCGCCGCCGAGCACGGTCAGCCCCGTCGCCAGCCCGACTCCGGTGCCGGCCAGTACGACACGTGTCGCCGCCTCGCCGGCGTTCACGGGTGCCGACACCAGGCGGCCGTGTGCGTCCGTCCAGGCCCGGACTTCGCCGCCCGGCTTCGCCGGGGGCTTCACGTCCACCGTGCCCGTGTGGGCCGTTCCCTTCCCGTCGCTCCAGCGCACCGTCGCCAGCACCCGGTCGTACCGCACACCGGTGACGACGTCCCGCCCGCTTCCGGCCACGGTCTTCACGACCACCGCCGACACGGGGCGACGGCCCGCCCGGTCCTCGTTCACCACGCGCTGCGCGGCCTGCGCCCCGACCATCCCGGCGGCAACCGCTCCGGCCGTCGCGGCCGCCCAGGCGGCCAGCACGATCCACGCCTCCAGCACATCGCTGCGCCGCCGCAACGGGTTGCTCCGCCAGCGCCACCCCAGGACCTTCGCGCGTCTGACCTTTCGCATCGGTCACACCCCCTTACGGGTGCAATGAGGACGCACACACCTAAAAGGTCTCACCAGATCGCCGTCGGCGGGAGGGGCAGCAGGCCTTTCGCACGGTGCAGCGGACCGGGTGGTGCGGCGACGAGTGGGGCCGGTCGGCCCTAGTGCGTCCGGTCCCCACGGGTGATGATCGTCGTGACGTGCGGTCCGCCGCCGGTACGTCATACATCCGGGGAACGAGGGGTCGACATGACCGAGGCACGTACCTTCACGGCGCAGGACCCGATCCGCGTCTTCCTGCTCGACGACCACGAGGTCGTCCGACGCGGGCTGGCCGACCTGCTGGACGCCGAACCCGACATCAGCGTCGTCGGAGATGCCGAGAACGTCGAGCACGCCCTCGTCCGCGCACCCGCCGTGCGCCCCCATGTCGCCGTCCTGGACGTCCGACTGCCCGACGGCGACGGCATCTCCGTCTGCCGGGACCTGCGCAGCCGTATGCCCGAGCTCGCCGTGCTGATGCTCACCTCGTTCGACGACGAGGACGCGCTCCTCGACGCCATCATGGCCGGCGCCTCCGGCTATGTCCTCAAGCAGATCAAGGGCTCCGACCTGATCTCGGCGGTCCGTACCGTCGCCTCCGGCCAGTCCATGCTGGACCCGGCAACCACCGCCCGGCTGATGCGCTCCCTGCGCACCGAACCCGCCGAAACACCCTCGGTGGCACCCGAGTTGGCGGGTCTGTCGCCGCGCGAGCGGGAGATCCTGGCGCTGATCGGGGACGGACTCACCAACCGTGAGATCGGCAAGCAGCTCTATCTGTCGGAGAAGACCGTCAAGAACCACATCTCCCGGCTGCTGGCCAAGCTCGGTGTGCAACGCCGCGTGCAGGCCGCGGTCCTGGCCACGCACCTGGACCAGCAGCAGGAGATGGGCGACCGCCCCCCGCACTGATCACACCTTCCCGGACGGGACCAGAGCGACGGGGCAGTGTGCGTGGCGCAGGATCGCCCGGCCGCCGGGGCCGGACAGCGCGGTCGCACTGCCGTTGCGCCGTCGTACGCCGACCACGACGAGCTGCGCGCCGACGCTCGCCTCGACCAGGGAGCGGTGCCGGCTGCTCCGGACCGGGCGTGTGCGCACGGCGACGTCCGGATACCGCTCGCGCAGCCCGGACAGGGCGCGGACGGCCGCCGTCCTGTGCAGGACCACCAGGTCCGCACCGCGCTCCGATGCCTCCGCGAAGGCGAACTCGGCGGCTTCGTGGGCCCCCGGTGACTCGTCCTGCGCCAGGACGACGGGACCGCTCCGGCTCTGCCTGCCGCACACCACCAGCACCGGGCAGCCCGCACGGGCCGGCAGACGACCGGCGACCGAGCCGTGCAGGCGGCCGCGCATGCCGTGCGCGGGGCGGCTCCCCACCACGGTGAGCGATGCGGCGCGCGACGCGGACCCGAGCACCGTGACCGGCTCGCCGACGAGGACTTCACGCGTGATCGCCAGGTCGGGCGCCACACGCCGGGCCCGCCACTCGGCATCGGCCAGTGCCTCGTTCACCCGGTCCCGCAGCCCGCCGCCGTCCGGATCCCAGGGCGCCACACCGGCCGGCACCAGCTCCTTTGACCAGGTCAGGGCGTGTGCCAGCTCAAGGCCCACTCCGCGCCGGTCGGCCTCCCACGCCGCGGCTTCCACGGCCGCCAGACCCGACGGCGAACCGTCCACTCCCACCACGACCGGACCGTTCATGGTGCCCCTCCCTCGTCTGCGGTTTTCACGGTTCTCAGGCTTCGCCTGCCAGGCCTTGGCCGCACTGGGCCGACGGGCCCAGGGGCACGCGCCGACCGGCCCTCTCACGGGCCGGCCGTACGCTCAGCCGATCTCCAGCACCTCGTCCACGGGGCGGCGGGGCGCCCCCGTCCCCGCGGGCCCGTAGCCGAGGCGCAGCACCATGTGCACGAAGCCCATGGCCGAGCGTGGATCGCGGGCCAGCTCCCGCAGGTCCGCCTGCTCCAGTGCGTGGGAGGTGAGGGAGGTGGCCAGGCCGTCGAGCGTGGCCAGCAGGAGGACTCGTTCGAGCGCCTGTCCCGCGCGCAGCCAGTCGTCGGGGTGGTCGTTGCGGGTGCCCAGCAGGGCGAGGTGCGGCGCGGTCTCGAAGACGGCCGCCGGGCGGCCGGGCACGGCGCTACGGCCGGCGAAGTCACGGACCGGAGCGCGGCCGCCCTGCTTGCGCGGCCCGAAGGCCCCCTCGGGAATGCCGTCCACAGCCGGGCCGGCGCTCTCCGCCCCGATGCGGGTCCACCTCTGTATGTCCTCGAGGCGCTCGGGGTGCAGGCTGTCTCGTCCCTCGACGTCGCGGACGTGCTCCAGCAGTGACTCCACGTGCCAGGCGTCGGGGAAGGCCAGCTGGGCGCCCTCCCTGAAGGCGGCGTCGCGCAGGGCGTCCCGGACTGCGGCCGGGATCGGCCTGTCCTGGAAGGGATGGCGGCTGGTGTGCCGGCGGGCGATCGCCGGGAACAGTGTCGCCAGGTCACGGTCGGGCCGGTCGCTGTCGTTGAGATGCACGACGGCGAGCAGCTCCCGGTCGGCGGGATCGGGCAGCAGATGCACATCGACGTGCAGGCCGCTGTCGGCGGCGGCGACACGGAGGTTGAACAGGGCCGCTCCGCAGCCGATATGCAGGCCGCGGTTGTTCGGGTCGGTGTGCGGCATGGCGCGCTCGAAGTCGGCACGCAGTTCGACCGTGCCGACCCTGGTGTGATGGCGGAATCGCCACGGCTGCGCGTTGTGCAGGGAGGGCGCGGCCGTGGCGGCGGCCACCAGGCTCGTGATGTTCCTCGTGTCGAGTGGTCGCGCCGACATGGGGCGCACCTCCCCTCGGACGGGCGGGGCGGTTCGGTCAGTGTTTGGCGAGGGTGGGGCCGTCCCCGCGCAGCACGGCCAGGCTTCGGCGGTACTGCTCCTCGTCGATCTCACCCCGGGCGAATCGCTCGGCGAGCAATTGCTCGGCCGAGGCGGCGGGAGGGGTGCGCGGGGGCTCCGGGGCCCGGTTCAGGGTGCGGTAGAGCAGTACGGCCACGGTGATGAGCAGGGCCCACAGCAGGACCGTGCCGATCGACATCGTGAACCAGCCCCATCCGTTCATGTCGTGACCGTTCCAGTACATCGCGGACCGCTTCCTCTGTCTCGGACTCCTTCTCACGACCACCCTCACACCCCGCACGACCAGCGGGTATGGGCCGCCCGGTGTCGATACGGGACCATCCGGCCCAAGCCCGGACCCGTTCGCCCTCAGTCCCCGAGCAGCAGTCGGCCGGTCTCCCCCGGCTGCAGGCAGACCGCCCGGTCCGGCAGCCGTATGTCGATGGGCGTACCGTCGGACGACGGCACCGCGATCTCCAGCAGACCGCGCTCCAGCCTCAGCCGTACCCCCCAGTGCTCGTGGTAGCGCAGCGCGAACCCGTACGAGGACAGCTCGGGCAGCGGCACCGGGTCGAGCCACAGCGCGCCGCCCCTGGTCTCCAGGCCGGTCAGTCCGCGCTGGACGAGGTCGAGGGTGCCGGCCATGGCGCCCAGGTGGATCCCCTCACCGGTGGTGCCGCCCTGGACGTCGGCGACATCGCCCCGGAGGGCTTCCTGGCAGAACTTCCACGCCTCCGCCCGCCGGGCCCGGGCCAGGACCCAGCCGTGGACCAGCCCGCTGAGCGTGGAGCCGTGGCTGGTGCGCTGCAGGTAGTGGTCGACGGTGCGCCGCCACAGGTCCTCGTCGAGGCGCAGCCCCAGCCGGCGGAACAGGCCCTGCAGTTCGGCCGGTGCGAAGAGATAGCCGAGCATCAGGACGTCCGCCTGCTTGGAGGCCCGGTAGCGGTTGACGGTGTCGCCCTCCGCCTCCAGGATCCGGTCCAGTCGCCGGATGTCGCCGTAGCGCTCGCGGTAGCCGTCCCAGTCGAGTTCGGCGAGGTCGCCGTAGCCTTCGAACTGGCTGATGACGCCGTCGTGGAAGGGCACGTGAAGGGTGCGGGAGACGTCCTGCCACTGTTCGAGTTCGCCGCCGTCGAGCCCGGTGCGTTCGACGAGTTCGCGCCGCCGTGGCTCGGGCAGCGACTGCATCAGTTCGAGCGTGCGCGTGAGCACCCAGGCGGCGGTGACGTTCGTGTAGGCGTTGTCGTGGAGGCCGGGCTCCGAGGCGCCGGGGTAGGCGTCGTGATACTCGTCGGGGCCGACCACGCCCTTGATGCGATGGCGTCCGAGCCTTTCGTCATAGACGGCCGAGTCGGCCCAGAATCGGGCGATCTGCAGCAGCATCTCGGCGCCTTTGGTGTTGCGGAACTCGGCGTCCCCGCTGGCCTCGCAGTACTGCCATACGTTGTATGCGATGGCCGAGCCGACGTGGTGCTGGAGCCGGGAGTGGTCGGGCAGCCAGCGTCCCGAACGGGGGTTGAGATGCAGCTGCTGGGTCTCCTCGCGCCCGTCGCTCCCGCTCTGCCAGGGATACAGCGCACCCCTGCGGCCCGCCGATCGGGCAGCGGTGCAGGCCTGTCCGAGGCGGCGGTGGCGGTAGCGGAGCAGGGCGCGGGAGACCTCGGGGAAGTGCAGGTTGAGGTAGGGCAGGACGAACAGTTCGTCCCAGAAGACATGTCCGCGGTAGGCCTCGCCGTGCAGTCCGCGGGCGGGTACGCCGACGTCGAGGTCGGCGGTGTGCGGGGAGAGCGTCTGCAGGACGTGGAAGAGGTGCAGCCGCAGGATGCGGCCCGCCTCCCCGTCGACGTCGAGGTCCGCGCGGCGCCAGAGCTGGTCCCAGGCCGTCAGATGGGATTCGAGGAGCTCGTCGAAGCCGGGCGCCCGGTTCACCCGGTCGACGGCGGCGAAGAGCGGGTCGCTGATCGCCGGGTCGCGTGACGTGTGCAGGGCGACCGTCTTGTCGACGACGGCGGTGTGCCCGGTGGCCAGGTCCAGGCCCAACCGCTGGACGGCGCGCGGACCTCGGTGGCTGATCGTGGCGGGTGTGTCGGCGGTCAGGCGGGCCGCCATGCCGACACGGATGTCCGACGTGCGGGTGCGGCAGCGCAGCCACACGGTGTCCGGGGCCGCGGTTCCGGTGTGCACATGGGTGAGGTGGCGGCCGTCGAGGTCCCGGTAGCGGGGCACACCGCTGTTGGTGACGCCGCCGTCGAGGGCGGCCTCGACATCGAGCCGACCGGCCCAACCTTCCGCCCTGAACTCCGTGTGCAATGCGGCCAGATGGGGGTCGCCCATGTGCACCAACCGTTGCTGACGCACCGTCAACGCCCGCTCCTCGCCGAGGTGGTACGTCGTCCGACGCTCCAGCAGCCCCGAGGACAGATGCAGGGTCTCGTGGTGTTCGAGGACGGTCGCGGTGTCGGGCGTGAGCCACCGTCCGCCGGGGAGGCGGAAGCGCAACGGCAGCCAGTTCGGCAGGTTGACCATGTCCTCGTTCTCGACCCGGCGGCCCGCCACCTCGGAGGTGAGCCGGTTGTAGCAGCCCGCCACATACGTGCCTGGATAGTGCACCTCGTCGGCGGCGCACTCGGGCAGCGCTCCCCGGGTGGCGAAGTAGCCGTTGCCCAGGGTGCACAGCGCCTCCCTCAGGCGCTCGTCGGCGGGCTCGTAGCCCTCGTACTCCCAGGTCCGGCCCGTCACTTCGGCTCTCCTTGTACGACCAGTTCGGCGAGGTCGGACACGACGATGTCGGCGCCGTGCCGCAGCAGCCGCTGCCCGGTGTCCGGGCCGTCCGTGCGGTCCACGCCGATCACCAGGGCGAATGCGCCCCGGCGGCCCGCCTCGACGCCCGCCAGGGCGTCCTCCACGACGGCGGTGCGTGCTGCGGGGACGCCGAGGCGGCGGGCCGCTTCGAGGAAGAGTTCCGGCCGTGGTTTGCCGGGCAGCCCCAGTCGGGCCGCCTCGCCGCCGTCCACGAGCACGTCGAAGAGGTCGAGTACCCCGGCCCGGTCGAGCAGCTCACCGGCGTGGCGGGACGCGGAGGCCGCGGCCCGGGGTATCCCGGCCCGGCGGAGGGCCTGCACCAGCCGTACCGTTCCGGGGTACGCGTCGACGCCGTGCGCGCGCAGCCGCTCGGTGAACAGGCGCTCCTTGTCCGCGGCGACGGCTCGCACGGTCTCCTGCGACGGGTCGAGGCCGCGTGAACGGAGGAAGGCCGCGGCGCCGTCGAGTCGGGACTTGCCGTCCACATGGCGCAGGTAGTCGTCGCGTACGTCGAAGGGGTGGCGCAGCCCCGGATCCCGGGGCGGGTGGGCGCGCAGGAAGGCGTCGAAGGCCGTCTTCCAGGCGGCGGCGTGCACCCGGGCAGAGTCGGTGATGACGCCGTCGGTGTCGAAGACGACGGCCCGTACGTCCCGCAGCACCGGTGCGGGGCGCTCCGTTGCAAGGGCGTTCAGGCCGTATCGATGTGCGGCTCCGCCGCGGGCGCGGGCCGGTGGGGGTTGGTCGCGCAGTTCCCCGCGCCCCTTAAGGGGCGCGGTGTCGCCCGGGGCCTCACCAAGGGGGCGGCGCACGTCACACCTGCTGGGGCACGACCGCGACCGGGCAGTCGGCGTGGTGCAGCAAGGTGTGGGCCACCCGGCCGAGTTGGAGGCCGCTGTGGCCGGTGCGGCGCTGCGCTCCGACGATCACGAGGTCGGCGGCGGCCGAGCGGTGCAGCAGCACCTTGCGGGCCGGTCCCTCGACGGTGACGCGGTGCACCAGGACGCTCGGGTGGTCGGCGATCGCGTCTGCCAGCAGGGCGTCGAGCAGCGCGGACGCCTGCTCCTCGTGGCGGTGCGCGGGGTCCTGCGCCAGCCGGGGGTGGTCGGCACTCTCACGGGCGGGGCAGCGCCAGGTGCGCACGACGTCGAGGGGGCATCCGCGTGCCTCGGCCTCGCGGAAGGCGAACCGCACGGCCTCGCCGCCGGTCGCGGGCTCCCCCGCGCCGAGCAGGATCCGCTCGTGGGTGCCCGCGAGGCCGGCTTTGTCGCCGCGGACGACGATCACCGGACCGTGGGCGCGGGCGGCCACGGCCAGTCCGACCGAGCCGAGCAGCAGGCCCGCCAGCTCGCCGCGCCCGCGCGAGCCGGTCACCAGTACGGAGGCGTTGTTGCCCTCACGCAGGAGCGCGGCGGCCGCTTCTTCGGGGAGCACCTCGGTGGTGACCTTCACGTCGGGGTTGCGCCGCCCGGCGCGCTCCGCCGCGGAGGCGACGACGTGCTCCGCCATCACCTGCTCGGACGGACGTTCAAGACTGTTGGACGGCACGGTGCCTTCGTAGCGTTCCCACAGCGAGGCGTACACCAGGCGCAACGGCAGGCCGTGCCGGGCCGCTTCGTCCACGGCCCAGTCGACCGCGGCGAGGCTGCCGTCGGATCCGTCGACGCCCACGACCAGGGGCAGCTCCATCGTCCCCACCGCCTTTCGTCGGTCTGTGCGGCAGCTCAGGGCAGAGCTCCACTTCCACCGTGACACCGGCAGCCCGGCCTCAGCAGGGGTGGTTCGGCCCCCGTGCGGGGCCGCTCGGCCCAGGTCCGTGCCCGCACAGCCTCTGGGGCGGGCCCCGCTGCACAAGGACACTGAGAGTGACCGGACCGTTCCTCCGGGTCCGGGCCGCAGTGCACCGCCGACCGAAGGAAGGCAGTCATGGTCCCTCTCATCCTGATCGGTGCGGCCGTACTGGGCGCGTGCCTGATCTTCGGGTACAGCTCGTTCGTCGTCGGCTTCGTCCTGCTGGCGGCCGGCATCCTGGGCCTGATCGTCTTCATGAACACGCCGGGGGCGGTCGGTCGGCCCGGTGAAGGCGAGACGATCATCGAAAAGCACTTCATGGGCAATGCCGATCACCACCGGCACTACCGCACATGAGCCATGAACGGCCCCGCCCCGGCCGGGCGGCTGCTCCGGCCGGGGCTTGCGTCATGCCATCGACAAGGAACTCGCAGCCTTCGGTGACCTGCATGAGCGGGCCACCCGGAGTGGGGCTCGGCACGGAACCCACCTCGAAGTCCGCCGGCCGCTCCGGCGGTCGCAGCCCGGCAGCTGCTCGACCGAATCCCGGACAAGTGGGTCGTCCTGATCCTGTGTGCGCTGGGCGGCGACAACAACCCTGGACCCCCGGGTGCAGCACACTCGGACGCTCCGAAGGCGATGCGTTACTCCGAGATCTCTCGTCTTCTGGCCGGGGTCAGCGAGAAGATGCTGACCCAGACGCTCCGGTCCCTGGAACGCGACGGCCTGCTCACACGTACCGCGACGCCAACCGTCCCCGTCACCGTCACCTACGAGCTGACCGACCTCGGCCTCTCGCTCCACCACATGACGCGCGGGCTCAGAAACTGGGCGCAGACACACATGGCCGAGGTCCTCGCAAACCGTGAGAACCACGAGGCTCGCACCTCCTGACGACGCACGTGCAACCGTCCGACAGCTCTGCATTCTCGGCACTGCACCCTCACCTATGAAGAGCTGGTAAAGCGGGCCTGTTGTCCGTGGGCGTTGCCATGCGCGTGCACAGCTGGAAGCTCTCGGGCGCGCCGACCGCCTCGATGACCACGTCGGCACCGAGCCCGTCGGTGAGGTCGGCGATCAGCTGCTCCGGCGCCGAGCTTCGTCCACCGCGCTCGGCAGCGGATGTAAGGAGAGGACTGCTTAAGGGACCGGGACGTACTCGGCCTGGGTGCCGTTGATCCGGTGGCGGAGGATCCAGCCTCCGCCGCCCCGGCACTGTCCGTACGTGGTCTCGCGACAGTAGCGGCAGCGCCCGCAGGCACTGATGCAGGAGATCAGGACCCGGTCCCCGGGGCCGGACGGTCCGCACGTCGCCGCCGACCTCGACGATCTCACCGACCGCCTCGCGCCCAGCACCGCGCCCGGGGCACCTCGGGCACATCGCCCTTGAGGATGTGCAGATCCGTGCCCGGGTCGGCGACCTCTTCCCGGGCCGCCTGCCCTCGGCCGTGGGACACGTACCCCTTCATGTCCGGCCTCACCCTCTTGCCGGGCCGCTCCGAGTCCGTGATTCGGGGCCGAGTGGCCCTGGCGTGTCCGGTGTCCTCGTGTTGTGCTGGAGGTGACGGGAAGGACCCGGCAATGGCGCGGAGAAGCGGCCGACGGCCGCGCACCGCGCGATCAGGATCCGCGAGAAGTGGACAGGGCCCTTCCCGTCCTTCATGGCCGGGACCGGTGGGTCAAGTCCTGTGCGACCGCAGCCCGATGACGGGTGATCTCCGCCTCGACGCAGGTCACGAGGTGCCCGACCGTTGCTGCGACGGGTTCGGAAAGTCCCTGGCCGAGCGAGGTGTCCGCTCCGTCCACGGCGTATGCCACCAGGCGGGCGGGCAGCCACCCGAGCGCCCTGCCCACGTCGACGGCTTCGCCCAGGCCGTGCGAGCGCATCGTGCCGGCCCGCCACAGCGCCGCGGTGTCCAGTTCGAGGCGGTAGATGCGGCCGGGGTGGCTCGGGCGGGCGTGGGCGGGCTCCAGCACGACGGCCAGCTCCGCGTTCTCCCACAGCCGGATCAGCCGTGCCGGGTCCGGGTCGCATTCGGCGAGCCGGGTGCCCGGGGGCAGTGGCCGTTCGGCGGCCCGCTCCCGCAACCGGGAGAGCACCGCTCGGGGCACACCGTCGTCGTGCCGGTCCGGATCGCCGATGGCGATGATCGCGATACGAGTGGAGACAGTCATGGTTCTTCTCCCTGCACTGCGTCTGTCTCCACCCTTGCCGGAGCCCGGTATTCCGGTCGCTGGGCCGAAGGACCTCGGAAACGGTCCGCCCGGCCCGGCCGCCCGGCCCGGGCAGACGTGTGCGCGGCCGGCGTACCGGCCGCGCACCGCGGGTGCGGGCGAGCGCCCGCCCGCACTCAGCCTTGCCGCACCGGGATGGTCTTCGTGCCCGTCTTGGTCTCGGGCACCGGGATGGTGACGGTCAGGACGCCGTCCTTGTACTCGGCAGTGGCCTCGTCGCCCTTGGCTCCGGCCGGCAGCCGGACGGAGCGGGCGAAGGTGCCGTAGCGGAACTCCGTGCGGTGCTTCTGTGTCGTCTCCTCACTGCGCTCGGCCCGCAGGGTCAGAACGCCTTCCGCGACGGTGATTTCGACATCCTTGGCGGGGTCGATGCCCGGGAGCTCCGCCCGCAGCACGTACGTCTCGTCCGCCAGGTGTTCTTCGATGCGGATGCCGTGCAGCCCTGGGACCGTGTGCGCCCCGGGGAAACCGGTCTCGACCCAGCCGAACAGGTCGGGCAGGGTCGGCCAGCCCGGCAGCCGTTCGATCATGCCGGTCATGTCCCCTCCTCGTCTTTCCTCTTCTTCGCCACTTCGAGCGTCTCGCGCCGGGGCGGGATGCGCGTGGGCCGACCGGACCCGTACCGGGCCCGGTCGGCCCTGGCGCCCCAACGTCCCCCCGGCACCCGCCGGTTGGGGCGCCGCCCCATCACGCGCCACCGACTCCCGATGGCGGCGCGGTCGTCTCGGCGTCCGGCAGATCCGGGTCGAGATCCGGACGCCGGCGCGGTCCCAGCAGCGCGCAGTCCACGTCCACGACGCCCTCGACGGCCCGCACCAGCCGTGCGGCGATGGGCACCAGGGCGGTGTCGCCGGTCCTTCCGGTGAGCCTCACGACGCCTTCGCGCACCTCGACCCGGATCGATTCGGCCTCGGCAGGGAACAGGTGGTCGACGACGTCGCGCCGCACCTCCCCGGCGATGTCCTGGTCGCTGCGCAGGAAGACCTTCAGCAGGTCGGCCCTGCTGACGATGCCCCGCAGCATGTCTTCGTCGTCGACGACCGGGAGCCGTTTCACCTTGTGGAGCGCCATGATCCGGGCGGCCTGTGCGAGCGAGGCGTGTGCCTGCACGGTGACGGCCGGTGCGCTCATCAGTTCCTCGGCGGTCACGGCGCCGGCCTTGACCAGGTCGGCCAGCCGCCGCAGTTGGGTGTAGCGGTCCGGGTCGCCGTCGCGGAACTCCTCCTTGGGCAGCAGATCGGCCTCGGAGACGACACCGATCACCCGGCCCTCGCCCTCCACCACGGGCATGGCGCTGACCTTCCACTGCTGCATGGTCTTCACGATCTCCTTGAACGTCGCTCCGCGGCCGAGGGCGACGACGGTGCGGGTCATCACATCGCTGACGATGTGCGGAGTGCCGTGCATGGCGTTCTCCCTTGTGCTCGCGGCCCGCGACCTGCTCGGGTCGCACGACACCTTCAGCGTCGGGCACCCGCCCGCCGTCGACATGGGCCGAGTGGCCCAGTACCGGGTTCCGGTGGGCTCTGTTTGTGCTGCTCGGCCCGAGCAACGCGTCCAAGGGCCGTTCGGCCCGTTCCGCAGGCCACGCAGCCCCTGCCAGGGCAGGCGGCTTCCCGGAGACGCTGGTGGTGCAGAGGGCCGCCCGGAGCCGGGCGGCCGCCGATCAGGGGAGGTGGACGCCGTGCTTCGCCCTGTTGTCGTAGGCCTGGACGGTTCGCGTGAGAGCCTTGCCGCCGCCGAGTGGGCGGCCGGGGAGGCATTGCGGCGCGGCCTGCCACTGCGGCTGGTGCACGCGTGGGAGGGACTGGAGTCCGACACGTCGCAGTTGCCCGAGCTGGAGGCGCCGCGGTATTGGGCGCGGCGGATCCTGCGCGGAGCCATGGACCAGCTCAATGAGCGTCACCCGCAGGTGTATCTCAGCGCCGAGCAGATCGCCCGGCCCGCGGCGGACGCGCTCGTGGAGGCGGGCGCCGAGGCCGAGCTGCTGGTCCTGGGCAGCCGGGCGTTCAGCGGATTCGGCGGCTTCATGGCCGGTTCGGTGGCGCTCGCGACGGTGGCCCGCGTGGCGCGGCCCGTGGTGCTCGTACGGGCCGACCGGACCGCGGAGGACGACCACCTGCCGGACGCGGAGGGCCGGCCGTCGCTGCGCACGCCGTATCGCGACGTCGTGGTCGGTGTGGACATCGCGCACCCGTGCGAGGAACTGCTCGCGTTCGCCTTCGAGAGCGCGGCCCTGCGTTCCGCACGGCTGCAGGTGCTGCACACCTGGCACGTGCCGTACGCCCCGCCCGCCGCGGCGGCCACGATGAGCGCCGCGGCACAGCAGGCCGCCGAAACCGCAGTGGACGCCGCGCTCCAGCCGTGGCGGGAGAAGTACCCGACGGTGAAGGTCCGGACGCTGGTGGAGAACGGCCGCCCGGCCCAGCAGCTGCTGCACGCCACGCAGGACGCCGGGCTGCTGGTCGTCGGCCGCAGGAACCGCCCGGCGAGGCTGGGCTCGCACACCGGGCCGGTCGCGCACGCGGTGATGCACCACGTGCGCTGCCCGGTCGTGATCGTCCCGCACGACTGACTCGCCCGAAGACACGAGGATCCGGGTGGAAGGGAAGGTGCCGTGTTCCAGGTTCGCATCCACGGCCGTGGCGGCCAGGGAGCCGTCACGGCCGCCGAGTTGTTGTCGGTGGCGGCGTTCAAGGAGGACCGTCACGCGCAGGCGTTCCCGAGCTTCGGATCGGAGCGGACGGGGGCGCCGGTCGTGGCGTTCTGCCGGATCGACGACCGGCCGATCCGGGTGCGCGAGCCCGTCATGCGGCCCGATGCGCTGGTGGTCCAGGATCCCACGCTGCTGCACCAGGTGAACGTCTTCGAAGGGCTGCGGACCGGCGGCGCCGTGCTGATCAACTCACCGCGGCCCGCCGACGAGTTGGGTCTCGGCGAGCTTGCCGGCCATGCCCTCACCGTCCCGGCCACCGCACTCGCCGTGCGCCACTTCGGCCGACCGGTGCCGAACGCCGTCCTGCTCGGCGGCCTCGCCGCGCTCACCGGCTGCGTGAGGATCGAGTCGCTCGGCGCCGCCGTCCGCGAACGTTTCCCCGGGGAGCTGGGCAAGGCCAACGCAGCCGCGGCCCGGGAGGCGTACGACCACGTACAAAAGACCCAGCGGGAGGAGCGGGCGCATGCTCAAGCAGACTGAGGGGTCGCGTGCGGTCGCCGAGACCGTCGCCTGCTGCCGGCCCGAAGTGATCGCCGCATATCCGATCTCGCCGCAGACGCACATCGTCGAGGAGCTCAGCCGCCTGGTGAAGTCCGGTGCGCTGAAACCGTGCGAGTACGTCAACGTGGAGTCGGAGTTCGCCGCGATGTCCATGTGCATCGGAGCCTCGGCCGCGGGCGCCCGCACGTATACGGCGACCGCGAGCCAGGGCCTGCTGTACATGGTGGAGGCCCTCTACAACGCCTCCGGGCTCGGTCTGCCGATCGTGATGACGGTCGCCAACCGGGCCATCGGCGCACCCATCAACATCTGGAACGACCACAGCGACACCATGTCGCAGCGCGACTCCGGCTGGATCCAGCTGTACGCGCGCGACAACCAGGAGGCCGCCGACCTGCATCCGCAGGCGTTCCGCCTGGCCGAGGAGCTGTCGCTGCCCGTGATGGTGTGCATGGACGGCTTCGTGCTCACCCACGCCTGGGAGCGCATCGAGGTGCCGGAGCAGACACAGGTCGACGCGTTCCTGCCGCCGTACGAGCCACGCCAGGTCCTGGACCCGGACGAGCCGGTGTCGATCGGTGCGATGGTCGGCCCGGACGCCTTCACCGAGGTGCGCTATCTGGCGCACGCCAAGCAGATGCAGGCGCTGGAGGCGATCCCCCGGGTGGCCGACGAGTTCCGGCAGGTCTTCGGGCGCTCCAGCGGCGGCCTGGTCCACCCCTACGCCTGCGAGGACGCCGACACGATCGTCGTGGCCCTGGGCTCGGTGTTCGGAACGGTGTGCGACGTCGTCGACGAGATGCGTGCACGCGGGGTACGGATCGGGGCGCTGGCCATCACGTCGTTCCGGCCCTTCCCGCTCAACGCGGTGCGGACCGTGCTCGGCAGGGCACGCCAGGTGCTCGTGCTGGAGCGGGCGTTCGCGGTCGGGGTCGGCGGGATCGTGTCGGCGAACGTGCGCACCGCGCTGTCCGGGATCCTGCTCGACGGGCACACGGTGGTCGCCGGGCTCGGCGGACGGGCGGTCACCAAGGAATCCCTGCACCGGCTCTTCGACGACGCGATCGCGGGCCGGCTCGGAGAGCTGACGTTCCTGGACCTCGACACCGAGCTGGTGGAGCGGGAGTTGGCGCGGATGGCCCAGACCAGGCGGTCCGGTCCGTCCGCGGAGAACATCCTGCGTGATGTGGGGAGCAACCGATGAGTGCCGCACCGCAGGTCAGGTTCTACCAGGTGGGCAGCTTCGCGGCCGGGAACCGGCTGCTGGGGCCCGAGCTGCAGTCCGACCAGGCCGATCCGGGCCGTGCCAACGCGCTGACCTGCGGCCACCGTGCCTGCCAGGGCTGCGGCGAGGCGCTCGGCGCCCGTTACATCCTGGACTCGGCCCAGCGGGCGGCCGGCGGCAAGGTGATCGCGGTGAACGCGACGGGCTGCCTGGAGGTGTTCTCGACGCCGTATCCGGAGACCTCGTGGCAACTGCCCTGGCTGCACTCGCTGTTCGGCAACGCGCCCGCGGTCGCCGCGGGCGTCGCCGCCGCACTGCGCGCCAAGGGCCGCACCGACATCCGTGTGGTCGGGCAGGGCGGCGACGGCGGCACCGTCGACATCGGCCTCGGCTGCCTGTCCGGCATGTTCGAGCGCAATGACGACGTGCTGTACGTCTGTTATGACAACGAGGCGTACATGAACACCGGCGTGCAGCGCTCCGGGGCCACTCCCCCGACCGCGCGCACCGCCACCACCCAGGCGGTGGGCGAGGAGCCCGGGGCCCCCTTCGGGCAGGGCAAGAACCTGCCGCTGATCGCGATGGCGCACGAGATCCCGTACGTCGCCACGGCCACCGTGGCGGGTCTGCGCGACCTGGAGGCCAAGGTGCACCGGGCGATGGGGATGCGCGGCGCCCGCTATCTGCATGTGCTGGTGCCCTGCCCGCTGGGCTGGGGCACGGCGTCCCACGACACGGTGCGCATCGCCCGGCTGGCCGAACAGACCGGGCTGTTCCCGGTGTTCGAGGCGCTCGACGGCGAGGTCACCGACGTCACACCGATCCGGCGGCGCCTGCCGGTGGAGGAGTACCTGCGCCCGCAGAAGCGCTACGCGCACCTCTTCCGGCCGGAGCTGCGCACGGACGTCATCGGCCGCCTGCAGCGGACCGCCGACCGCAACATCGCCCGCTTCGGGCTACTGGCCCATGAGGAGGCGTCGTCGTGAAGGACAAACCGTTCGCGATCACTCTCGATGTCGGCTCCAGCCGGGCGAACCACACCGGTGCCTGGCGCACCGAACGTCCCGTCTACGTCGACCGGATGCCGCCGTGCAACCAGGCCTGCCCGGCCGGGGAGAACATCCAGCAGTGGCTGTTCCACGCGGAGAGCGGCGACTACGAGTCCGCGTGGCGGCAGCTGATGCGGGACAATCCGCTGCCCGCCGTGATGGGCCGCGTCTGCTATCACCCGTGCGAGACCGCCTGCAACCGGGTCCAGGTCGACAACGCGGTCGGCATCAACTCGATCGAGCGGTTCCTGGGCGACGAGGCGATCAGGCGGGGCTGGAGGGTGCCCGTGCCTGAGAAGACCTCGGGCAAGCGCGTCCTGGTCGTCGGCTCCGGCCCGGCCGGGCTGTCGGCCGCGTACCACCTGAGGATGCTCGGCCACGAGGTGACGATCCGAGAGGCGCAGGAGCAGCCCGGCGGGATGATGCGCTACGGCATCCCGCGCTACCGGCTGCCGCGCGACGTGCTGGACGCCGAGATCGACCGGATCACGGCGCTGGGCGTCGGACTGCAGCTGGGCACGAAGGTCGACGACGTGCTCGCCGCGCAGCGGGACGGCGGCTTCGACGCGGTGTTCCTCGCGGTGGGCGCGGGCATCGGCAAGCGTGCCTACATCCCGGCCGGTGACAGCGCCCGCATCCTCGACGCGGTGACGCTGCTGGGCAGCATGGAGGGCGAGGACCGGCCGCTGCTGGGCCGCAGGGTCGCGGTCTACGGCGGCGGCAACACGGCCATGGACGCGGCCCGCACCGCCCGCAGGCTCGGTGCGACCGACGCGGTCGTGGTCTACCGGCGCACCCGGGACCGTATGCCCGCGCACGACGTGGAGGTCGAGGAGGCGCTGGAGGAGGGCGTGCGGATGAAGTGGCTCTCGACCATCAAGCACGCCGACGAGGGGCGGCTGACCATCGAGCGGATGGAGCTCGACGAGACCGGATTCCCGCAGCCCACCGGCGAGTTCGAGGAGCTGGAGGCGGACAGTGTGGTGCTGGCGCTCGGCCAGGACTCGGACCTGTCCCTGCTGCGGGACGTACCGGAGCTGACCGTGGACCACGGCCTGGTACAGGTCGCCGTCGGGCTGATGACCGGACGCGAGGGCATCTTCGCGGGCGGCGACATGGTGCCCGCCGAGCGCACGGTCACGGTGGCCGTCGGGCACGGCAAGAAGGCGGCCCGCCACATCGACGCCTATCTGCGCGGCACGGCGTACGAACCCGGCCCCAAGCACGGCCTCGCGTCGGCCGACCGGCTCAACACCTGGTACTACTCCGACGCCCCGGCCTCGGTACGGCCGACGCTCGAACTGGCCCGCCGCGTCTCGACGTTCGACGAGGTGGTGCAGGGGCTCGACGAGTCCACCGCGCTGTTCGAGGCCCGGCGCTGCATGTCCTGCGGCAACTGCTTCGAGTGCGACAACTGCTACGGCGTCTGCCCGGACAACGCGATCACCAAGCTGGGGCCGGGCAAGGGGTTCACCATCGACCTCGACTACTGCAAGGGGTGCGGTCTGTGCGCGGCCGAGTGCCCGTGCGGGGCGATCGACATGGTTCCGGAGGAGTGAGCCGGGCCCACCGCTACGCGGGGCAGTAGACGGAACCGGACGCCGAAGCACGCCGTACGGCCGTCGAGCGGTTGTGAGCCGAGGACGGCACCCATGTGCGGGGCACCACCATCCGGGCGCGTCCCGACGCCGTGCGCCTCGACGACCTGGTCAGGTTCGGCTGGGAGACGGGACGGACTGCAGGTTCCCCGGCTCGTGAGCGAAGGTCACCACTGTTCGTCACGGTGCGCATCGACCAAGACGCCGAGCACGGTCGGCGGACGCTGGATGCCGGCCGCTTGAGGAGCGGGAGCAGATCCAGGCCGTCTCCCGCTGCTGCAAGCACCGTGACCGGGCATGCCGCCGGGACCGCCCTTAGGGCGGCCCCGGCGCGCGGGTCGTGGGTCAGCCGACGAACTCGCCCACTGCCGACTTGAGTTCGGCCAGTCCCTTCTTCGCGTCGGTGAAGAACATCCCCGTCTTCGGGTCGGTGTAGAGCTCGTTGTCGATGCCGGCGTAGCCGTGGCCCATCGAGCGTTTGATGACCACGACGCTCTTGGCCCTGTCCACGTCGAGGATCGGCATGCCCGAGATGGCGTTGCCGGGACGGCGGGCGATCGGGTTGGTGACGTCGTTGGCGCCGATGACGAGGGCGACGTCCGCCTGCGGGAACTCGGGGTTGACCTCGTCCATCTCCTTCAGCTGGGTGTAGGGGACGTTGGCCTCGGCCAGGAGCACGTTCATGTGTCCGGGCATGCGCCCCGCGACCGGGTGGACGGCGTAACTGACGTCGACACCGTGGTCGGTGAGCAGCTTGGCGAGGTCGCCGAGTTCGTGCTGGGCCTGGGCCGCCGCGAGGCCGTAGCCGGGGACGAAGATGACCTTGCTCGCGTACGCCAGCTGGATCGCCACGTCGTCCGCGGAGACCGACCGCACCTGGGCGGGAGCTGCGCCGACGGCGACCGGGGCGCTGTCGCCGGTGCCGAAGCCGCCGACCACGATGCCCGCGATCGACCGGTTCATGGCGTCGGCCATCAGCTTGGTGAGGATGCCGCCGGAGGAGCTGACCAGCATGCCGGCGATGATCAGCGCTGTCTCGTTCAGGACGAAGCCCGCCATGGCGACCGCGGATCCCGTGAACGCGTTCAGCAGGGCGATCACGACCGGCATGTCCGCACCGCCGATCGGCAGCACCATCGTCACGCCGAACAGCAGGGCGACGGCGACCAGCCCGTACAGAGCGGTACGGGAGTCCGGCGACAGGACCAGCCAGACGGTGCCGGCGACGAAGGAGGCCGGCAGCACCACGTTCAGCAGCCGTGCTCCCGGGAAGACCACCGGCGCCCCGGAGACGACGCCTTGGAGCTTGCCGGCGGCGATCAGCGATCCGGAGAACGTGACCGCGCCGATGACGATGTCCAGGGCGCCCGGCAGGGATACCCGAGCCCCGAGCGCGGTCGGGTGGTCGGCCTGGAGCAGGTCGTTGACCGCGATGAGCGCGGCCGCGCCGCCGCCGACCGCGTTGAAGAGGCTGACCAGTTGGGGCATGGCGGTCATCTTGACCTCACGTGCGGCGTACAGGCCGAGCGCGGCACCGACGAGACCACCGGAGGCCAGCACCAGCCAGCCGGTCGTGCTGATGGTGCCTTCGTGGGCCACCAGCCACACCGTGGCGGCGATCGCGACGGCCATCGCCCCGGCGGAGATCGTATTGCCGCGGCGGGCCGTGCGCGGGTGGTTCATCAGGTGCAGGCCGAGGACGAAGCAGGCGGCCGTGGCGAGGAAGACGTAGTGGACGGCGTTGGAGACGGTGTCCATGGTGCTCACACCTCCGCCTTCTCATGAGTGCCGGACGGTGCGGGCTTGGCCTTGAACATCTCCAGCATCCGGTCGGTGACGACGTAGCCGCCGACCACGTTCATGGCGCCGAACACCATGGCTG
Organism: Streptomyces longisporus; assembly: GCF_039532765.1. NCBI lineage: Bacteria > Bacillati > Actinomycetota > Actinomycetes > Kitasatosporales > Streptomycetaceae > Streptomyces > Streptomyces longisporus. Next base: position 287,347 of record NZ_BAAASG010000002.1, read on the forward strand.
CGAAGGCGAGGACGTAACCGAGCCAGGTGTGCGACTCGGCCGCGATCAGCATGGCGCCGATGACGACGATGCCGTGCACCGAGTTGGAACCGGACATCAGGGGGGTGTGCAGGGTCGCGGGGACCTTGCTGATGACCTCGACGCCGACCAGGACGCTCAGCACGAAGACGGTGATCGCGGTGAGCAGATCGAGACTGTTCATGACAGGGCTCCCCCCGTGAGCGCGGCCGTGATCTCGTCGGCCGGGTCGAAGAGCAGTGCGCCGTCGTGCACGAGGTGGCGCAGGAGCGCGACCAGGTTGCGGGCGTAGGCCGTGGACGCGGCGGTCGCCATCGCGGACGGCAGGCGTCCGGCGCCGATGACGGTGACGCCGCCCGCCAGGACCTGTGTCTTGTCGGGTTCGGAGACCTCGACGTTTCCGCCGAGTTCGCTCGCGGCGAGGTCGACGACCACCGAACCGGGCTTCATCGCCTCGACGGCGTCGGCGGTGACCAGCAACGGCGGCTTGCGGCCCGGCACCTGGGCCGTGGTGATCACGATGTCGGTACGGGCGATGTGCGCGTCCAGCGCCGCACGCTGGGCCTGCTGCTCCTCTTCGGTCAACTCCCGTGCGTAGCCGCCCTGACCGGCGCCCGATCCGGTGCCTGGCTGGTGCTGGATGTCGAGGAATCGGGCGCCGAGCGACTCCACCTCCTCTCGTGCTGCGGGGCGTACGTCGTAGGCCGTGACGACGGCGCCGAGGCGGCGGGCGGTGGCGATCGCCTGCAGTCCGGCGACTCCGGCACCGAGGACGAGGACCTGTGCGGGACGCATGGTGCCCGCCGCGGTGGTCAGCATCGGGAAGAACCGGTCATAGGAGTCGGCCGCGAGCACGGCCGCCTTGTAGCCGGCGACATTGGCCTGGGAGGTCAGCGCGTCCATGGACTGGGCGCGGCTGAGGGTGCGGGGCAGCAGGTCGAGACTCACCGTCCGCACTCCGCGCTCGGCCAGTTCTCCGGCCAGTGCGGGGTGGCGCAGCGGTTCGAGCAGGCCGATCAGGGTCTGCCCGGCGTGCAGCGCCTCGGCGGTCTCCTGGTCCGGCGGGCCGACGCACAGGACGGCGTCCGCGCGTGCGTACAGCTCCTGCGGCGGCACGACGGTCGCGCCGGCGGCGGTGTAGTCCGAGTCGGTGAACCAGGCCCCGGAACCTGCCCCGGTCTCGATCAGGACATCAAGTCCGGCCCGGACCAGGAGGGTTACCGCCTCGGGGACGAGGGCGACTCGGCGTTCGCCGGGGGCCCGCTCCCGTACGGCGCCTACGGTGACGGTGGGCATGATCTGCTGCCTCTCCCTGTGGTCCGCTGGTCGCGGGCCTCAGAATTCGAAGACGAGCCGGGCTTCGGCCCGTCCGCCGAGGACCTCGTCGAAGGAGTCGTTGACCTCTTCCAGGCGGCGCGTTTCGGCGATGACCCGGGTGCGTCCGGCCGCGTGCAGCGCGAACACCTCGGCGAGGTCCTGGCGGGTGCCGACGATGGAGCCGATGACGGAGATGCCGCCGAGGACGGTCTCGAAGATCGGCACGTCGATCGCGGCGTTGTCGGCGGGCAGACCGACCATGACCAGGCGTCCGCCCCGGTTGAGGGACCTGTAGGCCTGCTCGAACGCCTTGGGGGCGGCGGCGAGTACGACGGCGACGTCCGCTCCGCCGGCCTTCTTGATCTCCTCGACCGGGTCGTGCGTGCGGGCGTTGACGGTCTGGTCCGCGCCGAGCCGGTGGGCCAGGCCCAGCTTCTCGGGTTCCACGTCGACGGCGGTGACCAGGCCGCCGACGAGGCGCGCGTACTGGAGCGCCAAGTGCCCGAGACCGCCGATGCCGAAGACGGCGACCCGTTCGGCCGGGACCACCTTCGCGACCTTGATCGCCTTGTACGTGGTGACGCCCGCACAGGTCAGCGGTGCCGCGTCGAACGAGCTGACGCCCTCGGGCACCCGGACGACCGCGCCCGCGTTCGCGAGGGCGTACTCGGCGTAGCAACCGTCCACGGAGTAGCCGGAGTTGACCTGGCTCTCGCACAGGGTCTCCCAGCCCGAGACGCAGTAGCGGCAGGTGCCGCAGGACGAGCCGAGCCACGGTATGGCGACCCGCTTGCCGGCCAGATCGGCCGGGGCGCCGGCGCCGACGGCCTGTACGGTGCCGATGCCCTCGTGGCCGGGAACGAACGGCGGGTTCGGCTTGACCGGCCAGTCGCCGTGGGCGGCGTGGATGTCGGTGTGGCAGAGGCCGGAGGCCTCCATCTTGACGAGCACCTGGCCGGGGCCGGGCTCGGGGACGGGCAGGTCCTGGATCTCCAGGGGCTTCCCGAAGTCGGTGACCACTGCTGCCTTCATCGATCTGCTCCTCAACTCGTCCTGTGTCCGGGTGCCTTGACCCGGGTCACGAAGTGTAGCCCGTCCCCGGCTGCGAGGGAGAATCCGCCCGGTGTGCCTTCTGTGACGTCCAGGAGGTAGAAGGGCCGGCCGAACGCCTCGTACTGTTCGGCGTCCATGTGGAAGGTGCAGCCGTCCACGACGCCGACGAGCATGTCCCCGTCTCCCAGGGCGAATTCGCCGCCGGGGAAGCACATCGGGTCGCTTCCGTCACAGCAGCCGCCCGACTGGACGAACATCACCGGCCCGCCGTGGGCGGCGCACAGGGCCGCGATGGCCCTGCGCGCCGACCGCGTGGCGGTGACGCGCCCGACGGCGGAGTACTCGGCCTTCTCGGACATGTCGGCGCCCTCCTCCTAGAACAGCCCGAGCGGCTTGATGCCGTAGCTGACCAGGAGGTTCTTGGTCTGGCTGTAGTGTTCGAGCATCATCTTGTGGGTCTCGCGGCCGATGCCGGAGACCTTGTAGCCGCCGAACGCCGCGCCCGCCGGGTACTGGTGGTAGCAGTTCGTCCAGACCCGGCCCGCCTTGATCGCGCGGCCCATGCGGTAGGCGAGGGCGCCGTCGCGGCTCCACACGCCGGCGCCGAGGCCGTAGAGCGTGTCGTTGGCGATCTCCAGTGCCTCGGCCTCGTCCTTGAAGGTGGTGACGGCGAGGACGGGTCCGAAGATCTCCTCCTGGAAGACCCGCATCTTGTTGTGGCCCTTGAGGACGGTCGGCTCGTAGAAGTAGCCGTCCGTGAACTCGCCGCCGAGGGTGGGCCGGTGGCCGCCGGCCAGCAGTTCGGCGCCCTCCTTCAGGCCGATCTCGACGTACGAGGCGATCTTCTCGATCTGCTGCTTCGACACCTGGGGGCCGATCATGGTCGCGGTGTCGAGGGGGTCGCCCTGTCGGATGGCGCGGATGCGCTCCAGGCAGCGGCCCATGAACTCCTCGTAGATGTCCTCCTGGATGAGTGCGCGGGAGGGGCAGGTGCAGACCTCGCCCTTGTTGAACGCGTACAGGACGAGTCCCTCGACGGCCTTGTTCAGGAAGTCGTCGTCCTTCGCGGCCACGTCGGCGAAGAAGATGTTCGGCGACTTGCCGCCCAGCTCCAGGGTGACCGGGATGATGTTCTGGGACGCGTACTGCATGATCAGCCGGCCCGTGGTGGTCTCGCCGGTGAAGGCGACCTTGGCGATGCGCTTGTTGGTGGCGAGCGCCTTGCCGATCTCGGCGCCGGGCCCGTTCACGACGTTGACCGCTCCGGGCGGCAGGATGTCGCCGACGACCTCCATCAGCTTCAGGATCGACCACGGGGTCGGCGAGGCGGGCTTGAGAACCGAGGTGTTGCCCGCGGCGAGCGCCGGCGCCAGCTTCCACGCGGCCATCAGCAGCGGAAAGTTGAAGGGGATGATCTGGCCGACCACACCCAGCGGCTCGTGGAAGTGGTAGGCGATCAGGTCCTTGTCGATCTCGGTGATCTCGCTCTCCTCGGCCCGGACGGCGGACGCGAAGTAGCGGAAGTGGTCGGCGGCGAGGGGGATGTCGGCGGCCAGGGTCTCGCGGACCGGCTTGCCGTTGTCCCAGCTCTCGGCGACGGCGAGTTCCTCGCGGTGGGCGTCGATGGCGTCGGCCACCTTGTTCAGGACGGCCGCGCGCCGGGCCGTGGAGGCCTCCCCCCAGGCGTCCTTGGCGGCGTGGGCGGCGTCCAGGGCGAGTTCGATGTCCTCGGCGCCCGACTTCGGGACCTCGCAGACCGGCTTCGCGGTCGCGGGGCACAGGTTGACGGAGTACTGGCCGGTGCTGGGCTCCTGCCACTTGCCGCCGATGAAGTTCTCGTACCGGGGCGCGACGTCCACGGGACTGCCGGGCCTGCCGGGAGGCTCGTACTTCATGATCGTCCCCTTTCCGGACACGACGATCGGGTCATGCTCGAACGCTAGGCGCGGGAACGCTGCAACCACGCTGCATGCGGCGCGGCCTGCGGCGGGACGGCCGGACGGGAGTCCAGTGCGCGGGCGCGGGCGGCGGCGGCCGCCCGCTGCGCCGAGCCGCCCGGCAGCCGGTGGGCGAGGGTCAGCCATGCGGAGGCGTCGGCGGCTCCCCACTCGGCGCCCACCCAGCGGCGCAGCAGCGCCGTGTCGCCGGCGGCCAGCACGGCGCCACGCAACTGCTGTTCCAGGCACCGCCGTTGCTCCACCACGACGGGCGCATCGGAACACGGCAGGAGCGGACCGGTGTAGCGGGCCAGCGCCTCGGCCACCCGTCCCGCAGCAAGCAGGTCGGCGACGTCCCCGAAGTCGGTGTGAGCGGTGCACAGGAGCGCGTACGGGCGTGAGCCGAGCAGGTCGGGGCCGAGGACCGCGCGCAGCCGGGTCATCTCGGCGCGCAGCGTGGAGGCGGGCACCTCGCGCTCGGACAGGTCGACGGCGAGCCGTTCCCCGCTCACGCCGTGACCCGCCAGGGCGAGCGCGACGACGATCTCGCTGTGCCGTCGGCTGAGCTGGAGCACACGTCCGTCGGTCTCGAGTACGGCGCTGTCCCGTCCGAGAGCTCTCAGGCGTGCCGCGGGCGCCCATGCATCGGTGCCGAGCAGCGCCGACGGCCGGTGCGCGAGCTCCGCCTGTGCCGCCAGCGCGGCCGCACGCACCGCGGCGAACGCGGGCGGGGTGGCGATACTGGCGCCGCCGGTGAGGTCGACGACGCCGAGGACGCGGCCGGTGGCGGGGTCGCGCACGGGAGCTGCGGCGCACGACCAGGCGTGCGCGACGGCGCTGTAGTGTTCGCCGGTGACGATCTGGACGGGCCGCGCCAACTCCAGTGCGGTGCCCGGGGCGTTCGTTCCCGCCTGCGGCTCGGACCACAGGGCGCCCTCGGCGAAGTGCATGGCCTCGGCACGGTCGATGGTCGCGCGGTCCCCCTCGACCCACAGCAGGGTCCCGTCCGCGTCCCCGACGGCAAAGATGTGCCCGTCGTCCGCGGCCCCGGCCCCCAGCAGCTCCCGGAACAGGGGCAGCACCCCGGCCAGCGGGTGGGTGCGGCGGTAGACGGCCAGTTCCTCGGATGTGCTGCGCAGGGACGGCAGCAGGCCGCCGTCGGCTCGTACGTCGGTGGCGGCGCAGCGCCGCCATGACTCGGCCACCAAGCTGCGCACGCCCGGCGGGGCCTGGGGCGCAGTCACGAATCGCTCGTGTGCGGCGCGCAGCGCTGGGGCCGAGGCCGCGGCGGAAGCGTTCATGTCACCTCCTGTGTGCCGTCCTCCCGGTCCGGCCCCACCAGCCTCACCCGCGCGGCGGGCAGGGGTGCAGAGGCCGAAGGGCCCCTGCGGCAGGGCCTGGTGGGCTCATGTCAGGAGTGGCACGAGGAGGTGCGGGCCGCTACTCCCGGGGCAGCGGGACGTGCCAGGCCAGTACGGTGCCGCTCGCGGGCCCGGTGTCGAGGTCCAGCGCTCCGCCCAGCTGCTCGGCCCGCTCGGCCATGTTGCGCAGACCACTGCGGCGGCCGCCGGGCGGGATGCCCACGCCGTTGTCCGTGACCGTCAGCCGTACCTCGCGGCCGTCGGTCTCCAGGACGACGTCGGTACGGTCGGCGCCGGCGTGCCGGGCGATGTTGGTCAGGGCCTCGGAGAGGACTGGCTCGACATGCGCGGCGATCTCCTGCGGCACGTCGGTGTCCAGCAGGCCTTCCATCCGCACGCTGGGCGCGAAGCCCAGTACCGGCGCAGCCTCGCCGACGACGCGCACCACACGTGCCCGCAGCCCGGTTCCCGCACCACCCTCACGGGCCCGCAGGCCAAAGATGGTCGACCTGATGATCTTGATGGTCTCGTCCAGGTCGTCGACCGCCCGCACCACGCGTTCGGCGGCCTCCTGGTGGTCGATGAAGCGGCCGGCGCTCTGCAGGGTCATGCCGGTGGCGAACAGCCGCTGGATCGCCAGGTCGTGCAGGTCGCGGGCGATCCGGTCACGGTCCTTGAGCACCGCGATCTGCTCGGCGTCCTGGCGGCGTTCGGCCAGTTCCATCGCGATGGCGGCCTGCGCGGCGAAGGCCTGCAGGGGCATGGTCTCCATGTCCGTGAACATCGGCTGGCCGGCCTTGCGCGCCAGCAGCACCACACCCCGCGGCCCGGGCTCGCCCGTGCCGATGGGCACGGCCACGGCGGGTCCCAGCCCCTCGAAGCGCACGGGCTCCCGCGAGATCCGTGCGTCGTGCGCGGCATCCTCACTGGTCACCGGGGCTGCCTCGGAGAAGGCCAGCCCCATCAGGCTGCGGTCCATGGGCAGCACAAGACCTCGATGCGCCTCGGCGTCCATCCCGACCGCGATCTCCACGGCGAGCGAGGCGGTGTCCTCCATGGGCAGTGCGACCGCCGCCAGGGCCGATCCGGTGATCTCCCCGGCCCGCTCGGCGATGAGGCGCAGGACGTCCGTGCGCGCACGGCCGGACATCAGATCGTGGGTGATCTCCGCGTTGGCCTGCAGCCAGCGCTCGCGCAGCCGGGACTCCTCGTACAGCCGGGCGTTGTCGATGGCGACACCGGCCGCCACGGCCAGCGTCGCCAGGACCGACTCGTCCTCCTCGTCGAACTGCACGCCCCCGCGCTTCTCGGTCAGGTACAGGTTGCCGAACACCTGGTCGCGCACCCGGATGGGAACCCCGACGAAGGTGTTCATCGGCGGGTGGTGGGCCGGGAAGCCGTAGGACTCGGGATGCTGGGAGATCTTGGCCAGCCGCAGGGGTTCGGGGTGGCGGATGAGCTCCCCGAGGATGCCGTGGCCCTCGGGGAACGGGCCGATCCTGGCGATCTGCTCCTCCGTGACCCCGATCGTGTGGAAGGCCGACAGGCGCTTGCCGTCGGGTCCGATCACGCCGAGGGCGGCGTACTCCGCGTCGACCAGCGTCGCCGCGGCCTCCACGATGCTGCGCAGCGCCTGCTCCAGGTCGAGCTCCCGGCCCACCGAGAGCACGGCCTCCAGGAGGCTGTGCACCCGGTCGCGGGTTCCGCGGGCCGCGTCCAGGCGGGCCTGCAGCTCCCCCAGGAGCTCGTCCAGCCTCAGCTGCGGCAGCCGTACGCGCGGCGCCTGGGACTCCTCAGGGCTTCCCACGGCAGATCCTCCAGCTCCGGTTGCCACAGCGGCCTACCGGTCATGTGCCACGGTAACGGTCCAGGGCAGGAGGCGGTACGGCACGGGCCAGGTTGGCCGGGCCCCGTCGCCGGTCAGGGGCGCGGCAGGCGGGCGGCGACGTACTCGGTCAGGTCGAGGAGCCGGTTGGTGTAGCCCCACTCGTTGTCGTACCAGCCGAAGACCTTGACCAGCTCACCGTTGGCCTGGGTCAGCGGGGCGTCCAGGACGCACGAGGCGGGGTCGCCGACGACGTCGCGGGAGACGATCGGCGCGTCGCAGACCCGTAGGACGCCCTTCAGCGGACCGTCCGCGGCCTCCCGGTATGCGGCGTTGATCTCGTCCGCGGTCACCGGTCGTTCGAGCAGCACGCTCAGGTCGGTCAGCGAGCCGTCCTCCACGGGGACGCGTACGGCGATGCCGTCGAGGGTGCCGGCCAGCTCCGGCAGGACGAGGCCGACGGCCCGTGCGGCCCCGGTGCTGGTGGGGATGATGTTGACGGCGGCGCTGCGGCCGCGGCGCAGGTCCTTGTGCGGGCCGTCCAGGACCACCTGGTCGTTGGTGTAGCCGTGGATGGTGGTCATCAGGCCCTTGACGATGCCGAAGTGCTCGTCGAGCACCTTCACCATGGGGGCCACGCAGTTGGTGGTGCAGGAGGCGTTGGAGACGACGTGGTCGATGTCGGGGTCGTAGGTGCCTTCGTTGACGCCCATCACGAGGGTGGCGTCGACGCCCTTGCCCGGCACGGACAGCAGCACCTTGCGGGCGCCCGCCCTCAGGTGCGCCCCGGCCTGCTCGCGGGTGCGGAAGCGGCCGGTGGACTCGATGACCACGTCCACGCGATGCTCGCCCCAGGCGAGGGCGGCCGGGTCGCGTTCGGCGGTCACGGCGATGCGGTGGCCGTCGACCGTCAGGGAGCTGTCGTCGTGCTCGACGGTGCGGTGCAGCCGGCCGTACGTGGAGTCGTACTCCAGCAGATGGGCCAGCGCCGCCGGTGAGGTGATGTCGTTGACCGCCACGACCTCGACGGGTGTGCCGGTGCCGCCCTCGGCCCGCTCCAGCACACAGCGCAGATAGTTGCGTCCGATGCGGCCGAAGCCGTTGATGCCCACGCGTACGCTCATGTCCGTCGCCCTCCCGATCGTCGCCCGGCTGTGTCCGGGGTCTGCCGCCAGCCTGCTGACGGCGGGCCGGGCGGGGCTTGGGCCGGACGGGGGCGAGCGGAGGACGTTCGGCCCTGGGTGTCAGTGGCCCTGCTGCCGGAGTCGGTCCTCGGCCTGGGTGGCGATGACGGCGGCCTGGATGCGCCGTTCCACGCCGAGCTTGGCCAGCAGGCGGGAGATGTGGTTCTTCACGGTCTTCTCGGCGAGGAACAGCCGCCCGCCGATCTGCCGGTTGGTCAGCCCTTCGCCGATGAGGGACAGGATCTCCCGCTCCCGGTCGGTGAGGCCCGGCAGCGGGTCGGGCTCCTCCTCCTGCTGCCCGCCGCGCAGACGGGCCATCAGCCTGGTGGTGGCGCTCGGATCGAGCAGCGACTGGCCCGCAGCCACCGTGCGCACGGCGGACACCAGGTCGGAGCCCTGGATCTGCTTGAGGACGTATCCGGACGCGCCCGCCATGATCGAGTCGAGCAGGGCCTCCTCGTCGTCGAACGAGGTCAGCATGAGGCAGGCCAGCTCGGGCAGGCGTGAGCGCAGCTCCCGGCAGACCGTCACGCCGTCGCCGTCGGGCAGCCGCACGTCCAGCACCGCGACCTGCGGGCGCAGCGCCGGAACACGGACCAGGGCCTGCTCGACTGTGGAGCCCTCACCGACCACGGTGATGTCCGGCTCGTCGTCGAGGAGGTCGCGCACCCCGCGGCGTACCACTTCGTGGTCGTCCAGCAGGAAGACCCGGATCGGGCCGTCGGGGCCCGGCCGCTCGCCGTCCGCCATCGAATGCTCCTTGTCGTGCGCTCCGCGCCGGGTTGCCTGCGCCGGTTTCCGAGATGTTCGCCCCTGGCCGCCCGCAGGACCAGGGCCGGTCGGCCCCGATCCTGCGCCGGTCTCCCTACGCCGGTACCCGTTCGGCCCACCGTCAGACCGCCCGCGAGACCTCCGGGCCGACCAGAGACGGAAGAGGGCCGAACGGCCCTTACCCCTGGTGCGGCAGGACGGTTCCATGGATGGTCAGCAATGAGTCGCCGACCCCTACGGAACGCCATGCGCCTCGACAACACCCAGCCGGTCCCCTTCGGGCCGCGCCTGAGCATCGAGCTGGACAGCGATGAAGCGCTGCGGCTGCTGGGCAGCGTGTCCGTGGGCAGGATCGTCTTCACGCGGCACGCACTGCCGACCGTCCGCCCGGTCAACCACATCCTGGATCACGGTGACATCGTCATCCGCACCCATGAGGGCGCGGCCCTGACCTCCCGAGCGCGCGAGTCCGCCCCGTCGGGCGTGGTCGTGGCCTACGAGGCCGACACCATCGACCCGGCCACGCATCTCGGCTGGAGCGTGGTCGCCACCGGCTACGCCCAGCTGGTGACCGATCCGGAGGAGCTGGCCCGCTATCGACGCCTGCTGCGTCCCTGGGTGCAGCAGACCATGGACTACGCGGTCCGCATCCGGCCCGACCTGGTCACCGGCATCCGTCTCACGGACACCTGGGCCGGCCGCCCGGACGGCGGCTGAGGCCGGCCCCGTGACCGGGACCGACGGCCCCCGCAACGACCCCAACGGCCCTCGCCCGGGCCGGGCTTCGGCGCCCACGCTGGAGTTGGGCCCAGGTCGCCGCGGCGGCGTCACGGGCCGAAGGAGCTGATCGCCATGACGACCCTGGCGGGAACACCTGACCGTCCTGTGCGGGTGAACGCGGTGCTCGACGCACCGCTGTCCCGGTGGCTGTGGCTGGTGAAGTGGATCCTGGTGATTCCGCACTACGTGGTGCTGTTCTTCCTCTGGATCGCCTTCACCGTGGTGAGCGTGCTCGCGTTCTTCAGCATCCTGTTCACCGAGCGCTATCCACGGTCTCTGTTCGACTTCAACGTGGGGGTGCTGCGCTGGAGTTGGCGGGTGGCGTACTACTCGTACGGTGCCCTGGGCACCGACCGGTACCCGCCGTTCAGCCTGGGCGAGGAGCCCGACTACCCCGCGCGGCTGGACATCGCCTACCCCGAGCGCCTCTCCCGGGGACTGGTGCTGGTGAAGTGGTGGCTGCTGGCCATCCCGCACTACGTCGTCATCGGGTTCTTCCTGGGCGGCTGGCACGTCGGCTGGTGGGACGGCGGACTGGTCGCCGTGCTGGCAGTGATCGCCGCCGTCACCCTGGCCTTCACCGAGAAGTACCCGCGGGCCCTGTTCGACCTGATCCTCGGGCTCAACCGGTGGGTGCTGCGGGTGGCCGCCTACACCGCCCTGATGACGGACACCTACCCGCCCTTCCGGCTCGACATGGGCGGCACCGAACCCCACGAACCCTTCGCCTCCGAGGACCTGTCGTGACCACCCTGCTGGTGGGGGCGTTCCTGATCGTGCACGGGCTGTTGCACCCCGGCGTGTGGACGGCGCCGCAACAGCCCGGCACGACGGCCCCGTTCACCCCCGGGCACTCGTGGGTGCTGGCGGCCGCAGGCGTTCGCCCGGCACCGGCCTGGGCCGCGGCGCTCGTGCTGGCCTGGTACACGGCGGTGGTGTACGCCGTCGCCGGCGCCGCAGTGCTGGCGGGCGCCGGCTGGTGGCCCACGGCCGCCCTGGTCGCCGCGTCGAGCGGGCTGGTGCTCAAGGCGGTCTGGTTCGACCCGTGGCTGAGCGTCGGTGTGCTGCTGGACGTGGGCGTGATCACCGCTGTGGCCTGTTCATGGCCAGCCTCCGTCTACTGAGGACCTGGGAGATCAGTCGTGCGGCACCACCGCGACCGGCGCGGCGGCATGCTGCAGCACCGCGTGGGCCACGGGACCGATGTGACCGCCGATCGAGGTGTGGCGTTCACTGCGGCCCACGACGACCAGGCCCGCATCGCGTGAGGCGTGCACGAGATGACGGCCGGCGCTGCCGATCACGGCCTGTGCGTGCACCTCGACGCCGGGGAACTTGTCCCGCCACGGCCGCAGGGTGTCGGTCAGCGCGTGCCGCACCTGCTCGGCCAGTTCCTCGTTCAGTCCGACGTCCATGACGGTGCCGTAGCCGTAGGAGGTCGGCAGGCTCCAGCCGTGGATGATCTGCAGGCCGCTTGCACGGCGCAGGGCCGCGTCGAACGCGAAGCCGATGAGCACGTCGCCGGGGTCGTCCAGGTCCAGCCCGAGCAGTACATCCCGATACGGGGTGGCGGTGGACGCGCCGCCCGAGGCGTCCTGCAGATGCTCGTCCTGGGCGCGCTCGCCGGCCCGGACGAGAACGACGGGCCGCGCGGCACGGGCCACCACGGCCAGGGAGACGGAGCCGACCAGGAACCCGGCGACCGTGCCGAGACCCCGGGATCCGAGGACCAGCAGGTCGGCCTCCTCCGCGGCGGCCAGGAGGGCCGCGACCGGCTGACCCCCACTCTGCCGTACGCCGATGTCCAGACCGGGGTGGCGGTGTGCGAGCCGGGACTGCGCATCGTGCAGCAGGGTCCTGGCCCACGCATGCTGCGCGTCGATCGCGCCCGGGGCGGGAACTCCGGCGAGGGCCGGGATCAGCTGGAACTGCGGTTCCCAGGCGTGCAGCAGGCACAGCGCTGCCCCGCGCTGTACTGCCTCGCGGGCGGCCCAGTCGGCGGCGGCGAGACTCTGCGGTGAGCCGTCGAGGCCGACGGTGATGATGGGCATGTGCGGACCTCCTTCGGGGTTGCGCTGCCAGTTTCCGGGCCGCGCGGGTGAGGCAGCAGGGGCCTCAAGTCCCTTCCGGGGGCCGGTCGGCCCACACACCGCGGGTGCCTGACACCCGCTCAGGGCTGAGGGTTCTCAGGCTGCGGGCAGGGCCGGCCGCACCAGCGTGCCGGAGCGGCCGTGCACGATCTCGTAGGCCGCGTCCAGGGCGCCGATCGCGGCCAGGCCCCCGGTGCGTTCGACGAACCGGGCGGCCGCCTCGGCCTTGGGCCCCATCGAACCGGCGGGGAATCCGGCCCGGCGCAGCTCGGCGGGCGTGGCGTCGAGCACGGGCCGCTGCTTCGGCGTGCCGAAGTCGGCGTACACATTTGGCACGTCGGTGAGGATGAGCAGGAAGTCGGCCTTGAGGTCCTCGGCGAGCAGGGCGGCCGTCAGGTCCTTGTCGACGACGGCCTCGACGCCGCTGAGGGCGCCGGTGTCCCGGTCGGCGGTGACGGGGACACCTCCGCCGCCGGCGCAGATCACCAGCGTGCCGCCGCTGAGGAGTTGGTGGATGGTGTTGGTCTCCACGATGCGCTCGGGTGCCGGGGAGGCGACGACACGCCGCCACCCGGTGGTGTCCTGGGCGATGTGCCAGCCGCGCTTCCGGGCGAGCGACCGGGCCACCTCCAGGGGGTAGACCTGCCCGACGTATTTCGTCGGCTGCCGGAACGCGGGATCGTCGGCCCGTACGAGCGTGTGGGTGACGAGCGCGGCGATCGGGTGCCCGGGCAGCGTGTCGTGCAGGGAACGCACCAGCAGGGAGCCGATCATGCCCTGGGTCTGGGCGCCGAGCAGGTCGAGCGGGTAGGGGGCGCTCAGGGCGGGATCGGAGGCGCTCTCCAGAGCGAGCAGTCCGATCTGCGGGCCGTTGCCGTGGGTGAGGACCACCTCGTGGTCGTAGGCGAGTGCGGCGATCACGGTGGCGACCCGGTCGATGTTCGCCAACTGGACGTCCGCGTCCGGTCGTTCGCCGCGGCGCAGCAGGGCGTTGCCGCCGAGGGCGATGACGATGCGCATGGTTCAGTCCTCCAGGGTGGCCACGAGGACGGCCTTGATGGTGTGCAGCCGGTTCTCGGCCTGCTCGAAGACGAGGGAGGCGGGCGAGGAGAAGACGTCGTCGGTGACTTCGAGCGCGCTCAGGCCGTAGAGGTCCAGCAGGGAGCGGCCGAGCGCGGTCCGGTCGTCGTGCAGGGACGGCAGGCAGTGCATGAACTTCACGTCCGGATTGCCGGTCGCGCCCAGGGTCTTCTCGGTGACCTGGTAGGGCAGCAGCAGCTCGATGCGCTCACGCCAGGCCGCGGCGGGCTCTCCCATGGAGACCCAGACGTCGGTGTGCAGGAAGTCGGCGCCGCGTACGGCGGCCTCGATGTCCTCCGTGAGCGTGATGCGCGCTCCGCTGACCTCGGCGCGCCTGCGGCATTCGGCGACCAACTCCGCGTCGGGCCACAGGGCGCGGGGAGCGGCGATCCGTACGTCCATGCCCAGCAGGGCGCCCATCGACAGCAAGGAGTTGCCCATGTTGTTGCGGGCGTCGCCGAGGTAGCAGTAACTGATGTCGGGCAGCGGCTTGGGGCTGTGCTCGCGCATGGTGAAGACGTCGCACAGGCTCTGGGTGGGGTGCGCGCTGTCGGTCAGGCCGTTGTAGACGGGGACGCCGGAGTGGGCGGCGAGTTCCGTGACGAGGGACTGCGCGCAGCCTCGGTACTCGATGCCGTCGAACATCCGGCCGAGGACACGGGCGGTGTCCGCGATGGACTCCTTGGTGCCGACGTGGGTGTCGCCGGGGCCCAGGTAGGTGGTGGCGGCGCCCTGGTCGGCCGCGGCGACCTCGAAGGCGCAGCGGGTGCGGGTGGAGGTCTTCTCGAAGATCAGCGCGAGGTGCTTTCCGGTCAGCCGGGGCCGTTCGGTGCCGGCGCGGCGGGCCGTCTTGAGGTCGGCGGCGAGGTCGAGGAAGAGCTGGATCTCGCGTGCGGTGAAGTCGAGTTCGCTGAGGTAGGAGCGGCCTCGGAGGTCGATGGTCATGTCGGGTCCTTGTGGGTGCGCTCAGGCGACCGGGTCGCGTTCGACGGGGCAGCTCATGCAGCGGGGTCCGCCCCGGCCGCGGCCGAGTTCGGCGCCGGCGACGGTGACGATCTCGATGCCCTGCCTGCGCAGATAGGTGTCGGTGGTGACGTTGCGCTCGTAGCCGACGACCACTCCGGGGGCCAGGGCGAGGAAGTTGCTGCCGTCGTCCCACTGCTCGCGTTCGGCGTTGCGGACGTCCTGCGGCGCGGAGAGCATCCGCACCTTGTCCAGGTCGAGGGCCTCGGCCAGGGCGCTCGCCAGGTCGGAGTTCGGTGCCACGTCGAAGCCTGCCTCGTGGGCGCTGCTGGGCCGCAGCGTCCAGGAGCGCAGGGAGTCCGCGAGGCCCGGGTAGATGACGAACGCGTCGCGGTCGACCATCGTCAGCACGGTGTCGAGGTGCATATAGGCGCGGCTGGCGGGGAGTTGGACCGCGATCAGCCGGTTCGCCGTGCCGCCGGCGAAGAGCCGTGCGGCCAGGTCCTCCACGGCCTGGGCGGTGGTCCGCTCTCCCATGCCGACCAGCACGGCGCCGTTGCCGAGGACGTGGACGTCGCCGCCTTCGAGCGTTCCGACCGGTCCGTCGAGGATCGGTACGGGCGCGACGGCGGCGAACATCGGATGGAACCGGTAGATGGCCTCGGCGTGCAGGCTCTCGCGCGGTAGCTGAACAGGGCGATGGCCGCGGCGGCGGAGATCGCGCCGGGGGCGGACTGGCGGCTCGCGTTGAAGGAGCCGAAGTTGTCCGGGTCGATGAACAGCAGGCCGACGGTGGCCATGAACACCAGCGGGACGAACTTCAGCACGGTGGTGATCACCTGGAAGCCGCCCATGTTCCGCACCCCGCCGAGGTTGACCGCGGCGGGCATCCACAGCCCGACCAGGGCGATGAGTACCGAAATCCCGGTCCTGTGGCCGGTGTTGACGAACACCTCGACATAGCCGACCCAGGCCACCACGATGGCGGCGTTCCCGGCCCACGCCGTGATCCAGTACGACCAGGCGTTGAGGAACCCGGCGAACTCGCCGAAGGCCTCACGCGCGTAGACGTACGGTCCGCCGCCGCTCGCCGGCACCCGCTTCGACAGCGCCCCGAAGGTCACCGCGAGTGCGAGTGCGCCGAGGGTGACGGCGACGAACGCCACCAGCGAGATCGGCCAGTACGGGGCGAGGGCCGAGGGGAGCGCGAAGACTCCGGTGCCGATGATGCTGCCGATCACGAGGGCGGACGCGGCGGGCAGTCCGAGTGCCGCGCGGGGAGCGGGCCCTGCCCCGCTCCGTCTGGTGGTGGGCATGGTCGGGCTCCTTGTGCGGGTGGCTGCGGTTCGGTCTCTCCGTGACCGATCCTTCTGCGCGGCCGGGAGCGTGGTCAGCGGCCACTGGTCCCCGCGCCGACCCGTTGGTCCCCTGGCCGGATCCCCACTCGGCCCCTGTCGGGGCAGGCGCGGCGGGCGGCACGGTGCGCCACACGCCGCTGCGAGCCTTCCGCGCGGACACCACGGTCGTGATCGGCATCGACTTCCGGCAGAAGTCCGACGGGTCGAAGAACATCCGGGCCGCCGGACGGTGCCGGATGCGGCTGCGCGGCGAGCGGCCCGAACTGGGCCCCCCGAGGATCGTCCCGGTCGAGGAGGGCATCCGCGGCATGCCGTGGTTGTTGGGCACCGTGCTCAGGTATGTCGTCCGCACCGCCGAGTGCGTCGAGTTGCCCGCGGATCCGCCTGCTGAACGCCTGGCACGCGCCGCTCTCCGGCCGCCGCGGCCGCACGGCCCCTGGGGTGCCCGGACGGCCCCTCTCCCCGCCGGGCTGCGCGGGCAATGCTGGCGGTGACCGCCCGTCCCGGCGGGAACCGTCCACTCGGAGCGATGCCATGATCACCGCAGCCGCTGTGCTCCAACTCCTGATTCTCGCGGGCGCGTTGTACGACACGGGACGTCTGCTGGCGTCGCCCGGAGCCCGTCGTCCGATATGGCCCCGGCCACGGCACGGTCGCGCGGCGCTCGAGGCGGCCGAGCGGCAGCTGGTGGAGCAGAGGCTGCGCGGCCGGATCGACGCGGCCGCGTACCGGGAGCGGATGCGGTCCCTCGCGGACGGGCGACGGCCCCGGGCGGGGCGCCGCGGCTGAGGCCGGTCTGTGGTACGACACCGGGCGAGCGCTCTTTCCCCACGCGCGCCGTGACACCTGGCGCTGCTCCTCGCCGGCGAGCAGTCGCCTCCGGCCTCCCGCATGTACCGAACCACCCCTGCGTGGCAAGAACCCGAACGTCCCTCGGACAGGCCCGGTCGCCTCTCTTCCCCCCGTGGCCACGGCGTGATCATTGAGTTGGGCGCGGACGCCGGGCACGGCATCCGAAGGGGTTCCCCCGTCCCCTGCCGGAAACGGCGTCCGCGCCAGGGGGACGGCCCCGCGAGGGGTCGTGGCCGCACGTGGGTCGTCGGCCGCGTGCCCGCGCGATTCGCAGCCGCGTGGGCACGTCCCCCGGCCCGGCGGTGGACAGGGCCCGAGGGACAGGTCCACGGCGCCGTACGGCCCACGGTCCGGGCGGGCCATGGGGCCGGAGTTCCCCAACCCATGGGGCCATGTGGCCCCTCTTCCGCCCAGCGCCCGAAACGGCACCGAAACACGGCAGGACGACTGCTAAACAGAAGGTCGCCGCGCATTCGACGCGGCGGTCTTCGCACCCCATTTCCCCCGCCCGGGAGGCTCCATGCTGTCCGCAGAATCCGCCGCCGTGGTACGTGCCACCCTGCCCGCCGTGGCCGGAGCGCTCGACGAGATCACGACGCGCTTCTACGGGGCGATGTTCCGGGACCGGCCGGAACTGCTCGACGGAATGTTCAACCGCGGCAACCAGGCCAGCGGGGACCAGCGGCGCGCACTGGCCGGCTCCATAGCCGGGTTCGCGACCGCGCTGCTGGCCGACCCGGACGCCCGGCCCGACGCCCTGCTGGCCCGGATCGCGCACAAGCACGCGGCCGTCGGAGTCACGGACGACCAGTACACGATCGTGCACAAGTACCTCTTCGGTGCCATAGCCGAGACCCTCGGCGGCGCCGTCACCCCGGAGGTGGCGGCCGCCTGGGACGAGGTGTACTGGCTGATGGCCGGAGCCCTGATCGGCCGGGAGGCGCGCCTCTACCGGGACGCGGGCGTCGAGCCCGGCAGGACCTGGCGGCGGTGGACGGTCGTCGAGCGCCGCACCGAAACCGCCGACGTGGTGTCCTTCCTGCTCCGCCCGGCGGACGGCCGACCGGCACCGCGGGCGCGGGCGGGCCAGTACGTGAGCGTGCGGGTGCTCATGCCGGACGGCGTCCACCAGCTGCGCCAGTACAGTCTGTCCTCGGACCCGGGCAGGGAACTGCGCCGCATCACCGTCAAGCGGGTCGCCGGCGACCCGGACGGCGAGGTCTCCAACCTGCTGCACGATCAGGTACGTGAGGGAGCCGAACTGACCCTCTCCGCACCCTTCGGGGACGTCTTCCTCGACGGCCCGGCCGCCGGCACCGACCCGCTGGTGCTGGTCTCGGCGGGCATCGGCTGCACCCCCATGACGAGCATCCTGGCCCATCTCGAGGCGGGCGGCTCCACCCGCCCGGTGCTGGTCCTGCACGCCGACCTCTCCCCCGCCGACCACGCCTTGCGCGCCGAGACCCGCGAGCTCGTCGGGCAACTGCCGCACGCCCGTGCGGTCTTCTGGTACGAACGTCCCGGGGCCGAGGAGCCCGACGCCCGCAAGGGCCTGATGGACCTCTCCGGCGTCGAACTCCCCGACGACGCCACGGTGTTCCTGTGCGGTCCGCTGCCCTTCATGCGCAACGTCCGCGCCCAGCTGCTCGGCGCCGGGGTTCCGGCACGACGCATCCGGTACGAGGTCTTCGGCCCCGACCTGTGGCTGGCCGACAGCGCGGCCTGAACCGCCTGTACCTTCCAGGAAAGGATCCCTGATGACGAGCGACAACTCCCAGGTTGCGCCTACGGTGCGGCTGCGTTTCGACGGCCCGGTTGACCAGGAGACCCTCGCCTACGCCCGTACGAAGATCGCCGCCGTCGTCGGGCGTTCCGGCCTGCCCGCGATCACCGGCGAGGTGCGGATCGTGCGGGCGGCCCTCCGCCATGCCGACCGGCCCTGGCTGGCCACGGCCGACCTGCACGTCGGCGGCCGGCAGGTGGTGGTCCTCGCCGAGGAGTCCACCGGCCGGGAGGTCGTGGACCTGCTCCAGGACCGGCTGCGCCGCCAGACCGACAAGGCCGCCCACGCCTGGGAAGACGGCCACCGGACCGAGGCGCCGCCGTGGCGCGGCGGCGGTCAGCAGTCGGCCTAAGGCCCCAGTGGGAACGGCCCGATCGGTCGCGGTGCACCGATCGGGCCGTTGTCATGTGCTGCCTCGCCGGGACGCGGGCCGACCGGCCCGCACAGGTGACCAACGGCCCGCTGACCAGGCCCCGTGGGCACGAAAACGTGGGCGCCGTGGTTCCCGAATCGGCGGGCGAGGACGAGGAGTTGTGTGATGGCGAAGGCGTATCTGGTGGGCAGCGGGATCGCGGCGCTCGCCGCGGCCACGTTCCTGATCCGTGACGGCGGGTTCGACGGGGCGGACATCCATCTCTTCGAGGAACAGCACACCGTCGGGGGCAGTCTGGACGCGGGCGGCAGCGTGGACGCCGGCTACAGCATGCGCGGCGGGCGGATGTTCGAGGCCGAGTTCCGCTGCACGTACGACCTGCTGTCCGCGATCCCCACCCTCGACGACCCCGCGGTGTCCGTGACGGAGGAGATACTGGCGGGGCACGAGGAGTTCGCCTGGGACGACGTCGCGCGGCTCGTCGACGGAGACGGAAAGATCGTCGACACTGCCTCGATGGGGTTCTCCGAGCGCGACCGGCTGGAACTGGTCCGGTGCCTGGCGAGCCCCGAGGGCCATCTGGACGGCAAACGCATCACGGACTGCTTCGGCGAGCACTTCTTCACCACGAACTTCTGGTTCATGTGGTGCACCACGTTCGCCTTCCAACCCTGGCACAGCGCGATCGAGTTCCGCCGCTACCTGAGGCGGTTCATCCATCTCTTCCCGGAGTTCGCATCGATGTCGGGCATCCACCGCACCCGGTACAACCAGTACGACTCGATCGTGCGTCCTGTGACGGCCTGGCTGCGCGAGCACGGCGTCACTGTGCACACCGGAAGCCGGGTCACCGACCTCGGGTTCGCACCGGGGCATGACGGCACCACTGTTGAGACCCTCTACGTCTCCCGGGGCGGCCGTGACGAGAAGATCGCCGTGGCTCCCGAGGACCTGGTCCTGGTCACCAACGGCTCGATGACCGACGCCTCCAGCCTCGGCTCGCACACCGCGGCGCCGCCCCCGACCGGCCACCGCTCGCAGGCGTGGCTGCTGTGGCACCGCATCGCCCGGGGGCGCGAGGACTTCGGCAACCCGGCGGTCTTCGACAAGCACGTCAAGGAGTCCCGCTGGGAGTCGTTCACGGTCACCGCCAAGGACCCCGTCTTCCTGGACCGACTTGCCGGGTTCGCGGGCCGTGAGACCGGCAGGGGCGGGCTGATGACCTTCACCGACTCCAACTGGCTGCTGACGATCGTCGCCAACCGCCAGCCGGTCTACCGCGACCAGCCCGAGGGCGTCTCCGTGTGGTGGGGCTACGGTCTGTTCCCCGGCCGCGCGGGCAACCACACGCCCAAGCCGATGACGATGTGCTCCGGCCGGGAGATCCTTGAGGAGGTGCTGCACCATCTGCACTTCGACGAGTCGTCGGCAGCCCGGGTTCTGGAGACCTCCACCGTGGTGCCCTGCGTGATGCCTTACATCACCAGCCAGTTCCTGGTCCGCCGCCGCGAGGACCGGCCCCATGTCGTGCCCGAGCGATCGGTGAACCTCGCCTTCATCGGGCAGTTCGCGGAGGTCCCCGACGATGTCGTCTTCACCGTCGAGTACTCGGTGCGCACGGCGTGGACGGCGGTGGCGCGGCTGCTGAACCTCGACCGGCAGCCTCCCGCGGTCTACAAGGGGCACCACGATCCCCGCGTCCTGGCCGCGGCTCTGGAGACCATGCACCGCGGGTGACCGGGCACGGCCCGGCCGGTGGAAGGCGTGTGCGCGGCCGCAGAGCAGGTCGGCCGCGCACACGGCGTGCGGGCCGGCCGGCTCCGGCTGGGATCCGGCCGGCCTCTGTCAGCCGAGCATCCGCTTCCTCCACTGGGGGCCGACCTGCGCCCACTGCGCGTCCCACTCCGCGAGGCGCCGCCGGTCCAGCCGTGCGCGCGCGAGCCGTTCGCCGGCCAGGACGACGGCCGCGGCTCCCAGGGCGGCCGCGGCGCTGAACAGCGCCGTCTGCAGCCATGCCTCGGTCGGGCTCGGGGGTTCGAGGACCAGCCTGCCCGTGTGATCGGTCCAGGCGGTGATCCGGGTGCCGACGGCGGTGCCGGGATCAACCCTCGTGGTGCCGGTGTGTGTCGAACCGTCGGCAGCGACCCAGCGCACCTTCGCCCACACCTTGTCGTCGCTGTATCCCGATGTCGAGACCGGCGGGATCCGCGGCGCGTCCTGGGTCAGCACCGCCGAGACGGAGTGCACGTCCGCGCGTCGCGCGGCGAGGTCGTCCTGCACCGCCCCTTGAGTCACCAGCGCGGCGAGCAGGCCGCCGAGCAGGGCGAGTGTCCAGGCGGCGAGCAGGATCCACGCTTCCAGCCGGTCGCTGCGGCGCCGCAGTGGATTGCTCCGCCACCGCCAGAACCCGACCCTCTTCGCCTTCGCACGGTGTGTCTTCGTCATCGGTCGACACCCCATTTGTAGTACGTGCCGACGTCGTCACTGACGTCGTCCACAGGGAACGTCCCACGTCATGGCAGGTGGGCGGCAGGGGCCGACCAGGCAGGTCCGCTGGGCCGACCGGCCCGCGTCACGGCGCCCGCCCCGAGAGGTGTCACCCGGCTGGCGTGGTGGCACCGGGCCGGGCAGCGTGTACGTAGCGAGAGCGGCCCTGAGTGATCTGAGTGAGGTGACCATGCAATCTGCTGAGCCGACGCACCGGGTCGTCGTTGGCGTGGACGGCTCTCCCTCCTCGTACGCGGCGCTGCGCTGGGCGGCACGGTATGCGCAGAGCGTCGGCGGTGTGGTGGAGGCTGTCCATGCGTGGGAGACACCGTCGGAGGTGGGCTGGAGCGGCCCTGCCATCGACCCCGACTTCGACCTCGCGCAGGCGCGGGAGCGCTTCGCGGCGGAGCTGCACGCCGTCTTCCCCGCCGAGCGCCCGCCCGGGCTGCAGGAACGCCTGGTCGAGGGCGATCCCTCCGAGGTGCTGATCCGGGCCTCCGAGGGGGCGGAACTCCTGGTCGTGGGCCGCCGGGGGCGCGGCGGGTTCGCCCGGGCGATGCTGGGGTCGGTCAGCCAGCGCTGCGCCCAGCATGCGGCCTGCCCGGTCGTCGTGGTGCGCCAGGCCGACGATCCGTCGCGCTGACGGTGACGAGAATGCCGTCACTGGAAGGCGGCGTGGATCTCCTGTTCGGTGGCGGCGTGCGAGACGACCAGGATCTCGTCGCCGGGCTGGAGCCGCATCTCCGACGCGGGGACGGTGGGTTGGCCGTCGCGGATGACCGTGGCGACGACCGTGCCCGCGGGGAGGGTGACCTCGGCGAGTGTGCGTCCTGCGGCGCGTGACTCGGGTGTGATGGCGGTCTCGATGACGTCGACACCCGCCTTGCTCAGCCGCAGCAGGGCGACGGTGTCCGTGGCGCCGGTGGCCTCCTCGATGAGGGAGATCAGCGGAGTTGCGGCGGGGACTGCGGTGTCGACGCCCCAGTTCCGGTCGAACAGCCAGGTGTTCTCGGTGTCGTTGACGCGTGCCGCGACCCTGGGCACCTCGAACTGCCGCTTGGCGAGCAGGCTGATGACGAGGTTGTCCTCGTCGTCCCCGGTGGCCGCGATGACGAGGTCGGCCGTCAGCACGCCCGAGTGCTCCAGGATCGCGGGTTCGCAGGCGTCCCCCGTCACGAGACGTACGGGCAGGTGGCCCTTGAGTGCGGCGACGCGGTCCTCGTCGATGTCGACGAGTGTGACGTCGCTGCGGGCCGCGGCGAGCACCTGGGCGATCTGGGTGCCCAGGCGCCCCGCACCGGCGATGAGAGCCTTCATGTCCCCAGCTCCTTGTCCAGAAAGCCGCGCAGGCGCCCGAGCGCGGTCGCCGCGACGGCGAAGGTGACCAGGTCGCCGGGCTCGGCGCGGGTGCTGTGGGCAGGCACCAGCGAGCGGCCCGCGCGGGTGACCTCGACGACGCGGATCTCGCCGTCCACGTCGAACTCGGCCAGCCGGCGTCCGCTGAGGTAGGGCGGCAGCTCGGAGCGGACCAACAGGGTCTCGCCGTTGCCGAAGGTCAGTTCCGGTGTGAGGTGGCGGTGCAGGAGCATCTGGTGGATCTGGTGCACCGTCCAGCGGACGCTGGCGATGGTGGGGATGCCCAGGTCGCGGTAGATGTCGGCGCGCCGCGGGTCGTAGATGCGGGCCAGGACGACGGGCACCCGGTAGGTCTCCTTGGCGGTGCGCGCGCTGACGATGTTGCTGTTGTCGCCCGAGGTGGCGGCCACGAACGCGTCGGCGTGCTCGATCCCGGCGCCTTCGAGCACGGACCGGCTGTAGGCGTTGCCCTCGTGGAACCGGCCCGGGAAGCCGGCCGGCAGCAGTCTGCGGGTCCTGGCGCTGCGGTCGATGAGCTCCACGTCGTGGCCTTCTGCCACGAGCTGGACGGCGAGTGCGGATCCCACCCGGCCGCAGCCCGCGATGATCACCCTCATCGCACTCCCTCCTTCCGGCCGACAGGCCGACGGTGTCGCAGCCACCCCTTGCGGGCCTCCTCGGCCGCCAGCAGCAGCACGCCGAAGCCGACGAGAACGGCCCAGTCGGCGGCGGCGAGCGGGGCGGTGTGGAACAGGGCCTGCAGGGGCGGCGCGTAGCTGATGGCCGCCATCAGTGCGATGCCGAAGCAGCCGGCCGCCAGCAGCCAGGGATTGGACAGCAGACCGGTCCGGAACACGCTCTGCCGGTCGGTGCGCACGGCGAGCGCGTTGAAGAACTGGCTGACCACGATCCCGGCCTGGACCATGGTGATCGCCTCCCGGTAGACGGGGTCGTCCTTGGTGAAGTCGGCGTACGGGATGCCGGAGGCGTGGATGTGCCAGAAGAACACGGCGCACACGCCGAGGGACTGGATACCGCCGAGGAACAGGATCCGTCCCATCACGGAGGTGGAGAACAGCCGTTCGCGCCGGGCGCGCGGCGGGCGGTCCATGACGTCCGGCTCCGGCGGCTCGGCGCCCAGGGCCAGTGCGGGCAGGACGTCGGAGCCGAGGTCGATCGCGAGGATCTGTACGGCGGTGATCGGCACCAGGGGGAATCCCGCGAAGGTAGCGGCGAGGATCGGCATCAGCTCGGCGATGTTGTGGCTGAAGAGGTAGATCAGGAACTTGCGGATGTTCTGGTAGACGGAACGGCCCAGGCGTACCGCCGTGGTGATGGAGGCGAAGGAGTCGTCCAGCAGCACCATGACGGCGGCCTCCCGGGCGACATCGGTGCCGGAGGCACCCATGGCGACGCCGATGTCCGCGTGTTTGAGGGCCGGAGCGTCGTTGGCGCCGTCGCCGGTGACGGCGACGGTCTCGCCGCGCTGCTGCAGGGCTGTGACCACCCGCATCTTGTGCTCGGGGCTGACCCGGCACAGCAGCAGTTCGCCCGAGTCGGCGAGCAGGGCGTCCAGAGCCTCGTCGTCGAGCGTGTCCAGCCGGGTGCCGGTGACCACGGTGGGGTCGGGCCGGCGGACGATGCCGACGCGGCGGGCTACGGCTTCCGCGGTCAGCGGGTGATCGCCGGTGACCATGACGATGCGGATGCCCGCGTGCCGGCAGGCGTCGACGGCGTCGCTGACCTCGGGCCGGGGCGGATCCTGCATGCCGACGAGGCCCAGCAGGGCAAGGCCCGACTCGGTCTCGTCCTGGGTGGGACGGCCGTCGGGCAGGGACCTGGACGCCACCGCCAGGACCCGCAGCCCCTGGGCGGCCAGTTCGTCGTTGGCGCCGAGCACCGCCGCCCGGAGGTCTTCGGTCAGCGGCTGCCGCTCGTCCTTCCATACGACGGCGCCGCAGCGGGCGAGCAGCTCCTGCGGCGCACCCTTGACGCAGGCGCGGAGATCACCGTCGGGGCTGCGGTGCACGGTGCTCATCAGCTTGCGGGTCGAGTCGAAGGGGAACTCCGTCACGCGTGGCGTCGATGCTTCTTCGGCTGCCAGGTCCACGCCGGCCTTGGCGGCGGCGACGAGGATGGCTCCCTCCGTGGTGTCGCCGAGGACGCGCCAGCCGTCGTGGTCCGCGGGCGGGACCATCCGGGCGTCGCAGCACAGTGCCGCCGTACGGAGCAGTTCGTGCACCGGCTGTGGGTCGGTCACCTCACCGACGGGCGCGTACCCGACGCCGGAAACGGGATGGGGGACACCGCCCGCCCACACCTGGACGACGGTCATCTCGGCCTGGGTGAGGGTGCCGGTCTTGTCCGTGCACACGACGGTGGTGGAGCCCAGCGCCTCCACCGCCAGCAGCTTCTTGACCAGCGCGTGCCGACGGGCCATGCGCCGTACGCCGATGGCCAGGGACACGGACAGCGTCGCGGGCAGGCCTTCGGGCACCAGGGCCACCATCACGCCGAGAGCGAAGACGAAGGTCTCGACGAGCGGCCGCCCGGCGGGCAGCCGCACCGCGAACAGGAGTGCTCCGATCGCCAGCGCCGCGCCCGCAACCCTGCGGGCCATGGAGGCCACTTGGAGCTGCAGGGGGGTCTTCTGGCGGGGCGCGGCGGACGCGAGCTGGAAGATGCGCCCGAACTCGGTCGCCGCGCCCGTCGCGAACACCACGGCCTTCGCGGACCCCGCCACCACGTCGGTCCCCATGAACACGCAGTTACGAGCCTCGAGCACCGGCCCGGCCGCCACCGGCTGGCGGGTACGGCCGACGGGGTCGCTCTCCCCCGTCAGCGCCGCGTTGTTCACCGCGAGTTCGTGCGCCTCCACGAGACGGCAGTCCGCCGAGACCGCGTCACCTGCCTCCAGGACCACGACATCCCCGGGGACCAGGTCACGCGCAGGCAGCTCCTGCCGCTCCCCGCCGCGCAGCACCCGGCAGGTGTGGGGCACCATCGCCTGGAGCGACTCGGCGGTCCGCTCGGCGGAGTACTCCTGGACGAAGCCGATGGCCGCGTTCAGCAGCACCACGCAGAGAATCGCGACGGCGAGCTGCAGGGTCCCCACGTCCCGGGGGTGTTGAAGACCGTAGGCCAGGAAGGTGATCGCGGACGCGACGACGAGTACCACCGCGAACAGGTCCGTGAACTGGCCGGCGAGGTCCCGCCACCAGCCTCTGCGCCGGGCCCTGGGCAGCTCGTTGGGGCCATGGCGCTCCCGCCGTACGGCCACGTCGGCCGGTGCCAGCCCGCGGGGTGAGCTGTCCAGGGCGGCGAAGACGTCCCGGGTGGCCAGTGTCTGCACCAGGGGGCCGCTCGTCGTCACGGCGTGACCACGAGCCGGGCGATGGCCTCGGACGCCGCAACGGGGCGGTCCCTGACGGCGTCGCGGCAGTCAGCGTGGCGAGCGGCCATGTCCTCATCGTGGAGTCCGTCGTTCCGGGCCGCAATCCCGGAACCGGGCATCGCGTACGGTGTCCGCGGCGACGCATGCACAGCGTTCATCCGTCGAGGATCCATCGCGTCGGGCCTCGCTGGCGCGGGGCCGTACGGGCTCCGTGGGAGAGCCGTTCGGCCCCCGTAGGGCTGCACGCGCGGCTGGCGGGGACCCTGCGCGGGGCGGTCTGTCGATCCACGGCCCTCGACGAGGCCCGGCGGACCAGCGGGCGGCATCCCCTGCGGCGCTGGCCGGACCGAGGTCACGGCTGCCGGTGGGCGGACGCGGTTGGTCCGGTGGGCTGGTCCTCGGCGCGCGCGGGCGGGTTGACCCGCGAGTAGGCGTGAAACGCCCACCTCAGGGAGCTGGCACGGTCGATCTGCACCACCTTGGCGATGTCGAACTCGACCACTCGCAGGGCCCCGGGGTACTTCTGGACGCGGGCGGGGTCCCAGTGGATCCGTCCCTGTCCGGTCAGCTGCAGCGTGTGACCGTTTTCCCAGTCCAGGAAGAGCAGACCGGTCGCCGGGTTGAGGTGCATGTTGCCGAGCGTCATATAGAACTGATTACCGGCGTAGTCCGGCCAGACGATGGTGCGCGGGCCGGCGACCGTGACGAATCCCGGCATGCCGCCGCGGTGCGAGGAGTCGGCGCCGTGCCCGGGCGAGAAGCTCGCGACGAAGAACGTGTCGGCGCCCTGGATCCACCGCTGCTGGTCTTCACTGAGCTCTTCGCCGGTCACGGCCGGTTCGGCGGCGCCGGGTACGGACTGCTTGACGGTGCGCGTCTGAAGGTACTTCGGGCAGTTGCCCAGCACCTGCTCGGTCCGTACGACGAGGCGGTTCCCGTCCCGCCCGGCGACGCCGTTCATCCGGATCCGACGTCGTGTCTGCGGCTGGAGGGCGAGCACACCGATGTCCCGTTCGGTGCGGAAGGCCTCGCGGAGCGGATCACCGGGCGCGGGCAACGCGTCGATGACGACGGTCCGTTCGTCCGCCGCTTGGGCGAAGCCGGCCGGCCCGTCGACGACGGTCGACCAGACCGCACCCGCGTCGTCGGCCCCGGCGATGACGAGCATGCGCTGGTCTCGGATGAACGGGACGAACCCATGGGGGATCTCGGGGCCGAACATGGGAGAACCCCATCCGGGCCCGCCTTCGCGCGCCTGCCGCTGGATCGCCTGCTCGCCCTCGTGCTCGACGTTCCTGATATCCATCGATCCTCCTTGGCGCGGGCCTGATCACTTCCAGGCGCGGTCGAGAAAGCCGGCGATCAGTGGCGCGATTTCCGGCAGATGGGTTTCCAGGGCGAAGTGGCCGGTGTCGAAGAGATGGAGTTCGGCGTCGGGCACGTCGCGGAGGTAGGCGCGGGCACCGGGCTCGAGGAAGAAGGGGTCGTTGCTTCCCCAGGTGATGAGGGTGGGCGGGGTGTGCCGGCGCAGCCATGCGTGCCAGTGGTCGTAGTGCTCGACGTTGGTGTGGTAGTCGAAGATCAGTGCCTGCTGGGCGTCCTTGCGGCCGGGCAGGTCGAGGAAGTGCTGGTCGAGCGTGTACCCGTCCGGGGCGATGAGGTCGGGATCGGGGACGCCCGTCTCGTACTGGCTGCGGGTGCCGTCGAGGGTGAGCATGCCCTGGATGGCGTCCTCGGCGCCGGGGGTGTCGGGGGCCAGGCCGATCAGGCCGCGAGCGGCGTCGGAGAGCCCTTCCTCGTAGGCGTTGCCGTTCTGCACGACCAGCCCCGCGATCCGGTCCGGGTGGCGCTCGGCGATACGGAAGCCGATGGGCGCGCCGAAGTCGAAGACGTACATCACGAACCGGTCGAGGCCGAGGCGCCGGACGAAGCCTTCGGTGATGTCGGCGAGCCGGTCGAAGGAGTAGGTGAAGTCGTCCGGCGCCCGGGTGTGGCCGAAGCCGGGGTAGTCCGGGGCGATCAGCCGGTAGCGCGAGCCGAGCACGTCGATGAGGCCGCGGAACTGGTGGGAACCGGACGGAAAGCCGTGCAGGAGCAGCAGTACCGGCGCGTCGGCCCTGCCCGGGAGGGACTCCCGGTAGAAGACGCGGACGCCGTCGACATCGATGTGACGGTGGACGGTGCGGGTGGCTGCGGCAAACATACTAATCCTTCACAGGTCGATGTAAGCATTAGGTATACCCGGATCAGGCTAACGCGTCAATCCAGCGATGTACCATTAGCCGCATGAGCGATCTTGTGCCTCTGACCGGAGAACCGCTGGCTCTGGACCTGGTCAACACCCGTCCGACCGCAGGCGACCTGCTCGCGACTGCGGACGACCTGCGGGCCTGGTGGGCCCTTCAGGCCGACCGTCTGCCGGACGAGGTGCCACAGGCGGTCACCGCCGCGGACCTGGCCGCCGTGCGGGCCGTACGAGAGCACACCGCCCGCGCCCTCGACGACGTCCGCCGAGGCCACGAGCCCCTGGCCGTCGACCTGGACGCGCTCAACCAGGCGCAGCGCGCCGCGCCGGCGATCAACGAGCTGGCATGGAACGGGTCGGCGGTTTCCGCCACCCGCCGACGCGACGCCTCACCGGGCCTACGGCTTGCCGCCTGCCTCGCGGAGGCCGCCGCCGAACTGTTGGCGGATCCGGCGGTCACCAGGATCCGGGAATGCGAGGCGGACGACTGCGTGATGCTCTTTCTCGCCGCCCATCCGCGCCGCCGCTGGTGCTCGGCCACCCGCTGCGGCAACCGGGTGCGCGTCGCCCGCCACTATCAGCGCAACAAGGCCAGATGACCCGCACGTCACGCGCCGTCGGGACCCCGGGCAGCTCCTGGCACCCGGAGACGGGGGCGGCGGTCGCCGCTCAAGGATGAGTGCCGGAATCCGTGGGCCACGCGGTGTTCGCGGAAGCCGATGGGAGATCCCGGTCTTCGGACATGCGGGCCGGGCACTCAGAGGCACACGTACCCTCTCGCCCGGCGCAGCAGAGGCCCCTTCGGCAACCGCTCGGAGCCAACCGGCCCCACGCCTCAACGGTCTGGTCCAGGGCACCGTGGGACCAGGAGGGCATCCGGGAGTGGGAAGCCACCGGGGAGGCACTGCCGAAAAGATCGAGGAACGTCGAGGTGATGTCATGGACGTTCTGCTGGGATACGCGACCGCTCACGGCTCGACGCGCGAGATCGCCGAGCGGCTGGCCGTGCGGCTGACCGAGGCGGGGCTGAAGGCCGAGGCCAGGGCGATGGAGACGGTGGACGACGCCGACGGGTACCGGGCGTTCGTCCTGGGCAGCGCGGTGCACGGGCAGGCCTGGCTCGAGCCGGCCAAGGAGTTCGTGCGCGACAACCTGGACGTGCTGGCCCCACGTCCCCTGTGGATCTTCAGCGTCGGCATGCCCGGCGCGCTGCGCGGGCCCTGGAGAGGCCTGGCACCCAAGGAGATCCCGGGGATCCTGGAGAGCCTGCCGGGTGGCTTGTCGTACCGGGATCACCGGCTCTTCTCCGGCGTCATCACGCGAGAGCAGCTTCCGTTCGGCGCCCGCATCGGGTTCCACCTGATGGGCGGCCGGTTCGGTGACTACCGCGACTGGGACGCCATCGACAGCTGGGCGTCTGGAATCGCCGACGCGCTGGCTCGCGGATGAGGAAACTCAGCCCCGACAGCTGCGCGGCACCCGTGCCGGCCGGGCATGCTCCCCGTAGGCGGGCACGGTCGGGTCCGTCGGCGTGCTCATGACCCCAGCTCGATGTCGATCTCGGGTGGCTCGTGGAGGGTGTTGTGCACCGTGCAGTGCGAGGCCACGGCCAGCAGAGCGGCCCTGCGCTGCTCGGAGAGCTCGGGCGGCGGTACGACCACGATGTGCAGGGAGGCCACGCGGGCCGGGCGGTCGGTGGCCATGGTGAACTCCGTGCGGACGCGCAGCCCGGTGCGGGACAGGCCGTGCCGGTGCAGATAACGGCCCGCGTAGAACGCGACGCAGGTGGCCAGGGAGGCCGCGAAGAGTTCGGTGGGCGTGGGTGCGGTGTCCGTGCCGCCCGCCTCGGTCGGCTGGTCCACCTGAAGCCGGTGCCCGCGGATGTCCAGGGTGTAGACGTCGTGGTCGGTGTGGGTGACCTCGAAACGGTGCCTGTCCGGCTTCTCGTCGTGGGGCTGGTTCGTGCTCAGGGTCTGCGGTGCGCTGCCGGTCATGGCCTGGCCCTTCTCGCTGGTGCACACGGTTGCCACCCTCCAGTCGACCTCGCACGGCGCGGTGGATCGAGGGGCCGACGGGGTGCGGCGGGGGCCTTTCGGCCCTCGCACGGACGGGTGCAGCGAGATACCTTGCGGGGTATTTTCTGCGGGCTGTGACGGCTGGTTCGGCCCTGCGGTTGTACCGAAAGGCGGGACGAACGGCCCTGCCCCCGGGGCCGGGCAGGGACGCAGGCTGGGAGGCGAGACGACGTAGTCGATCCCCTCGTCAGGGAGACGGGCGCCGGGCATGAACTCCGAGGCCACGGGCGCGACCGACCAGACGCGGGTCCTGGTCGTGGAAGACGACCGTGGCATCGCGGAGTCCCTGGTGCGTGGTCTGCGGCAGGCCGGCTATGCGGTCGAGGACGTGCGGACCGGGCGGGCTGCGCTGGCCGCGCCCTCCCCCGACGTGGTGCTGCTGGATCTGGGGCTGCCGGACATCGACGGGGTCGAGGTGTGCCGGCGCCTGCGGGCCCGGTCCACTGCGGCGATCATCGCCGTGACTGCCCGGGGCGAGGAGGCGGACCGGGTGGTCGCCCTGGACGAAGGAGCCGACGACTATCTGGTCAAGCCGTTCGGGCTGGCCGTGCTGCTGGCGCGGATACGGGCGGTGCTGCGCCGTCGGCGCCCGGCGCAGCCGGAGATCCTGCGGCACGGGCCGCTGGCGCTCGACCTGCGCACCCGGCAGGTCTCCGTCGACGGCCGCGCGGTCGCTCTGACGCCGAAGGAGTTCTCCATCCTGGAGTGCCTGGCCGCCGATCCTGGCCGGGTGGTGAGCCGGCGGCAGATCCTGGAGCGGGCGTGGGACGCCCATTGGTACGGGCCCACGAAGGTGCTCGACGTGCATGTCGCGGCGCTGCGCCGCAAGCTCGGCGTGCCGGGGCTGATCGAGACCGTCTACGGGCACGGCTTCCGGCTCGGAGTGGTCCAGGAGTCCCAGGAGCAGCCGTGACCCGCCGGATCGCCTGGACGCTGCTGGCTCTGACCTCCGTACTGCTGGTGCTGGCGGTCGTACCGCTGGCGGCGTCGATGACGGCGCGTGAGCGCGTCTCCTACCGCGACAACCAGCGAGCGGCCACCCGAGTGATCGCCGCGGCCGCCGAGGAACACCTCTCCGACCACAAGCCGGCGACCGCCATGCGCCAGGAACTCGGCACCGCGGCCCGAGCCGGGGACTGCGCCGCGGTCTACGACGCCTCCGCGCGCCTGGTGGCCGGTACGCCCTGTACGGCGGCGCAGGGCGAGGAGGCGGCGGAACTGGTGGGAAAGGTGCTGGCCGGGCATGAGCCGGAGCCGCCGGAGAACGAGGGCCGACTGCTGGTCGCGGAACCGGCCGGCGAGGTGCGCCGCCCGGCAGGAGCTGTGGTACTGGCCCGCTCCGCGGCCCCGCTCGACGCCCGTATCGCCGCGATCTGGGGCTGGTCCGCCGCGATCGGCGCCGCGGGACTGGCCGCGTCCGTGCTGTTGTCCGTCCGTCTCGCGCGCTGGGTCGGCCGTCCTCTCTCGACGCTGGACGCCAGCGCCCGGCGACTGGGCGAGGGGGCCCTCGACGAACGGACCGACGTCAGCGGCGGACCGCCGGAAGTGCGCCGGCTGGCCGCCACCTTCAACACCATGGCGGCCCGCACGGAAGCCCTGGTGCACGGACACCGCGCCATGATCGCGGATGTGTCCCACCAACTGCGCACTCCGCTGGCCGCGTTGCGGCTGCGGCTCGATGTCCTCGCCGCCGACGCGGAAGAAGGCACCGCGACGGAACTGGCCGCCGCCCAGGACGAGATCGCCCGGCTGTCCCGGCTGGTCGACGGACTGCTGGCGGTCGCGCGCGCCGAACAGGCGACGCCTCGCCCGACCGCGGTGCGCGTCGACGAGGTGGTGGCCGAGCGGGTGGCCGCCTGGTCGCCCGTGGCGGAGGAGCGCGGGGTGCAGCTCAGCGCCGGGTCCGCCGGCCCCGCGGTGACCGTCGCGCTGGGCGCGGGCCATCTGGAGCAGATCCTCGACAATCTGATCGCCAATGCGGTGGAGGCCGTGCCCGCGGGCGGGAGCCTTACCCTCGACGACCGCGCGGCGGGCGAACGGGCCCGGGTGCTGGTGCGGGACGACGGGCCGGGGATGACGGCCGAGGCGAAGTCCGTCGCATTCCACCGGTTCGGGAATCCGGAGGCCAGGGGCAGCGGCCTGGGGCTGGCCATCGTCCACCGACTGGTCACGGCCAACGGCGGCACGGCACGCCTGGAGGACACCCCGGGCGGCGGGCTGACCGTCGTACTCGATCTGCCGCTGTGGAGGGAGCGCGGGCACGCACGGGGAGTCACGTCGAGATCCTTACCGGTGGACCGGACGGCGGATCGGAACCGGTAGATCTTTACGGGTTCTGAAGAAGACGCGAACCAGTTCCCGAGTGCCGTCGGCACAGCCTGGAGAAGCACGCCCCCGACGCGGGCCGCCGATTCACCAGGAGCGCTGCCATGGCACCCTCGCCCGACGACTTCCACCGCAACCCCTCCCCGGCCGGTTCCCAGCAGGCGCGCGACCACGGCCTACGGCGCAGCCGCCGCATCACCCGGTGGGTCGCCGTCACCGCCGTGACCGGCGCTGCGGCCCTCGGCAGCCTCTACACCCATCTGCTCCCGGACAGCTCGGCCTCCCCCGCGCCGCCGGGCCCACCCGCACAGCACTCCACCGCTTCCACCGCCGGCACCACGGCACGAGGGGACGACCAGCAGGGCGAGGGCGATGACGAGGGCGCAGCCCCGGCACCACAGCCCCCCGCCCAGCCGCCGGCCGCCTCCCAGGGGCAGCCGCACACCACGACGGGGGCCTCATGACCACCCGCGCCCCGGCACCGGCCCAGACCGCCTTTCCCGCTCTGGGCACCACGGCCGCCCTGCTCGTGACCGACCCGACTGCCCTGCCCGTCGCCACGGCCGTCCTGCGCGCCGAGTTGGCCGCCGTCGACCTCGCGTGCAGCCGTTTCCGGCCCGACTCCGAACTCACCCGCGTGAACCTGGGAGCGGGCACCTCCATGACCGTCAGCGCGTACTTCGCCGAAGCGCTCCAGGTCGCCCTGCGTGCCGCCCGGATCACCGACGGCGCCGTGGACCCTACCGTGGGCAGGGCCGTGATCGCGCTCGGCTACGACCGCACCTTCGCCTCCGTGCGCCCCGACGACGCCCGTCCGCTGCCCGTGTCCCGCCCCGCGCCGGGCTGGCGGCGGATCGTCTTCGACCCGCACACCCGCCGGCTGCGCCTGCCCGCACACACCCGCCTGGACCTGGGCGCCACCGCGAAGGCCCTCGTCGCGGACCGCGCCGCCCGGCGCGCCGCGGCCGCCACCGGCAGCGGGGTCCTCGTCAGTCTCGGCGGCGATCTGGCGACGGCCGGGCCTGCGCCGGAGGGCGGTTGGCGTATCGCACTCGCCGACGACCACGCACAGCCCCCCACGGAACCGGGCCCCGCCGTCGCCGTGACGGGCGGAGCGCTGGCGACCTCCGGCATCCGGGTGCGCACCTGGCGGCGCGACGGGCGCACCCTGCACCACATCGTCGACCCGGCCACCGGTGAGCCCGCCGCACCCGTCTGGCGCACCGTCACCGTCGCGGCCGCCACCTGCGTGGACGCCAACACCGCCAGTACCGCCGCGATCGTGCGGGGCGAGCGGGCCGTGGACTGGCTGCGCGGCACCGCCCTGCCCGTGCGGCTCGTCGGCCTCGACGGCGATGTCGTACTCCTCGGCGGCTGGCCGCCCGATTCCCACGGTCCCGCCCACGGAGGCGCGCGATGACGATCCTGGCGCTGACCGGCAGCCCCCTGTGGTACGCCAGCCGTGCGAGCGGCACCCTCTCCCTGATCCTGCTCACCGCCACCCTGGTGCTCGGGATCGCCTCCGGCGGGCGCTTCGCACCGCGCCGGATCGGCCGGTTCGAGGTCGGGCTGCTGCACCGCAACCTGTCCCTGCTCACGCTGGTGTTCCTCGCCGTGCACGTGGTGACCGCGGTACTCGATCCGTTCGTGCACCTGGGATGGGCGGTGTCCGTGGTGCCGTTCGGGGCGTCCTACCGTCCGCTCTGGCTCGGGCTTGGCACGGCTGCGCTCGATCTGCTGCTGGCGGTGCTGGTGACCAGCGCGCTGCGGCTGCGGCTGGGGGTGCGGCGCTGGAAGGCGGTGCACTGGCTGACGTATGCGGCGTGGCCGTTCGCTCTCTTCCACGGGGTGGCCACCGGCACCGACACCCGCCTCCCCCTCCAGCTGTGGCTGTACGCCGGTTGTCTGGCCTCGGTGGTGGCTGCCGTGTGGTGGCGTCTGGCGAATGCGGGTCCCGGGCGGGTCGCCGGGCGTCTGGTGGCCGCCGTGACCGCGACCGCCGTACCGGTGCTGCTGGCGGGGTTCCTCGCCACGGGACCGCTGCAGCCCGGCTGGACCCAGCGTGCGGCCACGACGACCATCCTGCTCGGAGGTGGACGATGAACTCCTCGGCCGCGGCGCCCTTCGCGCCCGACCACCCCTGGGCCGGGCCGGTCGATCCCGCCGCGGCCCGTCTGCTCGCCGGGTGGTACTCCACCGGGCAACCGGCCACACTCAACGATCATCTGGGGCGCTACGGCCCGCCTCCGGGAAGCCGTGGCTCTATGCCCCTGGTGGAGGCCGTCGAGGCGGCGGGACTCACCGGGCGCGGCGGCGCCGGGTTTCCCACCGCCCGGAAACTGCGTGCCGTCGCGGAGCGCCCTGGCCGCTCGGTGGTCGTCGTCAACGCCATGGAGAGCGAACCCGCCAGCCGCAAGGACCAGTTCCTGCTCGCCGTCGCGCCCCATCTCGTCCTTGACGGTGCCGTCCTGGCCGCCGCCGCGGTCGGCGCCGACACCGTCCACCTGTGCCTGCCCCGCGACCGCACGGCCCAGTACCGGCAGCTCGGGGCGGCTGTGGCCGAGCGCCGGCACGCCCGCCTCGACCGGGTGCGGGTGCGCCTGCACGCCCTGCCGCACGCCTACGTCTCCAGCGAGTCGACCTCGCTGGTGAGCTGGCTCAACGGGGGTCCGGCGCGTCCTCAGGGCAGCCCGCGCACCCACGAACGAGGCGTCGCCCGGCGCCCCACGCTGGTGCACAACGCCGAGACCCTCGCCCACCTCGCGCTCATCGCCCGACACGGTCCCCGCTGGTTCCGGCAGGCCGGCGCCCCGGACGAGCCCGGCACCACACTCGTCACCGTCTCCGGTGCCGTCGCCGCCTCAAGTGTCCTCGAGGCCGCGCTCGGCACCCCCCTCGCCACGGTCCTCGACCGTGCCGGAGGTCCGACGGAACCCGTGCAGGCGGTCCTGCTGGGGGGTTTCGCCGGCACCTGGCTCCCGGCGGAGCATCTGCACACGCCTCTCACCCGGCGCGATCTGGCCCCGCTGGGTGCCGCGCCCGGTGCGGGCGTGCTCGTCGCGCTGGCCCACTCGGCCTGCGGGCTGAGCGAGACGGCGCGGATGCTCGCCTACCTGGCCGCCCACGGCGCCCACCAGTGCGGTCCCTGCCATTTCGGCCTGCCCGCCGTGGCCCAGGACTTCACCGCTCTGGCCGCGGGACGGGCCGACGCGGATCTGCTGTCCCGCCTGCACCGTCGGACCGCTCTGCTGCCGGACCGCGGCGCCTGCCGCCACCCGGACGGCGCCGCCCGTCTCGCGGCCTCCGCGCTGCACACCTTCGCCGAGGACGTCGAGCGGCACCTCACCCACGGAGCCTGCGAGGCGGCTCGTCGGACGCCCCGGATACCCGTACCGCCTGCCACACCCCCGGAGGGATGGCGATGACCCGCACCCGGAGCCTGCGCATCGACCGCATCGCCTGTACGGGCCGGGGCCTGTGCGCGGAACTGCTGCCCGAGCTGATCGACCTCGACGAATGGGGCTACCCCGTGATCGAGGACCGGGCTGTCCCGGAACGGCTGCACACGCACGCCCGCCGCGCCGTCGGCGCCTGCCCCCGCCTGGCCCTGCGCGTCGAGGGCGCCGAGCCGTGACAAGCCCCCGACCACCGCCGGTCAAGTCAGCGGCATCGACTCCGACATGCCCGTACCGGCCTGGGCGCGTACCGCCTCGACCGTCTCCCACTGCTCTGTGTCCAGCAGGGCCAGGGCCGCCGGGAAGACACCGTCCTGTTCCTTGAGGATGTGCTCGCGCAGCAGGTCGAGGGTCTCGATCAGCCGGTTCGGCCAGGCCGGGTCGGCCAGGTACGGTCCGTTCGCCTCGGCCAGGGCCGCTTCGACACGGCGGTGCTCGTCCTCCAAAGCGGCGATCTTCTCGGGGAAGTCGGCGGCCAACGCGGGGAACAGTCCGTACTCCTCGACCTGGGTGTGCGGGCCGAGCACGGCGGAGATCTCGCGGGCGAGCTCCGCCATGTACGCGATCTTGCCGTCACGCTGGGCGTCGCCCGTGGTGGCGAGCGCCAGCATCAGCCACGCCCGGTGGGTGGCGGCCGCGTCTTTCGGCGGTGCGGAGTGGTGCTTCCTCGATGGCTGCAGCATGCCGCCCGTTCCTTCCGCTCGCAGAGGTGCGGCCCCGATGATCTCGGGGCCGCAGGTCCTTCCAGCCGCTCGAGGCGTGCCGGTGGGCCGCCGTCACTATCTGCCGCGGAACGCCGTGGGAGCGTGGGCCAAGAGTCTCGTCGCCGGGCCCGGGGGTCCTCGTCCAGGGAGGGCGGATGGGGCGGTCGGCCCTGTCGGGTTCGGGCATCTCCTGCTTCGGGGCCGGTCAGGGCTGCAGATGCACCCCGTACAGGCTGCGTCCGCCCACGAGTTCGCGGCCGGTGATCAGTTCGGGCTCGATGCGCACGAAGACCTCCTCGGGCGAGGGCGCCCAGGAGCGGGGGCCGGTTCGGGTCAGGCGCTCGTGCTCGTCGGGGTCGCGCACCACGGTGGCCGCCCCGGTGACGACGACGCTCCAGCCGGAGTGCGCCACCGCGTCGACCTCGTCCACCTCGAAGGCGACCACCGTGCCGTCGACGGCGCGGGCCAGTTCGGAGGCCGCCGAGGTGCACAACAGCACCGCGCCGTCGCTGTCGAGGGAGAAGTTGACGGGCAGCACCGCGGGCAGGGCCTGCCGGGTGTGGACGATGCGGCCGACGGGCACCTTCGCCAGGAGACGCAGGCACTCCTGCCGTTCGAGTTCGCGGAAACCGTCGTTCGGATACATGAGCCAGCCCGTCTCTCCCCTGGATGCGACGCTGGAGCGTCCGGTCCATCGTCCGTCGGGTCGCGGCGGTGGGTGAGGGTCCATCGGCCCTGGCCCGGCCGCAGAACGTCCCGCGTCACACCGTGATGCGTCGCCCGGTGATGGCGAGGGGATCGATGCGCACCCACTGGTCGCGGTGGCCGCCGGCCCAGGGCTCGCTGCGGGTGCCCTCGGCGAGCCGGCGCACCTCGTCGGGGTCGGTCACGGTCCGGGCGTGACCCCGGACCAGCACGCTCCAGCCCCTGCTGAACGCGTCGTCGATACGGTCGACCTCGAAGGCGACCTGGCAGCCGGATGCCTGGGACGGTGTGCTGCCGGGTTCGGTGCGGAAGACGATCGCACCCTCGACGACGCTGTAGTTCACCGGCACGACGACGGGCCCGGAGACCGTGGGCACCGCGATGCGCCCCACGCCATGGGTGGAGAGCAGGGCCCGGCACTCCGGGACGCTGAGCGAGGTGAAGTCGGGGCTGCGGGAGGCCTGACCCAGGCCGCTCGGCAGTTCGGTGTCGCCGCCGGTGAGGTCCCGCACGGTGGTCTCAAGGACCTGGGACAGCCGGAGCAGGACGCCGGGGCCCGGTGCGGCGCCGGAGTACTCCTCGAGGTACTGGAGGTAGCCCGGCGCCATCCCGGCACGGGCGGCCGCCTCCGTGCGGCTCAGTCCCAGTTCCGCACGCCGTGCGGCCAGTCGACGTCCGAGATCGCCCAACGCATGTTCCTCGGCCGTGCGGGACGGTGCCTTGTCCGCCATGGCCCCTCAC
Organism: Streptomyces longisporus; assembly: GCF_039532765.1. Lineage (NCBI taxonomy): Bacteria > Bacillati > Actinomycetota > Actinomycetes > Kitasatosporales > Streptomycetaceae > Streptomyces > Streptomyces longisporus. Next base: position 325,579 of record NZ_BAAASG010000002.1, read on the forward strand.
TCCCTCTCGCCCGGCCGGGACACACCCGGCGCCCGGATTGACCTGTAGATCCAGCATGTCCGGATCGCACGGGGCGGACTTGGGCCGGTCGGCCCTGACTGCCGGGCCGGACAGGACCGCTTGTGAGCGCGCGAGGCGCGATGTGCGGTGTCCTACGAGAGGGGGCACCACCGCATCGTTGCGGAGGTGCCCCCGTCAGGGACGCCGAGGTCACATCAGCCAGCGGTTCCGGCTGACGAAGGGCAGTCGCGCCCAGATCTTGCCCAGGCCCCAGGTGGCACCGGCGCCGGCCGCCGCGAGGGCGATGACGACGACGGCGTAGATGACGTGGTAGTCCGCGAACGGGTTGGTCGACATGCTCAGCGACCCGTCGGACAGGTGCTTGGCGGGCGGCCATTCCGCGATCCACATCAGTGCCATCATCGCGGTGCCGGCCACGGCCGCGAGCCGCAGGCCGATGCCCGCGATCAGGGCGAGGCCGATGCCGAGCAGGCCGAGCATGAACAGCCAGTCCGCCCAGCCGGCGCCGGCCCAGTCATGGAAGGTGGACTTCATCGGTCCGGCGGCGACGGAGCTGAGGAATCCCTTGGTCGGCGAGCCGCCGTCGATCCAGCCCTTGCCGGACGGGGTGGCGTAGCCGAAGCCGAAGGTCTTGTCGAGGAAGGCCCACAGGAAGACGAACCCGGTCAGCAGGCGAAGCCCGGCGAGGACGTGTGTGCTGGTCGCCGTGAGGGCGATGGCGCCGGTCTCGTCGACGGGCCGCTGAGCCGTCGCCGGCCTGCGCACGGACGGGAGATGGAACCGCACATGCCGGTGCGGTTGGTCGTGGACTGCCATGGTGCTCATCCCTCTCTAGGGGTGACGCGCGGGTTGACGACTCTCGTTGCGCTTTGAATGTCCCGCTCCGGCAGTCAGGGCCGCAGGGGCTGCGCGGCCCGTGGTGCGGGGCCGAACGTCCCTGCCGCGACGGCCTGTTCAGCTGCCTGCTGCGGTCCCGGTCATCCGGTGGGCACGAGGACCACCGGGCAGTGCGAACGGTGCAGCAGGGTGTGTACGACGTGGCCCAGGTGCGGGCCGGGCCGCTCTGCATGACGGTGGACCCCGATGACGACGACTCCTGCTTCGCGGGTGGCTTCCAGCAGCGCGTGCGCCGGCCCGGCGGTGACGGCGTGGGCCTCGACGCCCACCTGCGGGTGTTGCTCCCGCAGCTCGGAGAGGGCGAAGCGGGGCACTGCCTCCTCCGTGGCGCCGCGTTGGCCGAGTTCCCGCTGTCCGGGGCTTGTTGCGGGCACCGGCGACGGCACTTCGGGGGTGACGTGCCGGTGGGACCAGGAGTGCAGGACACGCAGCCGGGTGCCTCGCCGCTCCGCCTCCTGGAAGGCGTAGGCCGCGGCGTCCGCGTCGGCATCGCCCGCCAGGCCCAGCAGCACCTCTCGGCCGTCGTCGCACCGGTGGTCACCGCGTACGACCAGCAGCGGACTCCGGATGTGCGCGGCCAGGCGCAGGCTCACCGATCCGAAGAGCAGTCCGGTGAATCCGCCCAGTCCGCGGTTGCCCACAACGGTGAGGGCCGCGCCGTCGCTCTCCCGTATCAGGGCCTGGGCCGGGCCGCTCACAGGTGACGCGGTCTCGACCTGCAGGTCGGGATGGTGTGCGCGGATGCGTGCGGCGGCCGACGCGAGGATCGGTCCGGCCTCGTCCTGGTCGCGGACCGCATCGACGATGCGCAGGGCGGCGTGGCGGCGTACTGCCTCCTGAGCCGCCCAGTCCAGCGCCCGTACGGCGGTCAGTGTGCCGTCGACTCCGACGACGACGTACTGGGCAGTCATGTCGCTGTTCCCTTCTGTGCTCCCCGTTCCGTGCTCCTGTATGGCTCTCATGCTCCGGCGGGCCGTCGAGCAGGAAAGGGGCCATCAGTCCCGCCCCTGCCGGAGAGCGACGCTCGATCCGCCGCGCGCGAGCGCATGGAGCCGCCCGGCCCCCACCGGACATGCGCAAAGGGCCGACCGGCCCTACCGCCGTACCTGACATCCCGCTTTGCTCTGTCCATGGCCGACATCAGCACCGGGCCGGCGCCCTGCCACACGGAACGCGTCATCGGGGGCACGACGGTGGTGGAGATGCGCGGCGAGATCGACATGCTCACGGCGACGCCGCTTTCGGCACGCCTCGACACCCTGACCGCAGGCCCGCGCCCCCACCTGGTGCTCGACCTGCGCCCCGTGACCTTCATCGACGGCAGCGGCCTGCGCCTGCTGTGCCGCGCAAGGAACCGCGTGCTGGCCCGGCAGGGCCGGCTCCGGCTGGTGGTCGACAGCGGTCGTCTCCTGCGCATCCTGCGGGTCGCCCTGCTGGCGGACGTCTTCGAGATCCTTCCCGACCTGCACACGGACCACTGCGATGCTCCCGAAGAGGGCACCGTCTCCGCTGCGACGGGCTGACCGCTGCCGCCTGCCAGCCAGAACCGGTCGTTGGTTCGGCAGTTGCGCGTCCGGCACCGCATGCGGGCCGATGGGGGTGGCGGAGTCGTCCGAGTAGTAGCCGAGCCGGATCAGCATCTGCTTCACCCCGGCCTCGGCGCCCGGCTCGGCGCCCGGGTGCTCGGCGAGACCGGAGACAACCCTGATCGCTTCGCCGCCCGCCGATGCCCAGGCAGCCGATGGCGTTGTGAGCGGCACGTCCGGCGGCAGGGATCACTTCCTGCGGTCCCGCTCCAGGGCCGCCTGGTCTCGGTAGTACGTGCGCCAGATCAACCGGTGCACTCGCGTCCAGCGCGGTACGGATCGCACGCCGGGGATGAAGGGCACCAGCATCAGACCCAGGCTGAGCAGGGCCATCAGACCCCAGATCAGGGCGTCGGCGTTGTCCGACGACTTGAAGGGCTCGATCTGATACCAGAAGGTGTACAGCCACAGCCACGCCTGGCCCGGGTAGTCCCCGGTCTCGTTCATCATCCCCCACTGGTCACCGCCGAGGTGCTGGGCACGGGCCAGAGACTCCAGGTGGGAACCGTCGGAGAGGAAGAGCAGCGGACGGGTGTAGTCCGTCTGATAGAACTTGCCCTCCGCTTGAAGTTCACCGTCCAGCGCGCCGCTGCGAGCCAGACCGAGAAGGCGCGAGGTGAGCACGGGGACCGGGCCGTAGTCGCCCTTCGCGGGGGCGCCGCCGCCGGCCTTGGCCAGGGCGTCGGAATAGGCCTTGGTCCATGTCTGCTGCCGGGCGTACGGGGCGCTGGCCCAGGTGGCGAGAGCCGCGGTGACGGCGGGCGGTTCCGGGGCATCGCGCAGGGGTCGAAGCACGAAGTCGTCAGCCGTGTCCACCGGAATGCGGACCCCCGCGGCGCTCTGCAACCCGAGCGGCCCGAGTTTTTGCGCCGCGCCCGACGTGTTGTTGTACGGCGGCCCGTACTGGGCCGTTCCGCTGGTACCGCCGAGCTCGGACACGGCGGTCGCCCTGAAGTCGGCGCCGTCGGCCCGCGACCAGGAGGCCAGTGTCACCGGCTTGACGTCGGGCGAGGAGAAGACAGCCGCCAGGCCCGCGGTGAGCAGCGCGACCACGACCAGCGCGATCGTGAACTCCTTGATCAGGTCGTATGACCTGGTCGGGAAGGCGGCCGGGTCCGGCACGATGGGCTTACGGGGGCGTCGGTTCACCGCGCTGCCTCCTGCGTGGCCACGGCCGCCGGATCGGTGGGGGCGTCGATCGGCGGAACGATCCCGTGCCGCCGGACCAGCAGGATGTGCCAGACCGTCAGCAGGCCGAGGACGAAGGGCAGCAGGACGATGTGCCACATCAGCATCTGCCCGAAGTCCAGCACGTTGAAGAAGGCGCCGATGCCGACCGAGTTGAGCCCGTCCTTGGCCTGCCCGGCGATCCACTGGGAGTCGAAGTTCTGCTGGACCAGGTAGCCGGTGAAGGCAGTACCGATCGAGGCGAAGAAGCACACGGTACCGGTGACCCAGGTCAGCGCCCGCCGACCGCGCCACGCTGCCATGAAGAACTTGCCCCACAAATGGATGACCATGAAGAACATGAACAGCTCGACACTCCACAGGTGCAGGCCGTTCACGTACTTGCCGGTCCCCGAGACGTGCCACCACGCAGGCCCCTTCAGGGCCAGCACCCCGCCCGTGGCCAGGACTACGAGCAGCGCGGCCACGGTGAGCACACCGAAGACGTAGATCCATGAGGCCATGTACGCAGGCTGGGTGTCCGGCAGCAGCTTGTCCGGAGGCAGCGCCCGCAGCACCCGCCTCCGGACCGCTCCGGTCCAGCCTCCGCCGGCCCCGCTCACCTCGCTCATCGCCGGCCTCGCCCGCGGGGGAAGGGCAGGAGCACAGCCGCCGCGAAAACGACCACCATTACCCCGATCACCAGGAGGTTGGCGACGGACAGCTGCACCACGCCCCAGTGCACATAGTGCCCGGTCCCGTTAAGGTCGACCGGTGCTGTGAGCAGGCGCCCGCCGGAGTGGTGTTCCGTCATGAGTGACCCCTCTCAGTGTCCGAGAGCAAGAAGAGCCCTTGTAAGACCCTCGGCCTGACGGCTCGCCCGGACCATAGGCCGAACGACTCAATCCGCACCCAAGACCCACCACTGCCGATGGCCAACATGCCGCCCATGGCGTAATGATCCATCTCCGTGTGGTGGCGAACCGGGCCATGCGCGAGGAGGCCGTCGAGGTGCCGAAGGGCCACGGATTGCGGATGTGCTTGCCGCTGCTGGACGTGTCGGCAGCGGTCGCGCTGCGGAGGCCTGGCTTGCGGGCGCTCTCGCCCGGGACGACGATCGGAGAGCGGGTGTTTTGCCGCTCCCTTACCACTGAGGCATGTGATGGGTCCCACATCACACACCGGTCAGGACAGTCACCCGGACTCCGCCGTGGGGGCGCTGACCCCCACCGGTGACCCGGTGCTTGCCGCACGGTTCAGCGTGCCGGTGGTCCCCAAGACGTTCGTACGCAGACCCCGGCTCACAGAGCAGCTGGATGCCGGAGTCAAGGGGCCGCTGACCCTGGTCGACGGGCCTGCCGGCGCGGGCAAGACCCTGCTGGTCGCCGACTGGATCACGGCAAGGTGCCTGCCGGGGCCCGCCGTCTGGCTGACGGTGGAGCCCGAGGACAGCGGTCCCGGTGTCTTCTGGACCTATGTGCTGCAGGCCTTCCGGCACCATGGGATAGCCCTGCCCGACCAGATCGGCAGCCCGGCCCGCCCCGGAAAGGTGGACCACTCGCTGCTGACCCGCCTCGCGGCCTGGCTGGACGGGCGGGACGAGCCGGTGATCCTCGTCCTGGACGACTTCGACGGGACGTCCGGGTCCGCCGAGGTCGCCGAGGAACTGCAGTTCGTGCTCCGCCACGCGGGCGAGGGCCTGCGTCTGGTGATCATCTGCCGTGCGGAGCCACTGCTGCCCCTGCACCGCTATCGGGCCGCCGGTGAACTCGTCGACATCCGCAGCGCCGACCTGGCGTTCCGTTCCGAGGAGACGGCGGCCCTGGTCGATCGCCACGGGCTGCCGCTGTCGCCGCAGATGGCGCGTGCGCTGACCGAGCGCACGGGCGGCTGGGCGGCCGGACTACGGCTGTCCGCCCTGGCGGCCGAGCACACCGATGACCCGGAAGGCTTCCTGAAGGACTTCGAGGCCGGTCAGAGCACCCTCGCTGACTTCCTGCTGGCCGAGGTGCTCCGCACCCACCCGGAGGAGACCCAGGACCTGCTGCTGCGCACCAGCATCGTCGAGGAAACCCATCCGGATCTGGCCAATGCCCTCACCGGGCGGAACGACGCGGAACCCATTCTGGCGGAGCTGCAGCGCGCGAACGCGTTCGTCGAGCCCATCGGGCATTCCTGGTACCGGCTGCACCCGCTGTTCGCCGAGATCCTGCGGGCCCACCTGCGCGTCCGCCACCCCGGCCTCGAGCCGGAGTTGCACCGGGTGGCTGCCAAGTGGCTGAGCGGGGCGGGCCTGCTGAGCGAGGCCCTCCCGCATGCCGCGGACGCGGGCGACTGGGATCTGGCCGCCGCCGAGCTCATCGACGATCTGGCGATCGGCCGGATGCTCACCGGCCTGGACGCCGAGCGACTGGACGGTCTCTTCGCCCCCATGACCACGGACGCCTCCGGGCCCGCGACCGATCTGGTACGGGCGGCGCGCGAACTGACCCGCCACGACGTGGAGCGGGGTGTCTCCTACCTGCAAGATGCGCAGGAGAAGCTGCCCGACGACCCGCGCGAGGCAGCGGCCGCACAATTCAGCTGTGCCCTGCTGCGCGTGCTCGCCGCCCGGGTGGCGGGCTCCGCGGACATGGCCGAGACGGCAGCCGAGACGGCGGCGGAAGCCGCGCGTGCGCTGCCCGCCGACCTGCTGGAGCAGCGCCCGGAACTGACGGCCCTCATGCTCACCGACCTCGGATCGGCCCAGCTGTGGGCCGGCCGCTTCGACGCCGCTCGTTCGACGCTGTCCGCCGCCGTCCAGGCCGCCCAGGGGCCGTCCACGGCCTTCCCCCGGCATGAAGCCCTCGCCCGACTGGCACTGATCGACTATCTGCACGGCTGGCCCGGCCACGCCGAGTCGCATGCCAGAGCGGCGATCTCCGAGGCCGACCACTCCGGTCTGCCGGCGTCCGCGCGAACGGGGGTGGCCCAGCTCGTACTCGCCGCCGTCGCCATCGACCGGGGCGAGCTCGTGGCGGCGCGGGACCACCTCCAGCAGGCCGTCGCCTCGTCCGCCGCGTCCCGCGATCCCATCGTGGCCGTCGAACTGGCACTGCTGGGTTCCCGGATGCGGCTTGCGAAGGGGGATCCCCAGGGGGCGCTCCAGGATCTCGACGCGATGGCGGAGAAGCCGCTGACCTCTGCCGACCCTTCCCCGTGGGTGCACGACCGGATCGCGATGGCCCGGGCCGCCGTACGGCTCGCCGAGGACGACCCCCGGGCCGCGGTGCAGGTCTTCGAGGACCAGCCGCCGCACACCCCGGAGGGCCTGGTGGCCGAGGCCCGGGCGTACCTGGCCGCCGGTGCGGGCCGGCGGGCACTGGGCATCCTCGACGCACTCGCCGACGACCCCGGTCGTGGACCGGGCATCACGGCCTGGGCTCTGGTGGCTCGGGCACAGGCCGTCGATGCCCTGGGCGAGGCCGCCACCGCGGAGAGCCTGGTGCTGCGTGCCCTCGCGGTCTCCCGCCCTCATCAGCTGAGGAGGCCCTTCCGTGAAGCCGGGCCGTGGCTGGGGCGGCTGCTGAGCCGCCGGCCCGCGCTCACGCAGGGACATGACTGGCTGGCCACCGCGCAGGACGGGCGCTCCCCTGCCCCGCATACGAAGCCGGGATCCGTGATCCCGTCCCGGGAGGCTCTCAGCGAGCGGGAGCGGGACGTGCTGGGGCGGGTGGCGCAGCTGATGTCCACCGACGAGATCGCTGACGATCTTCATCTGTCGGTCAACACGGTCAAGACGCACCTGAAGAGCATCTACCGCAAGCTGGCCGTGAGCCGGCGTGGCGAGGCGGTACGCCGGGCCCGGGAGCTGGGTCTGCTGTGACGCCCGTTCACCTGCCCGGGGTGATGTCCCCGGCCTCCTGCCGCCGCAGCATGGAGACACAGAGACACCAAGGACCGGACGACGTCGAGAGAAGCCTGCTCATGCGCTATGAGATCCGCGTCGACGGGCAGATGTCGGACACGCTGACTGCGGCGTTCCCCGAGTTGGACAGCTTCGTCGCACCCCGCCAGACCGTGCTGTTCGGCGAGGTCACCGACGAGGCACATCTGTTCGGCCTGTTGGCGCGGTTCCAGTCGCTCGGTCTGCACGTGGTGGAGATGCGTCGGCTCCCGGCGTGAGAAGACAAAAACAAGACCCCGTACGTGAAGACAAGACCCCGTACGTACAGCTGGGTCGGCCCCTCTCCAAGGAGTGGGGCCGACCCTGTCCGCCGTCACATGCCCAGCAGCCGTGACTTGGCGGCGGCGAACTCCGCCTCCGTCAGCACTCCTTGGTCGCGCAGCTCTCCGAGCCGCGTCAGCTCGTCGAGCAGGCCGCTGCCCGCGGACGGCTGGGGGGCGGCAGCGGGCGCGGCAGGTGCCGCGGTGGCCTGCTGCGCCTGGAGCTGGTCGATGGCCGCCTGCTGGTCCGCTTCGTGCTGCTGGGCCGCCGCGGCCCGGCGGCCGGCGGCGTATGCGGTGCCGCCGACCAGAGCGCCGCGCAGCAGGGGACGGCGTCGTCCGAGAGGCATCGTCAGGTCCTTTCCGTTCCGCAGTCGTGCCGCCGCATGCGGGCGTCACGTCAGTGTCTGCGGCGTGGCTGCGCCGCTCAGTTCCGCCTCCACCTCGGCGATCTGCTCATGAGGAATGCGCACCGTGGCCAGCAGACGGCCGTTGTGGCGACGGACCTCCTCGGCCGCCTCCCGGGCCCACACGTTCTCCACCAGCAGGGCGAGGACGGTGGTGTCGGGATCCATCACCATGGCGATCTCGTTGACGTCGTCGAGGCCGACCATCCCGAGCGTGCGGCGCGCGGCGATGTCGGCGGCCACGTCGCCCAGGTTCGCGATGTCCGACAACTCGGTCCTGCCGATGCGCCCGTCCGGGCCCTTCGTCACCACCAGCGCATCGAGGATGCGGACGTCATTGCGGCGTTCGATTTCCTGCACCGCCGCCAGGAAGGAGTCGGGAGGCTGGCCGGCCGGGAACGAAAGGATGATCAGGTCGATCGGTCCGAGGATGCTCATGCCGGTGCTCCGTTCTTCCTCGGGCTGTGTGCCGTGCGCGGTCAGTGCGAGGCGAGGATCTTCGCCTTGGCCTGCGCGTACTCGGTGTCGGTGATGTCGCCGTGGTCGTGCAGCCCGGCGAGTTTGGCCAGTTCGTCCGCACTGGTCCGCTCGGGGGCGGGAGTCTCGGAGGCGGCTTCACGGACGTAGGAGCGGAAGGCCTGCTCCTGCTGCTGCATCTGGCGCCGGTCGCGTTCGCCCATGCCTCGCCCGCGGGCGATCAGGTAGACGAAGACGCCGAGGAACGGCAGCACGCAGACGAAGAGCGTCCAGCCCGCTTTGCCCCACCCGTTCATGCGGTCGTCCCGGAAGATGTCCCCGATGACCCGGAAGAGCAGTACGAACCACATGATCCACAGGAAGAAGTAGAGCATGGTCATGAACGCACTGAGGAGGGGATAGTCCGAGCTTGCCAGGGGATAGTCCACGGTTGCCTCCACGTGTCGACCGCCGTGATGGCGCGGCGGTGCCCGGCCTTACCTGCTCCACGCTGCGCCCGCCGGCCTGCGCACGCATCACCCGGTGCGGGTGGGGTGCGGCCGCCGCCCGTGGCAGCGCGCCCACTTGCGCCCGCCTCCGCACGGGCAGGGGGCGTTGTGGGGCCGTCGGGCGTCGGCGGCCGCGTACTTCCGCATGATCAGGGCGGGCGGCAGATCCTGGCGCAGGAGCGCGGCCATGGTGCGCATCGGCAGGTCGACGTGGTGGAAGAACTCCTTGAAGCCGGGGCACAGATGGTTGAGGCCCGGCTCGCCGTCCGGCGTCATGTCGAACCGGTCCTTTGGGCAGCCGCCGTGACAGGCGAACCGGACGTCGCACTCGCGGCAGAAGCGCGGCAGACCGTCCCGTTTGTGCTGCCCGAACTGCTGCTGCTCGGGCGAGTCCACGAGCTCCAGCAGGTGCCGCTGCCCGATGTTGCCCAGCAGGTACCGCGGTTCGACGAAGTGGTCACAGGAGTAGACGTCCCCGTTGTGCTCCAGGGCGAGCGCGCGGCCGCAGGTCTCGGAGTGCACGCACAACGACGGCGGCGCGCCGTACCAGTTGGCCAGGGCCACGTCGAACATCTGGACGTAGACGGTGCCGACGTCGCGTCGTACCCAGTCCTCGAAGACATCGACGAGGAAGCGGCCGTACTGCTCCCCGGTGATCGAGCGCCGGGTGACCTGCTCGCCCTCCTGCCGGTACAGCGGCCGGTCCTTGGCCCTGGCGCCCCAGCCCGCGTCGGCGGCCGGCAGGTGCTGCGCGGTGGTGCGCTCCACGATCGGGATGAACTGCAGGTGCCGGGCGCCGCAGTCGTCGCGCAGGAAGGCGTAGACCTCGCGGCCGTGGCCGGCGTTGGCGTCGTGCAGGGTGGTGAGCACGTTCCAGTCCACGCCTGCCGCACGCAGGTGGTCCAGCCCTCGCATGACCCGGTCGAAGGTCGGCTTGCCGCCCTTGTCGACGCGGTAGGCGTCGTGCATCGCGCGGGGCCCGTCGACGGACAGCCCGACGAGGAAGTCGTTGTCCCGGAAGAACCGCGCCCATTCGGCGTCGATCAACGTGCCGTTGGTCTGGACGGTGTTGACGATGCGTTGTCCCGGGCGGGCGTAGCGGCGTTCGTACTCCAGGGAGCGGCGGAAGAAGTCGAGTCCCATGAGCGTGGGTTCGCCGCCCTGCCAGGCCACCGTGACCTCCGGTGCCGGACCGTGCGCCTCGATCAGCTGACGGATGTACTCCTGCAGCAGTTCGTCGGCCATCCGGAACCTGCTGCCCTCGTAGAGCAGCTCCTTGGAGAGGAAGAAGCAGTACGTGCAGTCCAGGTTGCAGATCGCCCCGGTGGGCTTGGCCAGCAGGTGGAAGGGGCTGCGCGAGGCCACGGCGTCGGGACGCCGGACGGTGGGGGCGGGCAGCCATACGGTGCTCATGGCTCCCAGCGTGGCGGCGCGGTCCGGGCCGGGGGGTCACCCGTGGCGGGTGACGCCGTGGCAGGCGCTCACCATGTGGTCAGACGGCCAGCACCCTGGTCTTGGCCCGCTCGTACTCGGCGTCGGTGATGGCGCCCTGGTCGTGCAGGGCGGCCAGTCTGCCGAGTTCGTCCGCCTTGGTGGCCCCGGCCACCGGACCCGTAGCGGCGGCCTGCCGAACGTACGAGCGGAACGCCTGCTCCTGGACCTGGGCCCGGCGCATCTCGCGCTCGCCCATCCCGCGCCCGCGGGCGATCAGATAGACGAGGACGCCGAGGAACGGCAGCGCGCAGACCAGCAGTGTCCAGCCGGCCTTGGCCCAGCCGCTGAGCGCGTCGTCGCGGAAGACGTCTCCGATCACGCGGAACAGCAGCATGAACCACATGATCCACACGAAGAACCAGAGCATGGTCAGGAACACGTTGAGCAGCGGGTAGTCCATGGTTACCTCCGCACTCAGGTGGCCGCGGCGACGGCTGCCCGACCGGTGGGGCCTGCGCCTCATACGGTGGGCCGGGCCTCCCCCTCGGGCATCACCCCCTGCGGGTGGGCCTCGGGATCCGGCATGGGGAGGGCGAGGTCTCAGGAGGCGTCGTGCGGTTGCGGTGGGGGTGTCTGCTCCCCGTTCAGCGTCGCGCGGCCGCCGGCTGCCAGGAGGGCGACAAGGGCCAGGACACCGATCAGTACGAGGCAGAGCAGCAGGATCGTCAGCGCGGTGGGATGGTTCCACAGCGCAAAGACCAGAGCCACGATCAGCAGGGCGGCCAGCGTGATCCACCGGCGGTAGGTCTGCGTCCAGACACCCACCTTTCCGGTGCGGACCTGGTGCGCGTATGCCCAGATGGCCGCGGAGTCCGCGGTGCGTTCGGAGGTGCCGCGGATCGCCACCGGCAGCCGTCCGGGACCGATCAGATAGGCGCCGAGCGCGATCACGATCCCCAGCACGATCGCCGTGCGCAGGCTCAGCCGCAGGAAGTGCAGCAGGGTGTCGAAGACGGCTGCTGCGGCCGCCTTCGACTGCACCTGGGGCGGGAGGTGGTCCAGGTAGTAGTGGCGCGCGACGACCAGGCCGATGGCCACCACCAGGCAGGCGAAGGCCGCCCCGAGGGCGGTTCGGGCGAGGGCGCGCCGCTTGCGGCGGGCCAGGAGCACTCCGGCGGCGCCGATCAGGACGACCAGGACGGGGAACCAGGTGCCGATCACGTCCAGCGCATGGGCGCCCTTGCGCATCTTGGCGAGCTGGTCGGAGTGGAACAGCACCAGCTGCTTGTTGACATCGGGAATCTTCGCCGCCGGGGACAGGCCCGCGGCGACCAACTGCTGTTTCAGCTGGTCGACGGCGGTTCCGACGTCAAGCGTGACCGTGCCGTCGCTGACGCCGACGGCGCCGCGCCCCTGCCCGGTGAGGGCGTGCACGACGGCGTTGTGGGCCCTTCGGTTGGCGTTCGTCCACACCGTGGCGAAGGCGTCGCTGTGCACCACCCGTGTGGCGATCTTCGTCACCGCGCTGTCGGTGGCGGATTCGATCTGCGGTCCGAGCCCTCGTACGGCGGCGGTGGCCCGTGGCGGCAGTCCCTGGGAGTGCAGCCAGTCGGCGAGCTCCGCGGCAGCCCGGGCGCCGTCCACGCGTACGTCCGCCGCATGGGAGAGCCGGTTGACGGCCGCGTCCTGGATGGCCGGGTCGGTCGCCAGCGGGGAGACCGTGGACACGTACCGGTTCGTGTCGAGTGCGATGTCGTGGATCCACACCGTGAGCAGCGCGACGGGAACGAGGATGCAGGTCAGTACGATCAGTACTGCGGAGGCCGTCGCGCGGACGATCCTCCCGGGCGGCGGGCTCATGCAAACTCCAGCTTCTCCAGCGGGGTTCTTCAACCTCCTCTCCATTGCCGCTGCGAAGGCCGCGAAGCGCACGTCGGGAAGGCCCGTACGTGTGAGGATGCGGGCCGGTGGTGCCGATCACCGCGGTGGCGTGTCCGAAGCGTGCAGGACGCGTCGGCCGGCCGAGCGCAACACCAGCGCCACGGCGACCTCGGCGGCGCCGAGCAGCACCAGCCACAGGCCCAGCAGACGGGCGAGCGCGACGGCCGACTCGGCGGGGTAGCCCAGTACGACGATGCCGGCGACGACACCGAGGGCGCCCGTCCCGAAGGTGAGGCCACGGTGGGCCCTGCCCCGGTCCGCGACCGCGATGTACACCGTCACCAGCCCCGACAGCAGCCAGAACACCCCGACGACGAGGGACAGCACGGCGATGGTCTGCAGCGGATGGCGCAGACACACCACCCCGACCAGCACGGAACCGAAGGCCAGCAGGATCCGCATCAGCCGGCTGCCGCTGTCCCCGTACGAACGCGAGAAGGCGGACACGAACGAGAAGGCGCCCCCGAGCAGGAAGTGCAGACCGATCACGACGGCCAGCACATGCAGCGTCTCCTGCGGCCACACGAGCACCACGACACCCGGCACCAGGGTCGCCAGGGCCCAGCCCAGCGCCCACAGCCATGCGTCGCCGATGTCCGCCAGGATGTCCTGGGCGTCGGGCGTGGCGGGCGTGGGCGTCGAGGTCATGGTGTCACCTCCCACCTCGAGCCGGGTCCCGTGATCCCCCGCGCCGGGTGAGGGCACCTCACATCCTCTGGTCGGTGACGTCGTCGCGCCGCACCACGCACAGCCCCCAGATGATGAACCCGTACATGGCGATCAGCGTCAGCGACCACATCGGGTAGTAGGGGACGGACAGGAAGTTGGCGATGATCAGCAGGGAGGCTATGGCGACACCCCCGACCCTGGCCCAGGTGGCCGCCGTGAACAGACCGAGGCTCACGATCACCCCGCCCACCCCGAGGGCCAGGTGGATCCAGCCCCAGCTGGTCAGGTCGAACTTGAAGACGTAGTTGGGGGTGGTGACGAAGACGTTGTCGTTGGCGATCGCCATGATTCCGCGGAAGATGTCGAGGACACCGGCGATCATCAGCATCACCGCGGCGAACACGGTGAGGCCGGCAGCGGCGGCCATCGTGCGGGGCGCATGGCGACGAGGAGTAACGGTGCTGGCCATGGCCGGCCTCCATTCCTCACAGGGGCTGCGGCTCGCAGCCGTTCACCACCGATCCTGAAGCGATCGGACCGCTGCGTGGTCACCCGGTGAGGGTGAGGTTGCGGCGCACCCCTTCCTGCTGTGCTGGGCGTGCACTCCCACGAACCCGAGGAGGCTGACATGGCTGCTGAGTTCCGGGGGAGGATCGCTCAGGACATCCGCGACTCGGTGCCCGACTGGGAGCCGTACCGGGAGCCGCAGCCACCGGACGGCGCGCCCAACGTCCTCTACATCGTCTGGGACGATGTGGGCTTCGGAACCTTCGACTTCTTCGGCGGCCTGGTCAGGGCCCCGGCGATGCGCCGTGTCGCGGACGCCGGTGTGCGCTTCACGAACTTCCACACCACCGCCCTGTGCTCGCCCACCCGGTCGTGCCTGATGACCGGCCGGAACGCCACCAGCAACGGCATGGCCTGCGTCACCGAGGTCACCAACGGGTTCCCCAACAGCAACGGGCGCATCCCGATGGAGAACGCCAACATCGCCGAGGTGCTGGTGGAGCGCGGCTGGAACACCTACTGCGTCGGCAAGTGGCATCTGTGCCCCTCGGAGGAGGCCAACATGGCCTCGTCCAAGCGGCACTGGCCGCTCTCCCGCGGCTTCGAGAGGTTCTACGGCTTCCTCGGCGGCGAGACCGACCAGTACTACCCGGACCTCGTCTACGACAACCATCCCCACGAGGTGAAGCAGACCCCTGACCAGGGCTACCACCTGTCGAAGGACCTGGCCGACCTGGCGATCGAGTTCATCCGCGACGCCAAGGTCATCGCGCCGGACAAGCCGTGGTTCACCTATCTGTGCCCCGGCGCGGGACACGCCCCGCACCATGTCCCGCGCGAGTGGGCCGACAAGTACCGGGGCGTCTTCGACGACGGCTACGAGGTCTACCGCGAGCTGGCCCTGCGGCGCGAGATCGAGTTGGGGATCATGCCCGAGGGGACCGAGCTCACCCCGGTCAATCCGCACGGCGAGCCGTACGCGCTCGGGCCCGGCGGGGCGCCGTGGCCGGCCGGCGAGTTCGTCCGCCCCTGGCAGACCCTGAACGAGGACGAGCGGCGCCTGTTCGCCCGCATGGCGGAGGTCTTCGCCGGGTTCATCTCCTACACCGACGCCCAACTCGGCCGAGTCCTGGACTACTTGGCGGAGTCGGGGCAGCTCGACAACACCATCACGGTGGTGGTGTCCGACAACGGGGCAAGCGGTGAGGGCGGCCCGAACGGCTCCCTGAACGAGAACAACTTCTTCAACGGCGTGCCCGACGACATGGCGGACAACCTGCGGCACCTGGAGGACCTCGGCAGCCCCAGGACCTACAACCACTACCCGACCGGGTGGGCCTGGGCCTTCGACACCCCCTTCAAGTACTGGAAGCGGTGGGCCTCCTACGAGGGCGGCGTCGCCGACCCGATGTTCCTGTCCTGGCCGGCCGGCATCGGGGCCGCGGGCGGCATACGGCACCAGTACGCGCATGCCATCGACCTCGTGCCGACCTTGTACGACCTGCTCGGTGTCGAACCGCCGGAGAGCGTCAAGGGCTACCGGCAGTCCCCGCTGCACGGCGCGAGTCTGCGCGGCGTCCTGGAGAACCCCCAGGCACCCGACCCCCGGGACACGCAGTTCTACGTCATGCTGGGCACCCGCGGCATCTGGCACGACGGCTGGCACGCCTCGGCGCTGCATCCGCCGGCACCGTCCGGCTGGAGCAGCTTCGACGACGACACCTGGGAGCTTTACCACCTGCGGGAGGACCGCTCCGAGGCCCGCGACCTGGCGGCCGAGCACCCGCAGAAACTGGAGGAACTCAAGCGGCTGTGGGCGCGCGAGGCCGAACGCCACAACGGGCTGCCGCTCGACGACCGCACGGCGATCGAGATCTTCAGCACGCCACGGCCCCAGCTCTCCAAGCCCCGCGGCCAGTACGTGTACTACCCCGACTGCGCCGACGTGCCCGAGCCGGTGGCGGTCAACATCCGCGGCCGGTCCTACACGCTCGCCGCCGACGTCCGTCTCGACACCCCCGAGGCCCGCGGTGTGCTGTTCGCGCAGGGCGGCCGGTTCGGCGGACACAGCCTGTATCTCCTCGACGGACGGCTGCACTACGTCTACAACTGGCTGGGCCGGATGGAGCAGAAGGTCGCCTCGCCCGGCCGGGTGCCCGTCGGCGACCACATCCTGTCGGCCGCCTTCCACGCCGACGACCGCAAGGCCAACGGCCTCACGGTCGGGACCCTGACCCTGCGCGTCGACGACCGTGAGGCGGGGGCGATCCGGATCAGGACCCAGCCCGGCATGTTCGCCTGCGACGGCGAGGGTCTGTGCGTGGGCCGCGACAGCGGCCAGGCCGTGTCCGCGGACTACGACCCGCCCTTCCACTTCCTGGGCGGCACGATCCGCCGCGTGCTGGTCGATGTCAGCGGTCAGCCCTTCGCCGATCTGGAGAAGGAGGCCGCCGGCGCCTTCATGCGCGACTGACGGGGGCGTACGCAACGGCTGCCGGAGGGAGGACGGCGCGATGAGCAGTGGCGCCTGGACGGTGGTGGCGGTGGCGGCCGTCACCACCGCCTACGCCCTCGGATCGCGTCGGCTGTCGACCACGCCCGTCTCCTCGGCGATGGTGTTCACCGGATGCGGCATCCTCATCGGTCCCGCCGTCCTCGACCTCGTCGGCATCGGACACGACGCCGCACCGCTCACGGCCCTGCTGGAAGCCGCCCTGACCCTGGTGCTGTTCACCGACGCCATGACCGTACGGCGAGGCGACCTGGCCACGGGCGGCTTCCTGCCCGGCCGGCTGCTGGGCATCGGCCTCCCCCTGAGCATCGCCGCGGGCTGGCTGCTGGCCTGGCCACTGCTGCCAGGACTGACCGCGTGGGAGCTGGCCCTGGTCGGCGCGATCCTCGCACCCACGGATGCCGCCCTGGGCAAGAGCGCCATGTCCGATCCTCGGGTGCCGGTGCTCGTCCGCCAGGGCCTCAATGTGGAGAGCGGCCTCAACGACGGCATGGTGCTGCCGTTCTTCGTCATCTTCCTCGCGGCCATCCCCGGCACGTCCTACGCCCACGAAGGCGTGGCGGGCACATTCTGGCGTGCCCTGCTGCTCAGCACCGCCCTGGGCGTGCTGGTCGGCGGCTGCGGCGGCCGGCTGCTACAGGCGGCCCGAGGGCACGGCTGGGTCACCCGGCAGTGGCGGGAAGTCCTTGTCCTCGCCCTCGCCGCGGTCTCGTACGAACTGGCCGTGATCACCGACGGCAGCGGCTTCATCGCTGCCTGGGTCGCCGGGTTCGCCTTCGGATACGTCCTTCGGCGCTTCCCCGTCGCCGATGACAGCGAGCAGCGGAACAGGGACGACACGCCCGAGTTCGCCGAGAACCTGGCGGGCCTGCTGGCGTCGGTCAGCCTGATGCTCTTCGGCGCGGTGCTGCTGGGACCCACGCTGCAGCACCTGACCTGGAAGATCATGGTCTACGCCGCGCTCAGCCTGACCGTGGTGCGCATGGTGCCCGTGGCCGTCTCGTTGCTCGGCAGCGGTCTGCGGCCGCCGACCGTCGCGTACATCGGGTGGTTCGGGCCGCGCGGTCTCGCCTCCGTCGTCCTGGCGCTGCTCGTGGTGGAGGAGCACGTGCCGGGGACGGAGACGATGGGCCGGGTGGTCGCCGCGACAGTGGCGCTCAGCGTCCTGCTGCACGGTGTGTCGGCCGTGGCGCTCGCCGACAGGTACGGCGCCTGGTTCCGGCGGACGGCCGCGGGTGACGGCCGTGAGCTGCGGGAGGGCGCCGCGGTGCCGGAGAGCCCGGCGCTGTCCGCCGAGCCAGGTGCTACGCGGTGAGGTCCGTCCTCGCCGACACGTGTCCCGCGGCCACCGCATCGGCCAGCGCCTGGTGATCGCGCTCGTTCTGATCGGCGTAGGCCTGCGCGAACCGAGCCAGCGCCCGGTCGAAGGTGTCGCCGCGACCGAGGTACGCGCCGATGGCGATCGGATCGCCGGAGCGGGCATGGGCGCGCGCCAGCGAGGCGCCGCACAGCCGCCCGAAGAGCGCCAGGGTCGCGGGATCCATGGTCTCCGGCCGGGCGATGCCCTTCCAGTCCCGCAACTGCCGTACGTAGAAGTCGCGTTCGCGGCCGTCGATGCCCGTCATGTGCTTCCAGCCGAGGAAGATGTCACTGGCGGCCTGCATCAGCCGCTGCCCCGCCACCACCCGCTCACCCTGGTTCTCGTACGCGCTCGCACCGCTGTAGGGGGCGAGGACCGAGTTGCCTGCCTCCTTGGCCTGCAGCAGCAGGGGATCGTCGTCGTCCCGGCCCAGCAGCAGAATGATCCAGCAGCGGGTGCCTACGCTGCCGACGCCGACCACCTTGCGCGCCATGTCGACCACGTGGAACCGGCCCAGGAGGTGCTGCCGCTCCGACGACAGGGTGCGTGCGTAGTCCGCGACCAAGGCCCGCAGGGTCCGTTGCAGCTCGCCGCCTTCACTGCCGGGCAGCAGTTCGTCGAGCGGTGTGATGAGCGGGGGGTCGGAGATGATCCGGGGTGCGCCGTCGACCAGGCGGGTCAGTTTCCCGAAGGCCTGCAGGCTGGTCCGGGTACGGGCCTTGGCCGACGCGGTGTCGACCCGTCGGCGGTCGCTGCGGCTCAGCCTCTCGGACAGGATCGCCTCGACCTGGGCGGCGTCGTCGCGGGCGTACCAGATGTCGAGGGTGCGCATCCCGGCGAACTCCCGCATCCGCTCGCGGTAGGCCCGGACGCTCTCGCGCACCACCGTGGTGCAGTCCGATTCCGGGAACGAGTTGGCGCGACCGGCGATCACCAGACTCGCGGCGAGCCGTTTGACGTCCCATTCGAAGGGGCCCGGCAGGGTCTCGTCGAAGTCGTTGATGTCGAAGACCAGATGCCGCTCGGGGGAGGCGAGCAGCCGGAAGTTCAACAGATGGGCGTCACCGCACAGTTGGGCCATCAGCCCGGTGTGCGGGGATGCCCCCAGATCGGACGCCATGATCGCCGCCGCGCCGCGGTAGAAGCGGAACGGCGACTCGAGCATCCGGCCGTAACGGATCGGGACGAGTTCCGGGACCCTGGCGGCGGACTGCCGCTCGATGATGTCGACGGGATCCGGCCGCTTGGCGTCCGGCTCGAAGACGGCATGGGCGGTGCGCGGCAGCACGGCCCGCGTTGCCTTTCCCAGCTCCGCGCGCTCGGAAGAAGATGCAGGGCTCTCGTTCATCGTGACCATGAGCGTCCCTCCTTTCTCGCATCGTCGCGGGTCGCTGCTCGCGTGGGATCACCCCGGGCAGGTGATGTCCCGGCCGGCGACGGGCGCTCTGATACGCATGTGCGCAGTGCCGAGACTCCAGCTCGGGCGGCCGTCCCGAGCGACCGTCCGCCCGGGACGGTTCAGAGGTGGACGGCTCGTCTCGCGCTGCTGGTCGCGACCGCCGCGATCGTGCTGCTGCTGGCGGCTGCCGGGGTCAGAAGCGTTTCCCTGCTGCTCGTCGGTCTGGCGGGGCTCGCCGTCACGGCGGCCGCCGTGTGGTGGGCGCTCACCCGTCACGGCCTGCTCCGGGCGCTTTCCTCCGCCCTGGCCTCGGTGGTGCCACTCGCCGTGCTGGTGTACTACTCCGCCGTGCACCTGCTGTGGGCCGCCTTGTCGGCCCTCACCCTGGGGGCCGTGGCGAGACTGACCGGGCGAGCCGCCCTCGGCGCGGAGACGCGTCCCGCGGGACCGCCGCAGCAGCGGACTCCGCCGCCGAAAACGCCGTTTCTCATCATGAACCCCCGATCGGGCGGCGGTAAGGTCGGCAGGTTCCACCTCGCGGAGAGGGCCCGGGCACTGGGCGCCGAGGTCGCCGTACTCGACCCCGCTCACCCGCAGGACGTCGCCGAACTGGCCCGCCGAGCCGTTGCCGAGGGCGCGGACCTGCTGGGAGTCGCCGGAGGGGACGGCACCCAGGCGCAGGTCGCAGGGGTTGCCGAACAACACGACATACCGTTCATGGTGATCTCGGCGGGCACCCGCAACCACTTCGCGCTGGATCTCGGCCTGGATCGTGCCGACTGCTCGAAGTGCCTCGACGCCCTCACCGACGGAGTGGAACTCCGCATCGACCTCGGCTTCGTCTGCGACCGTGTCTTCGTCAACAACGCGTCCTTCGGTGTGTACGCGCAGGTCGTGCAGAGCGACGCCTACCGTGACGACAAGGTGGGCACGATCCTCCAGCGGCTACCGGAGCTGCTGACCCACCGGTCCGGCCCCCGGCTGACCGTCCGCAACGCCCACGTGCTCATGGATGCACCGCAGGCGGTGCTGGTCAGCAACAACCCCTACCAGGTGGGGGATGCCGCCGGCCTCGGTCGCCGCACGCAGCTGGATTCCGGCGTGCTCGGCGTCCTCGGCGTCAACGTCGACAACGCGGCCCAGGCGGTCGACCTGCTGCGCGGCCGGCACGCCCGCGGGCTCACCGCGTTCACCGCCACCGAGGTGGTGGTGGACGCCGATGCTGCGGAGATACCGGTCGGCGTCGACGGCGAGGCCCTCGTCCTGCCCACCCCCGTGACCTGCCGCACAGCGCCCGGTTCGCTGCGCGTACGGGTGCCCCGGGGCCGGCCGGGGGTGCCCCGGGCGAATCCACCGACGGACTGGCGGGCCCTGGGGCGACTCGCCTTCGCACGCGGTAGCGCGGCCGGAGGGAACCGGTAGTCGCGGCTATCGGTGCGGCGCCTCCGCATCCAGCACCGCTCGGGGGGTACGACGCGGGGTGGCGGAGCCCTCCGGTCCGTAGCCGAGCCGGATCAGCATCTGGGCGTGACCGGTGTGGTGGGGGTCAGGGCCCAGGCTGCGGCGCAGGTCGGGCCATTCCATCGGCTGGTGCAGCAGCGACGCGCGCAGCCCCAGGGCGGTGGCCACGAGCAGGACGTGTTCAAGTGCCTCTCCCGCCCGCAGCCAGTCCGTACGACGGTCGTGCTCGGTCCTGAGCAGGGCGATGGCCGGCGCGGTCTCGAAGTCCTGGGCGGGCAGCCGCCCGGATTGGCGTGTGGCGGTGAAGTCCCGCATGGGGATGCGTTCGCGGGCGTCCTGCGGACCGAGTGCGGTGTGCGGGAGGCCGACGTCGAACGGGCTGTCCGGGTCCCGGTGCACCCAGCGGCGGCTCTCCCTGCCGCGGTCGCCATCGAGGCGGTTGCGCTGCTCGGCCTCCGCGGTCACCCGCAGCAGCCGGGCCGTCTCGGCGGCCTCGGGAAAGTCCAGCGAGGCGCCTTCCGCGTGGGCGGCCTCGGCGAGTTCGGCGCGCGCCTGCGGCGGCAGGGGCCTGGGAGAGAACGGGAAGCGGCTGCTGTGTCTGCGCCAGATCGCCGGGTAGAGGTCGCCACGGTGTTCCGTGCCGTACCGACCGGCCGATCCGGTGGGCCGGACGACGGCGAGCAGGCCGGGGTCGTCGGGGCGGGGCAGCAGCCGCACCACGGGGGACCAGCCGAAGTGGGACACCGCCACGCGGAGGTTGAAGACGGAGGCACCCACCGACAGATGCAGCGCACGGCCGGCCGGATCGGCGCGAGGCAGGCTGCGCTGCGGGTCCGCGCGCACCTCGAAGGCGACGGTCTCGGGGTCCAGCCTGAAGCGCCAGGGCTGCGTGTTGAAGAACGAGGGCGCGGCCACGGCGGCCGCCACACAGGCTTCCAGGGTCGCGGCGTCGAGAGGCACGGATGGCATGGTGCCCTCCTCCCGCACGGGTTTCGGAACAGGTGGTTGTCCTACGAGGGTGAGCGCGCGACGGCCTCCGGGTGAGGGGCCGATGGTCCCCGGCAGGTGGCCCGTCGGGCCACCCATGAGGACGGTCGTGGGGATGGATCGCTCCGCCCACGGGTGGCGGCAGGGCTGAAGGGCCCCTCGTCGCCGCAGACTTGGTCCCGGTCGGCCCCACGACTGCCTCTGCCCGGCCCATGCCACGACACGCGCACGGCTGTCACCTTGCTCGAAGTGACGACGAAGAGGTGCGAGCCGATGCTGACGTGCAGACGAACCAAGAGGTGGCTGTGGCGGTGGCGGGCCAACCCGCTGCGCAGGCGCGACGACGTGCTCGAGGCCTGGCTCGTGCTGGCCCTCTGGACGCTCGTGGCCGTGGGCGGAGCCCTCGCCGGCGTGCTGACGGCCCGGGCCGCCGACGACGCCTTCATGCAGCAGCGCGCCGAGCGCACCCCCGTAACGGCCGTGCTCCTCACGGACACACCACCCGCGGAGGCGACGAGCTACCGGGCGTTTGCGCAGGTCCGCTGGATCGGAAAGGACGGATCCGCCCGCACCGGCAGGACACTGGTGAACGGCGGACTCAAGGCCGGATCAACGACGGTGCTCTGGACCGACGCACGGGGCGACCTCACCACCCGACCGCCGAGCCGCACCGATGCGGCGGTCGAAGCGGGCCTCCTGGCAGCGGCGTCGGCGCTCGCCGTCAGCGGCATCGCGTTCGGAGTCACAGGCGCCGCACGCTACTGGCTGGACCGGCGGCGCATCGACGAATGGGGCAGGGAGTGGGACCTGGTCGGCCCGCGGTGGGGACACAAGACGGGCTGACCGCCGGCCGTGTCGATGCCGGGCGTGTCCCGGCACGCCGAGGAGGCGGGCCGCTGCTCGGACACGCCAAGGCAGTTCTCTGAACCAGCGCCGGCCGGGTCCGGGGTGTGGTCCATGGCTTCACGGCGGACGACTTCTTCGTAGGCGTTACGTCGGTGGCCCTGCCAAGGGGGCAAGTCCAGGAGAAGGACAGCGACAGAAGGATGACTCAGGAGGCGGACGGTTCGATCTCCCCCGCGAAGACGATGACCTGGTCGATGAGGCTCCGTCGCAGATGGACGACGTCCGTTCCCGCCAGGCGGGGACCTCCATCAGGGGTGGTGAAGACCCATTGGTACCGGGCCCATTCGTCAGGCATGTCCACCGCCGAGCAGCGCACCATCGTGCCGGTCCCCGCCGGGTGGCGCCGGATGTCCAGCACGAACCGCTCGACCGCCGCGATTCCTTCGCTGCGACCCAACGGCCCCCAGAAGACGACGTCTGAGGTCAGGGCCTGGGAGAGCAGGGCAGTCACATAGCTGTCCTCCGAGGCGTTGAACGCGGAGATGAACGTGTCGATCGCGGAGCGTGCAATCTCTTCCTGCATGCCCCAGTAATACCAGCCGTTTCCCGTGCGCTCCCGAAGCTCCGGACGAGGCCCTGCTCGTGCATGGGCTCGCGCACCAGTGGTTCGGCAACTCCGTCACGCCGCGCAAGTGGAAGGACATGTGGCTCAGTTGGGGGCTGGCACGACGGTGGAGTGCTGGGCAGCGACGTCGGGGATGAGCCGCTGTATGGCGCGGTCGGCCGGCATCCGGAAGGCGTTCACCGACCTCAGTGCGCTGGCTCAACGGTGAACCCACCCAGGAGATGGTCTCCGGTCCCCGCTTTCCAGATCGGCGGGCACTCCTGGCGACCTGGTCCGACTCGGACCGGACTCGCCCTAGGTGTCGAGGAACTCGGGGATGAAGATGTCGCGGCTGGTCAGCAGGCGCTTGGAGAGGCCCTGCTCGTGGTGGTAGCGCAGGAAGGTGTCGACCGCCTTGCGGTTCGCGCGCATGCCGTAGGGCCACCAGTCCTCGCCGAGCAGACTGCGGTTGTGTTCGAACAGGCTGCTGAACCAGGGGGTCACCAGGCTCATGTGCTGCTTCGCGGCGTCCTCGATGTATGCGCGTTCGGCCAGGTCCTTTGCCTTGAGGAAGGCGCGGTAGACCGAGCGCAGATCCTCGGAACGGTGCACCAGCGCCTTGCGGACGGCGACGATGTGCATCGGGGGGAAGATCCCGGTGCGCCGGTAGTAGTCGCGCTCGACGTTCTCATAGTCGGGGAAGAGCCGGGCGACCTTCGTCGATCCCCGCAACATGGCCTGGGGCACGTCGACCGAGATGAGCGCGTCGATCTCTCCGGACTCGAGCATGGCGCCCAGGGTCTGGCCGTCGTCGGCGTGCCGCACCTCCACGCCGTCCGGTACCGGCTGCGGGAGCCAGTCGAACGCGGGGATGGGATGGTCGGTGCCGCCGATGACCCAGCGGCACTGGTCGACGGTCACGCCGTACTCGTCCGAGAGGATGCCCTTGGGCCAGACCCCTGCGTCGTGTCCGAAGAGCGCGAACTCGCCGAGTGTCTTGCCGGCGAGGTCCTGCGGCTTCTCGATCCCCGCCTCGGTGTTCACGAAGATGGCGGAGTGCCGGAAGTTGCGGTTCGGGAAGATCGGCAGCGCCATGAATGGCGCGTCCTCCAGGTCGAAGGTGCGCAGGAAGTAGGTCAAGCCGAGTTCCGCTATGTCGTAGCGGCCTTCGAGCATGTGCCGGAAGAGGTCCGAGACGAGGGGCTCCGTCTCAAGGATGGCGTCCACCCCGTCGATCTTTGCGCGGCCGTCGAAGAGTGCCTCGGTGTGCTCGTACCGGTAGGTGCCGATGGTCAGCTCGGTGCTCATCAAGATCCTCGCTTCCGTGAATGACCTTTCATTTTCACCATGGGCCCGATACGGTTCCCCTGTCAAGATGAATGATCATTCACTTCGAGGGAGGCGGGCCATGCCGCGCATCACGCCCGAGCGTCGGGAAGCCAAGCGCGCGGAGATCGTGGCGGCAGCGCGCCGGTGTTTCGCGCGGGGCGGCTTCCACCAGACCTCGATGCCGGACATCGCCGCCGCAGCCGGCGTTTCCGCGGGCGCCCCCTACCGCTACTTCGCGAGCAAGGAGGAGATCATCCTGGCCATCGCCGCGGACGCCTTCCGGCTGATCTTCGAGCCGATGGAGCGGGTGGCCGTGGCCGCCGACGCCCCCACCCTGGGCGACCTGCTCGCCGCCTCCCTTCAGGCACTGAGCGCCGAGCCCGTCACGGACGCCGCAGGGCAGATGGTGCCGGTCGAAGAACTGCTGCAGTGTGTTGTGCAGACCTGGTCGGAACTGCTGCGCAATGACGGCCTGCACGCCCGCGCCTTGGAAGGCTTCGAAAGAGTCCGTCGCAGCATCGCCGACGCCCTGCGCCGCGGACAAGCGGCGGGCACTGTCCAAACAGTGGACCCGGAGAGCGGCGCACGGGTAGTGATCGGCCTGCTGCACGGATTCCTGCTCCAGCGTGTCGCCTTCGGCTTGACCGACACGGCGGGATTCAACGACGCCGTCCAGGTGTTGTTCGACGGAGCCGAGCGCCCGGACAACACTCCGCGGTGAGCGTTCCCCAGCCCAGTTGGCCGGTGAGCACTCCAGTGGGACATACCAACCTCAACGCGGTGCCATGGCTGCAACTGACGCGTGATCGCCCGATTCGGGTGGGGCGGCCGCCCCGTCACGCCGATGGCCACAGGGTGACGAGCGGGCAGGGTGCGGACGATGCAACTCCTCCAGCACGCGCCCCCGCGCTAGAGATTCAGTGCAGCCATCGGTGCTGCCGGCGCCACCAAATACTGCAGTCCGGTTTCGTGATCTATCCGGTGGGCTCGTCGGCGGTCCGTTGTCGGGGGTGGTTGCGTCGGGCTGTTGCCTGGTGGTGTCTGCGCCAGATGGACCAGGGCGAGCGAGTGTCGTCTTTCCGGCAGCACTGCCGGGCCGGTCGAGGCGGTTGTCGAGGACGAGCGTGGCTGGCGCGGTGCGTCGCAGCGTGAGCGGTCCCGGTCACCGCGAGGCGGATGCCGAGCTATAGTCACGAGGTCGCGAAAAACGATGTTCCGCGGTCCACCCGCCGGACGTCGCACATACATCGATGCAGATGGTTCTGATCGGTGAGCGTCTCCTTGCCGAGATCGGGCACCCCGTCCGCTTTCGGCGCTGACCATCGCCGGCGCGTGCCGGCGCAACAGAGGAGCGCAGCATGCAGAAGACCATCGCCATTGTCGGAGCGGGACTGGGCGGGCTGACGCTCGCCCGGGTGCTTCAGGCTCACGGCGTCTCCGCGACGATCTACGAGGGTGAGGCTTCGGCGACGACCCGTACGCAAGGCGGCCTGCTCGACATCCACGAAGAGACCGGCCAGGTCGCAGTTCGCGCAGCCGGTCTGTACGACGAGTTCCTCACTCTGGTCCGCCCGGGCGAGGACGCCAAGCGCGTGGTGGACCGCCACGGAACGATCCTGTTCGACATGCCCGCGGACCCCGGTTCGGCCCGTCCTGAGGTGGATCGTGGCGAACTGCGGCGCCTGCTCATCGACTCGCTGGCGCCCGGAACGATCAGGTGGGGTCACAAGCTCGCCTCGGTCCGGCACCGTGTGGAGGGCGGCTACCTCCTCACCTTCGCGGAAGGATCCGCCACGCGCGCCGACATCGTCATCGGCGCGGACGGTGCCTGGTCGAAGGTGCGTCCGCTGCTCACCACCGCCAAGCCCGTATTCAGCGGAACCTGCTTCATCGAGATCGCCCTGGCCTCGGGCCGCCAGGAGTGCCGGGCGAGCGTGGCCGCGATCGGCAGCGGCACGCTGATGGCGGTCGCGCCGGGCAAAGGCATCATCGCGCATCGCTACGCCGACGGGCACGTGCGCGGATACGTGGCGCTGAACAAGCCCGAGGAGTGGATGAGGTCGATCGACTTCGGCGACCCGTCCGCTGGCCTCCGTCAACTTGCCGAAGAGTTCGATGGCTGGTCGCCGCTGCTCACCGCCTTCGTGACACAGAGCGACGCGGAACCGTGGCTCCGACCCATCTACGCCCTGCCCGTCGGGCTCTCATGGGACAGGGTGCCCGGCGTGACGCTCATCGGCGACGCCGCGCATCTGATGTCGCCCTTCGCCGGCGAGGGTGCGAACCTCGCCATGTACGACGGCGCGGACCTGGCGAGCAAGCTGGTTGAGCAACCCGACATCGAGGTCGCGCTCACCGCCTACGAAGAACGGCTGTTCCTTCGTAGTGGCGACGCGGCCAGCCGCTCGGCGCAGAACCTGGAGATCTTCTTCGGCCAGGAAGCACCGCAGAGCGCAGTCACTCTGTTCGATCGCTCCTGACACCTCGGTCCGGGTTCGCGCTCTTGTCGCGAACCCGGCAGGGAACGGGCACGGCCATCTCATGATCATCGGGGGTTGTGTCGACTCCTGAAGATCGTGCGGTGGCTGCACGCCATAGCCCAGGCCCTGCCCGTCGGTAGGCGTGATCGACCAGGTCATGGCCCGGATCACGGGCCGGTTCCGGCGGGTTGAGCGCCGCGCGTCAGCCCGCTCCTACCTGCTCGAGCTGCAGTCGGGCGTGGAGCGTGAGAACGGCCGGCAGATGGCCGAGCAAGCGGGCCATACGCGACCCGGGTCGCCGCAACGTCTACTGCGCTACGCCTGCTGGGATGCCGACGCGCTCCGCGACGACCTGCGTTCCTACGCCGCGGAACACCTCGCCACGCCCGACGGTTTCCTGTTCGTGGACGAGACCGGCTTCCTGAAGACGGGCCGGTCCTTCCATCCTTGCGCCGGCAACGAGCCGGGGACGCGCTCTGATCGACCGTCGGCTTTACCTGCCCGAGCACTCGTGGGCCGATGATCCCGAACGCTGCCACGCTGCCGGAACACCCGACGAAGTGCGGTTTCAGACCAAGCCCTTTCCGGCCGGGGAGATGATCGCCGCAGCGCCGGACACCGGAATCACCCCGGCCTGGGCGACCGCTGACGAAGCCTACGGCCAGGACCCGCGTCTCCGCGCCGTCCTTGAGGCACGCGGCACCGGCTATGTGCTGGCCGTCGCCTGCTCGACGCAGGTAAGGATCAACCACGGCCGCACTGCCGTTCGCGCGGACACCGTTGCCGGCCGGCCGCCCGCCACAGCCTGGCATCGTCAGAGTGCCGGCACCGGCGCGAAAGGTCCTCGGTCCTACGACTGGACCTGGATCCACATCGGCATCGGCGCGAACTGACACTGCCATCCGACGCAACCTCTCCACCGGTGAACTCGCCTTCCATCTGTACTGGTCGCCCGCCACGGTCTCCCCGGCCGAGCTGGTGCGCGTCGCTGGTGTCCGTTGGAGCGTGGAGGAGTGCTTCCAGGCCACGAAGAGCCAGGTCGGCCTGGACCACTATCAGGTGAGGCACTGGAACTCCTGGCACCGGCACATCACGCTCGCCATGCTCGCCTTGGCTTTCCTGACCGCCGTCGCCGCCGACGCGGCACCACAGCGGCCGGCCGGTCCGCACTACTTCGACCACAGCCTCGATCCGATCACGCTGACCGCGCCCGAGATCCGCCGTCATCTTCGGTGCCGTCTTCAACCCGCCTGCCGTCGACGGCCAGGCTGCTGCACTGGTCCCTCTGGCGGCGACACCACCAGGCAACAGCCCGACGCGGTCACTACCGACGACGAACCCCCGACGAATCCGCCGGGTAGATCACGAAACCGGACTGGGAGCACTAACGGCCTCTGGCCAGGCACTCACACCCCCACCTCGTGAGGGTGAATGTCTGCCGAGCACCTTGCCTGGTCTCCTCAAACCATGTATTGCACAGCGGCCGACCGGTAAGTCATACTGCACGCCTGCCGGTTGACGGAGAACCGGGCAGGACGGGGGCAACTCATGCATCCAACAATGCACATATCGACGCCGCAGATCTGACCGTTGATCATCTGCGGCTCCCTGGACGTCCGTCACCAAGCAGGACCGTCGGCACGCCGAGTGGCCCCTACTCGTGGGCACCGGGAGCACGTTGGCGCTGTGACAGCGCGCGTTCTTACCTGATTCGCTGTGAAGCCCCCTGCTCAAGCGTTTTTGGAAGTAGGGCACGGCGAAGCCATGAGAGGCCGTCGACGTGCAGTACATCCCGGAGTTGGCCGGCCCCAAGCACCTCCTCAGGGCACTCCGCATCCTCCCGTTCATCACCTCTGCGGTCCTCCTCACCTCTGTCTGGCTGCCTTGGGTCCTCCTCTCCGAGAGCGGGCAGAAAAAGGTCACCGGCTTCGTCAAGCAGTTGACCGAATGGACGAGGGGAGCAGACGGGTCCTCTGCGTCAGATACGGTCTCGCACGCATGGGATTCCCAGACGAGGGAGGGGAGTGTGGACGGAGTAGCAATTTGGGTCATTGCCGCAATCGTTGCCGCAATCGCTGCCGTCGGAGTTGCGACGCTCGTCGTGCGGACTCTGCTGGAGCATCTGTCGAGGTTGTCCCAGCCATGGCACAGGGTGTTCCAGGTATGGAGATCATCCAGGAGGCGACTGCCGGGAGGCCGGGAGACTGGCACCAACAGCACGCCGCCAGGCCCTCCCCTGGATGACGACGACTGGGAAGACGAATGAGGGTGCCCTGCGAGGAAAGGGGCTCTCAGTATGGGTGACATCGCCAAAGGGGTGTTGGGCGGCGCCTGGGCCATGCTCGTCGGCTGGATCATGCCATCTGGCGTCAACCTCGCGATCTTCTGGCTGATCATCGCGCCTGAACTGCGTCACGTCAGCAGCGTCGCTCGCATGCGCCTTGCATCGGGCACGAGCGCATCAGTGACACTCTTGGTGGGATCGATCCTGGCCGGCCTGATCCTCCACGCTCTGCAAAACACTCTGTACCGCATCCTTGAGGGTTACATGCTGTGGCCAAGGCGTCTCTATCAGTACGGATGCGCACGTCAGCTACAAGTGAAGCGCAACCTAAGGGACCGAGCTGCCTTTATGCGCCTGGAACGGCGCGAACAGGACGGTTCGCTGCGCCCTGAAGGAGCGGAACAGCTGGCTCAGCTCCGCGCCAACTCACGCACGGCTCAACTGGCAAACCGAGACCGGGCGCGGACGGCAGCGCAACGAGCCATCCTGCAAGAGAAGCTAGCCCGCTACCCTGTAAACGACGAGCAGGTGGCCCCGACGCGGCTTGGCAATGCCATTCGCCGTCTCGAAGAGTATGGCTATGACAGGTACCGACTCGACACCCAGGTGATCTGGCACGAACTCACCGGCGCAGCGCCCGACTCCACCAGGCGCCAGGTCGAACTGACCCGCACGCGCGTCGACTTCTTCGTCGCCCTCCTTTACGGCCATGGCGCGGTGGCCCTGTCCGGCCTCGTCGTCTTGTCGGCCTCAACACACCCCGCCGTCCACCTGGCGTTGGCTGCCGCCTGTCTCACTGGGCTCATACCACTGTGGTATCGGGCCGCGGTGAGCGCGACCGACGAGTGGGCAGCTGCTGTCAGAGCGTTGGTCAACCTCGGCCGCAAGCCACTCGCCGAGTCGCTCGGCTTTTCTCTCCCGGTGACTGTTGCAGAGGAACGGGCCATGTGGACGCTCGTCTGCCGCCTATCCCGCCTGCCGTACCACGAACGGGCCGCTTCCCTCGACCAATACCGAGCGCAGCCTCCGGCCTGAGAGCAAGACACGGGGGCGAAATGGCCATGTCGATGACAAGTAGGCTCTGAGGGGCTGCTCTTGATCGTGTCATTTTCCAGGGTGAGCTCGAACACCTCGGGATCGTTCGGCGAGATCTTGGATCGCGCGCCCTTCTCGCTCCTGCGAGCTCTCGTCCTGGTACGGCCCTGACCCCGGCTTTCATGAGATCGCCGCCAAAACCTCAAGGACCGCCCCTGCTCGCCTCCTTGCCTTTGTGCGGTTCCAACCGCGTGTAGGTCCCGGCGGAGCGGCGTGCACGACTTCTGCTCCGCCAAACCGAGATCAACTCCCTTACCGTGCACTGTAATCTGGGCTAAGTGAACGGTCTCGCGCCCGTTGGCCCACCGGGCATCCTCGCTTCGCTCGCTGTGTCCTTCCGGCTCAGCGAGCACCCCGACCTGACCGGCCCTCTGGAGGTCTGTGCCACGTTGGGCGTTCCGCTGGAGCGAACCGTCACGGCCTCGCCCACGCAGCCGGGATCCGCCGAGGCGACCTGTCTCCCGCCGATGCCCGGCGGCCGGCACGGGCGGGGATGCAGCCGGGCGGGGTGTGTCCGGTGATCGCGGACCGGACTGCGGTGGTGGTGTTCGACGGGACGGTCCGCAGCCTGGGACGGGTGCACTGCGGCAGCGGTAGGCCCGCCAGCAGCATCGAGGTCGAGGCGGCGGAGCTCATGGCAGCCGCCACGGCGTCGATCGCCGACCTCCCGGCCGATGAGCCAGTATGACGACTATCCGCGACGCCACGCCCTCGGACGCCGATGACATCTACCGTCTGCTGAGCGGGTTCGTGACGAGCTACAAGCCCGACCGACAGGTCTTCGACGCCACCACGTTCCCCCGGATCATCGAGGCCGCCTCGGACGGAAGTGTCGAGTTCCTGGTCGCCGAGCAGGACTCCCGCGTGGTGGGGTACCTGCTCGCTGTGCGCATGCCCACCCTGTTCGCCGGCGGAACGATCCTCGAACTGCTCGAACTCACCGTGGACGAGTCCATGCGAGGCCGCGGTGCGGGTTCCGTGCTGGTCCGGGCCGTACAGGCAAAGGCCCGAGAGGCGAAGGACGTGGAGGTGACCGTGCCGACCCGCAGAGCGGCTGACTTCTATCACGTTCTGGGGTTCCACGAGACGGCCGTTCATCTCAAGTGGTCCACTGCCTGATCGGAAACTGTCGGCCAATCGGTTAGGGGGAGACGGGGAACCTTGCGGATTCAGGGGGCCACGGCGCTGGTGACCGGCGCGAACCAGGGGCTCGGGCAGTGAGGGCCCGGCTGCTCCTGCAACGCGGCGCGCAGCGCGTTTGCGGCGCGGCCCGCGACCCGCAATCAGTCGTCGACCCGACGTGACCCGGTCCGCCTCGACATCACCGATCACGCCCAGGCGACCGCGGCAGCCTCGACGTACCCCGACGTGACGTGGCTGGTCAAAAACACCGGTGTCCTCACCGACTGCCCCCTCAGCACGCTCGCCATGTGCAGTGGGCGCCGCCCGGCCCCGACGCCGTCCTTGTCCGCGATGTCACCAGTGCTGAAGCCGCTGCACCGGGAAGTCGCCGCCATGTCCCCTGTGTGGTGGCCACTGACCTGCCGGATCCATTCACTCTGGCCCGCCGACACGCAATCGCCGCAGCGCGGGCTATGGA
Organism: Streptomyces longisporus; assembly: GCF_039532765.1. Classification (NCBI taxonomy): domain Bacteria; kingdom Bacillati; phylum Actinomycetota; class Actinomycetes; order Kitasatosporales; family Streptomycetaceae; genus Streptomyces; species Streptomyces longisporus. The sequence continues at coordinate 357,336 of NZ_BAAASG010000002.1, forward strand.
CCACAAGTTCCATCCCATCCCTCGCGTCCCATACGCCACTGAAGCCTGTGCTCGTTGTCGGTGAGCTCAAGAGACAGGCCGACTGTGTACACGTGACCTTCCCCGCCGCAAGGTCGATACTGCCGACAGAAGTGCTCCAGCCGCCACACGACCGACACACCGCCGCCATCTGACAACTCATCATCAACCTCAGCATCAGGTCAGCATCAATACCGCAAGAACCCGCTTCCGACCGCCATGGACCGCCAGGATCCCTAACCAGCGAAACCCGCACTGACCTGCAAAAATAAAGGTCAGGGGCCCGTCTGCCACTCTCACCAGGAGGTACCCATGAAGATGTTGATCAATGTGCCGGAAAGCGTGGTCGCGGACGCCCTGCGGGGCATGGCCGCCGCCCATCCCGAGCTGACCGTCGACGTGGAGAACCGGCTGATCGTGCGGCGGGACGCCCCGGTCGCCGGGAAGGTCGCCCTGATCTCCGGGGGTGGCTCGGGGCACGAGCCGCTGCACGGTGGATTCGTTGGTCCCGGCATGCTGTCGGCGGCCTGCCCGGGTGAGGTGTTCACCTCACCGGTGCCCGATCAGATGGCGCGTGCCGCGGCGGCCGTGGACAGCGGGGCGGGCGTGCTGTTCATCGTGAAGAACTACACCGGCGACGTGCTGAACTTCGACATGGCGGCCGAGCTCGCCGAGGACGAGGGCATCCAGGTCGGCAAGGTGCTGGTCAACGATGACGTGGCGGTCACCGACAGCCTCTACACGGCGGGGCGGCGCGGTGTCGGCGGCACGCTGTTCGTGGAGAAGATCGCGGGCGCGGCGGCGGACGAGGGGCAGCCGCTGGAGCGGGTGGAGGCGATCGGCCGGCAGGTCAACGAGAACTCCCGCAGTTTCGGCGTCGCGCTCAGCGCCTGCACCACGCCCGACAAGGGCAGCCCCACCTTCGATCTCCCCTCGGGTGAGCTGGAGTTGGGCATCGGCATCCATGGCGAGCCCGGCCGGGAGCGGCGGGCGATGATGACCTCGGGGGAGATCGCCGAGTTCGCGGTGAACGCGATCCTGGAGGACATGCCTCCGCGCAATCCGGTGCTCGTCCTGGTCAACGGCATGGGGGCGACACCACTGCTCGAGCTGTACGGGTTCAATGCCGAGGTGCAACGGGTGCTCTCCCAGCGTGGTGTCGCGGTCGCCCGGACGCTGGTGGGCAACTACGTCACCTCGCTCGACATGGCCGGCGCCTCGGTCACCCTGTGCCAGATCGACGAGGAACTGCTGCGGCTGTGGGACGCCCCGGTGAAGACGCCCGGGCTGCGCTGGGGCATGTAGAGCAGCGGGCCGAGGTGTCAACGTACCTACCACGCAAGGAGATCCTGTGCTCGACGCCGACTTCTTCCGCCGTTGGATGACGGCGACCGCCGCGTCCGTGGACCGCGAGGCGGAACGGCTCACCGCCCTCGACTCCCCCATCGGGGACGCGGACCACGGCAGCAATCTGCAGCGCGGGTTCCGGGCCGTGGCCGCGACGCTGGAGAAAGAGGCGCCGGACACGCCCGGTGCGGTCCTGACCCTGGCCGGGCGGCAGCTGATCTCGACCGTCGGCGGCGCGTCGGGACCCCTCTACGGCACCCTTCTACGCCGTACGGGAAAGGCGCTCGGGGACGCCGGTGAGGTCAGCGAGGCGCAGTTCGCCGAGGCGCTGCGGGCCGGGGTGGAGGCGGTCATGACGCTCGGCGGCGCCGCACCGGGCGACAAGACGATGATCGACGCGCTGGTGCCGGCCGTGGACGCACTCGACGAGGGCGGGTTCGCCGCGGCCCGCACCGCCGCCGAAGAGGGCGCCCTCGCGACCACGCCGTTGCAGGCCCGCAAGGGCAGGGCCAGCTATCTCGGTGAGCGCAGCATCGGTCACCAGGATCCCGGCGCCACCTCGTCGGCGCTGCTCGTCGCGGCCCTGGCGGAGGCCGGCGGTGAGTGACGGGAAGCAGGTCGGGATCGTCCTGGTGTCGCACAGCGCCGAAGTGGCCGCCTCCGTGGCCGAGTTGGCGAAGGGGCTCGCGGGCGGCGGGGTGTCGGTGCCCGTCGCCGCGGCGGGTGGCACCGAGGGCGGCGGGCTCGGCACCAGCGCGGAGCTGATCGCCGCGGCGGCCGCGTCCGTGGACCGGGGTGCCGGGGTCGCCGTGCTCACCGACCTCGGCAGCGCCGTGCTCACGGTGAAGGCGCTGCTCGCCGAGGGCGACGAACTGCCCGACCACACACGGCTGGTGGACGCCCCGTTCGTGGAGGGCGCGGTGGCCGCGGTGGTCACGGCGGCCACCGGCGCCGACCTGGCGGCCGTGGAGGCGGCAGCAGCCGAGGCGTACACCTACCGGAAGGTCTGAAGCCGCCGAACGGTCCGAGGAGACCTCTTACCGGAGTCCCTCCGCGGCGACGGCGAGGGCCGAGCGCATGGTCGCCGTCAGCTCGGCCACCGCCGTCGCGCGGTCGGACCCCGCGTCTGCGGTGCGCCAGGTGTAGTGCTCGACGGCCGCGCGCAGGGCCGCATTGAACATCGCCGCCTGGATCGCGGGCGGCAGTTCGTCCGCAGACAGCCCCGTGCGCTGGGCGCGCGAGCGGGCGGGCGAGCCGGTTCCGCTTCGTCGGGGGCCTTGGAGCCGAACGGCACGCAGGTCGGCCCCGGCGCGGGTCAGCCGTACCAGCACACCGACGGTTGCGCGGTCGGGCCCGGCGCCGGCGCCCGGCTCCGCGGTCAGCTCCGGCGCGAGGAGACGCTCATCCGCCGCCCACGAACTGCTGCGCCAGCCGCCGCCCCACCGCGACGGCGGCGGCATGGCTTTCGATCGGTTTGACCTGCGAGTACTTGAAGACGATGTAGGTGACGCCGGAGGGTGTGCCACCGCCGTTCGGGCCCGGGCGGATGCCGAGGCCCTTGGCGGTGGCGTAGGACGCCTCGCCGATGACGCCTTCCGGGCCGATGTCACCCACGACCGCATACTGCACACGGCCCCGGTAGACGACGGCGGCGACCGATCCGCCGCGCACGCCGTCGTCGACGGGGTCCCAGATGCGGCTCGAGGCCGGCACGACGATGTACGGGAGGCGCTCGGCGCTCAGATAGCGCCCGTCGGACTGCTGATAGGCGGTGGCCTGCGAGAACGAGGGATCGGTGCGCCGGTTGCAGCGCGGGCCGGGCTGTCCGTCGCAGTCGATGTCCATGTCGGCCTTCCAGAAGACGGCCCGCCGGGTGCCGCACACCGCAATCGATGCCGGTCTGCCGGCATCGCTGCGCAAGCGGCCGTGGGAGATCTGGGTGCAGTCACGCACCCTGGCCAGCAGATCCGCGGCACGGACATCGCCCTCACGCCAGACCACCGGCTCCGCCCGGCCGCGGGCCGCGGCGTCGGCCAGCATAGGCGGGAGGAGTAAGGCGGCGCCGGCCACGGCCAGGGTCAGCGACGGGACACGCACCATGAGAAGCCCTTTCCCTGAGGGGCACTGACGGGCATTCAGCCCGGTCGGGCGCCGTAGTGATCATGGGGCCACCGTAGGCGGACCGGACGGCACTCGGCTCCAGGCGGGTCACGGCGTGGCGTGTCTTCGGACGTCCGACAGGGGGCCGAGCGCCCGAGCCCGTGTCGGCTCCGGCGGCCCGGCCGCCCACGTCCGGCGCGGGAACAGCGACGACAGCGGCCCGCGCCACCGGCATGAACCAGTCAGCCCTCAGGGGGAGTTCAGCCGTGCGGAGCTTCAGCATACGTAACCCCGGCGCGCGGTCCGCAACGCCGTCACCCATGCTCGCGACCGCCCCCTTGATGCGATCACGTCAGCTGCGCCATATTGGTCCGGACCATTGCCCCGTGTCGTCCGGGGAGGCAACGCCGTGCGTCGTGACACCGTGCTCGTGCACCGATGCGTCGCCCTCTGTGCCGCGCTGGCCCTGGCCGGATCGTGCGGCCGGAGCGACGCCGGAAACGACGAGGGCGGACTGCCCGCGGCCCCGACGGGAGTGACCGCGACAGCGGGCAGTTCGACCAGCGTCCACGTGATGTGGAACGCGGTGTCCGCGAACCCCCGCGTCAGCGTCTACGAGGTGTATCGAGGCACCACCGAGGTCGAGGAAGTGCCCGCTTCCCAGCACATGGTGGACGTCACCAGGCTCAGGCCGTCCACCTCGTACGTCTTCACCGTGCGGGCCCGCAACAGCGAGGGCCGGCTCGGGCCGCCCGGCCGTCAGGTCCGGGCGGCGACCCCGGCGGCCGTGGCGGCGGACGACACGGCACCGCCCCGCCCGGGAAAGGTGCGGGGACGGGCGGTCGGCAGCAGGGCCGTCGAGCTGTCCTGGTCCGCGTCGAGGGACGACCGGGCGGTGGTGTCGTACGACGTCTATCAGGGCACCGCCAAGATCCACAGTGTGGGCGGGGCACAGACGTCGACCGTGGTCACCGGGCTGCGGCCGGGCACCCGCTACGCCTTCACCGTCCGCGCCCGCGACGCGGCCGACAACCTCTCGCCCCCCGGCACCACCGTCCGCCTCACCACGCCGGGCTCCGACGACGGGCGCACCATGGCACCCACGGCCTTCCGGGCGACCGGCCACCGCGCCGGCGGGGCGTACTACCTCGACCTGCGCTGGACCCCTCCGCGCACCGACGGCGTGGTCACGGAGTACCAGATCAGCCTCGACGGCAGTGTGGCCACCTCCCTGGTCTACGGCGGGGACGCGCCGCGCGACCGGGCGTCGTACTCCTTCTACGTAGGCCGGGATGCGGGCGTGCGCCACCGCGTGCGGATCCGGGCCAGGCTCCCCGACGGCACCTGGGGCGGCTTCTCGGCGGAGCGGACGGTGACCACCGGGGCGACAAGCGGCTGACGGCGGTGACGGCCCTGCGGTATGGGCCGGATGGAGGAATCCGTCACCTGGCCGGAGGCGGTCCGCATGCGGGCAGGGCCGCAGGGACGTTGGCTGCCCCTGAGGCAGCACGGGCGTTTCCCGACTTCGGCGGCGCAAGGGATGTACCGCCAACCGTGCCGTCGGAGGGCAGTCCAATGCGCAACTTTCAGCCAGTCGTTCGCTCCGCCCTGACCGCGGCTGCCGCCGCCGCGCTCCCGCTCGCCCTGGCCGCCGTGCCGGCCGCGGCGCAGGGGACGGGGATCTCCGTGAGCACCAGCGGGTCCACCGTTTCGGTGACCACGAGCGCGTGCTCCTCGCGCAGCAGCAGCGGGGCGTGGGGCACCGCTTCACTGAACAGCAGCAGTCAGCCGGCCCGTCAGGCGGCACTTTCGGGTACCGCCGCCCTGCAGTCGGCGGCCTGGTCGAACGTGAGCCCCGGGACCTTCACCGTGACGGTCGTCTGCGCATTCAACAACGCCACCGCGGGCACCCAGAGCGTCGTCGTCTCCTCCGCCTCCACCCCCACCGCGAAGCCCACCACCACTCCCGCCGCCACCATCTCGGCCACCACCAGGCCCTCGCCCTCGCTCGGCGTCAGGGGCGGGCTCGGTGGCGCCGTCCAGGACTACGGCCCGCTGACGGTCGGGGTGGGCGCCGCCCTGGTGGGCACGGGCGTCATCGCTACGGGCTGGTACCTGCGCCGCCGTGCGAGGCCGCATCGGCTCTGAAGGCGGCGGGTCCACGAGCCGTAGAGCTCACGCCCGCTCGGAACCGGGCAGTTCGGCGAGCTCCTCCAGGGCGTGCGTGAGCCACTGCGTCCAGAAGGTCTCCAGGTCGATGCCGGCTCGCAGCACCAGATGCCGCAGCCGGTCCTGGGGGGCGTCCTTGCCGGGCGGGAAGTCGCGCTGCTCGATCTCCTGGTACTCGGCCAACTGCAGCCGGTGCAGATCGAGATGGCGGCGCAGGTCGGCCTCCAGGCCGGCGGTGCCCACCACGGCCGCCGCCCGCAGCCGCAGCAGCATCACATCGCGGTGCGGCTTGGGGTCCTGGGACGCGGCCGTCCAGCGGGCCAGTTCGGCGCGGCCCGCGGGCAGGACCTCGTAGCTCTTCTTCTGCCCGCGGGCCGGCTGCTCGGACGGCAGCGCCCGGATGTGTCCCTCGGCCTCCAGCCTTCCCAGCTCGCGATAGATCTGCTGATGCGTCGCCGACCAGAAGTAGCCGATCGACTTGTCGAACCGGCGGGTCAGCTCCAGCCCTGAGGACGGCTTCTCGAGCAGGGCGGTGAGGATCGCGTGCGGGAGTGACATGGAGTCATCCTAGGGACGGCCGCGTGCCCCCTAGAGGGCCGCCGCCAGCTCCGTGCCCTGCTTGATGGCACGTTTGGCGTCCAGTTCGGCGGCCACGTCGGCACCGCCGATCAGGTGCGCGCCGACTCCGGCGGCGACCAGTTCCTCGTACAGGCCACGGCGCGGTTCCTGTCCGGTGCACAGGACGATCGTGTCGACCGGCAGGACCGTGCTCTCCTCGCCGACGGTGACGTGCAGTCCGGCGTCGTCGATGCGGTCGTAGCGCACGCCCGGGACCATGGTGACGCCCCGGTGCTTGAGCTCGGCGCGGTGGATCCAGCCGGTGGTCTTGCCGAGGCCCGCGCCGACCTTGCTGGTCTTGCGCTGCAGCAGGTGGACGGTGCGCGGCGGGGCGGGCCGCTCGGGGGCGGCGAGTCCGCCGGGCGCCTGGTAGTCCATGTCAACGCCCCACTGGCGGAAGTACGTCTTCGGGTCCTCGCTCGCCTTGTCGCCGCCGTCGGTGAGGAACTCGGCGACGTCGAAGCCGATGCCGCCCGCGCCGAGGATGGCCACCCGGTCGCCGACGGGGGCGTTGTCGCGCAGCACGTCGAGGTAGCCGACGACGCTGGGGTGGTCGATGCCCGGGATGTCGGGGGTGCGCGGGGTGACGCCGGTGGCGACGACGACCTCGTCGTAGCCCGCCAAGTCACCTGCTTCCACTTGGGTGTTGAGGCGTACGTCCACGCCGTGCGCGTCGAGCTGGCGGCGGAAGTAGCGCAGGGTCTCGTCGAACTCCTGCTTGCCGGGGACCTTGCGGGCCACGTTGAGCTGGCCGCCGACCTCGCTCGCGGCGTCGTACAGGGTGACCTCGTGGCCGCGCTCGGCCGCCGACACGGCGCAGGCGAGCCCGGCAGGTCCGGCACCCACGACGGCGACGCGCTTCTTGAGCCGGGTGGGCGAGAGGACCAGTTCGGTCTCGTGGCAGGCGCGCGGGTTGACCAGGCAGGAGGTGATCTTGAGGCTGAAGGTGTGGTCGAGGCAGGCCTGGTTGCAGCCGATGCAGGTGTTGATGGCCTCCGGCTTGCCCTCGGCGGCCTTGTTGACGAAGTCGGGGTCGGCGAGCATCGGGCGGGCCATGGAGACCATGTCCGCATATCCCTCGGCGAGCAACTCCTCGGCCAGCTCGGGGGTGTTGATGCGGTTGGTGGTCACGAGCGGGACGGACACCTCGCCCATGAGCTTCTTGGTGACCCAGGCGTAGGCACCGCGCGGCACGGAGGTGGCGATGGTGGGGATGCGGGCCTCGTGCCAGCCGATGCCGGTGTTGATGATCGTCGCACCGGCCGCCTCGACGGCCTTGGCGAGGGTGATCACCTCGTCGAGGGTGGAGCCGCCGGGGACCAGGTCCAGCATGGACAGCCGGTAGATGATGATGAAGTCCTCGCCGACCGCCTCGCGCACCCGCCGCACGATCTCGACGGGGAAGCGCATGCGGTTCTCGTACGAGCCGCCCCAGCGGTCGGTGCGCCGGTTGGTCTGGGCGGCGATGAACTCGTTGATGAGGTAGCCCTCGGAGCCCATGATCTCGACACCGTCGTAGCCGGCCTGCCGGGCGAGGCGGGCGGCGCGGGCGTAGTCGTCGATGGTCCGCTCGGCGTCGGCGTCGGTGAGCTCGTGGGGCGGGAAGGGGCTGATCGGGGCCTGGAGGGGGCTCGGGGCGACCAGGTCCTGGTGGTAGGCGTACCGGCCGAAGTGCAGGATCTGCATCGCGATCCGGCCGCCCTCGCGGTGCACGGCCTCGGTGATCTGGCGGTGCTGCTCGGCCTCAGCGTCGGTGGTGAGCTTGGCGCCGCCCTCGTACGGGCGCCCCTCGTCGTTGGGGGCGATTCCGCCGGTGACGATGAGGCCCACTCCCCCGCGGGCCCGGGCGGCGTAGAACTCCGCCATCCGCTCGAAGCCACGCTCGGCCTCCTCCAGGCCGACGTGCATGGAGCCCATGAGGACGCGGTTGGGCAGCGTGGTGAAGCCCAGGTCGAGCGGGTTCAGCAGATGCGGGTAACGGCTCATCGGGCCCTCCATGCGCGGTGTGATGCCTCTGTTGTAGAGGACCCCGCCCCCGTTTTGCAACTAGTTGCATAAGCGGGGAGGGGTGACACGGACCACCCCTTGGCACAGTGGCCTCATGAGCCCCGAAGACACCGAGGTGGTCGAGCTCGCGCAGGCCCTGATCCGCCGCCCGAGCCGCGCCGGGATCGACGACTAAGGCCCCGTCCTCGCCGTCCTGCGGGACTGGCTCGGCGCCCGTGACCTGCCGTATCGCAGCCTCTACGACGACACGGGCCGGCCGGTGGCCCTGCTGGTGGAGGTGGCGGGTGGCCGGCCGGGGCCGTGGTGGGCGCTGGATGCCTGCGTGGACACCGCCCCCTACGGCGACGAGGGCGCCTGGTCGTTTCCGCCGGACGGCGGGGACGTCGTGGACGGGTGGCTTCGGGGGCGCGGCGCGGCCGATTCCAAGCTGGCGGCGGCGATGTTCTGCCGGGTCGCGGCGGACCTGCACGCCCGGGCGGAAGAGCTGAGCGGCGGGCTCGCGGTCCTGCTGGACGTCGACGAGCACACCGGCGGGTTCGGCGGAGCCCGGGCCTATCTCGCGGACGCGGCCGCGGTTCGCCCGGCGGGGGTGATGATCGGCTATCCCGGCCCGGACGAGGTGGTGGTCGGCGGGCGGGGCCTGTGGCGGGCCACGATCGCGGTGCACGCGGAGTCGGGACACTCCGGATCGAGGCGCACGACGCCTGGCGCCGTCTCCCGCGCGGCGCAGCTGGTGCAACTACTGGAGGAAGCCGAACTCCCGTACACCGAGGGCGACTTCCCCCTGCCGCCGAAACTGACGGTGACCTCCTGCCACGGCGGCGAGGGCTTCTCAGTCGTGCCCGGCCTGTGCGAGCTGGGCGTCGACCTCCGCACGACCCCGGCCTTCGACGGCGGCGCGGCGGAGCACCTGGTCCGCACGGCGGCTGCCGAACTGGACGCGGTGCTGCCAGGCCCCACGCCGACCGTGATCACCCAGGTGGCTTCCTGGCCGCCGTACCGCCTGACCGAGGACCAGCAACCCGCCGCGGCGCTGTTGGAAGCCGCCGTCCGCGAGGGGCTGACGGTCCGGGCCAAAACGGCGGGCCCCTCAAACATCGGCAACATGCTGGCGGGGCAAGGCATCCCGGCGACGGCAGGCTTCGGCGTCCGTTACGAGGGCCTGCACGGCACGGACGAGCGAGCCTGCCTCACAGACCTGCCCAGGGTTCACGCCATCTACAGGCAAGCCGTGCTGCGCCTGCTGACCGACGGCCCGGCACCCCCTTGAGGGGCGCGGGGAACTGCGCGACCAGCCACAACGGCGCCGCAGACGACAAACTCACCGACTCTCAAGAATGACGTGCAACTCCCGCTCCTGATCCCCTGACGCCGAGGAAAGATCACGCACCGTGAACAGGGGATCCAGCGTGCTGCGCAGCCGCTCGATCGCCCAGTACCCACCCTGCGCGTCGACCTCGACGGAGGACGACAGCCGCCCCGGTGCCGGGCACTCGTGCGCATCGGTGACCTCGAACGTGCCGAGCCACACCATCGGCCGGGTCTCATGGAGCTGCTCCGGCACCTCGTCCGGGCCCCGATCGGACTCGAAGCACGCGCACAGCGCGTCGAACACGATCCGGGCGTCCTCCTTGCTGCATCCGCTGATCTCGAGGGAGACCGGCTCCTCGTGCGAGCGCTGACGATCCATCGTGACCGCTCCTCTCGTGGCTGTGGCGCGGTACCGCGAGTTCCCCGCGAACCGCGTCACACCCCCAGAAAAGCACCCCTGGCCGCACCGGACCAGCGAGAGGCTCAGCTCCGTGTGAAGCGGTACGTCTTGCTGTCCGTCAGGACGCAGAAGCCCGGCGACACGACGATCACGCGCAGGGTGCCGTCCCGGCGGTCGTAGTCGATGCCCTCGACCTCGAAGGTGCCCGAGCAGGAGCTGCGCAGCGGAAGCTGCCGGAGGGCGGTGACATGGCCGGAGACGTCCGATGTGCCGTTCGGCTTGGCGGACAGGTCGACCTGGAGGAGCGGCTTGGTGATGCCGAAGAGGGTTCCGGCGGGGTCGTCGGAGGAGCACAGCAGTGTCGTCGGGCCGGAGAAGTCGCAGCCCTGCACGTCGCGTACGGCGTGGTCGAGGTTGACGGTGGAGGCCTGCGGGAGGTTCGCCGAGGGCGAGGTGCTCGCGTTGACCCCCGGGGTCGGGAACACGAGGAAGCGGCTCATGGTGCCGTACTCGCCGGCCAGCATCCACTGTCCGTCGGGAGAGATCGCGACCCAGGAGTTGTTGAGGGCCTCGCCGGAACTGAGCGTGTGGACGTACTCCGACCAGGCGCCGCCCGGCGCCTGCACGCGGAACATCTTCGCGTTGCCCGAGTCGGCCTGGTAGGGCTCGACGTAGTAGCCGTTGTAGGAGGCGTCGGGATCGCCGACGTGGTTCCAGCCGCGGCTGGAGACGCCGGCGGGGATCGTGCCGATGCCGGTGTAGCGGTTGGGGCTGTTCGCCGGGACCTCGACTGAGGTCAGGCCCTGGCTCTCGGTCAGCGGATCGGCGCGGTCCGAGCCCACTTCCGTCCAGGTGTCGGCCGCCGATGCGGGCGGAGCGGCGGACAGGACTGCGGCGACCGCTAGGGTGAGTGCCGCGGTCAGGGCCGCGTGACAACGTTGCCGGGCGCGCGGGGGCATGCGTGGCTCCTCTGTGGGGGGCGGGGCGTGCTCGGCGGACAGTCTGGCCCGAAGGCGTAGTCATGTACAGACCAATTCGGTAACGGGGGCTGTCGGCTCGGTGACGGTCCGTACCGGGTACTGTCGTCACGCTCCGGGGGACGGCCCCCGTCGTGTTGAGGGATGGTGGAGGTGGGCGACGGGGTCGTCACAGGGACGGTTGAGCGCGGTAGAACATGGGGAGTCGGCACGGGGGACGGCGTGCCGCGCGAACGGGCGAAGGCGGTGCGTGGAATGAGTGCACCTGGGTTTCCGGTGGCCGAGGGCGAGGAGTCGGTACGGCCGAGCGGGCTGCTCGACGTACTGGGCGTGGCCTCGGTGGTCCTGGATGCCGAGGGACGCATCGTGCTGTGGAGCCCGCAGGCCGAGGAGCTGTTCGGCTATCCGGCGCAGGAGGCCCTCGGCCAGTACGCGGCCCGGATCATGGTGCACGAGCAGCATCTCGACCTCGTGGTCAAACTGTTCGCCGATGTCATGGTCACCGGTCAGAGCTGGGCCGGTGCCTTCCCCATTCGGCGCAAGGACGGCAGCACGCGCCTGGTGGAGTTCCGCAACATGCGTCTGCTGGACGACCACGGCGACGTCTACGCGCTGGGGCTGTGCGCCGACCGGTCGACCGTACGGCGGCTGGAGCGGGACGTGGCGCTGTCCACCCGGATGATCGCGCAGTCCCCCATCGGGCTGGCCGTCCTGGACACCGATCTGCGGTACGTCTCGGTCAATCCGGCCCTGGAGCGGCTCAACGGGATCGCCGCCGAGGAGCACATCGGCCGGTCGATCGGCGAGGTCCTGCCGCACCTCGACGTCCAGGCCATCGAGGGCGCGGCACGTCATGTGCTGGAGACCGGGCGTCCCCTCGTGGACCAGAAGGCGACCGGACGGACCCCGGCCGATCCGGACGAGGAGCGTGCCTGGTCGCTCTCGCTGTACCGGCTGGAGGACGCCGTCGGGACCGTGCTGGGCGTGGCCGGCTCGGTCGTGGACATCACCGAGCAGCACCGGGCGAGCGTCGAGGCGGAGGCCGCGCGCCGGCGGCTGCAGGTCATCGCGGACGCCTCCGCCCGCATCGGCACCACCCTGGAGCTGGACCGCACCGCCCGCGAACTGGCCGACGTCGCCGTGCCGGAGCTCGCCGACATAGCCGCCGTGGATCTGCTGGAGGCGGTGGTGGCGGGCAGACGCAGCAGCCTGGGCCCCACGGAGCCGGCGGTGATCCGGGCCCTCGCCGTGCAGGCGGACGGCGCCCCGGAGGCGCTGCGGGCGGCCGACCCGCCCGGGCAGGTGACGCGGTACGGCCCAGACCGCCTGGTCACCGAGTGTGTGCGCACCGGCCGGCCGGTGATGGTTGCGGAGGTGGCGCCCGCGGACCTGCCGCGCATCGCCCGCTCCCCCGAGGCGGCCGAGCTGCTGGCCGAGGCGGGCGTCCACTCGTATCTGGCGGTGCCGCTGATCGCCCGCGGCGAGGTGCTCGGCGCGCTGGACCTCAAGCGCACGCACAACCCCGAGCCGTTCAGCGAGGACGACCTGCTGCTCGCCCGTGAGCTGGCGTCCCGCGCGGCCGTGCAGATCGACAACGCCCGCTGGTACCAGAACGCCCGCGACACCGCCCTCACCCTCCAGCGCAGCCTGCTGCCCAGCCACCCGCCGGTGACCGGCGGCCTCGAGGTCGCCTCCCGCTACCAACCGGCGGGAGCCACCAGCGAGGTCGGCGGCGACTGGTTCGACGTGATTCCGCTGGACGGCGGCAAGACGGCCCTGGTGGTGGGCGATGTGATGGGCAGCGGCATCAACGCGGCCGCGACCATGGGCCGGCTGCGCACCGCGACCAACACGCTCGCCTCCCTCGACCTCGATCCGGCCCGGCTCCTCGAACACCTCGACAAGATCACCGAGGGCCTGGACCACTCGATCGCGACCTGTGTGTACGCCGTCCACGACCCCCAGCTGCACCAGTGCCGGATCGCGAACGCCGGGCATCTGCCGCCGGCCCGGCTGCGGCCCGGGCATCCCCCGGAGCTGCTGGAGCTGCCCACGGGCGTACCGCTGGGCGTGGGCGGGGTCGCCTTCTCCACCACCACGGTCGACCTGGAGCCCGGCGACCGTCTCGTGTTCTACACCGACGGGCTGGTCGAAACCCGGCAGCACCCGCTCGACGAGCGCCTGGACGCCCTGCTCTCCCTCCTCGAAGGCCCCGACCGCCCCCTGGAGGAGGTCTGCGACCTGCTGCTGCGCACCCTGCACCAGCCCGACAACTCCGACGACGTGGCGCTTCTCATCGCACGTGTGCAGCAGCAGAAGACGGGCTGACCGCCCGGGGCGGCCGGTCGCCCGGGCTCTCACAGCTGGTGATTACGGGTTCCTTATCGCCCGCATTCGACAATCACAGCAAGGCATGGCATGCAGACCGCCGCCTGCCGTGGCCGATGGGAGCGAGCCGTGATGCACGAGCCGGAGCAGGGACCCACTGCGGGGGGCGAGCCGCCTGACGGGCGCTTCGGGACGCCCCCGGGCATGGAAGTGATGACCGGTCCGGGCGGCCCGGACCGCGAGCCCGGGCCGTGGCGGCGCCGCTCCCGCCGGGCGCGTGCCGTGGCCGCGGCGGCCACGGTCGCCGTGCTGGCCCTCGGCGGCACGGTCGCCTACGCCGCCACCTCGGGCGGCTCCAGCCAGAGTGCCTCGCCCTCCGCGGCCGGGGCCGCCTCCCCGTCGCCGGACCGCCCCGGTGGCCGGCACGGTGTCGGCCCCTGGTTCGGTTTCGGCTTCGGGGGCATGGGCGTGCACGGCGAGACGACGGTCAAGGACCAGGACACCGGCAAGTGGGTCGTACGGATCTGGCAGCGCGGCACCGTCGAGAAGGTCGACGGCGACCAGGTCACGCTCAAGAGCGACGACGGCGTCCGCTGGACATGGACCGTGAACTCCGACACCACCGTTTTCCGCGACGGTACGAAGGGTTCGGGCGCCGGCGGCCTGAAGAAGGGTGAGACGGCCCTCCTGGCCGGCACCCGCTCCGCCGACGGCACCCGCACCGCCACCCGCGCGATCTCCGGCCCCTTCGACCGCCAGGGGCCCGGCGACCGGCACGACAGGTTCCGTGGCCCCGGCAACAGGGACTGGCGGGGCCACGCACCGTCCCCGAGCCCGTCGGGCAGCGGCGCGAGGACCTGAGGCACCGATAGCCTGCGTCCTCATGACGCGTCCTTGGATCCTGCCGCTTCTGCTGGTGCTCGGTGGCTCGGTCGTCGCGGCCGGACTGCTCTTCCGGGGCAGCCCGGCCGCCGCGGTGGCCATCCTGCTGGTGTTCGTGGCGTTCGCGGGCGTGAACTCGCCCCTGGCCTTCCCGCGGTCGATCGGCTGGCTGGAGGCACAACGCCGCAGCGAGGCCGACGGCCGACCGGTCGTCTTCTGGCGCCCCGGTTGCACGTACTGCATGCGACTGCGCCTTCGACTGGGCCGCAGCGCCCGTCAGTTGTACTGGGTCGACATCTGGCGCGACCCGGCAGGGGCGGCGGCGGTGCGGGAAGCCAACGACGGCAACGAGACCGTACCGACCGTCGTCGTGGCGGGCCGGCCGCACACCAACCCCGATCCGGCATGGGTGCGCGAGCAGCTCTCCCCTTCCGCCTGACCGGGAGCCGTCTTTCAGTCCGCAAAAGGCACGTTCAGGAGCGGACGCCGATCACGACATGGGCGTACAGCTCCTCGGAGGCCGCCAGGCGCACCCTCAACCCACCCGTGGTGAAGGCGTCGACGGCCCCTGCGGCCTGCCGTTCGCTCGTCTCGACCAGGAGGCAGCCGCCGGGGGCGAGCCAGCCGGATGCCTCGGCGGCGACCCGGCGCAGGACGTCGAGTCCGTCCGCGCCGCCGTCGAGCGCGACCAGCGGTTCGTGGTCGCGGGCCTCCGCGGGCAGCAGTCCGACCTCGCCGGTGGGAACGTAGGGCACATTGGCCGCGAGGATGTCGATACGGCCGCGCAGCTCGTCCGGCAGCGCCGCGAACAGGTCGCCCTCGTGGACCCGGCCGCCGACGGCGCCGACATTGCGGCGGGCGCAGCGCACCGCGGCCGGGTCGATGTCGGCGGCGTGCAGTTCGACCCGGCCGAGCGCGGTGGCCAGGGCCGCGCCGACGGCGCCCGAGCCGCAGCACAGGTCCACGACGACGGATGCGCCGGGGGCTTGGGAGAGGGCCTGTTCGACGAGGAACTCGGTACGGCGGCGGGGCACGAACACGCCGGGTTCCACCGCGATGCGCAGCCCCCGGAACTCGGCCCAGCCGACGACGAGTTCGAGGGGCAGCCCGCAGGCCCGGCGGTCGACCAGGGCGGCCAGTTCCTCGGGCGTGCGCGCGGCGGCCAGGATCAACTCCGCCTCGTCCTCGGCGAAGACACACCCCGCGGAGCGCAGCGCGGCGACGACCGATGCGCGGGTGGAGGGCGACGGCAGGGAGGCAGGTGAAGGGGACAGAGGAGGCATGAGAGCCGAGAGCCTTTCGGTAAGTCGAAGGGCGCTCTCGCGGTCGCCTACTGCCGGCGGCCCGCGTCGACTCGAGGTGTGAGCACCCGACCTGACACAGCGGTAATGGGTCTCACCTCCTCGGTCTTCGGTGGCCGGGAGCTTCCACGGCCGGGCGCCAACACTACCGCAACGCGTCAGACGCCGACCGTCTCCTCGACCTCTTCCTCCGCTTCTTCTTCGGCCGTCTCTTCGGCCTTCAGTCGGGCCTTCTCCTCCCCGGCCACCCGGACCGGCGCGGCGGCTGCCACGGGCGCTTCGGTCCGGCTGCGCGCCCGCTCGTACCCGGCGGCGATCGCCGTGACGGCGAGACCCAGCAGCAGCCACGCGATGAGCGTCCATACGTTGCGGGACAGGCCGTCGCTGTGGAAGTACAGGAGGCTGCGGGCGCCCTCGACGAATCCGGCACCGTTCCAGAAGGCGTGCAGGGTGCCGAAGAAGCCGTTCTGCAGGTCGGGGCGGAACAGACCGCCGGAGCTGGTGAAGTTGAGCATGACGAACAGCACCATCATGGCGAGGGTGGTCCAGCGCTTGAGGAAGGTGTGCAGGCCGACGCCGACGAAGAGGATGCCCGCGGAGTAGAGCCAGGCCATCCCCCACAGGCTCGCGAGGTCGTGGTGGGCGAGGTGGAAGACCGGCCCGGCCAGCAGCGCGCCGATGCCGCTGACGACGGCGGAGACGCCGAGTGCCAGCAGGGCCCGCAGCCGCATGGGCAGGGCGGCGCCGGCGGCGCCGAGCGCGGCGACGGAGGCGTAGGAGCCGATGCTCAGCGCGATCAGCAGGAAGAACAGGCCCTGCCCGGTGGGGTCGTCCTCGACCGGTGCGGCCACGTCGGTGACCTTGAGCGGGACGCCCTGTCCGGCGGCGATGGGTGTGAAGACCTTCTCGACGGCCGTGGTGTCCATGTCGGAGGCGGCGCTTGCGACCACCAGCTCCGGAGCCTTCGCGCTGGGCACGTAGGCGCCCGTGATGTCACGGGAGTCGAGCAGGCCGACGGCCTCGGAGCGGGTGGCGACCGTGCGGACGTCGAGCCTGTCCCCCGCCTCGTCCTTGACGGTCTGCGCGAACACCTTCGCCTGCGGGCCGGAGCCGACGACGGCGACGGGCAGGTGGTGGGGCTCCGGGGTGACGAACGCCCCCATGTACGCGAGTCCCATGCCGACGCACATCAGCAGCGGGGTGATCAGGTGCGTGATCACATGGCGCAGGGCCGGAGACCTCATCGCTCACAACCTCCAGGTGGTTGGCTTATACAACTCTCACTTCAAGTTGTACTATACAACCAAGTGGGGTGGGACGGTATTCCGTGGTGAACGAGGGAGGTCCGGTGGAAGCAGACGAAGCCGTGGAGACGATCCAGCGCGAGATGACGGCCTTCGCCCGCCGCGCCCGCGCCTCGGCGGGCCGTATGCACCCCGAGCTGTCGCTGGTCTCGTACACGCTGCTCGGACATCTGGAGGAGAGCGGCGGCTGCCGGGCCACCGACCTGGCGGCGCACTACGCCCTGGACAAGTCCACGGTCAGCCGCCAGGTCGCAGCCCTGGAGCAGGCCCGGCTGATCGAGCGGCGCCTGGACCCGGACGACCATCGCGTCCAGGTCCTGCACCTGACCGAGGCCGGGCGCCGGATCCTCGCCCAGGTCACCGACAGCCGTCGGGCGGCCTTCCGGGAGCGGCTGGCGGACTGGCCGGAGGAGGATCTACGGCGGTTCGCGGGCTACCTCGCGCGCTACAACGCGTGGACGCCACCCGGCGGCGACTAGGAGGCTGCCAACTCCCGTTCGTCCGTGAGGGGTTCGGGCGCGCGGGCCGCCAGGAACGCCGTGGTGCGGCGCAGCCGGAAGCCGAGGGACTCGTAGAGACGGATGGCGTTGGTGTTGCCCGCGCCGGTGTGCAGGAACGGGGTCTCGCCGCGCTCGCGGATGCCATGGGCCACCGCGAGGATGAGCCGGGTCGCAAGGCCCTCGCCGCGGAAGGCGGGGTCGGTGCACACGGCGCTGATCTCGGTCCAGCCCGGCGGGTGCAGCCGCTCCCCCGCCATCGCTATCAGGGCGCCGTCCCGGCGTATACCGAGGTAGGTGCCGAGCTCGACGGTGCGGGGCAGGAAGGGGCCCGGCCTGGTGCGCTCGACCAGGTCGAGCATCTCGGGCACGTCGGCGGCGCCGAGACGGACGGCCTCCGGGTCCGGTGCGGCGGCGATGCCGTCGTCGACGAGTTGCACGCCGTCCACATGGAAGGTGACGTCCCAGCCCGCGGGGAGCTCGCCGCAGTAGCCGGCGAGCGGCACCTCCGCCCCAGGGCCCGCGAGTGCCGCGAGGTCGGCCCAGTCGTCGGGTCCGGGATCGTCGGGCAGCGCGAGCCACGGCGACACGTCGGCGGGGTAGCGCAGCACCCGGCCGCGCCGCTCGGCGAAGTGCGCGTGCGGTCCGGTCAGCGAGGCGAGGGCGGGGTTGTCCAGCACGTGGCTCACTTGGCGACCTCGATCACGATCTTGCCACGGGCGTGGCCCTCTTCGACGGTGCGCAGCGCCTCGCCGGCCCGCTCCAACGGGAAGGTCTGCGTCACGTGCGGGTCCAGATCGCCGCGCACCACGAGGTCGGCCGCCGCCGCGAGCCGCTCGGAGGTGCGCACCCGGGCGACACGGGCGCCGCCCAGCTTCTCCACGACCTCGGGCGGGGCCCCGGCCGTGATGAGCCTGGTCCGGTCGGTGAGCAACGTCGCCGCCTCCTCGAGGACGTCGCCGCCCACCAGGTCGTACACGCCGTCGACAGCGCCCGTCACGCGCCCGGTCCAGCCCGGGCCGGACGCCACGTGCTCGGCCCCGAGCGATGCGACCAAGTCCTTCTTGGCCTCGCTCGCCAGGCCCACGACCCGCAGGCCCAGCGCACGGGCGATCTGCACCGCCGCGACACCGACGCCGCCGCCCGCGCCGGTCACCAGGAGCGTCGCGCCGGCCGGCAGGGCGAGCTGGCGGATTCCGTCGTAGGCCGTCACGGCCGCGACGGGCAGGGTGGCGGCGTCGGTGAAGGACAGCGCCTCGGGCTTGTGCGCGATCAGGTCGACCGACAGCAGCGCGTACTCGGAGTACCCGCCGACGACGGGCCGGCCGAACACCGCGTCCCCGACGGCGAACCCGTCGACTCCCTCACCGGCCTCCTCCACGACGCCGGAGACCTCGTTGCCGAAGTAGGCGGGGAAGTCACGCTCGCCGCTCTCGCCGGGTCGGCGGTAGCCGGTGCGCTGCTTCCAGTCGACCGGGTTCACCCCCGCGGCACGCACCGCGACGAGCACCTGGCCGGGGCCGGGGCTCGGCCGGTCCACGTCGACGAGGGCCTCGGCCTCCGGTCCGCCGTAGCGCGTGAAGACGTACGCCTTGGGCATCTGCTCCCACTCTCCTTCGCTGCCGCCTGGTCACCGGTTGTACGGGGCACCGGTTCCGGCACCAGTCCGCAAGGACGATCAGGCGTCCGCTATTCCCAAGCCCCCGGAGTCTTCATACGGCCTTAACGATCGCGGGCGGGCCCGGGGCGGGAGCACGCCTGACGAGCACGTACGGTTGAATGCGTCAGCAATCACTTCCGTCCCGCTGGATCCGTATGAACGTCACCCGAGGCTTCACCGGGCGCGCCCGCGTCGACAATCCGGGCCTGCCGCCCGGCCAGTACGACGCGGGCGAGGACTGGCCCGTCCTGTCCGCCGAGGTCACTCCCGAACTGGCGCCCGCCGACTGGACGTTCCGTGTCGACGGCCTGGTGGAACGGCCGCGCACCTGGGACTGGGAGCAGGCGCACGCGCTGCCCGCGTCGGCGTACGAGGGCGACATCCACTGCGTGACGAGTTGGTCGAAGTTCGGGGTGCGGTTCGCGGGCGTGTCCCTGGACGCCTTCCTCGACGCGGTGGGCCCCCATGCGTCGGCCACCCATGCCGTCGCCTACTCGCACACCGGCTACACCACCAACCTCCCCCTCGCGGACCTGACCGGCGGGCGCGCCTGGATCGCCTGGGAGTACGAAGGGCAGCCCCTTGCCCCCGAGCACGGCGGGCCCGCCCGGCTGCTGGTGCCGCACCTGTACTTCTGGAAGAGCGCCAAGTGGATCGCGGGCCTGACGCTCCTCGACCACGACGAGCCGGGTTTCTGGGAGCAGAACGGCTACCACGCGCGCGGCAACCCCTGGCAGGAGCAGCGGTACTCCGGTGACTGAGCAACTGACGCAGCCGTCCCCTTCTTTCGGTTCCCCCGGTTTCACTCCCCCGACCCGCTTCGCGGTGCCCGGCCGGATCGCCGTGAGCGAGCGCGCGGCCTCGGTGTGGCAGACCGCCACGCTCACCGAGATCCGCCGCGAGACCCCGCACGCGGCCACCTTCCGCCTCGCGGTGCCCGACTGGGAGGGGCATCTGCCAGGACAGCACCTGATGCTGCGGCTCACCGCGCCGGACGGCTATGTGGCCCAGCGCCACTATTCGATCGCGTCCGCGCCCGACGACCCGGGTCACATCGAACTGACCCTGGACCATGTGGAGGGCGGCGAGGTCTCGGGCTGGTTCCACACCGTCGCCGAGCCCGGGGACCAGGTCGAGGTGCGCGGCCCGCTGAGCGGCTTCTTCGCCTGGCCGGGCGACCGGCCCGCACTGCTGCTCGGGGCCGGCTCAGGGGTCGTACCGCTGATGTCGATGGTGCGGCACCACCGGGCGCGTGGGCTGGATGTGCCGCTGCGGCTGCTGGTGTCCGCACGCAGCCCCGAAGAGCTCATCTACGCGCGGGAGTTCGGCGCGGAGACGACGCCCGTCTTCACGCGTCGCGCACCGGCGGGTGCGCCCGTGGGCCGTCTGGCCGCAGCGCATCTGGCACCGCTCCTGGCCGAGCAGCCACCCGGTGGGTGGGAGGCCTACGTCTGCGGCTCGAACGCCTTCGCCGAGCATGCCTCACGGCTGCTCGTCGAGGCGGGCCAGCCCGTCGACCGGATCCGCATCGAACGCTTCGGCTGACGCACCCAAGGGCAGGCGGGACGGATTGAGCGATCTCCCGCCTGCTGGGTACCCGGTTCTCCTGGGCACTCGCGCGCATACGCGGCGCGGAGGGACAATACGGACCGAAGACGATACGGCCCCTCCGGCTCCGGCGACGGCGAGGAGGTGGACATGCGAACCCGGGTGCGCGGCTGGCGCTGGCGGCGCAATCCGCTGCGGCGCCGGTCGGACGTGGTCGAGGCGTGGACGGCGCTGGTCTTCGCCGTCCTGCTGCTCGTGGGCGCGCCACTGGCGGGAGCGCTCGCGGGCTGGTGGGCCCATGACGACGCGCGGGCCGTGGCGGCCGCGCAGCGCGCCGAACGCCACCGGGTACGGGCCGAGGTCGTCGGCAGGACTCCCGAGAGGCCGCCGTCGGTGCAGAGCGGCCGGGATCACTCGTACCGCGTGGATGTCCGCTGGACGGACGCGACCGGCCCACACACCGCGAAAGCACGCGTGCCGACGGGCATCAAGCGCGGCGACACCGTCGACGTCTGGTTCGACGCCGCAGGCAGGGCCGTTCCCCCGCCACCGGGCGAAGCCCAGGTCTGGCAGCACACCGTGACCATCGGCGTCTGCGCCGCGGGCGGCGCGGTGGCCGTGGTGCTGCTGGCGCACACGGTGGTACGCCGGGTGTCCACCGGGCACCGTCTGGTCGAGTGGGAGCGGGAGTGGGCACGGACCGAGCCGGAGTGGACGCGGCGCCGGGCGTGATGCACGCGGAGGCCTGCCCCCCCGGCGCGATGGCCGCGGGGCAGACCGCTGGGTGACCGGCCGTGCGTCAGGCGCGGCAGCGCAGCATCTCGAGCGGGGGGTTGGCGGTGAAGTCCGCCCAGAAGTCCGCGCCGAACGCGCGCACGCCGGCCTCGGAGACCTGCAGCGGGACCCAGGCCGGCTCGCCGAACCCGGCCGCCCGCAGACACTGTTCATAGACCTCGCGGCGCGGGGCGGTGGAGACGATCTCGATGGGCGGGTCGAGCAGCGCGGTGACGCGGACGCGCGGTCCGGTCTCGGTCTCCTCGCCGGTCGGCTCGCAGAGGAAGCCGTACTTCTCCAGGGAGGCCTTGTCGAAGACGTAGTCGGGGGACTGCATGAGCGCGAAGAACTCGCCGCCGGGCTTCAGGCTCCGGTGTACATGGCGGCACATCCGTTCCATGGCGGCGATGTCCTCGGCATAGTTGAGCATCTGCACCCCCGTGACGATGTCGAACTCGCCTTCCATAGGCCATAGTTGAGCCACATCGCCCACCTCGTAGCGCACACCCAGCGGATCGCGCTCTTCCGACTCCCTTGCCGCAGCCACCATTTCACTGGAGATGTCGATTCCGAGAACGTCCTCTGCGCCGCGCCGCTTGAACTCCCTGCTGTAGAAGCCGGTACCGGAGGCCAGGTCGAGGACCGACTTGCCGCGCACGTCCCCGACCAGGGCCAGGAAGCCGGGTACTTCCGCGTACTGCGTCAGCGGGAGGGACTTGAAGCCCTCGAAGGCCTCACCGATCTTGTCGTACTGCTGGACACTCACGTTGCTTTCTCCCCTGTGCTTGGTCATGTCCTTGGGCGCCGGCCCCCGCGCCCTGGGCACGCCGCAGCCACTGCCCGGCAGTCTCGCGGCCCCCCGGCGGGCCGTCGTACTGACAGAAGCCACAAAGATCCGGACCCCGCCCCGGCCTCATGTACAAGCGGCCTCAGGGACGCGACGCGCTCAGGCGGGCTGCCACAGCTCGATCCGGTTGCCCTCGGGATCGGTGACCCAGCCGAATCGGCCGACGCCGTCCATGTCCTGTGTCTCCTCGGCCACGTTCGCTCCCTTGGCGCGCAGTTGCACGAGCATCGCATCCAGGTCGCGGACCCGGAAGTTGAGCATGGTCTGCTGGGAGGGGGACCCGAAGTAGTCGGTCCCGGACTCGAACGCCGCGAAGACGGTGGGCCCGGCTTCCGGACGCCACAGACCGTTGTCGTCGACGTCGAGGCCCAGACAGTCGCGATACCAAGCGCCCAGGGCCGCCGGATCGGCGGCGCGCAGGAAGTAACCACCGATTCCAAGCACACGTTCCATGCCGCCATCCTGCCAGGACGGCGATCGGCGGAACGGGCACCGCGCCCGCTTCGCCCCGCTGCCTGGATGCGGTTCCGAACGCGTCCTCCGAGGGCTGGTGCACATGGAGGGCCGTCTCGCCAAGGAGGCGGTCCCGCTGCTGAACGTGCCGCCGCCACCGCCTCCCGCGCCCTGCTGCCTCAGAGCGGGGTGCCCCTCAGATCGTTTCTCTGGGCGCGATGAGAGTGGCCTTGACGTCGAACAGGGTGAGCTCCGGGTCGCCACCGACTACACGAGACGACTGGGGTGCTGCCGGGCCGTCAGGGGACGCACGCAGGGCGTCCAGGGCAGTGCGGGTCCCGTCACAACGTCTGGATGCGCCACCGCCCCTCCTGCCCACTGAGCAGCTCGGTGCGTATCAGTCCCTCGGGCAGAGGTCCGACGACGAGCGCACGGTACGCCGCAACAAGATCCGCCCCGGAGCGCGTAAGGCACCCCTGATGAAGCGGCCTGGGCGTTCAGTCCAGTGCGTCAAGGGCGGCGAGGATGTCGGCCGGTTCGGCGCGGGTGGTGTAGTCGGTGTCGACGAAGGCCCAGCGGATGGTGCCGTTGCGGTCGATGACGTAGGTGGCGGGCAGCGGCAGGGTGCGGGGGTGGCCGTCGTTGACGCGCTGCAGGTCGAAGCCGAGCTTGTCGTAGACGGCGGCGAGGTCGTCGGGGAGGTCGAAGGCGAGCCCGTACTGCTTGGCGGTGTCGGAGCCGATGTCGCTGAGGACGTCGAAGGCGAGGGCGTGCTTCTCCGTCAGCGTGAGGGATTCGTCGGGGATTTGCGGGGAGACGGCCACCAGGCGGGCGCCGCGGGCGGTGATGGCCTCGTGGTGCCGCTGGAGTGAGCGCAGGGCGATGTTGCAGTACGGGCACCAGGCGCCGCGGTAGAAGGTCAGGACGACCGGGCCGTCGGTGAGCAGATCGTCGAGGCTCACGATCTGTCCGGTCGCGGTGGGGAGGGTGAAGCGCGGGGCCTGGGCGCCGGCGGTCAGGGCCCGGTCCGCCCGACCGGAGTCGGCCAGTGCCTGGCCGGCCCGGCGCATGATCTCCCGGATCTCGGCCGGGATCTGCTGCTGACGGGCTGCGTAGAAGGTGCGCAGTTCGGCGTTCAGGCTGGTCATGGTGCTCGTTCCTCCTGGTCGGCGACTGAAGCGGGACCGATCAATCTTGAAATGACCGTTCCAAGATAAGGGTTTGCGTGGGCCCGCGCCAGCCAGGCGAGTCCAGCCACGCGACAGGCCTGTTGACACCTTTGCGGCGTGCACAACCGGGAGTATCTTGGAATCCTCATTTCAGGATGGTGGGTGGACCATGCCGGACATCAAGCACTTCGATCCGGACGCGACCCTGGACACCGTGGTGCGGCTGTTCTGGCGGCAGGGCGTCGCCTCGACCGGGATCCAGGACGTGGTGACCGCGACCGGGCTCAACCGCTCCAGCCTGTACGCGACGTACGGCGGCAAGCAGGACCTGTACCGCGCTGCGCTGCGCCGCTATCTGGAGCAGCGTTCCCAGCCGGTGTTCCGCCGCCTGGCCGAGGACGAGCGGGGTCTGCCGGCCGTCTCCGAGTTCTTCGACGGCCTGATCGAGGCGCGCTGCTCGGGCGAGTACGCCCGATGGGGCTGCATGGTCTCCAACGCGCACGCCGGGGCCGAGAACAGTGATCCGGAGGTGCGCGGCCTCCTGGACCAGCACCACCGGGAGCTGCGCGAGGCGATGTACGCGGCACTGGTGACCGCCGGGCGCCAGGGGCAGCTCGCCCCCGGGGCCGATCCCGACGCTTCGGCGGACCTGCTGGCGTTGCTCGCCTACGGGGTCAACTTGCGCTCGCGTGCCGGTGCCGACGCGGCGTCGTTGCGAAAGACGGTGGCCGCCGCCCTGGACGCGATCGGTGTCAGGGCGGCGGCGTAGGCATCGGAACCCGCCCGGTACCGCCGCTCGACCTCTCGGTCACCGGCCGCCACCTGCGCGAGCGTCCCACCTGGACGCTCGGCGACTACCACCGCGAGCCCCTGACCACCCTGGCCCTGGAGGACGGCGTGCTTGGCCGCTGCGGCAACTGCACACAGGCGGGTACTCGCAGCTTGAGGGGGCACGACGTCCGGCATCCGCGTATGGACGCCAGGAGGAGAAGAGCATGCCCGCCGACCAGCACCCGGTCCTCGTCTTCGACGTCAACGAGACGCTCAGTGACCTCACACCACTGCGCGGTCGCTTCGAGGACGTCGGTGCCCCCGCGCATCTGCTGCCGACCTGGTTCGCCGGGGTACTGCGGGACGGATTCGCCCTGACGGCCGCCGGTGCGTACGCGGACTTCACGTCCGTCGCACAGGAGGGCGTACGGACGCTGCTGGCTGGTCTGGAGGGGTGGACGGGAGACGGAGAGGCCGCGGCCCGCCACATTCTGGACGGCTTCGCCCAGCTGAGTGTGCACCCCGATGTACCGGACAGTGTACGGAAGTTGAGCGATGCGGGGTACCGGCTGACGGCGCTGACCAACGGCAGCGTCGCCCTGGCCGAGCGACTGCTGGACACGGCAGGAGTGCTGGACCGCTTCGAGGCCCTGTCGGACGTGGGCGGACCGCGTTGCTGGAAACCGGCACCGGCCGCCTACCACTACGCCGTCGAACGAGCCGGCGTCCGGCCTGGGCAGGCGCTGTTGGTCGCCGTGCATCCCTGGGACATCGACGGGGCGCGCAGAGCCGGGCTGGGCGGCGCGTGGCTCCGACGCGGAGCCTCCGTGTACCCGCGCACGATGACCCCGCCCAGTGTCAGCGCGCAGGATCTGAAGGAGCTTGCGGAGGTGCTGGTCGGCGACCAGTGACAGCGGCAGGACCCCCGGCCCCGGGCCCCGATGTGCATCGGAGCCACGCCGGTTACGCCTGCTGCTGCATCCTCCGAGCGATCCGGCCGTGGTCCCGAAGCGCCTCCGACAGGCCCGGCAGCACCGGTTCGCCCCGGTCGACGAGGATCCGGCCCCCGACCACCGTCGTCCAGGCGCGGGCCGGACCGCAGCGCAGCCAGGCCTCGACGGGGTCGCTCAACGCGCCCGCGAGGGCGACCTCGTGGAGGTCCCAGACGACCAGATCGGCGCAGGCACCCGGGCGCAGATGGCCCAACTCGTCGGCGCGGCCCAGGCATTGGGCCGATCCGCGGGTGGCGATGTCGAGGGCGTCGCGTGCGGTCATCGCGCCGGGTCCGCCGCGGTAGCGGCCCAGCAGCAGGGCACCCCGCGTCTCCATCCAGAGGGAGGCGTGGTCGGTGGAGGCGGAGCCGTCGCAGCCGATTCCGACGGGCAGGCCGAGTTCGCGCATCTCCTTGACGCGCGCGGTGCCGCCGCCGATGAGCATGTTGGAGCTGGGGCAGTGCGCGACGCCGACACCCGCTGCCGCGAGCCGGCCGAGTTCGTCGTCGTTGGGGTAGATGCAGTGGGCGACCCAGGTGCGGTCGCTCATCCAGCCGCAGTCCTCGAAGTGCTCCACGGGCCGGCAGCCGTAGGTCTCGAGGCAGTAGGTGTCCTCGTCGTGGTCCTCGGCGAGGTGGGTGTGCAGGCGTACGTCGTGGCGTTCGGCGAGTTCCGCGGTCGCCGTCATGACCTCCTTGGTCACCGAGAACGGCGAGCAGGGCGCGAGCGCGACCCGGATCAGTGCGCCCGGCGTCGGGTCGTGGTGGGCCTTGATCAGCCGCTCGCTGTCGGCGAGCACCTCGTCGACGGTCTGGGTGACGCTCCTGGGCGGCAGTCCGCCGTCCTCGACGGAGCGGGTCATGGAGCCGCGGGTCGCGTGGAAGCGGAAGCCGATGTCGCGGGCGGCGCGGATCTCGGCGTCGACGAGGTGCGGGCGGGGGTGGACGTACAGGTGGTCGGAGGAGGTGGTGCAGCCGCCCATCAGCAGTTCGGCCATGCCCACGTACGCCGACACATAGGCGGCCTCCTCGTCGAGGGCCGACCACAGCGGGTACAGGGTGGTCAGCCACTCGAAGAGGGTGCCGCTCACGGCGGGGGCGTAGGCGCGGGTGAGGTTCTGGTAGATGTGGTGGTGCGTGTTGATCAGGCCGGGGGTGACCAGCCGTCCGGCCGCGGAGACGGTCGTACCGGCCTCGGGCTCGGTCCCGGCCGTGCCCACGGCGGTGACCCGACCATTGCTGACGGCCACCCAGCCGCCGGGGATCTCGCCCTCCCCGTCGAGGACCAGCAGACCGGCGTCCTTGACCAGCAGATCCACGGCCGACGTCATGCGGCCCATCGTAGACAGGTACGGCCGGAAAGACCTGGCGAGTCGTCCGACGACCCACGTACGGTGTGATCATCCGCAGTGTCCCTTGGTAACTGTCCCTTCGCAAAGGCGGTCCTACATGGCCCTGTTCGACCTCCCCCTCGACGAGCTCCGCGACTACCGCAGCGAGTCCGTCGAGCCCGAGGACTTCGACGCGTTCTGGTCCAAGACCCTGCAGGAGGCCCGAGAGCACAATCTGGACGCCCGTTTCGAACCGGTCGACACGGGCCTGACGACGGTCGACGTGTACGACGTGACGTTCGCCGGCTTCGGCGGGCACCCGGTGAAGGGCTGGCTGACGCTGCCCGCCGCGGCCGAGGAGCCGATACCCCTGGTCGTGGAGTTCGTCGGCTACGGCGGCGGGCGCGGTCTGCCGCACGAGCATCTGCTGTGGGCGTCCACGGGCCGGGCGCACTTCGTGATGGACACGCGCGGGCAGGGCAGCGGCTGGGGCGGGGGCGGCGGCACCGCGGACCCGGTGGGCGGCGCGCCCGCCTACCCCGGTTTCATGACCCGCGGCATCGACGCGCCCGAGAACTACTACTACCGGCGGGTGTTCACGGACGCGGTGCGTGCCGTCGAGGCGGCCCGCTCGCACCCCCTGGCCGACGCCTCCCGCACGGTCGCCCTCGGCGGCAGCCAGGGCGGCGGCATCACCATCGCGGTGGGCGGTCTGGTCCCGGACCTGGCGGCGATCGCCCCGGACGTGCCGTTCCTGTGCGACTACCCGCGCGCGGCGACGATGACCGACCGGCACCCGTACCGTGAGATCGGCCTTTTCCTGAAGACCCACCGCGGCCGCACCGCGGACGCCCTGCGCACCCTGTCCTACTTCGACGGCGTCCACTTCGCCTCCCGCGGCGGCGCCCCCGCCCTGTTCTCGACGGCCCTGGAGGACCAGACCTGCCCTCCGTCCACCGTCTTCGCCGCCTTCAACGCCTGGGCGCACGACGACAAGGCGATCGAGGTGTACGACTTCAACGACCACGAGGGCGGCGGGCCTTTCCAGGAGGCGGCGAAGCTGAAGTGGCTGCGGTCGTACGTGTGAGGAGCGAGCGGCATGGACACGCGTGAGGCCGCCGAACGCTTCGTGCGCGTCTGGGAGCGCGCGTGGGCCGCGCACGACGTGGACGCGCTGCTTGAGCTGTATGCCGAGGAGTGCGTCCACCGCTCGATGCCGTTCCGCGAGCCGCACCGGGGGCGGGACGAGCTGGCCGGGTATCTGCGGTGGTCGTTCGCCCGGGAACGGGTGAGGGACGTGCGGTTCTCGCCACCGGTCGTCGGCCAGGACGGAACGGCGGTGGCCGAGTTCCGTGTCCTGGCCGAGGAGGACGGCGTCGCCTCGACTCTCGCAGGCTGTGTGTTCGTGCGCTTCGACGGGGCGGGGCGGGCCGTCGAGACGCGGGACTACTGGCATACGGCCGACGGACACCAGGAGCCCGCCGGGAAGCTGTTCCTGCTCTGACCTTCCCTCCAGTCCGACCAGTCGGTACGTTCAGGTTGCCCGGGCCGCAGCGTCGCGGCCCGGGTTTCCGGCGGACGACGGAGGACCCCATGACGGAGCGCGAACCAGAGGTGCACGGTCACTGCGACGAGCGGTTCGCCGCGGTGCGGACGGCGCTTGAGGAGAACTTCCGGGAGCGGGATGAACTCGGCGCCGCGGTCGCCGTCACCGTCGGCGGCACGACCGTCGTGGACCTGTGGGGCGGCTGGGCCGATGCGGCGCGCACCCGGCCCTGGGAGCGCGACACGCTGGTCAATGTGTGGTCGACGACCAAGGGACCGGTCGCGCTGTGCGCGCACGTCCTCGCCGACCGGCGGCTGCTGGACTTCGACGCCCCGGTGGCCGCGTACTGGCCGGAGTTCGCCGCGGCCGGCAAGGACAAGGTCCTCGTACGGCATCTGCTGTCGCACCGGGCGGGACTGTCCGGGCTGCGTGAGCCGCACTCGCTGGAGGAGTTCTACGACTGGGAGTTGACCACGCAGCGGCTCGCGGCGACGGAGCCCTGGTGGGAGCCGGGGACGCGGTCCGGGTATCACGCGTTCACCTACGGCTTCCTGATCGGTGAGGTCGTGCGGCGCGTCTCGGGGCTGCTGCCAGGGGCCTTTCTGGAGCGGGAGGTGACCGGGCCACTGGGGATCGACTTCACCGTCGGGCTGCCGGAGAAGGAGGCCGGGCGGGCGGCCGAGCTGGTGCATCCGCCTGCCGCGTCCAGCAGCGAACAGGCGGCGATCTTCAGCCAGTTGGGGCCGGAGGCGCTCGCCGCGCTGGCCAATCCGCTGGTGGGCGCGGGCGAGGCGAACACGCCCGAGTGGCGGGCCGCAGAGATCCCGGCGGCGAACGGGCACGGGACGGCGCGGGCGGTCGCCGCGCTGTACGGGATCTTCGCGGGCCGGGGCTCGTACGACGGCCACCGGATCCTGTCACCCGAGGCGGTCGAGCGCGTGCGTGAGGGGCAGGGCAGCTGCTTGGACCTGGTGCTCGGCGCCGGGCTCGGGCATGAGACGGAGATCGGTCTCGGCCTGTGGCTGAGCGGCACGAGCGGCTCGTACGGGCCGAACCCGCGGGCTTTCGGACATGACGGCTTCGGCGGTTCCTGCGGGCTCGCCGACCCCGAGGCGGGGGTGTCGGTGGGGTATGTGATGAACCGGATGGGGCCTCAGATCGCGGACGACCCGCGGAAGATGGCTCTGGTCGAGGCCGTGTACCGGGCGCTGTGAACGGCACACGGCGCGGACCGGTTTCGGCCGAACCACCGGGTCGGTCTTCCCTGGTGGTTTAGACCAATGCTAGATCTGGTGGCGCAATGAGCCCGCACGGCTACGTTCCGTCACCAACAGGAGGCGCGGCATGGCCCGCACCACCCCGCACGACCCTCCCCTCGACGAAGGCGATCGCCGAGGGGGTCCGCTGTACTGGCGCGTCGCGACAAAGCTGCTCGGCGAACTGCGCGACGGCACCGTCCCGCCCGGTGAACGGCTGCCGGGCGAACGGCAGCTGGCCGGACACTTCGGTGTCAGCAGGGAGACCGTCCGGCAGGCGCTCGAGGTGCTGCGCCGGGACGGTCTGGTCGCCACCGACCGGCGGGGCAGTCACGCCGTGCTGCCCGGCCTGCCGGTGGAGACGGCGTCCTCGCTGACCTTCCCGGTCGGCGCCCGGGTCGCGGACCCGTGCGCCGTCGACCGGGCCACGGTCACCTGGGAGACGCCACCGCCCGAGCACGCCGAGGCGCTGGGGCTCGCCCCGCGCTCGCAGACGCTCGTGCACCGCTACGAGTCGGCCGGCGCCGACGGCCGCGGCCGCCGCACGGCGGTGACCTCGTTCTCCGCGGTGGCGCTCACCGAGGTCGAGGAGCTGGCCCGCTACCGCGACCGCGCCGACGGCGCCGCCTCCGCCCAGCTGCGCCGCGCCTACGACTGGATGCGCAGGGCGGGCCTGACCCTGCACCACCGGGACTCCATCACCCCGCTCGCGGACGCGCCCTCGGTGCGGGTCAGACGGCGCGTGCACGACCAGTACGCACGGCCGCTGGAGATCACCGACCTGGTGGTGGACGCCCAACCGGACGCCCTGGTCTACGAGTTCACACTGCCCGCCGCGGGCTGAGCGCGCCCCGGGCGCCGGAAGTACAGCCGTACGACGGGGCCTTGGTCGTCGGCGATCAGGTCGTACGTCCGCTGCTCGGGCATGCCCAGGCGGCGGGCGTACGCGGCGGCGGTGCGGCCGCGGGCGAAGGGGATGCCTGTTGCCGCGGCGGGCAAGCGGCGGGGCGTGTTCGTCACACTCGACGCGGACCCTCCGGTGCGGCTCCTGCCGCGGGTGCTCACCACCGCCAGGAAGCCGGTCACGGTCCTTCTCCTTCCTCCCCTTCCGGCGCGATGCGCAGGCCGGGCACCCGGTCCCAGCCGGTCACCCGCATCACCCGCTGGACGTGCGGGGCGACTCCGGACAGTTCGAGGGTGCCGTCCGCCGCGTACAGGGCGAGCGCCGTGAACACCAGCAGGCGCAGCGCGCCGACGTCGATGAAACGCAGCTCGTGCAGGTCGAGATGGATGCGTGCGCCGTCCGCGGCGCGGGCCCGGGCGCGGGCCGTCTCGGAGTGCAGGGCCCGGGCGACGGCCGTGACATTGGTGTCGTCGACCTCTCCGGCGAGGGCGAGACCGGGGGGTGCGAAGGTGCGGGTGATGGCGAGGAGGTCGTCGCGCCACACGTCGTCGGCGCCGACCCGGCCGTGGTGCAGGCCGGCGAGCGGGGCGAGTTCCGTCTCGTCGAAGATGCGGCGGTCGTACTGGCAGATGCCGAGGACCGGCAGGGAGGAGAAGACGGGGTCGAGCAGCAGCTCGCTGTCGTGCAGTGTCCTGAGTTCCTTGCCGGCCTGGGCGCGCAGGATCTCCGTGCACACCCGCAGGCCGAGGAAGCCGTCGCCGACGGCGCTGCGGGTCTCGCGGCGGATCACCTCGTCCAGGTCCCACAGTCCCTCGGGGCCGGCAAGGTGCGGGTCGACGCGCAGCCGGCCGGCCGCGAGCTCCTCGTCGACCCGGCAGCCGTGCGCCTCCAGGAAGGACAGGGCCACGCCGGCCGGGATGTCGGCGGGCGGCAGCAGGAGGCCGCGCTGTCCGCTGGCCAGGCCGTCCAGCAGGAACGCGACGAGGACGGTCTCACGCTCCTCGTCCGTGTCGTAGCCGAGGAGCAGGTGGTCTCCCTGGCGCATCTGCCCCACGGTTTTCAGGGTGGGTGTGAGGGCCATCCCCGTACCTCCCTCGGTGGACGGACCGCTTCCACGCTACGCCGGAAGCAGCCCTGCCGTGAGGGGTTATCGTGTCCGCCATCGGTTCCGGGTGAGGGGGGACGATGGCGGCCTCTGTGCAGGGCGGCAGGATCGGCAACCTTCCCGCCGAGGCGAACGCGTTCGTCGGCCGCCGGCTCGAACTCGCTGAAATCTCGGGGCTGTTGGGGACCGAGCGGCTGGTGACGCTGACGGGGCCCGGGGGTGTGGGCAAGTCCCGTCTTGCGTTGCGGGCCGCGCATGCCGCGAAGGCCGGGTTCCCGGGCGGGACCTGGCTGGTGGAGCTCTCGGAGCTCAGGGATCCGGATCTGCTGGCGAACACCGTGGCGCAGGCGACCCGGCTGACCGAGCAGACGCTGCGGCCACTGCTGCAGGCGGTCTGCGAACACCTCGCGGGGGCGCCCGTACTGCTCGTACTCGACACCTGTGAGCATGTCCTGGACGAGTGCGCACGGGTCGCACAGGAATTGCTCGCGAGCATTGCGGAATTGCGCATTCTGGCCACGAGCCGGCAGCCGCTCGGCGTGCCCGGCGAGCATCTGCTGACGGTGGCGCCGCTGCCGCTCGGGGAACGCGACGACGCGGTGGCGCTGTTCACGGCCCGGGCGGCGGCCGCGGTGCCCTCGTTCGCGCTCACCGACGCCAACCGGCCGCATGTGGCCGCGGTCTGCGCCCGGCTCGACGGGATCCCGCTGGCGCTGGAGCTGGCCGCCGTACGGCTGCGCGGCTTCCCCCTGCACCGGCTCCTGGAGGGCCTGGACTCCCGCTTCGACCTGCTGGTCTCGCCCGCCCGGCCGCGTCTTGCCCGGCACCAGACGCTGCGCACCGCGATCGGCTGGAGCCATGAGCTGTGCACGCCGCTGGAGCGGCTGCTGTGGGCGCGGCTTTCGGTGTTCGCGGGCGGCTGGGACGTGGAGGCGGCCGAATTCGTGTGCCACGGCGGCCCCCTGGATGCGGAGGAGATCCTCGCCCTGCTCGCCTCGCTCACCGAGAAGTCCATCGTCACCCGGGACGGTGAGGGCGCGGCGGTGCGCTACCGGATGCTGGACACGGTCCGCTCGTTCGGCGCCGAGTGGCTGACGGGGCTGGGTGAGGCGGAGGCGGTGCGCCGCCGCCACCGGGACTACTTCCGCTGGATCGCCCGCCAGGGCGAGGCGGAGTGGCTCGGACCCGGCCAGCGGATGTGGGCCGAGCGGCTGACCGCGGAACACGCCAACCTGCGGCTGGCGATCGAGGAGTGCCTGACCGCGCGCGAGCCCGAGACGGCGCTCGAACTCACCGGCACCCTCTGGTTCTTCTGGTTCGCCTGCGGCTTCGCCGAGGAGGGCCGCACCTATCTGGAGCGGGCGCTGCGTCACACCCCCGAGGGCGGTGGGCCCGAGCACACCCTGGCGGTGTGGGCGCACCGGCTGGTCACCGTCGTCCCGGACGACCTGGAGGCGGCCGAGTCGGTGAGCGCCGCCTATGTATGGCTGGCCGAGGAGCGCCGACTGCCGGTGCCCGCCCTGCCGTTGACCGGGGCCAGCCTGGCCGTGCGGGGTGAGTCGGCGCGGTCGGCAGTGCTGTACGGGAGTGTCCGGCAGGCTCCTGCGGCAGACGGCGGCGCCGAGTTCTTCCAGCTGCTGACGCTGGCCGTGCAGGCGTATCTGCTGGCGAGCCAGGCCGCGTTCGAGCGGTGCGCGGCGGTCGCGGAGCGGCTGCGCGCCGAGTGCGCCAAGCGCGGGGAGCTGTGGATGCGGGCCTGGGGCGACTTCTTCGTGTCGCTCGCGGGGATCGGTCTCGGCCATCCGGACGAGGCGGTGCTCTCGGCACGCGAGGCGCTGACCGCCAAGTGGCGGGTGCACGACCGGATCGGGGCGGCCGCGGTCGCCGACCTGCTGGTGGTCGCACAGGCCTCGCGCGGCGAGGAGGAGCTCGCCGCCCGTCTCCTTGGCATCAGTCGGCGGCTGTGGCAAGCGGCGGGTCTGCCGCAGCTCGGCAGACCCGACCTGACGGTCTTCCACCGTGAGTTCGAGCGTCGGCTGCGCGCCTCGCTGGGGGACGTCCGGTTCGACGAAGCGGTGCGCGAGGGGCGGGAGTTGGGGCCGGACGCAGCGATCGCACTGGCGCTGGGCGACATGGCAGACCCGAACGGCCTGTGACCGCCGTCCCCCGCCTTGGGTCAGGAACGGACGGCGACGACCATCCGCACGCGCGGGCTGCCGTCGCCGCGCCGCCCGAACTCCGGCAGCTCCTGGAGGCCCACGCGGAACCCGGCCCACTCCAGCTCCCGCCGCACGTCTCCGAGCCGAAAGGCCCTGTAGTACATGACGAACGGCGGCCGCCACAGGGCATTGCGCACCCGCATGACCGCATCGAACCCCAGCAGCATCCAGAACGCCGGTGAGGTGGGCCTCGGCGGGGCCAGGATGGGGAAGGCGAAGCTGCCGCCGGGCCGCAGCACGGAGTGGACCTGGGCGAACAGGCCCGGCAGTTCGTCGGGCAGGAAGTGCCCGAACGCGCCGAAACTCACCACCAGGTCGAAGGCGCCCGGAGCGAAGGGGAGCGCGCGGGCGTCCCCCCGCACCCAGGACACCGCCGGCCCGGCCGACCGTTCACCCCGCCGGGCCACGGCGAGCATGCCTGCGCTGAAGTCGACCCCCGTGACGCTCCGCCGGCACACCCGCGCCAGCACATCGACTCCTGCCCCGGTGCCGCAGCACAGATCGAGCCCCGCGTCGAAGGGCCCCGTCCGCGCCAGCGCCGAGGCGACGGCTTCGAGCACCGCGTCGGGGGTCCGGAAGGGAGTGCGGTCGAACTTCGGGGCGAGCAGGTCGTAGCCGTGCTCGACGGACGACAGCGCCTGGACGGCGAGCTCGCGCAGACTGGGACCTTCGGGGCTGAACATCAGCGTCAGCTTAGGGGAACGGGCGCTGGACACGCCCCCCGCGGCTGATTACTCTCATCAGCACCTACTCAACTAGTTCACTATGAGGTGATCCGATGCGTGCGTTCCGCAAGGCGGTCGAGGCCGGCAACATGGACGCCGTCGAGGCCCTGCTGGCGGAGGACGTCGTCTTCACCAGCCCGGTGGTGTTCAAGCCCTACCCGGGAAAGGCGATCACCGCGGCGATCCTGCGCGCGGTCTCGCAGGTCTTCGAGGACTTCCGCTACGAGCGCGAGCTCGCCGGGGCCGACGGCCGTGACCACGCGCTGGTGTTCGCGGCACGGGTGGGCGACCGTGAGCTGAGCGGCTGCGACTTCATCCACCTCGACGAGGACGGCCTGATCGACGAACTGACCGTCATGGTGCGCCCGCTGTCCGCTGCGCAGGCCCTGGCTGCGGCCATGGGCGCACAGTTCGACCGGATCGAGAAGGAGGCGCAGGCGCGGGCCTGACGGCTCAGCTGGTCCTGAAGAGCAGCTTGGGGTGGTTGGGTTCCTTCCTGAAGGCCTTGAGCACCAGGTACAGGACCTTCTCGATCAGCCAGAAGAGGAAGAGCCACACGCTGATCACGACGGCCGGCACGGCCAGGAACACCGCGGCCGGTACGGCGACGAGGAGCCATCCCGCGGCTCTCTTCAAGACCGCAGGCGAGCGGACCGCCTGCCACATCCCGCCTTCTTTCACGACCTTCCACATACCACCCGCACGGACTCCGGCCCACATCACCCAGCGACGGAGCAGCGCCACGTCGAGTTCCCTCATGGAGATGCGGAAGATCCTGTCGGCTTCGGCACGCTGCACCGACTGGTCCCCGCACAGGGAGTCGTGCAGGATGGCCGAGCGGGTGTACACCCCGTAGCGCGGAAACAGCCAGACGAAGGCACGCGGCACCGACGCGAAGTCCGTTTTGAGCAGGGCTGGTACCGCAATGGGACCGGTGGTGCCCCCGTGATCGAGATGCTCCGGGTTCTTGTAGCAGAACCCCTGCTGGAGCTCCCACAGCCTTCCGGCCACCGTCGCCTTGACGACCACATCACCGGTGAAGGGATCCGTGCGATCCATACTGCCCGCCTTCCTCGGATCGACTCCCACACCGGAGATATAGCCGCAAATCCACCGCGGCAAGCACCACGGGCCACCCGGAACCACGGACGCCCGAGGTGGCCCGGTTCCGGCCGTCCGCCGAGGTCAGGCGACGGTCGGCGGAGGCGCACCTCTCGACGGCGGGTACGCGGCCCACGGCGGGGGCGATCACAAACGCGCTCGACGCGTAGTCAGGGAAGGCCGACGGTCAGCGTGTCGGCGGGCAGCGAAGGCGCCGGCCAGTGGGATTCGGAGCGCCAGTTCCGCCGGCCCGCGGCGGCGGAGGGGCCCGTTCGCTCTTCGATCATCGCCGTCGTCCTGCCATCTCCACTGCGACAGGTCGGGGACGATCACCAGGTCCAGGAGCAGGTCGAAGGTGTCGAAGCCGATGGCTGCGCGACGCATCGGCTGCTGGAAGTCGACATACCAGTGCGTCAGTCGGGCCGTCGGACGGGTCGTAGAAGGGGTGCATCACGTCGAACCGCGGTCCCGCGGCGCCTCGTGGCCCCGGCCGACGATACGAGCTGCGGCTCCCGTCCCCGCGGCCTGCGCAGCAGCACCAGCGCGCAGGCCAGGCCGGCCGCCGCGAGCGCGGCACAGGCCGTGAACGCAGACCGGTAGCCCTCGGTCAGGGCCGCGAGCCGTTCGGGGGCGCCCCCGTGGGAGAGGGCCACGGAGGTGACGACGGCGACCCCGAAGGCGCCGCCGATCTGGAAGGCCGCGGTGTTGATGCCGGAGGCCACCCCGGACTCCCGCTCCCCCACGCCGGTCAGCGCGGCGATGGAACCGGCCACCGCGCAGGCGCCCAGGCCCGGTCCGAAGAGCAGCAGGCCGGGGAGGAGGTCACGGACGAAGGCGCCGTCCACCGGGACTCCGGCCAGCAGCAGGCTGCCCGCGCCGACCAGGGCGAGTCCGCCGACCGCGACCGGTCGGGCACCGATGCGGGTGACCAGGGCCTGCCCGGCGTAGGAGCCGAGGACGGCGCCGGCCGGCATCACCACGTTGGCGAGGCCGAACTGCAGCGGCGAGTAGCCGAGCACGCCCTGCCCGTACTGGGACAGCGTGTACGACATCCCGAAGGCGGTGGCGCCGAGCAGGAAGACGACCAGGTTGCCACCGCTCACCGTCCGCGCACGCAGCAGGCGTAGGGGGACGAGGGGCGCCGTGGACCGGGCCTCGACACGGATGAAGAGCGCGGTGAGCAGCACGGCCGCGGCCAGCAGTCCCGTCGTGCGCGCCGACAGCCATCCGGCGCGGGGCGCCTCGACGACGGCGTACACACAGGCCACGAGCGCGGCGGTGACGGTGAGTGCGCCGGCCGGGTCGTAGGCACGCGAGCGTGTCCCGGTGCGGCTCTCGCGCAGGAGCAGAGGGCTCAGGGTCAGTAGCAGCAGTGCGACGGGGACGTTGAGGAAGAAGACCCATTGCCAGCCGAGTACGTCGGTGAGGGGTCCGCCGATCAGCAGGGCGGCGGTGGCGCCGAAGCCGCCGCTGCCGGACCAGATGGCGAGCGCCTTGTTGCGGTCGTGGCCCTCCTCGAAGGTGTCCACCAGCAGGGAGAGCGCGCTGGGCGCCATGACGGCGGCCGACACGCCCTGCACGGCGCGTGCCGCGATCAGCACTCCGGCGTTCCAGGCACATCCGCACAGCAGCGAGGACAGCCCGAACAGGAACGTTCCGGTCATGAAGACGCGGCGGCGGCCCAGCAGATCGGCGGTGCGGCCGCCGAGGAGCAGCAGCCCGCCGAAGGTGAGCAGATAGGCGCTCATCACCCACTGGGCACCGTCCGCGGACAGGCCGAGCCCGCGGGTGATCGACGGGAGGGCGAGCAGCACGATCTGCGCGTCGAGGATCACCATGAACCCGGCGACGCAGAGCAGGGCGAGCGCGGACCAGCGGCGGGTGTTGCCGGCGTTCACGGTCAGCCTCCCAGCCGGAGGCCGGCCAGCCAGACATCGGGCGTGCCGGTGGTCGGGCGTGCCCGCCGCAGCGAGGCGAGGAGCCGGCGAAACCTGCTGGGGCGGGGGGCGTGAGCGGTCATCGGGGGCCTCCGGTGTCGTGGGGTTGTTTCACCCCACCGACGAACGGCCCCTACGCGGATCGACACTCCGCGAGCCGCTTCTCCAGAAACCTCCGCTCGGCGTCGTTCTCCACCAGTTCCAGTGCCCGTTCGTACGCCTCGGCGGCTTCCGTCGTACGTCCGCTGCGGCGCAGCAGGTCGGCGCGGGTGGCGGGCAGCAGGTGGTAGCCGGCCAGGTCTCCTTCGTGTTCCAGTTCGGCGACCAGGGCGAGTCCCGCGTCAGGGCCCTCGGACATGCCGACGGCCACGGCCCGGTTGAGGCGGACCACGGCGGAGGGCACGAAGCGGGCCAACTCGCCGTACAGCCCGGCGATATCGGCCCAGTCGGTGTCCTCGGCCGTGGCGGCGGTGGTGTGGCAGGCGGCGATGGCGGCCTGGATCTGGTACGGGCCCGGGCTGCCGCGGCGCAGTGCCGTCTCCAGCAGGGTGGCGCCCTCGTCGATCTCGGCGCGGTCCCAGGCGGTGCGGTCCTGGTCCTCCAGGGTCACCAGCTCGCCGGCCGCGTCCACGCGCGTGTGCCTGCGCGCGTCGTGCAGCAGCAGAAGGGCGAGCAGGCCGAGCGTCTCGGGCTCGTCGGGCATCAGGCGGGCCAGCACGCGCGCGAGGCGGATCGCCTCCGCGCACAGGTCCGTACGCACGAGATCGCCGCCGGTGGTGGCCGCGTACCCCTCGTTGAACAGGAGGTAGAGCACTCCGAGCACACCGGTGGTGCGTTCGGGCAGGAGGTGGGCGGGCGGCACCCGGTAGGGGATGCCCGCGTTGCGGATCTTCTTCTTGGCGCGCACCAGGCGCTGCGCCATGGTCGCCTCGGGGACCAGGAAGGCGCGGGCGATCTCCGCAGTGGTCAGTCCGGCGAGGGTGCGCAGGGTCAGGGCGACCCGCGCCTCGATGGCCAGTGCGGGATGGCAGCAGGTGAAGATGAGTCGCAGCCGGTCGTCCTGGACACCGCTGTCCTCGCCGTCGCAGTCCGGGTCGTACGGTCCCTCGTCGCGCGCCAGCACTGCCACCTCCCGCAGTTTCGCCGCCCCCACCGCCTCCCGGCGCAGCACGTCGAGGGCGCGGTTGCGGGCGGTCGTGGTCAGCCAGGCGCCGGGGCGGCGCGGCACTCCGTCGCGCCGCCACCGGTCCAGGGCCTGGGCGAAGGCGTCCTGGGCGCATTCCTCGGCGAGGTCCCAGTCGCCGGTCACCCGGATGAGGGTGGCGACGACCTGGCCCCACTCCTCGCGGAAGGCGGCGACGACGGCCTCCTCGACATCGGGCACGTTCACTCCCGTACCGGCCTCACCTCGACGGTGCCGCCGCCGAGTGCGGCGGAGTGCCGCGCGGCGAGGGCGATGGCCTCGTCCAGGTCGTCGGCCTCCACGAGGTCCACGCCCGCGATGTACTCCTCGGTGCGGGCGAACGGCCCGTCGCCGAGGAGGACTTCGTCGCCCGCGACGCACACGGTGGTGGCATCGGAGGGCGGCCGCAGGCGGGCGGTGACCCGTGTGGGGGCGGGCTCCTCCTCGTCCGCGGGGGCGCAGACGAACAGCACGTACTTCACGGCCTGTCCTTCGCCGGGTGGGCGTCCGGGGCGGGCGAGAGGTGCTCGTGGGTGATCAGCCAGCGCAGACCTGCGTTGCGGTAGCCGGTGGTCACACGCAGCACGTCGTCCAGGGGGGTGCCGTCCGTGCGGGTGGCCCGCGTGCGCACGAGGGCGTGGGCGAACGCGATGCTCTCGTCCGTGTGGATGCGCAGCTCCAGGAC
Organism: Streptomyces longisporus; assembly: GCF_039532765.1. Classification (NCBI taxonomy): domain Bacteria; kingdom Bacillati; phylum Actinomycetota; class Actinomycetes; order Kitasatosporales; family Streptomycetaceae; genus Streptomyces; species Streptomyces longisporus. The sequence goes on from NZ_BAAASG010000002.1 coordinate 396,800, forward strand.
CTCGCGGGTGACGGGCCCGGTGACGGCGGCGAACTCGTTCTCCACCGCCTTGCGGAAGGCGTCGAGGCCCTGCCGCTGCCCGCCGTCGGCGAGGTGGAAGATCTCGGCGTCGGGCGCGTAGCAGGCCAGCATCCGCTCCGCGTCGCGCTCGCGGGCCGCCTCGGTCAGCTCGGCGTCGAGCCGGCGGATCGACGTCTCCTCGTCCTCCTCGTCCCACATCGGCCAGAACGGACGCACCTCCATGGCCCCGATGGTGGCCACCGGGTGCTTGGCGGCGGCCGCCACGGCCTCCTCCAGGCTGTCGCACTCCAGGACGTCGAATCCGGCGACGTACTCCTTGGTCTCCGCGAACGGGCCGTCGGTGCGCAGCACCTCGCCCCCGCGCACCCGCACGGTGACCGCCTCGGAGGGCAGGGCCAGCCGGTGGCCGTGCAGCCGGACGCCGCGGTCGCCGAGCTCTTCCACCCAGGGTTCGACGGGTGCCATGCCCGAGGCGTCCGCGGTGTCGTCGCCGCAGACGAGCAGCATGTACTTCATGGGTCCTCCCGGTCGTCATGAGCTTCCTACACCCCACCGACGAACGGGGTCCGCCGCAATCGACACCCCGGACGAGCCTTCCCCTGGACGGGCTCACTCGGGGCCGTCGACCTCCCGCACGAGTTCGATGGCCCGGCCCAGGGTGCCGAGCCGGTCGTCCAGGGCCTGCCCGGCCGGATACAGACGAACGGTGTCCACTCCCGCGTCCCGCCACACCCGCAGCCGTGCGCGGACCATGGACTCGGTGCCGATCAGCGTCGTACCGAGCACCATCTCGTCGGTCACCAGGCCGGCCGCACCGTCCCGGTCGCCCGCCTGCCACCGCTCGCGCACCTCGGCCGCCACTTCCGCCCAGCCCTGGCGGCTGTAGGCGTGGTTGTAGAAGTTGGTCGACGCCGAGCCCATGCCGCCGAGGCTGAAGGCCAGTTCCTTCTTGCGGCCCGCCACCATCGCGCCGAGTGCCTCCTCGTAGGGGGCGAAGGCGACCTCGGCGCCCTGACAGACGTCCAGGTCGCTGCGGCTGCGGCCGCCGAGGGCCAGGCCCTCGTCGAGGTGGGCGAAGTACGCCCCCGCAGCGCCCTCGGGCACGAAGCTGGTGCCGAGCCAGCCGTCGGCGATCTCGCCGGTCAGCCGCAGCATGGCCGGTGACAGGGCCGCGAGGTAGAGGGGGATGTCGTGTTCGGCCCGCGTCGACAGCCGCATGGGAACGGCGTCGCCGCCGGGCAGCGGGATGGTGAACTCCCTTCCAGAATAGGAGAGTTTGCCGCCGTCGAGCACCTGTCGCACGATCTCCACGGTCTCCCGGACCCGGGACAGCGGCCGGGCGAACGGGACGCCGTGCAGCCCTTCCATCACCTGCGGCCCGGATGCCCCAAGGCCCAGCAGGAACCGTCCGCCGGAGAGGTTGGACAGGGTGATCGCGGTCTGCGCGACGGCGACCGGCGTGCGGGTGCCCACCTGTAGGACGCCGGATCCCAGCAGCATCCGGTCGGTGCGAGCCGCGTAGTAGCCGAGAGCGGAGGGCGCGTCGGAGCCCCATGCCTCGGCCACCCAGCAGAGGTCGAGGCCGAGCTTCTCGGCCTCGACGACGAAGTCGGCCTGCTGTGACCAGTCTTCACCGCCGGAGGCCTCGATCGTGGTCGCGGTACGCATCAGCGGGCCTCCGCCAGCTTCTTGATGTGCTCGAGGGTGACGGTCATGTTGTGCTCGAACTCCCGCATCCGCACGAACACGATCTTCTGCTCCTTCTCCGGCATCCGGTCGATCGCCACGGACAGACCGGAGCGACCGGGTCCCAGCTGCATCCACTGCGAGAGCTCGGTGCCGCCGCCTCCCTCGTGCAGCCGGAAGCGCCAGATCGCGGAGGGCTCGGCGGGGTCCTGCACCGCCCAGGCGAAGACGTGCTGCGGCTCGTACTCGATGACGTACGAGGTGGTGGCCCATTCGCCGAACGCGGGGTGCTTGCTGCGGCCGAGGAAGCGGGCGCCGACCGCCGGCCCGGTGGCGCCGTCGAGCCATTCGACCGACTGGAGTTCGTCGCTCAGGCTCGGCATCAGCCCGATGTCGGTGACCAGCGCCCACACCCGCTCCGGCGGGGCGCCGATCCAGGTCCGGACCTCGACGGTGGGTTTGTCCGTGTAGTGCGCTCCAGTCCACTTCACACCGGCCAGCCTCCTCGTCGTTAAGGGGTCTGACCTTCAGAGTTGCTTTATAGGACTGGTGATGTCAAGAGGCCTCGGGCGTTCCGCTGGTGCTGTCGGGGCCGTCAGGCCGCGCCGAACCGGCGCCGGATGTCCGGCCGTTGCCGCAGCCGTTCGGGATAGCCGGGGCCGATCCGCATGGAGGTGTCCTCGGCCAGCAAAGGCTCCCGGCACTCGGCGCAGACCACCTCGGCCTCGGTGTCATGGCCGCATGCGTCGTGATGGAAGACGACCGGGGCGCCCGCCTCCTCCGCCAGCCAGCGGTCGCCCCACCGGGACATCGCAGCCAGTACGCCGAAGAAGTCCCGTCCCTTTTCGGTCAACACGTAGTCGTGGCGCACGGGTTCTTCCTGGTAGGGCTGCTTGTCGAGCAGACCTTCGTCCACGAGGAGGCGCAGCCGGTCGGCCAGGGTGTTGCGGGCGATGCCCAGTTCCTTCTGGAACTCGTCGAAACGGCGGATCCCGTAGAAGGCCTCGCGCAGCACGAGGGGCGTCCACGCGTCACCCACCAGGTCCATGGTTCTGGCTATCGAGCACGGCCAGTTCGAGAACGACGTCCGCTTCATGCGCTCACGATAGCCAGTCTCACGATGAGACCCACCCCTGCGGCCAACAGCTTCACCCCTTTCCTTAAGTATTGACGGTTGCCGCGGACACTGTCATGGTCTGGACCAGCTGCAAGGCTGACGCGATCCGTCCAACCAGGAGCCGCCATGGGCAAGTTGACCTCTCTCACGAAGGCCGTCGTCGGTGCGCTCGGCGCGCTGACACTCGTCGTGGCGATCCCGGCGAGTGCCCACGCGAACGTCCTGCAGCTGCTGCCGCAGCACGCCGACGGCCTGGAGCAGTCCTTCTCCCCGGCCTACGACTACGACCGCGACGGCTGCTACGCCACCGCCGCCATCGGCGCCGACGGCACCATCAACCCCGGTCTGAAGCTGGGCGGCGACGTCAACGGCCACTGCCACGACATGGCCCAGCTGGCCAACGCCAACACCTACTCGCGCGAGAAGTGCGACAACGGCTGGTGCGCCGTGATGTACGCAAGCTACTTCGAGAAGGACCAGGCCACCCTGGGACCTGCCGCCATCGGGCACCGGCACGACTGGGAGCACGTGGTCGTGTGGATCAGCGACAACGAGGTCCGGTACGTGTCGGTGTCGCAGCACAGCGGCTATCAGGTGGCGGCCCGCTCGTCGGTGCGCTTCGACGGCACCCACCCGAAGATCGTCTACCACAAGGACGGCGTCTCGACGCATTGCTTCCGCTTCGCCAACACCCACGACGAGCCGCCGGAGAACGCCACCGGCGGCTGGTTCTACCCCCGTCTGGTCGGCTGGAACGGCTATCCCGACGGCTTCCGCGACAAGCTCCTGAGCGCGGACTTCGGAGCCGCCACCATCAAGATCAAGGACGGTGACTTCTCCTACGCCCTGGCCCATTCCATGCCCGCCGGAATCCCGTTCGACCCCAACGCCTGACGGGAACATCGGGCACACGGGAAGAGTCCGGGGTCACGGACCCGGCCTCCCACACCTGCCGTTGCGCCGACGCTGCCTGCACCGCCGGCTCGCCCGCGGCCACCGCCGAGCGTGCGGTGTTCCCACGGACCAGCAGGAGCGTGACCAGCGCGCCCAGCAGGGAGGCACAGCCGCAGAGCACCACGCCGACCGCAGCGCCGGCAGCAGCGGGATCGGCTGCAGGATCACGAACGGCATGCCTGCCCTGAGCGCGCTCAGATGCATCTCGGCGCCGTATGAGGGGCGGATGGAACTCACTCGATGTCGAGGATCGCCTTCCCCCGCAGACTGCGGCTGCCGAGCGCCTCCACGGCATCCGCGATCTTGTCCCAGGGGCCGCGCCAGCCGACCGGCACACGCAGCCTTCCGGCGGCCACCAGGGTCAGCAGCCTCCCCAACTGGTCCTGGCGGTCGGTGAGTCCGCCGCCGTTGTAGACCGACACGATCGCCTTCGGCGCAGGGCTGCCCAGCGTCGACCCGACGGGCAGCACGGCCTCCCTCCCCGACGCCCAGCCGATGCTCTGCACGCTGCCACCCGACGCCAACAGGCCGTAGGCGGCCGCGAGTTGGTCGCCGCCCACGGTGTCGATGACCACGTCGAGCGGCCCGGTCAGCTCACCGACCCCGCCCACCACCTCGTCCGCCCCCAGTTCGGCGACCCACCGCCGCCCGTCCTCGGACCCGGCCACCGCGACGACCTGCGCCCCGCCCAGCCGCGCGAGCTGTACCGCGAATCCGCCCACCCCGCCGGAGGCCCCGGTCACCAGCACCCGGCGGCCCAGCAGCGCCCCCGCCTGGTCGAGCGCCCGCAGCGCGGTACCCGCGGCGACCGGCAGCGCGGCGGCCTCGCCGAGGTCGACGCCGTCCGGAACGACGGCGACATCGGCCACGTCCATGGCCCGCAGCGCCCCGAATCCACCGCCCTCCGCGAAGCCCACGACCCGGCTGCCCGGCGCGGGCCCGGTGCCGTCCGCCGCGGCGGCCACGACGACGCCGGCCGCATCGAAGCCGATCACCTCGCCCGGCGCCGCCTGCTGCGCGAACCACAGCTCGGCCGCGTTCAACGAGGTGTGCCGGACCTCGACGAGCACCTGGCCCGGCGCGGGCCGTGGATCAGGAGCCTCCCCCAGGCGCAGCCCTCCGGGTGCCCCGGGGTCCACGATCAGTGCGCGCATGACTTGCCCTTCTCGTCGTCGGACACTCGTCCCACGCCAACTGTGACCGATCCGCAGTTCTTCCCGCCTGCACCGGGCGGCGGCCGACCACATCTCGTCGAGTGGGGACGGATGCGCGGAACAAGCCAGGCCGTCAACGCGTTGACAGGTGCAGAGGAGCGGTTTGACGCCGTACCCCTTGTGGTACTGTCCTGACAGCACCTGTGTACGCCCCCCGTTGAGGGCGCCGGTGTCAGTTCCTCTTCAGTTCGCCGCATCGCCCGCCGTTCCCGGTCGGCGCACCGGCTTTCCAGCACCGCCTCGCAGCCGGCACGGCCGTGCCGTACCCGAGGTGTGTTCCTGCCGCCGAAGGCGCTTGGTCCGCCTGCGTTCCGCGGCCTCCCACCCCTTCCTTCCGCATGTCTCATGCCATCCGTCCTCGAAAGGACCGATTCCCATGACCACCACTCTCGAACACCCCCCTGTCAAGCAGGAGCCCACGACCCAGCAAACCACCGGTGTCCTCGACATCGACGCGGGCGGCAAGGGGCACCTGCGCGCCGCGAGCCTGCTGGCCTCGTCCTCCGACGTCTCGGTCTCCCCCGCGCTGATCCGCCGTCACGGCCTGCGCAAGGGCGACCTCGTCGAAGGCGTACGCGACGGCCGGCGGGCCCTCACCGAGGTCGTACGGGTCGACGGGCGCACGCCCGACGAACTGCGCGGCCGCCGCCACTTCCGCGACCTCACCCCGCTGCATCCGCGCGACCGGCTGCGCCTGGAACACCCGGCGGCCGGCCTGACCGGGCGCGTCGCCGACCTGATCGCACCCGTCGGCAAGGGCCAGCGCGGCCTGCTGGTCGCCCCGCCCAAGACCGGCAAGACCGTGCTGCTGCAGCAGATCGCGGCCGCCGTCGCCGGTAACCACCCCGAGTGCCGCCTGATGGTGGTGCTGCTCGACGAGCGCCCCGAGGAAGTCACCGACATGCGGCGCTCCGTGCGCGGCGAGGTGTACGCCTCGACCTTCGACCGGCCGGCCAAGCAGCACATTGCCCTGGCCGAACTCGTCATCGAGCGGGCCAAGCGGCTCGTCGAGGCCGGCGAGGACGTCGTCATCCTGCTGGACTCACTGACCCGGCTGTGCCGGGCGCACAACAACGCGGCCGCCGCCGGTGGCCGCACGCTGAGCGGCGGCGTCGACGCGACCGCGCTGCTCGGCCCCAAGCGGTTCTTCGGCGCCGCCCGGCTGGCCGAGGAGGGCGGCTCGCTCACGATCCTCGCCACCGCGCTGGTCGAGACCGGCTCCCGTGCCGACGACTACTTCTTCGAGGAGCTCAAGAGCACCGGCAACATGGAGCTCCGCCTCAGCCGTGACCTCGCCGCCCGCCGCGTCTTCCCGGCCGTCGACATCAACCCGTCCGGTACCCGCCGCGAGGAACTCCTGCTGTCCGCGGCCGAGTTGACCGCCGTACGCGGCCTGCGCCGCGTCCTGCAGTCCCGCGACGGCCAGGCCGGCCTGGAAACCCTCCTGGAGCGCATGCGGGACACCCCCGACAACGCCACGTTCCTGCGCCGCATCCAGCCGACGCTGCCGACCGACTGACCGGGCCCCAGGAGACGATCCTGGGAGCTGTCCGGCGGATCCCGCAGTGACCGGCCTCGTCGACGAACTCCGCGCCGGCAGCACCGACTTCGCCCGGCTGTGGGAACGGCACGACGTGCACACCGCGCCGACGCTCACCAAGGCCTTCCGCCACCCCGCCGTCGGCGAGATCACCGTCGACTGCGACGCGCTCGCCCTCACCGACCGCGACCAGCACCTCGTGCTCTACAGTGCACCGCCCGGTTCGCCCGGCGCCGACGCCCTGGCCCTGCTCAACGCCCTTGGCGCCGAGGCGAATGACCATCGGCGCTAGCGTCGCGTCCACCGGCCGCCACGGCGTCAACGCATGGCTCGTACGCGGTAGTTGAGGTCCTTTATCGGATTGCCGCCGACCAGGCCGGTCGGGTAGGAAGCCTGCGTGCCCAGAGGCAGCAAGGTCGGGCTCAGGGCCCGGCACGAGGACGACATCCCGATACTCCGGGCCGAACTCTACGACGACGTGGTCAACTCCTCGCGCTCCGCGAGCGGGCCGTGGCGTCCGATCGCGCCCGGCTCCAAGGACCCGCGGCTGGCCGTGGACGACTTGAAGGAGGGGAGCGTCAAGTTCTCCGTGGTGGCGTTGGAGGGCGACACCCTGCTCGGCACCGCGACGCTGTGGGGCATCGACAACCACAACCGGTCCGCGCACATCGGGCTGGGCCTGCGGCCGTCCTGCCGTGGCAAGGGTTACGGCACCGACGTGGTCGCGGTGCTGTGCCACTACGGTTTCGTCGTGCTCGGCCTGCAGCGGCTGCAGATCGAGACGCTGTCGGACAACGCGGCGATGCTGCGCTCCGCCGAGCGCAACGGCTTCGTCCGCGAGGGCGTCCTGCGCTCCTCGGCCTGGGTGATGGGCGAGTTCCTGGACGAGGTGCTGCTCGGGCTCCTCGCCAAGGACTGGAAGCCCGACGCCACGAGCTAGACCGTGGGGGCGAGGACGCAGAACTCGTGGCCCTCCGGGTCGGTCAGGCAGGTCCACGGGACGTCGCCCTGGCCGATGTCGAGGCCGGTGGCGCCGAGGGCCCGAAGCCGGGCCACCTCCGCCGCCTTGTCGTCACCGGGGTGGGGCAGCAGGTCGAGATGGACACGGTCCGGCACGGTTTTCACATCGGGCGTGCGGAGGAACTCGAGATACGGGCCGACCCCCGCGGCGGAGCGCAACGACGCATGATCGTCGCTCACCTCGTGCAGGGTCCAGTCCAGCGCCTCGTCCCAGAACCGGGCCATGGCCCGCGGATCCGCGCAGTCGACCACCACCGCGGCGATCGGCCGGGTGTCGCGGTAGATCTCCCGGGGCTCCAGCACGCAGAACTCGTTGCCCTCCGGATCGGCGAGGACCGTCCACGGCACCTTGCCCTGGCCCACGTCGGCGCGCGTCGCACCGAGAGCCTCAAGGCGCGCGATCAGCTCCGCCTGATGGGCCGCGGAGGTGGTGGCGAGGTCGAGGTGAACACGGTTCTTCGTCGTCTTGCGTTCCGGGACGGGAACGACGTCGATGCCGACAGCGGTCGGGTGCGGCCAGACGAGGCCGCCGCCCGGTCCGACGTAAGTGGTCGCGCCGGGACTGTAGGCATGCCAGCCGAGCGCCTCCGCCCAGAACCGGCCGACCGCCCGAGCGTCGACAGCCTTGATGTTCACCTGAACAGGTCGCAGTGCCATGCCGATGATCCTAGGCAGCAGCTCCGACACCGGACGAACTGTTCACTCGCCGGAAAAAGGTGGCCGGCGATGTCGAGAACCCGTGCCCGGCTCCGTCCCCGGGGTGAACGCGACCACAATGGGGCGCACCGAACCGAGGAGAACCACAATGGCCAAGTACCTGCTGCTCAAGCACTACCGCGGCGCCCCGGCCGCGGTCAACGACGTGCCGATGGAGCAGTGGACCCCGGAAGAGATCTCGGCCCATGTGCAGTACATGCGCGACTTCGCGGCCCGGCTGGAGGCGACCGGCGAGTTCGTCGACAGCCAGGCGCTCGCCCCCGAGGGGACCTTCGTCCGATACGACGGCGAGGGGCGCCCCCCGGTCACCGACGGCCCGTTCGCCGAGACCAAGGACCTCATCGCCGGCTGGATGATCATCGACGTCGACAGCCACGAGCGCGCCGTCGAGCTGGCCGGGGAGCTGTCGGCCGCCCCGGGTGCGGGCGGCAAGCCGATCCACGAGTGGCTGGAGCTGCGCCCGTTCCTGGGCGCCCAGTCCACCACCACGGAATGCACCTTCAAGTGACTCAGATCGACGAGGCCCTGCTCAGGAGCCTCACGCCGAACGTGCTCGCCGTCCTCGTCCGCCGCGGGGCCGATTTCGCCGCGGCCGAGGACGCCGTGCAGGACGCGCTCGTCGAGGCGCTCCGCGTCTGGCCGACCGACCCTCCGCGGGACGCGAAGGGCTGGCTGGTGACCGTGGCCTGGCGGAAGTTCCTCGACGCGCGGCGGGCGGACGCCGCCCGCCGTCGGCGCGAGGACCGCATCGAGGAAGAACCGGTTCCCGGGCCTGCGTCCGCGGTGGACGACACGCTCCAGCTGTACTTCCTGTGCGCCCACCCCTCGCTGACGCCGTCGTCGGCGGTCGCGCTCACGCTGCGTGCCGTCGGCGGCCTCACCACCCGCCAGATCGCCCAGGCCTATCTGGTGCCCGAGGCGACCATGGCGCAGCGCATCAGCCGGGCCAAGCGCACCGTCTCCGGCGTGCGGTTCGACCAGCCCGGGGATGTCGCCACCGTGCTGCGTGTGCTGTATCTGGTCTTCAACGAGGGCTACTCGGGCGACGTCGACCTCGCCGCCGAGGCCATCCGGCTCACCCGCCGGCTCGCAGCCGGCTTCGACCATCCCGAGGTGGCCGGGCTGCTCGCCCTCATGCTGCTCCACCACGCCCGGCGCGCCGCCCGGACCGCGGCCGACGGCAGCCTGGTGGCGCTCGCCGAGCAGGACCGCACCCGGTGGGACACGAAGCTGATCGCCGAGGGCGTCGAGATCCTGCAGGGCGCGCTGGCCCGCGACCGGTTGGGCGAGTTCCAGGCCCAGGCCGCCATCGCGGCGCTCCACGCCGACGCACCCACCGCCGAGGAGACCGACTGGGTGCAGATCGTCGAGTGGTACGACGAGCTCACGCGCCTGACCGACAGCCCCGTCGTCCGCCTCAACCGCGCGGTCGCCGTCGGCGAGGCCGACGGACCGCGCGCCGGCCTGGCAGCGCTCGCGGCCCTCGACGACGACTCGCTGCCCCGCCATACCGCCGTGGCGGCGTATCTGCACGAACGCGACGGCGACCTGACGACGGCGGCGCGGCTGTACGCCGAGGCGGCCCACAAGGCACCCAACCTGGCCGAACGCGACCACCTCACTCGCCAGGCGGCCCGCCTCAACACCCGCCGAAGTCCCTGACGAGCGGCATGTCCCGGAACGGGTGCCTACCTGTCCCCCGGGCGGTACGGGCACGCCGACTCGGCCGCCGGCGCGCCGACGCGTGACGCGGAGGCGCCGCCCGTCCTGCGCTCGCGCGGACGCAGCCGCACCATCACGTCCCGCAGCGGGCGAAGGGAGATCACCGGGGAGCCGTACTGCAGCAAGTCTCCCGGGACGAGGTTGAGCCTGAACCGCTGGTTGATCATCGCCACGATGATCCGCAGTTCGAGCAGCGCCATGTTGTTGCCCACGCACTGCCGAGGGCCCGCCCCGAAGGGCAGGTACGCCATGCGGGGCCGCTCCCGTACGGCCTGAGGGGTGAAGCGGTACGGGTCGAAGGCCACCGGGTTGTCCCAGTGGCGCGGGTTGTGGTGCGAGGCCAGGGGCGAGAGCAGGATCGACGACCCGGCCTCGATGCCGTAGCCGCCGAGGGTGTCGGGCCCGACGGCGGCCCGCGGGAAGATCCAGATGGGCGGGTACATCCGCAGGCTCTCGTCCACCACCATCCGCGTGTACGTCAGCTCGGCCGCCCTGTCGGCGTCCGGAGTCGCACCGCCCAGCACGCCGTTGATCTCCTCGTCCAACTCGTCCTGCACATGCGGGTGGTTGGCGATGGACAGCAGGGTCCAGCACAGGGAGACGGCGGTGGTCTCGTGCCCCGCCAGATAGATGGTGAGCAGCTCGTCGCGCAGTTGCCGGTCGGTCCACGGCTCGCCGGTCGCCGGGTCCTCGGCCTGCTCCATCAGCGCGATCAGCGGGCCCTCCCCGGTCCGCGCGTGGTTCTCGCGGACGTCCGCGACCACCTTGTCGAAGACCCGGTGAATGTGGTCGATCTTGCGTTTGCGGGCCGTGGGCAGCCAGGACGGCAGCATTTCGGACGGCGTGCCCCGCCGGAACATGACCTCCACGACGTCGTCGACGATCCGCTTCAGCACGGCCGACGCGGGCTTGATGTCGTAGGCGAACAGCGAGCGGCTGAGCGTGACCAGGGTGAGCCGCAGCATCTCGGTCATGAGGTCCACGGGCTCGTCCCGGGCGGCCTTGGCCTCCCATTCGTCGAGCATCTCCTCGGTGGCCGCGACGATGTTGGGCACGATGTCGGTGACCGCGTTCTTGAGGAACACCGGCTGCACGGCCCGGCGGTGTCCGCGCCAGAAGTCGCCGTCCGAGGTGAGCAGGCCCTTGCCCATGACCACGCCGAACTGCTCGTAGAGCGGCCCGCGCACGTAGTTGGCGTTGTTCTCCACCAGCACCCTGCGCACCGCCTCGGGGTCGGTGACCTGATGGACGGTCATCGGCCCCAGCCGCATGCGGACCATCTCGCCGTAGTCACGCTGCAGTCCGAGCAGGAACTCGGCGGTGTTGCGGCGCCACGGACCGAGGCTGCCCACGAGGGGGGCGCCCTTGGGGCCGGGGGCGGTGCGCGGTGCTGTGGTGGATGTGGACGTCGTCGTGGATGTGGTGGTCATCAAGGGTCCTTACCTGGTCAGGCTGCGCGGCTGGGCCGTGCCGTGCGGTACCGGAAAGGCACGCCGCACGAAAAGGTGGTCGAAGACCGCGTCCGGAGCCAGCCGCCGCAGCGCGATGGTGCTTCGGGCGAGGAAGCCGACGGTGTAGCGGGCGCGGGGGCGCCGCTTGTGGACGGCGCGTTCCACCACGCGGGCCACGTCGTCGGCGTGGACGGTGAAGGTACCGGCCAGGGTGCGGCGGCTGCCGGTGTAGATCGCCTGGAAGTATTCGGCGGTGCGCTCGCGGAACTCGTCGTAGACCTCGCCCGCGGACGGGAGGTTGTCGACGTACGTCGAGCCGAAGTTGGTGGTGCGCACGGGACCCGGCTCGATGACGACGACCCTGATGCCGAAGCCGGCCGTCTCCAGCCGCAGCGCGTCGCTGAGGGCCTCGACGGCGTGCTTGGACGCCTGGTAGAAGCCGCCGCCCGGGACCGCGTAACGGCCGAAGATCGACGAGATGTTGACGACGGTCCCGGTGCCGGCGGCCCGCATGCCGGGCAGGACCAGCTGGCTGAGGCGGGCCAGTCCGAAGACGTTGGTTTCGAACTGCTGCCGCATCCGGTCGAGTTCGATCTCCTCCACGGCACCGGAGGCGGCGAACCCGGCACTGTTCACGAGTGTGCCGACCGCGCCGTGCTCCCCTTCGACCGCGTCGACGGCCGCACGCATGCTGTCCTCGTCGGTGACGTCCAGCCGCAGCGTGCGGATGCCCTCCGCCGCGAGCGGGGCGAGCGTTTCCGGCCTGCGCGCGGTGGCGTACACGAGCATTCCGCCGCGGTGCATCCGGAGCGCGCAGGCCCGGCCTATGCCTGACGAACAGCCCGTGATCAGCACGGGATTCGGTCGGTTGTTCACGATCTACCTCTTCACGGTTTAGGGCGGGCCGTTACGGAAAGGTGCCGGGCATGTATCACCGGATCGTGGCCGCGAAGCTACGCAAAGCGTTCTCCGACATCAACTCCGGAAACTGGCAGTCCATGGTGGACACACTCGCACCCGATTTCACCTACGTCTTCTACGGGGAGCACGCGCTCGCCGGCGAGCGCCATACCGTCGAATCCATGAGCCTGTGGTGGCAGCGGGTCTTCCGGCTCATTCCCGAGGCCGAATTCAAACCGCAGGAAATCATCATTTCCGGCGGCCCCTGGCTGACCAGGGTGGCCACCCGGGTACGGATCGGCGGCCCGCTGCCCGACGGCACCCGCTACGACAACGTCATGACCCAGTTCATGTATCTCAAGTGGGGGCGCATCACCGAGATCCACACCCTGGAGGACACCGTCGTCCTGCAGCGGGCACTCGACCGGATCGCCGCCTCGGGCAACGCCGAAGCCCACGCCGAGCCCATCACGGACAAGCGCTAGTACCCTCGACCGGCACCGGCACCCAGCGGGGTGCCGGTGCCGCCGCACGTTCAGCCGAAGGCACCCAGCTGCTTCGCGAGGTCGAAGGCATCCAGGGAGAACCAGCTCTCCACGATCACCCCGTCGCGGAACTCGTCGATGACGATCCCGGGAACGGCGAACTCCCGCCCGACGGCCGGGATCCCCTCGTAGGGCTCGCCCGTGTGGGTGCCCCGCGCGGTGAAACGGCTGACGACCTTCTCGCCCTCCAGGATCCAGTCGTCCACCGTGACATGGAGGTCGGGGAAGGAGGCGCGCTGGATCCGCACCCATTCCTTGAGGTGTTCCACACCCTCTTCGCCATTCGGGGCCGTCCCGTGGCTGATGTGGTCCTCGGCGGCACCCTCATAGATGACGTCGAGATTTCCCTTGTTGAGGCATTCCTCGTAGTAGCGTTCCAGAACTGCCTTGTTCTTCAAGGTGTTCGACATGTGGCTCCATTCCTGTTCCTTGGGTTCTGTGAGGTGTCGGTGATCGATCGGTTCCTCAATCGCCCACGACCGGACCCTCGAATCCGGTTATCGTCATGACGCGGGCGCCGGAGGCAGCGCTCGTGATTTTCCAGGTGCCCAGCGCGGGATCTCCTTCGATGAGGCAATTCCCGTTCTCCTCTCCGTGGACGGTGATGCGTCCGACGGTCAGCGGGTCGACCGCCACCGAGATCCCCGCACCCTGTCTCGCGCACAGCCGCACCACGTTCTCCAGTGCCGACATGGCCAGGGCGGTACGGGGAACGGCCGCTGTCGCCCACAGGTCGTTGGGCGCGCAGGGGCGCACCTCGCCGGCCCAGCGGCCCTCCTCGGTACGGGTCCACCGTGCGCGGGGCACAACCGCGGAACGCCAGTTCAGCAGCTCGGGCCCCGAGCGCCAGGTGGTCATCCGGGTGAGCTTGCTGCGGGGCGGGGCGGGCGAGCGGGTGTCCCCCGGCGCGTACACGATGCGCGCCCTCGCCTCCGGGCCCGCACCGCCGGGGCGCCGGAAACGGGCCTCGACCGTCCAGGACCGTCCGTCGTGAACGCCCCGGAGCTCCCGCTCCCAGACGGTGACCGGCCCGTCGAGCCGCAACAGGTCCAGGGGGACGACGACGTCCTCCAGACAGTCGAGGCGCAGCTCCGGGAAGTCCGGCGGTACGACCCACTCCGCGCCCCGGAGCGCGTTCTCCAGCAGCAGGCTCACCGGGACCGCCTCGGCGCCGTCCACCAGGAAGTCCGTCAGCACCGGGGTGGTCTCCCGGTCGAAGCGGACCCTCGACACCAGCCGGGCGTGCGGCTCGTAGGAGGTCACCTCGCCGAGGTGGTGGATCTTCGGGTACACCTCGGCGTATCCGGGCAGGTCGGGCACGACCGGGTAACCGGTGGCCTGGCCGGGGTCGACGGCGTCGCCGAGCGGTCCCACGAAGGTGACCTCACCGGCGGAGCCCGCCAGCAGCTCGGCCTGCCACTTGGCGAGTCCGTCGGCGACGCCGAGCGGTGCCATGTAGCGCCGCGTCGCCGAGAAGTTCGCGATGAGGCCAATACGGTCCCAGGTCGGCCAGGCGAGCGTCATCACCGGGTAGGCGGTCCGGCGGTCCGCCCACCGGCCCAGCCGGGCGAGCGCCTCGTTCGCGGCGGCGTACTCCAGCTGGCCGACCATGCCGCCCAGCCGCCCGGTGAGCGAGCCCACGTTGCAGAAGAACTTCAGGCTGCTGTCGGCGAGTTCACCGAAGAGATGGGCGAAGCCGTCGATCTTCGTCGCCACCGTCCGCAGGATGTCGTCGTCCGTCTTCTTGGGCAGCCTGGCCGCGGTGTCCACGCCCGCGTTGTGCACGACGCCGGTCAGCGCGTCGCCCTCCCGCGCCAGCAGCGCGCGCACCTGGTCCAGGTCGGTGAAGTCGCACGGGACGTACTCGATGCGCAGTCCGCGCGCCCGCGCGCCGGTGATGTTGCCCGCCAGCTCCCACAGGCGGCGCACGCGGGCGATGTCGCGGCGGATCTCGGGCAGCGGGCGACCACGGCGGCTGCCGGACCACAACTCCTTCTCGTACGCCTTGAGTTCGGCCGCGTCCGCACCGAACCACGGTTCGTCCGCGGAGGGGAAGGGCTCCCGGCCGGTCACGACGACCCGCGTGCCATGCTGCTCGGCGAGTGTGCGGGCGAGCTCCCAGCCGATGCCGCGCCCGCCTCCCGAGACCAGGACGCAGTCCTCGGGGCCCAGGCTCACGGCGGGGGGTCCGACCGGGGCCGCGACGGGAGACAGGGTGAGGCGCCGTCCGTCGCGGTGGCCGACCTCGATCTCCCCGGTCCGGCCCAGCTCGCTCACGACGACGCCGGGCAGGTCCTTGGCCGCCGAGAGCGCGGTGTCCACGATGCGCGCGTTGCAGTTGGGGAACTCGCGGTGCAGCGTCTTGGCGAGCCCCGCCCAGATGCCGCCCAGCGGTTGGGCCAGGTCGTCGTCCGGATGCTGCCCCATCCCGCCGCCGAGGTGGGTCACGGCCAGATAGAACAGCCGCCGTGCGGAGGTCTCCGCGGCCCAGTCCTCGTACTGCTCGCGCAGCGCGGTCACGGTCCGCAGCAGCGGTTCGCGCCACACGCCCGTCAGGTCCTCGGTGCCGTGCGCGGGAGTCCCGCCGCCCAGGGTGAGGTCGACGATGGCATCCACCGGGCCGTCGTCGGGGGCGGGCGCGACGGTCGCGGGTGTGCGCCGCCGCACCAGTGCCCCGCGTGCGGTCAGTTCGCGCTCGACGCGCTCGGCGCTCTCGTCGTCGTCGGCGAGCAGCAGGACCCGCATCCCGGCCGGCCGCGACGTGTCCGGGGTGAGCGGTGGGAGCGCGGCGGGCCGCCACACCATCCGGGTGGTCGGCTGCACCGCCGGGTCCCCGGTGGCGGCGGGCACGCCGACAGGCGGCGACTCCCGCGAAGTCGTCAGCATGTTTCAGTTCCTTCCTGGTCACGCGGATCACGTCGGTCGCGGCGGTCGGACGCCGTCGGCGGACACGGCCTCACCCGTGCGGGCGTCGACGTAGCCGATCAGCGCCGCCCGGAGGTCCTTCATCTGGAGGACCATCCGGCCGTCGGAACGTGCGGCGACGAACCGGTTGTCCACCCGGTCGGCGGACAGGCCGAACCCGCGGGGCGTGGCGTACAGGTCGATGGGGCCCGGCTCGGTCGACAGGATGTGGTCGTTCGTCTCCTCGTAGAGGTCGATACGGCGGATCGACAGGGGCGCTGCGACCGGCACCAGCCGGCCGTCCACCAGATCCAGCACCCCGACCCTGGCCAGTCCGTCCAGCAGCACGCACGGCACGGTGAACCGCGGCCACACCGGGTCGTCCGAGGGAAGCGAGAGGGAGTACCGCCCCCGCTTGCCCAGGGGATGGATGGCTGTGCCGGTCGTCGAGACGAACGGCCCGCTCAGCCAGACCGGCGAGCCCGGCTGGTGGTACGGATCGGGGACGGGAGTGTCGTCCGCGCTGTCCCAGGGCTCCCAGCGCGGGGCGGGGGCGAACGTGTCCGCGAGGACCACCCGGGCCGTGAAGTGCGGCCTGTTCTCGACCAGGCCGACGCCGCCCGGGGAGACCACGTCCTCGGAGACGAGGACCTGGACGACGGTGGTGTCCCCTTCGTCCTCGACGATCTTTGCCGTGATGCGCTTCGGCGCGGTCGGGACGTCGCGGTACACCCGCAGGAAGTGCTCGAACCTCAGGTCCTCGAAGGCGATCACGTTCCGGCCGGGCACCAGATGGCGGGCCGCCTCGGCCGCGATCTCGGTGACGAAGGTGCCGGGCAGCGTCGGTTCGCCCCGCACGGTGTGGTGTTCCAGATAGCCGTCGGTGCGCAGGTCGAAGGGGCAGGCGAACTCGGCGGAACGGTCGTCGGAGGACACCAGGCGGCGCAGGAAGAAACCGGGAGGCGCGGGCCTCGCGGCCGGGGATGCCGAGGGGTCCTCGGCCCTCAGATAGCCGGGGTAGAACTTCTCCACCGTGGCCTCTTCCGCGTCCCCCAGGTGCACGACGGAGGGCCGCCGGACGGGGGCGTGCAGCTCCTGCACGAAGTGGTGGACGCCCTCGGGCACCGGCATGCTGCTGTAGGAGCCGGCCCGTTCGTAGTACGCCTTCGTCAGCTCGCCCGCGCCCATGCCGACGCTCCCCCACAGCGTCCACCCGATGGTGACCTCCGGATGGCCGGAGGTGGCCGCCGCGTGGGTCGCGGCGCTGCTCAGGAAGTCGTTGGCGGCGGCGTAGTCCGCTTCGCCGAGCTGCCCGAAGTGGCCCAGCAGGGAGCCGAAGTTGCACCACAGACGCGGCGGGGTGTCGCGCAGCGCGTACTTCAGGTTCAGATACGACTGCACTTTCAGGTCCCGGATGGCGATGAACTCCGCGAAGTCCTTGTCCTTGATGAGTGCCGAGCGCTGGAGCCCCGCGGCGTTGATGAGCAGGTCGATCCGGCCGTGCTCCCGCAGAACCTCGCCGAGGCCCTTCTCCACCTCGGCGCCGTCACGCATGTCGCAGGTGCGGTAGACGACCCGGTCGGCGCCGCTCGCGGCGGCCATCTCCTGCAGGTTGCGCCGGGACTCACGCGCGTTGAGCATCCGGTCGAACTCCTTGGTGATGCTCGCGACGTTCCGGCCGCCGCCCTTGGCGAGTTCGGCGGAGATGTACGCGGCCCGCCCCGCGGCGAACTCCTCGTCGGTACCGGCGAAGACGGAGGGCGGATGGGCGTCGAGGTCGTTGCTGCCGAAGACGTGGATGCGTGAACCGAACTCCCTGGCAAGGGACTTGACCACCTCGGCGGTGATCCCCCGGGTGCCGCCGGCCACGACGATCACGGAGTCCCGGTCCAGTGCGACGGGCGTGTGCTCGTCCAGGGTGACCGGCTCGTCCCGCAGCCGCCAGGTACCGCGCACCCCGTCGTCCTCGACGACCACGGGGAAGTCGCGGGCTGCACCGATCTCCTCCTCGACGCTGCGTACCGCCGCCGCCATGTCGCCGCCGGAGGTGAGGTACGCGAGGCTGCCGCCTTCGGACAGTTCAAGGCCCGCGGTCTTCAGGAGGCCGGTGAAGAGACCGGAGAAGGGGTGCGGCGTGCCGTCCTGCACGGCCCTGAGGAGCAGCATCGTCACGGCCGAACCGGGCCGGGCAAGATCGTCGTAGCCGAACTGGAGGGCCAGGTAGGCGGCGTCGTGCAGGGCGAGCAGAGAGGGTGTGCCGTCCGCGGCGAGGGCCTGGTCCGGCGGCACGGCGCGGCTGAGATCGCTCAGGATCCGCAGCCGGGTGATCGGCCCGGCGGTGCCCGAGAGTGCCTCGCGTACGGCCTCGGGGGTGACCCGCGACAGGTGGTGCCAGCCGGGACGGGGTGTATCGAGCGGTGCGGTCGACAGCACCGTGAGCGCGGAGTCCGGGCCTGCCGCCCGGGCCACCAGGTCGGGTGCGTCGGTGACGACGACGGCGCCGTCCGGCAGGAACGGGACCGGCTCACGGGGCGGGCGGGACGGCGCGGCTTCCCACACCGGGACGCGACGCCGGACCCGCAGGGGCTCGCCGGCTTCGGTGTGGGTGGTCGAACGGAAACCGTCACGAAGGGTTTCGGGGCTCCCGGTGGTGGCGCCACCGGGGATGGTCAGCCGGAGCCTGGGCCCGGTGGCGCTTGCCTCCTCCGCACTGGAGACCGTCACCGTCCCCGCGGGGCCGTGCAGGGCCCTGAGGACGGCCAGGCCTCCGGCCGCACCCAGGTAGCGGGCGTTCTCCGGGGCTCCGGCCCCGCACACGACCGCCTCGTGCTCAGCCGCTTCGTCCAGCGTCTCGTCCACGTACGCCAGGACGGGCAGGCCGTGGCTCCGGGCCCGTTCCTCGGTGGTCAGCGCGAACAGGAAGGCACCCTCGGCCAGTTGCTCCTCCTGCTCCGGCAGCAGGTCGCCGACGAGGGACCGGTACTCCGGGAGGCTGTTGCCGTTGATCCCTCCGGCCAGCGCGAAGTCCAGCTCCCCGGTCCGCAGATACCGGCCGGCCAGAGTGATCGAGGACAGAGCCGAGGCGAAGCCCGAGTCCAGCGTCATGTTGGAGCCGTTGAGGTCGAAGTAGTTCGCCACCCGGGCGGAGATGATGTTGGGCATCTGACCGGGGAACGAGTCCTCGTTGGACTCCGGGATCATGGACCGCACCTGTTCCCGCAGCCGGTCGAGGACCCCGGGCACCTCGGCGGATCCGGCGAGGTGCGAAGCGCCGAGTGCCTCACCTATGTCGTCCAGGTAGCACCGGTTGGCGTACAGCATCGCGGCCCTGGTCGGCCCCATGTGCCCCACGAACACCCCGGTTTTCGCGGCCTGTTCGTTCCAGAAGTCCGGCATCCTGTCCCGGAGTTCGTGAGCGCATTCGAGGATCATCAGCTGGCACCGGTCCAGGGCGCGGATCGTCTTGGGAGGCAGCCGGACCTTCTTGAACGGCGGCACCGGGTAGTCCGCTCCGAAGCTGTCCAGCGGCGGCCGGCCGCCCTTCAGCCAACTGGTCACCTCCTCGCGCCCGTCCAGGCCCGGCACATGGGCCGACCAGCCGACGAGGGCCACCCGGCTGTCGGTGGCGGGCGCCTTCGTCGCCGGGGTCCGCCCCTCGGCCGCCTCGGCGCGCGGGCGGTTCTCGGAGACGATGAGATGGGCGTTCGTACCTCCGAAGCCGAACCCGGACACGGCCGCCAGCCGGGGCCGCTGCCCGCCCTCGGGCCAGTGCCTCGGCTCCGCGCTGACCTCCAGCCGCGTGTCCGCAAGACGGAAGTCGGCACGCGGGGTGTCGAGGCGGAACTGGCCGGGGATGGTGTGCTGTTCCAGGCCCTTGAGGCTCTCGATGAGCGAGACGACTCCGGCGGCCCAACCGGTGTGTCCCAGCAGCGACTTGTTGGAGGTGACGGCCGTCGGAGCGGAGGTGCCGAAGTGCTCCCGCAGCGTGGTGAACTCCTCCAGGTCACCGGCGGGCGTACCGGTCGCGTGCGCGTTGATCCACTGCACGTCGGCGCTGTCGACCTCACCGCCCTCCAGGGCCCGCCGCACCGCCAGGCCCTGCCCCTGCGCGTTGGGGGCGTAGATCGCCTTGCCCTTGCCGTCGGAGGACGAGCCGAAGGCCCGCAGCACCCCGAGCACCCGGTCGCCGTCCTGCTGGGCCCTGCTGAGCCGCTTGAGTACGACGAGGGCGGCGCCGTCCGCGAAGATCACGCCGTCGGCGCTCTCGTCGAGGGCGTGCACGGTGCCGCGCTTGGACAGTCCCTGGAGCTTCGAGAACAGGACGGTGCCGCGCGGCGCCAGGGCGAAGGCTCCGCCGCACACGGCGATGTCCTGCTTGCCCATCAGCAGGCCCTTGGCCGCGATGTCGACGGCGTACAGCGACGAGGAGCAGGCGGTGTCCACCATGTGGAGTTCGGTGGAGGGCGGAAGGACGCCGTCCATGGCCACTTCACCGACCCGGTGGGGCAGGAAGCGCGAGGGGGACCGGGCACCGCGCCGGTACCGGTCGGTCAGGGCCTGGTCGATGCCCTCGCGGAGGGTGTCACGCTGCTCGTGCGGGACCCCCAGCTCGTCGACGATGCCGTGCGTCAGCCGGTGCGCGCTCGCAAGGACGCCCGCCTCTTCGAGGTGCTGGCTGCCGTCCGGGGTGTAGCCGACCACGAAGGAGCACCTGTCGGTGTCACGGCGCGTGACGCCGTCGAGCGCCTGCACCAGGCTGTGGCGCAGCCACTGGGTGGTGAGTTCCGCCTCTTCCGGGCCGTCCGGCATGCCCTCGAGGGCCCCTTCGGCGGCGGCGAAGTCCGTGATGAACACGCACTGTTCGGCGTACGCCTTGTCCTCGGCGGTCAGGTCCAAGGAGTGGAAGCAGTCGTGCTGCCAGCGCTCGCGGGGGACCTTGACGAAGAGCTCGTCGCCTGTCGTACGCAGCTTCCAGAACTCGTCGGGGCTGTTGGCCCCGGCGACGGCCATGCCCATGCCGACGACCGCGATGGCATCGTCACCGAACTCGACGGGTTCTTCAGCGTCGGCTTCGGGCACCTCTGCGGCCTTGGTCGGAGGCGAGAGAAGGGCGGCGCCGAGGGTGAGGCCGCCGTCGGCCAGGACGACCTGTCCCGTGATCCACCTGGCGTCGTCGGAGGCGAGGAAGGAGACGAGCGCGGCGAACTCCTCCGGCCTGCCGAGCCGCCCCCACGGGGTGGCCCTGGCGATGGCGTCCTGCATCTGCCGGGCATCGGGGAACTTGTCCGCCACCTCGCTGCTCAGCATGGCGGCCGAGGCGATGTTGACCCGGATGCCCGAGGGCGCCAGTTCCACCGCGAGATAGCGGGCGGCGGCCTCGGCGGCCGCCTTCGCCGGAGCGCAGGCCGAGTAGTTGGCCATCACCATCTGCGAGCCGCCCAGCGCGGACACGGTGACGATGGAGCCGCCCCCGCCCCGCGCCATCAGCGGTGCCGCGGCCCGTGAACAGCGCAACCCGCCCTTGTAGTTGGTCTCGATCGCCTTGTCCAGGTGGTCCTCGGTGATCTCGTCCGGCGGCAGCAGGGCGCCGTTCGCCGCGTTGTTGACCAGGATGTCGAGCCTGCCGTGCAGCCGGTCGACCTCCTGGAACATCCGCTCGACCTGCTCCTGCCGGGCCACCGAGGCCCGTACGAGATCGACCCTGGCTCCCTCGGCGACGAGTTCGTCGCGCGTCCGCTTGGCCTGCTCATGCGAGTGGAAGTAGTTGAGGACGATGTCGGCCCCCCGTGCGGCGAGGTCCCGCACGATGGCCTTTCCGATCCCCCTCGACCCGCCGGTTACCAGCGCCACCTTGCCGGTGAGGTCCCTCATCGAAATCCGTGTCCTTCGTATCGGTCGCGTCCGTGGTGTCCGTGGTGTCGGTCCGGCATCAGCCCGCCGGCGCCGGCTCGGGATGCCGTTCCAGCTCCGCGATCACGAAGTCGGCGATGGCGTCGAGCGTGTTGTAGGGCGCCAGCCGGAAGTCCGCCTCGCGGGGCGGCAGTTCGTACCGCTGGGAGACCCGGGAGAGCAGCTCGACCTGCTTGACCGAGTCGACGCCGAGCTCGGCCTCCAGCTGTGCTCCGCCCTCGAAGACCTCTTCCGGGTACTCCAGCGCCTGCGCGTACAGGGCCCGCAGCTCGCCGAGGACCTCGTCGCGGTCCAGGGCCCCGTGCGCAGGCGCGGGGCTCGGGGCCGGCTCCTGCTCCCGGCCCTGCTCGCGCTCCTCCTCCGCGAAGGCCTCCGCATCCCTGCGCACGCGCTCCCGTACCTCGTGCCCGTGCGCCTTCCAGTAGGCCTCGAAGAGGTCCGAGTCGACGGTCGGGGCCAGCAGCTCCGCGAGGCCGGGCCCGGATCCGGACATGCCGTCGGGGTCGGCCAGGCCCGCCGCGCGCAGCTCCCGCAGTGTCGCGTCCAGCGCCAGCCGGTCGCCGTCGTCGAGCGCGAGGGTGGGCAGGGAGCGCACGTGGGAGCCCTGGGTCAGCCGGGTCACCAGCTTGGACAGGGCGGCACGTCCGCCGGCCTCCACGAACGTGGAGACTCCGTCCTGGTGCAGGGTGCGCACCGCCGCCGCGAAACGGACCGGCTGGACGAAGTGGTCCGCGAGGCGGCCGGCGAGAGCTTCGTCCGGCTCGTAGTGGCGCTGGAGGATCGGCGAGTACACGGGCCGCTGGAGTGGGTGCTGGTCCAACGTGCGGACGAACGCCTCGAATTCGGGGGCCGCGGGTGCCAGCGCCGGGGTGTGGAAGGGGAACGGCGCGTCGATCTCGATCGCGCCGATGTTCAGCTGTGCGGCGATCGCCGTCACCTGGTCCAGCACCGCGTCGGGACCGCTCACCACGGTCTGTTCGTCGTGGTTCTCGGTGGCGACCGCCAGCAGCGGGTCGTCCAGCAGGCCGAGGAGCATCCGGACCCTGTCGGCCCCGGCCGACAGGGCCACCATGCGTCCGTCGATCCCCTCGTGGCGCTCGATGACCGCCACGCGCTGCGCGACGATGCGCACGCCGTCCTCGGCCGAGAAGGCTCCGGCCGCCACCAGGGCGGTGATCTCCCCGAGGCTGTGACCCGCGAGCACGTCCGGCCGTACGCCCTGGTCGGTGAGGATCTCGTAGGCGGCGAGCCCGGCGCCGTAGATGGCCACCTGGGACAGCCAGGAGTCACCCGCGAGCAGTCCTCGCAGGTCGGTCTGTTCGGGTCCGAACAGGACATCGCTGATGCGTCGTGAGAACAGGGCGTCCGTCGCCGAGTCGAGGCGATCGAACACGCGCTGGACCTGCGGGTACGTCTCCTTCGCCCGCCGTAGGGCGGCGCCGTCGAAGCCGCCCTGGCCGGGGAAGACGAACGCGGTGATCGGGCCGGTGGAGGTGTTTTCGGGCATGCTGATGGATCCCTTGCTGAACGAGGTGGGGTTGGTGAGCGTGGGTGGCAGGCTCGTTGCGGGTGGCTAGTGCACCGGCTGTGGGGAGCCGTCGAGCAGGTACCGCCCCATGGGGCCGAGGTTTCTGGCGATCAGCCGGTCGCCGGCCCGGGAGGCGGGGGCGAAGTGCCGGGGTGCCCCGCGCACCAGCCAGCGCACCATCCGCAGTTTCCAGCCGAGGTCCGGACCGGGCTCCAGGTGGTCCAGCAGGGCGTGGATGTTGGCGGCCGAGTAGAACTGTGCGGGGTCCACGATCGTGGCGAACACGCCGACCATGTCCCGGCCGTGGGTGGCGCTGCGGCTCATCGCCCTGATGAACTCGATCTCCTCGGGGCTGTGGTCGGCGATGAGGGCGTGCTCGCAGGTGTACCGGTAGTGGCCGGTGACCAGGTCGTCCCGTCGGCGGCCGTACCGGGCGAGTGCGGCCGGCAGCCCGGCGCCGGGCGGGGACGACAGTCCCTCCTCGACGGCTTCCGCGAGGAGTTCGGCGCTGCGCAGACCGTCGGTGATGCCCGCGGCCGTGATCGGGTCCCGGGTGTATCCGGCGTCCCCGACCAGCGCCCAGCCGGGCCCGTGCGCGCGCCGCAGGAAGTTCGGTACCGCACCGGTCATCCAGCGGCCCGCGCGCTTGGTCTCGCGCAGCGACGCGGCCCACTCGGGGTCCACGTCCTCGAAGGCCTCGATGACGGTCCGGTCGCGTTCCTCGTCGCTGCTCGCCCTGAAGTCCCGCGTCGGCAGGGCGACGCCCACGATGGTCAGGTCGTCGTGGGTGGGCCAGGTGAAGGTGTGCTTGCGGGCGTGCCGGTGGGTGCGCACCCGGCCGTCGTGCGGCAGCCCTTCCCAGTAGGCCCAGTGGCTCTTGTTGAGGACGGGCCGGGTGGCGTACTTCTCGGCGCCCGTGAGCCGGGCGATCGTGGAGTTGGAGCCGTCGGCGCCCACGACGAGGCGGGCGTGTTCGGTGACGGTGGCGCCATCGCCCGACCGTCCGCGTACGCCGGTCACGGTGCCCGCCTCGTCGGTGCACAGCTCCTGTACCGAGAAGTCCTCGCGGAACTCGGCGCCGGCCTCGAGCGCCGCCTCCAGCAGGATCCGGTCCAGCGTGGCCCGGTCCGGGGAGTACGCCGCGTCGACCTCCTCGACGGCCGGCAGCGGGGCCATCAGCCGGGCCCGGCCGCTCTGCAGTCCGTACTCGCGGATGGGCGGGCAGCCCGTGGCGGTCAGCCGGTCCAGCAGCCCCCAGCGTTTCAGCCGGGCGATGCCCGGCGGGTGCACCAGGTTGGTCGCCGCGGCCTTCCCGCCGGGGAAGACGGCCCGGTCGAGGAGCAGGACGCGGTGGCCCGCCCTCGACAGGAGCATGGCCGTGGAGGCGCCGCTGACGCGCGCGCCGACCACGATGACGTCGTACATGTCAGATCCCCCAGTGGTGTTTCGGTGAGTTCGCATGCCGGGACGGCTAGCTCCTGGTCTCCTGAAGTGCGTGGACCCCGCTTGCGTCCTGCCGCTCGACGTGTGCCCGGGACGCCTCCGCCGACTGCTGCTGCCTGGAGCGGCGCGGTGCGCAGAGCATCGCCAGGACGCCGAGCGCCGCGAAGGCGGATCCGACCCAGGCGGCGGGGACCAGTCCGTCCACGAACCGCTGGGGTGTGGTGTAACCGCCGTACGAGGTGAAGACCGAGGTCAGTACCGCGACGCCGAGGACTCCGCCGAGCTCGCGGAAGGTGTTGTTGGCGCCGGATGCGATGCCCTGTTCGTGCGGGCTGACGACGTTCATCGCCATCTCGGCGACGGGTGCGAAGAACAGCCCCAGACCGATGCCGCCCAGGACCAGACCGGGCACCTGGTCCGCGTACTCGGTGTGCACGTGGGACACCGAGGCCAGCCAGCCCAGCGCGACGGCCTCGGCCAGCAGTCCCAGGGCCACCACGAGCCGGTTGCCGATCCAGGCGGTCAGGAAGGAGGCGAGGGGGGCGACCACCACGGGCATCGCCGTCCACGCGAGCATCCGCACACCCGCCTCCAGAGGCGAGAAGCCCTGGATGTTCTGCATGAACTGGGTGAGCAGGAAGACCAGTCCGAACATGGCCGCGAACATCAGCGCGCTGGTGACGTTGACGGCGGTGAACGAGCGGTTGCGGAAGAGCCGCATGGGCAGCATCGGCGACGGGGAGCGCAGTTCCCACAGGACGAAGGCCGCGAGCAGTACCGCTCCGGCGATCAGGGAGCCGAGCACCTTGCCGCTGGTCCAGCCGTCGTCGGTGGTGCTCACCAGTGCGAGGACCACGCCCAGCATGCCGAGGCTCACCAGCACGGTGCCGGGCAGATCGAGCCGTGCACCCGGCTGTTTGCTCTCGGCCAGCCGCCACAGTCCGAGCAGCAGCACGACGACACCGATCGGCACGTTGATCCAGAAGATCCACTCCCAGGAGATCTTCTCCACGACGGCCCCGCCGACCAGCGGACCGAGCGCGACCGCCAGTCCGCTCAACGCCCCCCAGACGCCGAGTGCGATGCCCCGCCTTCGTTCGGACACCGCCTCCGTCAGCAGCGTCAAGGTCAGCGGCATGACGATGGCCGCGCCGAAGCCCTGCACGGCCCGGGCGGCGATCAGCTCCCCCGGCGAACCGGAGAGCGCGCACGCCGCCGACGCGGCGGTGAACACCGTGAGTCCGGCCAGGAACATCCGCCGGCGTCCGAAGCGGTCTCCGGCGGCCGCGCCGAACATGAGGAAGACCGCGAAGGCGAGGGTGTAGGCGTTCACCGTCCATTCCAGGTCCTGGAGATCCGTACCCAGGGACTTCTGGATGGCGGGCAGCGCGGTGATCACGACGAGGTTGTCCAACGCGGCCATGAACACCGCGAGTCCGCTCACGACCAGGGTCCACAGGGCGTTGCCGCGACTTCCACCGGCTTGACTGGTTGCATGGGCAGGTGACCGACCGGACATAGAAGATCCTTCGTCGAACGTACGGTGGGCAGGCGCGCGGGGTGGTCCGGGCTAGGCGGAGGCGGACAGGGTGTCCAGCGCAGCGCGCCAGAGGCCGGCCAGCTGCTCCGCTTCGGGGAGCGCGCGGTCGTACAGGAAGCTGATCCGCACCTGTTCTCCGTGCGAGAGCAGCGTCACGGACAGGGCGTTGCCCGGCAGGAGCACACCGAGCGGGGTCACGTCGACCGCCGGGGCGCCCCGGAAGGACAGCGCTGTGGGCAGGCTGAAGTTGGAGGCGTACAGCGGGGACGCCTGTGGGCTGAGCAGTCGCCGGACCGTCCACCGCGTCAGGGCGGGAGGAAGGATCCCGACCAGGGCCCGGCTGGCCGGTCGCAGACCGTGGGCGCGCATCCGCCGGGTGCGCCCTGCGAGTTGGGTGAAGGCGACGTCGAAGGGCGTCCCGCGGGCCGGCAGGGTGACGACCGTGGTGGTGAGGTGGTTGCCGAGGAGGGCGTCCTCGCCGGGCCGTCGGGTGCTCAGCGGCATCCGTACCGCAACGGGTGTCGTGCGCAGCCGCGACCGCAGGTGCCCCTCACCCGTGGCGCTCCAGTCGTTGAGCGCCTGCCACAACGTCATGAGGAACGCGTCGTTCAGGGTGCCTCCGCACCGGCGGCTCAGCTCCCGCAGTTCGTTCGAGGTCGCGCCGGCGCTGCACACGCCGAGGCGTTCGGGGCGGGGCTTCGGCGCTCTGGGCCACGCCCGTGCGGGCACCAGCGCGCGGCCGAGACCGGCGCCGACGCTCAGCGTGCCGCGGACCAGTTCGCGCATGGAGCCGCTGATGAGCGGCCTCGGTCCCGCCGCGGCACGCCGGCCGTCCACGGGACCACAGTCGCCGAACAGGGCGGAGACGACGTGGGCCGCGCCCATGCCGTCCTCGGCGCTGTGGTGGACCCGGTAGCAGATCCCGAACTCCCCGTCGGCGTACCCGTGCACGAGGCGCATCGACCAGGGCGGAGCGTTCACCGGCAGCGGCTCACGGACCAGGGCGGTCAGGACCCCGTCCAGCAAGGTCCCTGCCGGGAACTCCTGCTCTTCCAGGTGAGCCGCGGGGTCGAAGGCGTCGGCCGGCTCACGCCGCTGCCGTCCACTGGAAGACGTCAACCGGTGGGTCAGTCCGGGGAGTCCGGGCAGCCGCTGTGCGAGGTGGTCGTGCAGTTCCTTGAGCGGCGGCGGTTTTCCTCCGAACCGCAGGAACTGGCCGTGGATCAGGCCGACTTCGCCTTCCATGGAGAGGAAGACCTCGTCGATGGGGTTGAGCCGGTGAGTCATGCGCTCCGCTTCCGTGTCGGTCGCGTCGGTCGCGTTCGTCGCTTCGAGCGGCGTCCTGGGGCCGGTCACGTCGGCGGGTTGCCGTGTTTGCGGGACGGCAGGTCGGCGTGTTTGGCACGTAACGCGCGCAGGGCCTTGACGAGCGTGGACCGGGTGTCGGCCGGGTCGATGACGTCGTCGACGAGCCCGCGTTCCGCGGCGTAGTAGGGATGCATCAGCTCGGCTTTGTACTCCTTGACGAGTCGGGCGCGGGTCTCCTCGGGATCGTCGGCGGCGGCGATCTCCCGGCGGAAGACCACGTTCGCCGCGCCCTGCGCGCCCATCACCGCGATCTCGTTGGCGGGCCAGGCATAGGTGGCGTCTGCGCCGATGGACTGGGAGTCCATGACGATGTAGGCGCCTCCGTACGCCTTGCGCAGCACCACCGAGATCCTCGGGACCGTCGCATTGCAGTACGCGTAGAGGAGTTTGGCGCCGTGCCGGATGATGCCCCCGTGCTCCTGGTCGACCCCCGGAAGGAAACCGGGCACATCGACCAGGGTCACCAGGGGGATGCTGAAGGCGTCGCAGACGGAGACGAACCGGGCGGCCTTCTCGGCGGCGTGGATGTCCAGCACCCCGGCGAGGCTGGTCGGCTGGCTCGCGACGATGCCGACGGTCTGCCCGTCCAGCCGGGCCAGTCCGCACAGCACGCTGGTGGCCCAGCCCTCGTGCGTCTCCAGCCACTCCCCCTCGTCGACGACCTCCCTGATCACCGCGCGCATGTCGTAGGGGCGGCTGGCGTCGGCGGGTACGAGGTCGACGAGCCCGTCGTTCGTACGCTCCACGGGGTCGTCGCAGGGATAGGCGGGCGGCAGCTCACGATTGTTGGAGGGCAGCAGCGAGAGCAGGTGCCGTACTTCGTCGAGGCATTCGGCCTCGTCGTCGTGGACGAAGCCGGCGACGCCGGAGAGCCTGCCGTGGACGTCCGCGCCGCCGAGTTCTTCGTGGGTGATTTCCTCACCCGTCACCGACTGCACCACATCGGGTCCCGTGATGAACATCTGGGCTGTGCCGCGGACCATGAAGACGAAGTCGTTGAGCGCCGGCGAATAGGCGGCGCCGCCCGCGCACGGGCCCAGCATCACCGCGATCTGCGGAATCACTCCGGAGGCCCTGGTATTACGGCGGAAAATTCCTCCGTATCCGGCTAGCGCGGAGACGCCCTCCTGGATACGGGCGCCCGCGCCGTCATTGAGGGAGACCAGCGGTGCGCCCGCCGAAACGGCCATGTCCATGATCTTGTGGATCTTGGTGGCGTGGGCCTCGCCGAGCGATCCGCCGAAAATGCAGAAGTCGTGGGCGTACGCGAACACGGTCCGCCCGTGCACGGTGCCCCAGCCGGTGACGACGCCATCGGTGTGGGGCCTGCGGTGCTCCAGTCCGAACCCGGTGGCCCGGTGCCGCCGAAACCGCTCGACCTCGTGGAAGGACCCCGCGTCGAAGAGGAGATCCAGCCGTTCCCGCGCGGTCAACTTGCCGCGGGCGTGCTGCTGTTCGGTACCGCGGGAGCCGGGGCCGCGCTCCACGTCGCGTCGGGTGGCGTGCAGGAGGGCGACGCTGTCCCGCATGTCATTCCTCCGTTTCGGCGGATCTCTTGGGATCTCTTCAGGGATCTCCTTTCGCTGTCGATTATTCGAGGGTCGCTCGGTGCCATGTCAAGGAAATCCGCGACTCTCCCGCAGGGCGAGAAACACCCGGGCGGGTGCGAAATCCCGCGACGCGAGAAGAAGAGGATCCGCCCGAATAGGAGCAGCCGTCGCGGGTACGCCGAGGTCGAGGCCCGGTGAATTTCCGGTACGGCGAATTTGCGCGGCCGTACCGTTCAATGGACGTCGGACAATGAAATGCTCAGTACGAGCCCGGGGCCTCCGCCGACCAGGGCCCGTCGTCGTCCGCAGGGGTGAAGCGCGCGGCGGCCCGCTGCACGGCCCGTACGGCGGGCCCGGGCCACGCCGACATGTCGTGCCCGGGCTTCAGCACGGCCACGGACCCCATGATCAGCCCGTCCCACCGGACGGGCGCCGCGCAGCCTACCCAGCCCGCCGCCCACTCCTCGACGTCGGCCGCGAGCCCGTCCCTGCGGACGGACTCCAGGGAGGCCAGCAGCCGCGCGTTGTCGCGGTACGCGCCCGGCCCCGCCCCGTCCGGGACCGGCTCGGCCAGCACCCGGTCCTGGATGACCTTCGGCAGGAACGCGAGGATGGCCCGCCCTGCGGCTCCGGTCCGCAGCGACCGGCAGACCTCCATGAACGCCCTGTGGGTGATCCCGAGTTCGGACAGGTCCGACGTGCCGACAGCCATGTCCAGGCACTGCTTCCCGGCCCCTCCGAAGGGCGCCAGGGCGAACAGGAACGCCAGCCCTCCGTCGGTGGCCGCGTGCAGATCCTCCAGAACGGCGTGCACGACACGCTCGTTGGGCGCGTGCGCGAGGGACTTCAGCCCAAGCCGTGCGGCGCCGGCCCCCAGCCGGTACAGACCGTGCCCCTCGCGGGCGAAGATGCCGTCATAGACGCCCGACTGGAGGATGCGGTGAACGGTGGAGTCGTCAAGCCCGGTCACCTCCGCCAACTCACCGGGGCCGTGCATCTGCCCTTCGACCTCTGTGAACGCCCGCTGGACCCGGAACACCCGGTCGGCGTGCGCGCTGCCGCCTAACGTGCCGCGCTTGCTCATATCCCTGCTCCCCGTTAAGGCTGCGCCGTCCCACACAGGGCGGACGGCCTGTCCCTTGGTTACCAAGGTAGTGACCCGTCCGGTCGGTCCGCCCACCCGGACCCGACCATCACGGCTCCACCACAAACGGGAGCAGGACATCGATATGGTCAGCCGCTGGGGAGCACGGCCGCCTCGCCTCCGAGAGTCCGCGACCGCTCGGGACAGTGCCCCGAGCGGCATCAGCGGTTCCGGCTTCAGCGCCCGGTGGGGTCCGCCGGGCGGTCGCGGCCGACCGTCAAGCGGGCCGGACGGTACGGGACATACGCCGCTCCGTCCAGACCGAGCGCGGTGGCGGACCGCTGGAGCGCTGCCGGGGTCGCGGCATCGTCCCAACGCCCGGTGGTGACACGGTGTTCGAGAGCGTGCAGGGCGGCCACGGTCTCGGCGGTGGTGAACGCGCAGTGGCCCTGCCGCTCGACGTAGGCCTGGCGCAGCAGCGCGCCGTCGCCGGAGGCACGCACGCGGGCGGCGAAGCGGTTCTCCTGCTGCACCGGGACGAGGTTGTCGGCGGTGGTGTGCACGTCGAGCAGGGGCACCTCGAGGCCCTGGCCCGCGGAGGAGGTCCGCTGCGCGGTGCGGACGGCGGCGGGATCGGCGGTGATCGCGGCGCCCTCGGTCAGCGTGCGCAGTTCGGCCCGCAGGTCGAGACCGGCCGCCCGGTAGAGGGCACGCACCTGGGAAGCATGTTCCGAGCCGGCCAGCAGACGGGCGTAATCCACGCCCAGGTTCCAGGAGTTGTCGCCGCCGACGGACTGCTCTACGGCGTACCTGCCGCCCTCGACGAACGACAGGATGCCCTGCGCGAACCAGTCGTACTGCTGCGCCTCCTGGCCCGCCCAGTCGGTCGCGGCGGGCCGGTCCTTCCCGGGCGACCAGGCGGGCAGGTTGAGGAAGGCGGCGGCCAACGCGACCCTGGCCCGGCCCTGCGGGGTGGACTGCGCCGCGGTGACCGCCCTGGTGAGCAGGTCGGCGGTGGCGGACGCCTCGGCGGAGGTGCCGAACCGCACGAGCTTCACGTCCTGTCCGGGCAGCAGCAGCCGGGCGATGGTGTACTCGGCGTCCAGCTGGTAGTTGTCCAGATCCGTGCCGCCCGCGACCAGACCGCACTGGCCGAGCGCACCGTCGATGCGCCCGCCGCCGTCCCGGGCGAGCTGCGCGTTGACGAGCCCTCCCATGGACTGGCCGATGGCCAGGGTGCGCCGCGGCGTTCCGATCTCCGCGGTGACGGCGCCGAGCGTGGCGAACTGGTCGCGTTCGGCGCTGTTCAGGGCCCACATCGAGCCATGGGGGTCGTACGACGAGCCGGCCATGGCGTAGCCCTCGGCGAGCAGCTCGGTGCGCACGGCGTCGGTGGGGGCGTCCCTGGCGACGGTGGGGCCGAAGCCGTGGCTGAACAGCAGCAGGGTGCCGTTCCAGTGGTCGGGTACGTCCGCGATCCAGGTGGCGCCGTCGGAGAGGGTGCCGGTGAGCTGGCCGGCGGCCGGGGCGTCGGCCTGGGCGGCCGGTGAGGGGAGAGTGGTGAGCGCCGCGGACGCCAGTGTGACCAGGGCGGTCAGGGCGATGCGCAGACGGGTGCGGGGAATGCGGGTACGGGTTCCGGCAGGCATGGTGCGGCTCCTCGGGACAGATGCTCAGTGCACTGAGCGAACACGCCGAGGAATGTAGGGCCCTTTTTTTGCTGCCGTCAATGGAATGCACAACATTGGCGGTTCTTCGTGGGGTGGCATGGCCGTTCACCTCGGAGAATCCCGTACCGGGGCAATTTTCCTCCCCCTCACAAGGTGCGCATCCGGTGCCATGCTGGCAGCCATCCCCCTGTATTCGCCTTTCGAGGAGCACCACCACCATGTCCGATTCCGGCCGACCCACTGTCGCCGTCGCCTTCCACTCGGGCTACGGCCACACCGCAGTCATCGCCGAGGCCGTTGCACGCGGCGCGGCGGACGCGGGCGCCGACGTGATCTCCGTCCCCGTGGACGCCATCACCGAGGAGCAGTGGGCGCAGCTCGACGCCGCGGACGCGATCATCTTCGGCGCGCCCACCTACATGGGCACCGCATCCGCGGCCTTCCACGCCTTCGCCGAGGCCTCCAGCAAGCGCTGGTACACCCAGACCTGGGCCGACAAGATCGCCGCCGGGTTCACCAACTCGGGCGCCAAGAACGGCGACAAGTCCTCCACCCTGGGCTACTTCTTCACCATGGCCGCCCAGCACGGGATGCACTGGATCAGCCTGGGCGTGCAGCCGGGCTGGGCCTCCACCGCGGGCAGCGAGCACGACATCAACCGCCTCGGCTACTTCGTCGGGGCCGGTGCCCAGACGCCCGTCGACGCCGGCCCGGATGCCGTCCACAAGTCCGACATCGCCACCGCCGAGGGCCTCGGCGCCCGCGTCGCGCGGCAGACCGCGTTCTTCCGCGCCGGCCGCGCCGCCCTCGCGGCCTGACCGAAAACCTGTCCCGACCCACCCCACCACTTACGGAGCCCCGTCATGCCCGAATCCCCGAACGTCGCCCTCGTCCGCCGGCTCTACGACTCCGGCATGGCACCGGACGTGGTCGCCGAGGTCATCGACCCCGCCATCGTCTGGGACATCACCCCCGGCTTCCCCTACGGCGGCGTCTACCACACCTGGGCGAGCGCCGGCAGCGACTTCTTCGGCCGGCTCGCGCCCGAGTTCACCTCCTTCGGCGGGGTCGCCGAGGAGTTCTACGACGCCGGCGAGCACGTCTTCGTCCGCGGCCACTACCACGCCGTGTCCAAGTCCGGTCATGAGTCGGACGCCCGCTTCATCCACCTGTGGACCGTGCGCGACGGCAGGCTCACCCACCTGTTCCAGGCCGCCGACAGCCACACCGTCCAGCGGGCCCTGACCGCCTGACCGCGCCCACCCCGGGGAGAAACCATGGCGAAGATCCTCTTCCTCGTCACCGCCGCCGACCACTGGACCCTGGCCGACGGACACCGGCAGCCGGCCGGCTTCTGGGCCGAGGAGGCCCTCGGCCCGTACGCCGTCTTCAAGGAGGCGGGGTACGAGATCGCCGCGGCCACGCCGGGCGGCGTCCCGCCGACCGCGGACGCGCTCAGCCTGACGCCGGAGTTCAACGGCGGCGAGGAGGGCGCCGAGCGGATGCGGAGCGCGCTGCGCGAGGCGACGGAACTGGCGAACCCGATGCGCATCGAGGACGTCGGGATCGCCGACTACGACGCCGTCTTCGTCCCCGGTGGCTGGGGCCCGATGGAGGACCTGTCGGACGACGCCGAGACCGGCCGGCTGCTGATCGAGTGGCTCGCCTCCGGCAAGCCCGTGTCGCTGGTGTGCCACGGCCCCGCCGCACTGCTGTCCACCGTGGACGCCGACGGCAGGTCCCCGTTCCACGGCTACCGCCTGACCGGGCTGTCCAACGCCGAAGAGACCCAGAACGGCCTCGCCGACCGGGCGAAGTGGCTGCTCCAGGACCGTCTGGTGGCCGAGCTGGGCGCGGACTACCGCGAGACCGAGCCGTTCACCCCGCACGTCGAGGTGGACCGCACCCTCTACACCGGCCAGAACCCGTACTCGGCCGTCCCGCTGGCCCGGGAAGTGACCAAAGCCTTGAGCTGACGGTGGCGCGCCCACGGTGGTCCAGGGGCCTTGCTCCTCGGACCGCCGGAGGGCGTTGCGGGGTTTGTCCAGGGAGGAATCCGTCTCTCCCCATGGTCCACGATTCCGTGTCAGGCTGTCGTCCATGAGCAGGGACCCTCATCTGAACGAACTCGGGGAATTCCTCAAGGCTCGCCGTGCCGAGATCAACCCCGCCGAGCTGGGGCTGCCCCACAGCGGTCAGTCGCGGCGGGTACCGGGCCTGCGCCGCGAGGAGGTCTCCGTGCTGGCAGCGATCAGCACCGACTACTACACCCGGGTCGAGCAGGGCCGCCTGCAGCCGTCCGTCCCGCTGCTGAGCGAGCTCGCGCGGGTGCTGCGCCTGAGCGAGGACCAGCGCGCCTATCTCTTCGAGCTCGCGGGCAAGAACGTGCGCCACCGCGGCAGCGACCGCCGGCAGGTGGACCCCCAGCTGCAGCGCATGCTCGACGATCTCAGCAACACCCCCGCGTTCGTGATCGGCCGCCATACCGAGGTGGTGGGCTGGAACCGTCTGGCCGCCGCCCTGTTCGCCGACTTCGGAAAGATCCCGGAGCCGGAGCGGCTCTACCTCCGCCTGCTGATCACCGAGCCCGCCATGCGCCGGCTGTACGCGGACTGGGAAGAGGTCACCCGGCTGGCCATCGCGCAGCTGCGCATGGAGAGCGCCCGCCATCCCGACGACCCGCGGCTTGCCGCCCTGGTCGAGGAACTCTCCGCGCGTGACCCGCAGTTCCGCCAGTGGTGGGCCGCCCACGACGTGGCCCTGCGGACGACGGGGACCAAGCGGCTGCGCCATCCCGTGGTCGGTGAACTCACCCTCGACTGGCACACGTTGACCTGCGCCACCGACCCCGACCAGCACATCATCGTGTGGACCGCCGCACCCGAAACCCCTTCCCACGACGGCTTGCGCCTCCTGGCCTCCTGGGCCGCCGACCAGAACGTGCTGGCGTCCGGGAGCGTCGCCGCGCAGTGAGGCTCCCCCTGCTGCCTGGCAGTGACCCGGGCGCGTGAATACACCCCTGGCCGTGGCTGTACGGTATGCGGCAGTCGATCGCGCGTTCTACGATCGCTGACGAACAAGGGGGTTCCATGAAACACCGCCGCCCGCGGCCCCGTAGCAGAGCCGTCGCCAGAGCGGTCGGTTCGGCCGGTGCACTGGCCGTCGCGCTGGGTGTGGGGATAACGCCGGCGATGGCCGCCGGGAAGACGTCCGACACGCCCACGGCCACCGGGTTCTCACCCGACGAGCCCGAGCCGAATTCGAAACCGGACTGGGCGCCCGAGAACGACGAGGGGCCGCTGGCCCAGAAGTCGGTACACCCGGAGGCGTTCACGTCGAACCGCACGGCCGCGTCCGCCCTGCAGCTCAAGATGCCCGCGCCGACCGGGCCGAACAGCGTGGGCATGGTCGGCCTGCATCTCGTCGACTCGTCCCGTACGGATCCGTATGTGGGCGGCAAGCGCGAGGTGATGGTCTCGCTCTGGTATCCGGCCACCGCCACGTCCGGGCACTACCAGGCGCCGTGGATGCCGTCGATCTCCGGGAACCACTACCTCACCACGCACGGGATGTCGCCGCAGCAGGTCACCCTGCCGACGACCGCGGGCCATGTCCTCGCCCCGGTGAAGACCTCGCTCGGCAAGCTGCCCGTCCTGCTCTACTCGACCGGGCTGCACTCGGACCGCGCGCAGGGCACCGCGCTCGCCCAGGATCTGGCCAGCCGCGGCTACCTCGTCGTCACCGTCGACCACACCCACGACGCCAACGAGGTGCAGTTCCCCGGCAACCGGCTCGAACTCAACGCGATGCCGGCGGGCACCCACTCCTCCGACACGCTCAAGGTGCGCGCGGCCGACATCAAGTTCGTCATCAACGCGCTCGGCAAGATCAGCAGTGGCGGCAATCCGGACGCCGGCCATGCGACGCTCCCCGCCGGTCTGACGCAATCGGTGGACATGTCCCGTATCGGGATGTTCGGCTGGTCGCTGGGCGGCGGGGCGGTCGACACCGCCATGCAGCTCGACAAGCGCATCGCCGCCGGCGCAGACCTTGACGGCCAGTTCTTCGGGACGGCGCCGAGCAAGGACCTGGACCGCCCCTTCATGCTCTTCAGCTCCGGCACCCACAACCGCAACAACGACGGTTCGTGGCGCACGCTGTGGTCGCATCTGAAGGGGTACAAGGTCGACATCAAGCTCCATGGCGCAGCGCACCTGTCGTTCTGCGACCAGGAGTGGATGGTGCCGCAGGAGGCGGGCCTGCTCGGCCTCTCCCAGGATCAGATCCAGCAGCAGTACGGCACGATCGACCCGGCCCGGGCGGTCCAGGTCCAGCGCGACTACCTCGCCGCCTTCTTCGACCAGACGCTGCGCCACAAGCACAGCACCCTGCTCGACGGGCCGACCGCCAAGTACCCGGAGATCTCTTTCGTCCGCTGAGCGGAGAGTCGACCGGACAGCTGAGCACGCGTTCGAAAGGACGGGCCTGCTTGCAGGTCCGCCCTTCCGCGTGCCGAGATGGCATGCACGGCCGCCGTTCGGCGTTCCCGTGAATTCGAATTAACACGTACGTCACATGGGGCGAAAGTGTGATGGTTACGTGACAGGCGGGAGCTAGGATGTTCGCTCTCTCGAACATTTGGGCGCTCGACGCCAGTTGAGGAAGGACCCGTTCCCCTGCCCTCCGCACCCCGGGCGCCGCGCCGACACCGCATCCGCCGCCGCGCCGATATGCCGATGCTTGGCGGGGTGCGCCCGCCCATCGCCTCACTTGTCATACTTCTGCTCGTCGTCGCCGTTCTGACCGTGATCGGCCTCGGCGGCGTCCACGCCGAGCCCGTCCCGCAGGCCGTGTTGAACGGCGAGCAGCAGATCGCCGCGGACACCGCGCAGTCGATGCGCACCGCGATCGACGCCGAGGCGAGCACGGTGCGCCGTACCGCGAGCGCGTACCCGGCGACGAGCACAGCCACCCCCGTGACCACGCTCAAGGCGCTGACCTCGGCCAGGAAAGCGGTCCTCGGCAGTGCGCTGCTCGACCGGCACACCGGGACGCTGCTGGCGGCCGGCGGCCGGACGGTGCCGCTGGCCGGGGTGGACGCCGCCAGGACGGCGTCCGGGACGGTTCCGCCGCGCCTGGTGACGTCAGGCGGCAGTCCGCAACTGCTGTACTTCGCCAGGGTCACGCTGCCCGCCCAGCAGGAGGACCCCGACCAGGACTACCAGGCCCCGAACCGGCCCGATCGGCAGTGGCTGCTGGTGGTCTCCGAGGCGCTCCCCTCCGTCGCGGCCTACGGCGACGGACGCACCGCCGAGGTGCTGGACGCGAGCGGAACGGCACTCGCCACTGCCGTCCACGGCAAGGCGTCGTCGGTCACCGCCGACAGCGGCCTGTCCACGGCGGCGGCCCGCGCGGCACACGCATCCGGGGCCGCCACCGACGCCTCGGGAAGCCTGCAGGGTGCCACCACCGGCAGCCGACGCACCGTGGCCGGCTGGGCCCAGGTCGCCTCGACGACCGGCCCGGGTGACACCGACCGCCTCGGTCTGGTGGTGCTCACCTCCCACACGGTGCCCGCCACGACCACCACCGCCGACTACTCGCGCTTCGCGCTCGAGGCCGCCGCATCGCTGGCCGGTGTCGCGCTGCTGCTCGGCCTCGCTCTGTACTTCTCCGTGCAGCGGCCACTGCTGCGGCTGTATCTGTCCGCCGGCCGCCTGGCCCGGGGTGCTACCCAGGACTGGCCGTCCGCGTCGGAGGAGCTGTCCCGGCCGGTTCCGGTGCATGGCTTCGGGGAACTGGCCCGCATCGGGCGGGCGCTGGACGCACTGCGCCGGCAACTGCTCGGCGAGAGCGGCCCGCAGGAGTTCCCGGCCCGGCGCGGACCGGGCTACCGGGCGCTCGCCGTGGTCGGCGTCGTCGTGGTCGGCTTCTGGGCGGTGCCGATGATCACCCTGCTGAACCGGGCGGACACCACGACCGCGGTTCCCGCTCCGGTCCTCGCCGACCAGCAGGCACGCACCGAGATCGCGACGAACCGGATCCGGCAGTCCCTCGACCAGTCGTACACCGACCTGACCGCCGCGGCCGGGGGCCTGCCGGGCAGGAGCCGGGCCGCCCAGGCCGAGGTCCTGCGGCGCGCCCTCGCCGATCACAAGCAGTACCGCTCGCTGTATCTCCTGGACCGCTCGGGCGGGATCACGCTGAGGGTGGGCGACACACCGCTGCGCACCCTCGTCCACGTGCCCGACGGCGGCGGCATCACCACCGTCAACACCTCGGGCCGCATCCCGGCGATCGCCGCCTACACGCAGGTCCGGGCCGTCAAGGGCAAGACCAGGGCGGCCGGGGTGGTCCTGTTCGGCGAGATCGACGTGAAGGCGCTCAACTCCGTGCTGCCCAGGCCGAAGCTGGGCAGCGTCTGGGTGACGGACAGCCACGAGAAGGTGCTGGCGGCCAGCGTGGGCTACCAGGCCTTCCAGTCGCTGCCCGACCCCGGCCTGACCCGTCTCGCCCGCTCCACCCAGAGCGCCCCGGGAACCGCGGGCACGGCGACCTCGGCGGTGCACCTGACGTCCTCCGGTCCCTCGGTCGACGCCGCCGCGCCGCTGGCGCAGAGCGGTCCGACGGCCCGCCTGGGCTGGCACGTGGTGACCGCGGAGCCCGCGGCAGCGCTCCAGATCCCCGCGGTGCAGGCCGAGCAGCGCACCATGCTCGCCGGCATCCTGGGGCTCGCCGTGGGCGCGGCCTGCCTGGGCTGGCTGCATGTCGTGGTGGTCCGGCCGCTGCGCGCGGTCGCCGTCCTCGTCGAGCGGCTCGCCGGCGGAGACCGCCGTACCGTGCTGCATCCGGTCAACCACGACGAGATCGGCTCGGTCACCCGCAGCCTGGAGCTGATCCGCCAGGCCCTGGCGGAGCGCGACCGGGCGGCCAGGTCCGGCCCCGCCGCCGTGCCCTCCCAGCCCCTGCGTGAGAACACCCTCCAGCGGTAGAAGGACGGAATCGGCGTGCTCTTCCTTTATGTCATCGTCCTGCTGTGCTGCGTCGGCCTGTGGATCGCCGGAATCCTGGAGCAGCGGCGGCACTTCGCCTCGCTGGAGCAGATACCGACGCGGGTGCTGGTCAACGGCATCCGCGGCAAGAGTTCGATCACCCGGCTGTGTGCGGGGGCGCTGCGCGGCGGCGGCCTGGTCACGGTGGCCAAGACCACCGGCACCGCGGCCCGGTTCATCCATCCGGATGCCACCGAGGAACCGGTCTACCGGAAGTTCGGCATCTCCAACATCGTCGAGCAGATCGGCATCGTACGGCGGGCGGCGACCTACCGGCCGGACGCGCTGGTCATCGAGTGCATGGCGGTGATGCCGGCGCTGCAGGAGACCAATCAGGAGAAGCTGATCCGTTCCACGATCGGCGTGCTGTGCAATGTCCGCGAGGACCATCTGGAGGAGATGGGGCCGACGCTGGACGACGTCGCCCGCTCGCTCTCCCGCTCGATGCCGGTCGGCGGGGTGTGCGTGACGGCGGAGAAGGACCGGCTGCACATCCTCCAGGAAGAGGCCGACAAGCGGAACTGCCGTCTGATCGCGGTCGATCCGGAGTCGGTGACCGACGCCGAACTGCGCGGTTTCAGCTGGTTCACCTTCAAGGAGAACGTGGCGATCGCGCTCGCCGTCGCCGAACTGCTCGGCGTGGAGCGGCAGACCGCGATGCAGGGCATGTGGGACGCGCCCCCCGACCCGGGCGTGCTGTCGGTGGAGCGCTACGTCACCCCCGAGGGCAAGAAGCTGCGGTTCGCCAACGTCTTCGCGGCCAACGACCCCGAGTCGACGCTGATGAACGTGAAGCAGCTGGAGGATCTGGGCGCGATCAGACGGCCGATCAGCGTGGTCATCAACTGCCGCCCGGACCGGGTGGAGCGCAACGGCCAGATGGGCGCCATCGTCCCCGACCTCGCCGCCGAGACGGTGTTCCTGATCGGCCATCCGACCCGGAGCGCCCGGGATGCGATTCCCGCCGGCTTCACCGGGCGGGTGGTGGATCTCGGCGGCGACCGCCGGGACCCCGAGGAGCTCACCGCGGCGATGCTCGCCGAACTGGGCCCGGCGTCCTCGCTGGTGGCGATCGGCAACATCCACGGTCAGGGCGAGCTGTTCCTGGAGTGCCTCGCCGAGCTGCCGCTGGACGACTCCGAGGACCCGTTCGACGCCGTTCCCGACGGCGACGGCCTGGACCAGGAGACGATGCAGATCGCCCTGCCGCGGCCGCGGGTCTCGGTGGCCAGGCCGCCCGAGCCGGAGCCGTACAGCTGGGTGGCGCCGCTGGAGACACCGACGTACGCCCTCCGCATCCCCGAGCAACGCGAACTCGCGCGCCGGTTCGCCGCGCGCCATGGCCGGCCCGAGGACCGGAGCACCGCGGACGACCCGCACCACTCCCACGACGACCGGTACCACTCCTACGATCCGCCCCAGTCCACGAGGAACCCGTGATCCCCGCCAACCTCACCCCGCAGACCGCCGCACTCGGGATCGCCCTCGGGCTGGTCTTCTCGCTCGTCTGCTATCTGACCACCAACCTGTCCCCCGGGGGGATGATCACCCCGGGCTGGATCGCCCTCACGCTCGTCACCGATGTGCGGATGGCCGGGCTGATGGTCGTTGTGGCGGGAGCCACGTACTTCATGACCAAGCTGCTGCAGCGCACGGTGATCCTCTACGGCAAGCGGCTGTTCGCCGCCGTGGTGCTGTGCGCGGTGGTGATGCAGACCACCGTGATGCTCGCCCTCAGCCATGAGTTCCCGTTGCTGTACACGTCACAGACCCTTGGCTTCATCGTCCCCGGCCTGATCTCCTACCAGATGGTCCGGCAGCCCATGGCGGCCACGGTCATCTCGACCACGGCGGTGACGCTGGCCACGTACGTCGTGCTGGTCTCCGGCCTGTTGATGGGCGCCCTGCCCACCGGCTGACCTGCCCAGCCGCCTCTCACCTCACACTTCAAGGAGGATCGCCATGCACTCCAAACCCGTCGGCCGACGCAGCAACCCCACTCGCCGCAATGTGCTCGGAACGATCGCGGGCGTCGCGGCCGCCGGGGTGGTGGGCGGGTACGCCTGGGACCACCTCAGGCAGGGCGGCGACGACCACGGCGGTACGGTCGCCGACCAGACGGGTACCGGCCCGAGCGCCCACGCCACCGGCGCCCACACCTTCGAGCGGCTGTCCGCCCCCGCCCGCACCGTGGTCCGCGCCGCCGACGGCAGCACGCTCGCCACGTTCACCGACGGAGCCCGTACGGCCGTCCTCACCGGCCCCACCCGCACCTTCAGCGAGCCGCGGACCACCGAGGCCAAGGTGACCACGGACGCCTGGGTGCGGGTGCTGCCGCACGAGTGGCAGCGGGGCACGGAGAAGTCCGCCTCGTTCCGGAGCTGGTTCCGCAAGGCGCTCGGCGACACCAGCCCGGACGTCTTCGCGGTGGCGTTCCAGTACAGCAGCGCCGGGGCGCCCGACAAGCACAACGCCGCCGGCGTGCGCTACGCGGGCACCGCACACTTCGGCCCGCGCAATGCCGCGGTCAACAACCCGCTGGACTTCGCCTTCCACGACGAACAGTCCGACTTCTACGACTATCTGGGCCTGCCCTGGACCTTCCCGGACGGCACGCGCGTGCAGCCGGAGAAGGACCGCTACGGCGATGCCGACTGCTCCGGCTTCCAACGGCTGGTGTGGGGCTACCGGATGGGCATCCCCCTGCACAACACCAACACCAAGGGCCCCGGCCTGCCGCGCCGCGCGTACGCCATCGCCGCCCACGGGCCCGGCCGTGTGGTGATCGCGCACACCGGAAAGCAGCAGGCCACCGACCTGAGCGCCCTGCAACCCGGCGACCTGGTCTTCTTCGCGATCATCAAGGACCGGCCGGACTTCATCGACCACTGCGGCATGTACATGGGCCTCGACGACCAGGGCCGGCACCGCTTCTACTCCAGCCGCTCCGCCGCCAACGGCCCGACCATGGGCGACATGTCGGGCCACGCGCTGCTGGACGGCACCGACTTCTACGCCCGCGGCTTCCGGGCGGCCCGCCGCCTGTGATCCCGCGGCCTTGATCCCGCCGCCTGTGCACCGCCGCCTCACCTGACCAGCTGATCCGAGGACCACTGCCATGACCGCCATCCCCGCCGCCCGGCCCACCGGAGCACACCGAGGCCGCCGGCAGCCCGGCCGCCGCTCCGGCCTGCCGGAAGACACCCCGCGCTGGGAGCGCCCGGCACTCGCCGCGGTGCTGGTCGTCGCCACGGTCCTGTACGCCTGGGGCATCGGGAACGCCGCACTCCACCCCTTCTACGGCGCGGCGATACGGTCGATGTCCGAGAGCTGGCGTGCCTTCTTCTTCGGCGGGCTCGACGCGAGCGGCTCCATCAGCATCGACAAGCTGCCCGGCGCCTTCTGGCCCGACGCCGTCTCCGTCTGGCTCTTCGGCCCGCACACCTGGGCGGCCGCGCTTCCGCAGGTCGTCGAGGGCGTCGTCACCGTATGGCTGCTGCACCGGATCGTACGGGCCTGGGCCGGTCCGCTCGCCGCGCTGATCGCCGCGCTGACGCTCACCCTCACCCCGGTCACCGTGGTGCTCAACCGTGCCACCATCCCGGACACCGCGCTCACCCTGCTCCTGGTGGCG
Source organism: Streptomyces longisporus (assembly GCF_039532765.1). Classification (NCBI taxonomy): domain Bacteria; kingdom Bacillati; phylum Actinomycetota; class Actinomycetes; order Kitasatosporales; family Streptomycetaceae; genus Streptomyces; species Streptomyces longisporus. Next base: position 439,370 of record NZ_BAAASG010000002.1, read on the forward strand.
GCCGCCGGGGCGCTGCAGAAGGCGGTGCGCACCGAGCGGCTGCTGCCGCTGATCACCTGCGGCGTCTGGGTCGGGTTGGCCTTCCAGGCGAAGATGCTGCAGGCATGGCTGGTGCTGCCGGTCTTCGCCGCGGTCTACCAACTCGCCGCGCCCGGAACCCGGTTGAACCGGGCGCTGCGCGTCCTGCTGGCCGGTGCGGTCTCCCTGGCGGTCTCCTGTTCCTGGGTGCTGATCGCCTGGGTGACGCCGGCCGCGAGCCGCCCCTACCTCGACGGCACGTCCAACAACGATCCGTTCGCCCTGGTCTTCGGCTACAACGGCCTGAGCCGCTTCAGCAGCGATGCCACCGCCTTCGGTGCCGTCGCGGGCACCGCCGCCAGCCGCACCACCGGCAACACCGGCTGGAACATGCTGATCAACCACACCGTCGGCCCGCAGGTCGCCTGGTTCCTGCCGCTCGCCGTGCTCGCCGCGGTCCTGGGCATCGTCTGGCGCGCCGGCCAACCGCGAACCGACCTGCTGCGCACGGGATTTGTGATGTGGGGCGGCTGGCTGGCCGTACACACCCTGGTGTTCAGCACCTCCAACGGCAACCACGCCTACTACACCGCCGTCATCGCCCCGGCGCTCGCCGCGCTGGCCGGCGGCGGGCTCGCGCTCTTCCGAGCGGAGTACGAGGCGAAGCACGAGCCCAAGCCTGAGGCGCATACCGGATGGGAGCCGGAGGCGGAGCACGAGGTGGGCGGCCGGCGGCACCTGGCGCTCCCGGCGGCGATCGCGCTGACGGCGGCGTGGGCGCTGGTGCTCGACTGGCCGACCCGGTTCGTCTCCTGGCTGCTGCCGGTCGCCGTGATGCTCGCACTGTGCGGCGTGGTGGGCCTGTCAAGCCGCGGGCCGCGCACCTCCCCGCGGAGGGTCCACGCCGCCCTCACCGCCGGGATCGCGGCCACCCTGGTCGTACCGGCCGGATGGGCCGTCTCCGGCCTCAACCCGCTCTACGCGGGCGCGGCCACCTCGCCGATGGCCGGTCCGGTCGGCAAGTCGTACTACGCGCATCCCCGCCACGCTCCGCGAAGGAGAGGGCTCGGTGAGCCCAACGCCCGGGACACCGCCCTGCTCGACTACCTCACCACGCACCGCCACGGCGAGAAGTACCTGCTCGCCACCCAGGCCGCCTACACCGCCGAGCCCCTGCTGCGCGCGAAGTCCGAACCCATCCTCGTCATGGGCGGCTTCACCGGCAGCACCCCCTTTCCCACCACCCAGCAGCTCGGCAGCCTCGTCACCACCGACCAGCTGCGCTATGCGCTGCTCACCACCCAGCGCCCCACCACTCCCGCCACCACCTGGGTGAAGTCCCACTGCACCCGCATCCGGCCCACCGCCTACGGACGCCGCACCGCGGGCACCTTCGCGCTCTACGACTGCAACCCTCAGCGGTGAGGTGCCGTTCCCGACCGCAGGCCTTGGAAGCCGTGTTCAACCGTTCGGTTGAACACGGCTTCCATCTCTGAGAGACCTCATCGCTCCGCACGGACGACGCGAAGCACCATCGGGCCCCACGAGAATGACGACGCCCGTGGCGCGCACCGGGCCTTCACGCCACCCCCTGAGAGAGGTCTCTTGGCATGCCCAGTTTCCCCAGCAGACGACGTGTCCTCGCCGTGGGTGCCGGTGCCGCCCTAGGCGCCGGTGCCTTCGGAGCCTCGGCGGTTCCGGCGTCGGCCTCTCCCGCCGCCGCGTCGGGGCGATCGTCCCGGCGGGAGGAGACGAGGTCGCTCGACGAGCTCTACCGGGCCGCTCTGGCGGAGGACGGAAAGCTCGTCGTCTATGCCGGCGGTGACACACCGACTCAGCAGGACGGCACCAAGGCCGCCTTCAAGGACCGCTTCCCCGACATCGACCTGACGCTGATCGTCGACTACAGCAGAGCTGCACGTCCGAACCGAGTGCCGCCGTGCAATGGACCTGCGTTTCGCGGGGACGGATTCCGGCATCGACGGGGTCGAGGCGATCCGCCGGCTGGCCGCCGAGGCTCCGGGCATGCCGGTGGTGATGCTGACGAGCTATTCCGGACGGGCCGACGTCGTGCGTGCGCTGGAGGCCGGCGCGCGCGGCTACGTGCTCAAGGCGGGGCCGCCGGAGGACCTGTTCCGGGCCGTGCGCAGCGCCGCCGAGGGCGGCCTGGGCCTCGCGGCGGAGGTGGTCGGCGACCTCGTCGGGCAGGTCGTCAGCCCCGCGCCGGAGTTGACGCAGCGGGAGAGAGAGGTCGTCCGGTTGATGGCCGGCGGGCACAGCAACCGCTCCATCGCGGATGCTCTGTACCTGGCGGAGGCGACCGTCAAGACCCATCTGGTCCGCATCTACCGCAAACTCGGTGTCGACAACAGGGCGGCCGCGGTCGCCGAGGCGGTCCGCCGGGGCCTGCCGGAACTCACCTGAGGTCCGGAACAGCGGTATGCGGACCGTTGCATACGTCGGCGATATGTTCCGCTGCTTAGGCTGCACCCATGCGTGTGCTGATCGTGGAGGACGAGCCCTACCTGGCCGAAGCCGTCCGTGACGGTCTGCGGCTGGAGGCGATCGCCGCCGACATCGCCGGCGACGGGGACTGCGCCCTGGAGCTGCTCAGCGTCAACTCCTACGACCTCGCGGTGCTGGACCGCGACATCCCCGGCCCGTCCGGTGACGAGGTCGCCCGGCGCATCGTCGCTTCCGGCAGCGGTATCCCGATCCTCATGCTCACCGCTGCCGACCGGATCGACGACAAGGCCTCCGGATTCGAGCTCGGCGCCGACGACTACCTGACCAAACCGTTCGAGCTGCGCGAGCTCGTGATGCGGCTGCGGGCGCTCGACCGCAGACGCGCGCACGCCCGGCCCCCGGTCCGCGAGATCGCGGGCCTGCGGCTGGACCCCTTCCGCCGGGAGGTCTTCCGCGACGGACGCTATGTCGCACTCACCCGCAAGCAGTTCGCGGTGCTCGAGGTCCTCGTCGCTGCCGAAGGCGGTGTCGTCAGCGCCGAAGAGCTGCTGGAGCGGGCCTGGGACAACAACGCCGATCCCTTCACCAACGCCGTCCGCATCACCGTCTCCGCCCTGCGCAAACGACTCGGCGCACCTGGGCTCATCGCCACGGTGCCCGGCGTCGGCTACCGCATCGACACCGGCACCCCGGCCGACTGCACTCATGAATAGACGCCCAGGGCTCAGCGCCCGGCTGAAACTCACCCTCAGCTACGCCGGATTCCTCCTCCTCGCCGGCGCTCTCCTGCTGGCCGTGATGTGGGTGTTCGTGCTGCGCTGGCTCCGGACCGACGACCCCAAAGCCATCCAGCACCGGGTCGGCGTCGTCATCATCACCGGGTTCAACCGCTCAGATGCCCTGCGTGGCTTCGTCCCCGCCGCGGCCGCGGCACTGGCCTTCCTCCTTGTCTTCGGCCTGGTGGGAGGATGGATCCTCGCCGGCCGGATGCTCGTACCACTGACCCGGATCGCGGACGCGGCACGGACGGCCGCGAACGGATCGCTGTCCCACCGGATCCGCATGGAAGGCCGCGAGGACGAGTTCCGCGAGCTCGCCGACGTCTTCGACACCATGCTCGAACGACTCGAGTCCCACGTCGGCGAACAGCAGAGGTTCGCCGCGAACGCCTCCCACGAACTGCGCACTCCGCTGGCGATCTCCCAGACACTCCTCGACGCCGCCCGCAACGACCCCGCCCGGGATCAGGGCGAACTCATCGAGCGCCTCCACACCGTCAACACGCGGGCGATCAACCTCACCGAGTCCCTTCTGCTGCTCAGCCGTGCCGACGCCAGGAGCTTCACCCCCGAACCCGTCGATCTCTCCCTCATGGCCGAAGAAGCCGCCGAAACGCTGCTCCCTCTCGCAGAGAAGCGCCGGATCACGCTCGACGTCACCGGCGAGCCGGCCCGGACCGTGGGCTCCGCGGCGCTCATCCTGCGAATGGTGACGAATCTGGTCCAGAACGCCATCGTGCACAATCTGCCCGTCGGCGGGACCGTGACGGTCCACACCGAACCGCAGGACGACGCCGGCGTGTTGCGGGTCGAGAACACCGGCCCGCCACTCCCCTCGGAGCTGGTACCGACCCTCACCGAGCCCTTCCAGCGCGGAACGGAACGGGTACGCACCGACGAACACGCCGGCGTCGGTCTCGGCCTGGCCATCGTGCACAGCATCGTCCGGGCACACGACGGCACCCTCGACCTCACGCCCCGCCCCACCGGCGGCCTCGTCGTCACGATCCGACTTCCCGATACGTCGCAGGCCGGGACCGCCTAGACCGCTGCCCGAGCCAGTCGGCGTCCTGTGCCGACGTCCACACCGTCAGGGCCGGTTGCGGTCGCCGCCGCAAGTACGCCTCGCTGTGCGGGCCCGACGACTCCCGGGTCGGTGTGCAGGCCCGCGTACGCCGGGGCGATGACGCGGTTTCGACCCACGTCCGGCCCTCTCAATCCGCGGCGGCCCGCTCCCCGGCGGGGCGCCTGCGCAACGCGGGCTCGGTGAGCGACTGCGGCTGCCACACGCCGTCGGCCCGGTAGAGATCGGTGCCGGGTGCCACGATCTCGTCGATACGGTCGAGCACCGCGTCGTCGAGCAGCAGGTCGGCTCCCTTGAGCAAGGAGGTGAGTTGGTCCATGGTGCGCGGACCGATGATCACCGATGTGACGGCCGGATGCGCCAGCGGGAAGGCGACGGCCAGCTCCGGCACGGTCCGGCCCATCTCCTCCGCGAGCGAGACGAGCTGTTCGACGGCAGCGAACTTCGCCGGGTTGCCCGGGGCGTCGGGGTCGAAGCGGTGCGGGGTGAGTCTGGCGCGGCCGGCGGTGAGGTCGACGGGCCGGCCCGCGCGGTAGGCCCCGGAGAGGAATCCCGAGGCCAGCGGCGACCAGGTCAGCACACCCATGCCCAGGCGCTGGGCGGTGGGCAGCACGGCCCGTTCGATGCCGCGCGCGAGGATCGAGTACGGCGGCTGCTCGGTGCGCATCCGCATCAGCCCGCGCCGCTCCGCCACATGATGAGCCTCGACGAGGTCCTCGGCGGGGAACGTGGAGCAGCCGAATGTCCGGATCTTGCCCGCCCTGACCAGGTCGGTCAGGACGGACAGCGTCTCCTCGATGTCGGTGGTGTGGTCGGGGCGGTGCACCTGGTAGAGGTCGATCCAGTCCGTGTCCAGCCGCCGAAGGCTGTCCTCGACGGCCTTCACGATCCAGCGGCGCGAATTGCCGCTGCGGTTGCGTCCCTCCCCGAGCGGAAAGTGCACCTTCGTGGCGAGCACGACGTCGTCGCGTCTGCCCTTGAGAGCCTTGCCGACGATCTCCTCGCATTCGCCCGCCGAGTACATGTCGGCGGTGTCCACGAAGTTGATGCCCGCATCCAGGGCCGCATGGATGATGCGGGCACTGTCCTCGTGGTCGGGATTGCCGACGGCCCCGAACATCATCGTGCCGAGGCAGTGCGTGCTGACCTCGATGCCGGTCTTGCCGAGGACTCGATAGCGCATTGCGGTGCTCCGTCGCAGGCGGGGACAGGTCGGAAGCGTGACTCTAGGACTTGGAGTGCACTTGACCGCAAGGGCGACCCGACCGATGGTCTCGTGGCGAGTGAAGGCGGAGCCGCACCCCGGGCAGAGGTACGGATCGATCACGGCACCGGCAGCCCTGGCACCGGAGTGCGGGGACTGCGGGCGGGCCGGGCCCACCGGGCGGCCGGCGGAGACAAAGGCCCTGACGGCGCCGGGGCGGCGGCAGCGGGGCCGGCGGATGGGGAGCTGGTGCTGACCGCCTACGACTACCAGTGCGCCTTCTGCGGCTACTGAACACGTCACCGAGCTCGCCGGCCGTCCGCTCATCGGCCCGCGGCCCGGCGTCCGGCCGGTCGCGGCGGCACACCGCTCCTGGCACACCCGCCAGGTATTCCGTGGCTTGCCACGTCCCAGCGCTGTCGGAGGTGCCCGCGTCGGGAACAATCAGGTGGCCGATTCGTCCGGCGTTGCGGCCTCGTCAGCAGTGCGGTGGAGAATTTCCTCGTTGTGCTGCCCCAGGCGCGGCGGCGCCAGGCGGTACCGGGCCGGTGTCCCGCTCAGCGCGATGGGGTTCGCGATCTGACGGGAGGGCGTGCCTTCGGCTCCGTCGGCGGGTGCGGCGGGAATGTCGACGATGCCGGGAAGACCGAGTTTCCGGGCGAAGTCGAAGGCCTCCCCGAGGGTGTTGACCGGCCCGGCGGGCACGCCCGCGGCCAGCAGGACCGACGACCAGTGGTCCGCGCCCGCCGTGGCCAGCCGTTCGCTCAGGATGTCCCTCAGTTCGGTGCGATGGGCGACCCGGTCGGCGTTGGTGCGGAAGCGGTCGTCGAGGGCGAGAGCGGGCTCGCCGACGGTCCCGGCGAGCGCCGCGAACTGCCGGTCGTTGCCCACGGCGATCGCGAGGGGACGATCCGCGGCAGGGAAGGTCTCGTACGGCGCGATGCTCGGATGCGCATTGCCCAGGCGCCCCGGAACCACACCGGCGACAGCGAACGCCGACGCCTGGTTGACCATCGCCGACAGCAGCGAGCCGAGCAGATTGACCTCGACGCGCTGCCCTTCCCCCGTGGCGTCCCGGTGGCGCACGGCGGCAAGGATGCCGAGCGTGGCGTGCAGACCGGTGATCACGTCGACGAGTGCCACGCCTGCCTTGGTCGGCTCCCCGGCCGCGTCCCCGGTCACGCTCATCAGACCGCCGACGGCCTGCACGAGCAGGTCGTATCCGGGGATCGCCGCGCCGGCACCGGCCCCGAAGCCGCTGATCGAGCAGTAGACCAACCCCGGGTGCCGGGCGAGGAGTTCGCGATGGCCGAGCCCCAGCCGTTCCATCGTGCCGGGACGGAAGTTCTCCACCAGGACGTCGGACTCGGCGACCAGGGCACGGGCCTGCTCCAGGCCGGCCTCGGTCGCGAGGTCCAGGGTGACGGACCTCTTGTTGCGGTTGACGCTCAGGAAGTACGTCGACGTGCCGTCCCGGTCCGCCGGCGGCAGCCAGGCCCGGGTGTCGTCCCCCGTGCCCGGCCGCTCCACCTTCACCACGTCGGCGCCGAGATCGGCGAGCAGCATGGTGGCGTAGGGCCCCGCGAGGACCCGGGAGAAGTCGGCGATGCGCAGACCCGCCAGCGCGCCCCGCGCAGCTCCGCCGAGTACGCCGGACCGTCCGTCCGGCGCGTTGTCCTCAGTGCTCACGCACGCTCCTCCTCTGATCGGCCCCGCTCAGGTGACCGCCGGCGCGAAAGCGCTGCCGGTCAGCGACCAGCGTCGCGGCGCTCGACGCTGAAGTCGAACGCCAGGGTTCCCGCGTCGCGTAGCGAGACCCCGCCGTCCACCGTGAGTACGGCGCCGTTCACGAACGACGCCGCGGGTGAGAGCAGCCAGGCGATCGCCTCGGCGACCTCGGACGGGTCGCCGGGGCGCCCCGCGGGCACCAGCTTCGTCGCCTCCTCGTAGGCCTCGTCCACGCCGTCGCCCAGTCCGGATTCCTCTGCGAAGCGGGCCATACGACGATCAGCCATCTCGGTGCGTACCCAGGTGGGGCACACCGTGTTGGCGCGCAGCCCCTGGCTGCCGTAGTCGACGGCCAGCGAGCCGCACAGCTGAAGCAGCGCGGCCTTGGAGGTGGCGTACGCGGCGTTGCCGACCCCGTTGCGCAACGCCGCGACGGAGGCGACGGCAACGACCGAGCCACGGGTCTTGAGCAGGTGCGGGAGTGCGGCGCGCAGCAGCAGGAAGGGGCCTGTCAGGTTGGTGCGCATCACCAACTCCCATGTCTCGTCCGAGAGATCCCCCACCGCGCCGCTGCGTCCGACGCCTGCGTTGAGGACCAGTCCGTCGAGCCTGCCGTAGCGGGAGACCGTGGCCTCGACGAGCTCATCCACGGCGGTCGCGTCCGTGAGATCAGCGGCGTGTGGCAGCGCGCCGGTCTCGTCGGCGACGCGCTGCAGCGGCTCGGGCCGTCGGCCGGCGATGACGACCTCGTGTCCGCCGGCCCGCAGCAGCCGGGCGGTTGCGGCGCCGATGCCGGTGCCTCCGCCGGTGACCACCACAACACGCTTGTCCGTCATGGCCGTCGGGCCTCCTCATCAACCGGAAATCAGACCTTCGTGATCTTACGCAGGCCCACCTCGGGGCGTCAGCTCACGCGTTGTTCGGCCAGGTCCAGCCAGTGCTCCACGTCGCCGGGGGTGAAGTGCCTGATGGCCCAGTCGACCATGCGAAGGCTCATGTGCGCCCATGCGGGCCGCAGGACGTCCTCGGGCAGCGAGTCGAGGACGGCGTCGAGACGCTGTGTCACCCCCGGGTCGGTTTCCTGCGCATGGATGCCGAAGCGCAGGGTGACCAGGTCGAATCGACGGTCACCGCGCGCGGCGCCGTCCCAGTCCACGACCCCGGTGATCGCCCCGCCGCCGGCCAGCATGTTGCCCGGGTGGAAGTCCATGTGCACCGCGTCGGTCCCGGCCAACCGTGGCCGGCTGTCGGCACCGACGGCGGCGATCCAGCGTTCCAGCGCCGCACTGCGGCGGTTGTGCTCGCGCAACGGCCCGTGCAGGCAGTAGCCGGCACCGTCTTCGTTCAAGTGGAGGTCCACTGCGGGGATGTCCGTGCGCCCGGAGAGCCGGCCCGCCTGCAACTCGTTGAGTTGAAGCACCTGGTCCAGGCTCCGGTGGTCCAGACGGTCGATCTTCCCGCCCGGCAGCAGCTCCTGCACCATGACCACCGCATGGCCGACCTGGGCGACCAGTTCGGTGGCCGGAGCCGGATAACCCGCCAGCCGCAGCGCCTCGGTCACGGCGAGCGGTCCCGCCCGCAGTTCCTCAGCGCTGCTGTGGGGCCGCCACTTCAGAACGGACCGGTGACCGTCCGTCCAGCGCACGTAGGCGGCGCCGACCTGTCCGCCCGGGCAGGCACCTTCGAGAGTCAAACGGACACCGGCCTGCGCATCAAGGGCGTCCACCATGCGGGCGGCATCGAGCCGCTCGGCATGCGCCCACCTTTGGGGAGAAGGACTCATGCGGGGGGAAGAACTCGTCATCACGGCATCCCATCAGACACGTTGACCTCAAGTGCGCTTGAGGGAGCAGTCTTCAGGCATGGACATCGAAGAGATGCAGCGACAGCTGCAGGCTTTGACCGACCGCGCCGAGATCACCGATCTGCTGGACCGCTACCTGCGTTCTTTGGACGAGGGGGTTTTCGACGAGGAATGGGCTCGCGCGTTCCACACCGAAGACGTCACCGCGGAGATGCCCATCGGCACCGTCCACGGTCGCGATGCTCTGCTGGCCCGCGTCCGGCAGGGCATGGCGCTGTTCGAACGGACCGTGCATATGGGCACCAACGCCGTCATCGAGATCGACGGCGAGCGGGCCATCACCCGTGGCGCGCAGCTGAGCACCCACGTCCTGGCGGACGGCACAGGCAGCGTCTTCATCTCGGCGGGCCATGCCGACACCGAACTGGTCAGAACGGCCGAGGGCTGGCGGATAGCCGCCTCGAGCCTGCGGGTGGTGTGGACCCAGGGTCCCCCTCCGAAGGTGCCGGCCCCCACTACGGTCCCGGCTTGACGGTCCTCATCGTGAAATGCGACGTCACGTTCTTGATCCGGGGGATGGTCATGCCCGCCGGCTCAGGAAGGTCTCGTAGCCGGCCAGATCCGTGACGGCCACCCGGACGAAGTAGTCGGGGCTGCCGAACGGCCTCCGCCGCTCCCGTACTTCCCCGCCTGTGCCAAAGTCTCCTCGAAGCGCTCGACCGTCTCCGCGTCCTGCGCTTCGAGGCTGAGGTCGATCAGGACCGGCCTCGAGCCGCTGGACCCGGCGCAGACACGGCCCGGTGGTCAGCCCGACCCGCTGGACCAGCTCCACGCCGGTCAGCCGCCCGCCCCGCTCCAGCTCGGCGCACCACGCCGGCGGCGCGGCCGGTGGCCACCAGGTGCCGGGCGACATGACTGCCTTGCCGATCGCATCCACAGACATGATATTGCGCGCAATGAGCACACCAGAGGCGCCGGGCGCCCGCCTGACGCAGATGGTCCAGGGCGTCCGTGACTCCTTCTCCGCGGGCCTCGGCATCTTCCGGCACAGCCCTCGGCCTGCTGATCATCCAGGCCGGACTGCGCTGGTGGCCCGCCCCCGCCCTGTCCCTGGCCGCCTTCGCCAGCTCCCTCCGGCATGTCTTCTACGCCTTCTCGTTCCCGCTCCACCTCGTCAGGCGCCCGGTGGCCAAGGCGTACGCCGTCTACGCGATGATCGACGAGGCGTACGCGATCAACGCCTCCCTGCCCGAGCACGAGCGGTCGGCGCCCCGGCTGCTGGCCATGGAGATCGCTTGCGAGACGTACTGGGTCGGCGTCGCCCTGGGCGCGGCGCTCCCGGCACCCATCAAGGGCCTGGAGTGCGCGCTGTGCGCGCTGTTCACCGTTCTGACAGTAGACGCGTTCCACTCCCGCAAGGAGCTGCCGTCCCTGCTGCTGGCGGGAGCGAGCGCCGCCGTCGCCCTGGTCGTCACGCCGGGCATGGCCATGTTCACCGCGCCGCTGTTGTTCGTGGGCCTGCTGTTGGGCCGCCATGCCGTCACCGCCCGCCGCACGGTACGGGAGGCCGCCGGTGCTCAGCACCTCGTATCTCGTCGCCGTCCTGGCGATCGTCTTCAGCATCACGCTCGCCCTGCGCGCCGGGCTGGGCCGGCTGCGCGGCTCGGCGATCGTGCAGCGACTGGCGGTGTGGATGCCCGTCGGCATCCTCGCCGTCCTGGCCGTGAGCGCACTGCACGGCACGATCACGGGCGACGCGCACGGCGCCTGGTACGCGCTGCTCGCCGTCGCCGTCACCGTCGGCGTGCATCTGGGCTTCGGCCGTCGCACCATCCTCAGTGTCGGCGCCGGCACGGCCATGTACGTCGTACTGCTCAACACCCTCTGAACCCGCCGTACCCTTGAATCCCATTGAGGAGAAACACCCGTTGAGCCCCGACAGCTACTACGAGCCCATCGCCGATCATCGTTACAAGCCGACGACGCATGCAGGCGGAGCGTGGGCGCCGGACGAGCAGCACTTCAGTCCGCTGGGCGGGCTCGTGGTCCACGCCCTCGACCGGCACCGGGCCGGCCGCCCGGACGACGGGCTGGTGCTCTCCAGGATCAGCTACGACATCCTGGGTCGCCTCGCCCTCGACGAGTGCGAGATCGAGGTGGAGACCCTCCGCCCCGGCCGGACCATCGAGCTCCTCGAAGCCGTCGTACGGATCGCCGGCCGCCCGGTCGTCCGGGCCCGTGCCTGGTTCCTGGCCGCCCTCGACACCTCCGCGGTCGCGGGTGGCTCCGAGGACCGTCTCGCCCCGCCCGAGTCACTCTCCCCGTGGCCGATGGCCGACGTCTGGCCCGGCGGCTACATCAACTCCGTGGAGGTCCGCCCGGTCGCACCGCCCCGGCCCGGGCGTACGGCCGCCTGGATCTCCACCCCGCTGGACCTGGTCGCCGGCGTTCCGGTCACGCCGCTGGCGTCGTATCTCGCCCTGGTCGACACCGCCAACGGCATCGCCGTCCGGCAGCCGCCCACCGCGTGGATGTTCCCCAACGTCGACCTGACCGTCCATCTGCACCGCCAACCACGCGGACCCTGGACCGGGCTGGACACCACGGTCGCCTTCGGCCCGTCGGGCCAGGGCCTGACCAGCAGCGTCCTGCACGACATCAACGGCCCGGTCGGACACGCCCAGCAGATCCTCACGGTCAGGCCGCTGCCCGGGACGTGAGCAGGCCCGGGCGCCCGGCTCAGCGGACGATCCGGTAGAGGTGTTCGGGACGGCCGGTGGTTCCGTAGCGAAGTTCGAGCCGGACCATACCCTCCCGTACGAGGTACGAGAGGTAACGCTGGGCCGTGGCGCGGGAGACGCCGGTGAGTTCGGCGGCCTGGGCCGCGGACAGGGACTCCTGGGCGGTCCGCAGCACCTGGTGGAGAAGGGCCAGGGTCGGTGCTGAGTGACCCTTGGCCGGAATCCGCGGCACGGCCGGCGGGCGGGCGGCGCTGAACAGGGCGTCCACGTCGGCCTGGTCGGTCCGTGGGGCGAGGCCCAGGGCGTCCACGCGGTGCTGGAGTTCGCGGTAGGCGGTGAGCCGCTCCGCCAGGTCGGCGGCGCCGAACGGCTTGACCAGATAGCCCACGGCACCGAGCTTCATGGCGGTCCGCACCGAGGTGATGTCCCGGTCGGCGGTGATCATGATCGCGTCGGGCCGGGCGCCGCCCGCGTCCCCGCTGAGCTGCCGCAGCACATCCAGTCCGCTGCCGTCCGGCAGGAAGATGTCGAGCAGCAGCAGATCGGGGTGCAGGGTGCGCACCGCCTCCAGGGTCTCGGCCACCGTCGCCGCCCGGCCGACCACTTCGAAGCCCTCGACGCGGGAGGCGTAGTCGCGGTGGATGTCGCTGACCCGGAAGTCGTCGTCCACCACCAGAATCCTGATCATCCGCGGTCACCTCCGGTCGGCAGGGCCGTCGTGAGCCGTGCCTCTCGTCGTACGGGAGTGGCGTCCGGCAACGGCAGTACGACGGTGAAGACGGCGCCCGGCCCCTCGCTGACCGTGATGCTCCCGCCGTGCCGCGCGGCCAGCCGGTGGACCAGGGCCAGGCCGAGGCCGCGCCGGGCGGTGCCCCGGTCGGGCCGGGTCGACCAGCCGTCCTCGAAGATCGACTCGGCGGCGCCCGGCGGAATCCCCGGACCGCTGTCGGAGACCCGCACCAGCACCTGGTCGACGGCTTCCACCAGCGAGAGCCGCACCTCGCGGCCCCCCGCCGGAGGCGGTCCGCCGGCCGCCGCGTCGATCGCGTTGTCCAGCAGATTGCCTACGATGGTCAGCAGCCGGCGCAGATGCGGCGGGTCCTCGCCGAGCGCGGAGTCCTCGCTGAGTTCCATGTGCACCCCGCGCTCCGCGGCCACCGTGGTCTTGGCGACGATCAGTCCGACGAGCAGCGGGTTGCCGATCCGTTCGCGTACGGACTCGGTCAGCGCCTGGTCGGCGCCGGCCGATTCGACGGCGAACTCGTAGGCGGCGTCGTGGTCGCCGATGTCCAGCAGCCCGGCCAGGGTGTGCATGCGGTTGGTGAACTCGTGCTGCTGGGCGCGCAGGGCGTCGGTCAGCCCGCGTACGGAGTCCAGTTCGCGCAGCAGCCCGATCAGCTCGGTGCGGTCGCGCACGGTGACGACCGCGCCCAGCTCACGGCCGTGCAGGGTCACCGGCATCCGGTTGACCACCAGGCAGTGCTCGTCGGTCAGCACATTGAGGTCGGCGCCGGTCAGGGTGCCGTCCAGGGCGCGGCGCAGCCGACCGTCGGGCAGCACCTCCTCGAGCGTGCTGCCGAGAGCCGTGCCGAGACCGAGCAGCCGCCGGGCCTCGTCGTTGACGACGGTGATCCTGCCGTCGGGGTCGAAGGCGATCACGCCCTCGCGGATGCCGTGCAGCATCGCCTCACGATCCTGCAGCAGTCCGGCGATCTCCTCCAGTTCCAGGCCGAACGTCGTCCGCTTCAGCCTCCTGGCCAGCAGGAACGCGGCGGCCGAGCCGAGGGCGACGGCGATCGCGGAGTACAGGGCGAAGGTGGGCAGCTCGCGCCACAGCTCGCCCAGCACGAAGTGCTCGGGGATGCCCGCGGACACCTCGCCGACCAGCCTGCCGTCGGGGGCCCTCAGCGGGGCCTTGCCGTTGGCGGAGCGACCGAGTCCGCCCGGGTCGGTGCCGACGTGCGACTGGCCGTCGAGGACCACGATCTTGTCGCCCGTCGGTACGCCGATCAGCGCCGGGTCGGGGTGGGAGTGGCGGACGCCGTGCAGGTCGAGCACGACCACGTAGGACGCACCGGACGCCTTCCGGATCCGTTCGGCGACGGTCTGCACGATGCCGTTGCCACCGCCGTGCGCCATGGCCTGCCGGATCTGCGGTTCGGCGGCCGTGGTCTTCGCGATGGCCAGCGCCCTTTTCTCGTAGGCACGGTCGATCTCGGCCCGCTGGGCGAACGCGAACAGGACGAAGCCGATGACTCCGGTGAGGGTCAGGATCGCCAGCTGGTTGGCCAGGATCCGCGCGGAGAGCCGCCCCTTCCCGCCGCGGCCGAACGGGATACGGATGGGTGTCACGGGTGTCTCTGCCTGTCGTACGAGGCCCGGGCGCAGCCCCTGCGCCGCACCCGTGGTGGCGTGATTGTGCCCCCGACACCGAGCTTATGCCCACCCCCGGCCCCTTGAGCAGAACGCGCAGAACTCCAGGGAACACGGCTAACGCGAGATACAGATGAAACAGCGACGTAATACTCCGCGGCCTCTAGCGTCTGCCTTCCTCGACCTCCGAGGTTAGGAAGGAGAGGCCTCAGATGGCTTCGCGAAACGATGCGGCGGTGAGCCCGGTCGCCGAGAAGGTCGGCCAGGACAGCGCACGAGTCGAGATATCCGGGCTCACCAAACGATTTCTGACTCCTGCGGGTGAGGTCTTCACGGCACTGCAGGACGTTTCGTTCACCGTGGAGCCCGGCCAGTTCTGTGCGGTGGTGGGCCCGACCGGCTGCGGCAAGTCGACGACGCTGAGCATGGTGTCCGGGCTCGACCGGCCCAGCGAGGGTTCCGTCAAGGTGGGCGGCCGTGAGGTGGACGGCGTCACCGACGGCGTCAGCTTCATGTTCCAGGCCGACGCGCTGCTGCCCTGGAAGACCGTCCTCGGCAATGTGCTGATGGGCCCGATCTTCCGCGGTGTGCCCAAGCAGCAGGCGCAGGCCTCGGCACGTGACTGGCTGCGCCGGGTGGGCCTCACCGGGTTCGAGGACCGCTATCCGCACCAGCTCTCCGGCGGTATGCGCAAGCGCGTGGCGATGGCCGCGGCGCTGATCAACGAGCCCCGGATCCTGATCATGGACGAGCCGTTCGGCGCCCTGGACGTGCAGACCAAGGCGATCATGTCGACCGAGTTGCTCGGCCTGTGGGAGCAGATCCGGCCGTCGGTCATCTTCATCACCCACGACCTCGACGAGGCCGTGGCGCTCGCCGACCGGGTCGTCGTCATGACGTCCAGCCCCGGCTCGGTCAAGGCGGTCTTCGACATCGACCTGCCGCGCCCGCGCGGCTCGGTCCAGGAGATCCGCTTCCAGCCCCGCTTCATCGAACTTCAGCACCAGATCTGGGACTCGCTGCGCGAGGAGGTGGAGCGCGCCTACGCACGCACCGCAGGAGGTACGGCATGAGCACGACGTCCACCGTTTCCGCCGCTCGGGCCAAGGACGGCGCACCACCCTCGGCCGCGGCAGCCGCCGCCAGGCGCAAGGTCCGCAGGGGCATCGCGCTGCAGTGGGCGGGCCGCATCGTCCTCGCGGCCATCGTCATTGGTGGCTGGCAGGCCTTCACCACCTGGGGGATCGTCGACAAGTTCTTCTTCGGGCAGCCGACCGGCATCGCCAAACGGCTGGTCGAGCTGTTCCAGAAGGGCACCGAGAACGGGTCCTACTACGCGGACATCTGGACCACCGTCCAGGAGGCGATCATCGGCTTCGCCGTCGGGACCGTCTCCGGAGTGATCTTCGGCATCGCGCTGGGCCAGAGCCGCTATCTCTCCGGGGTGCTCGGTCCGTACATCAAGGTGGTCAACGCAATCCCGCGTATCGTCCTCGGCTCGATCTTCATGATCGCGTTCGGTATCGGTACCCTCCCGAAGGTCCTGCTCGCCGCGGTCCTGGTGTTCTTCATCGTCTTCTTCAACGCCTTCCAGGGCGTGCGTGAGGTCGACCCCAACATCCTCGCCAACGCCAAGGTGCTCGGCGCCTCGGAGCTGCAGATCATCCGGCACGTCACCGTGCCGTCCGCGCTCACCTGGATCATCGCCAGCCTGCACAGCGCCTTCGGCTTCGCCATCGTCGGCGCACTGGTCGGCGAGGTGCTCGGCGCGCAGAAGGGCCTCGGCCTGGTCATCAAGACCTCGCAGGACAACTTCGACCCCAATGGCGTGTTCGCGACCATGGTCGTCATCGCCGTGATCGTGCTCGGCGCGGAGTGGCTGATCGGCAAGCTCGAACGCCGGCTGCTCGCCTGGCGCCCGCCGGCCCCGTCCGAAGTCAGCTCCCTCTGACTCCGTCTCCGTCACCCCCCTCTGTTTTCCCTCTTCTGATCCTCCCCTGAACGAAAGTGGCCTGCCATGTCCAGACGACCCGCCGCCGTCGCCGCGTCTCTCCTCACCGTCCTCACCCTCGGTGCCGCCACCGCCTGTTCCAGCAACTCGGGCAGCTCCAGCAGCTCCGGCGGCACGCCGACCGTCAAGCTCATGGTCGGCGGCATCGACAAGCAGATCTACCTCCCCTACGAGCTCGCCCAGAACCTCGGCTTCTACAAGAAGTACGGCGTCAACGTCTCGCTGAGCACCGAGCAGCAGGGCGGCCTCGGCGCCGAGGACGCCATGGCCTCCGGACAGGTGGACATGGCGGGCGCCTGGTACGTCCACACCATCGACTTCCAGGTGAAGGGCAAGGCGGTGGAGGGCATCGTCCAGCTGTCCGGAGCGCCGGGCGAACGGGAGATGTGTGTCCCGAAGAGCGGCGTCCACTCCGGGGCGGACTTCAAGGGGAAGACGCTCGGTGTCACCGACATCGGGTCCGGCACCGACATGCTCACCCAGTTCATGGGCGCGCAGAAGGGCGTCAAGGCCAACCAGTTCAGCCGGATCGGCGTCAGCCAGGGCGCCACGGCCATCGCCGCGCTCCAGAACGGCAAGACCGCCTGTGTCATGACGACGCAGCCGACGGTGGCCGCGATCGAGAAGAAGGGCATCGGCACCTCGGCGATCGACCTGGCCACCACGGCGGGCGCCAAGGCGGCGCTGGGCGGCACCTGGCCGGCCGCGACCGTCCTCGCCCAGACCAGCTGGGTCAACTCGCACAAGGACACGGCGCAGAAGGTCGTCGACGCGCTCGTCGCCACCATGCACTGGATCAACACGCACAGTGCGGCCGACATCGCGAACAAGCTGCCGCAGTCGTACGTGTCGAACCAGCTGGTGACCAAGGCCGACTACATCAAGGCACTGGACCAGGACAAGGGACAGTTCCTCCCGGACGGCATCATGCCGGCCGGCGGCCCGAAGACCGTTCTGGCCTCCGAGGAACTCGTCGGCCACGCGACGTCGAAGGTGAACCTCGGCACGACGTTCACCAATGAGTTCGCCCTCAAGGCCAACAAGACCGAGGGCTTCAAGACCACCACGACCCCGGCGGGCTCGGACGGCTGAGTCCCACCGGCAATAACAGACTGATGCCCCGCCGGAAACTCCGGCGGGGCATCAGGGCCGGCTCAGAAGTACAGATAAGCGGTGGGAGTGCCGTGGGTGCCGTTAATGCCGGACCCCACTACTTCCAGCACCTTGGAGTACTGGCTGGGCAGAAGCTTGTAGCTCGCGTTCGCGGTTTCGGTCGCACCGCCGTTCGCGTAAACCTTCTTGTACTGCTCATTTCCGCTCTTGTCGATCCAGACGACCTCGAGGTACACCTGGGAGCAGTAAATTGAATTCGCCGACGAGTCCCCGATGAACACATAGCCGCCGTACGTCGAGCTGTACGAAGAGTGCCCGCTGACGGTGACAGTGCAGTTCCCGTACGACACGTTCTGGCTCTGCTTGGGGTAGTTCACGCCGGACGCGAACGCGCTGGTCGCGGCGAGTACAACCGCCGCACTGGACACGCCGGTGACCGTCAAGGCACGCTTCAGGCTTTTCAGCATTCCTTTTTCCTCTCTCTGGGCAGGCGAGAGCGGACGCCCCCGTTGAATTTCCGCCCGGATTCTTTCGGGCTTGATCAGGCTGCAGCAAGCGCATACCTCGCAGCAACAGACATGGGAAGTTGATGATCAAGCCTTTACGCTCAATTGATTACCTTCAGCCAGTTCGACGTGCAATGCTCAAGGAAACCTCAAATTCCCGATCGCGCGACTTCTCGGCATAAGCAGAGGCCTGCGCCCGGGCCGTTCAGTCCGTGCTCGGTCGCGCGAGTCCCAGGTCGTAGGCGAAGATCACGGCCTGGATGCGGTCCCGGGCACCGATCTTGGCGAGGACGCGGCCCACGTGGGTCTTGACGGTCGACTCGGACAGGACGAAATGCCCGGCGATCTCGCCGTTGGTCCAGCCCTTGCCGACGGCGACGAGGATCTCGCGCTCGCGGTCGGTGAGGGAACTCAGCCTCGGGTCCTCCGCGAGGTCGCCCCGGTGCGCGGGTACGTACTGGGCGAACTCGTCCAGGAGGCGGCGGGTGAGCGCAGGCGCGATCACCGCGTCGCCGATCGAGACGGCACGGATGCCGGCGAGGAGTTCCTCGGGTCGCGCGTCCTTGAGGAGGAAGCCGCTGGCCCCGGCGCGCAGGGCGGCGTGCACGTACTCGTCGAGGTCGAAGGTGGTGAGCACGAGGACACGCGAACGCTCGCCGGCGGCGACGATGCGGCGGGTGGCCTCGATGCCGTCCATGCCGGGCATCCGGATGTCCATGAGTACGACGTCCGGGCGCAGTTCGGCGGCCTTGCGGACGGCCTCGGCACCGTGGGCCGCCTCACCGACGACCTCGGTCTCGGCGACGGAGTCCAGGAGGATACGGAAGCCGTAGCGTTGCAGTGGCTGGTCGTCCACGACGAGCACCGTGGTCACCGGACACCGCCTTGGGGTGTGAGGTCGAGGACGGCCTCGACGCTCCAGCCTCCGCCGCCCGCCGGTCCCGCGCTGACGGTACCGCCGTAGAGCGCCGCTCTCTCCCGCATGCCCACCAGTCCGTGCCCTTCTTCGTGCGGGCCCGGCGGTGTCGCCGGGCCGGTGTCCTGGACCCGGATGGTCAGCCGGGTGTCCGTCTCGATGATCGCCAGATGTACCCGGGTGTCGGCGTCGGCGTGTTTGAGGGTGTTGGTGAGGGCTTCCTGGACGATGCGATACGCCGTCAGCTGCACCCCGTTGTCGAGGGCGTCCACGTCGCCGGAGGTGCGGTAGACGACCTCCAGTCCGGCGGCGCGCACCTTGGCGCACAGGGCGTCGATGTCCGCGATGCCGGGCTGCGGGCTGAGTTCGGGCCCGGCCGGGGGACCGTCCGCCGCCTCGCGCAGCACACCGAGCACGCGCCGCAGCTCACCGAGGGCCTGGCGGCCGGTGTCGCCGATGAGCTGGAGGGCCTCCTTGCCGCGTTCGGGAGCGAGGTCGCTCGCGTAGGCGCCGGCGTCGGCAAGGGTGATGATGACGGAGAGGTTGTGGCCGACGATGTCGTGCATCTCGCGGGCGACCCGGGTGCGTTCGGTCACCGCGGCCAGCCTGCTGCGCTGGTCCCGTTCGATCTCCAGCCGGGCGGCCCGCTCGCGCAGTCCGGCCAGCTGGGCCCGGCGGATGCGGACCATCAGGCCGAGCGCGAGGGCCGCGGTCGTGGTGCTCAGCAGGAAGAACAGCGCGTCCCAGACGGACATGGCCGCGGACACCCGCAGGGCGACCAGCACCATGGCACCCGCCATGGCGGCGCAGGCCCACGGCAGCTGCTTCAGCCGCCCGTGCAGGGCCAGGCTGTACAGGGCCACGAAGAGGGCGATGTCCGCGCGCAGCACCGCGTTCAGGGACCACTGCACGACGAACACCGCGGCGATGACACCGAAGGCCGCCAGGGGCCTGCGCCGCCGCCACAGCAGGGGCAGCACCAGTCCGGCCTGCAGTGCCAGCATCCCGGCGAGGGGCAGCTGGGTGAAGACGAGCCGGAAGCGGCGCGGGCCGTCGCCGTCGCCGCCCCCGCCGTGCAGCAGGTCGGCCAGGCAGAACATCAGGAAGACCAGGACCGCGACCGCGGTGTCCAGCACCCACGGACGGTTCCGGTCGGCCTGCCTGAGCCGCTGGCCGCCCCGGGAGAGACGGGCGACCAGCGGTCCCATCCCGCTGATGTCATCGGTGGTCACGGACGTCACCTGTCCATGGTGCGTCAGACGTCGCTGCGCGCGAGCCGGTAGGCCGCGCCGGCCAGCGCCAGCGCCGTCCAGCAGAGGAAGACCAGCAGTCCGGCGCCGGGCGACAGCGTCGTCGAGTCATGGGTCAGGGCGAACATCGACTCTCCTGCGTGGGACGGCAGGTAGGGGCTGATGTTGTCCTGCCAGGAGCTCGGCAGCAGCGAGATGAGTCCCGGGATCAGCATGAAGGAGGCCACCAGCACCGAGATCCCGCCGGCCACCGACCGCAGCAGCGCACCCAGCGCGGTGCCGATCACCCCGACCAGGCCGAGATACAGCCCGGCGCCCAGCAGACTGCGCAGAACACCCGCGTGCGAGAGGCCCATGGCCGCGGGCGTACCCGAGACGATGCCGCTGCCGAACAGGAAGGCGACGAACGCGCCCACGGTACCCACCGCCAGCGCGACCAGCCCGAACACCGTCGCCTTGGACCACAGCACGGGCAGCCTGCGGGGCACCGCCGCGAGTGTGGAGCGGATCATGCCGGTCGAGTACTCCCCCGCCGTGACCAGCACGCCGAGGACTCCGAGAGCGAGCTGGGCGAAGTTCGTACCGAACAGGGACAGGCTCACGGCCGTCGAGGTGGCGAAGTCGCGGTCCATGTGGCCGGAGTTGATCCCGGACTTGTACCGGCTCGCGGCGATCAGCCCGAACGCCACCAGGAACAGCAGGCCGAGCCCCAGGGTGATCCAGGTCGAGCGCAGGGACCACAGCTTGGCCCACTCCGAGGACAGCACGCGCCGTCCGGTCACCCGGTAGGCGGGGCGGGCCGGCGCGGTGCGGGGTTCTTCGACGGTTGCGGTGAGGGTGCTCATGCCGGCCTCCCGAGGGTCTCGATCCCGGTGGTGGATCCGTGGTACTCCACGGCCTCCCTGGTCAGGTCCATGAATGCTTCCTCCAGCGACACCGTCCTCGCGCTCAGCTCGAACAGGGGTATCCCGTGCTCGGCCGCCTTCAGGCCGATACTGCGGGCACTCAGCCCGGTCACCTGCAGTTCCTCGGAGCCCACGCGCCCCGTGATGTCGACGCCCGGTCCCGCGAGGACGTCCCGCAGCCGCGCCGGGTCCTCGGTGGCGACCGTCACCGTGTCGCCGCCCGCCTCGCGGATCAGGTCCCCCACGGTGGTGTCGGCCAGCAGGCGGCCCCGGCCCACGATGATGAGATGGTCCGCCACCAGCGCCATCTCGCTCATCAGATGCGAGGAGACGAACACCGTGCGGCCCTCGTCGGCGAGCGCCTTGAGGAGGTTGCGGATCCACAGGACGCCCTCCGGGTCCAGCCCGTTGACCGGCTCGTCCAGCATCACCGTCTGCGGATCTCCCAGCAGCGCGGCCGCGATGCCCAGCCGCTGGCCCATCCCGAGGGAGAAGGCACCGGCTCGCTTCTTGGCCACACTGGCAAGTCCGGAGAGGTCGATGACCTCGTCGACCCTGCGGCGCGGAATCCCGTGGGTCAGCGCGAGGGCGCGGAGGTGGTTGTACGCCGAGCGGCCCGGGTGGATCGACTTCGCCTCGAGCAGCGCCCCGACCTCCTGGAGCGGGGCCCGGTGGCGGGCGTAGTGGTGGCCGTTCACGGTGACGGAGCCGCTCGTCGGGGCGTCGAGTCCGACGATCATGCGCATGGTGGTGGACTTTCCCGCGCCGTTGGGCCCCAGGAAGCCGGTCACCGTGCCCGGCTTCACGACGAAGTCCAGCCCGTCCACGGCCGTCTTGTCGCCGTACCTCTTGGTCAGCTGCCGTGCGTCGATCATTGGCGTTCTCTCTGTCGGCTTACGGCGTCCGTCGCTTCCGGCGCCTCACCGGCAACGCTAGGAGCCGATCCGCCCGATCCCGTGGTACCCGGAGGCTGACCCGTGCGGGGCACGTAGTACCGCGGTACTACGTGGGTACCGTCGGTGTCCGCGTTCGTGGGCTCCGCCCGGCCGCAGCAGCGGTCCGGCCGCTCGCAGGCCCTGCACTGCGGCATCCGGGTGCTGGAGCACCGCATCCGGCCCGGTCACCGTCCCGGACGCCAGGCCGATTCCTACGTTGATCATGTGATCATCCACTTCTCGTCCCGGACGGCCGTCACCGCCTGCGCGCTCTGTGCGGCCAGCGCCCTGGCGTTGACACCCGTCGCCGCCGGCGCGGAGCCCACCCCGCCCGGCGTGCCGCGGGCGGCGCTGCCCGATCCGTCGTTCCTGTATCGCGAGGGCACCCAGGTGCGGCCCCATCACGGGGCGCCTCGGGTACCGGACGTGTCCGCGTTGTCCTGGGTGGTGGCGGATGCCCGGAGCGGGGACGTGCTGGCCGCGCACGACGCCCATCGCAAGCTGCCGCCCGCCAGCACGCTCAAGACCCTGTTCGCGCTGACCGTGCTGCCCGCACTGCCTGCGGGCACCCGGCACACGGTGCGGGAGGAGGAGCTGGAGGACATCGGTGAGGGCAGCAGCAGGGTCGGGGTCGCCGAGGGGCGGACGTACCGGATCGCCGATCTGTGGCGCGGGGTCTTCCTCAACTCCGGGAACGACGCCGTGGACGTACTGGCCTCGCTGAACGGCGGCTGGCAGACGACGGCCGAGCAGATGCAGGCCAGGGCCCGTGCGCTGGGGGCCCTCGACACACAGGTGCGGTCGCCCGACGGGTACGACACGCCGGGCCAGGTGTCGTCGGCGTACGACCTGGCGGTGTTCGGCCGGGCGGGACTGCGCATTCCGGACTTCGCCGAGTACTGCGGTACGGCGGTGGCGAGGTTCCCGGGCGGGAGCGGCTGGTCGTACGAGATCGAGAACACCAATCGGCTGCTGACCGGGGCGGACGGTGTGGAGCCGTATCCGGGGCTGATCGGCGTCAAGAACGGCTACACCAGCAACGCGGGCAACACGCTCGTCGCCGCCGCCCGCCGGGGCGGGCGCACGCTCGTGGTCACCGTGATGAACCCTCAGGCGGGCGGTGGCTTCACCGTCTACGAGGAGGCGCGCGCGCTGTTGGACTGGGGGTTCGAGGCCGCGGGGCGGGTCGAACCGGTGGGCTCGCTGGACGCGCTGCTGGAAAGGCCGCGGCCGGGGCCGCGCGCCACGCCGGTGGCCGTGGCGCCGGACGGCGGGCCGGGGTGGCCGACGGCGGGCGTCGTGTCGGGTGCCGTCGTGCTCGGCGCGGGGGCGGTGGTGCTGGTGCTGCGGCGCAAGGGCGGGCTGTCGGCGCGGAGCTGACCCACCGGCAGCCACAGCAGCAGGCCCAGGGTGATCCAGGTGTAGGTGTTGCTGCCGAGGAAACCGTCGACGCCGGACGCGTCGTGGAACCAGAGCCACACCACGCTGGTGCACAGCACCGCGTACAGGGCGCCCGTCACGCGTGGGTGCCCGGCGCGGATCAGTACGGCGAAGGACGGCAGCAGCCACACCAGGTGGTGCACCCAGGTGATGGGGCTGACGAGGCAGGCGGTCAGGCCGGTGAGCGCGAAGGCGGCCGGCCAGTCGGCGGTGGTGACGGCCCGGCGGGTGCGCCAGGCCCAGATGCCGAGGACCACCAGGACCGCCGCGGCCCACACCGCACGGTCCGCCACGCCGAGCCGGGCCAGGATGCCCTGCAGCGACTGGTTGGAGACGTAGTCGAGACGGCCCACCCGGTTCGTGTCCCACAGCGCCTCGGTCCAGTAGAAGCGGGAGGCGTCCGGGGCAACGCAGGCGGCGAGGGCTGTCGCCGCCGCGGTGACGGCCGTCGCGACCGCGGCGGCACGCCGGCGGCCGGCGAGCAGGAGCAGACCGATGAAGAGTGCGGGCGTGAGTTTGACCGCGGCCGCCAGGCCGATGCCGATGCCTGCCCAGCGCTCCCGACCGGTGGTCAGCAGCCAGGCGTCGGTGAGGACCAGCGCCAGCAGCAGGAGGTTGACCTGGCCGAAGCTGAAGGTGTCGCGGAGCGGTTCGAACAGGGCGAGCACGCACACGCCCAGGGCGCAGCCGAACCAGCCGTAGCGGCGCCAGGCCCCCTCGGTGAGGATGTGCAGGATCCAGGCCAGGGCCGCCAGGTTGAGCAGCACGGATCCGGCGATCGCCGTGCGCAGCCCGACCAGGGCCATGGGCAGCATGCTGACGGCGGCGAACGGCGGGTAGGTGAAGCCGTATGCCGTGCCCGGCACCCGGTAGTCGTAGAGCCGGCCGCCGTGGTGGATCCAGCTGTTGACGGCGCCGTAGTACACGCGCAGGTCGAACCAGTCGCGCAGCAGCGGCACGGTCGCGGTGAAGGCGGTGACGGCCGCGGCGACGGCGAGGATCAGGAGCAGTCGGCCGCGGTCGGTGCGGGGCAGGGTCATGCGGTTTCTCCCAGCGCGGGCGCATGGGCCGCCTGGTGGACCTGCCAGAGCACCACCACGGCCAGCGCCCCGCCGGAGACGGCCAGCATCAACTGCCCGCTGTCGACCGGCCCCCCGCTCGGCAGGGCGGCGAGCGCGAGTACGCCCGTCACGGCCGCCACCCGGTGCCGCACCGAGGTGGTGGGGGCCGCGGCGGCGATGAGGAACAGCCCCCACAGGGCGTACCAGGGGCGGATCGCCGGGCCGAAGGCGGCCACGGCGGCGAGGCTCAGGCCGAGCGCGTAGACCGGGCGGGGGCGCAGCCGCCACCAGATGGCCGCTATCACGAGCGCGGTGATCGCCAGGCCGAGCAGGTGCCAGACCGGCAGGGCCAGGGGGGCGAGGTCGCTGCCGAGGCGTTCCAGTACGGCTCCGGTGGCGCGGCCGAGGAGGCTCGTCAGGGCCCAGTTGTGCGGGGAGACGGGGGTGTCGAGGGCGCCTATCCAGCCGTATCCCGTGCCGGCGACGGCTGTCGCGGCGACCGTGGTGGCCGCGGCGGCGAGGGCGGTCGACAGGGCGGCCTTCGCCGGGCGCTGCCCGGCCCGCACCTGGAGGACGACGACCGCGGCGAGTCCGAGCACGGCGGGCGCCTTGACCAGGGCCGCGAGGGTGACGAGCACGGCGCCCAGAACCGGCCACCGGCCCAGTGCCGCGACCAGGCCGACACCGAGCAGACCGAGCATGATGGCGTCGTTGTGGGCGCCGGCGACCAGGTGGAGCAGCACCAGCGGATTGAGCGCGCCGAGCCAGAGCGCGGCGGCCGGATCGGCGCCGCTGTGCCGGGCGAGCCGGGGCAACGCGACCGCCATCAGTGCCACACCGAGCAGCGCGACCAGCCGCATCCCGACCAGCCCGGCGGGGATTTCGCCGCGGGTCAGGCCGGACAGCGCGGAGGCGACGGCGAGGAACACGGGGCCGTAGGGGGCGCCGGTGTGCTGCCACAGCGGGGCGACCTCGTCGGCGAGCGGGCCGCCGAGCTGGGCGGGCCCGTATGCGTAGACGTCCATGTGGGCGTCGACCATGGCGCCCTGCGCGAGGTAGCTGTAGACGTCCCGGCTGAACAGCGGCGGGGCCAGCAGCAGCGGGGCCGCCCAGACGGCGAGCACGAGCAGCAGTTCGCGCGGGGCGGGCGCATCGGCGCCGCGCACGAGCCGCCCGAGCAGCACCCAGGCGGCGATCAGCAGCACCACACCGAAGTACACGCCGACCAGGCCCAGGGCCGCGCGGGCGGTCGCCGGGGCCAGGAGATCCCGCACCGGCAGGGCGCCGGCCGTCTCACCCCCCAGCGCGAGGAAGGCGGTGCCGGCCAGGCCCAGTACCTGGCAACGGCGGAGATCGACGGGGAAAGCCATGGCCAACACTCGGGAAGCGTGTCAATGCCGGGTGGCCGGAAGTTGACGCGCCGCCTTCGAGGCGGGGGCCTGC
Source organism: Streptomyces longisporus (assembly GCF_039532765.1). Taxonomy (NCBI): domain Bacteria; kingdom Bacillati; phylum Actinomycetota; class Actinomycetes; order Kitasatosporales; family Streptomycetaceae; genus Streptomyces; species Streptomyces longisporus. Next base: position 465,147 of record NZ_BAAASG010000002.1, read on the forward strand.
GTGTGACCGGCACGTGATCGCACGGGCGAGGCGATCCCCGGGCAGCGCCGACTGACCGAGGTGCTGCGCTGAAGCACCGGTTCGGCCCAGGACCGCCCGCCGGTTCAGAACACCGACAGGCCGGTCAGGGTCGTGAAGCGGTCCAGCGCCGCGACGCCCGCCACCGAGTTGCCGCGCTCGTCGAGTCCGGGGCTCCACACGCACAGGGTGCAGCGGCCGGGGACGACCGCGATGATGCCGCCGCCCACCCCGCTCTTGCCGGGCAGGCCCACGCGGTAGGCGAAATCGCCCGCCGCGTCATAGGTCCCACAGGTCAGCATGACCGCGTTGACCTGCTTGGCCTGGCTCTGGGACAGCAGCCGGCTGCCGTCGGCGCGGATGCCGTGGCGGGCCAGGAACCCGGTGGCGAGGGCGAGGTCCGCACAGGACGCGGTGAGGGAGCACTGACGGAAGTACTGGTCGAGCAGCACCGGGATCGGGTTGTCGATGTTGCCGTAGGACGCCATGAAATGGGCGAGCGCGGCGTTGCGGTCGCCGTGTGCCGACTCGGAGGCCGCGACGTCCTTGTCGAAGTCCAGGGCCGGGTTGCCGCTCTCGCTCCGCAGGAAGGCCAGCAGTTCGCCCGCCGCGTCTCCGGTACGGGTCTGCAGGCGGTCGGTGACGACGAGGGCGCCCGCGTTGATGAACGGGTTGCGCGGGATGCCGTTCTCGTACTCCAGCTGGATCAGCGAGTTGAAGGGATTGCCGGAAGGTTCGCGGCCGACGTGCTCCCACAGTTCGTCGCCCTCGCGGGCCAGGTCGAGGGCGAGGGTGAAGACCTTGGTCAGGGACTGCGTGGAGAACGGCTCGCGCCAGTCCCCCACTCCGTACACAGTGCCGTCCAGTTCCGCGACTGCCATGCCGAAGCGGCGCGGGTCGCAGGCCGCGAGTGCCGGGATGTAGTCGGCGGGGCGGCCGCGGCCGGGGGTGCGCCCGATCTCCTCGGCGATGCGCTCCAGGACCGGCTGGAAGGCGTAGGACGACGTCGTTGTCATGATCACTATTGTGCCTCCGGGTCGGTCCTGGTGCGCGGCCGTGGCTCAGGCGAGGGCGGGGCCGCTGCCCGCGAGGACCTCGGGCCGCAGCAGGTCGGCAAGGCGTTCGGCGGGCAACAGGCCCTTCTCCAGGACGAGTTCGGCGACGCCGCGGCCGGTGACGAGGGCCTCCTTGGCGATGTCGGTGGCGGCCGTGTACCCGATGTGCGGGTTGAGGGCGGTCACCAGGCCGATGGAGTTCTCCACGCTCGCGCGCAGCGCCTCGGTGTTGGCGGTGATGCCGTCGACGCACCGCTCGGCGAGCGTCAGACAGGCGCTCTGCAGATGGGTGACGGACTCCGAGAGGGAGTGCAGGATGATCGGCTCGAAGGCGTTGAGCTGGAGCTGTCCGGCCTCTGCGGCCATGGTGATGGTGACGTCGTTGCCGATCACCTCGAAGGCGACCTGGTTGACGACCTCGGGGATCACCGGGTTGACCTTGCCGGGCATGATGGACGAACCGGCCTGTACCGGCGGCAGGTTGATCTCACCGAGACCCGCACGTGGCCCCGACGACAGCAGCCGCAGGTCGTTGCAGCTCTTGGAGAGCTTGACGGCGATCCGCTTGAGCACGCCGGACATCTGCACGAACGCGCCGCAGTCCTGGGTGGCTTCGACCAGGTTGGCGGCGGTGACCAGGGGCAGGCCGGTGATGTCGGCGAGGTGGCGGCGGGCCGACTCGGCGTATCCGGCGGGGGCATTGAGTCCGGTGCCGATGGCCGTGGCGCCCAGGTTGATCTCATGGATCAACTGGACGGCCTCGTCAAGACGGTTGCGGTCCTCGTCAATCATGACGGCATACGCGGAGAACTCTTGACCGAGCGTCATCGGCACCGCGTCCTGCAACTGTGTACGGCCCATCTTGAGCACCTTGCGGAACTCGACGGCCTTGCGGGCGAAGGCGTCCTGCAGTACGGACATCGCCTTGAGCAGTCCACGTACCGCGAAGACCGTCGCTATCTTGACGGCGGTCGGGTAGACGTCATTGGTCGACTGACCGAGGTTGACGTCCTCATTGGGGTGCAGGTGCTGGTACTGGCCCTTCTCGAAGCCCAGCAGCTCCAGCGCCCGGTTGGCGACGACCTCGTTGGCGTTCATGTTGGTCGAGGTGCCCGCGCCGCCCTGGATGACGTCGACGACGAACTGGTCGTGCAGCTTGCCTTCGCGGATCTCGCGGCAGGCCTCGACGATGGCGGCGGCCTTCCTCGGCTCCAGCAGGCCGAGTTCCTCGTTGGCGAGGGCGGCCGCCTCCTTGACGGCGGCGAGCGCGTCGATCAGGTGCGGGTAGGCGGAGATCGGGGTGCCCGTGATGGGGAAGTTCTCCGTGGCGCGCAGGGTGTGCACACCCCAGTAGGCGTCGGCGGGGACGTCGCGGTCTCCGAGCAGGTCGTGTTCGCTGCGGGTGGCGGCGGTCATGAGGTGCGGGTCCTCTTTCTGAGGGTGGTGAGGGTTGGGTGGTCGGCGACGTCGGGGGTGGGGTGGAGCCGGCTCGGGCGGTACGGGGTGACGCCCGCCCGAGCCGGTCGAGGCACCGGCCCGGTGGTGACTGGACCGGTGGTTCGGGGGCCGGCGGTTGTGCGCCGACTGGGTGGATCCGGCCGTCCCGCGACCGGATCCGGTGACTCCGCCGATGGCCACCGCGCACACTCGGTGGCCACCGGAGCTGTCAGGGCCTGTGTCACATCCCCGGTCGGATCAGCGCACGGCGGCCGGGTCTCCCGCTCACGCGAAGTCGAGAGGGAGGGGAGCCACCGGGCGTGTGTGCCGGGCCTGGCGCGCCCCGGCGGGGATGTGACACCGGCTCTCAGGCGCAGGCCCGGACCGTGAGGGGCTCCAGCGCGCGGACCGGGCGGATCTCGCCGACCGGTTCGCCTCCGCCGAGGAGGGGTTCGCCCGCGAACGGGGTGAGGAGTGCGGGGTCGACGCCGGCCCGGGCGAGCGCGGCGGCGGTGACCGGGATCCGGGCCCGGTTCGCGCCGTCGGAGATCTTGACGGCGACCGCCCGGCCGTCGGGCAGGGCGGCGACCTCCACGCCCTCGAAACCGTCCTTCGCGAGAAGCCCCGGGACGGCCCGCATCAGGGCGGCGACATCACGGCCGGCGCCGGAGGCCATCTCGGCGTGCTGGCGCATGGCGTCCGCGACGCGGGCCTCCGGAGTGCCCTGGGCCGCCGTGGCGATGCGGGCGGTGGCCCGGGCGAGGCCGTGCAGGGAGATGGAGAAGAGGGGAGCGCCGCAGCCGTCGACCGTGACCCGGGCGATCCGCTGCCCGGTGAGGTCCTCGACGATCTCGGCGATCGCCTGCTGCAGCGGGTGCTGCGGGTCGAGGTAGCCGTCGAGGGACCAGCCGTTGAGCTTGCAGGTGTACAGCATGGCGGCGTGCTTGCCGGAGCAGTTCTGGGCCAGCCGGGAGGGCTCACGGCCCTCGCGTATCCACATGTCGCGGACCGCCGGGTCGTACGGCATGTCCTTGACGTTGCGCAGGTCGTCCTCCGTGACGCCCGCGAGTTCCAGGATCCGCCGGGCCCCGGCGAGGTGGCGTTCCTCGCCGGAGTGGCTGGCGGCGGCGAGCGAGAGCAGCTCCCCCTCCAGCGGCAGTCCCGCCCGCACCATGGCCGCGGCCTGGACGGGCTTGAGCGAGGAGCGCGGGTAGAAGGCGGCCTCGATGTCGCCGAGCTGGAACTCGACCTCACCGTCCGCCCCCAGGACGACCACGGAGCCGTAGTGGACGCCCTCGGTCACTCCGCCGCGGACGAGGTGCGCGACGGGCGCGTGGAGGGGTTCGCGGATCGCGGGGGCGTCCGTGTGAGAGCTGCTGTACATCACTGCCTGTTCACTTCTGGGTTGTCTGGAGCCGGCGCCGGGTTACGCGTCGGCCTTGGCTGAGGTGCGCTGCAGGCGGCCGCGGATGGCGTACCAGCCTGCGACGAGCGCTCCGACGATCAGCGGCAGGCACAGCACGGTGGTGCGGCCGGCGCCTCCGTCGGCGTACATGAGGACCAGGACGGAGGCGAGGAAGGCCAGCGTCACGAGTTCGGTCCAGGGGGAGCCCGGCAGTCGGTAGCCGGGGCGGGTCAGCTCGCCCTTCTGGGTCTTCTTCCAGAAGAGGAGGTGACAGATCATGATCATGCCCCAGGTGGAGAGGATGCCGATCGCCGCGAAGTTCAGGACGATCTCGAAGGCGTCCGCCGGGACCACGAAGTTGAGGCCGACGCCCAGCACACAGATACCACTGGTGAGCAGGATGCCGCCGTACGGGACCTGGCTGCGGCTCATCACCGAGGTGAACTTGGGTGCGGAACCGGACATCGCCATGGAGCGCAGGATGCGGCCGGTGGAGTACAGGCCGGAGTTGAGCGAGGACATGGCCGCGGTGAGGACGACGAGGTTCATCACGCCGCCGGCCGCCGGGATGCCGATGTGGGACAGCACGGTCACGAAGGGACTCTCGGCGGCGCTGTACTTGTTCCAGGGCAGCAGCATCGAGAGCAGCACGACCGAGCCGACGTAGAAGAGGCCGACGCGCCACATGATCGAGTTGATCGCCTTCGGCATGATCTTCTCGGGGTTCTGGGTCTCACCCGCGGCGACTCCCACCAGCTCGACGGAGGCGTAGGCGAAGACGACGCCCTGGATGATCAGCAGCATGGGCAGCAGGCCGTTGGGGAAGACGCCGCCGTTGTCGGTGATCAGGGCAGGGCCGGGGTGGGCGCCGTCGACGGGGTGCTGGGTGACCAGCAGGAAGATGCCGATGCACATGAAGACCACGAGTGCGCTGACCTTGACGATGGCGAACCAGAACTCCAGCTCACCGAAGATCTTGACCGAGATCAGGTTGACCGTCAGGACGACCGCAAGGGCGATCAATGCGATCAACCATTGAGGGATGTCGGAGAACATGCCCCAGTAGTGCGTGTAGGTGGCCACCGCGGTGATGTCGGCGATACCGGTGGTCGCCCAGTTCAGGAAGTACATCCAGCCCGCGGTGTAGGCACCCTTCTCGCCCAGGAACTCCCGGGCGTAGGAGACGAAGGCGCCGGACGAGGGTCGGTACAGGACGAGTTCGCCGAGGGCGCGCACCACCAGGAAGGCGAAGACGCCGCAGACCGCGTACGCGATGAACAGGGACGGGCCGGCGTCGGCGAGGCGGCCGCCCGCGCCGAGGAAGAGCCCGGTGCCGATCGCGCCGCCGATGGCGATCATGTTGACGTGCCGGGACTTCAGCGACTTGCTGTAGCCCTCGTCGCCTGCGTCGACATGTGCGGCCGGTGTGCGCGTCTCTTCTTTGAGGTGCTCGCTCACGCCTCGGGTCCGCCTTCCGTGGGGATGTCTGTGCGCGCGGGGCGCACGATGTCGGTGAGGGTCGTCTCGACGCGGTCGAGGTGGTGCGCCATGGCGTCCACCGCGTCGAGTTCGGAACCGTCCATCAGCGCCTCGACGATCGCCCGGTGCTCGCGGTTGGACTGCTCGCGGCGTCCGCCCAGCTCGTTGAGGAAGGCCGACTGACGCGCCAGTGCGTCGCGGATCTCCTCGATGACCCGGCGGAAGACCGGATTCTGGGCGGCCTGGGCGACAGCGAGGTGGAACAGCGTGTCGAGGGCGACCCACGAGGTGGTGTCGGTCTCGAGCTCCATGCGCTCCAGCAGATGCGCCAGGTGGTCGAGGTCCTCGGGCGTGCGGCGCACGGCCGCGTAGCCCGCCACCGGGATCTCCACGTGGCGGCGCACCTCCAGCAGGTCGCTGGCCGCGTAGTCGCCGAAGGTGGGGTCCTCGACGGTGTTCGCCACGACGAAGGTGCCCTTGCCCGTCTTGGAGACGGTCAGGCCCATCGTCTGCAGCGCCCTGAGGGCCTCGCGCAGCACGGGCCGGCTGACCTCGAGGGTGCGGCACAGCTCCGCCTCGGAGGGGAGCTTGTCCCCCACGGCGTACTCGCCGTTCTCGATGGCGGAGCGCAGGTGTGCCAGGACCGCTTCCATGGCGCTGATGCGCCGCGGACCCTGACTGGCTGTCTTGCTGTCTGACAGGTTCACGGGAGCGATCCTGCGGGTGACGGGCGGGAGCTGTCAAGGGATGCGAGGCAGAAGCTGGGTAGACAGCTTCTTGACGAGCTCGAGCCGAAACGCGGAGGCCGATATGGACTGGGGTCGGTTCGCGCAGCAGATGGCGTCGATGGCCCGGGATCTCCTCGCCCAGGACTCAGTCCATGCCACCTTGGAACGGATCACCCACTCGGCGACCGAGCTGGTGGAGGGCTGCGACGCGGCCGGCATTCTGATGCTGCACGGCACCATGGTGGAGACGCTGGCACCCACGGAGAAGCTGGTCGTCGACAGCGACCAGTTGCAGGAGCGGCTGCGCGAAGGGCCCTGCTTCGACGCCGCCCGCAACGTGGAGGGGGAGCGGGTCTTCCGCATCGCCGACTTCACCCGGGAGCAGCCGCAGTGGCCCGCCTACGCCCCGCAGGCACGCGCCCTCGGCGTGGGCAGCATGATGGGCTTTCTGCTGTTCACCGAGGACGAGGAGCTCGGTGCGCTGAACCTGTACTCCCGCAAGCCCGGCGCCTTCACCGAGGCCAGCGAGTTGGCCGGCTGGCTGCTGGCCTCCCACGCCGCGGTCGCCTTCTCCAGCGCCCGCACCCAGGCCCAGATGGAACGGGCCGTCGCCACCCGCCACACCATCGGGGAGGCCATGGGCATCCTCATGGGCGCCCACCACCTCACCGAGGAGCAGGCCTTCGACACCCTTCGGCGCTTCTCACAGGAGAACAACATCAAACTCCACGAGGTCGCCCGCCGGGTCTGCGAGCAGGGCACCGTGTCATGACCAGGCAGCGGCTCCCCCGGCTCGTTGTCTGAACCAGAGGAGCCTGGCCGAGTCGGCCCCCATGGGAACGCCGCGCAACCCGGCCTCACCCCCAAGTCCCCCGCCAGGCGTCCCTCACGCATCCGAGCTGTTACACGTGCGCAAGGAGCCGCTCCAGCGGGCGGGGGACGCGCGCGAGGTCCAGGTGCTCGACCATCGCCTGCGCGTAGAGCGCCTTGCGGCCGCTGTGGGTGCCCATGAAGCGCCGCAGCTGGTGCTCCACGGGCCTCTCCCGCTGCGCCGGCTGGCCCTGGAAGGTGCGGAAGGGGCGCGTCTCTCCCTGGGCCTCGATCACCTGCTGCACGCCTTCGGGCCCGAGCGCGCGGATCAGCTCGTCCTCCAGGTCGGCGACGCACAGGTGGAATCCGAGTGCCTCCAGTCCGGCGCGGGTGAGAGCGGACCCGAGCCCGACCCGCTCCAGATGTCGCCGGAAGTGCCGCTCCTCGCCGATGTCGCAGAGACCGGCCAGCGGGAGGCCCAGTCCCTCAGGACCGCACACGTCCAGGAAACGCCCGATGTTCGTCGCGCCTCCGAGCGGCACCACCGCGACGCCCTGCGCGGCGAGGTCCCGGCCGTGGCGCGCGGCCAGCGCTTCGAGCGCGACCTGATCACTGCTTCCCTCGACGAGCACGACCGTCCGCACACCGCCGCCGGCCAGCCGCCGCGCCTCATCCGCGGCCGCACTCGCCCCCGCTCCCCCGGCCGCCCACGCGACCAGCGCCCGGCGAAATCGCCTCATCTCGTCCACGAGACCTCGCTTCCCCGCGCCATCGTGGCACGGCGGAGATCCCCTGCGCACGCGCGTTTTCCGGGGCAACGCCTCAGGAAATCGGCGGACACGGCGCCTGCTCGGCATCGCCGCGCACGAAGGGCTCGTCCGCAACGATGGTCGGCTCCCGAGAGGCGCCCGTCTCCGCGACCGCGGTCAGCTGCTGAGCCCACCCGTGCTGAGCAGACCGAGGAGCAGCACGCCGACGACGATCCGGTAGACGACGAAGGCGTTGAAGGAGTGCTTGGCGACGAACTTCAGCAGCCAGGCGATGGAGGCGTAGGCGACGACGAAGGAGACGATCGTGCCGACGGCCAGCGGGACGGCGCCCACGCCCGTGCCCAGGGCGTCCTTGAGCTCGTAGATGCCGGCGCCGGTCAGCGCCGGGATGCCGAGGAAGAAGGAGAGGCGGGTGGCGGCGACGCGGTCCAGGTCGAGGATCAGGGCCGTGGACATGGTGGCGCCGGAGCGCGAGAAGCCGGGGAAGAGCAGGGCGAGGATCTGCGAGCAGCCCACCAGCATCGCGTCCTTGAACGTGGTGTCGTCCTCACCGCGCTTGTGCCGGCCCATCTGGTCCGCCGCCCACATCACGCCACTGCCGACGATCAGCGAGCCGGCCACCACCCACAGCGAGCCGAGCGGGCCCTCGACGAGCTTCTTGGCGGCCAGGCCCACGATCACGATCGGGATGGTGGCGTAGATGACCCACCAGGCGAACTTGTAGTCGTGGTGGTAGCGCTCCTCCTTGTTGCGCAGGCCACGGCCCCAGGCGGAGACGATCCGCACGATGTCCTTGAAGAAGTACAGGAGCACGGCGGCGATCGCGCCGACCTGGATGACGGCCGAGAAGCCGACGACGGCCTTGTCGTCGACCGGGATGCTCATGAGCCCTTCGGTGATCTTCAGATGTCCGGTGGAGGAGACGGGAAGGAACTCGGTCAGCCCTTCCACGACTCCGAGGACGGCGGCCTGACCGACGTTGATGACGCTCATGGGATCCAGTTCTGAGGAGTTGGTCGACAGTGCTGTAGACAGTCTTACTACCTGCGGGAGCCAGGCCGGTCGCCTACCCCCACAGGGCCTGGGCGATCGACACCCCGGCGAATGCCGCACCGAGGCCCGCCGCCACGCTCCCGACGACGTTGGCGGCAGCGTAGAGCCCCGCCCCGGTCTCGGTCAGCCGCAGGGTCTCGTAGGAGAAGGTGGAGTACGTCGTCAGGGCCCCGCACAGGCCGGTGCCGAGGAGCAGCTGCAGATGGGGACCGGCGGCCCCCTCGGCCACCGCGCCGGTGAGCAGGCCGAGGATCAGGCAGCCGGTGACGTTCACCGCGAAGGTACCCCAGGGGAAGACCGAGTCGTGGCGGGACTGCACCGCGCGGTCGGTGAGGTAGCGCAGCGGGGCGCCGACCATGGCGCCCGCGACGACCAACAGCCAGTTCACAACGATCTCTTACCCTTCACGTCCGTTTTGTCGGAGCCGTTCTCGCGGCCCACGTACCGGATGACCTCGCAGTCGTCGAGGATGACCAGGCCCTCGTCGACGAGCTCGTCGAGCTGCGGCAGGAACGCGCGGACGCGTTCCTCGGTGTCGACGATGACGATCGCGACGGGCAGGTCCTCGCTGAGCGACAGCAGCCGCGAGGTGTGGATCAGGGACGAGGCGCCGAAGCCCTCGATACCGCGGAAGACGCTGGCTCCGGCGAGTCCGGCCGCGTGGGCACGGTGGACGATCTCCGAGTAGAGGGGCTTGTGGTGCCAGGTGTCGTTCTCGCCGATGAAGACGGTCACGCGCAGCGCGCTGCCGGTCAGCCTCGTCATGGCTGCCTCCACTTCAGGACGCGGCGGGCCGCGGTGACCGCGAGCCACACCGCTGTGAGCGCCGCGAGCAGGGTCGCGGCGAGGTACGCCAGCCCGGTGCGCGGGTGGCCGGCGTCGACCAGCTTCTGGATGTCGACGGCGTAGGTGGAGAAGGTGGTGAAGCCGCCGAGCACGCCGGTGCCGAAGAAGGGGCGTACCAGGCGGTGGGCGGCCCATACGTCGGTGATGACGACCATGAACACGCCGATCACGGCGCAGCCGACGACGTTGGTCCAGAAGGTCGCCCACGGGAATCCGCCGGGCGGGGTGGGCCACCACAGGGACAGGGCGTAGCGGCCGGTGGCGCCGAGGGCGCCGCCCAGCGCGACCACCGCGACGACGGGGGCCTGGGCGCGCCAGGCGGGCGGTCGGGGGGTGTGGGGGCGGGCGCGGACGCTCTCGGCTTCCGGGGCTGTCATGGTCGTACGTCTCCTACTCGCCGGGGCCCTGGGCATGCGGGCGCCGCTCCTTCGCAAGTAGGGACCGTTGGCGGCAGCTCTGCCGCGGTTCGGGTACGGCGGGCCCCACCGCCGCGCCGCAAGGGGTGCTCGCGGCCGGGCAACAGGGTAGCGTCCGGCCGGGACCCGGGTCACTTCGGGGCCGGTCGCTCGCACACGGCGATGCCCCGCTCCCAGAGGCTGCCCAGGACCAGCTGCCCGGCGGCCTCGCAGACGCTGGTCACCATGCGGTAGCCGGAGTGCCGGCGGGCGAGGTGGTGGACGATCGTCCCCTGGTCGTCGACCGCGAGGGCGCCGATGGTGCCGGTGGGGCGGTAGGGGGCGCGGACTGCGATGCGGGCGGCGGCGGCGCGGACGGTGGGGGCGGTGCGGTGCAGCAGGTCGAGCGGGGGGACGCGGGGCCCGGCCAGGGAGACCCAGACCGGGCCGTCCGGGGCGGCCCGCCAGATGTTGTCGGGCATGCCCGGGAGGTTCTCCACAAAGGGTTCGCTCTGTCCGGTCTTCTCGCCGGTGAGCCAGTAGCGGGTCAGCCGGCGGGCGCCGGTCTCGGCGACGACCAAAAACGCTTCATCACCGCTCAGCGCCAGACCGTTGGCGAACTGGAGCCCTTCCAGCAGGACTTCGGGACTCTCACTGCCCGGGGCCAGGCGCAGCAGACGGCCGGTTCCGGTGTGCTCGACGATGTCGCCGATCCACTGGTCCAGCGGGTAGCGGCGGCTGGAGACGGTGAAGCAGACACTGCCGTCGGACAGGGCGACCGCATTGCTGCAGAACCGCAGTCTCTCCCCCGCCACCGAGTCGGCGAGGATCCGCACGATGCCCTCACGGAGGTCGACGCGCAGCAGCCCGAGTTCGGCGTCGCACACCAAGAGGGCGTCGTCCGGGAGAAGTTCGAGGCCCAGCGGCCGGCCGCCGGTTTCGGCGAGCACCTCGACGCGGGCGGCCGAGGGCTCGGCCAGTCCGTCGATGCGCAGGATGCGGCCGTCCTCCACTCCGGTCAGCACCCGGCCGTGGGCGTCGGCGACGACGTCCTCGGGGCCACGGCCGCCGATGGCGACGTACCGGAGCGGGACGAGTTCACTGGGACGGTCCATGAAAACCTCCTTGTCGAGGTCGGGACAGTTCATGCTGGCATGTGTAGGGATGCCCATCGGGTGCCGCGTCACCCGATCAGGTTTAACGGGATGCGTTCTGGCCACTCAGGACATCACCACCGGTAGCCCCGGCCGGAGGAAGGGGTGGTCCCCATGTCACGGCTGGCCGCCTGGCACCGGCTGGGGCTTGCCGAGTTGCACCGGCGCGGTAACGAGCTGGAGTTGATGCACCGGTCGATGGGGTTCGCGACGCTCGCCCTGGTCACTCTGGCGCCGCTGCTGATCGTGGTGGCCGCCGCGGATCCGCTGGGGCACGGGGGCTTCGCGGGGTGGCTGGTGGACGGCATGGCTCTGAACGGCCGGTCCGCCGACGCGCTCGCACATGTGTTCGGTCCGACCCGCAAGGTGATCAGCACCACCAGCGCGCTGAGCGTCGCGCTGCTCGCGTTCTTCGGCATGTCCTTCGCCTCGAGCGTGCAGAACGGCTATGAGCGGATCTGGAGGACGGCCGCCGCTCCGTGGCACCACCTCTGGCGGCACGCGATCTGGCTGATCATGCTGATGGCGTACCTGTACGCCCAGGTGCAGACCCGCAGCGTGCTGGAGGGCCCCTCCCGCATCCTGCTCAGCATGGGGGTCGGCGTGCTGTTCTTCTGGTGGGGACCGCACTTCCTGCTCAGCCGCCAGGTCCCCTGGCGTTATCTGCTGCCCGGTGCGCTCGCCACGATGGCGGGCCTGGTCGGCCTGCGCGGCTTCTCGTATCTGGTCTTCACCCCGCTCCTGGTCACCAACGCGATCAGCTACGGCCCGGTCGGCACGGTCCTGGTCGTGGAGTCCTGGCTGGTCGGAGTGGGGTTCGTCGTCTACGGCGGTGCGCTGGTGGGGCGGCTCATCTGCGAGTGGCTCGGACACCTCGACGAGCCGCCGGACCCGCCCGGCCGGACGGCACGGGCGCCGACGGACCGCGGGCAGGGGCCCTCGGCCCTGCGCTCCTAGCCCGGGACCATGGGCGAGGGCCCGGCCGCTCCCCTGCGACCGGGCCCTCTCCACACGGGTTCAGCGGTGGCTGAACCAGCTCGTGGCCGTGGTGGCCTTGTTGTCGTAGTCGAAGAGGGCCTGGTTCTCCCAGCCGTTGCCGGAGGTGGGGTCGGTCGGGTCCCAGCCGTTGCCGGTGACCGCGGTCCAGGTCGCCTCCCAGTAGAAGACGCCGAGGCCCTTGTTGCCGGGGACGGCCTCCACGATGTTCGCGACGGCGTTCATCCAGGCAAGCTGGCCCGCCTGGGTGGCCGGGTAGCCGGAGACGAGTTCGCCGGTGGTGTCGATCTGGTTGGTGAGCGAGTCCTTGCTGTCCAGCCGGAACGGGTAGGCCGTCTCGGCGATGAACACCGGCTTGCCGTAGCGGGAGACCACGTCGTCCAGGGTGGTCTGCGCGGCGGCGAGCGAGCCGTGCCAGTAGCCGTAGTACGACAGACCGATCACGTCGTAGTTGATGCCGTACGTCTTGGCGTTGTCGAACCACCAGCGGACCGTGGAGTCGTCACCGGCGTTGGCGAGGTGCAGCGCGACCTGGGTGCCGGCGGAGACGGCCTTGACGGCGCTGTAGCCGGAGTTGATCAGGCCGGCGAGCTGCGACCAGTTGTCCGTGGAGCCCTCGGACCACAGCATGCCGGCGTTGATCTCGTTGCCGACCTGGACCATGTCGGCCGTGGTGCCCTGGGCCTTGAGCGCGTTCAGCACGTCGTACGTGTGGTTGTACACGTCCGTCTTGAGTTGACTGTACGAGTGCCCCGACCACGCGGCGGGCTTGCTCTGGGCGCCCGGGTCGGCCCAGGTGTCCGAGTAGTGGAAGTCGACCAGCAGCTTCATGCCGGCCGCCTTGATGCGCTTGGCCATGGCCAGCACGCGCGTCTCGTTGTTGTAGCCGTCGGCGGGGTTGACCCACACCTTCAGGCGGGCGTAGTTCATGCCGGCGTTCTTGAGGATGGTGACCGCGTCGCCGGTGGTGCCGGAGCTGGTCCTGTAGACGCCGCCGAGGGCCTCGCTCTTGGCGAGGGAGGAGATGTCGGCACCCTTGATGGACAGGCCGGTGGAGCCGGATGCGAAGCTCAGGTCGTCAACATTGATCCAGTTGCCCGCGTTCGCGTCACTGTTGATGCTGACCGTGCACTGGTTGTTGGTCACATTGATCGACGTGACGATCCGGACCCAGCTACTGGTGGACACCGGCAGATCGGTGCGCTGGTCCGGGCTGCCGCAGTTCTTCAGGGCTATGTAGGCCGAGTTCTGACCGCCGCTGGAGCGGACCCAGGCGGTGAGGGTGTAGGTGCCGTTGGTCAGCCCCGACAAGTACTGGTACGTCTCGACCTTGTAGGCGGAGGCGGAGTAGTGGGACAGCCGGTAGCTGCCGCTGTGGCCACCGGACTCGGTGTACGAGGCGGCGTTCTGGCCGGCTGCCGAGTACGTCGACCAGCCGGCCGGCGTGGCGGTGCCGGTGCCGTCGGACTCGAAGCCGCCGTTGGTCAGGGTGCCGGCGGCCTGTGCGCCGGGTGCGGGCAGGGCGACCAGGGCGAGCCCGGCCGCCAGCGGCAGCAGCAGGGCCCTGAGGGTGCGTCTGGGATGGAACATCGTCGTCCGTCGTCCCTTCGACGAATGGGAATGGGGAGGTCCCTGAGGATGGGGTGTCCCTCCGGTGGGTGCTTGAGGGAGGGCCCCTCCGCCCACGGCTCTCGTGGCACACGCGGGCGGAGGGGAGTCGGTTCAGCCGTCGAGTCGGACGACCCGGACGGCTCCCGCGGGCACTTCGAGGCGGCCCGCGGCGCGTTCGCCGGTCAGCAGCTCGGTGCCGTGCGACTCCAGCGGCACCTTGGCGTCCGAGGCGGTGTGGTTGATGGCGAACAGATAGCTGCCCGACTCGCCGGTGCGCAGCACCACTTCGACGTCCCGGGGCAGGTCGGCGCGCGGGGCGATGCGGGCGTCCTCGATCGCCCGGCCGAGCAGGGCGTCCAGGCCCTGCGCGCCGAGGCGGGTGGAGACGTACCAGGCGGTGCCCTCGCCGAGGCGGTGGCGGGTGACGGCGGGGTGGCCCGCGGTCAGGCCGTCGGCGTAGGTCCACACGGTCTCGGCACCCTGCGGGACGACGAACTCCGTCCACACGTCGCCGCTGAGCTCGCAGCCGTCCGGGCCGCCGATGCGCACCGCCTGGCCCTGCAGCAGCGGTGAGAACTCCTCGACCGTCAGGCCGAGCACGTCCCTGAGCGCGCCGGGGTAGGCGCCTTCGTGCACGGCGTCGTGCTCGTCGACGATGCCCGAGAAGTACGAGACGACGAGGGTGCCGCCGCCTTCGACGTACTCCTTGAGGTTGTTGCCGGCCGCCTCCGTCATCAGATACAGGGCGGGCACGACGACAAGGGGATAGGCCGACAAGTCGGCTTCCGGGTGGGCGAAGTCGACCGTGAGGTGACGGTCGTAGAGGGTCTCGTAGAAGGCGTCGGCGCGTTCACGCGCGTCGTGGTCCTCGGTGGGGCGCCACTGGAGGTTCTGCGCCCACCAGGAGTGCCAGTCCCACAGGACGGCGGCATCGGCCCGGGTGCGGGTGGAGCGGAGCTGGCTCAACGAGTCGAGAGCGGCGCCCAGTTCGACGACCTCGCGCCACACCCGGGTCTCGGTGCCGCCGTGCGGGAGCATCGCCGAGTGGAACTTCTCGGCGCCGCGCCGTGACTGGCGCCACTGGAAGAACATCGCGCCGTCGGAGCCGCGGGCCACGTGGGCGAGGGAGTTGCGGGCCATCTGACCGGGGGCCTTGGCGGGGTTGCGGGGCTGCCAGTTGACGCCCGAGGTGGAGTGTTCGAGCAGCAGCCAGGGGGCGCCGCCGGCGACGGAGCGGGTGAGGTCGGCGGCCATCGCGAGATTGACGTGGGTGCGCCGGCCGTCGGTGATCAGGTAGTGGTCGTTGGTGACGAGGTCGACCTCGCGGCCCCAGGCCCAGTAGTCGACGGAGTCGCACTGACTGAGGGCGGTCATGAAGTTCGTCGTGACCGGGATGCCGGGCGAGAGGCGGTGCAGGATGTCCCGCTCCATGCGGAAGTTCTCGCGCATGGTGGCGTCGGCGAAGCGCTTGTAGTCGAGCGCCTGGGCCGGGTTGACGGCGGTCGGGGTGGCGCGCGGCGGGTTGATCTGCTCGAAGTCCGTGTAGCGCTGGCCCCAGAAGGCCGTGCCCCAGGCCGCGTTGACGGCTTCGACGCTCTCGTACGTGGCCCCGAGCCAGCGGCGGAAGTGGGCGGCGCAGGAGTCGCAGTAGCAGGCCGAGACCGGGACGCCGTACTCGTTGTGCACGTGCCACATCGCCACGGCCGGGTGGTTGCCGTAGCGCTCGGCGAGCCGGGTGGTGATGCCGGCGGCGGCCGCGCGGTAGTCGGCGTTGCTGTGACAGATGGCGGCGCGGGAGCCGAACTCGTGGCGCACGCCCTCGGCGGTCACGGGGAGGGCCTCGGGGTGGGCCCGGTAGAACCAGACCGGCGGGCAGACGGTGGGTGTGCCCAGGTCGGCTCGGATGCCGTGCTCGTGCAGCAGGTCGAGCAGGCGGTCCAGCCAGCCGAAGTCGTACGCCCCGGGTGAGGGCTCCAGCAGCGCCCAGGAGAAGATCCCGACACTCACCATGGTGACGCCGGCCTCCCGCATCAGCCGCACGTCCTCGTGCCAGATGCTTTCCGGCCACTGCTCGGGGTTGTAGTCCCCGCCGAAGGCGAGCCTGGTGAGGCCCCTGGGGCTGGTCTCCGGCATGGATCTCTCCCGTTTCATCGATCATTTGGGAACGTGCACACACAGCGGCGGCGGTGTGAGCCCAACACAACCGCACAGCAACAACCATTGACAAGTGTCCGGGATGTTTCTCTACTGTGAACGCTCACAGACAGCGTCCCAGCTCCTCGCGACGGGCGGGGACCGGGCTCCTGTGATTCGCATGGCAGGTTTCCGCACCAGGCGGGGACCCAGGTCAGGGGAGAGATCCATGCCCAACACGAAGCGCGGCCGGCTCAGTCGAGTGGCAGCATCCACCATCGCCGTCGTCCTCGGCGCCACCGCCCTCGCCGCCTGTGGCTCGTCCGGCTCGGACAGCAGGACCGAGTCGGGTCCGGTCTCGCTGACGTACTGGACCTGGACGCCCGGCATGGACAAGGTCGTGGACCTGTGGAACAAGGGTCCGGGCAAGAAGGACCAGATCACGGTCACGGTGAAGAAGCAGGCGTCCGGCGACTCGCTGATCACCAAGATCCTCACGGCGCACAAGGCCAAGAAGGCGCCCGACCTGGTGCAGGCCGAATACCAGGCGCTGCCGACGCTGGTCAGCAATGACGCACTGGCCGACATATCGAAGGACGTCGGCGACACCAGGAGCAAGTTCGCCGACGGGGTGTGGCAGCAGACCACCCTGGGCACGGACGCGGTCTACGCGATCCCGCAGGACATCGGGCCGATGATGTTCTACTACCGCGCCGACCTGTTCAAGAAGTACGGCCTGACGGTTCCCACCACCTGGGAGCAGTTCGCCCAGACGGCCCGCGCGCTGAAGAAGAAGGCCCCGGACAAGGACCTCACCACCTTCTCCGCCAACGACTCCGGCCTCTTCGCGGGCCTTGCCCAGCAGGCCGGCGCCAAGTGGTGGACGACCTCCGGCAGCAAGTGGAAGGTCGGCATCGACGACGCGGCCACCAAGAAGGTCGCCGACTTCTGGGGCGGCCTGGTCAAGGAGGGCGCCATCGACAACCAGCCGATGTACACCCCGGCCTGGAACAAGGCGCTCGACACCGGCAAGCAGATCGCCTGGGTCTCCGCCGTGTGGGCGCCGGGCACGCTCACCACCGCCGCGCCCGACACCAAGGGCAAGTGGGCCATGGCCCCGCTCCCCCAGTGGTCCGCGGGCGAGAACGTCACCGGCAGCTGGGGCGGTTCCTCCACCGCCGTCACCACGGACTCCGCCCACCAGGCGGCCGCCGCCAAGTTCGCCGCCTGGCTGAACACCGACGGTTCCGCGCTGCAGGCGCTGGCCAAGGAGAGCGGCATCTACCCGGCCGCGACGAACGCCCAGACCAGCGGCGCCTTCGCGCAGCCGCCGACCTACTTCTCCAACCAGTCGGACTTCTACACCAAGGCCGCCGCGATCGCGAAGACGACGGCGCCCTCCGCCTGGGGCCCGAACGTGAACGTCGCCTACACGACCTTCAACGACGCCTTCGGTGCCGCCGCGAAGAACAAGTCGGACTTCACCGCCGCCCTGGCCAAGATGCAGGAGGCCACGGTCGCCGACCTCAAGAAGCAGGGCTTCGAGGTCTCCGAGTGACCACCGCACGCCGCAGGTCGTACGGGGTCAAGGGGGCCCCGTACGCCTTCCTCGCACCCGCCTCGCTCCTCTTCGCCCTGTTCTTCGCGCTGCCCATCGGCTACGCGGTCTACCTCAGCTTCCGCAAGGTGCACGTCTCCGGGCTGGGCCTGGGCGCGAACGCCCGGAAGGAGGTCTGGGCCGGCCTGCAGAACTACACCGACGCCCTCACCGACAACGAACTGCTGAACGGGGCGCTGCGCGTCCTCGGCTACGGCTGCATCGTGGTGCCGGTGATGCTCGGCCTCGCCCTGCTGTTCGCGCTGATGCTCGACTCGGACAAGGTGCGGTTCGCGCCGTTCACCCGGCTCGCGATCTTCCTGCCGTACGCCATCCCCGGCGTGGTGGCGGCCCTGATGTGGGGCTTCCTGTACCTGCCGGACGTCAGCCCCTTCTACTACCTGCTCGAGAAGCTGCACATGCCGCAGCCCGATCTGCTCGACGGCGGCCCGCTGTATCTCGCCATGGCGAACATCGCGGTATGGGGCGGCACCGGCTTCAACATGATCGTCATCTACACCTCACTGCAGTCCATCCCGGCCGAGGTGTACGAGGCGGCGAAGCTGGACGGCGCCACCCCGCTGCAGATCGCCCTGCGGATCAAGATTCCGATGGTGGCGCCCTCGCTGGTGCTGACCTTCTTCTTCTCGATCATCGCGACGCTGCAGGTGTTCAACGAGCCGACCACCCTCAAGCCGCTGACCAACTCCCTGCCGCTGACGTGGAGTCCGCTGATGAACGTGTACCAGGACGCGTTCCGCAAGGGTGACATCTACCAGGCCGCCGCCGAGGCCGTGATCATCGCCCTCGCCACGCTCGTCCTGTCCTTCGGCTTCCTGCGGGCCGCGAACCGTCGTCAGAAGCAGGAGGCGGCACGATGAGTTCTCTCGCCGTACAGAAGGTCCCGTCGGCGGCCGGCACCACCGGTGCGGCCCAGGGGCGTCCGCCGCTGCGCCGCCGGATCGCTCTGGTCCCGACGATCACGCTGGTGCTCGGCGCGGTCTACACGCTGCTGCCGGTGGCGTGGGTGATCATCGCGTCCACCAAGTCGGGCCGCGAGCTGTTCTCCACGTTCACGTTCCTGCCGGGTACCGGCTTCACCGAGAACATCAAGGAGCTCAACGCCTACCGCGACGGCGTGTACTGGAAGTGGATGGGCAACTCCGCCCTGTACGCCGGTCTCGGCGCGCTGCTGTCCACGGTGGTGTCGTCCTTCAGCGGCTACGCGCTGGCGACCTACCGCTTCCGCGGCCGCGAGACGATGTTCAACATCCTGCTCGCGGGTGTGCTGATGCCGCCGATCATCCTCGCCATCCCGCAGTACCTGCTGCTGGCCAAGGCCGACCTCACGGACTCCTATCTGTCCGTGATGCTGCCGCAGATCCTCTCCCCCTACGGCGTCTACCTCGCCCGCATCTACGCGGCCGCGGCCGTCCCGGGCGATGTGGTGGAGGCCGGGCGGATGGACGGGGCGAGCGAGTGGCGGATCTTCACCCGGGTCGCGCTGCCGATGATGGTGCCCGGCCTGGTGACGGTGTTCCTGTTCCAGTTCGTGGCGATCTGGAACAACTTCCTGCTGCCGTACATCATGCTCAGCGACGACGAGAAGTTCCCGATCACGCTCGGTCTGTACACGCTGCTGGAGCAGGGTTCCAACCAACCCGCGCTGTACACCCTGGTGATCACGGGTGCGTTCCTCGCGGTGCTCCCGCTGATCGCGCTGTTCCTGGTCATCCAGCGCTTCTGGAGCCTCGATCTGCTCTCCGGGGCCGTAAAGTCATGACCATGAGCAACACGGGGGGCCGACGCAGACCGCCGACGATCCACGACGTGGCCCGCGAGGCGGGTGTCTCACGGGGCACCGTCTCGCGGGTGCTCAACGGCGGGCACTACGTCAGTCCGTCCGCCCAGGAGGCGGTCAACGCCGCGATCCGCAAGACGGGTTACGTCGTGAACCGGCACGCCCGTTCGCTGATCACCGGGCGTTCGGACTCGGTCGGCTTCCTGCTGACGGAACCTCAGGAGCGGTTCTTCGAGGACCCGAACTTCAACGTCCTGCTGAGCGCGTGCACCCAGGCGCTGGCCGCGCACGACATCCCGCTGCTGCTGATGCTGGCGGGCACCGAGGACGAACGGCGGCGCATAACGCGGTACATCACGGCCGGGCACGTCGACGGGGTGCTGCTGGTCTCCAGCCACTCCGGGGACCCGGTCGCCGAGCAGCTGCGCGAGGCGGGTGTGCCCCTCGTCCAGTGCGGCAAGCCCATGGGGCTCGGATCCAAGGTGAGTTATGTGGCCGCGGACGACCGGGACGGCGCCCGTGACATGGTGCGCCACCTGCTGTCGCGGGGGCGCCGCCGGATCGGCATGGTGAGCGGCCCGCTGGACACCCCGGGCGGTGTCGATCGCCTCGCCGGCTACAAGGAGGTGCTCACGGAGGCGGGCGTCGAGATCGACGAGCGGCTCATCGTCTCCGGCGACTACAGCCGGGCCAGCGGCGAGGCGGGCTGCGAACGGCTGCTGGCTCAGGCCCCGGACATGGACGCCGTGTTCGTGGCCTCCGACCTGATGGCACAGGGCGCTCTGACGGCGCTGCGCCGGGCGGGCCGCCGGGTGCCCGAGGACGTGTCCGTGGGCGGCTTCGACGACTCCGTCGCGGCGACGGAGGCCATCCCCGCCCTCACCACGATCCGCCAGCCCTACGACCGCATCAGCTCCGAGATGGTACGGGTGCTGCTGGCGCAGATCGGCGGCGAGGACCCGGCGGCGGTGATTCTGCCGACGGAGCTGGTGAAGCGGGACTCGACGTAAGAACCTGTGGAGGACGCGCCGGTCGGCGATACGGCCACCGGCGCACCTCGGCCCCGGCCCCCCGGTCAACCGATCAGGATCGAAGAAGCCGATCCCCCCTCCCCCGCCCTAGCGTGAAAGCACCGACGAAAGCCGTCGGCCCACTACTGCGGAGGAGCACACCATGACCGCCGGCCTCAAGACGATCATCTACCCCGTCAAGGACATCGCCCGGGCGAAGGCCCTCTTCAGCGCCCTGCTGCAGGTGGAGCCGTACGCGGATGCGCCGTACTACGTCGGCTTCAAGGACGCCGGACAGGACGTCGGCCTCGACCCCAACGGACACGCGAAGGGCCTCACCGGACCGGTGCCGTACTGGCACGTCGACGACATCAGGGGCCGGCTCGCCGCCCTGGTGGACGCGGGTGCGGAGGTGGTGCAGGACGTCCAGGACGTCGGCAACGGCCGCCTGATCGCCTCGCTGAAGGACGCCGACGGCAATCTGGTCGGGCTGCTCCAGGACCCGCCCGCCTGACCGCCGCCCGGCTGCATGCATCCGCATTCATTGCACAGTCAACCAATGGCTGATTCGGTGTTACCGTGCAGGTATGGCAGTGAAGACGGCCGAGTCCCGGCTCGAGGAGAGATGGCGCGACATCCTCTCCGTGCATGCCCGCACGATGTGCGAGATCGACCGGGTCCTGCACCCGCACGGCCTGGGCGCGAGCGATTTCGAGGTGCTCGACATCCTCGCGTCCGAGGCCCCCGGCCAGGGCGACCAGTGCCGGGTGCAGAACCTCGCGGGACGGGTCCATCTCAGCCAGAGCGCGCTGTCCCGGCTCATCGGCCGACTGGAGAAGGACGGCCTGGTGGAGCGTTCCGTCTGCGCGGAGGACCGGCGCGGGGTGTATGTCGCCCTGACGGGCAAGGGCCGTGACCTGCACACCGAGGTGCTGCCGCTGCAGCGCGAGGTGCTGGCCCGGCTGCTGGGCGGCCGGGCCGCGGCCCACGGTTCTTCCTAGAGCCCGTGTCGAGCTCTCGGCGTCACAGCTGTGCGGCCGTCTGCTCCCCGGCCGCGCTGCCTGCGAGCCACTCGGACCAGCTCAGGTTGAAGGCGGCGTAGCCGTTGTCGGCGGAGGCCTTGCCACGGGGCGAGCCGGTGACGGTGACCGGGTCGCCCTGCTTGACCTGGCCGTAGAACCACTTGGCGTCCGACATGGACAGATGGACGCAGCCGTGCGAGCCGCGGGCGCTGCCGCTGCCCGGGTTGGGGTCGCCGGTCGAGTAGTGCACGTAGGTGCCGGACTGGGTCAGGTGGACGTCCCAGGGCAGCGTCAGGTCGTAGAAGTTCGGGCTGCTCTTGTCGCAGCTGATGCCGACGCTGCAGGAGGTCATGTGGACCTTCTCCTGCTTGTCGATGACGGCCATCGTGCCGTCCCACGTCGGGTACTGGGCGCTGCCCGCATTGATCGACAGGGTGCGCACCAGCTTGCCGTTCCGGGTCACCTTCATGGTGTGGCCGGTCACGGATACGTCCGCGCGCACGTCGTCGCCGACGGTGAAGGTGTGCGTGTAGCCGTGCACGCCGTAGCGCCCGTTGCCGTTGCTGATGCCCTTCAGGTCGGCGTCGATCTTCACCTTCGTGCCGGAGGGCCAGTACGTCTTCGGCCGCCAGTCGGCGCGCCGGTCGCCCATCCAGTGCCAGGCGCCGACCACCGGCTGCGAGGCGCTCACCTTCATGTGCTTCTCGACGGTGGCCCGCGCCTTGGCCGCCACCGGGTTCGAGAAGATCACCGAGATCGGCATGGCCACGCCGACCGTGGTTCCCGTCTGCGGGGTGATCGTGTCCAGCAGCATCGGCGGACCCGCGGGCTTCGTCGGTGACGGCGAGGCACTCGCGCTCGCCTTGCCCGCCTTTCCGTCGTCCGCACTCGCCTTGCTGCTGCCGGCTCCACCGCAGGCACTCGTACCCGCCAGCACCGCGACCGTGACGAGTGCGATCCCTATGCCCTTGCGCCGTCCCACGACCTGCCCCGCTCTCTCGCTCCTCGGCCCTGAGGGGCCTGCTTCCCTGTCAGACAGTTACGACACGGGCGGCAGTTGCATCAGGCGGGCAGATCTTTAGTGATCCATGTCACGCCGGCGCGGACCCTCGCAGCATGAACGCGATCACGTCGTCGAGCCCGTGCTCGTCCACCTCGGGGGGCAGCATGCCGGTCACCGCGAGGTCGGCGTAGCCGTGCAGGGCCGCGAACACCGGAAGGCCGACGCGTTCCATCGGGCCCTGCCGCACCTCGCCCTGGGCCTGTCCCTCGCCGATCAGCCGGACGACCAGGTCCGACCAGCGCTGCTCGGCCTCGCGCAGCGCGTCGGAGGCACCCGGATCATGCTTGATCGAGTACATCAGGTCGAGCAGCTCGGCGTTGTCCCGGGCGAAACCCACATACGCCCGGACCATCGCGTCGAGCCTCTTGGCGAACGCCTCTCCGACGCCCTCCTGCGAGGCCCCGAGAACGGCGGTGAGCCGCTCGAATCCGGTCAGCGCGAGCGCGTCCAGCAGTGCCTGCTTGTCCTTGAAGTGGCGGCTCGGCGCGGCATGGCTGACGCCGAGGTCGCGGGCGAGTTCGCGCAGGGACAGCGCGGTGGGCCCCTTCTCGCGGAGCGTGTCCTCGGCACGGGTCAGCAGGGCGGCGCGGAGATCTCCGTGGTGGTAGCGGCGGTTGCGGGTGTGCATGAGCGTCAGTGTATCGGTCATGTTTGTGCCGCCTACATTGTTGTCACCGTCACCATTGTTGTCATTGACAGCATTGTTGGCGCCGCCTACATTGGCGGTCATGACTACTTCACCGAGCAAGTGGAACGTGACCGACATCCCCGACCAGACCGGCCGCACCGCCGTCGTGACCGGCGCCAACAGCGGACTCGGCATCGCCACCGTCGAGGCACTGGCCGGCGCCGGCGCACATGTGGTGCTCGCCGTACGGGACGTGCAGCGCGGCGAGGCCGCCGCCGCGGGCGTGCGAGGCAGCGTGGAGGTGCGCCGGCTCGACCTCGCCGATCTCGCCTCGGTGCGCGAGTTCGCCACCGGCTGGCAGGGCGGGCTCGATCTGCTGATCAACAACGCCGGTGTCATGAACATCCCGGAGTCCACCACCAAGGACGGCTTCGAGATGCAGTTCGGCACCAATCACCTGGGCCACTTCGCCCTGACGAACCTGCTGCTCCCGCACATCACCGACCGGGTGGTGACGGTGTCCTCCGGTGCGCACAAGATGCCGGGCAGCCCGCGCATCCACTTCGACAACCTCAACCTCACCGGCGAGTACGCGCCCATCACGGCGTACAGCCAGTCCAAGCTGGCCAACCTGCTCTTCACCCTCGAACTGCAGCGCCGCCTCGCCGAGTCGGGCTCGTCCGTACGCGCCCTGGCCGCCCACCCCGGCTATGCCGCGACGAACCTCCAGAGCCATGACGGCAGTGCACTGCGCCGCGCCCTGATGCGGGTCGGCAACCGTTTCATGGCCCAGGACAGCAGGGCGGGCGCGCTGCCCACGCTGTACGCCGCCGTGCAGGACCTGCCCGGTGCGAGCTACGTCGGCCCGGACGGCCTCGGCGAGATGCGCGGCGCCCCGACCCTGGTCGGCCGCTCGGCGGCGGCCAGCGACCCGGCGACCGCCCGCCGTCTGTGGACGGTCTCCGAGGAGCTCACCGGGGTGGCCTTCCCGCAGCCGGCTTCGGTCCCGGCCTAGCCCGCCATCAGGTCGTTCTCGACGGCGGGCGCCACCCTGTCGAACCAGACCTGCGTCTGCGCAGGTTCGAGAACGCGGTCCAGTTCGAGCGTGGGCGTCATGTGCTCGAAGACGCGGCCGACTCCCATGCCGAAGCTGCCGTTGGGCGGGTGCAGGACGAGCACGCGGGTGCCGTCGAGCGGTTCGACGTCGGCGGGGATGCCCTCGGGGTACACGTATGCGCCATGGCCGTCGAAGAGCCGGAAGCGCCGTATCGCGGGGTCGCCGGCACCCAGGCCGGGATCCCCCGCGGTTGCCGCCTCGACCCACGTGCGCGCCGGGCGCTCCCCCGCCACCAACCCCTGCTCGGGATCGCCTATCAACCGGTCGGCGAGGAGGGTGTGCAGTTGGAAGTTGTCCCCGATGCCGCCCATCGTCAGGGCGTACCCCCTGCGGGTGCGGGGGTCCAGGACGAGCAGCGGCTCGTCGTCGAGGACCGCGGCCAACTGCCCCACCCAGGCGGCGCGTTGTGAACGGTCGGCGACCGCGGCGGCGTGCTCGCGCAGTTCGGCCTTGACCGGGGCGGCGACGGCTGTCCGGAAGGGGCCGCGGGCGAGGAGTGTGATCAGTGCCTTGAGCCAGTCCTCCATGTCGAACCAGGACATGGCCATGCGGGTCAGGAACCCTTCGTCGGCGCCCTGCCGGGCCAGCTTGCCGAGGGTCTTCACCAGCCGGTCGGTGCTCGCGCTCACCGGCTCCGGCAGCGGTCTCCACCGGGTCGCCCCGGCCCAGAATTCAGGCAGCGCCGCATTGAGCATCATGGCTTCCGAGGCCCGTTGCGGCAGGACGTCGACCAGGGCCATGGGCGAGCCGCCCCATTCCACGCACGCCCCCGCCAGCACGGCTGTCTTGGCGTAGTCGCCCTGCAGGCCGCGCAGCCACGGGGCAAGGGCCTCGATCACCGCGGTCGCACTCTCGGGGCCGCCGGCGCGGGCGGCCTCGCCGAGCCGGCGCATGGCCTGGTGGTATCCGGGGCCGGAGCGGGACCTCATCTGGGCGACGAGGTCGTCGACGAGCCGGGTGATCTCTGTGGGCACGGCCGCACGCTAGCAAGTGCTCAGGACGGCCCGTGATCAGGGACCGCTGCCCGCCGATGGGTCCGGCTGACCCGGCCGGTCCTCGCCGGGCCTGCGATCCGCCGGTCTGCGGGGCGGGATCGGCGTCGACGCGAAGGCGCGCGGCCCCGTCCACAGGGCGGGTACCGCGTCGCAGCGGTGGCACATCTCGTAGGCGATCGCCTCGTAGTTGACCCGCCAGCCGTGGAAGTGCGGCCAGGCGTCGGCGACGCTGCGTTCGGCGTGGAAGCCCGCCGCCTCCAGCATCGCGACGGCGGCCTCGAACTCGCCGTAGGTGAGGCGCAGGGCGGCGTCCGGCGCAGGATCGGGGTCGAAGGGGAAGCGCTGGACGCGGGCGATGTCGCGCAATGCGGTGAAGCCGGCCCGCAGCACCAGGCGGGCCTCCGGCGGGGCGGTGCGCGGGGTGAGCGCCAACTGTACGGCCGCCGCGTCCATCACGGCGACCAGGCCCACCAGCCAGTGCCGGTAGGGCCGCGGCGAGCGGAACGCCATCAGGACCGGGTACGTGGAGTGGCTCTCGCCGATGTCGGAGGCCAGCCGCTCCCAGGCCCGGTACAGCTCGGGAAGCGCGGTCTCGGTGTCGACGAGCCACTGCCTGGCCAGGATCTCCGGGCCCCAGGCGGGCTCGCCGGCCCGGGACTGCAGCAGGGTCACCTCCAGCTCGCGTCGGTTGTAGGCGGCGTAGAGCGTGGGCAGGTAGGCGATCTGCAGGGCGATCAGGACCGGTCCCGTGGCCGCCGCGACGAAGTCGAGCGCGGACAGTCGCAGCCGGGCGCCGCTGGCGAAGCCGAGGGTGAACAGGCTGGAACCCGCCTCCCGGAAGGAACTGCCCCAGGACAGCCCGGACAGGGCGTGCAGCAGCAGCCCGAAGCCGGCCAGGGCTCCGCCGAGCCAGGTCGCGAGCATGCCGATCAGGATCAGGGGGGCGAGCCAGGTCTGTGCGCGGTCGACGGCGCCGTAGCCGCCGCCTACCTCGGCCAGCCGCAGCAGGCGGCGCAGCACCCACCACAGCCGGTACACCAGCATCGAGTAGAGCCCGCGCGGCACCACCAGGGTCCGCACCACGCTCCCGGCCATGACCGCCAGCAGCAGCCCGCCGGCCACGCCGGAGATCCACGTCATGCGGCCATTGTGGACCGCTCCGGCGTGCGGTGATCAGTTACGACCGGGGAGGCGGAGGGGCCGGGCAGGGCAGGGCGGCCAGCACCGCGCAGACCGTGAGCATGCCGCCGTACACCCGCCCGACCTCGGACACCTCCCGCGCGGCGAGATCACCAGTGCGCCCGCGGAGACGGAAGACCGGCTGGTCGGCCAGATCGGACAGGACGGCCAACACCACGCACACCGTCGACACGCCGCCGCACTCCTGGCGCACGCCCGACCTCGGACACCTCCCGCGCGGCGAGATCATCAGTGCGCCCGCGGAGACGGAAGCCCGGGTGCTCGGCCAGATCGGACAGGGCGGCCAACACCACGCACACCGTCGACACGCCGCCGCACTCCTGGCGCACGCCCGGCCTCGGACACCTCCCGCGCGGCCAGGTCATCAGTGCGCCCGCGAAGACGGAAGCCCGGGTGCTCGGCCAGATCGGACAGGACGGCCAACACCACGCACACCGTCGACACACCGCCGCACTCCTGGCGCACACCCGACCTCGGACACCCCCCGCGCGGCCAGGTCATCAGTGCGCCCGCGAAGACGGAAGCCCGGGTGCTCGGCCAGATCGGACAGGACGGCCAACACCACGCACACCGTCGACACACCGCCGCACTCCTGGCGCACACCCGACCTCGGACACCTCCCACGCGGCCAGGTCATCAGTGCGCCCGCGAAGACGGAAGCCCGGGTGCTCGGCCAGATCGGACAGGACGGCCAACACCACGCACACCGTCGACACACCGCCGCACTCCTGGCGCACACCCGACCTCGGACACCTCCCACGCGGCGAGATCACCAGTGCGCCCGCGAAGACGGAAGACCGGGTGGTCGGCCAGATCGGGCAGAGCGGCCAGCCGCAGACCGGCGGCACGCCGCCGCACTCCTGGCGCCGCGACCTCGGACACCTCCCGCGGTGAGGCCGTGGAGCCTCGCCGTTCTCGGCTGCGGCGGCTCTGGGCGGGCCTGATCGGTCAGCCGGCAGTCGAGCGAACGCGCATGGTTCAGTGGCCGGTCGCTCAGACCACGGTGGAAACGAGCCGGCGCTCGCCCGCGTGCTCCAGGACGGCGACAGGCACCCGTCTGCGGGCGTCCGCCGCGCACGAGAGCCGGGGAACGTCAACGGACTGCTCACCAGGCCCTATGCGGCCCCGAAATCGGGAAGCGTGAGCGTCCCGTCCTCGGCCAGCGGGAATCCGGGGTTGTGGGCGATCTCCCAGGCGTGGCCGTCCGGGTCGACGAAGGCGCCGGAGTAGAAGCCGATGGCGTTGGTGGCCGCAGGCTTGGTGATGGTTCCGCCGGCCCGCTCGACGGTGGCGAGCAGGGCGTCGACCTCCGCCTCCGAGCGGACGTTGTGCGCGAGGGTGATTCCGCCGAAGCCTCCGGCTGCTTGGGGCTCCAGGCCGCAGTCCCGGGCGAGTTTCTCGCGGCTCCAAAGGACCAGCCCCAGACCGCCTGCCTGGAAGAACACGGTCTCCTCGACCTCCTGGCCCCGCCAGCCCAGCGCCTCGTAGAAGCGTTTGGCGCGGGCGAGGTCGGACACTCCCAGCGTGATCAATGTGATGCGCTGTTCCATGCGATCACGTTACTTCGCCCGCCTGCGTCTCACGCATGCGCCGGGGTTCATGAAGCACACCAAGAAATGCCATGATCCGCCGTGTTCTGCGGACGGTCGCCGCGTGTCCGGCAGCGGCGCGGCGGCCGGGGCGGTCGTATCGTCTGCACGGCGACCGCGGGTGCCCGGGCATGAGCGGGGACGGCGCCGTTCATCTCCGGGCCCGGCGCCCTCCCCTGCCTCACTCGCCGACCGTCAGGGCCGGACCAGCAGCGTGCGTACGCCCTCGGAGGTGAGCGTCAGCGGGTGCTCGGACCCGGCGTCGATGCTGAGCGACAGATCATCGGCCGGCCACTGCGAGGCCAGCGCACCGAGCGGCACCAGACGGTAGCGGGAGACGAACGGCAGCAGCCCGGCCATCTCCCCCTCCGAGGTGAACACGGGCACCACCGGGTCGCCGCCCGGCTGCTCCAGGACCGGCAGCGCCACCGCGCTCGGATCGACTGCATCCTCCTGGCTTGCGTCGTCGGGCACGGGAACGAGCACCTCGCTGCCGGCGAGCGTGTCCAGCGCCGCCGTGTCCTCGGTGTTCACCGCCAGCGCGTCCAGCGCCTGACGGGCCGGTGTGGCGGTGTGGTCGTTGGCAGGTATCTCCATGGCAGATCCCCTGGTAGCGGCGGTCGTACGGCCCGCCCGGGACAAGATCGGCACCCGGCACGGTCCTGCTCGCGTACCCGATCCCCACCAGCCCATTCATCCGTTCCCCGGGAATTCACCAGGGTGGTTGCCTCAGGGAATCAGCGGGATGTCCTGCGAGGGCAGCCCGAGGCGGTCGCAGCCGACCCGGCGGGTCAGCGGCTCCGCCATGCCGGCTCCCACATGCGTCCAGTACGTGGCCGCGTCCCGGAAGTAGCGCTGCATCCGCTCGCCGTCGCGGGCGTGCCGGGAGCCGGCCGTGCGGAAGAGGATGCCCTGCAGCACGTCCCAGGCCGCGCGCCCGGCGTTCAGGAACATCAGCGCGAGCCGGTTGTCCTCGACGACGGTGAAGGGGGCCTCGCCGGTGACGTTGCGCCGGCACGTCTCCATCCAGTCCTGCGCGGTCTGCCGCAGCGCCGCATCGGCCATGTCGATGATGCCGAGCGCCTCGCCGAGGTGGCGCTGGTAGTCATGCAGGTCGGCACGGGTACGGTCGGGTTCCAGGGTGAGGGGCCGGGCGGCGACGACCCGGGCGTACTCGTCCGCGGCCGCGTATGCGGTGCCGATCATGATGGCGGCCAGCTCACCGTGGAAGAAGCTCGGCGCCCGCCCTGCGTACATGGGGTTGCCGTGCAGTTCCGAGCCGACGCTGCCGCCCTCGACCGGCAGGTCGAGCAGGAAGGCCTCGCGGGTGAGGTACACCGGGATGCGGGCCTGTTCCATGTGGATGCTGTTGGAGCCGCTGCCGCGCAGGCCGAGCACCCCGTGCCAGTCGTCGAGGACCGTCCACACCGAGCGCGGGGCGACGAACAGCACCGGTGGTCCCGGTGCCTCGCCGGGTGCGGCCGGGGCGCGCAGGGTCTGGCCGACGTAGTGCGTGGAGTAGGGGGCGCCGGAGGAGTACGGCCAGGTGCCGTCCAGGACGACATGGCTCTCGCCGTCGGGCTGTGCGACCCCGACGGGTACGACGGTGGAGGCGGCCCGGAAGTCGCCGTCGGCGCCGAAGATCTCGTCCTGCGCCCGCTCGTCGAAGAGGGTGGCGACCTGGAGCACATGGGCCGCGGTCAGCGAGAGCGCCCATCCGGTGGAGGGGCAGCCGCGGGCGATCTCGGTGACCACGCGGTAGAAGACCGGCAGGCCGAACTCGTAGCCGCCGTAACGCCGTGGCTGAAGCATCCGGTAGAAGCCGGCCTGGAGGAAGTCGTCGTGGGTGTCCTTCGGGTAGTGCGTCAACCGCTCGGTCTCCGGCTGACGTTCGAGCAGGACGGGCCTGAGCGCGACGGCGCGCTCGATGATGTCGTCTTCGGTGAGGTCGGGTTCGGGAACGGCGAGCACGGTGCCTCCTGACGGTGGGGCCGTCGGTCACATCACGCGATAGAGGTGATTGAACACGGCAAATGCCCTGCGGGTACCGACTGGATAAGGCCAAGGTCGCCCGGGACTCAGCTGAGCGGACGGCACGGCAGCGCCCGCTCCTCGGCGCCGCCCCGCCCGTCCGGCTCCACCCGGTACACCTGGGCGCCCGCCACCCGCGTCACCGTCTCGGTCAGCTGCCCGTCCAGGAACAGCGCGCCCACCCCGTCGTCCAGCGCCCAGCCGGCGGGCAGCGAGCCGTCGGCGACCGCTGCACGGTAGGAGGGGCGGCGGCCCGGCTCGCTGTCGTAGTGCGGGCAGACCGAGCCGGGCAGCAGGCCCAGGCCGTCCGGCAGGAAGGTGAGGGGGCCGAAGGAGTCGGTGTGCGAGCCCTCGGCCCAGCAGTTGGCGCCGGCGCTGATGCCGCACAACAGGGTGCCCCGGTCGTAGGCCTCGCGCAACAGCCGGTCCACACCGTGTGTGCGCCACACCGCCAGCATGTTCGCGGTGTTGCCGCCGCCCACGTACACGACATCCTGCGACAGCACGAACGCCCGCAGCGCCTCGTCGTCCAACTCCCGCCGGAACAACGGCAGTACGGATGGCTCACCGGTGTGGCGTGACCGGAACACGTCGTAGAACCGTTCGATGTACGCGGCGGCGTCCCCGCTGGCGGTGGGCACGAAGCACACACGGGGTCGGGGGGGTGCGTGCGTGGCCCAGCAGCCAGTCGTCCAGCAGGCCGTCGTCGTCGAGGCTGAAGCCGCCGCCGAGGAGGGCCAGACGGCGCTGCTCGAGCGGGGATTGGCTCATCCCGCCTCCGCGAGGAGTTCGGCGACGGTGGTGACGCGGATCAGCGGGCGGTACAGGTCCATGATCTGCAGCGCCTTGGCGTGCGAGTCGTCGTCCGCGCCGGCACAGGCGTCGGCGGCGACCAGCACCTCGACACCGGCGTCGGCGGCGGCGAGCGCGGTGGACAGCACGCAGCAGTCGGTGCTGACGCCGGTCAGGACCAGGCGGCCTTCGGGGCCGAGGTGCCGGGCGAGTTCCGGGGTCCACTTGCCGAAGGTCGTGGCGTCGACGACATGCCGTGCCCGGTGGGCGAACTCGTCGGCGAGCTCCCAGAGTCGGGCGTCCGGCGGTTGGAGGGCGAAGGGCCACTGTTCGTAGTAGGGCTGCCAGGCACCGTCCGGCTTGGCGGGGGCCAGGAAGCGGGTGAAGGCGACCCGGTCGCCGTAGGCCGGCAGCAGGCGTCGCACTCCTGCCGCGGCCTCGGTGAAGCGGGGGGTGGCCCAGGGGCTGTCGGGGTCGGCGAAGACGCGCTGCATGTCGATGACGGCGAGCAGTCCGGTGGCGGACGGGGTCATGCGATCGGCACCTCCTCCCCCGTGGCCTGGCTCGGCGCCTCGGCCTCCTGGGCACGGACGCGGGCGCGGCCCAGGGCCAGGGTGCCGAGGAAGGCGAGTGCGAGGGCGGCGAGGACGCCGAGGTTGGCGTAGGCCCAGGAGCCGGACTTGCCGCCGAGGCCGAACGGTTCGAGGAGGTAGCCCTGCCAACTGAGCCAGCTCGCCGCCGAGTTGGTGACCAGGCCCCAGCCGAGGGCGGTGGCGGCAAGGGTGAGGAGCAGCGGTGCGGGCGGTACGTCGCCGTAGCGGCCCGCAGGCCGGTAGAGGTCTGCCTCGTCGTAGTCGCGGCGGCGCAGGGCGAGGTCCGCGAGCATGATGCCGCACCAGGCGGCGATGGGGACGCCGAGGGTGGTCAGGAAGCCCATGAACTGGCCGAGGAAGTCGCCGGCGAAGAAGACGATGTAGATCGAGCCGGCGATCATCAGGACGCCGTCCACGAAGGCGGCCAGATAGCGGGGGATCCTGATGCCTGCCGACAGCAGGGCCAGGCCCGAGGAGTAGATGTCGAGGACCGCGCCGCCGACCAGGCCGAGCACCGCGACCACGGCGAACGGGACCAGGAACCAGGTGGGCAGGATGGTGGTGAGAGCGCCGATGGGGTCGGCGGCCACGGCCGTGTTGAGTCTCGTGGAGGAGCCTGCCAGCAGCAGTCCGAAGACCAGCAGGAGCAGCGGGGCCACGGATGCGCCGAAGGTGGTCCAGCCGATGACGCCCCGAT
The DNA here is from genome assembly GCF_039532765.1 of Streptomyces longisporus. Lineage (NCBI taxonomy): Bacteria > Bacillati > Actinomycetota > Actinomycetes > Kitasatosporales > Streptomycetaceae > Streptomyces > Streptomyces longisporus. Next base: position 497,172 of record NZ_BAAASG010000002.1, read on the forward strand.
TCGACGAACTGCGGGGCAGATAGCGGGAGTAGTCGGCTGCGGCGTTGACCCAGCCGAGGCCGAAGCCGGTCATCATGAACACCAGGGCGCCGATGAACTCCTGGGCGGAGCCCGCCGGGAGGGCGCTGACGGTGCTCCAGTGGATGTGGTCGGCGACCAGCACGATGTAAACGACGGTCAGGACGCCCGTCACCACAGTGATCACGGTCTGCAGCCGCATGATCAGGTCGAAGCCCATCACACCGCCGACGACGGTGAGGGCGCCGACCACGATCAGCGCGACGACCTGGGTCCCGGTGCCGCCGCCCCAGCCGAGCCGTCCGAAGACGGTGGCGGTGGCCATGGTGGCCAGGGCGCACAGCACGGTCTCCCAGCCGACGGTGAGCACCCAGGAGATCACCGAGGGCAGGCGGTTGCCGCGCACCCCGTAGGCGGCGCGGCTGAGGACCATGGTGGGCGCGGACCCACGCTTGCCGGCCACCGCGATGAACCCGCCGAGCAGGAACGAGAAGACGATGCCGATGACGCCCGCGGTCAGCGCCTGCCAGAAGGAGATCCGGAAGCCGAGCGCGAAGGCACCGTAACTCAGCCCCAGGATGGAGACGTTGGCGCCGAACCAGGGCCAGAACAGGGTCCGGGGGGTGCCCTTGCGCTCGGCGTCGGCGATGACGTCGAGGCCGTGCGTCTCCACCTGGAGCTGCCGGCCCGTGGCTCTGTTGTCGGGAGTGTCCGGGGAGTCTGCCATCGTCGTCCTACCTGTCCGGGCGGGTGTTGCCCGAAGCCTTGTCGCCGCAGGTCGGGGCGTCAAGGCTGCACAGGACGTACTCAGGCCGTCGTCTCGAAGCGTTCCGGTGCGGTCCAGTGGGTGTGGAAGGTGCCGGGGCAGTCGGTGCGGTTGTAGGTGTGGGCGCCGAAGTAGTCGCGCTGGCCCTGCAGAAGGGCGGCGGGCAGGCGGTCGGCGCGCAGGGTGTCGTAGTGGGCGAGGGCGGCGGAGAAGGCGGGGACGGGGATGCCACGGCGGGCGGCGGAGGCGATGATCTCCCGCCAGGGGACCTGCGCGTCGGTGATCTCCATGGCGAACTCCATCTCACCCAGCAGGCTGACCAGGTCGCGGTCGAAGGCGTAGGCGGCGCGGATGCGGTCGAGGAAGGAGGCGCGGATGATGCAGCCGCCGCGCCAGATCCGGGCGACGGTGCCGAGGTCGATCTTCCAGCCGTACTGGGCGGCCGCGTCCTGGATCATCTTCCAGCCCTGGTCGTAGGCGATGACCTTCGACGCGTACAGGGCGTGCTCGACCTGCGAGGTGAAGCGCTCGGCCTCGGTGCGGCTGAGCGGTGGCCGGGTGCCGCCGGGCAGACCGGAGTAGGCGGCGCGCAGGTCGCGCTGGCCGGAGGCGGCACGGGCGAAGGTGGCCTGGGCGATGGCGGTGACCGGCGAACCCAGGTCGAGCGCGGTCTGCACGGTCCAGCGGCCGGTGCCCTTCTGCCCCGCCGCGTCCGCGACGACGTCGACGAACGGGACGCCGGTGACCGGGTCGGTATGGGCCAGCACCTCGGCGGTGATCTCGATCAGGTAGGAGCGGAGCCGGCCCTTGTTCCAGTGGCTGAAGACCTCGGCGATCTCGGCCGGGGTGTAGCCGGCGACCTGGCGCAGCAGGTCGTAGGCCTCCGCGATGAGCTGCATGTCGGCGTACTCGATGCCGTTGTGGACCATCTTGACGAAGTGCCCGGCGCCGTCGCTGCCGATGTGCGCCGCGCACGGTTCGCCGCCGACCTTCGCGCTGATGGTCTCGAACATGGGCCCGAGGACGTCGTACGCCTCCGCCGAGCCGCCGACCATGATCGAGGGGCCTTCGAGGGCGCCCTCCTCGCCGCCGGAGACACCGGTGCCGACGAAGTGGATGCCGCGTCCGCGCAGGGCGGCCTCGCGGCGGCGGGTGTCGGCGAAGTGGGCGTTGCCCCCGTCGATGATCATGTCGCCGGGTTCGAGGAGCGGGGCGAACTCGTCGATGACCGCGTCGGTGGCCTCCCCCGCCTGCACCATGATCATCAGTCGGCGGGGGCGCTGGAGGACGGCCACGAAGTCCGCGGGCGTCTCGGCGGGAACGAACGTGCCCTCGTCGCCGTACACCTCCATGAGCGCGCGGGTGCGGCCCGCCGTGCGGTTGTGGACGGCGACGGTGTAGCCGTTGCGGGCGAAGTTCCGCGCCAGGTTGCGGCCCATCACGCCCAGGCCGGTCACGCCGATGGCTGCGGTTGCGTTCATGGTGTACGTCCCTCGGTCGGTCCGGTGGCGGTTGCGGGGCGGGCGCGCCCCTGCCCGTCAGGTACGGACGAACGGCCGGATCGTCTCGATTCCGGGCCTGTGGCGCCCGTCAGGACCGGTGTGACGAACCCCGCTCAAACGATCGATCAAACAGGGATTAACATATGAGCGCTGCCTAGCTCGAAAGATGGATCTGTGACTGTCAACGACGACTCGTTCACCAACTGGAAGACCCGCGAGGAGATCGCGGAGTCGATGATCCCGATCATCGGGAAGCTGCACCGCGAGCGGGACGTGACGGTCCTGCTGCACAGCCGCTCCTTGGTGAACAAGTCGGTGGTCAGCATCCTCAAGACGCACCGGTTCGCCCGGCAGATCGCCGGTGAGGAGCTCTCGGTCACCGAGACCCTGCCGTTCCTGGAGGCGCTCACCGCGCTCGACCTCGGCCCCTCGCAGATCGACATCGGCATGCTGGCGGCGACGTACAAGGCCGACGACCGCGGTCTGTCGGTGGAGGCGTTCACCGCGGAGGCCGTCGCGGGCGCCACCGGCGCCAACAAGATCGAGCGCGGCGAGGGCCGTGACGTCGTCCTCTACGGCTTCGGGCGCATCGGCCGTCTGGTGGCCCGCCTGCTGATCGAGAAGGCGGGCTCCGGCAACGGTCTCCGGCTGCGGGCGATCGTCGTGCGCGGCGGCGGCGAACAGGACATCGTCAAGCGGGCCTCGCTGCTGCGCCGCGACTCGATCCACGGCCAGTTCCAGGGCACGATCACGGTGGACGAGGCGAGCAGCACGATCTTCGCCAACGGCAACGCGATCAAGGTGATCTACGCGAACGACCCGTCCGAGGTCGACTACACCGCGTACGGCATCAGCAACGCCATCCTGATCGACAACACCGGCAAGTGGCGCGACCGCGAGGGCCTGTCCCAGCACCTGCGCCCCGGCATCGACAAGGTCGTGCTGACCGCTCCGGGCAAGGGCGACGTCCCGAACATCGTGCACGGCGTCAACCACGACACGATCAAGCCGGACGAGCAGATCCTGTCCTGCGCCTCCTGCACCACCAACGCGATCGTGCCCCCGCTGAAGGCGATGGCGGACGAGTACGGCGTGCTGCGCGGCCATGTGGAGACCGTCCACTCGTTCACCAACGACCAGAACCTGCTGGACAACTACCACAAGGCCGACCGCCGTGGCCGTTCCGCGCCGCTGAACATGGTCATCACCGAAACCGGTGCCGCCTCGGCCGTGGCGAAGGCGCTGCCGGACCTCAAGGCGCCCATCACCGGCAGCTCGATCCGCGTCCCGGTGCCGGACGTCTCGATCGCGATCCTCAGCCTGCGGCTCGGCCGCGAGACCGACCGCGAGGAAGTCCTGGACTACCTGCGCAACGTGTCGCTGACCTCGCCGCTGAAGCGCCAGATCGACTTCACGACCGCTCCGGACGCGGTCTCCAGCGACTTCATCGGCTCGCGCCACGCCTCGATCATCGATGCGGGTGCCACCAAGGTGGACGGCGACAACGCCATCCTCTACCTCTGGTACGACAACGAGTTCGGCTACTCCTGCCAGGTCATCCGTGTCGTCCAGCACGTCTCCGGGGTGGAGTACCCGACGTTCCCCAGCCCGGCGGCCTGACCTCGGTGAACCGTCCGGTCAAGGGTCGGCAATGACCGCTTGACCGGACGCCTCCGGGGAATGAATCCGGCCACAGGGGCGGGTCATCACGCTGGAGGGTGCCGTGACCACTTCGTCGGAACCGCGGGTGTCAGGCCTGGAGATCCGCTCCATCGACTACGTCCCACTGGACGAGCGCCACGGCAAGCTGTGGCATCTGGGCCCCCTGTGGTTCATGTCGAACGCGCAGATCGCCACCCTCGCGGTGGGCCTGATCAGCATCACCGAGGGCGGCAACCTCATCTGGTCGCTCATCGCGATCGTGGCGGGCACCGTCCTCGGCACCTTCTTCATGGCCTTCCACTCGGCCCAGGGCCCGCAGCTGGGCCTCCCGCAGATGATCCAGTCGCGGCCCCAGTTCGGCTATGTCGGCGCCCTGCTGGTGTGGCTGTTCGCCTATGTGCAGTACGCGGGCTTCAACGTCTTCAACACCATCCTCGCCGGTGAGGCGATGCACACCACGGTGCACGGCGGCGTCAAGCTGTGGGTGGTCGTGGTCACCGCCGTCGCCCTGGTCATCGCGCTCGTCGGCTACGACGTCATCCACAAGGCCGAGCAGTTCCTGACGTACTCCTTCCTGGTGGTCTTCGGGATCTTCACCGTGGGCGTCCTGGTCACGCTGCACTACCCGGCGGGCTCCTTCGACCTCGGCGCCTTCAAGGCCACACCGTTCCTCGCGCAGTTCGGCGTGGTCGCCGGCTACCAGATCAGCTGGGCCATCTACGTCTCCGACTACTCGCGCTACCTCCCGCCGGGCGTGACCGTCCGCAAGACCTTCTACTGGACCTACTTCGGTTCGGCGCTCGGCGGCATCTGGCTGATGGTCCTCGGGGCGCTGCTCGCCGCGTGGGCGGGCAAGGACTTCGAGACGATCAAGTCGATCAACGCGGCCGGCGACAAGATCTTCAACGGGTTCGGCGCGATCGTGCTGCTCTTCGCCGTCCTGGGCCTGGTCTCCGTGACCGCGCTGAACATGTACGGCGGCTCGCTGACGCTCATCAGCGCGATCGACTCGATCAAGCGGGTGCGCCCGACGCTCGGCGTGCGGCTGGTGACCATCGGGCTGACCGCTGCGCTCTCCCTGGTCGGCGCGCTGGCCGCGACCTCCAACTTCCTTGAGAACTTCAACAACTTCCTGCTGCTGGTGCTGTACCTGTTCATCCCGTGGACCGCGGTCAACCTGATGGACTACTACGTGGTGCGACGCGGTCACTACGCCATCGCCGAGATCTTCAACCCCCGTGGAATCTACGGCCGTTGGGGCTGGCACGGCATCATCGCCTATCTGGTGGGCTTCGCCGTCATGATCCCCTTCTTCTCCGTCGGCACCCTCTACACCGGCCCCGTCGCCCACGCACTCGACGGAGCCGACATCTCGCTGTTCATCGGACTGCCGGTGGCCGCGGCGCTCTACTGGCTGCTGACCCGTTCGATCGACGTGGAGGCCGAGCAGCGGCTGGCCGAGGCAGAGGCGGAGGCGCTGGAGCAGGCGGCCCACGAGCACCGCGAACCCTGACCGTTCCCCGGGAAGCGGCGTCCGTCCAAGACGGTCGTGAGATGTGACCCAGACCATAAGGAGAACGATGCCGTTTCGCTAATACAGAGGGTTATTCTGACCTCCAAGTGAACGAAACCGTTTCGTTTAGAGGCGGGAAGGACAGACATGGTCTCCGTACTCATCGTCAACGACCAGTCCCTGCAACGCGTCGGCCTTCGCATGCTCCTGGCTGCCGAGCCCGACCTGAGTGTGATCGGCGAAGCCGCGAGCGCAGCCGAGGCGGTCGGCCTGTGCTCCGCGCTCCGTCCGGACGTCGTCCTGATGGACAGCCACCTCGCCGGTACCGACGACATCGAAGCCATCCGGCGCATCGCCCGTCCCGCGCACCTCCCGCGGTTCCTTGCGGCCTCCGAAAACGCCACGGCGGGCGGACCCCCTCCCCGCGTCCTGGTTCTGACCTCGACTCCGCAGGAGAGGCACGCCTATGCCGCCCTCCGCGCCGGGGCCGCCGGATTCCTCCTCACGGACGCCGCCCCGGACGAACTGACCGCGGCCATCCGCGTGGTGGCCGCCGGAGACGCGGCGATCACCCCCGCCCTGACCCGTGCGCTCATCGAAGCGGTCCGCGAACAGCCGACCTCCCGTCCCGCGGGGCGGGAGCTCGGACTGAACACCCTCACCGAACGCGAACGCGACGTCCTGACCGCCGTCGCCTCCGGATGGTCCAACACCGAGATCGCCGTACGACTGTCCATCGCCCCCACCACCGTCAAATCCCACGTCAGCCACATCCTCGCCAAGATCGGCGCCCGCGCCCGCGTCCAGGCGGTGGCGTTCGCCTACGAGTCCGGGCTGATCCGGCCGGCGGCCTGAGGAGGCGCTCTGCACTGTCGACTGCGGCGAGGTATCGGGAGGAAATCCGGTACGCAACCGCCCCGTTGACGGTGAGCCGGGTGAACTCGCCCTGCTTCCGCAGTCAGCCGCCCTCCGCGCGTGGCCACGGCGAGTACGCCACCTTCATGCGCACCGAGCCGCGCCTCGAACTCGGCGTGCGAAGTCGACCACGCGCGACATCGGCCAAGTCAAGCCCGCCCGCGGGTTGCAGAACCCGCTCCCCGGCGCATGCATCGCCCCTGCTCCGCCCCTATGCGCCGGTTGTGCGTCTCGGAACTTCCGCGGAATTGTCCGTGATCAGTAACAGACGGATCCCGGAGCAACCTTTCGCCGTCCTGACAGATGCACAAGCAACACCGGAATGACTAGGGCGGGGCAGAAATGGCGCGGCATGGCGGGCGGGGATGGTACGGCCGGGTATTCGCGGCGGCGGTCGGGGTGACGGCGGTGGCGGCGGCCACCTCGGTATGGACCGCGCAGGCCGGCCCCTCCAGCGACCGGCACTCGGGCGCCTCGGCCCACCCCTCCTCGGCGGCGGCCGGTGCCGGCCGGACGACCCCGGTGGCGATGAGCATCGTCCACGCCTCGGACCAGGGCGCCCGGGGCGTCAACATCACCATCGACGACGGGCCGGACCCGGTCTGGACACCGCAGGTCCTCCAGGTGCTCAAGGACTACGGCGTGAAAGCCACCTTCTGCATGGTCGGCACTCAGGCCCAGGCGCACCCGGACCTGGTCAAGGCGGTGGTGGCGGCCGGGCACCGGCTGTGCGACCACACCGTGTCGCACGACACCACCATGGACAAGAAGCCCAACTCCTACCAGTCCAAGGAGATCCTGGACGCCGCCGACATGATCACCAAGGCCTCCGGGGGCGTCCGGCCGCTGTACTACCGGGCCCCGGGCGGTGCCTTCACGCCCTACAGCAGGAACCTCGCCGCCGCGCAGGGGATGCGGCCGCTGGGCTGGAACGTGGACTCCAAGGACTTCGAACGCCCCGGCACCGCCGCCATCGTCGCCACCGTCAAGAGGGAGCTGTCCAACGGCCCGACGATCCTCTTCCACGACGCCGGGGGAGACCGCTCCCAGACGGTGGCCGCCCTGCGCGAAGTCCTGCCCTGGCTGAAGCAGCAGGGGCGCTCCTTCGGCTTCCCGGTGCGCTGAACCCCGGCCGGGCAACTGCCTCTGTCCCGTCAGAGCTTGGCGCCGAAGTCCTGCGTCCACCACGGCCCGCCCGACCCGTCGTGGACGCCCACGCCGATGTCCTTGAACGAGCAGTTGAGGATGTTGGCGCGGTGGCCGGGGCTGTTCATCCAGGACTCCATCACCGCCTGAGGCGTCTGCTGGCCCTGGGCGATGTTCTCCCCGTACGTGGACCACTGGTAGCCCGCGGCGGTGATGCGCTGCCCGGGGTCGAGGCCGTCGGGGTTGGTGTGGTCGAAGAAGTGGCGCGCGGCCATGTCGTCGGAGTGGCCCTGCGCGGCCTTCTCCAGTTGCGGGTCCTCGGTGAGCGCACCGCAGCCGTTCGCCGCCCGCTCCTTGTTCACCAGCGCGACCACCTGCGCGGCGGTGCCGGACGGCGTCGCCGCCGCCTCGGGTGTGCCGGTCGCCGTCCGCGAGGGCTGAGCGGAGGGGCGGGGAGCCGACGCGTCCTTCTTCGCGGGGCGCGGGCTCTTGGACGCGCTCGCCTTCTTCGCCGGTGACGCGGACGGAGACGGAGACGTCGAGGCCGTAGGAGGTGTCTCGACGGCACTGGATTCCGACAGGTCCGCGACGGGGGCGCCCGCGGTGTGCTCGGCGCTCGCCCCTTCGCTGCCGGTCCCGGGGCCCGTGCCGAGGTACCAGAGCCCGCCGCCTGCCACACAGGCCGCGACGACCGCTCCGCCGACGGCCCTGCGCCGGTTGCGCCGGCGTCGGCGCACCTCGCTCCGGGATCCCGCGCGCCCGCGCGCGGCACGATGTCCGGCTTCCGGGCCCGATCCTGTGCGGCCTTCGGAGGGCCGGGGCCCCGTGCCGGGCAACGCCATCCCGGCCTCGGCCATCCCTCCGCAGGCGGCGCGCACGCCCGTCAGCAGCGAGGGCGCCGCGGCAACCAGTGCCAGCCCGGCCAGCAGCCCCTCCACGGGCATCAACCCGCTCCACAGGCCGGAGCACCGACCGCAGCCCCGTGCGTGCCGGGCTATTCGTTTGCGCCACAGCGCCGAGGGCCGCCCGTCCCAGGTGCCCAGCATGCCGCGCAGCTCCGGGCACGGCGGCTGCGCGTCGAGCGCCCGCACCACCACACGGGCCGCCTCCAGCTGCGCCTTCATCCGCTGCACCCGTACGGCCGTGTGCTGCGGCGACAACTCCAGGGCGGCAGCCACCTCGGCGCGGGTCAGCTCGCCTGCGCACTCCAGCCACCACAGCGACAGCAGTCCCCGGTCGTCGGGCTCCAGCCAGCGAGTGGCGCGCGCGGTCTCCTGGCGCTGCCCGGAGAGCTGAAGCTGCACGAGGGTGAGGTCCACGAAGTCGGCGCCCGGATCGGCGAGTTCCTCGGCCTCCTCCACGGTGCCCGGGGCGAACTGCCGGTCCTGCCAGTGCTTGCGGATCTCGTTCATCGCGATCGCCACGAGCCAGGAACGGAAACTCTCGGGGGTGCGCAGACCGCCCAGTCCGTCCAGGGCGCGCAGCATGGTCTCCTGCACCACGTCGTCGACGTCGACCGAGCCGTTCAGCGCCCGCCCCACGATGTTGTAGACCAGCGGGAGGTACGCACTGACCAGGGCGTCCTGAGCTTCCGGGTCGCCCCCTCGGGCGGCGGCGACCAGTGCCGCCGGCTCCACCGTGCGCTGTGTACCCATGAAAACTGTCCCGTCCTCGACGCCGAACGATCCTGCCCGATACCTGGGAGACCGGTGGGTGGCTCTCGGATAACAGTTCTTCGGACACATGCTCAGTCAACCAGTGGCGTTCCGGTGGATGTCTGGCTGGAGGTGCCGTGAGTAATTCGCTACCTTCCGTTGCATCTATAGCCAGTTGTCCCTTCTGTGGAGGAGAACTTGACGTCCATGAGGAACGTTGCAGCCACTGTGGCGATCGCTGTCACTGCGCTGGCAGGCGCGTCCGTGCCGGCCGGCGCTGCGGGCACGTCCGGCGATGCGCAGGCCCAGGCCACCAACGTCGACGGGCGAACCATCGAGGAGAGCGCCCCGCTGGAGCACTCGCTGCTCGACTTCGTGCAGCGCGCCTCCTCCCCGGAGGAGAGCGAGCTCGGCGTGGCTTGCTTCAATGGGCGCACCGACGGCAACCGGAACGTCTACCTGACCTGCGACAGCCACACGTACCCGGTGTATGTGGACTGCACCGACGGCCGCCATGAGTTCCGGCGTTCCTACTCCGGCCGGTGGGACTTCCGTCTGACCTGTCCCGCGGGAACCCGCGCGGTGTGGGGCGGCAGTTGGTTCGGGCATGCGTAGTCCGCGACCGACCTTTTGGACATGACGTGCGGTCTCGTACCGCTGGGCGGAGAGGGTTGTTCCGTCTCCGCCCTCCTCGTCTTCCTCAAGCGTCATTGGCGACGTGAGCACCTTGCGGTCCCAGGCGGGCGAGTGGGGAGAGGGCCATCAGGGCCGGCGACAGGAGCATGCCTGCGGCGGTCACCAGGAGGCTGGTGTGCGTGCCCCACGCCTGTGCGAGAAAGCCGCCGAGCAGGGAGCCGAGCGGGGTCATCCCCATGCCGACGAAGTTGATCGTCGCGGCCACGCGGCCCTGCATGCCGTCCGGAGTGACGGTCTGCCGTACGGCCATGACCGTGACGTTCACCAGCTGGCTGAAGGTCCCGAAGACGAAGTTGAGCGCGCTGAGCGCGGGAACCGTCACCGCAGGGGCACCGTGCAGTACGGGCACGAACAGGAACACGCCGTCGCCGAGCGCTGCCGCGGACACGAGCACCGGGCCGTATCCGAAGCGGCGCGGTAGACGGGCGGCCAGCAGCGAGCCGAGGAGCGCGCCCGGCCCCGTCGCCGCGAGGGCGAACCCGATCGCGGTGCCCGACAGGTGCAGGTCCCGTGGCAGGAACAGCAGATAGACGGTCATCGCCGCCGCGAAGAAGAACTGGAAGGCGGCTGACGCGAGGCACACGGTCCGCAGCAAGGCGTCGCCGGCGACGAAGCGCAGGCCCTCCTGGATGCGCCGCCACAGCCGCGGAGGACCCTCCGGGCGTTCCGGGACCGATTCGCGGCGCCCCATCCGTCGGATCGAAAGGAAGGACAGGGCGAAGAACACCGCGCTGGAGGCGACGGCGATCGGCGCCGACAACAGGGACACCAACGCGCCGCCGAGGGCCGGACCGCCGATCTGCGCAGCGGACCGGCTGCCCTCGAGTGCGCTGTTGCCCCGAACCAACTGATCGCGCTCCACCAGCCGTACCAAAGACGCCTGGTATGCCATGTCGAAGAACACGGACAGCGCCCCGACGGCGACGGCGACCACGAGCAGCTCCGGCAGGCCGAGCCATCCGAGGAGGCCGGTCACAGCGGCGGCGCCCAGTGCCAGGGCCCGACCGGCGTCCGTCAGCACCATCACCGTACGGGTCCGCCACCTGTCCACCCAGGCGCCGACGAACAGCGACAGCAGCAGGATCGGCGCCTGGCCCGCCGCGCGCAGGGCGCCCAGCTGACCGGCGCCGGCGTCGAGCGTCAGGACGGCAAGGAGCGGCAGAACCACCAGGCTTGTCTGCTCGCCCAGTTGGGAGACCGTCTGGCCCACCCAGAGCCGGCGGAAGTCGCCGTCCCGCCACGGACTTGACGGAGCACGTCGGCCGGAATCGGATACGGCGAAGGAAGACAACGGCACACGGACCTCTCGTACGACCGAAGACGGGGACGCCCGCTGTGGCCCCCGATGGCTTTTGCCGGACAAGGTTCGTCCTCAACCTCCCGCAGACGCACGTCATTTACGCTCCGAGCCGGTGCATGTCGTCGGCATATCGAAAACCACATACGTGCCGGCAACACCGTGCTGCCTTGACTGGTCGTATGACTCGAACGCGCGGGCTGCTTGTCGTCGGCCTGATGGTCGTCTTAGCGGTGATCACCGCAGTCCTCGGTCACCAGGTGCCGAAGTCCTCGTCCTCGTCGTCACCTTCGCCTCCGTCGGCCGCATTGCCTTCGGATGCTCATGGCGGTGAGCACAGTGGTGCGCTGGGCGAGGCCGACGGCCTCGTCCCGAACGGTGTGACGGTCTTCGACGACACGATTCCGGCGGTGGCCAAGCTCGATCCGGATCTGCTCCAGGCACTGCGCCGAGCGGCGTCGGCTGCCGAGCACGACGGAGTGACCTTCTACGTCAACAGCGGCTGGCGTTCGAAGGCGTACCAGAATCAGCTGCTTCGCCAGGCGGTCGCCACGTACGGATCCGCGAACGAGGCGGCCCGATGGGTGGCCACCGCGGCGACTTCTCCTCACGTTACGGGAGACGCGGTCGACCTCGGCCGTTCCGATGCGACGGCTTGGCTGTCCCGGCACGGCGCCGACTACGGACTGTGCCAGATCTACCGAAACGAAGCCTGGCACTACGAGCTGCGCACCAGTGCGATCGCTCGTGGCTGCCCACCCATGTATGCCGACCCCACCGAAGACCCGAGGATGCAGCAGTGACCGGCAGTGAGCGAGGACAGACGATGACGCAGGTGGACACGGCGGAGACCGGACAAGGCGGTGCCGGCCGCCGGGACCTGGGCTCCGGTGCCTGGAGCGCCTCCATCCGGCGGGCGATCCGTCGTGGCTCCCGGCCCGAGCCCTGGAAGCGCGGCCCGGTCCTTGCGGCGTCGGCGCTGCTGCTCGGCCTGCTCATGCTGCTGCACGCCGAGATCCCGAACCGGGTCGGGAACCTCGGCAGCCTGGTGGAGACCTTCCTGCCGTGGTTCGGCGTGTTCGTCCCGGTGCTGCTGGCCGGGGCGCTCTGGCGCCGCTCCGCCTCCGCGGTGGCCGCGCTGCTGCTGCCGGTGACGGTGTGGCTGCATCTCTTCGGCGGGATGCTCAGCGACAAGTCCCACGCGGGCGGCGACCTCACCGTGGCCAGCCACAACGTCAGCGCCGACAACCCCGACCCGGCCGGCACCGCCCGCGACCTGGTCGCCTCCGGCGCGGACGTGCTGGCTCTGGAGGAGATCACGCCGCAGGCGCGGGGCGTCTACGAGAAGGGGCTGGCGAAGGCGTACCCGTACCACACGGTGCTGGGCACGGTCGGGCTGTGGAGCAAGCTGCCCCTCTCGGACAGCCGTCCGGTCGACATCGGGATGGACTACGGGCCGCTGGGGGCCACCAAACCGGCCGCCGTCAAGCTGGCCTACAACCGGGGGCTGCGCACCACGGTCGCCACGCATCACGGTCCACTGGCGGTGTATGTGGCCCACCTGGGATCCGCACGGGTGAATCCCAGGGCGGGCTTCGCGACGGACGCGCGGGACAGGAACGCGCAACTGCTCGGCAGGGCCGTCGCCGCCGAGAAGAGCAAGCGGGTGGTGGTGCTCGGCGACCTCAACGGCACCACGGACGACCGTGCGTTCGCCGGCCTCACCGCTCGGCTGCGCTCCGCGCAGGAGGTGGCCGGGGACGGCTTCGGCTTCAGCTGGCCGGCGGCGTTCCCGGTGGCGCGGATCGACCAGATCCTGGTCCGCGGCGTGCAGCCGGTCAGCTCGTGGGTGCTGCCGGCCACCGGCAGCGACCACCTGCCGGTGGCGGCCGGGATCAGCTGGTGAACCCCGAGCAATAGGCTGCTCCTCGTTCGCGAGATCACCCGGCGTGAGAGGACGTCCGACGATGCCACCGGCCCGGCGACAGCCCCCGAGCGGGGGAAGTACTCAGGCAGCGATCGAGGAATTCCTGCGCGGCCACGGAGCCGACCGACTGCCTCATCCGGGCGGCACCCTGCTCCAGCATCTGCTGCGAGTCCAGCAGCTGCTGGCCGCGTGGGGAGCGGGCCCCGACGTCCAGACAGCGGGACTGTGTCACGCGACCTACGGAACCGACGGCTTCGCCACGGCTCTGCTGCCGCTCACCGAACGCGCAACGCTCGTCGCCCTGATCGGTGAGTCGGCAGAGGCGTTGGTGCACCTGTACGCCGGCTGCGACCGCGCCACCGTCTATCCACGGATCGACGGCACCGCGGCAGTCACCTTCCGGGACCGCTTCACCGGCCGAGAGCACCAGCCCTCCCCCGCCGATCTCAGGGCGTTCCTGGAGATCACCGCCGCCAACGAACTCGACGTACTGGCGCACAACGCCGAACTGGCCGAGCAGCACGGCCCCGGGCTGTACGGCTTCCTCAAACGCGCCGGCACACTGCTGTCCCCCGCCGCGCAGGACGCCGTCGACCGGCAACTGGGGCACCTGCCGTAGTCTCCGCAGCCGTGGTCAGGTGCCGAGTCGGCTCGACAGACGCGCCATCCGTTCGTCCCAGGCGAGCTCCCCGAGCTCCTGGTGATGCCGCCGCCTGGCCAGGACGGCCGGATGCTGCGCGCCGGCCGACTCGGGGGCCTGGCGGAGGTCCACCACATGCGGGAATCCGGCAAGGGGCGGGGACTCAGGGGTGAGTTGCTCACGTGAGGTTCTGACCTGGGTCATCAGATCGTTCGCCAGGGACCGGACGGCATCGTGGTCGTCGCTGTCCTCCCCGACGATCTGTTGCGCCAGGGCGAAGGCGATCGGGGCCCGTTGGGCGGGGTCGTCGTCCAGCTTCTCGATGAGGACGACCGCGTCCTGGGTGCGGCCTTGGGCGCGTACGGCAGCCATCTCCTGCGCGAGTGCCGGTGTCATGCCCTCGGCCCAGATGACGATGGTTTCGGCGAGGGTGATCAGGTGAGTCACCGTCTCGAACCAGCTGTCGTTCGAGAGGTACAGCTGGGCCTGGGCCAGGGGCTCGCCGTGGAATCGCCAGGAGTCGAGTTCGAGTCCTGCCGAGTCCGAGGTGGCCACCTGCACGATGGGCACCTCACGTCCCAGCTCTCGCACCACGTGATCGCCACGACGCTGATACGTGAACGTCTGAACCTGGTGGAAGCCCGGTCCGCCCGCGTAGTCCGCCCCCGGCTGACGGACCGTCCACTCCAACAGGCCGAAGTTGCGCAGGAGCAGCGCAAAGGGCTGTCCGCAGCAGCACCAGGTCTTCACTTCGCCGACCGACCTGCGGTGCCGGTGCTGCGCGGCGCGGACGAGCTTCTTCGCCTCATGGCGCTCGCGCCCCCTCTCCCACCGGTTTGCGGTCGGCCTCATCAACAGCTCTGCGGTGAGGTTCGCCGCTTGGCCCGGGAGTTCCACGGCGCGGAGGATGCGGCGCGCGTACCGGCCCCGGGCGAAGTACTCCGTGTCGAGTTCCCCGGTCACGTCGGGGTCGACGGCGAGGCCGTTCCACTGTGCCGCCGCACTGGCGAACCGGTCGTCGGCCGACGCGTCCTCTCCCAACAGCAGGTGGGCCAGAGCGATATGGAAGTGCGCCTGGGCGAGCCGCCAGCGCAGAATCACGTCCCCGCTCCCTGACCAGCGGTCGAGGATCGTGCGCCACGGCTCGGCCTGCTGCCTGACAGCCCGGTCCCCGTCGGCAGCCCGGGTCGTGCCGATGAGGAGAGCTCCATGGGCGAGCGCTCGGGACGCTGCTCGCTGGATCGTCACGTGAGCCTGCGGCGCAACCTGGTCCGCCGCCCGGTTCAGGACCGCGACGGCCTGGCCCAGGTCCTTGTCGTGCGCTGCCAGTGCCACGGCCGCGTCGGTCAGGGCCATGAGCGCGGGGACGGCCACATCGGGGTCGGCGTGGCCGGCGTACAACTCCGCGATCCACTCCAGGACGGTGAGGCCGTCACCGGCCCGCCCCAGTTGCGCCAGGCGCTGCATGATCAGGAACAGGAACTCTGCGCGCTCCTGGGGGGAGCCACCGCCCTGCGGAAACACGTAGTCCACGAGATGGTCGCGGACGGTGCGCTGTGCCGCCGTCTCGTCGGAGACATGTGCCAGCGCGTCGTCCCAGCGGCCGATCACAGCCTCGATGCCCTCAGGGACCTGGGCCCATGAGGTTTCGCGCGGGTCTTCCAGGGCCACTGGACAACCTCCGGCCGCTGATCCCGGTGACACAGCAAGTTCAGACGCATCAGCAAGTGTGCATGAACTCCGCCCTGAAGCACGGCGGTTGAGGTCGTCGGTTCGGGCGCGCCCGATCAGTTCAAGACGTCGTTACGGCGTCGCCAGACCCAGGG
This sequence comes from Streptomyces longisporus, assembly GCF_039532765.1. Classification (NCBI taxonomy): domain Bacteria; kingdom Bacillati; phylum Actinomycetota; class Actinomycetes; order Kitasatosporales; family Streptomycetaceae; genus Streptomyces; species Streptomyces longisporus. Next base: position 512,735 of record NZ_BAAASG010000002.1, read on the forward strand.
GAGCGAACGTGTGCCGCTCCCAGAGCCGGCGGGAGGCTTCCTCGGGGTAGGTGGCCACCGTGGGTTCGGCATCGAGGAGTTGGACGAGACGACGTTCGTTGTCGTAGGCGGGCCAACCCGGGTCACCGGTGGTGGCGAAGGTGGTCCAGGCCGAGCGGATGCGGGCGGAGAGTGCCTCGGTCTCGGGTGTGGGGACGGGTCCGGTGAGCATGGCTCCCAGGCCGCCGTACACACCGAAGGTCAGGGGTACGTCCAGGCCGTGGCAGGCGCCCAGGGCGCCGCCGTTCGCCGGCGCGGACCAGGTGAGTTCGTACAGGTGCGCCCGGCCGCCGCCCGCCACCTGCGCTTCAGCGAGGTGCAGCGTGGGCATGCGGAACAGCCAGTCCGACTGGACGAGTTCGAACAGGGACTCCGCGGAGGCCCTCGGGAAGGCGGCCCGATAAGCCTGCCCGGCGTCCGGCGTGGGGCCGAACAGCGCCAGCGCCGTCGACGCGAGATTGTCGTCCACCTGGCCGAGCAGTCCGGCGAGCAGGAGGAAGAGCCGGTACTCGTCCCGGGTGTGCCCGGCGATCACCTCGATGTCCCGTGCGGATCCGCCCGCGAGTGCCTCCCATGGCGCCGCGGGGAGGATCTCGCCGTCGACGACCGGCGAATACGGGGTCGGGGTGAGGGCGACCGGGCCCCACCGGTGGAGGTGCTCGCGCATCCGGGCGCTCAAGGCGGCCCCCACCCCGGTCAGTTTGCGCGGGTCCACACCGGACAGGTCGGCCACCGTCGGTCGCAGCCCCAGCTCGCCCGCGAGGGCCTCGGCGATGTCCGCGGCCAGCGCGTCCGAGAAGAACGTGCCCGGCACGCTCTGCGCGATGGCCCGCCGGAACAGACCCCGGGCGCGCGGCATGGCCATCAGCGCGGCGATGGATCCGGCGCCGGCCGATTCACCGAAGACGGTGACCTGCTCCGGGTCGCCGCCAAAGGACGTGATGTTCTCCCGCACCCACTCCAGGGCGGCCACCTGGTCGAGCAGCCCCCGGTTGGCCGGGGCGCCCTCGATCCATGCGAAACCCTCCATACCCACGCGGTGGTTGAAGGTCACCACGACCAGCTCGCCCTCCCGTGACAGACGACCGGCGTCGTAGGCGGGGTCGTCGGCGGAGCCGAACTTGTAGGCGCCGCCGTAGATCCACACCATCACCGGGCGTCGCGCCGCCGGGTCCGCTTCCGGCGTCCAGACGTTGACCGTCAGCCAGTCGTCACCGGCCGGGAGCGTGCCGACGGGCTCGGCGTCGGGTCCGAGCGGCTCCTGCGGGGGCGGCGGACCGAACGCGAACGCCTCCCGGACGCCGTCCCAGCGCACCGCCGGCCGCGGCACCGCGAAGCGGGACTCGCCCACCGGCGGCTGCGCATACGGGATGCCGCGGAAGACGGCCAGGCCCTTCTCACGGCGGCCGCGCACCGCGCCCGCGGCGGTGTCGGCCTCTGGAAACTCAGCACTGCTCATGATGGCTCCTCAGGCACCGCCACTCGGCGGCCTCCGGTCCGTGCGCGATTTTGCCGGACATCAGTGAAGCACACTTCACCTGGCGAACTCTGCCCATGGGGGCACAGCACACCGGCCCCTATGGGGGCGATCTGGTGGACCGCCGGCCACGTCGGGGGTCAACCGCTCGGTGCTCGGGAGCCGGGGCGAAGGTGACCGGCAGCCGGATCGTGAGCCCGGCCGTCGTCGGGACGGACACCGCGGGACTGCCGGTTGCTCCGCCGCCGAAAGGGCCGGCGGAACAACCGCGTGCGTCGGCGGTGAGAGCCTCAGCGGGTGGCCCGTGCCGCCTTTTCGATGGCCTCGGCGACGAGACGGGGATGTGAGACGGCCACCGAGTGCGAAGCGGCGACCTCGATGGTGTGGGCGTGGGCGCGCCGGGCCATGAATCGCTGCACGGCGGCAGGGATGTTCAGGTCCTGGGTGGTGACGATGTCCCAGGCGGGCTTGCCCTTCCAGGCGGCGACGGTGGCCTTCTCCTCCAACGCCGCCTGGGCGATGGGCCGTTGGGCGGCCGCCATCAGGGCGGCCTGGTTCGCGGGGACGTCGGCGGCGAACTGGTGACGGAACTTGTCCTGCTGGATGTAGAGGTCGGTTCCGGTGCTGCCGTCGGCATTGGTGTACGGAACGGGGTCGAGGGCGTCGGGGAGAGTGGAGCCCGGGTACTTGTTCGTCAGACCGAGGGCGTTCTCGCCGGGCGCCGGGAGGAAGGCCGCCACGTACACCAGCGCCTTCACCTGGGGGTCGTCGGCGGCAGCCTCGCTGATCACCGAGCCGCCGTAGGAGTGGCCGACGAGGATCTCGGGCCCCTTGATGTGGTCGAGGACGGTACGCAGAGCGGTGGCGTCGCTGTGCGGGCCGCGCAGCGGGTTTGCTGCCGCGACGACCGAGTAGCCGTCGGCCTGCAGTCTTTCCATCACGCCGTTCCAGCTGGAGCCGTCGGCGAAGGCGCCGTGTTCCAGGACGATGGTCGGCCTGGCCTGCCGGTCCTGCGCGGCGGGCCGGGGCTCACCGTTCGCGGTGGCGGCGAGCGTACCGGCCACGACGCCCGCGAGGACCGTCGCGGCGGCAACCGTCGCGAACCGCCGTCCGCGCGCACGCTTCATGCCCTTGTCGGCCTTCACTGCACGTCACCCTTCTCCGCGGTCGTGGCCACATTGATCGTCACGGGGATGTTGTCGCGGGTGGCCTTGGAGTACGGGCAGATCTGGTGGGCGGCCTCGGCGAGCTCCCGGGCGGTGTGCTCGTCGACACCGCCGAGGACGGGGTTGAGCGTGGCGGACAGGGTGAACTCGCCGTCGTCGCCGTGCGTGAGGGTGATCTCGGAGGTGATGGCTGTGCTGGTGAGCTTGATCCTGCGGGTGGCGGCGGCGCGACGCAGCGCACCGAGGAAGCAGGCTGCCCAGCCGGCCGCGAAGAGCTGTTCCGGGTTGGTGGCGTCGCCCGCGCCGCCAAGTTCCTTGGGTATGGCGAGGCTGTGGTCGAGGAGGCCGTCCTGCGAGCGGACGGTGCCGCCGTTGCGCCCCTGTCCGGTGACGTTGACGACGGCTGTGTAGCTGACTGCCATGAAGGGTCCCCATCTTGGGTCGGGATGTGTCGGGAAGACGGGCTGAACGGTTGATGCAGCGAGGCCGGTCAGCGCCGGTGCGGCGGGACGCAGCGGAAGCTGTCCGCGTCGGCCGGGTCGCCCTGCCCCTTGTAGTGGGAGATCAGGGGGTAGCGGCACAGGTCGCGGGTGAGTGACTGGCCGGAGGCGTTGGTGAGGGAGGCGGTGAGCGTTGCGGGTGCCTTGCCCTGCTCGACCCACTTGGTCAGAGCCGCCAGGTCGTCCACCGAGCCCCTGAGTGCGCAGTGGGCGGTGCCCGGAGCGAGGAAGAGGCGGTAGAAGTCGTCGACCCGGTGCGAGCCGCCCAGCCTCCGTTCGACGCGCTCGCGGTAGTCGACCGTGCCCCGCGTGGGGATCAGCTGGTCCGCCTGACCGTGGTAGGTGAGGAGCTTGCCTCCGGCGTCACGGAACGCGGACAGGTCCGGGTCGTCCGTGCCGATGAGCTTGCCGTACTCCTCTTGCGATTGCCGGAACACCTGCGTGAACTGGTCGTACGTCAGCTTCGAGGTGTCGTAGGAGGGCTGCTTCTTCACCCACGACGCAACCCAGGCGGCCGGCACGGAGAACGGGGCGTCGCCCGCGAGATAGGTGAAGTCGGCGCCGACCGGCAGGCCGTACCAGAGCCTCTTGCCCGAGGTGGTCCGCGGGCCGTCCCAGATCTTGCGCACCACGGCTGCGTCGGCCGCCGTGACGGTCTCCTCCTTGCCGGCGCAGACGACCTTGGTGCCGATCAGGCTGCGGGGATCGTAAGTGCACCGCTCGGCGTCGGAGACCAGGCCGTCCTTGATGCCGTCGAGCTTGTCGCAGGCCTTGAGCGCGGCCCGGTTGAAGGCGTTGAACTCACAGATGCTCGGGCGGGTCTTCGCCTCGTTCATGACCACCTGCGGCCACAGCGTGGCGACCTCGAACTCGTCCCAGTTGACGGCGGGTGCGTCGGCGAGGATGCCGTCGAAGTCGTCCGGGTGGCGCTGGGCCTCCATATAGCCCTGGCGTCCGCCGGTGGAGCAGCCGTTCCAGTAGGAGTAGGAGGCTGCCTTGCCGTAGACCTCGTCGACGACCTGCTTGCCGACGAGCGCCATCTCGTGCTGGGAGCGGTCGGCGAAGTTCTTCAGCAGCGCGGTGTCGACCTGCCCCTTGCTGTTCAACGCCCAGCCGGTGTCCAGGACGTCACCCACGCCTGCGTCGGTGGTTGCGGCGGCATAGCCGTTCTTGACCGCTGTTGCCAGGCCCACGTCGTTGTCCCCGGCGGCATAGGCACTGCCGCCGAGCGCCTGGAAACGGCCGTTCCAGTCCCGCGCGGGCAGCCATGTCCGCACCTTGGCGTGGTCGCCGTCGCCAGGATGGGTGAGGGTGGCGGTCACTTCGCAGTAGGCCGGTACGCCGGAGACCGAACCGCCCAGGATCCCGGTCCCGTTCACCGTGCCGCCCTCCTGGCGGGTCACCGTCACGGACTCCACCTCGGTGCCGGCCGGCGCCTGCACGGAAACGGTCGAGCAGTTGAAGGGGGCGGAGGCAGAGCCTCGGCTGTCCGCAGAAGCGTCGGCCGGCAGGCATAAGGCCGCCGCCAGCGGCACTCCGGCCGCGAGAAGGATCAGAACTCGTCTCATTGGCTTTCCTGTCATCACGAACGGACTGCTAAAGGCCCAGGTCCAGGGCGAGGCACGAGTAGTACTTCCAGGAGCCCTCGGGGTTGTACGAGACGGCCCCGCCGCCGCGGCCCGCGTCCACCTCCTCGGTCATGTCCTCGAAGCGGATGCGCTCGGGAAGCGTTCCGTAGCGCGCGTGCCGTGCCGACGCGGCCCGGTCCGTCAACGGTTCCTTGTTCATGGCCGAACTCCACTTCTTCATCGGTCGATGCCCTCGATCGCGTAACCACTCTGACAGGTGACGACCGAGACCACAAGACGCGTCACCCTTCCAATCGGTTACGCGCCTCACGTCGTAACCTCTTTGACAGGTGACGAACCGTGTGCCAGAGTCGCCCCGCCGTCGAAGTCGCGGCGGCTGCGCGGCACTTGGCCGCATAAACGGGAGGCTTCAGATGATCAACAGGCGTACCTTCAACACAGCCATGGGTCTGGGCACGGGAGCTGCCGCCGCCTCACTGGCCGGCCTGCAGGGCGTTTCGAGCGCCGCGCCGGACCTCGCGACCACTGCGGGCGCCCACACCTCGTTCCCCTCGCTGAAACAGGTCAAGGCCGGCCTGCTGGAGGTCGGTTACGCCGAACTGGGCCCCGCTCACGGCCCGGTGGTCATGTGCCTGCACGGCTGGCCGTACGACATCCACAGCTACGTCGACGTGGCTCCCCTGCTGGCGGCCGAGGGCTATCGCGTGATCGTGCCCTACCTGCGCGGTCACGGCACCACCCGGTTCCTGTCGCCCCGCACCTTCCGCAACGGACAGCAGTCGGCGATCGCCCTGGACATCATCGCGCTGATGGACGCCCTCAAGATCCACAAGGCGGTGATCGCCGGCTTCGACTGGGGCTCACGGACCGGCGACATCCTCGCCGCGCTGTGGCCCGAGCGCGTCAAGGCCCTGGTCTCGGTGAGCGGTTACCTCATCACCGATCGCAAGGCCCAGCTCGAACCGCTCGCGGCGGCCGCGGAGCACACGTGGTGGTACCAGTTCTACTTCGCCACCGAGCGCGGCAAGAAGGCCATGGAGGACCACGACCACCGTCTTCAGTTGACCCGGCTCGTCTGGGACCTCGTCTCCCCCACCTGGAACTTCGACGACGCCACCTTCGCGCGCACCGCGGCCGCCTTCGACAACCCCGATTACGCCGCGGTCGTCATCCACAACTACCGCTGGCGGCTCAGCGTGGCCGAGGGCGAACCCCGCTACGACCGCTACGAGGAGAAGCTGGCCACGGCACCGCCCGTCGCGGTGCCGACCATCACCCTCGACCCCGAGAAGGACCCCTTCACCCTGCCCGGCGACGGTTCCCTGTACCGCGACAAGTTCATCGGCAAGTACGAGCATCGGACGCTGACCGGCATCGGCCACAACCTGCCGCAGGAGGCACCGACGGCCTTCGCCCAGGCCGTCGTCGACGCCGACCGTCTCTGACGGGGAGGCCAGTCCGTCACACGCTCCGCGAGGGAGTACGACACCGCCCGCTCCCGCTTGGGGCGACGTACCCGCCCCTTCGCGACGAGTGCTTCGAGGGCGCTCCCTTCGGACCGGCGCGTTGCGCAGCTCCGGGCCGCCGGGCTCCGCGTCCACCAGGCCACGCTCACCGAAGGAAGCGCCCGGGCGTCCCGAGACGGCCGGCTGGACGCCCGGGCAAGCCGCCGAGTACGACCATCGGCGCCGGCCTCGTGGCCGCCCGACCCGGGCCGGCCGCTCCCGCACAGTCGCCCGTCCCGACAACGCCCGCCCAGTCCCCGGCTGCGACGGAGCGGTCCCTGGACACCGTCACGCTCGCCGCTCCGAGCCGCTGCAAAGAAATGCCCTGTCCGTGCGGCTCAGTGAAGGGCCGAGGTCAGGCGGGGCGACCCTTCGGCCGACGGCGTCCCCCCTGAGGGCGGTCCGGGGGCGCGGGGTTGAGCGGGTCGTCGATGAGGCCGCCGACGCGTCGCACTGCGTCAAGGGGGTCCACGGCCATCTCGTCCGCCGCCTCGATGAGCGCCGTCAGTGCGGGAACGAGCCCGCCACGCGCGTCGGCGGGCAGCTGCTGGACGAGGGTGCGGATCTCGGTGCGCCGGTGCGCGAGGACGCGCTCCACGAGGTCCCGGCCGGCGGGGGTGAGGCTCAGGATGACCTCGCGCCGGTTGTCGGGGTTGGACTTGCGGTCGGTGAGACCGACGGACTCAAGGCGTTCGACCATGCGCAGGGCGGTCGAGGGATTGACGCCCAGGGTGGCGGCCAGAGCGACGAGCTTCACGGGTCCGCAGGTGTCCAGCACCACCAGGGCACGCAACTGGGGCAGGGTCAGGGAGTCGTCGCTGCACGCAAGGGCGCGAGCGGAGATCGCGACGAGCAGCCTGGACGCAGCCATGACGGCCAAGGTCAGCTCCTCGGCCTCCTGATCGAGCTCCGCCGGGGACAGCGGTCCGCCAGGGGTGCTGGGTCCATGGGAATCCTGCCGCGTCATCGTGTCCGCTCCACCTCTTCGTCCGGCGATCCAGTGACCCGGCCCGACACCGCCACCCTTGCGATCATTGCAGAATGCAATGGTACGATGAGCATGACGAAGCTGGAGCCGCGCGGGCGCGACGGTTCCGGCGACAAGGGCGTGATGACGTTGAAGACCGAGCCGATACATGAAGCGTATTCGTTCGTGTGCCTGCGGTGCGGGCATGGCTGGGAGGGCTCCTACGAGATCCGGCACATCCTCGATCGTGCGGGCCGCCTGCGCGCGGACTACTACGAGAAAGGCTTCCGGGTTCCCTCGCCGCTGACCTCGAACAGGTGCCGGATGTGCCGCGGATTCCGGATCCGGATCCTGCGGCCCGGCCGGGTGCGATCCGCCCGTCCCCAATTCGACTGACAGCAGCGCGGGGAGGGCGGATGCGCGACGATGCGCATCCGCACATGTGTGAGGTGACCGCCGCCCTCACCGCCCCGCCGTGACGACTCCCGTCCCCCGTCTCTCGTCCTGCCACGGGCAGCGCCGCCCGTTCCCACCTGCTGCCTCGCCGGGGCGCCGACCCGTGCATGCCGATGAACGCCCCCTGTCCGGGCACGCCCTGACACCGGCAGCCCACCGCTCACCAGCCGACACCGGAGTCCGCCATGCCCTCATCCCACCCTGCCGAGTCCCAGCACCCGCCTCACCCCGAGCCCGCCGGGAACCAGTCGCACAAGAGTGTGAAGATCCCTCATCTCGGCGACTTCCACGTTCCGCCCCGCGTCGTGGCGATCACGGCCCTGGCGGTGCCCATCGGTGCCGCCGCGGCGCTGGTGGCCGTCGGCCTGCTCAAGCTCATCGCGCTCATCACCAACCTGAGCTTCCTCGGGCGGCTGGGCTTCGGCCAGGCCGTGCCGGGCGACACCGCCCACAGGTGGCTGCTGCTGGTCATGCCGGTGGCCGGCGGTCTGCTGATCGGGGTGATGGCCCGGTACGGCTCGGAGAAGATCCGCGGGCACGGCATGCCGGAGGCGATCGAGTCGATCCTGGTCGGCGGCAGCCGCGTGCAGCCACGGGTCGCGATACTCAAGCCCACGTCGGCCGCGATCTCGATAGGAACCGGCGGCCCGTTCGGCGCCGAGGGCCCGATCATCATGACGGGCGGAGCGGTCGGTTCCCTCCTCGCCCAGCTGCTGCGTGTCACCACCGACGAACGCAAGGCGCTGCTGGTCGCCGGCTCCGCCGCCGGCATGGCCGCCACCTTCAACGCACCCCTGGCCGCCATCCTGCTGGCCGTCGAACTCCTGCTGTTCGAATGGCGCCCCCGTTCCTACCTGCCGGTCGCCGTCGCCGCCGTCACCGCCACGCTCGTACGGGGTCCGCTCCTGGGCACCGACCCGCTGTTCGGCGGCGCCCACGTCCCCGCCCGCATCGCCCCCACCGCCTACGCGTTGTGCGTAGTCGCCGGAATCGCCGCGGGGCTCCTCGCGCTGGGTGCCACCGCGCTCGTCTACCTCTCGGAAGACCTCTTCGCCAAGCTGCCCCTGCACTGGATGTGGTGGCCGGCCATCGGCGGGGCGATCATCGGCGTCGGCGGCCTGATCGAACCCCGTGCCCTCGGCGTCGGCTACGACGTCATCGGGCAACTCCTCACCGGCCGGGCCACCGTGGGCCTCGTCGTCGGCATCCTCGTCGTCAAGACCCTCATCTGGGGCCTGTCCCTCGGCTCGGGCACCTCCGGCGGTGTCCTCGCCCCGATGTTCATGGTCGGCGGCGCTCTCGGAGCTGCCGAGGGCCTGGTCTTCCCGCAGGTCAGCCCCGGGTTCTGGGCGCTCGTCTCGCTCGCCGGAGTCTTGGGCGGCGTCATGCGCTCTCCGCTCACCGGCATCGTTTTCTGCCTTGAGCTCACCCACGAGATCAACGCGCTGGTGCCCATGGTGATCACCGCCTCCGCGGCGTATCTGCTGTCCGTCACCCTCCTGAAGAGATCAGTGCTGACCGAGAAGCTCGCCCGGCGTGGCCTGCATCTGACCCGCGAGTACTCCGTAGACCCGCTCGAAGTCCACCTCGTCCGACAACTGGAGACACCGATAGCGGTCAGCTTCCACGCGGACGACACCGCGGGTACGGCCACCACCGTGCTGCGCACCGCTCATCAGGCAGCGGACCCCGAACGGCTGCTGGCCCAGCGCCTTTACCCCGTCCTCGACGAGCACGACCACCTCGCCGGCGTGGTCACCCGCTCCCAACTGCTCCATGCCGACCCCGCCGACCCCACGCCGCTGGCCCGACTTGCCGTACCCGCGGTGACCGCGCACCCCGACGAGACCCTGCGGACCCTGGCCAACCGCATGGCCCAGCACGGCGTCACCCGTCTGCTCATCGTCTCCCGTGACCCGCACACCGCGGTTGTCGAGGGCATCGTCAGCCTGCGCGACCTCCTCCAAGCGCGCCGCATCGACGTACATGAGGAGCACCATGCCGAACGGGTACTGACCCTGCGACCACGACGCACCGCCACCGCCCCTGCCACGGCGGAGTGAACCGGCCGGACGTCGATGCCGCGCTCACGCTGTGGGCCGACGAAGTGCCCAGTCGCGGTCGCTCGGCGTCGGCGCGGTCCTCCAACGAGCCCTCAGAACTCCGTCGTTGTCGGGCATGACAGCAGTGCACAGAGGCACACGTTCACCCGCATACACCGACAGAAGCGCGGCGGCATGGGCACGGGACATCCGGGCGACCAGTTCGGGGAACTCGTGCTCGTCGGCGATGGCGCTGCGGATGGTGCCGTCGTCGTCCTGCCATACGCCTTCGACGAGGCCATCCGCAGGCAGGGTTCTCAGGACAGCGTCTACGTCGGTGGAAAGGGGTGGCCAGACGGCAAGACGGGCCCGCGGAGCCAGTCCGACACGAACGGGTTCAATGGTGTCGCTGGTGAGGTGGTGCCATCGTGAGGCACCTTCGACATGCGTCTCTTCCAGGATTCCTGCACGGCCGACGGCGACTGCTCCGTGCAGCTCGGCCCAGAAGTCGTCATCGCCGGGCCGCTGGATGACCTGCTCTTCCTCTTCGGTCTCGAAGACGTACGGGGAGGCGTCCAGGCGTTCTGGGAACAGCCCGAGCTCGCGCGTACGGGCGAGCGCTTCCTGACAAGGCCGGCTGCTGCTGATGTAGAGGTACTGATCCCACCCCACATGGACCGCAAACGTGTCCTCCGCCTCCAGTCGGCACCAGGCACCGCTGTCCCGCAGCATGACCCGCACCAGCTCCAGGGCGATGTCGAGCTGCACCTCTGCGCCGTCGTGGAAGCCTGCCTGGCCCGACGGGAAGAGCCCTTCCAGCCCGAAACCGTCCACTGGAGGCTCGACCCCGAAGTGCGCGAGGGAGGGAACCTGCGGTTCGCGCACGACCAGGTGATCGATGCCGGTGTCTTCGGCGAAGGCGGCAACCGCCCGGAGGTAGGCCGCCTCGACCTCGCCGTGGTCGCCGGCAGTGTCCTCGGAACCGGTGTAGTGCCCCCGGTCGTTGCGGTCAGCGGGGTCGTACTTGGTGACACGGTACGCGTAGGCGAGCACGGCCTCATCCCTGGTCCCCGCATACGGGGTTCGAACGACAGATGCTCCGTAGCCGACGGACGGCTGACCGGAAGCGGTTCGGTCTATGCCTCCACAGTCTTCGCGCTGTGCTGGCGTGCCCGGTAGGCGGCGGCCTTGACCCGGTTGCCGCAGGTTCGCATCGCGCACCACTCCCGTCGGTGGCCTCGTGAGCGGTCGAGGTAGACCTGGGTGCACTCGGGGCGGGAACACTCGCGCAGCAACGCGGCTTCTTCACCGCCGATGATCTCGACAGCCTCACGGGCGAGGGCGGCGAGTCCTTGGGCAGCCGTGCCGGTCCGGGTCGCACCATCGGGACCGAGCCGCACGGTCACAGGGAGACCCGATGCCTGCTGATTCACCTCGTCGACGGCCTCCGCAGGCAGCGGCCGCCGCTCGATCCGGGCCGCCACCAGCGAGTAGATCGCCTCACGCAGCTCCACTGCGAGGGAGAGGTCGGCCTCGCTCGCCCCGGGTGCCAGATCGAGCATCCCCGACTCCAGGAACCAGTCGTCGAGCAGTTCGGGGGTGGCGAGCTTCTCGAGCGGCTCACCGTTGCGTCGCGCGCGCAACGTGCCGACGAAGTCCAGAGGAAGCGTCCCGCAGGGAAAAGCGTGATTCACGTAACCATACTGACGGGTGACATCCGGATGTGCAACATCCTGCCGTCGGCCTGACCGGCCCGAAGTCCATGCCTTCGATTCCGTGCTGCCAGGGCGCCGCAGGCCGTACTTTCTTCATCTGATCACTTCCTCCACCAAGCCTCGGAACAAGTGCGGTTTTTTTATTGACAGCGGAAAAGATCCGACCTTAGGTTTCCGGCCATGCGCCCGACCTTCGCCCGCGAGTCGGTTCCCACCCTGACTCCGGCCGCCTCCTTGGTCTTCACCACGCTGCTCTCCCACGGCCCTCTCACCCGGGCCGAGGTGGGACGGCGCACCAAGCTCTCTCCGGCCGCGGTCACCAAGGCGGTCCGGCCGCTGATGGAGCTCGGCTATCTCGTCGAGGGCGCGGACGAAGAGGCGCGGCCCGCGGTGGGGCGTCCGGCCAATCTGGTGTCGGTGGACGCGGGAAGGGCACTGTTCATCGGCGTGAAGGTGACCGGCGACGAGATCATCGCGGTGCTGGCCGACCTGTGCTGCCGTATCCGGGTGTCCCGGCACGTGGCCCTCACGGGCCGTGAGCCGCAGGCCGTGCTGCCCGCCATCACCGCCCTGGTACAGGAGTTGCTCATCGAGGCCGTCGGATTCGGTGTGCAGGTACGGGGGCTGGGCATCGCCATCTCGGGGGACGTGGACCGCGCGAACGGCCTGGTCCGCTACTCCCCCTTCCTGGAGTGGCGCGACGTACCGCTCGCCGAACTCGCCGGTACCGCCACCGGGCTGCCGGTCACGGTCGACAACGACGTGCGGGCGCTCACGGTCGCCGAGCACTGGTTCGGGGCCGGAGTCGGGCTCTCGGACTTCGCCCTGGTGACCGTGGGCGCCGGAATCGGCTGTGGCCTGGTGGTGCACGGCCGGGTGGTGTCGGGCGCGCACGGCGTGGCCGGCGAGATCGGGCATCTGTCCCTCGATCCGAGGGGTCCGCTCTGCCACTGCGGCAACCGCGGCTGTGTGGAGGCGATCGCGGCGGACCCCGCGATTCTCCGCGCGGTGAGCGCGGCCACGGGCAGGCAACTGACCGATCCGGCCGAGGCGTTGGACCTGGCCCACGGCGGAGACCCCGGCGCCCGAGCCGTCTATGCGCGGGCCGGAGAAGCCATCGGCAGGGCCATCGCCTCCCTGGTGAACCTCCTCGGGCCCGAGCGGGTGGTCATCTCCGGGGAGGGCCTGGCCGCGTACGACCTTTTCGCCGAAGGCATCCGGGACGCGTTCGCCGCCTCCGCCTTCGGTACCGCTTCGCAGTGTGACGTGATGACCCGCCCGCTGCCCTTCGAGGAGTGGGCGCGCGGCGCCGCGGCCACCGCGATCCAGTCCTTCATGGGGTCGGACACGTACGAGGAGCAGCCATGACGCTGCAGACCCGCACCCCGCAGCCCGCCGCAGTCGCCGACCTCCCCTAGTCCGGATCTCACCCGAGAACCCCGCCCCCACCGGGTACCGCCGCACCACTCCACTCACCGCACAAGCAGGAGGCGAGCCATGCCCTCATCCCCCTCCAGAGCCCTCCCCGGCTTCACGCGCCGTTCCCTCAGAGCCGTGCTGGTGCTGGCCGTCACGGCCGGGCTCGGCACCGCGGTCCCGGCCGCCGCCACCCAAGCAGCACCCGCCGCCTCCAAGTCAGCGCCCACAGCGGCAGGTTCAGCTCCCTCCGTTGCGGACCTCGGCCCGGCGGCCAAGCCGTACATGGGCTGGTCCAGCTGGAGCATGCAGTCCTCCCAGTACCCGGGCCTGAACCCGGACGGCAACTACAGCTACCTCACCGAGGCGAACGTACTGAAGCAGACGGACGCCCTGGCCACCACGCTGAAGAAGTACGGCTACGACCACGTCAACATCGACGCCGGCTGGTGGATGGACAAGAACTGGACCTCCGAATTCGACCAGTACGGCCGGCAGACCCCCGACCCGGTGCGCTTCCCGCACGGCATGGAGTCGGTCGCCGACCACATCCACGCCAAGGGCCTCAAGGCCGGCATCTATCTGCCCGTCGGCCTGGAGAAGGGGGCCTACGGCGACGGCAAGGTGCCGATCCACGACGCCCCGGGCTGCACCACCGCAGACGCCGTCTACCCGGACCTTCGCACCACCAACGGCTGGGACAGCGCCTACAAGCTGAACTTCGACAACCCCTGCGCGCAGAAGTACATCGACTCGCAGGCGCAGTTGCTGGCGGGCTGGGGCTACGACTTCCTGAAGCTCGACGGGGTGGGCCCCGGTTCGTCCAAGTCGGGTGACAACTACAACAACGTGGCGGACGTCGCCGCCTGGCATCAGGCCATCGCCGACACCGGGCGGCCGATCCATCTGGAGCTGTCCTGGTCGCTCGACATCTCCCATGCCGCGGACTGGAAGAAGTACTCCAACGGCTGGCGCATCGACACCGACGTCGAGTGTTACTGCAACACCCTGGTCACCTGGGAGAACTCGGTCGACGACCGGTGGAACGACGCCCCGGCGTGGAGCCGCAAGGCGGGCCCCGGAGGCTGGAACGACCTCGATGCGATCGATGTCGGCAACGGCGCGATGGACGGCCTCACCAAGGCCGAGCGGCAGAGCTACATGACGCTGTGGGCCATCAACAAGTCGCCCCTCTTCACCGGTGACGACCTCACCCGGCTCGACAGCTACGGCCTCTCCCTGCTCACCAACCAGGAGGTCATAGCCGTCGACCAGAACTCCTCGCCCGTCGCCCGTCCCGTCACCCCGATGGGCGACCAGCAGGTCTGGGGAACCATGAACCCCGACGGCAGCTACACCGTCGCCCTGTTCAACCTCGGCGGCTCGCCGGCCTCCGTCACCGCGGACTGGGCATCCTTCGGCTTCACCGGTGCGGCCGCCGTGCGCGACCTGTGGAACCACCAGAACCTCGGCGCGTACAAGAACCGGATCACCTCGACGCTGCCCGCACACGGCTCCCGGCTGTTCACCGTGAAGCCCGGCGGCGCTCCGCTCGCGACCACCCGCTACGAGGCCGAGTCCGGCAACAACACCCTGACCGGGAACGCATCCGTGGCCTCGTGCGAAGCCTGCTCCGGCGGCAAGAAGGTCGGCAACCTCTACCTCGACAGCAAGCTGCAGTTCAACGACGTCACGGTGAAGAAGGACGGCATCTACACCGTCAACGTCGGCTACGTCAGCGGCGATCCCCGCTCGGTGACCGTCTACTCCAACAGCGGCCACGGCACCAGCCTGAGATTCCCCTCCACCGGTGACTGGAGCACGGTCGAGACCGTCAGCGTCCAGTTGGCCCTGAAGGCGGGCTCCAACACCATCACGTTCGACAGCGGCTGGGACTACGCCCCCGACATCGACCGGATCGACGTACCCAAGTCCGCCTGATCAGCCTCCCGTCCTGATCAGTCCGCCTCCCGACGGCCCCTGTCCGTCGTTCCCGCATGCGCCGTTCCCCCCGGACATGGAGTGCACAACGTGGACACTCAGCACCCCGAGCCATCCGACGACCACCCGAGCCGCAGACGCTTTCTGACCTTCGCCTCCACGGCCGGCGCGGTCGCCGCCCTTGGCGGTCTGCCCGCCTTCACCGCCTCCGCGGCCCCCCTCCGGCCCTCCTCCTCCCCCTTGTTGTCCGCGGCCGCCGCCGCGAGGAACCAGCTGTGGTGGCGGGCGCCCGGCTCCCCCACCTCGATGATCCAGCAAGGTCTGCCGATCGGGAACGGGCGCCTCGGAGCGCTCATGAGCAACGATCCCGCCGCCGAACTGCTGACGATCACCGACTCCACCCTGTGGACCGGCGGTCTCAACGACACCTTGCAGAGCGACGGCCAATTCCCCTACGGCCGGGACGACTTCGGCTCCCTGACGCTGCTGGCCGAGCTCACCGTCGACATCCCCGCGCACGACCTGGGCTCGGTCGACAACTACCGTCGTACCCTCGACCTGGCCCAGGGCTTCGTCAGCGTCTCGTACGACCTGTCCGGCGTCACCTACCAGCGGCAGGTCTTCGCCAGCCGCCCCGACGACGTCATCGTCCTGTACTTCTCCCAGCAGGGCGGCGGCAGTTACACCGGCACCGTCTCCCTCGCCGGCACCCACGGCGAGACCACCACGGCGAACCGCACGGGGCGCTACGCCTCGTTCGGTGCTTCCTTCGCCAACGGCTTGAAGTACGGCGCCGCCGTCACGGCCCACAGCAGCGCCGGCTCGGTCGCCGTCGACGGTACGTCGATCTCGTTCCGCAACTGCAAGGACCTGACCGTCGTGGTCAGCGGCGGCACCAACTACGCCCCTGACGCGGCCGCCGGGTTCCGCGACCCGTCCATGGATCCTGAGCGCCTGGCGCGGACCAAGGTCCTGGCCGCCGCCGGACACTCCGCGAGCACGCTGCTGCACACCCATGTCGCCGACTTCCGCCCGGTGTTCGAGCAGCAGGACATCGACCTCGGCGGGTCGTCCACCGCCCAGCGCAGGCTGGACACCTGGCAGCGGATACAGGCGCGCTACCGGGACGACGTCCCCGACCCCGAACTCGAGGCGGCCTACCTGCAGTTCGGCCGCTATCTGATGATCTCCGGGTCGCGGGGCAGCCTGCCGATGGGTCTGCAGGGCCCGTGGCTGGACGGCAACGATCCGGACTGGATGGGCGACTACCACACCGACATCAACGTCCAGATGAACTACTGGATGGCCGACCGGACAGGCCTGCCGGACTGCTTCGACGCCTTCGCGGACTACTGCCTCGCACAGCTGCCCTCGTGGACGGACGTCACGCAGCGGCTGTTCAACACCTCGACCAACAGGTTCCGCAACTCCAGTGGAAAGGTCGCCGGTTGGGCTGTGGCCTTCTCCACCAACCCTTATGGCGGCAGCGGTTGGTGGTGGCATCCGGCGGGCAATGCCTGGCTCTGCCAGAACCTGTTCGAGCACTACGAGTTCACCCAGGACCGCGCCTACCTCGAAAGGATCTATCCCCTCCTCAAGGGCGCCGTGGAGTTCTGGGAGGCCCGCTTCATCACCACGACCGTCACCGACGCCTCGGGAGCCTCTCGCGAGGTCCTCGTCGACGACAGCGACTGGTCGCCGGAGCAGGGCCCGCAGGACGCCAAGGGCATCACCTACGCCCAGGAAGCGGTGTGGAACCTGTTCGGCAACTTCCGGACCGCCACCCGCGTACTCGGCAAGGACCTCTCCTACGGCGCGACCGTCGACGGCCTGCGTGAACGCCTGTATCTGCCCGTGGTCAGCCCCACGACCGGCTGGCTGGAGGAGTGGATGTCGCCCGACAACCTCGGTGAGACCACGCACCGTCATCTCTCACCGCTGTTCGGCCTCTTCCCCGGCGACCGGATCCGCCCGGACGGCTCCACACCCAAGGACATCCTCGCCGGTGCGACGGCCCTGCTGACCGCCCGCGGCATGAACAGCTACGGCTGGTCCAACGCCTGGCGCAGCCTGTGCTGGGCCCGGCTGAAGAACGCGGAGAAGGCCTACCAGCTGGTCGTCAACAACCTGAAGCCATCGGTGAACGGCAGCAACGGCAGCGCGTCCAACCTCTTCGACATCATGGACATGGGAGGCGGCCGCGGCATCTTCCAGATCGACGCGAACTTCGGCACGCCCTCCGCGATGATCGAGATGCTGGTCTATTCGCGGCCGGGTCACCTCGAGTTGCTGCCCGCCCTGCCCGCCGCATGGGCGGCGTCCGGCTCGGTGTCCGGCGTCGGCGTCCGCGGCGGCTTCGTCGCCGACCTCAGGTGGCGAGGCGGCAAGGTCACACAGCTGACGCTGAGGAGCGTCGGCGGCCGCGACACGACCGTCTTCGCGGGCAGCACCTCTCGGAAGGTCAGCCTCAAGCCCGGTGCGTCCGTCACGCTGAGCAACTTCGGCTGAGTCCGGTCCGGCCCCAATCCCCCGACACGACGACATGAGCGGAGAGAACGACGATGTCCTCTGCAAAGGGAAGACCTACGGCGTTTCGCCGACCGCTGCCGTCCGTGTGCGCCGCACTGACCGGCATGGCGCTCACGGTCGTTCCGTTGAGCACCTCCCACCTGGCAAGCGCGGCCACCTCTGCGCCGCAGGGAAAGGCCACCAGGGTCAGCGCCTGGTCGCCCAGCATGACCACCGGCGGCCCGTCCTTCGACAACCAGACCATCCGGATGGTGGTCCACAGCAGCGTCGGGGGCTCTGGCGCACGCATCACCCTGTCCAACCGGTACAGCAGCGCCCCGCTCGATGTCGGCGAGATGGACGTGGCCGTCCAGGCCGACGGCGGTGAGGCGACACGTGGGACCATCCGCAACGTCACCTTCGCCGGCTCCCGCCACCCCACGATCCCGGCGGGCGCGGAGGCGGTCAGTGACGTGGTCCCGATCCCGGTTCGCGCCGGCGAGAACCTGCTCGTCAGCCTCTACGTCCCCGGTGCGACCGGCATGTCGACCTGGCACTCCGACGCCTTCGACACCACCTACATCGCCTCCGGCAACCACACGGGTGACGACAGCGCGACCGCGTTCGGCACCACCACGACCTCGTGGTACTACCTGGCGGGCCTCGACGTGCTGTCATCGACCGCGAGGGGGACCGTCGTTGCCTTCGGCGACTCCATCACGGACGGCTACCACTCCTCGACCGGCACCTACACCCGCTGGCCCGACTTCCTCGCACGTCGGCTCGGCGCCGGACCGGGCCCGCAGAGGCTGAGCGTCGTCGACGCCGGCATCGGCGGCAACCGCGTCCTCACCGACGTCCCGAACCTGTGGCAGGGCGTCAGCGCCCTCAAGCGCTTCCGGCACGACGCCCTCGGCCAACCCGGCGTCAAGGACGTGATCCTCTTCGAAGGCATCAACGACATCGGCAACAACGCCGGCCCCGACGGCCGCCCGCTCACCGCCCAGGACCTCGTCGCCGGCTACCGCACCCTGATCGACCAGGCACACGCCGCCCATGTCCACGTCATCGGGGCGACCCTGATGCCCGACGAGGGCAACGGCTACTACACACCCGCCGCCGAGGCGATCCGCCAGAGCGTCAACAGGTGGATCCGCACCAGCGGCACCTTCGACGGCGTCATCGACTTCGACCGGACCATGCGTGACCCCGCGAACCCGGCCGCCCTCAACCCGGCGTACGACTCCGGCGACCACATCCACCCCAACGACGCGGGAATGAAGGCCATGGCGGACGCCATCGACCTGCGGCTCCTGCACAGCTGACGGTCCTCGCCACTCAGCTCGGGCCCAGCAAACCCCTTCCCTCAACTCTTACTTCACACCTTGACGGATGTGGTCCGTACCTTTAGTTTCACCGAGCGACCCCAACCCCCCGCGCGCACTGGCCCGTTCACACAGTGAACGCGGCGCGGGTACCCACCCCCCACGAAAGGGCGCCCGTCATGCCCAGACCCGGACGGCTCCCCGTATCCGCCGCCCTGGCGGTCACCGCTCTCACCCTGTCCGCCGGCCTGCTCACCGGCGCCCCCGCGCACGCCGCAGCCACGACCCTGCCCACCGGCTTCGCGACCGTCATGAACGCCGCGAGCGGCCGGTGCCTGGACGCCAAGGCGGCCGCCACCGCCAACGGCACCGTCGTGCAGCAGTACTCGTGCAACGGCACCGCGGCACAGCAGTGGAGCTTCACCGCCACAGGCGACGGATACGTCCGGATCAACAACGCCAACGACACCAACCAGGTCGCGGACGTCGCCGACGTCTCCACCGCCGACAACGCACCGGTCCACCTGTGGGCCTACGGTGGCGGCGCCAACCAACAGTGGCTGCCGGTGGACGACGGCGGCGGCGCCTACCACTTCGTCAACCGCAACAGCGGCAAGTGCCTCGACGACCCGGCGGCCTCCACCGCCGACAGCGTGCAGTTCGTGCAGTACAGCTGCAACGGCACCGCGGCCCAGCGCTTCCAGGTCGTACCCGTGACCCAGTCGGCCGCCCACCCCGACCTGGGCCCGAACGTCGTCGTCTTCGACCCGTCGATGTCGTCCTCGACGATCCAGAGCAGACTCGACTCGATCTTCCAGCAGCAGGAGACCAACCAGTTCGGCTCCCAGCGCTACGCCGTGCTGTTCAAGCCGGGCGCCTACAGCGCCGACGTCAACGTCGGCTTCTCCACGCAGGTGCTGGGCCTCGGTCTGTCGCCCGACGCGGTGACGATCAACGGCGCGGTGCACGCCGAGGCCGACTGGTTCCAGGGCAACGCCACCCAGAACTTCTGGCGCGGCGCGGAGAACCTGTCGGTCAACCCCACCGGCGGCAGCGACCGCTGGGCGGTCTCGCAGGCGGCGCCGTACCGACGGATGCATCTGCGCGGCAACCTCGCCCTGGACGACGGCGGCTGGTCCAGCGGCGGCCTCATCGCCGACAGCAGGATCGACGGCCAGGTCAACTCGGGCACCCAGCAGCAGTGGCTGACCCGTAACTCCCAGCTGGGCAGCTGGACCGGCTCCAACTGGAACATGGTCTTCACCGGCAGCGCGGGAGTCCCCGCCACCAGCTTCCCCCACCCGCCCTACACGACGGTCGCCCAGAGCCCGGTCTCCCGCGAGAAGCCGTTCCTGTACGTCGACTCCAACGGCGCCTACCAGGTGTTCGTGCCGTCCCTGCGGTCCAACTCGTCCGGCACCAGCTGGTCGAGCGGCACCTCGGGCTCCTCGCTCTCGCTGGACTCCTTCTACGTCGTCAAGCCGGGCGCCACCGCCTCGCAGATCAACTCCGCCCTCGCGGTGGGCAAGAACCTCCTGGTCACCCCCGGTGTCTATCACCTCGACCAGACCCTGCAGATCAACCGAGCCGACACGGTCGTGCTCGGGCTGGGCCTGGCCACCTTCGTCCCCGACAACGGGATCACGGCCATGAGGGTCGCCGACGTCGACGGGGTGAAGATCGCGGGCCTGCTGTTCGACGCCGGCACGGCCAACTCGCCCTCCCTGCTCGAGGTCGGGCCCAGCGGCTCCGCCGTGGCCCACACGACCGACCCGACCTCCCTGCACGACGTCTACTTCCGCGTCGGCGGCGCGGGCGTCGGCAAGGTGACCACCGGCCTGATCGTCAACAGCGACAACGTCATCGGCGACCACATGTGGATCTGGCGCGCCGACCACGGCAGCGGCGTCGGCTGGACCAGCAACACCGCGGACACCGGGATGATCGTCAACGGTGACGACGTGACGATGTACGGCCTGTTCGTCGAGCACTTCCAGAAGTACCAGACAGTCTGGAACGGCAACGGCGGCCGCACCTACTTCTTCCAGAACGAGATGCCCTACGACCCGCCCAGCCAGGCGGCCTGGATGAACGGCTCCACCCAGGGCTACGCGGCCTACAAGGTCGCCGACTCGGTGACCAGCCACCAGGCGTACGGTCTCGGCAGCTACTGCTACTTCAACGTGAACCCCGGTGTCGTGGCCGCACACGCCATCGAGGCGCCGAACAACGCGGGCGTCCGCTTCACCAGCATGGTGACGGTCGCTCTCGGCGGCACCGGCACCATCAGCCACATCGTCAACAACACCGGCGGCCCGTCCAACTCCAGCACCAACGTGGCCAACCTGACCAACTATCCCTAGGAGTCGTAAAGGGCCCAGAACGGGTGTCCACGCGGCGGTTATGATCGCCGGAGGGGGAATCGGACACGACGGGGGGCTCGCGTTGGATCGCCTGTCAGGAGCGGGCCTGGACGTCGGCGCGGGCCGACCGGACGCGGTGTGCGTGTGACCGGCCGGCCGGCGCCCGCGGTGCTGCCCTCGTCGTTGCGCCCGTGGCTCGGGCTCATCGCGGTTCTCGCCGTGCTGGTGGTCGCCGCGATCGGGATCCTGTACGCCGGCCACAGCGAGCCGGGCAGGGTGGACCGGTGGATCATCGCGCCGACCGCGGACAGTGTGCGGCCGCCGTGGCGGTATGTCGCTCTGACCCTCGACTTCCTGGGGGAGCCCGCTGGATCGGTGATGGTGATCCTGGCCGCGGTGGCGGGATGTCTGCTGCTTCGGCGTCCTCGCGTCGCGGTGCTCGTCGTGGCCGGAGTCGGCCTGACCGTGGGGACGGCGACGCTGCTCAAGCACGTGGTGGGACGCACCATCCACGGTGCCGACAACCTGTCCTACCCGAGCGGGCACACCGCCTTCTTCACCGCGCTCGCCCTCGCGGCGGCGCTGCCCGCGACCGGCCGGCTCGGCCTCGGCAGGGCGGCCGGCATGTCACTCGTGCTCGTCGCGGCGCTGGTGGCCGGCGCCGCGATGGGCTGGGCGGAGGTCGCCCTCGGTGCGCACTACCCGACCGACGCGCTGGGCGGCTGGTGCACCGCACTGGCGGTGGTACCGGCGACCGCCTGGCTGATCGACCGCGCGGCCGACCGGCGGGCCGTTCGCACGGCCGACGCCGGTCGGCTGGAGCATCGCTGACGTCACGCCAAGCGGCGGAACACGGGCTTCACCGGTCGTCCGGCCAGCCAGGGGATGGGGTCACCGGCGTCCAGTGCCTTCCGGTACACCGCACATGCCTGGGCCACCACATCGACGGTGTGGTCGATGTCGGCGTCGCTGAGCGCGCTGCTCACCACGAACGACGGAGCCAGCACACCGCCCTCCAGGAGCCGGCGCAGGAACAGGGTGCGGTACTCCTGCGACGGCTGCCCGTTCTCGTCGAGGGTGGCGAAGACCAGGTTGCTGGCCCGGCCCCGGACGACGACGTGCTCGCCGACGCCCATGCCGGCCGCGGCCTCGCGGACCCCGGCAGCCAGCCGCTCGCCGAGCGTGTGCAGCCGTGCGGTGACGCCCTCTTCGACGTAGATGCTCTGCACGGCCATGGCGGCGGCCAGCGAGTGCGTTTCCGCGCCGTGCGTGGTGGACAGCAGGAACACCCGCTCGCCGGAGTGCCGCAGCCCGCCCCGCTCCATCAGCTCGCGGCGACCGGCCAGCGCGGAGACGGCGAATCCGTTGCCCAGTGCCTTGCCGAAGGTGGAGAGGTCGGGGACGACGCCGTACAGGCCCTGGGCGCCCGCCTCGGACCAGCGGAAGCCGGTGATCATCTCGTCGAAGATCAGCACGCAGCCGTGCCGGTCGGCCAGTGCTCGCAGTCCGGCGAGGTATCCGGGCGGCGGCTCGGTCTGGGTGGCGGGTTCGAGGATCAGACAGGCGATCTCGTCCTGGTACCGGGTGAGCAGCTCCTCCGTGGCGGCCAGGTCCCCGTAGGGGAAGGACACGGTGAGCTCGTTCGTCGTCTCCGGAATGCCGGCGGACATCGGCGTGGTGCCGATGAACCAGTCGTCGGTGGAGAAGAACGGATGGTCGGCGCAGAGGGCCACCCGCGGGCGGCCGGTGGCGGCGCGGGCGAGGCGCACCGCGGCGGTGGTGGCGTCGGAGCCGTTCTTCGCGAACTTCACCATCTCGGCGGTCGGCACCGTGGCCAGGAAGCGCTCCGCGGCCTCGACCTCCACCATGGACGGCCGGACGAAGTTGCTGCCGCGGTCGATCTCCCGCCGTACCACCTCGGTCACGCGTGGATGGGCGTGGCCGAGGCTGACCGAGCGCAGGCCGGAGCCGTACTCGATGTAGCGGTTGCCGTCGACGTCCCACACATGGGCGCCGCGGCCGTGGCTGATGACCGGGGCCAGGTTCTCGGGGTACTGGTCGTCGCCCTTGGCGTAGGTGTGCGCGCCTCCGGGGATCATGGCGTGCAGGCGCTCGTTCGCCGCCCGTGACCGGGACAGGACGAACTCCGCGGTCGCTTCGGTGTGTTCGGTGGTCAACCGACTTCACCCTTCCTGGTGCTTGAGGACCTCGGCGAGGCTCGGCGCCTCCCGGTCCCGCTGGGACATGGATGTGACCTGCAGCGGCCAGGGAATGGCGAGTTCCGGGTCGTCGAAGGCGATCGTCACGTCCTCGGACGGATCGTGCTGACGGTCGATACGGTAAGAGGTGTCTGCGATTTCGGTAAGAGCCTGGAAGCCGTGGGCACATCCCGCCGGGATGTACACGGTCTTCTGCGTGTCACCGGACAGCTCGAAAGAGGTCCAGTTGCGGTACGTCGGTGAGTCGGGGCGCAGGTCCACGACGACGTCGAAGATCTCCCCGTACGAGCAGCGCACCAGCTTGGCCTCGCCGGCCCCTGAGCGCAGGTGCAGGCCGCGCAGCACGCCCCGCACCGAGCGGGAGACGCTGTCCTGGACGAAGGCGTTCGGGTCGAGGCCCACCGAGCGGACCACGTCGGCGTCGAAGGTGCGGCAGAAGAAGCCGCGTTCGTCGGCGTACGGCGTGGGCTCGAACAGGTACGCGCCGGCAATCTCCGGGACTTGGGTCGCTTTCATGAAGCCTTCCGCAGGGTGTGGGGCTGGTCGGCCGCCGGGAACAGGGCCGCATTCAAGGCGGCGAACTGCTCGGCGAGTTGCTCTGCCGCGGCCTGGTTGCGCTCGGTGAGGACCTGCCGCAGCTCCGCCGATCGCTTCTCCAGCGTCCGGAACTGTTCGAGCAGCCGGTCGGCATCGACCTCGCGGGCCGGGTGACAGAAGGCGCCGAGGCCCATCCGGTCCATGAGCGCGTCGCTCTTGGCCGCGTAACTGAGGGCGAGCACCGGAGTGCCGGTTTTCAGCGCGCAGATCAGATTGTGATAGCGGACCGCGACCACGGTGTCGGCCGCCGCCATCTCCTTCATCAGGTCGGCGAGTGAGGCCGGTTCGGCGGCGGTGACCAGCGGCGAGTCCACGGCGTCGAGGATCGCCTCGACCACCGCCACATCGCACTGGTCGCCGGTGAGCAGCCGGATGGGTCTGCCCTCCTCGACCAGCGTGCGGACGAACCGGATGGTCCCGTCGAGATAGCGCCGGTGGATCTCGTCGGCCCGGGCGCGGTCGTCGTTTCCGCCGTGGAAGTCCATGACACCGAGGCAGACCGTGCCCGGCGAGCCCGAGGGCGCGCTCGTCTGCGGCGTCGGCAGGGAGAACGCGAGGTCCGGGTAGACCTCGTCGCGTGCGGTGTCCACGCCCATCGCCCGCATCGCGTCACGGGACTGGGCGTCCCGGTAGGAGCGGTACGCGGCCAGCCGCGCCGACCAGCGCACCAGGGCCCGGGTGGGCCGGTTGCGGATCTCGGCGGCCCCGACGCTGACCAGCGCCACCCGGGTGCCGAGCAGCCGGCCGCTCGCGCAGAGCAGGAACAGCGAGTACGGGAAGCCCCAGGGCCGCAGCGGCAGCGTGGCCTCCAGGACGCCCATGCCCGGCACGATCACCACGTCGTGCCGGCGCACCCAGGCGGCGGTGCGGAAGACGTCGACGAGTTTGCCCACGCCCTTCGACACGATCGCGCCCGCACGTGACGCGGTCCGGTACTCCGCGCGGTTCCAGTGCAGCCGTGTGGCGGGGATCCCGAACCGGGTCGTCACGGCCTCGGGTCCGCCGCACAGGGCGTCCACGACCGCGTCCGGGTGCTCGGTGCGCAGATACCCGAGTACGGCCTCCAGCGAGCCGTCGTTGCCGAGGTTGCCGGAGCCGAGGAGGCCGAACACGCCCACGCGTGTCGCCGTCTTCATGCCCGCCGCCCCTCGCGGCCCGCGACGAGGTCGTCGACGGAGACCGTGAGTGCGGCCGGGTCGACGGGGGCGCGGTCCTCGACCCGCTCGCCGGCGCCCGGCCGGACCCGGCTGGTCATCCAGGCGCCCATGTGGCGGTAGCACTCGCGCCGGTCGGCCGGGCACAGCGGCGCCCGCCGGATCGCCGCGGCGAAGCCCCAGATGTACTCGGCGAGCAGCCGGGGCGTCGGGTGCAGCGGGCCCGCCCGGCGCGGGTCCAGGTTGACGCACCGGGCGCGCTTGGACGGGTTCGCGCGCTCGGCGCGGTTGGGGTGGTCGCGGCGGAAGTACAGCAGCTCCGGCACCTGGTGGAAGCGCCCGTGCAGGGTGATCTCGGCGACGAAGGTGCGGTCGGCGTGGTGGTAGCTGTCGAGGGGCTTGACCCGGCGCAGCATGTCGGCCCGCATCACCCCGTAGAAGTCGTCGCCGCCCGGCTCGAACAGCAGGCTGCGGAAGCGCTCCGGCGCGTGCGGGGAGTCGGTGGCGAGCGTGTACTCGTAGGGCACCTTCACTTGGCCGTCGCCGTCGATGACGGCCTGGTCGGCGTGGGCGAGGATCACGTCGGGCTGCTCGTCGAGGGCCTCGATGCAGCGCCGCAGCAGGTCGCGGGCGTAGAGATCGTCGTGCGAGGCCCACTTGAACAGCTCGCCGCGGCACTGGGTGAACACGTAGTTGTGGTTCGGCGTGGCTCCGACGTTCCGGGGCAGCCGGATGTAGCGGATGCGGGAGTCCTGCGCGGCGTACTTGCGGCAGATGTCCTCGGTTCCGTCGGTCGAGGCGTTGTCGGAGATGACCAGCTCGAAGTCCTCGTAGGTCTGGCCGAGCAGGGCGTCGAGCGACTCGGCGAGGTACTCCTCGCCGTTGTACACGGGCAGGCCGATGCTCAGCCTGGGTTGGGCGGTCATGAGGTCCTCACTTCGGGAACGGAGTTGTGGTCGCGCTCACGCAGGGCCGCCCGCAGTTGCAGCCACCACACGGCCGAGCCACCGACGGTCGCGGCGGCGACACCCCAGGCCGAGCCGACCGTGCCGGCCAGGGCAGCGCCGCCAAGCCCGCCGCCGACGTAGCAGGCGGAGGCGAACAGCTGGCAGCGCAGGCTGCGCCGGGCCGCGCCGAGCGCGCGCAGTCCGGCCGCCGCGCCGGTGCCGAGGCCCGCGCCCGCGACGCTGAAGGTGATCGCCGCGATGAGGTGCGAGGAGGAGCGCCAGACGTCGCCGAGCGCGAGGTCTCCGAGCCGGTCGGGCATCAGCAGCAGGGCCCCGCCCCACAGGAGGGCGGCGGCGGCCTGCCCGCCGCCCAGCCGGAGACAGAACGCGCCGAGGCGGTGCGGGGCCTGGCGCAGTACGCGTGCCGCTTCCGGGACGGTGACCAGCGACAGGCCCATCAGCAGGGCGAGGAACGGGCCCATCAGGAGCTCGGCGCCCCGCACCGCACCCACCGCGCCGACCCCGACGATCGCACCGAGCCCGTACGCTCGCAGCTGGCTGGCCCCGCTGAGGCTGACGTTCTCGACCAGGTACCGGTAGCCGAGATCGCGCTGTTCGCGCAGCCACCCGCGTGCCTCGGTCATCCGCGGCCGGATGCCGGACTGGAGGCAGCCGTACGCGGCGGCCACGGCGGCGGACGCGCCCCAGGCGAGCACGAAGGCGGCCACGCTGCCCACATGGGCGGCGACGACCATGGCGGGGACGAGCGCGACGCCCCACACGACGTCGTTGACGAACGCCTTGCGCCCGTTGCCTGCGGCGAAGAACCCGAACCGCCAGGCGTCCTGCAACAGCAGGCCCGGCATCATGACGCCGAGGCAGGCGAACGCGGGCCCCAGCCGGCCGCCGAGACCGAGCCCGGCCAGCAGACACACCGCGCCTATGGCGGTGCCGACGCCGAGTGCGGTGCCCGTGGAGCGGGCCACCGCGCCGCGCCAGGACGCGTCCGGGACACCGCTGAAGCGCACCACGAGCGGGTCGGTGGACAGGCCGCGGGAGACGTTGAGCACCACGCCGTAGGTCACCCAGGCGAGGCTGAACACGCCGAACGCGGTCACCCCCAGCGAGCGGGCGACGTAGATGCCCACCGCGAAGTTGGACATGCTGGAGGCCGCCTGGTCGGCCAGCCCCCAGGACAGCCGGCCGACCAGGGCCCGCTTGGCGGACCCGGCCGGTGCCGTCGTCTTCTCCCCCTCCATGGTCATCTGCGTCACGCCTTGATCAGCCCGGCGCCGTGCAGGGCGTCGGCTGCGGCGGCGACGGTGACGAACGGCAGCCCGGACCGCTCGGCGACGTCCAGCAGACTGTGCTCGCCGTCGGAGAGGTTGAGCACCCAGAGCATGGCCATCTGGGCCTGCTTGGTGTCGCTTCGGCCGCCGAGCGCGTCGTACAGCCCGCGCCGGCCCAGCTGCGGTTCGCCGTAGGGGCTCAGGTTGAGGTAGCTCCGGTTGCGGTCCAGGACGGCGAACGCCTCGCGGCAGACCGCGAGGGTGTCCGCCATCGCCTCCGGGGAGACGAAGTCCAGGTTGTCCGCCGAGGTGTGATACTCGGGGTAACCGGCGTACGGGGTCCGGGTGAGCGAGCCCACGCCGAGGTTGAACCCGGGTGAGCAGTACTGCCGCTCGTCGTAGCCGTACGGAGTGAACTCGGTGACGCGGTGCGGCCGTTCGGATGCGGTCAGGACGTGCCGCATCACCCGGTCGATCTCCGCGTCACCGCGTCTGCTCTGCTTGTACGTCAACTGGCCGCGGTCCCCGGCGCAGGCCAGCACGACGCCGTGCTTGACCCGCTCCACCCGCTCCGCGTTGCGGGCCAGCCAGGTGATCGCCCCGATGGTGCCGGGCGCGAAGATGAACCGGTAGGTGTAGTACGGCGTTCTTTCCGCGAGTTCCCGGGCCAGGAACGTCGCCACCGCGATGCCGGCCAGGTTGTCGTTGGCCAGCGAAGGGTGGCAGACGTGGCAAGAGACGATCACCTCGTCGGAGACCTGCCCGGGGACCACGTGCTCGGCGTAGGTGAGGTGGCCGTCGGCGAGGGTGGAGTCGATGCGGACCTCGTACTCGCCGTCCGGCATCGCATCCAGGGTCTCCTGGGCCAGGCAGAACCCCCAGTCCGGCTTGTAGTAACTCGTGCGGTACGGCACCCAGCTCGGGTGGTCCGGCAGGGTGTGCAGGTGTTCCCGCAGCTCGGCCAGCGGCATGGTCGCCGACACCGGGACGCTGTAGCCGAGCACGTGCAGGCTGGACGCGGCGAAGTCGACGACCCGGTTCCCCGCGCTGTCGGCGATGTACGCGTCGCGGATGTTCCACTCCTGCGGCACCGTCCAGTCGAGCACCTGCGTCCCGGTCGGCACCTCGTGCACCTGCAGCGGCAGGTACTCGCCGACGATGTCCAGGGTGGCGCGGACACCGTCGCCGGTGATGCTCCGGCACAGCGGGTACATCCGCTCCACCAGGGCGTGCATCTCTTCGCCGGGACGGGTCATCGGCGCCACCGCAGGGTGTCGTCGACGGTGCCGGCCTCGGACGCCGCGCGCAGCACGGCGAGCCGGGTGAAGCGCTGGTCGAAGTCCTCCTTGGTGAGGCCGAACTTCCGGTAGGAGTCGGCGAGTTCGAGCGCGCCGCGCTTGACCGACCACTCGATGTCGAAGCCGGGGATCGCGGCGCGGAACCGGGAGAAGTCCACCCGGTAGGAGCGCGGGTCGGCCCCGTTCTCCCCGGTGATCCTCACCTTCGCGCCGGGCACCGCCTCGGCGACCTGCTCGGCGATCTCGGCGACCGTGACGTTGTTGGTCTCGCTGCCGATGTTGAACGGCCGGTCGTGCACCGCCTCGCGCGGCGCGGTCAGCGCGGCCGTGAAGGCCCGCGCGATGTCGGCGGCGTGCACCAGCGGGCGCCAGGGGGTGCCGTCGGAGAGCACCAGCACCTCACCGGACAGCAGCGCGTGGCCGACCAGGTTGTTCAGCACGATGTCGGCGCGCAGCCGGGGCGAGTAGCCGAAGGCGGTGGCGTTGCGCATGTACACCGGGGTGAAGTCGTCGTCGGCCAGCGCGTGCAGGTCGTCCTCCACCCGCACCTTGGACTCGGCGTACGGCGTCACCGGGCGCAGCGGTGCGTCCTCGCCCACCAGGTCGTCGCCGCCGGCGGCGCCGTAGACCGAGCAGGTGGACGCGTACAGGAAGCGCCGCACTCCGGCGTCGCGGGCCAACTGGGCCAGGCGTACGGAGGCGTGGTGGTTGATGTCGTAGGTGAGTTCCGGCGCCAGCGAGCCCAGCGGGTCGTTGGACAGCGCGGCCAGGTGGATCACGGCGTCCACTCCGGCCACGTGTTCGGCCGTGACGTCGCGCAGGTCCACCCGGTGCCCCTGCGGGTCGGCGGGTGTCTCGCCGAGGACGGAGTCGGCGAACAGGCCGGAGTCTAGGCCGACGACCTCGTGGCCGGCGGCGGTGAGGACCGGGGCCATCACGGTGCCCAGGTATCCCTGGTGTCCGGTCAGGAGTACGCGCATGGTTCAACCCCCCAGGTTGAGCGTGAGTTTGGTGACGGCGAACGCCTCGGCGTATCGCTCGTGGCATTCGATGCCGCGGATCCGGGCAAGACCCAGGAAGGCTTCGCGGTCGTACCAGGGCCGGTGGCGCTGCGAGGCGTAGTGCTCCTGCAGCAGCCGTACCTTTTCTTCGGCGATCTCCGTCGACAGCGGCTGATAGGCGGCCATCCGGCCGAGGTCGCCGTCCCACTTGACGATCTCGTAGCCGAGGACCAGGTGGTCGCGGAACGCGGTGGGTATCAGCTGGGCCAGGCCGCGGTGGTCCTGGTGGGCGTCGTCGGTGCGCGGGGCCAGGATCAGATCCGGGTCGCTCTGCGCACGCAGTTCCTCGACCGCGGCCTTGGCCTCGTCCCAGTGCACGGGCAGCCGGCCGTCGGGCAGCTTGTGCACGGTCAGCCGCAGGTCGGCGCCCGGGCAGAAGGCGGCGAGCGCGGCCTGCTCCTCCTGCTCGCGCTCGCTGCCGCCGCCGGAGAGCACCAGCGCGTCGACGCGCAGGCCCGGCCGGGCGTGGCACAGCGTCAGCAGGGTGCCGCCGGCGCCGATGGCGATGTCGTCGCAGTGCGCACCCACGGCGACGATCCGGTCCAGGCGCCCGGCTTCGAGGCGGATCACGCGTGCACCCCGGCGTTGTCGTGTTCCCACACGGCCCAGGGGCGGTCGCCCCGGGCGTAGGCCTCGTCGAGCGCGGCCCGTTCCTTGACGGTGTCGGTCGGCTTCCAGAAGCCGCGGTGCTGGTGTGCCACCAGCCGTCCGCGCTTGGCCAGTTGGGCGCATCCGTCGGCGACCAGGTCCCCGTTCTCCGGGATGTGGTCGAAGACCTCCTGGCGGAGCACGAAGTAGCCGCCGTTCTCCCACAGCGGCATGTCGCTCACCGCGGTGATGCCCCCCACCAGGCCGTCCTCGCCCAGGTCAACGCAGTGGAACGAGGACTGGGGCGGCACCACCATCATCGACGCGCCGGCGTCGCGCCGGGCGAAGTTGTCGATCATCTCCGGCAGCGGGGCGTCGGTGAGGACGTCGGCGTAGTTGGCGAGGAACATCTCGTCGCCGTCCAGGTGGTGGCGCACGCGGCGCAGCCGCTCCCCGATGGGCGACTCGATGCCGGTCTGCGCGAACGTGATGGTCCAGTCGGCTATGTCGGTGGACAGCAGCTCGGTCCGGCCCTTGCGCAGCACGAAGTCGTTGGACGTCGTCTCCTCGTAGTTGAGGAAGAAGTCCTTGATGTGGTGGGCGCCGTAGCCGAGGCACAGGATGAACTCCTTGTGCCCGTAGTGCGCGTAGTAGCGCATGACGTGCCAGATCAGGGGCCGGGGGCCGACCATCGCCATCGGCTTGGGCACGTCGTCGGAGGTTCCGTTGCGCATCCGCATCCCGTAACCGCCGCAGAACAGGACGACCTTCATGCTGTGACCTTTCGGGACGCGGCCTCGACGATGCTCAGTTCCGGGATGGGGAAGACCAGCCGGCCGCCCCACTCGTGCACGTAGGACAGCTGCTCGACCAGTTCGGCCCGCAGGTTCCACGGGAGGATGAGGACGTAGTCCGGTTTGTCGACGGCGATCTGCTCGGGCGCGAGGATCGGGATGCGGGTGCCCGGGGTGAACCTGCCGTGCTTGTACGGGTTGCGGTCGACCGTGTACGCGAGCAGGTCGGGGCGGATGCCGCAGTGGTTGAGCAGGGTGTTGCCCTTGCCGGGGGCGCCGTAGCCGACGACCGTCTCGCCGCGCTCGGCCGCCTCGATGAGGAACTTCAGCAGGTCGCGGCGCACCTTGGCCACCCGGGCGGAGAACTCGGTGTACCCGGACAGCTCCTGCAGCCCCGCGGCCTTCTCCCGGGCCAGTACGTCGGCGACCCGCTGGGTCGGCTCGCCTGCGACCTCGGCGGGGCGGGCCCACAGCCGGATGGAGCCGCCGTGCGTGGGCAGCAACTCGACGTCCACGAGCGTGAGTCCGCCGCTCGCCAGCGCCTGGATCGCGGAGGCGACCGTGTAGTACTGGAAGTGCTCGTGGTAGATCGTGTCGTACTGGTTCTCCTCGATCAGGGTCAGCAGGTGCTGCACCTCGATGGAGACCCAGCCGTCGTCGGCGACCAGGGCACGCAGCCCCTGGGTGAAGCCGACCACGTCGGGGATGTGCGCGTACACGTTGTTGGCCACGACCAGGTTCGCCGGGCCGTGCTCCTCGCGGACGGCCGCACCGGTCTGAGGGCTCAGGAACTCCGTGAGCGTGGGCACGCCCTTGTCCCGGGCCGCAGCGCCGACGTTCACCGAAGGCTCGATGCCCAGACAGCGGATCCCGCGGTCCACCACGTGCTTCAGCAGGTACCCGTCGTTGCTGGCGACCTCGACCACGAAGGCGTCGGAGCCTTCGGTGCCGAGTCCCACCCGCTGCACCGCGTCGGCGACGAACGTCCGGGCGTGCTCCACCCAGGAGGTCGAGTACGAGGAGAAGTACGCGTACTCCTTGAAGGTCTCCTCCGGCGTGATCAGCGGCGGGATCTGCGCCAGCCAGCAGTCGGTGCAGACCCGCAGATGCAGCGGGTACGCCGGTTCCGGCTGGTCGAGTTGGTCCGCGGCGAGAAAGCTCTCGCACGGTGGCGTCGCCCCGAGGTCGACGACGCTCGCCGTCGCCTCCGAGCCGCACAGTCGGCATCGTGTCATCTGCTGTTCCCATCCCCCCTGCTCGCGCGGATGTCCCCGCCGCGAGTCTGTGCTGACCGCCCCGCGATCGCGGTGCGGTACTCATCAACCAGGCGGTCGAGGCCGACCGCCGGGCTGAAACCCTGTTCGTACCGGAGCCGGGCCGCTCGGCCCATCTCCCGGTTCTGCTCCGGCTCGGACGTGATCCGGCGTATGCAGGACGCGAGCGAGGCGGACTCGCCCGGCTGGTGCAGCAGCCCGGTCACGCCGTCCTCGACGAGTTCGACGAAGGCGCCGTGCCCGGCCGCGACGACCGGGACCCCCGCCGCCATCGCCTCCACGACCACCAGGCCGAACGCCTCCAGCCAGGTCGAGGGAGCCACCACGGCGACCGATCGCGCGATGGCCTTCTGGCACTCCGCCGTGTCCAGCAGGCCGACGTAGCGGACGTCGTCCCGGCCCGCCGCCCAGGCGGTCACCTCCGCCTCCAGCGGCCCGGTGCCGGCGATCACCAGCGGCACGCCCGCACCACCGCTCGCCGCGAGCTCGTCCCACGCGGCCATGAGCAGCCGTACGCCCTTGGCCTCCGCGAGCCGGCCGAGATAGAGCAGATGCTCGCCCTCGCCTGCTCGGCGATCGCCCGGGTCGGGCACGAAGTTGTGCTTCACCACCAGCCGTTCGGCCGGCATTCCGGCCCCGACCAGGGTGTCGCGCTGCGCCGCCGAGATGCAGAAGAACCGCTCCACGCCGGACCACCAGCGCCGCCGGTTGGCCGACATGCTGACCGCGAGCGGCACCGTGGCCAGGCGGGAGCCCCGGTAGCAGCCGTGCCGGACGGCGGGCAGCGGTACCGCCGACCCGACGCACTCGGTGCACGGCCGGCCGTCCCGCTGCAGCGTGCCGGGCGGGCAGACCTGGGTGTAGTTGTGCAGCGTGGCCACGGCGGGCACGCCGGCGTCGGCGCAGGCGGCGAGGACCGCGGGCGACAGGAGCGGGAAGACGTTGTGGACGTGCACCACGTCCGGCCGCTCGCTGCGCAGCTTGGCGGCGAGCTCCGTGCGCACCGCCGGGTTCCACGGCACGAGCAGCGGCACCGCGACCTTGCCCAGCAGGGAGCGGGCGGCGATGTCGTCGCTGCGCCGCTCGAACACCTCGACCCGGTGGCCGGCCGCGCGCAGCAGCTCCACCTCCTGGTCGACGACCTTGTTCTCGCCGCTCGGTTGCGCCGAGGCGTAGCGGTTGTGCACCACGAGGATGTGCATGCTCAGGTCGCCTCCGATCGGCGGGCCCAGCGCGGGACGCGCTGTCGCGGGAGTTCCGGCATCGCGAGCCGGGGGACGTCGGGCGTCGAGAGGACGGTGGCCTCGGCAGGTAGCGCCAGCAGTGAGGCGGCCAGGGCCAGATGCAGCAGATACGGCGAGGCGTCACCGAGACCGGCCTCGGTGTACGAGGCCATCGCGCAATAGCTGATCAGGAAGATCGCGCAGGCCCGCTGCAGCGACGGCGGCCGCAGCAGGGCGACACCGCCCAGCACCACGATGATCACCGCGACCAGGGTCACGCCGATCAGGCCCTGCTCGTTGTAGACGGCCAGCCAGCTGTTGTCGATCGGCAGCCCGCCGAACGACTTGTCGCCGAGGCCCACACCGAACAGCTGCTCCGAGGTCGAGCGGGGTGCGGACAACAGGGCGTCCCAGACCTTGGCCCGGCCGGTGAGGCTGGAGAAGTTCTCCTGGCTCTGTCCGCGCAGGAACCAGCTCTGCAGTGCGGAGGCGAACCCCACCGCGGCCACCGCGGCCAACACCACCGTCCAGCTGAAGAAGCGGCGGGCGGCGGCGCTGGTCAGCAGGAGCGAGCCGATCGCCAGCACCAGCCCGACGATCAGGCCGAGCGTGGCCGTACGGGTGTGGGTCAGCGCGAGCAGGACGAGGGACGGCACGATGATGACCGCCGCGCTCTTCTTGTCGGTCCGGCGGCCCAGCAGGAGCAGCACGGTGAGCCCGATGATCACCGCCGCGTACTGTCCGATCTGCGGCGGGGTGAGCGGCCACAACGCGCCGACCAGGCGCCCGCCGTAGAGGTCGGGCAGGGCCGCGCCCGGTGAGACGGCGAGTCCCGCGGCCACCGATCCGAGCACCGCGAAGTACATCCGGATGTGGTGCCGTACGAACGTCAGGCCGCCGTTCCACCAGCGGGTGAGCAGCCACAGGGTGCCGACGAACAGAGTCAGCCTGAAGCAGCGGAACAGCGCGCCGAAACCGGACTCCAGGTGGGCGCTGGAGATGATGCTCGACACCAGCAGCAGGGTGAGCAGGAGCACGTAGGCGCTGGGCCGGATGCGCAGCCGGAGGTTGACCGCGAGCGCCAGGGTGAATGCGGCGACCAGGGCGCCCATCGTGACCATCTGGATGAGGGAGCGGGGCAGCGGGACGATGGTCTTCGCCCCGGCGGAGCCCAACGTGTTGAGGACCAGCAGCCCCCAGACGATCCCGATGATCCTCGGTGCGCCGGCAGGGCGCGGTTCGGCGCCGGACAGCGTGCTCATCTCAACCACCCGCCTGTCCGCTGATCGTGCTGCCCGCGTCCTGCTGGTAGGGCGCGCCCTGCCAGCTCTGGAAGTCGAGGACCTTGCTGGGGTCGTGGACCACGAAGGCCCACGGCCCGACGTAGACGTTGGCGTGCCAGCGGTTGTGCTGCTTGAGGGTGATCGCGTCGGCCACCGCCTCGCCCTTGTAGGGCGACCAGTCCGGATAGGTGCCGTAGTTGGAGAGCACGGCCATGCGGTCGCACTTCGTCGTGCACTTGAGGACGGACTTGTCCAGCACGAAGCGGTTGTCGTGGATGTCCACCCGCTGGGTCTTCCACCGGCAGTCCGCGTACAGCGGTGCCTTGGTGATCGTCGACTTCGTGCAGCGGCTGGTCTTCTTCACCAGCAGCGTGCAGTCACCGGAGGAGGTGTTGGCCGGGCTGTTGCAGAACCGGTCGGCGTTCTCCCACAGGGTGATTCCGGACCAGTTGTTCTCCATCAGGTTGCCGTAGATCTCGATCTCGCTCGTGCGGGCCTTGACCCGTGGTTCGCCGCCGGACTCGGACAGGTAGACGGTCGCGAAGGGGAAGGTGTCGCCGCGGGCTGCTGCCTTGCGGCCCTCGACCCAGTTGTTGCGCCGGATCGTGTTGTTGCGGATGACCGCGTTGTAGCTGGTCTCGTAGATCAGCGCGGCACCGTCGTTGGCCTCCAGCACGTTGTCCTCGATGCGGAAGTCGTTGTTGTTGGTGTCCGCCCACAACCCGGTTCCGCGGTTGTCGTGCACCCAGTTGCCGCGTACGTCGGCGCCGTCGACGGCCCAGAACTTGATGCCCCCGGTGCAGCCGCAGCCCTGCTGGCGCCGCTCCCAGTCACCCGTGTTGTTGCCGACGATCTCGTTGCCCTCGACCACCAGGCCGCTGATACGGCCGCTGCCCTTGTAGGCGTTCATGCCGTACTGGCCGTTGGCGCGCAGGCAGTTGCCGCGGACCTGCTGGCGGGCTCCGGCCATCAGCCCGGCACCCAGGTTGTTCTGGATCGTCGAGTGCTCGATCACCCACCCGTCGGCCGAGTCGTGGTTGACCACGCCCTCGTTCTGCGGCGGCACGAAACCCTGCACGGTCAGATAGCCGATGGTGACGCCCTCGGCGGTGCCGGCGAACGCGTACTGGTTGGTCTTCCGGCCGTCGAGCACCGCGCCGGGCGCGCCGAGGTAGCGGTCCCCCTTCTTGGGGATGACCTGGGCGTAGCGGTCGGGGTCGAGCCGGTGCCGGCCCGGTCGCAACCAGAACGTGGTGTTCGCGGGGTTGTCCTTGGTCTTCTCCGCCAGGTCGCCGACCTTGGCGGGGTCGACCGTCACCGCGCCCGCCGGCGCCTTCGCCGGCCCGGCCTCGGGCTTGGCGCACACCCGGGCCACGGCCGCGGACCGCGCCCCGGACATGGTGGGCGCGGCGGTCGTCGTCTTCGCCTCGGCGGGCTGTGAGCTGTCGCAGCCCGTCAACGCCAGCAGGGCCAGCGTCAGCGGTGCCGCCGCCCACGCCCAGTGCCGCCTCTTGATCCCCACGTGCCCCTCCCTAGCCGCGGAACCTGAGCACGGTGGTGAAGCCCTCCGTGCCGTCGGTGAAGCCGGTGCCGACCAGGGTGGTGGCGGGTTCCTTGCGCCCGAATCCCGCGGAGTACCAGCCGAGCGGCGGATCGGTCTCGCCGCGATGCGCCTGCCAGGACAGCTGCCCGGGCAGGTCGAGCACCGCGGAGCGGTCCTCGCCGTCCCGGGTCCAGGTGAGTTCCGCCCGGTTGTCCACCAGGTCGGCGGTGATCGCCGGGCCGAGGTGGAAGGCCAGCCGCACGGCCCCGCCCGGGCCGCGCACCTCGTCGAGCACCCTCAACTCCCGGCTCTCGGCGGCGAGTTCCACCTGGCGGCGGTGCACCGAGCCCTGGTAGCCGTCGTGCTCCGCGCTCCAGCGGGCCGCCCCCTCGCCGGATGTCTCTGCGAGCAGCACGCGGCTGTTGGCATGCCGAGTCCACAGGAACGGGCCCCCGGAGACGGACTGGTCGGCGCCGTCCAGTTCGAGGGTGTTGTGGCCGAGGGTCGAGCGGAAGTACTGCCGCCACTCGGGCTGCCCGTGGTAGCAGTACGTCCCCGGGTCGGCGAGCACGTCGACGCCGTCGTGGCGGACCTCCACGGACAGTGCGTCCGCGTGGGCGTGCGCGGCGATGGACAGGAAGCCGTGCGGGCCGCCGTCGCAGCGGCACCAGATCTCCTCCGGGCCGCGCAGGATCGTCATGCCCGCATCGGCGAAGTGACCGGGCCTGCTCGCCGGGCGGGACACGGCCCGCCCGGTTCCGTTTTTCGCGTACGGCCGGATGAGCGCGGCCAGCAGTGGGGTGCGCACATCGGTGCCGGTCACCGTCGGCCACCAGTCGAGCCGGCCGAACACCGCCTCCCCGGTGGACAGCAGCGAGCCCCAGCGGTCGGTGCCCTCGCCGTCCAGGATCAGACCGTGGCCGTCGTCCGCGTCGCCCTGGCGCGGCGGACGCAGCCGGTTGTCCACGACGGCCGCGAGCGCGTCGGTCATCCGCAGCAGTACCAGACGGAGGGTCGCGGGGACCGGCACGCCCGCGGCGTCCGCCTCGGCCAGCGCGGCCAGACCGAGCTCCAGCACCAGTCCGTGGTACTCGGAGGCCAGTTCACGGTTGAGGCCGGAGATGAAGGTGTTGCTGCGCAGATGCCGGTCGAGCGAGCGCAGGGCGTCGGCCCGCCAGCGCTCCGAGGCGGGGAACCAGCCGAACGCGCAGGCCGCGGCGAACTGCCCGGCGGCCTCGGCGATGACGTGGTTGTTCGCCGACGATCCCCGGCTGGGGAAGGCGGCCAGCCAGCGCTGGTGGTGCCAGATCTGGTTCAACCCCACCGGGTTGTCCTCGAACAGCCCGGCCGCGCCCGGCCATCCTTCCAGCAGCCGCCGCACCCACACCCAGGACAGCAGCCGGATGCCCAGCTCGATGCCGCTGATCCAGTGGACCCCGCGCAGCGGCGGGTTGGCCTCCCACCACGACCGCAGGTGCGCGGCCACGCGCTCCGCGTACCGCTCGTCCCCGGTGATCGCGTAGGCGGCCGCGAGCTGGGTCAGGTAGTGGTGCCGGGACAGCTCCCAGATCTGCTTGATGTCCCCGACCGCGTCCTCGCTGCGGTACGGCACGTCGAAGGCGTAGCCCGACGGGGCCCGGCGCCCGGTCTTCGGGTCGTACCACCAGTCCGGGTCGACGAGGTCGTCGCGGGCCACCCCGAAGTACTCGACGTGTCCCTCCATCAGCCGGTCCGCCTCGGCGACGAGGCGTTTCGCGGCGTCCGAGGGCACCGCGGTGATCGCCTCGGCGGGCAGCGCCGCGGTGAACCGGGCGCCGGTCACGCTCGGGCAGGCCGGCGGCGCGGACCGCCACCGCCGTCTGCGCACCGTGTCGCCCACCCGGCCCGCGACCTCCTGCGGTCCCATCCGGGACAGCCGCCGCAGGTACCAGCCCGCGCTCATCGTCATCGTGCGTTCTCCAACGTCACCGGCGCACCGGCGGCCAGGCCGGCCTGCACGGCGAGGGTGGCCGCGGTGGTGGCGACCAGCGACTGAAGCGGCACCGGCATCGGCCCACCGGTCCGCACGGCCTTGATGAACGCGGCCAGTTCGGCGTTCTGGCCCTTGTCGCGGGCCTTGGGCAGCCGCGAACTGACCCACTTCTTACGGCCGTAGACCGAGGCGCGGACGAAGTCGTCGAGCCGCAGCACCTTGCCGTCGGCGACCAGGTCCAGCGTCTCCTTGGGGAAGCCGGCCGCGCCGGTGGTGACGTAGCTGATGGTGGCGGTGGACCCGTCCGGGTAGCGCAGCACGACCTGCAGGTCCTCGTTGCCGGAGGGGGCGACCGCGTAGACGGAGACCGGGTCGGCGTCGAGCAGCCAGCTCGCCGTGTCGATGAAGTGGCCGCCCTCGCCGGCGAACCGTGAGCCCTCGGTGCCCTGCTGGAGGTACCAGCTGCCGTGCTGCAGCCGGCCCGCGTTGACCAGGTAGCGCAGGCTCGCCGGGCCGGTGCGGGCACCGAACTGCTTCCTGGCCTCCTGCAGCAGCGGCGCGAAGCGGCGGTTGAAGCCCACCTGCAGCCGGTCGTTGCCGGACTCCTCCACCGCCGCCATCACACCGGCCAGCTCGTCCTCGGTGAGGGCCAGCGGCTTCTCCACGAACACCGTCTTGCCGGCCAGCAGTGCCTTGCGGGTCAGGTCGGCGTGCGAACTGTGCCGGGTGACCACGAACACCGCGTCGATGGACTTGTCGCCGAGCACGGCGTCGAGGTCGGTGGTCGCCTCGGTGAAGCCGAACTTCCGCTGCGCGTTGGCCGCGGACAGCGCGGTCGTGGTGACGACGGTCGACAACTCGACGCCCTCGCGCTGTGCCAGGTGCGGCAGCAGCATCGACGTCGCGTAGTTCCCGGCGCCGACGAACGCCAGCTTCACCGGCGTCCTGGCGCCGCGCGCCGGACTCGGCTTCACGGTCACCGCGGGTACGGCCACCGCCGGGGCCTTCGCCTCCTCCGCCTCCCCCGTCTGTTCGGGGTACCGGAACAGCGCGGTGATGGCCTTCAGCTCGCCGTCCTTCAGGCGCTGATAGGTCTCGACGGCGTCGTCGAAGTCGGCGACGTGGGAGATCAGGGGCTCCACGTCGATCCTGCCGCGGGCGGCGAGGTCGAGGAAGCAGGCCAGGTTGCGGCGCTCGGTCCAGCGGACGTAGCCGATCGGGTAGTCGCGGCCCTCCAGCTCGTACTCCGGGTCGTAGCGTCCGGGGCCGTAGGAGCGGGAGAAGCGGACGTCGAGTTCCTTCTCGTAGTACGCGTTCCACGGCAGGTCCAGGCGGCACTTGCCGATGTCGACGACCCGGCCGCGGTCCCGGGCCAGCTTGGCGGCCAGTTCGACGGGCTGGTTGCTGCCGCCGCCGGCGGCCAGGTACACCTGGTCCACGCCGTGGCCGTCGGTGAGTTCGGCGACGGCGTTCTCCACGGCTGCGGAGGCGGGGTCGCCGCAGGCCGCGGCGCCCAGGCGCTCGGCGAGCTCGCAGCGCGCCGGGTCGGGGTCGGCGCCGACGACGCGGACGCCCGAGGCGGCCAGGAGCTGCACCACCAGCTGCCCGATCAGTCCGAGGCCGATGACCAGGGCCACTTCGCCGAGCTGCGGCTCGCCCTGGCGGACGCCCTGCATCGCGATCGACCCGACGGTGCCGAAGGCCGCGTGCTGCGGCGCGAGGCCGTCCGGCACCGGGACGTAGAGGTTCTTCGGCACCCAGTTGAGCTCGGCGTGCAGCGCGTGCTCGTTGCCCGCGCAGGCCACCAGGTCGCCGACCTTCACGTCGTCGATGCCGGCGCCGACCTGCTCGACCAACCCGCACAGCGAGTAGCCGAGCGGTGTGTAGGAGTCCAGCTTGCCCATCACCTTGCGGTAGGTGGCGGGCACCCCGTTGGTGGCCACGCTCTGCATGACCTTGGCGACCTGGTCCGGGCGGGAGCGGGCCTTGCCCAGCATCGACATGCCGGCCTCGGACACCTTCATCATCTCGGTGCCGGTGGAGATCAGCGAGTAGGCGCTGCGGACCAGCACCCCGCCCGGCTTGCACCCCGGCACCGGAACGTCGAGCACCGCCAGCTCGCCGCTCTTGTAGTTCTGCACAACCTGCTTCACCCGAACTCCTCTGAAATTCCTAAGCCGTCAAACGAGTGCTCTGGCCGGACCCAGAGGTCGCGTCGCGATACCAGTACTCGAGCGTCAGTACGTGCCACAGATGCTTGGAGAAGTCCTGCTGTCCGGCCGCGTCCTCGGCGACCATCCGCCTCAGCGCGTCGCGGCGCAGGATCCCGGACCGGACGAGCTCGCCGTCGTTGACCACCTCGCGCACCAGCGGTGCCAGATCCCGGCTCATCCAGGCCCGCAGCGGGGCGCTGAACAGGCCCTTGGGCCGGTACACGATCTCCCGGGGCAGGATCGAGGTGGCCGCCTCCTTCAGGACCGCCTTGCCCTGCCGTCCGGCGATCTTGCGGTCGCCGGGGATGACGAACGCCGCCTTGACCACCTCGACGTCCACATACGGCGTCCGTACCTCGGTCGACGCGGCCATGCTGGAGCGGTCCGTGTACGTGAGGTTCAGCCCCGGCAGGAACATCCGGGCGTCGGTCAGACACATGCGGTTGACGAAGTCGTCGAGCTCGTTGTCCTGGTAGACGTCCCTGTGTTCGGTCAGTACGTCGTCGACCGTCCCGGCCAGATCCGGGTCGAGCAGAGCGAGCAGCTCGTCCTGGTCGTACATGGTGTAGCTGCGCCGGAAGGCGGTCTCCTCCGGCAGATCGGCGAAGGACAGGAACCGCTTCGCGAAGCGCACCGACCGGAACCCCCGGCGGGAGGTGGCGACCGGCAGCCGGTCCACGGCTGCCGAGACCCCGCGCCGCAGGGACCGCGGGACGCGCTGGTAGCGCAGCGCGATCAGGTTGGCCAGGTGCTTGCGGTAGCCCGCGAACAGCTCGTCGGCGCCCATTCCCGAGAGCATCACCTTGACCCCGGCCTCGCGTGCGGCCGTGCAGATCAGGAACGTGTTGATCGCGGCGGGGTCGCCGATCGGCTCGTCGAGGTGGTACGTCATCTCGGGGAGCAGGTCGAGCACGTTCGGGGCGATCTCGATCTCGTGCAGGTCGACGCCGAACCGCTGGGCCACCTGCCGGGCGTAGCGCAGGTCGTCCGGCATCGCCTCGAACTTGGCGTCCTCGGCCCGGAAGCCGATCGTGTAGGCGGAGATGCCCGGCTGGTGGCGGGCCGCCAGCGCGGTCAGATAGCTGGAGTCGAGGCCGCCGGAGAGGAAGGTGGCCACGGGTACGTCGGAGAGCAGGTGGCGCCGGGTCGACTCCTCGACGACGGCGGCCAGGTCGGGCTGCTCGCCGGCCCGGGCCCGCTCCCGGCCCTCGGCGGCGACCTCCTTCAGGTCCCAGAACCGGCCGCGCTCCACCCGGCCGTCGGGCCGGCACCGCAGCCAGCTGCCCGGCGGCAGCTTCTCCGCCTCGCGGAACGCGCACCGGGAGTCCGGCACCCAGTAGTAGAGGAGGGAGGCCACCAGCGCCGCGTGGTCCACCTCCAGCTTGCCGCCGGTGGCGGCGGCGAGTGCCTTCAGCTCGGAGGCGAACACCAGGCCCCCGCCGCGCCGCAGCAGGAACAGCGGCTTGATGCCCAACTGGTCGCGGACCAGGACCAGTTCACCGGTGCGCTCGTCGAAGATCCCGAACGCGAACATGCCTCGCAGCCGGGGCAGGCAGTCCGTGCCCCAGCGCCGCCAGGCCTCAAGGAGCACCTCGGTGTCCGAGGTGCCGCGGAAGCGCACCCCGGCCGCCTCCAGCTCGGCGCGCAGCTCGGGCGCGTTGTACAGCTCGCCGTTGTACGTCAGGGCGAGGCCGTCCGAGACCATCGGCTGGGCGCCGGTCTCGGTCAGGTCGATGATGGAGAGGCGGCGGTGCCCGAGGTGCACCTCGCCGTCACCGACGGGGTGGCCGTAGCGGCCCGCTCCGTCCGGGCCGCGGTGGACGAGGGTCTCGGTGAGCCGGTCGGTCACGACCTTTCCGTCCGGCCAGCGATAGGTGCCTGCGATGCCACACATGTGCTACCGCCCGTCCTGGTCGTTGCCCGGGACGTGTGCGGCCCAGATCGGCTGCCGCTCCGTCCGCGGCTGGTTGGTGCCGTTCTGCCGGGCCGGCCGCTCGGCACGGCCGCGCAGCGCGGTGTGCAGCCCGTCCCACAGGGTGCCGTCGGTCCGGTCACGCGGATCGGGGTCGATCAGCACCACACCGATCACCGGGATGCGCTGGTCCGCGAGCTGCCGTGCCACGGTGTGCAGCCAGGCGGCGCTGCCGTGTCCGGCCCGTACGACGAGCACGGTCTGGGTGCCGAGGTGGCGCAGGTCGGTCCACGCCGTGCCGGGCGCCACCGAGCCGACGCCGATGCGGCGCTCCTGAGGCGAGAGGGTCGCGGCACGCTCGCCGCTGACCACGGGCGGATCTCCAGGCTTGGTGCGGCCTTCGAGCTGCCCGCCGGGCAGATCGTCGACGACGGTCACCGGGCCCTGTGCCGCCAGGGCCCTGGCGAGGTCCAGGGCGATCACGCTTGTGCTGCGCGCACACCCCAGTTCCAGCAGCGACACCGGTTCCGTGGAGTCACCCGTCGTACGGGCCAGGGTCGCGGTGAGCCGTTCTCGGGTCACCCGGGTGCGTCGGCGCCGCCACAGCTTGCCCGAGCGGCGGGGCAGCTCCGCGATGACCGAGGCGCCCAGGTTGGCGGCGATGTCCCGGCGCAGCACGGGGCGGTCCGCCACCACCGTGCCGACCGCGGCGATGGCAAGCCCGATCACGAGCCCGAGGATCCCCCCGACGGCGGCGTCGGTGACCAGCGCCTTGGGCAGGGAGTGGGGCACCGCGCGCGGCGCGTCCACGATCTGCGTGCCGGCGATGACCTTGGGCGTGCCGGTGCGGGCGTCCGCGGCGCGCTGGTCGAAGTCGGAGATGCGCGAGTTGAGTTCGGCCCGGCGGGCGAAGAGCGTCTCGATGCCCGCCGACGCCTTCGGGTCGCTGTCCGGCGACCGGTTTCCTATCTGCTTGTTGACCTGGGCGAGCTCGACCCGCATGCGGTCACGCTGGTCGAGCAGGGCCTTGGCCTCGGCCTGCGCGGTGTCCTTCATCCGCCGTACATGGTCGGCGACGAACGAGTCGGCCAGTGCCTTGGCGCGGGCCACCGCCTGCGCCTCGCTGTCGCCTGTCACGGTGATCTGCAGCAGGTTGTTGGTCAGACCGGCGCCCTGGTACTCCTTCATGAAGTCCGCGGCTTTTTCCGGGGACTTCAGGGACTGCAGGGCCTTGTCGGCGATCTGGGTGGTCTGCAGCAGCTGGACGTCGGTGCGGATCAGCGTTCCGGTGTCGTTCGGCTGGTCCTCCGCGTGGGTGACCAGCACCTTGGTCACCGCGGTCGGCGGCGGCGGCATCAGGACCGCCACCGCGGCGCCGGCCAGCAGGCCGAGAAGCGCCATGGCCGTCCACAGGCGGCGGCGCCTGCGCACCGCCACCACCAGCGCCTGCAGGTCGATGAGCGGAGTGGCAGCCGACGACTCCGAGGTCGTGCTTGTCGTCACGCTGAACCTCCCGTTGCGTGGCCGCGCACCGCGAGTGCCAGCGTGGCATCGTCCGGAAGCGGGCCGGCGGACCTGGTGGGGCGGGCCTGGACCAGGTCGGCGACGACGATGCCGACGACCTCGTGCCTGCCGTCCGCGCACGCCTCCGCGATGCCGACGAGCTCCTCCGCGGTCCAGCTGTCCGCGCTGAGGACCACCACGGCGCCGGACTCGTTCTCGCGGTCCGGGACCACCGGGCGGTCCACCGAAACCTCCACCATCCGCAGCGTCGGACCGCTCCTGGCCTCGGCGACGAGCTGTCCTGCGGCCCGGCGGGCGATGTCGTCGCCCGCCGGTACGACGAGCAACAGCCGCTGGGCAGCGGGCAGTCGCTCCTTCAGGCGGGCACACACCCGCCGGTAGCGGAGCCGTCGGCCGGCCTCGTCACCGGACTTCTGCGGGGCCGGTACGTTCCACGGCGTGTCAAGGCCGACGAGTCGGCGGATCCCGGCTCTGGGGCCCCCGCCCTCCGGCCGGTGAGCGCGCCGTTCACCGGCCACGTCGACGGTGCCCAGCAGCGTCGAACCCAGCGCCGCGGCGATCTCCGGTTCGGTGCGCAGCCGGCGGTTCATGCGGGCGGCCACGAGATGGCCGATGACCGCGAGCAGGAAGAACAGCAGCGCTCCGCCGACGATGAGCTGGATCCTCG
This sequence comes from Streptomyces longisporus, assembly GCF_039532765.1. Taxonomy (NCBI): domain Bacteria; kingdom Bacillati; phylum Actinomycetota; class Actinomycetes; order Kitasatosporales; family Streptomycetaceae; genus Streptomyces; species Streptomyces longisporus. The sequence continues at coordinate 557,302 of NZ_BAAASG010000002.1, forward strand.
TCGGCGCGGCCTCGCCGGTCGGCGGGGCGGCGGGGCCCATGACGACCATGCCTGCCTTGTTGGTCGCCGGGTTCGCCTCGTCCACCTTCTTCATGGCCCCCTCCAGCGAGGTGCGCAGGTTCTCGAGCGCAGTACGGGCCTGCACGCTCTCCACGGTCTGACCGGGGTTGGCCGCCTTGGCCAGGTCGCTGATGCGGCGGTTGGTCTCCTCGACCTGCTTGCGCAGCGTGTCGTTGGCCGTGGTGGTTGCGGAGTCCGTGCCACTGCCCGCGATCTGCGCGGTGTACTGCACGAATTGCTGGGCCACCTGGTCGGCGAGCTGCTGCGCGCGCTTCGGGGTGTCGGCCGTACCCGCGATCGTGATGATGTTCCCGTCCGCGGCCTTGGCGCTGACCTGCTTGCGCAGGTCGGTGGTGCTGACGCCGGACCAGTGCAGAGCGTCGGCCGCGCGGTCGACGACCGCCGAACTGGTCGCGAGATCCACCTGGGTGAGCAGCTCGCGCTCCTCCCACAGTCCCGGCAGCAGTACCGGGGCCGATGCCGTGTACCGCGGTGGGAACACCACGACCGAGGCGCCGAAGCCGACCAGCGCGCCCACGACGGCGAGGACGGCGAGCAGCCGCCAGCGCCGACGGAATATCCGCCCGATGGTGACCAGGCGTATCGTGTCCTCGCTCAACTGCGCTGCCTCTTCCCTGTCCGGACCGGCTCGACCGCCGACACCGGGGTGTGGTCACGGCAGGCGGCGGCATAGGCGGCGAGCAGCGACGCTTGTGAGTTCTCCCAGGACAGCGGCCCGCTGATCCGCTCCTGGCCGATCTTGCCCATCCGGGCCCGCCTGTCCGGATCGTCCATCAACTCGGCGACGAGCTCGGCGAACCGGGCCTCGTCGTTGGCGGGTGCGTAGACGGCGGCGTCACCGGCGGAGACGCGCGCCTCCTTCAGCTCGAAGGAGACGATCGGCCGGCCCATCGCCATGTACTCGAGGACCTTGTTCATCGTCGACACGTCGTTGAGCGGATTGCGCGGGTCGGGAGACAGGCACACGTCCGCGGTGGACAGGTAGCGCACCAGGTCCGCGTCCGGAATGCGCCCGGTGAACTGCACCTGCTCGGCGAGGCCGAGCTTCTTGGACAGCTCCACCATCGCGTCGAAGGCGTCCCCGGAGCCGACGAACACCGCATGCCAGTCCGTACGCCCGAGCTCGTCGCGCAGCTTCGCCAGGGCCCGCAGGGCGTAGTCGACGCCGTCCTGAGGGCCCATGACGCCCAGGTAGCACAGCAGATGAGGCTTGCCGCGCTTCAACTCCGGCTCGGACGGCACCGGTTGGAACCGCTCGATCTGGGGTGCGCTGCGCACCACGAAGACGTCTTCCGGGCGTTTACCGCCACGGCGCATCGCGACGTCGCGGTAGCTCTCGTTCGTGGCGAGGACGATGTCGGCGGCCCGGTAGGTGCGCCGTTCCAGCGCGCACACACCGCGGTAGAGCAGGTCCTTGCCGCGGTCGAACCGGGACAGGTACAGCTCGGGCACCAGGTCGTGCTGGTCGAAGACGAACCGCGCGCCGCGCCGCTTGAGCCACAGGGCCGGCAGGAACAGCAGGTCGGGCGGGTTGCAGGCGTGGACCACGTCGACCGGGCCGACCTTGCGGGCCAGCCGGGCCGTGTGCCACAGCGCCGATCCGTACTCCTTGAGATAGCCGGCCGGCCCTCCGGTGGCCGCGCGCAACGGGTAGCGGTGGATCCGCACCCCGTCGATCACGGCCTCCGGCTCCGTGTCGCGCTTGGTGCCCTGCGGACAGATGACGTCCACCGTCCAGCCCGCGTCGCGCAGCGTCGTGCACTCCTGCCACACCCGCCGGTCGAAGGGCACCGACAGGTTCTCCACCAGGATCAGGGCGCGTCGCCCCGGCCCCTCACCGCTGATTGCATTACCAAGCAAGGCCCACATACCCCGGTTCGGCCCGACGCTCATCGGCGTCGGGAAGGTGGATGAGGTCGACGATCACCGGGGTGTTCCCATGGGGCAGCACCGACAGCACAGCCGGATCCCGGGTCCCGACCAGGCACACCTCGGCATGGTCGAGCACCTCCTCGACGGACTCCGCGAGCAGCTGCGCGAGGTGCGGCAGCCGGTTCTCGATGTACTCGCGGTTCGCGCCGAGCAGCCGGGACAGGCTCACATTGGCGTCGTAGATCTTGAGGTCGTACCCCTTGCCGAAGAGGCGCTCCGCCAGCTCGACGAGCGGGCTCTCGCGGAGGTCGTCGGTGCCGGGTTTGAAGGACAGCCCGAACATTCCCACCCTGCGCTTGCCGGTGCGCTCGACCAGGTCCACCGCGCGCTGCAGATGGTCGGCGTTGGAGGGCAGAACGTGGGACAGGATGGGCACCGAGACGTCCGCCCGCTGCGCCGCGTGGACCAGGCTGCGCAGGTCCTTGGGCAGGCAGGAGCCGCCGAAGGCGAAGCCGGGCCGCAGATAGGCGGGGCTGATGTTCAGCTTGCGGTCGGCCAGGAACACGTCCATCACCTGGTGCGAGTCCACCCCGAGCGCCTGGCACACCGCGCCCAGCTCGTTCGCGAAGCCGATCTTCAGTCCGTGGAACGCGTTGTCCGCGTACTTGATCGCCTCGGCCGTCGGGACCGGCACCCGGAACACCTCGCCGGGCAGGCCCTCGTACAGCGCCATCACCGCGTCGCCGCTGGCCGGGTCGAGCTCGCCGACGACGGTCTTGGGCGGGTCGAAGAAGTCCCGCACGCTGGTGCCCTCGCGCAGGAACTCCGGGTTGACCGCGACCCCGACGTCCACACCGACCGTACCGCCGAGGTTCTTCTCCAGGATCGGCACCAGCAGGTTCAGGCAGGTACCCGGGAGCATGGTGCTGCGGAACACGACGGTGTGCCGCCCGCCGCGCTCGGCGAGCGCGGCGCCGATCTCCTCGGTGACCCGCTCCAAGTACGTGGTGCACAGGCTGCCGTTGGGCTCCGACGGCGTGCCCACACAGACCAGCGAGATCTCGCTGTCCATGATGGCCTCGCGGACGTCGGCGGTGGCGCGCAGGGCGCCGGTCCGCACGACGTCGGCGATGAGCTCGCCGATCCGCTCTTCGACCACCGGGGCCTTGCCGTCGTTGACCAGGTCGACCTTCACCTGGTTGACGTCCACGCCGATGACCTCGTGCCCCATGCTGGCCAGGCACGCGGCCGATACGCAGCCCACGTAGCCGAGCCCGAAAACGCTGACTCTCATGACCCGTTCCTCCCCCCACACAGGCCCTTGTGGCCTGCGGTCCCCCCAGCAAGGCCCTTGTGGCCTGCCGTCCACATGTCGGCCGGACGACGCCCCCCGCGCATCAGTAGGCCCCCTGCCCGTGAAGCACCGCACGCATCGTCTTCCACAAGATCACCGTGTCCAGGGCGAGCGACCAGTCCTCCACGTACCTGAGGTCGAGGCGGACCGCCTCCTCCCACGGCAGGTCGCTGCGTCCGCTGATCTGCCACAGACCGGTGAGCCCGGGCTTGACCAGCAGCCGCCGCCGGATGTCCGGGTCGTACGCGGCGCACTCCTCCGGCAGGGGCGGCCGCGGACCGACGAGCGACATCGATCCCGTCAGTACGTTGAAGAGCTGAGGGAGTTCGTCGATCGAGTACCGGCGCAGCACTCCCCCCACCCGGGTCACCCTCGGATCGTGGCGGACCTTGAACAGCAGCCCTGCGCCCTCGTTCTGGTCGGCGAGTTCGGCACGTGCCCGGTGGGCGTCGACGACCATGGTGCGGAATTTGAGGATGGTGAACTCTCGGCCGTCCTTGCCGACCCTGCGCTGGCGGTAGAAGGCCCCGCCCCGGCTGTCCGCCAGCACGAGCAGCGCGACGAACACCATCAGCGGCGCGAACAGCATCAGCAGGACCGCCGCGCCGACTCGGTCGACGACCGCCTTGATGGCCCGGCGGCCTCCGGTGAAGGCCGGCATGCTGACCCGCAGCAGCGGGATACCGAGCACCGCGTCGACATGCAGCCGCGGGCCGGCCACCTCCATCAGCACCGGCGCCACGACCATCTCGGCATCGCTGCCTTCGAGGTTCCAGGCCAGCCGCTGCAGCCGGTCCGGCGTCCAGTGCGGGTCGGGTGTGACGGCGACGACACGGTAGCCGTCGTGGTGGACGTGCTTGGCGACGTCCGTCAGCCGGCCGACGACCGGCACTCCGTCCAGCTGGTCACCGTCGCGCCCGCGGCCGTCCGGCGTGCACACGGCCTCAACGCGCCAGCCGATGTGCGGGAACTTGCGGGTTCGGGTGATCAGGTCGCGCACCGTGGCCGGGCTTCCGGCGGCGAGCACCGGTCTCAGGCACCGGCCTTCCTTGCGCTGTTTGTGCAGCCAGAGGCGGAGCACATACCGCTCGGTCATGGTGACCAACGCGATCGCGGGGATCGCGACGAAGATCCAGAGCTTGATGTTGCGCGAGGTGAGGGCTATCCCGCCGAGCGCCAGTACGACCGTCGCCGCGAACAGTGAGCGTCCGAGTCTTCGGAATTCCTCGGCGCCCTGGCCGAGCACGGCCGGAGCCCAGGCCCGGCCGACCGCAAGCGCTGCCAGCACCAGCAGCCAGGTGCCGAAGGCGAGTATCCCCCACTTCTCGTGCCAGTTGGCCGCGTCCCGGGCCCCGAAGAAGTTGCCTATCGATGCCACCACCAAGGCGGTGGCCACGGTGTCGCTGGTGATCACGGTACGGCGGTACCGCTGTTCCCAGTCGTTCGCGGGCTGACTGATCGCCTCTTTCGCCAGACGCCCGCGCGCCGACGAAAAAGGGTCGACTATTCCCCCCTGTCGCACAGAAACCCCCCGGTCCCCAGTGATACGACGTGTTCGCCCAACACTGCTGCCCCTCCCCCACGGAAGGCCCCCGCCTCCCGCACGCTTCCTCCCCTTGGGAGGTCCCCGCCCCCGCGATGCGCTGTCCCTTCCCGAGGGAGGCCCCCGCCTCCCGCGCACGACATCACGGCTACTGCAACCGCACCTGAACAACTCGCCCCGGCCGCGGCGACTCACATGCCCGGCCAGACTCTCGAGCTGTACGGAAACCCGTCGGCACCTCGGATGCTCCCCGCACCCGAAGCCCCTTTCGGGCCCCAAGAATTGATCACCCCCACGTCGGCGCCAGAGACGCGGCTACTGGCCGTCTGCATCGCCGACCCATGGATCACCATTTGTCGCCTCGTGTCCCAGCATGCGAAGCAAGGTCAATCTAGACCATCGGAACCCGCCTGGAGAGAGGAACGTGTGGAATTTGTGCCCGAGATTTGAAGATGGCTCCAATGGATCGGTGCCCGCCTGCGGGTGCCGTGGCGACGGAGGACGCGCCTGTGACCTGTGCTGCCGGGTGCGGACGGGGTCCGTCCGACGCGATCTCGTCGGTGAGCACGGGGCGGTGGTTGCGGGTGGGAGCGGTCGACGGCACCCGGAAAACGGAATCTGCCCGCTCTGTTGACGCAGGCAGACACCGGGGCTGCGCAGACGGCCGCCCTGGACCACGAGGAAGTCAAGGGTCACTTTCGACAATCTGCGCGATGGAGTGCCGCGGCCATGCGTTCGTCGCCGAGGCCCCAGCAGCATCTCCATGGTGTGTGCGCTTGTGCCCGCGCCAAGAACTCGGACGGCGTTCGGCGGTCGCCACACCGTAGGACGCGCAGATCAGGGGCGTATATGGCGGGACACCGAAGCCGGCTTGGAACCCGAGCAGAACGCGAGCGCGACCACGCGAGGAAATTCCACGCGAGGTTGCTTGCGTGACGTTGTGGGGGAGACCCACCGAAGGCTGTCGGGGACTCCGGTAGCTGACCGGACCGGGCGTGTCCTCATGCGGGGAGGTGGGCGGTGCCCCGGTAAGGGGTAACCGGGGCACCGCTTGACGCCAAGATCATTCGTGAGGGCGGATCACCAGCTCAACGATCAGACCCCACAGCACCTTTACAGCTGCTGCGACGACGAACTTTGAGGCCAGATCCCTGCGCCACTCCTTCTTGTTCTCGGCCACCTTCCACCTCCTGAGTCCAGCTCCAACGCGGATAGAACGACGGGCGAGCCCGTCCGGGGCGCCGGCAAGGGGATACCGGTCCCCGTCTGTGGAAGGTGCCGCCCTCGGGCCCAAAACCCCTTCCGGGCCCGAGGGCGGTCCCCTTATTTCCGCGCCTGGAGCTGGTGGTTCAGGCGATGGAACCTCCCACGGTAGCGGCACCTTCGCCAACTGGTCAGTCAGATGGCGGTACTTGATGGCTGTGAGCCCGGAACAGCCTGTCGGCGTTCCCCTGGACGTGCACGCCGGACCGGTCCGCATCCTGCTGCGCTGGTTGGAGCAGGGCGAAGGTCTGCTCGACCACCTGGGCCAGGGTCTGGGTGACGTCGTTGACGTTGGCCGCGGCAGTGATGACCTTTAATGGGTGGCCTTTCCGTCGCAGATCAGGTGGGTGTGTACTGCCCGTCCTGCCGCGGTCGACCGGTGACGGGCCGGCGGCCTCGCCCCTTATTTCGCGCGAGCGTGGGAGGCGTCCACGCAGGCCCGGGTCCAGTCCAGGGCGTCGGCCGCGTGCAATTCGGCGAGCAGGATGTGGTGCAGCGCCTGAAGACCCCGGCCTCGTGCCACCGGCCCAGTCGGCGCCAGCAGGTCTGTCCGGAGCCGAACTCCAGCTCCAGCGACAGGAGTCGTCGGCTGACGTCGCTGTACAGCACATACAGGTCGCTGCCACCGACGGTGGGGCCGCCTTGGGAAACCACCTGGTGCTGACGGTGGAGCAGCTGCTGACCGACCGGAATCCCGGCGGTGTGTGGTACGTCGACAACGGGTTGGGACGCCGGCCTCGGCACTCGCGGTGGTCCCACGGTGTCGATCACACACGAGGCCGGTTCAACAGCCGGGAGAGCACGATGGCGCTCTCGGTCCGTTCCACAGGAGCGGTGGCGCGCACGCGTTGGATGGCCTGTTCCAGGTGGGGGATGTCTCTGGCGAGCATGTGGACGACTGCGTCGGCCGCGCCCGAGACGGTGCAGGCTTCGACGACCTCGGGGATGGCCTCCAGGGCTTGGCGCAGTTCGGCGGGGGTGGGATTGCCGGTGCAGTAGACCTCGCCGAAAGCCTCGGTATGCCAGGCCAACGCCTGAGGATCGACGAGAGCGGTGAAACCGCGGATCGCTCCGGTGGCCACGAGGCGGTCGAGACGCCGCTTGGCGGCGGGCGCGGACAGCCCGCACGCCTTGCCGATCTGGGCGTATGTGGCCCGCGCGTCGTGCAGCACGTACCGGATGATCGCTTGATCGATGGCGTCCATGACCTCACTCCAGACGTCGGAGCCTGCGGCCCGGCGCAAGAAATGGCCAGGAGCCCGCTGACATTGCAAGAAAGCGACAGTAGGCAGCAGCAAATGGCGATTGCTTGCGTTGTCCGCCGAACATAGTCTCCGGCTTGTCCTGATGTCACGTGCTGGGAGCAGTGTTGAGATGACAGCGAGCCTGAGCGATGTGGAAGCCTCGGCACTGGCCGCGGTGGACGAGGCGGCCATCGCCCGGCTGCTGCTGGAACTTCTCGCTGTTCCGAGCGTGACGGGTAGCGCCGCGGAGTCCGAGGTTCAGCACGTCCTGGCCCGGCATCTGAAGCGGATGGACCTCGATGTCGACCTGTGGTCCATGAACCTGCCCGAGCTATGTGACCATCCCCGTTTTCCCGGCAGTGAGGCCCCGCGCACCGAGGCGTGGGGCCTGGTGGGCGGCACGGTGCCCCAGGCCGACGGGCCGACCCTGATCCTCCAGGGGCACGTCGATGTCGTCCCTTCCGGAGACCTGGCGCGTTGGGAGGGTGACCCGTTCCGCCCTCGGGTTACCGGGGACGTGGTGCACGCACGAGGAGCGTGCGACATGAAGGCGGGTGTGGTGGCGATACTCGCCGCCCTAGCCGCGATACGGGAGGCGGGCGCAAGGTTGCGCGGCCAGGTGTCCACGCATTTCGTGGTCAGCGAAGAAGACGGGGGACTCGGGGCGTTCGGCACCCTCCAACGCGGCCACACCGGCGACGCCTGCATCATCACCGAACCGACCAGTGGCGCGGTCATGACTGCGAACGCCGGCGCCCTGACCTTTCGCATCCAAGTACCCGGCAGGGCAACCCACGGCAGCACCAGATACGTGGGAGTGAGCGCGATCGACGCATACCTGCCCATCCACCGCGCGCTCGCCCATCTGGAAGCCCGCCGCAACGTCGGCGCCGACCCGCTCATGTCCGAATACCCCATCCCCTACCCGCTGTCCGTCGGTACCGTCCATTCCGGCGACTGGGCCAGCAGCGTGCCCGACCTCCTGGTGGCCGAGGGAAGACTGGGCGTCCGGCTGGGCGAGGATCCGGCCCAGGCACGCGCCGAACTGGAGGCGTGCGTGGCCGAAGCCTGCGCGGCCGACCCCTGGCTGCGCACGCACCCCGCCACGGTGACGTGGCCCGGCGGACAGTTCGCCAGCGGACGGCTGCCGGCCGGGCATCCGCTCGCGGCCCAGGTCGCCGACGCGCACGCCGACGTCACCGGCGGCCCGCGACCTTCCGAGCGAGGCGCCCCCTACGGCAGCGACCTGCGACTGTACTCCGGGGCGGGCATCCCCACGCTGCAGTACGGCCCCGGCGACGTACGCCTCGCGCACGGTCCGCAGGAACAGGTCCGCGTGAGCGACATCGTCACCGTCACCCGGGCACTGGTGCTCGCCACACTGCGCACGGTCGGCACCAAGTAGTAGCCCCAGCCCCAGCCTCAGCCCCTACCGGCTGCTTGTGACCCGGTGGAAGTGACTGTTCGGCGAGCCGGATGCGGTCGCAGGGTGGCCAGCGGCGGTTCCGGCAGTGCGGCAGTCCTCGGCCACCGGCCCGAGAGAGATCACCGCGGTCCTCTCCCACGGCCGAACCGCTCACCTGCCTCGTACCGGTTCCGCTCACGAAGCCGTCACCTCTCGGCGGTCAGCCCGCCACCTGCGCGTACCGCATACCACCGGCCTACCGTAGGGATCACCACCCGTCACCCCGACAACACCCCGAGGAAGTCAGTAGGCCCGGCGCCGGCTGCCCGCCTTCGCGGCCTGCACCCAGGGCGCGAGTTCTTCGAGCAACTCGCCAAGTGTGCACGAGAGTTGCCGGACAGGGCAGGACGGGACCAGGCGGCACGGCCCCAGGCTTGCGTCACAAAGAGCTCGCCCGCGCCGGTCAGGGACACGACAAGATCAGGCAGGACGTCGACTCAGCAGGTGGGGCAGCCGCCATCACTGGCCTCTTGCGAGGCACGGGCGCACAACTACTCCTTGCTCAAGGAAGTCTCGCATTCGAGGAAGTCTGCGCCACCTGCGAACTGTTCGTGCGCCGGATGCTCGCCATACCCGAGACGCCGGACTGCTGACCGAGAGGAACCGCGAGTCCGGCCCTGGAGAGGTGCTACGCCGAATGACTCGTGCCAATTGCGTGCCAGGTCGTGCGGGGAAAACGGGGAACAGCGCGGACAACCCGGAGTTCCGCATCGCCGTACCCGAGCGGTGGCGGCTGGTGGTGGACCGTCCGCAGTAGTGGATGCGTGCCTATGCCCGGCTGTCCCGGTGCGTCTGGCGGGAGTTCGAACCGGTCCGGAAGCATGCGGAGTAGCACATCCGACGGGAAGCTGAACGAGTGGGCGCCGCGGTCCTCCAAGGCTGCGCCGACCTAGTGTTCCAGGACCTGAGTCCGCGCTTTCGCCTGCAGGGCGGCAGCCTGCATCTGCCCGATCGACAGGCCGAAACCTTTCGTTTGAACAGGCGGTGGCTGGTCCTGGTCCCCATCGTGTCGGGGCCGGGTGCGTCGATGTTCGCGCTGGATCGCTCGGACCCGGTGCGGATCGCATATCGGCTGTCCGCGATCGGCCGGATGTGGGTGGCGCCCGCAGGCGCCCCTGCCCACACGGTCGACGTGCTGTCGCTGGTGGTCGGCCCGCTGCGCGCGGCGATCCTGCGGGCGCCTGCGCAGCCGTAGACCATGAGCGAAGTAACCCACCTGCTCGGTCTCAGCCCGGCCAAGGCCACTCATCACTGCCTACAGCTCGCGGACACCGGGCTCATCGAGCGTCAGCGGCAAGGCCGACGACGTGCGTAATCCGACGCACCTAGCGCGGCAACGCCGTGGTCGACCTGCTGTGAGCCATAGCAGCTCGAACCGCCGCTAAACACACTTCGAATACGATCGAATTGATGGAGGGTTCGGCTCGGGTCGGGGTCTACTTTTCCGTGCAAGCACGGAGGTTCTCGCGACTGCGAGCCGGCGGTGAAACGTCAACGAGCCGCGGATTCGACTCCCGATCCCGGAAGCCTTGGCCACAGCGGATTGCCGCGCCTGCGGGCATCAGCTCTCTACGGTCGTTTAGAAGAAAGAAGATCTGAGATGCGATCAATCAGCCGAATCAGCGTGTGGGCCACCACGATGGCCACTGCCGTGGGAGCCACCGTGGTACTCAGCAGTGGTCCGGCCGCCGCCGCCGACGGGTACTGGGCCAATGGCTGTGATCCCGGACGGGCGTGCGTTTGGACGAATCACGGGGACCCGGGCCGCGGGAATGCCTGGAACTTTATCGGCTGCGGTATGCACGGCCTCAGTTACTGGTTCAACGCAGGTCAAGCCCACGGCAACAAATTCAGGGTCACCTACCAGGACGGGCGGTGGGACGAAACCCCCGCATGGACGTCGCGCGCGCTGGATGACAGCAACCTCGCCACCAGTGCATGGGTTTACTGCTAGACGAACCTGTGCTGCCGGCGAGACGCTCCAATGGGCGTCGCGGGCGTCCTCCCACGGCACGCCAGACTTTACGGCCGGTTACCCATGGGCGGCGATGTCCTCCAGCACTGTTGCGAGGACATCGACACGGGCCCGCTGGTCGGCCGTGTAGGCACACACCGCCTACGACAAGGGGCCGGCGAGTGTCTCGTCCATGTGCAGATCCTTGATCTGAATGGCGCAACTAGTGCCGCATCAAGCAACGTTCGCCCCGTGGTGACGCGTCGTCCGGTGGTGATCCGGACGACGCGATGTTTTCTCGACCACAACCTCGTGAGGGAGAGCCGGAGGGTTCTCGAAGCTCGGATGAGAGTGCACCCCGCGAGACTACGCGGACCCCGTCCGACGCCACCGGCACGAACGAACTGTCCTGCCGGAACAGTTCGGGACGCCCGCCGAGCTGCCTGGCGGCCACCTGGGAGGCGGCGAGTCTCCCAAGATCACCGTGACCGCAGCGTGCGCACGCCCGGCGCGGACTGCCCACGTTGAAGTACCTACTGGCGCCGCAGCCCCTGCGCTCCATCGAACCGCGCCCGCCGGCCGGGCAGCGAGCCAGGCTCGGCGTCCTTCCCGGGCAGCACTCACTTCGCCCCTCTCCAAGGCTCTCGGCCGTCGCTCCGTGAGCCGTCATGGTGGTCCGACGCATAGCCGCGCCCCGAACTATGTTGCCCCGCCACATGTGCCCCTGACCTGCACCTTCCTACGGTGTGCGAACACGTACCCGTCCCCACCGCACACGAGGAAGTGGCGCACATGGCCTCCGCAACCACCGCTCCCCCACCGCCCGCCAACCTCAAGCGCATCGTCGCCGCCAGTCTCATCGGCACCACCATCGAGTGGTACGACTTCTTCCTCTACGGTTCCGCCGCCGCGCTCGTCTTCAACAAGCTGTTCTTTCCGGACTCCGACCCCCTGGTCGGCACGCTGCTGTCCTTCCTGACATACGCCGTCGGGTTCGCGGCCCGTCCGTTGGGCGCACTCGTCTTCGGCCACTACGGCGACCGGATCGGGCGCAAGAAGCTGCTGGTGCTGAGTCTGCTGCTGATGGGCGGGGCGACGTTCGCGATCGGCTTGCTGCCCACCCACGCGACCGTCGGAGCCGCGGCGCCCGTGCTGCTGACAACTCTGCGTCTGATTCAGGGCTTTGCGCTGGGCGGCGAGTGGGGCGGGGCCGTGTTGCTGGTGTCCGAGCACGGGGATGCCCGGCGGCGCGGCTTCTGGGCCTCGTGGCCGCAGACGGGCGCGCCCGCGGGGCAGTTGCTGGCCACCGGTGTGCTGTCCCTGCTGACGGCCGTGCTGTCGGACGACGCCTTCGGGACCTGGGGCTGGCGGATTCCGTTCCTGCTCTCCGGGGTGCTGGTGATCGTCGGTTTGTGGATTCGTCTGTCTGTCGACGAATCGCCGGTGTTCCAGCAGGCGTTGGCGCAGGCCGAGGCCCGCAAGGCCGACCGGAGTGCGGAGGCGGAGAAGCTGCCGCTGGTGTCCGTGCTGCGCCACCACTGGCGGGATGTGCTGGTCGCGATGGGCGCGCGCATGGCGGAGAACATCAGCTACTACGTCATCACGGCGTTCATCCTCGTCTATGCCACCACCTCGGCCGGCGTCTCCAAGCAGACCGCGCTCAACGCGGTGCTGATCGCGTCAGCCGTGCACTTCGCGGTCATCCCGGCCTGGGGCGCACTGTCGGACCGGGTGGGACGGCGTCCGGTGTATCTGCTGGGCGCGGTCGGCGTCGGGCTGTGGATGTTCCCGTTCTTCTCCCTCATCGACACCGGCGGCTTCGGCAACCTGATCCTCGCGGTCACCGTGGGTCTGGTGCTGCACGGCGCGATGTACGCACCCCAAGCCGCCTTCTTCTCCGAGATGTTCGCGACCCGGATGCGCTACTCGGGCGCCTCGATCGGCGCCCAGTTCGCGTCGGTCGCGGCGGGCGCCCCGGCACCCCTGATCGCCACCGCGCTGCTGGAGGACTACGGCAGCTCCACCCCGATCGCCCTGTACGTCATCGCCGCGGCCCTGCTGACGGTCCTCGCGGTGGGGCTCGCCAAGGAGACCCGTCAGCGGGACCTGTCCGACGTCGAACCGTCCGCGGGCGCGGAGCCTGGGACTGCCCCGGCGGCGGACGCCCGCACCGTGTGACCTGCCGTCAGCCTGCCCCCGTACGCCTCGCGTACGGGGGTCAGTGCTGTGCACGGGCCGACAACCGATGCAGCCTCAGGGCGAGTTGGATCTCCAGGGCGCGGGCGGGAGCCTGCCAGTCGTCGCCCAGGAGGCGGGCGACGCGCTCCAGGCGCTGTGCCACCGTGTTGACGTGGACGTGCAGTTCGTCCTTGGTGCGGGCCGGGCTCATGCCGCAGGTGAAGTAGGCGTCAAGGGTGTGCACGAGTTCGGTGCCGCGTCGTTCGTCGTAGGCGACGACCTGGCCGATGGTGCGGTCCACGAAGCCGGCGATGTCGCGGTCCCCGGCGAGCAGCAGTCCGAGGAAGCCGAAGTCCTCGGCCGCGGCTCCGTCGCCGGAGCGGCCGAGCAGACGCAGGGCGTCCAGGCAGCGTCGGCCCTCGGCGTAGGCGGCGGCCGCGGTGTCGGGATGGGCGGCGAGGTCCTGGACGGGGGCGGAGGCACCGACGGTGACCGCCTCGTGGACCGCCGTGCCCAGTTGGCGGGCGGTGCGGCGGGCCAGGTCGGTGGCGGTGTCGCCGGGGGCCAGCGGCAGCAGCAGGACGGTGCCGCCGTCGCGGGCGGCGGCCAGGCCGTGCCGGGTCGCGGCGAGGTGCGAGGCGGCGGACCACAGGCGGCGGCGGGCAGCCGCCTCCTGGTCGGCGTCGGGTGCGGTGCCGTCGAGTCGGGCGGCGAGCACCACGTGGGTGGCGTCGAGGTCGGCGTGCAGCCGGGACGCCCGCTCGCGCAGCAGGCGCGGGTCGCGGTCGCGGGCGTCGAGGAGGTCGTCCAACAGCTCGCCGCGCACGCGCTGTTCGGCCTCGGCGGCCGAGCGTCTGGCGAGCAGCAGCAGCGAGGTGACCATCGCCGCGCGTTCCAGGGTGAGTTGGTCCACGGGGTCGAGGCCGGGGTGGCCGCGCAGGACGAGCGCGCCGAGCAGTTCGCCGCCTGCGGCCACGGCCGCGATCCAGTCGTCCTCGTGCCGTACGGCATGCCCTTCGGCCCGGGAGACCTCCAGGGGTGTTGCCGGGGCGTCGCCCGCCTCGGTGAACTCGACCGTTCCGTCGAGGACTTGGGAGACCGCCGCGGCCACGTCGTGGACCCCGCCGCCGCGCAGCACCAGCTCCGCGAGCCGGTCGTGGACGTCGGAGGCGCGTTCGATGACGGCGCTGCGGTCGCGGATGATCTCGTTGGCACGCTCGAGACCGGCCAGGGCCGAGCGGGTCTCGGTGAGGAGGTTGGCGGTGTCGATGGCGGCCGCGGCCAGTGCGGCGAACGAGCCGAGCAGCGCGATCTGTTCCCGTTCGAAGACGCGGGCGCGCCGGTCGGCCGCGAAGAGGACACCGATGACGTGGTGACCCAGCATCAGGGGCACGCCGAGGATGGCGACCAGGCCCTCGTCGTGCACACCGGCGTCGATGGCGTGCGTGTGCTGGAAGCGGTCGTCCTTGAAGTAGTCGTCGGTGACGTACGGGCGGGCCGTCTGGGCCACGAGCCCGCCGAGCCCTTCCCCCATGCCGAGCCGCAGTTGCTGGAAGCGGGCGGCGACCGAACCCTCGGTCACCCGCATGTAGGTGTCGCCGCGCTCCGGGTCGTTCAGGCTGAGGTAGGCGACGTCGGTGCCGAGCAGGGAGCGGGCGCGCTGCACGATCGCCTGCAGTACGGCGTCCAGGTCCCGTAGGCCCGCGAGGTCGTGGGCGGTCTCGAAGAGCGCGGACAGCTCGGCCTCGCGGCGGCGGCGCCCCTCCAGTTCCGCGCGCACGCGTAGCGCGAGCAGCTTGGCGTGCTCGAGCGCGGCGATCGCCTCGGCGGGCCGTCCCTCGGCGCGGGCCAGCAGCACCGGCTGCTCGTAGGCATCGGCGGACGCACCCCGGGCCAGCAGCTGAAGGAACGGCGTCTCGGCGCCGGTGAGGCCTCCAGCCGCGGCTTCGGCGTCGGTGCGCTCGGCGGACTGCACGTGATCGCGGGACATGCCCACAGGATTACTCATCGCGAGGCCGCCCCGTCAGCCCTGTGGACAACTTGCCGATGCACCAGTGCCTGCCCCGTCAGTGCGCGGTCCAGCCGCCGTCGAGGACGAGCGAGGTGCCGGTCACGAAGGAGGCCTGCGGGCTGCACAGGTAGGCCACGGCCTCGGCGACCTCCTCCGGTTCGATGAGCCGTTTGACGGCGCTGTCCTGCAGCAGCACCTCCGCCAGGACGCGTTCCGCGGGGATGCCGTGCGCCTGCGCCTGGTCGGTGAGCTGCTTCTCGACGAGGGGGGTGCGCACATAGGCGGGGTTCACACAGTTCGAGGTGACGCCGTGGGGTGCGCCTTCGAGAGCGGCAGTCTTGGACAGGCCCTCCAGACCGTGCTTGGCGGCCACATAGGCCGACTTGTAGGCCGAGGCGCGCAGTCCGTGGACGGAGGACACATTGACGATGCGGCCCCACCCCTGGCCGTACATATGGGGCAGCGCTCCGCGGATGAGCCGGAAGGGCGCCTCCAGCATCACGGTGAGCACGGTGTGGAAGACCTCGGGCGGAAACTCCTCGATGGGCCGCACCAGCTGCAGGCCGGCATTGTTGACGAGCACGTCGGTGCCCGCGGCGGCCAGTTCGGCGGCGTCCAGGTCGGTGAGGTCGAGAACCTGCCCTTCGACCGTGCCCGTGAGGCCCCGGGCCTGCTCGGCCAGCGAGTCCAGACCCTCGGCGTCCCGGTCGACCGCTCTCACCTTGGCCCCGGCGGCCGCGAGGCGCAGCGCACAGGCGCGGCCGATGCCGCCGGCGGCGCCGGTGACGAGGGCGGTGCGGCCGCCGAGGTCGAGGGAGGGGGCGTGGGGAGCCGGGAGGGCGCTGGGCGGGGTCATGTCTCGACCCTAAGCAGCAGCCGCGCCTCACCACATGTGCTCAGCACCCATACTTCACTCGGAACTCATAGGCTCGAACCATGTGGGTTCGTCGGACAAGGCCTGCTTGATCCGGAAGTAGTGGTAGTCGGTCATGGGCGGCAGCTCGTCCGGGGCGAACCAGCCGACCGCCAAGGACTCGTCGTCATTGACCCGGGCCTCGCCGTCGATGGCGCGGCAGCGGAAGCACAGGTCCATGAACTGGCAGACGTCGCCGTTGGGGTAGGTGACCTGCCGTCCGGACCGGACGGTGATCAGCCGCTCGACGGCGACCCTGACGCCGGTCTCCTCCTCCACCTCGCGCACAAGGGCGGCGGCGGGCTGCTCGCCGGGGTCCGGGATGCCGGAGATCAGCGCCCACCGGTGGTTGTCCGCACGCTGCCCGAGCAGCACTCTGCCCTCGTCGTCGAAGACGACGGCGCTCACGCCGGGAAGCCAGAGCAGCTGGTGGCCTGCGGAGGCCCGGATCTCGCGGATGAAGTCAGGTGTTGGCATGACACCGACCCTAAGGGGCCGGTGTCCCGGTCCCGGCGCACTTCAGGGAGCGTGCGCCGGGCGTACGGCTACACGTTCCGGGCGCGCCGCCCGCGCAGACCCGCGCCGATCGCCCAGCCGAGGCCGCCCGCGGCGACCAGCACGAGGGCGATCTCCGGCAGGATGCCCACTCGCGTGGCGGGCGTCTGAGAGGAGCGCAGCGGCACCTTCTGCACCAGGTGGGCATGGACGAACATGCCGGTCTTCTGGGTGATCTTCCCGTCCGGCATGATGACCGCGCTGACGCCGCTGGTGACCGGCACGGTGACGGTCCGGCTGTGTTCGACGGCGCGCACGCGCGACATGGCGAGCTGCTGGTAGGTCATCTCGCTGCGGTCGAAGGTGGCGTTGTTGCTCGGCACGGAGATCAGCTGCGCCCCGTCGGTGACCTCGGAGCGTACGGCCCAGTCGAAGGCGGCCTCGTAGCATGTGACCAGGCCGACCTTGGCGTGGCCCATGGTGAACACGCCGGGCTTGGTGCCCCGGCTGAAGTCCTGGCGGACCATCGAGGTCCAGTTGCTGTTGATCGCGCCGATGAGGGAGCGCAGCGGCAGGTACTCGCCGAACGGCTGGATCTGCCGCTTGTCGTAGCTGTCGGTGGGGCCCTTCTTGGGGTCCCACAGGAGCTGCTCGTTCCACAGCTTGCCGCCCCGCTCGACGACGCCGCCGACCGAGATGGGCACACCGATCGCCTTGGCCGCGCTGTCGATGACGGCGTACGCGTCGGCGTTGGCGAAGGGGTCGACGTCGGAGGAGTTCTCCGGCCACAGCACGAAGTCGGGCTTGGGCGTCTTGCCCGCCTTGACCTCGGCGGCCAGGCGCATCGTCTCGCGCGCGTGGTTGTCGAGCACGGCACGCCGCTGGGCGTTGAACTCCAACCCGGAGCGCGGCACATTGCCCTGGATGAGGGCGACGGTCGCATAGCCGTCCTCGGCCTTGTCGCTGACCAGCGAGCGGGAGGCGACCGCGCCCACCACCGGGACGGCCACGCTCAGCAGGGCGACAGCCGCGGCCGACCGCTGGACGGCCCGGGTACGCCGCGCGTCCAGGGCCAGGCGTACGACCTCGTAGAGGCCGAAGCCGCACAGGACGACCGCGAAACCGAGGACCGGGGTGCCGCCGAGCGCTGCCAGCGGCAGGAAGACGCCGTCGGCCTGACCGAATGCGATCTTGCCCCAGGGGAAGCCGTTGAACGGCACACGCGCGCGTGCCGCCTCGCCGGCCATCCATACCGCTGCCGCCCACACCGGCCACGCGGGCAGCTTGGACACCACGGCGACACCCGCGCCGACCAGCGCCACGAAGATCGCCTCGATCGCCACCAGCGCCAGCCAGGGCACCGGGCCGACCTCCACGCCGGTCCACACCAGCAACGGCAGCAGGAAGCCGAGGCCGAAGAGGTAGCCGAGGCCCAGGCCCGCCTTCCAGGTGCGGCCGCGCAGCACCCAGCCGAAGACGGCGAAGGCCGGAACGGCCAGCCACCACAGGGTGCGGGGCGGGAAACTGACGTAGAGCAGCACTCCGGAGAGCGCCGCGGCGAGGGCCGGAACGAAGCGTACGAGGCGCGCCGCGCGCGATGCGGGCGCGCCCTGCGGCTGCAACTGGTCCGACTCGTCCACGGAGGTTGCGGTGACGGTCACTCCGGGAGTGTACGGCGCGTGACTTTGACACGGACAGCACGGTCCAGGGGGCGACACGGGGCGCCGGTCCGCGTGGGAGCCGTATCGTTCCTGCGCAACTCGGTCCAACTCATCCACAAAACGTCCATCAGCAGTTACGGTGTGCCCAGCCACAGTCGCGCGGCCGGTCACGGCCTCGGCGGCCTGGGTCGTTCGAGGTCGGGGGGCTTCGGTCCGGTTCGGGGGGCGGGGTGGGTTCCACAGGGATGACGTCTGAAGCCGGTCCGGGGGAGGTCGGCGAGAGACGAAACGTTTCCGACGCGGTGGGCGTGGTGGTGCTCGGGGCGTGCGCCACCTGGTCGCTGGTCACGGCGACCGTGCATGACGGCCGCCCGGAGGGTGTGCTGCTCGCGGTGCTGGCCGTGGCAGCCGGTTATGCCGCGGGGCGGATCTGCGGGGCGTTGCTGCCGGTGGCCGCGCCGTGTGCCGGGGCGCTGGCCGGACTGGGCCTGGCAGTCGCCGTGCCGCACCTCGTCCCGGGGCCGCAGATCGTGGCACCGCTCGGACACACCGGTGCCACTGCCGCGCTGCTGACCTTGTGCGTGGGTGCTGCGTGCTGCGCAGCCTGGGCCGCCGACTCGCCGGCCGCGCGGTTCGCCATGGGCTCGCTGGCGGCCGGCATCACCGTGACCGCGGCCTTCCTGGGGTCGATCAGCGGTTTCATCATCTGTTCCGCGGTGTTGCTGTGCTCGCTGGCGGCGGGCCGCATGCACAGCCGTAGAGCGGGCATCGCCGGACTCGCCCTGACCGCGGCCCTGGTCACCGGACTGACGTGGGCCGTCGCGGGCAATTCGCTGCCCGAGGGACTGACCACGTCCCTGGACGGCCCGCTCACCCAGCACCGGATTCAGCTGTGGCAGGACGCCCTGCACATGGCGCACCGCAACGCGGCGCTGGGCGTGGGCCCGGAGCGTTTCGGTGAACTGAGTACGACGGCCACCCGGACCCTGCTCTCCGACGGCAAGCCGCACTCGGCGCTGCTGCAGCAGGCCTCGGAACAGGGCGTCGTGGGGGTGGTGCTGCTGGGGGCGTCCTTCTGCTGGGTGCTGCACGGGCTGTGGCGCTCACCGCGGCCCACGCCGGTGGTGCTCACCGCGGGGGCGGCCCTGACGGGGCTCGCGGCGATCGCCGCGGTCGGCAACGCGCTGAGCTTCACCGCGGTGTCGGTCGGCGCGGGCCTCCTCGCGGGCCTGGCCACGGCCCGGCCGCTCGCCGACGAGCCACCTCAGCGGGAGGCGGTCGTACGACCGCGCCGTGACCGGCTCACTCCATGACGGGGCTGTTCAGTGCAGTGCGCCGGTCGTACCCGGACGCAGCCGGTCCTTGATGACTCGCACCGCGGCCTCGGCGTTGTCCACGGTGACCGTGAACGTGTGCCCGTCCCACAGGCGCAGCACGACACCCTCGCCGCGCCGCACGACGACCGCAGTGCCCTTCTCGGGCCGCCAGCGGTAGCCCCAGCCGCCCCAGTGACAGGGCGTGACGTGCTCCGCGAACTCTGCGCCCGCGACATGGGAGAGCGGAATGCGGCGGCGCGGCACCCCGATGTGGCCGCAGCGCACCTCGAGGCACTCCGTGTCGAGTTTCAGATCGACGTGCAGGAACGCGAGCGTGCCGAAGAGGACCAGCAGCCCGGCGGCGATGCAGCCGACGACGGCCATGACGAGCGGGGCGATGCCCGACGTCCAGGCGGAGTCGACGGCCAGCTCGATACCGAGCGCCATGACAGCCGCACCGGCCAGCGCCGGCAGCCACTGGACCCGCTTGGTGGCGTGCCCTGTCCAGACGTCGGGGTGCTTGGCTTTCTCGCCGTGGGGGTGGTCCCTCATGGCTACGAGGTTACTCAGGTTTCGCTGCGCGGGCACCGAGTCGCGGAGTGTGACCATGCCGACAGGACCGACCACGGGCCGCGGGCGTCCGTTTCGCGGCCTTCCGTCACCGTGCGGGAGTGACCGCCTGCAGGAGCCGGCCCTCCTCATAAGCCAGGGCAGGCGCCAGGAGCGTGCCCTCGCGTCCGCTCAGCAACACCGTCAAAGTCCCGGTGGCCGGCGCCTCGGGGGCCGGCTGCTCACCAAGGCGGCGCAGCGCCTGGGCGGCAACGGCACCGGCCGAGCCGTCCAGTGACGTTGCCGATCACAGACCACAGGCGCCCGTCTCGCGGCCTTCCGTCACCGTGCGGGAGTGACCGCCTGCAGGAGCCGGCCCTCCTCATAAGCCAGGGCAGGCGCCAGGAGCGTGCCCTCACGTCCGCTCAGCAACACCGTCAAAGTCCCGGTGGCCGGCGCCTCGGGGGCCGGCTGCTCACCAAGGCGTCGCAGCGCCTGGGCGGCAACGGCACCCGCGGACCCGTGCAGGACGAGCGGCGGGAAGCCGGGCTGCTGCACGGCTCCGCGGATGCGTTCGGCGACCAGTTCGTAATGGGTGCAGCCCAGGACGACGGTCGTTACATCGCCGGGGGTCAGCGCGGCGGCCGCGGCGACGGCGGCGTCGATGGCCGCCTCGTCGGCGTGTTCCACGGCCTCGGCGAGCCCGTGGCAGGGCACCTCGGTGACCGTCACACCGTCGGCGAACTCCGCGATGAGGTTGCGCTGGTACGGGCTGCCGGTGGTGGCCGGTGTCGCCCAGATCGCCAGGGGGCCGCCGCCCGCCGCGGCCGGCTTGATCGCCGGGACGGTGCCGATGACCGGCAGCTCGGGTTCGAGACGGGCGCGCAGGGCGGACAGGGCGTGCACGGACGCCGTGTTGCAGCCGACGATCAAGGCGTCGGGCCGGTGCGCGGCGGCCGCCTCGGCCACGGCCAGGGCGCGCGCGGTCAGGTCCTCGGGGGTCCTGGGTCCCCAGGGCATGCCGTCGGGGTCCAGGGACAGTACGAGATCTGCGTCGGGTCGCAGACGCCGTACCGCAGCGGTGGCCGCCAGCAGACCGATTCCGGAGTCCATGAGCGCGATCTTCACCCGGCCACGATAGACGATGGGCCCTTACGGGCAGGTCGGGTGGGGCAGACTGCGCGGGTGAGCGCCATCGTGTGGATCGCCGCCGTATCACTGGCCGCCTGGCTGTGGCTGCTGCTGTGTCAGGGCTTCTTCTGGCGCACGGACGTCAGGCTGCCGCCGCTCCGGGATCCCGACCAGTGGCCGTCGGTGTGCGTCGTCGTCCCCGCGCGTGACGAGGCCACCGTGCTGCCCGCGAGCCTGCCGTCACTGCTCGCCCAGGAATATCCGGGCCGGGCGGAGATCTTCCTGGTCGACGACGGCAGCTCGGACGGCACCGGGGAGCTGGCCCGCGAACTGGCGGACAGGCACGGTGGACTGCCGCTGACCGTCGCCTCCCCCGGCGAGCCGCCCGAGGGCTGGACGGGCAAGCTGTGGGCCGTGCGGCACGGCATCGGTCTGGCACGCGCGCGTGGACCCGCATATCTGCTGCTGACGGACGCGGACATCGCGCACGCGCCGGACAGCCTGCGCAAGCTGGTCGCCGCTGCGCGCGGCGGCGGCTTCGACGTCGTGTCGCAGATGGCCCGGCTGCGGGTGGAGAGCCTGTGGGAGCGGCTCGTCGTGCCGGCCTTCGTCTATTTCTTCGCGCAGCTGTACCCCTTCCGCCGGATCGGCAGTAAGGAGACGCGGACGGCGGCCGCCGCGGGTGGCTGCGTGCTGCTGCGCACCGAGGCCGCCGAGCGGGCGCGGATCCCGGACGCGATCCGGCACGCCGTCATCGACGACGTGGCGCTCGCGCGGGCGGTCAAGGGCAGCGGCGGACGCATCTGGCTGGGGCTGGCCGAGCGGGTGGACAGCGTGCGGCCCTATCCGCGGCTGCACGACCTGTGGCGGATGGTGTCACGCAGCGCGTACGCACAGTTGCGGCACAACCCGCTGCTGCTGCTCGGGACGGTCGCGGGGCTGGTCCTGGTGTATCTGGTGCCGCCCGCGGCCCTGGTCGCAGGTCTGACCGCCGGGGACGGGACAGCCGCCCTCGTCGGCGGCGCCGCGTGGCTGGTGATGACCGGGACGTACCTCCCGATGCTCCGCTATTACCGCCAGCCGCTGTGGCTGGCCCCGCTGCTGCCGTTCACCGCGTTGCTCTATCTCCTCATGACGGTCGATTCAGCGGTGCAGCACTACAGAGGACGCGGCGCGGCCTGGAAGGGCCGCACCTACGCGCGCCCGGACGCCGTCGTGGACGAGCACCCCCTTTAGAAGTCAGGCGTCGGGGTCGACTTCGGGGTGCGTGAACCGCAGGGGTTTGCCCAGCGACCGGGCGTAGGCGATTTCGGCTCGGGTGCTGTCTCCGATGTAGTCGCCGACCACGAGCACCTCATCAGCGAGCCGGATCTTCGCCCGGTGCAGATCGTCGAGTCGAACCTTCAGCGCCGCCGCCTCGACAGCATCGGACCAGAGTTCGTGCGGCGACTTCATGTCGCAACCCGGCTTGACGACGATCTTGCCGGCTTTGGTCTCCCGAAGATCGGCCTCGGTCATCTCGGTCATGAAGCGGGTGGAGCCGCAGATCACGACGATACGCGCGAGGCCCAGCTGCTTCTTCGCGTCGGCGAGCTTCTCCTCGGGGGTGAGCGGTTGCGGGTATGACACCGGTTCCTCCTGGTGGAGTGGTCCAAGGCGTGCCGAGCCGGCGCGTGGCGCTAGCCGGTGGAGCGCTCACTTCCTGCCAGGAGTCCAGTTCATGCCCCACCCGTAGGCGTGGTCGACGGTCCGCTGGGGGCTCACTCCGCGTTCGGGCACCAGGTAGCGGGCCTCGCGCTGGACGACCAGGTCACTGCCCGTGTTGGTGATCAGGGCGAGGGCGCACACCGTCGAGGGGACCGTGCACTCGTCGAGCGAGAAGTCGATCGCGGCGCCGTGCTGCGGCTGGAGGGTTACCGTGGCGTGCAGGTCGGCGAAGGAACGCGCGCCCTCGTAGATGGTCACGAAGACCAGAATCCGCCTGAAGGACTGTTTGTGGTCCAGGTTGATCGTGAGGTTCTCGCCGCTCGCGAGGGCGCCGGTGCGGTCGTCGCCGTCGAGGTGGATGTACGGCGGCCGCTGCAGGGACCCGAAGGCGTTGCCCAGGGCCTGGACGACGCCCTTGCTGCCGTCGGTGAGTTCGTACAGCGCGCACAGGTCGAGGTCGAGGTCCGCATGCATGGCGACCGCGCGGCCGCGCTTGCTGCCCCATCCCGAGAACTGCTTGCGCACCTGCCAGTTGAGGTTCACCCGCATGGCGCCCGAGGTGCCGCCCTGTTTGGCCAACGAGACCGCCGGGGCCGCCTTGGTGAGCGTCACCTTGCTCAGGCGCACCGGCTGCGCGGGGGGTGCGGGTGGCGGGGGTGGCGGCTGCACGGCGGCGGCCGGGGATGCGATCGGCGGGGCCATGTGGCCCGGCGGCGGGGTCATCGGCGGTGCGACCGGGGGCGGGGGCGCCGGAGCTGTGTGCTGCGGTTCGTCCACCGTGATCCCGAAGTCCGTCGCCAGGCCCTCGAGTCCGCTGCTGTAGCCCTGTCCCACTGCACGGAACTTCCAAGCGCCCTGGCGGCGGTAGAACTCCCCGAGCACGAAAGCGGTTTCCACGCTCGCGCCGGTACTGTCGAAGCGGGCGACCACACCGCCCTGGGCGGCATCGCGGACCTCGATGTAGAGCTCGGGGACCTGACCGAACGTACCGCCGTCCGCGGAGGCGGCGAGGACGATCGTCTCGACGGCGGGCTCCACGCGCGCGAGGTCGACGAGGAGGGTGTCGACGATGCGGCCGCCACCGTCGCGCTTGCCCTCGTGCCGGACCGCCCCGGAGACGTGCGCGGGCTGGTTGTAGAAGACGAAGTCGCCGTCGGAACGGACCTTGCCGCCCACCAGCAGGAGGGCCGAGGCGTCCGCGTCCGGCACACCGGGACCGGAACGCCAGCCCAATTCCACCCGCAGTGCCGTCGTCGGCACCGGGGTATTCGATCCTTTCGGCATTGACATGTCCGCCCCCATCACGTGTCACTGCGCCAGTCCGTGGCCCCGGCGGCTCTTCCGGTTCTCTACCCGCACAACCTATTCCCCGGGGCGGCGAACTCCCACGAGGGGCACAGGAAGAGCGGAGACCGACCCGCCGGTAACCCGCCCGGAGCTTGGCCTTTACAGGACCTGTACCTCGTTCGACGCCCTTTTTTGCCAAGTTCGCTCGCATTGGGGATCCCGCGTCACTGCGAACACTCAAAACAACCCTCTTATCGGTCTCCCCAACTAGCACATCGAGGGCTTAACTTATGAGCCATGACCTCCCCCCGCTCCACCTTCGGCGGCGGTTACTACTCCGCCTTCCCGGACACCCCGATCTACGACCGGCTCGTCGCCGAGCGGGGCACCCCGCAGATCGCTCCGATCCGGGTCCCCGCCGCGTACGACGCGCCGGGCAGCTACCTGCCGGCCCTGCCGTCGGCCCTGCCCGCCCTTCCGGCGGGCCCCTCCCAGCCCTCCTACGGCTATCCGCAGGCGCAGCAGCCGGCTCCGCTGCAACAGGCGCCCGCGGCCTACATCCCCCAGCAGGCCACGGCGCGCGGCTATCCCGGCCCGCAGCCGCCGCAGCCACAACGGCCGATGGCGGCCGGCACGGGCTACGAGGCGATGCGCCCCGCGGCCGCCCGGCCCGCCCCGGCTCCGTATCAGGACCCGTACAACAACCAGCAGCAGTACCGCGGCTACTGACCGCTCCTCCCCGGTTGTCACTGCCGCCTGGCAGGATGGCCTGATGGGGAACGCGCTGCTGCAGTCGATTCACGTCCATCCGGTGAAGGCGTTCCGGGGCCTTGCGCCCCGGGAAGCCGTCGTGGAGCCCTGGGGGCTGGCCGGAGACCGGCGCTGGGTGCTGATCGACGACGGGGGAAAGGTCGTCACACAACGTCAGCAGCCGCGCCTCGCGCTGGCCGCCGCCGAGCTCCTGCCCGGCGGCGGTGTTCGTCTGTCCGCGCCGGGCATGGACCCGCTGACCGTGCCGGTACCCCGTGCGGTCGGCACCGTCCCGGTGGAGATCTTCGGTGACAAGGTCGAGGGGGTCCCCGCCGCGGAGGCGGCCGCGCACGCCTGGTGCAGCGCGTATCTCGGCATCGGAGCGCGTCTGGTGCACATGGACGACCCGGCCACGCGCCGGCCGCTCGACCCGGAGTACGCACAGCCGGGCGAGACCGTCAGCTTCGCCGACGGCTACCCGCTGCTGCTCACCACCGTCGCCTCCCTCGAGGCTCTCAACTCCCTGATCGCCCAAGGTGCCCGCCCGGCCGAGGGGCCGCTGCCGATGAACCGCTTCCGGCCGAACGTGGTCGTGGCCGGCACCGCGGCGTGGGCCGAGGACGACTGGTCCCGCATCGCGATCGGCGAGGTCACCTTCCGCGTCGCCAAGATCTGCGGGCGCTGTGTGGTGACCACCACCGACCAGAACAGCGCCGTGCGCGGCAAGGAACCCCTGGCCACACTGGGACGCCACCGCCGCATCGACGGCAAGCTGGCTT
This sequence comes from Streptomyces longisporus, assembly GCF_039532765.1. Lineage (NCBI taxonomy): Bacteria > Bacillati > Actinomycetota > Actinomycetes > Kitasatosporales > Streptomycetaceae > Streptomyces > Streptomyces longisporus. Next base: position 582,855 of record NZ_BAAASG010000002.1, read on the forward strand.
TCGGCCAGAACCTGGTTCCCCTCTCCCCCGGCACGATCCGGGTCGGCGATCCGGTGACGGCCCTCGCGTAGCCGCTCTCCGGCGGACGACTCTCGGACGGCTGCGCGACGGCCGGCGGAGAAAGATCCGGTCAAGGACCGGTGCGCGGGAACCCGCGTCGGGGGCCTGGGCGTTGGGTTCTTCGTGAGAAGTTCATGAGAGGCCCCGGGGGCAGGTGATTTCGATCTCTCTTTGACCGGGCCCGCGGGTGAACGGCTCCACCGGGGGTTATCACGGAGCGGGAAGGGGGTGCAGGACAGTGCGAGCAATCGGCGGACTCTGGCGCTGGCGGCACAATCCGCTGCGGCGCACGAGCGATCTGATCGAGGCGTGGGTGGCGCTGGTGGCGCTGTTGCTGATCCTGGCCGTCGCGCCCGTGGTCGGTTCCCTCGTCGGCGGCATCGCCCAGGACGCCCTGCAGCGGTCCGTCCGCGACCAGCGCACTGCCCGCCACCTGGTGACGGCCACCGTGGTGCGCAAACTGAACCGCTCCCCCTTGGACACCGACCCCGAAACGGCCTCGGCGCGGGACCTGCGCAGCCGCGTCGTCGCCGACTGGACCGCACCGGACGGCTCCCGCCACCACGGCGCGGCCCTGGCGCAGCTCAAGTCACCGCACCGCGGCGACCACTTCACGATATGGACGGACCAGCACGGCCAGATGGTGGCCCGTCCCCTGGACTCCACGACGGCGACGACGCATGCGGTGCTCGCCGGGTTCGGTGCCGCCATGCTCACCGCGGGTGCCATCGAGGGCGCCCGGCGGCTGATCGTCTGGCGCATGGTCCGTCGCCGGTACGCCCGTTGGGACCAGGCCTGGGACCGGGCGGGCCCGGACTGGGGCAGGACCGGCACGGGCAGCTGACGGCCTTACGGCTCTGGTCAACCCACCGCCCGCGCGCACGCTACGGTGGACCGGCCGAACGCAATCGGCATCAACCCGCGTACCACGAGGTGGGGGCACAGCAACGCCATGGCACAGGGCACGGTCCAGGTGACGCACACCGGCACATCGCGGTGGCGACGCCGCACGGGTGAGTACGCATCGCTCGCCGCCGCCCTGGAGGCCGCAGCCGACGGTGACGTCCTCACCGTCGCGCCCGGTACCTACCGGGAAAACCTCGTGGTCCAGCGGTCGGTGACCCTGCGCGGGCCCGAGGGCTCCCCCGGTTCGGTGCGGATCGCACCGGTGGACGGAGTGCCGCTGACCGTGCGTGCCTCGGCGGTGGTCCAGGATCTGCACGTGGAGGGGCAGGACGCCTCGGTGCCCGCCCTGCTGGTCGAGGAGGGCACACCGGAGCTGCTGGACATTCGGATCATCACCCGCTCCGCGGCCGGAATAGAGGTGCGCGCCGGCGCCCGTCCCACCGTGCGACGGTGCACCGTGGACAACCCGGCCGGCATCGGCATCGCCGTACTCGACGGCGGGGGCGGGGTGTTCGAGGAGTGCGAGATCGTGGCCGCCGGTCAGTCGGGGGTCGCCGTCCGCGGCGGTGCGCACCCGCGCCTGGAGCGGTGCCGGATCCATCACGCCTCGGGGGCGGGCCTGTCGGCGACCGGGGAGAACTCCGCGCTGGAGGCGGTGGGTTGCGAGGTGTACGAGGTCCGCGGCAGCGGCGTCCAGGTCACCGGCCGGGCCACCGCGCACCTGACGGACTGCGATGTGCACCGCACCACCGCGGACGGTGTCACCCTGGACACGGACGCGGTTCTCACCCTGGCCGACTGCCGCATCCACGACATCCCGGAGAACGCGGTCGATCTGCGCTCGCGCTCGGTGCTCACGCTGACCCGCACGACGGTGCGTCAGTTCGGGCGCAACGGCCTGTCGGTGTGGGATCCGGGCACGCGCGTGGACGCCAACCAGTGCGAGATCTTCGACAGCACCGGCGACTACCCGGCGGTGTGGGTCAGCGACGGCGCCACCGCGGTGCTGGAGTCCTGCCGGGTGCACGACGTGCCGGACGCCCTGTTCGTCCTGGACCGCGGCTCGCGCGCGGACGTCGTCGACAGTGACCTGACCCAGGTCCGCAACACGGCCGTGTCGGTGAGCGACGGCGCGACCGCCCAGCTCGACGACTGCCGCATCCGGGACGCCGCGACGGGCGCCTGGTTCCGCGACCACGGCAGCGGCGGCACTCTGAGCAACTGCACCATCGACGCCACCCAGACCGGCGTGATCGTCACCAAGGGCGCGGACCCGGCCATCGAGCGCTGCACCATCGACGCCCCCGCCGAGGCGGGCTTCTATGTGTCGGCGGGCGGCCGCGGCAGCTTCGTGGGCTGCCGGGTGACCGGCAGCGGCGGCTACGGCTTCCATGTCATCGACGGCAGCCGCACGACGCTGCGCAAGTGCCGCACGGAGCGGTGCGCGCGCGGCGGGTACGAGTTCGCGGAGGGCGGCGACGCGGCCCCCGGTTCGGGCCCGGTCGTCGAGGACTGCACCAGCGACGAGAGCGCGGGCCTGAGGCCGCCCGCGGCCCGGGAGACCGCCGTACAGCAGACTGCTCAGTCACCCGGCCTGCTGGGCGCGATCCCGGGGCAGCGCAGCACCGAACAGGAGCCCCTGCTGGGCGCCGCGCAGCCCCCGCAGCCCGAGCAGCCGGCACGGACGTCGAAGGCCGTGCTGGGTGAACTCGACGCGCTGGTCGGCCTGGAGAGCGTCAAGCGTGAGGTGCGGGCCCTGACCGACATGATCGAGGTGGGCCGACGCCGGCAGCAGGCGGGCCTCAAGGCGGCCTCCGTCAAGCGGCATCTGGTCTTCACCGGCTCCCCCGGCACCGGCAAGACGACCGTGGCCCGGCTCTACGGCGAGATCCTCGCCTCCCTCGGTGTGCTGGAGAAGGGGCATCTCGTCGAGGTGTCGCGGGTCGACCTGGTCGGCGAGCACATCGGCTCGACGGCGATCCGCACCCAGGAGGCCTTCGACCGGGCGCGCGGCGGTGTGCTGTTCATCGACGAGGCGTATGCGCTGTCGCCGGAGGACTCGGGCCGGGACTTCGGCAAGGAGGCCATCGACACGCTGGTGAAGCTGATGGAGGACCACCGGGACGCGGTCGTGGTGATCGTCGCGGGCTACACGGCCGAGATGGAGCGGTTCCTCTCGGTCAACCCCGGTGTGGCGTCCCGTTTCTCACGGACCATCACCTTCAGCGACTACGAGCCCGACGAACTGCTCAGGATCGTCGAGCAGCAGGCCGACGAGCACGAGTACCGGCTGGCGCCGGGCACCGCTCAGGCGCTGCTGAAGTACTTCACGGCACTCCCGAAGGGCCCGGCGTTCGGCAACGGCCGGACCGCACGCCAGACCTTCGAGGCGATGGTGGAACGGCATGCGGGCCGGGTCGCCCAGGTCGACGAGCCGAGCACGGACGATCTGACCCTGCTCTACGCCGAGGATCTGCCCGAGTCACCCTGAGGTACCGGCTCGGGGCGTGGACCGGGCACCTCCGAACGCAGGCGGGCCAGCAGCCGCTCCCGCTCCTCGGCGAAGGCCGGGTCGGCCTGGTAGTCGCCGTGGCCCAGGATCGGGGCGGGCAGCGGGTGCTGTGCCGTGCGGCCGTAGACGAGGGGGTCCTTCAGGGGTGCGCGGTCCACCTCGGGGCCGCAGTCACCGGACAGCCGGACCGGGCCGCCGATGGGGTCGGTGAGACGGTACAGATTGCGCCAGCAGTCGACGTCGTGGTGGAGGGAGCTGAGGGCGGCGGGCCCGAAGTGGGCCGGGAACCAGCGGCCGTAGAGGCGCTCGAGCGGGGAGCCGTAGGTCAGCAGGGCGACGCGTCTGCGGACGGACGGCTTCAGCTGCCAGGCCGCGGCGGCCGCGAGCACGCTGCCCTGGGAGTGCCCGGAGAGGACGAGGCGGCCGCCCGTGGCGCGCGTCCAGGTCGCCATCCGCCAGGTCAGGTCGGGCACCGCACGCTCCGCGTAGCAGGGCGGGGCGAAGGGGTGGGCGGCGCGCGGCCAGAAGGTGCCGACGTCCCACAGGATGCCGATGGTGCGGCGGGCGGAGGCGTCCTTGTAGGCGCGCCTGCCCCAGGTGACGAAGAGTATGAAGCCCAGGCCGATCAGCCAGGAGCCGAGCGCCTGGGCGGTCTGTGCGGCGCCGTGCACGAAGGCGAAGGCATGCTGTGCGGCCTCGCCGGGCGCCTTTTCGGTGATCTTCGCACCGAGGAGGGCTCCGGCGCCCAGCAGCAGGGTCGTGGCGGAGGTGACGGCGACGACGAGGGGGCCGCGATCGGTGAGTGCGGCGAGCGCGCGGGTGGTGGCGATGCGGCGGGTGCGCGCCGTGTCCTTGGGTTCGCCGGGGTAGTCGAGCTCTACGGTGCCCAGTTCGGTGCGGCGCAGCAGCCAGGCCCGCCGGCCGAGCCCGGCGCAGAAGACGAGCAGGACGAGGAGCAGTACGGGGATCACGGACGCCTGCCAGGTCAGCAGCACCGGCGGGCCGTCGATGGAGGTGCCGGTGCCGTCCAGCCAGTCGGACACCCGCTGGGAGACGCCACCGGACATCACCCCGCCCAGGGCGCAGGCCAGCATCGCGACGGCGGGTCCGCCCTGGCCGCGCAGCACCGCGCGGGCATCGGGATGGCCGCGGTACAGCAGGTGGGCGACCACCGCCAGGGCGATCACCAGTAAGCCCTGGACCAGGGCGAGGGCGCCGAAGGTGGTGCCGCCGCCGGGCAGCAGACCGGCCGACTGCCAGCCCGGTCGCTCCCAGCCGGCGTACACCGCACACAGCAGCAGCAGGCCGAGCGCGGTCAGCGGCAGGCGTCGTACGAGGTGCTCGTCGAGTTCCTGGTCGACGCGGTTCTCGGTGCGCCCCCGGCGGCAGACCACCCACACCACGACGACGGCGGTGGCGACGAGTGCGATCTCCAGGAGCCGGCCCACGGTGTCGAGTGCCGCGGGGCCGCCTGGCCTGCGGTCGAAGCGGGCCGGGGAGGACGCGACCGCCGCGGCCACCGTCAGCAGGCCCGCCGCGGTGTGCGCGGCGCGCAGCCGGGCGACCAGTCGGCGGCCGTACCAGAAGCCGGGCCGGCCCAGGGCGGTGCGGCCGGTCTCCTCGTCGGGTCCGGGCCGGCGGTCGATGGGCTGCTGGGACTCGTACGCGCTCCAGGTGCGGTGGGAGAGGTACCACAGCAGGGCGGTGAGCGCTGCGGGCACCAGGGCCGCGACGGCGAGCCGCCGACCGGGCCTGCTCCACCAGCCGTTCTGCGACACCTCGGGTGACAGGAAGCCCAGCCAGGAGTGTCGCTCGGCGCACGCGCGCGTGCCCGCGCACTGCCAGACCGCCAGGTCAAGGGCGACCTCGCAGGCGGCCGCGACCAACAGCACCGTCAGCGTCAGACCCGCCAGCCGCACCAGCAGCCCGTAGAGGCGGACCGTGCGCCGGTGGCCGCGCGCGGTGGGCCGCATCCAGTGGGCGAGGTTGACCACCATGAACGGCAGGAGCAGCAGCCACAGTGCCCGCGCGCTGTTGCCGGAGGTGAGATTGCACCAGACGTAGGCCTCCGGCACCGGTCTGCCGCGGTAGTCCCCGGGTCTGCTCTCGGCGTCGACGTCCTCGGCGCGCCGGAAGACGGCCGCCGTGTCGTCGCCGGTGATCCGCACCGTCCGCGGATCATCGAGCATCTCCTGGGGCGTGGTGCCGCCCACGCCGTGGACCAGGAGTTCCAGGGCGATCGCGGATCTCTCGGGTCCCGGGACGGGACCGCTGGTCGGGACACGTTCCTGTGCATGTTCCACTGTTCGCACTTCCCCCGTGACGCGCCGTCTTCTTGTCACCGTGCGGGCACAAGGATCTCTGCTCGGGCGGGGGCGTACACCCGTGAACACGGAATCTCCCCGATCCGGGTGATCTGGGTGGAACAGAAGGGGCATTGGTGACATGCGCGCGTCGGGCAGGTGGCGTCATGGGGGCCCACCCGTGCAAGGATGGGGCGTCCGCGCACCGGGGCAGGGAAGAATGTCCTTGTCGGAGCAGGTGCGCAGGGCGTGTCGGACGGCTTGAGGCGAAAGGACCGGAGCGTACGTGAGCGAGAATCAGAACCTCCTCGCGGAGCAGCGGCGCGCCCTGATCCTGGACGAGGTCCGGCGCCGGGGCGGGGTCCGTGTGAACGAGCTGACCCGCAAGCTCGGCGTGTCGGACATGACGGTGCGCCGCGACCTGGACGCACTGTCCCGCCAGGGCGTGCTGGAGAAGGTGCACGGCGGCGCGGTGCCGGTCGTGGAGGCGAGCACGCACGAACCGGGCTTCGAGGCCAAGTCGGGCCTTGAGCTGACGGCCAAGGAGGACATCGCCCGCTCGGCGGCGCAACTGGTGGCGCCGGGTACCGCCATCGCCCTGTCGGGCGGTACGACGACGTATGCGCTGGCCCACCATCTGCTGGACGTGCCGGACCTGACCGTGGTGACGAACTCGGTGCGGGTGGCCGACGTCTTCCATGCGGCGCAGCGCACCTCCGGCCCCCGGCAGGGTGCGGCCACGGTGGTGCTGACCGGCGGGGTGCGCACACCCTCCGACTCGCTGGTGGGGCCGGTGGCCGACCAGGCGATCGCGGCGCTCCACTTCGATGTGCTCTTCCTCGGTGTGCACGGCATATCGGTAGAGGCCGGCCTGTCGACGCCGAACCTCGCGGAGGCCGAGACCAACCGGCGCCTGGTGCAGTCGGCGCGGCGGGTCGTGGTGGTCGCCGACCACACCAAGTGGGGCGTGGTGGGGCTCAGTTCGTTCGCGGCGCTGGAGCAGGTCGACACGCTGGTGACGGACGCGGGTCTGGCGGGCGACGCGCGCGAGGAGATCTCCGAGCATCTGCGCCGGCTGGTCGTGGTGGGCGAGTCGGAAAGCTGACTTCTCGGGGCGCTGCTGACATCTGACGGGTCGCCAGCTATCGTGACGACGCCCCGGTCAACCACCCTTCTGCGCCAAGGGGGTTCGCGTTCATGGCCCACCGTCTGCGTCCCGTCGGGCTCGACTTCATCGACACCGCACCCGTGCGTCTGGTCTTCGCCCAGGAGATCTCCGCGACACCCGAGGCGGTCTTCCACGCCCTCAACGACGATGTGCCGGGGTGGGCGGAATGGTTCGCGGCCGTGACACACGCGCGGTCCCTCGACGACGGCGCCGGGCGAGACATCCGGCTCAAGGGCGGCGGGCGCTTCCGGGAGACGGTCATCGCGGCGAAGGAGCCGGAGGTGTACGCCTACCGGGTCGACGTCACCAACGCACCGGGCGCCCGCGCCCTCGCCGAGGAGTGGCGACTGGTACCGACCGGGACGGGCACCCGCGTGCAGTGGACCTTCGCCGCGGACGGCACGACACCGTTCCGCTTCGCGGTGAAGGCGGCGCGCGCGGGGCTGGGGCGGGCCTTCCGGGACGCGGTCATCTCCTTGGACCGGCGGCTCGCCCGCCAGGACTGAGCAGGCCAAGTCCGCTACGGTTCAGCCGCGCCCCTTCAAAGGCGCGGGGCTGTGTCGATGTGCGGCTCCGCCGCGCGGGCGCGACCAGCCACGACGAAGCCGCAGACGACAGCCGGCACCCCGCGGAGCGGCTCAGCAGGGCCAGACGCCCGTCTCCAGCAGCGCATCGATCGCCGCCGCGTACGGCTCGATCTCCAGCCCCTGCTCGGAGAGCCACGCATCCGAGTAGTACTTGTCCAGGTACCGGTCCCCCGGATCGCACAGCAGCGTCACCACGCTCCCCTGCCGCCCCTCGGCCACCATCTCGGCAACGATCTTCAGCGCGCTCCACAGCCCGGTGCCCGTGGAGCCGCCCGCCTTGCGGCCGATGGCCTGCTCCAGCGCCCGTACTGCGGCGACGCTGGCCGCGTCGGGAACCTTCATCATCCGGTCGATGGCACCGGGCACGAAGCTCGGCTCCATACGGGGCCGGCCGATGCCCTCGATGCGTGAGCCGCAGTCGCTGGTGACGTCCGGATCGCCGGTGGTCCAGCCCTCGAAGAAACAGGAGTTCTCCGGATCGGCCACACAGATGCGGGTGTCGCGCTGGGTGTAGTGGACGTAGCGCGCGAGGGTCGCCGAGGTGCCGCCGGTGCCCGCCGTCGCCACGATCCACGCGGGCTCCGGGAACCGCTCCAACTCCAGCTGGCGGAAGATGGATTCGGCGATGTTGTTGTTGCCGCGCCAGTCCGTGGCCCGTTCGGCGTAGGTGAACTGGTCCATGTAGTGGCCGCCGGTCTCCACCGCGAGGCGGGCCGACTCGTCGTACATCTTGCGGGAGTCGTCCACGAAGTGGCACTGCGCGCCGTGGAACTCGATCAGGCGGACCTTCTCGGCACTCGTCGTGCGCGGCATGACGGCGATGAAGGGCACGCCGATCAGCTTTGCGAAGTACGCCTCGGAGACGGCCGTCGAGCCGCTGGACGCCTCGATCACCGGGCGGCCCGGCCGGATCCAGCCATTGCACAGTCCGTAGAGGAAGAGCGAGCGGGCGAGCCGGTGCTTGAGGCTGCCGGTCGGGTGGGTCGACTCGTCCTTCAGGTACAGGTCGATCCCCCACTTCTCGGGCAGCGGGAACCGCAGCAGATGCGTGTCGGCCGAGCGGTTGGCATCGGCCTGGACCTTGCGGACGGCTTCTTTCAGCCAGTCGCGATAGGCGGCGTCGCTGTGGTCGACATCGAGGGTTTTGCCGGTCCGGGTCTGCTGGGGGGTGCTCACGACGGATGCTCCTTAGGCTGTGCGCCGACGGCGCGTGGCGCGGCCGACGCACCGATCATAAACACCTTGCGCACGCTTCTCACCTGCATAAACGCACCTTTGAGCACCCCAAAGAACACCCTGGGGACGGGGGCGGGGCGAAGGTGGGGGCGCATTCGCGCGAGTGCTCCGGGCGCCCGCCCCGAGCGTGTCGTGCGTACTGGTGCCAGACGTCGGGTGGGGGCAGACTGCACCGAACGGGGGCGCACACTGGATCACGACACGAGCTGGATCACGATCCGCGCAGGAGCACGGTCCAGCGCACCGGACGGCCACAAGGGGGCGGCGGCATGGCGGAGCCGGAGTTCACGGCGACGGGCGTGCGGATCGGAAAACGGCTGCGTTCGCTCACCCGGGCCGGGCAGGTCCGGATCAGCGACGGCAGACTTGCGCTGCTCACCAGTTACGGCACCGAGATCGACAGCGCGCCGGTGCAGGCGGTGCGCGCCTCCAAGCCCTGGTTCGCCGCGGAGGACCGGGCGCTCGCGGACCTCAACGGCAAGCGGTACCTGTTGACCCTGGGCGAGCACGACCCCGCGCCGGGCGAGCCGGGGCCGCCCGCGGCGCGCCGCTTCATCGAGGCCGTACGCAAAGCGGCGGGGCGGGGCGGCTGACAGGGCCGACAGGCCGGAGGCGGGCCTGCACCCGCGCGGTCGGCGCAGCCGATCGCGAGTTGCGCTCCCGCGCCCCCTGGGTCACGCTGTTCTCACGTCACTCTGGGTTTACCGGCGATAACGCTGCGAACCAGCCCGCCGGGCACGACGGCAGGTGGCCAGGCCCTCAGGCACCTGCTGGATCCGTACTCCGTGTTCTTCCGGACCTCTTAAGTCGGGGAGTCGCAGCCGTGATCAGTCACCCAAGCAGGCACTGCACGGTAGAGCTGCAAGCCCTGCCGTCGCGGATCGGCCAGGTCCGCAGAATCGTCTCTGCGCAGTTGCGCTACTGGCATCTGGACGCACTCATCGACCGGGCCGCGCTCGGTGTGACGGAGCTGTTGACCAACGTCCACCTGCACGCCCAGCCCGACAAACAGTGCACCGTGGAGATAGAGCTCGTGCTGGACCGGCTCATGGTCTCCGTGCACGACCACGACCCCCGCCTGCCCGAGGTGCGGGACGTCGAAGCCTCCGCCACCACCGGGCGCGGGCTGGCCATGGTGGCCGCGGTGAGCGAGAGCTGGGGGGCGCGCCCGGACGGCGACTCGGGCAAGGTCGTCTGGTTCGCGCTGCCCACGACACCCGCTCCGGTGGCTGCCCCGGCCCGCCCTCCGCGCCGTACGGCCGACACGCCGGCCCGCCGGCTGGTGGAGCTCGAGCACGCGGCCGACAGCCACAGGTCCACGCACGCTCCCGCCCGGTCCGCCGTTCCCGGCTGACCGGGCGGTGACCGTATTGGACGGGTCGGTCGCCTTCGGGGCGCCCGAGTCGCGTACGGCTCCCTCCCGGCCGGTGTCCGGCGGTGCAGTGGGCGTTGGAGGGCCTGTACCGCCAGCTGTAGGGCGGCCGCTGACCGCCACGTTGCCCGGTGTCGGTCACTCCGTGGCGATGGCGCGCAGGACGTCCAGGCGTGCCGCCCGTCGGGCCGGGCGCAGGCCTGCCAGGGCGCCGGCTGCAAGGCCCACCAGGGCCACGATCGCGAGTTGCGTGGGTGGGATCGCGAACGTGAAGGCGCTGTCGTCGGCGCCGTCCGAGGCCTTGACCAGGACCCAGCCGAGGAAGGCGCCGAGGCCCAGGCCGCCGGCCGTGCCGAAGGCGGCGACGAGGACCGACTCCCAGCGGACCATGGCGCGCAGTTGGGGGCGGGTCTGACCGACGGCCCTGAGCAGACCCAGTTCGCGGGTGCGTTCGTGGATCGCCAGGGTGAGGGTGTTGGCGATGCCGAGCAGTGCGATGAGGACCGCGAGGGCGAGGAGGGCGTAGACGAGGGTCAGCATCATGTCGATGCCTCCGGCCGAGGACTGCGCGTACTCGCTGCGGGTCTGGACCTGGGGGTTGCCGTAGCGGGCGGCGACCTTCCGCACGGCGGCCTTGCCGGCGTCCGTGCTCACGCCGTCCTTGAAGGAGACGGCGATCAGGGTGTCGGAGTCCTGGGTGCGGTGCGGGGCCCAGGCGGCGCGGGTGATGACGTAGTCCCCGGCGAGTTCCGACCGGCCGTAGACCGCTCGGACGGTGAAGGTCTGCTTCTTGCCGTCGGTGAAGGTGAGTTGGGCCCTGTCACCGGTGGACAGGTGTTGGTTGTCGGCTTCCGTTCTGGTGAGGGCGATGCCGTCGGTGCCCAGGGTGCGGAGTGAACCGTCGACCTTGCCGAGGTCGAAGGTGCGCTCCAGGGCGACGGGGTCGGTGACGGTCAACGCCCGTCCCCTGCCGTCGACTTTCGCCACTCCGCGGCCAAGGCCCACGGCCGTGTCGACCTCGGGGAGTTGTTGTATCGCGCCGGCGAGCCGGGGGCTCAGGCCGCTGCCGCCCGCGCCGAAGGAGGGTGTGCTGACGGCGACGTCGCCGGCGAAGGAGCGGGACACGGTCTGGTCCATGGTGGCCTTCAGCGAGGCGCCGAAGACGGTGAAGAGGGAGACGACGGCCACGCCGATCATCAGAGCGCTCGCGGTGGCGGCCGTCCGCTTGGGGCTGCGCAGGGCGTTGCGGCGGGCGAGGCCGCCGGTGACGCCGCGGAGTGTGTCGAGCGGGCCGCCGAGGATGCGTACGGCCGTGGTCGAGGCGACCGGGCCGAGGACCACGAAAGCCACCAGGGCCAGTGCGGCGCCGAGTCCCGCCATCCAGAGGGACGGTGAGACGAGCACTCCGCTGAGCGTGGTGGCTACGGCGAGGGCGGCCAGGCCCATGCCGGTGACGGCGCGGGTGCGGGAGGCGCCGGAGGTGTCGACGGCCGTCTCGCGCAGGGCGGCCAGCGGCGCGGTGCGGCCGGCGCGTACGGCGGGCAGCAGTGCGGAGCCCAGGCAGACCACGATGCCGACCGCGAGCGGAAGGGTCATGGACAGGGCGCTGATGACCAGGTTGCCGTCGGGGAAGGGGAATCCGATCGCCGGGAACAGGGCCTGCAGTCCGGCGGCGATGCCGATGCCGCCCGCGAGGCCCGTCGCCGAGGCGGTCACGGCGACGGCGGTGGCCTCGATCAGGGTCGTGGCGGTGACCTGGCGGCGGGAGGCGCCGAGGGCACGCAACAGGGCGTTCTCGCGGGCGCGTTGGGCGACGACGATCGCGAAGGTGTTGTGGATGGAGAAGGTCGCGACGAGGAGGGCGATGCCGGAGAACACGAGGAGGAAGGTGGTGAAGATGGTCAGGAACTGGCTGGAGATCATGTCGGTGTTCTCCTGGGCCGAGGCCTGACCGGTGATCGCCTCGACTCCCTCGGGGAGTACGGGGGTCAGGCGGGCGACGAGTTCCTTCTCGCTGACGCCGGGGCCCGCCCGCACCTTGATGCTCGCCGCCTCGCCGGGGCGGGCGGTGAGGTACTTCTCGGCGTCGGCGCGGGTCATGCCGGTGAAGGTCACCTGCGCCATGCCGTCCTCGCCGCCGAAGGTCGCCAGCCCGACGATGGTCACCTTGACCGGGTCGGGGGTCCGGAGGATGGTGGTGTCGCCGATCTTCAGGTTGCCCTTCTTCGCGGCGCCGCGGTTGACGACGACCTCGCCGGACTTCTGCGGGGCGCGGCCCTCGGCGAGTTGGTACGGGTTGAGCCTGGCGTCGGGGATCCAGTTGCCGGCGAGGGTGGGCGGGCCCTTGCCGCCGATGGGCTTGCCGTTCTTGCCGACGAGTTGGCCGGCGCCCTCGATGTCGGGTGCGGCGGCCGCGACCCCGGGCACCCGTTCGAGGGTGTTCACCAGGGCCGTGTCGACCGGCTGGCGCACGCCCTGGCTCTCACCGGGCGTGGTGATGGCGTCGGCACTGCGGACGACGGCGCCCGTGCCGCTGGTGGCGTGGCCGAACATCGAGTCGAAGCCGGCGCGCAGTGTGTCGCCCATGACGAGGGTGCCCGCCAGGAAGGCGACGCCGAGGAACACGGCGAGAAAGGTGCCGGCGAAGCGCCGTCTGTGGGCGCGCAGGGAGGACACGCTCAGGCGTACGGAGGCGTTCACGAGGGCACCTCGAGGGCTTTCATGCGGTCCAGGACCCTGTCGGCGGTCGGGGATTCCATACGGTCGACCAGGCGTCCGTCGGCGAGGAAGACGACCTCGTCGGCGTGGGCGGCGGCGACCGGGTCGTGGGTGACCATGACGACGGTGCGGGAGGTCTGGCGCACGGCGCGGCCGAGCAGGCCGAGGACCTCCTCGCCGGAGCGGGAGTCCAGGTTGCCGGTGGGTTCGTCGGCGAAGACGACGTCGGGCCGCCCGGCGAACGCCCGTGCCACGGCGACGCGTTGCTGCTGCCCGCCGGAGAGTTCGGCGGGCCGGTGGTGCAGGCGGTCGCGCAGGCCGACGACGTCGATGAGCGCCTCGATCCACTCCGGGTCGCCCCTGCGGCCGGCGAGGTCCAGGGGCAGCGTGATGTTCTCCGCGACGCTCAGCGTCGGCACCAGGTTGAACGCCTGGAAGACGAAGCCGACGCGGTCGCGGCGCAGCAGGGTCAGGCGGCGGTCGTCGAGATCCCCGAGGTCGGTGTCACCGATGTACGCGGTGCCCGCGCTGAGGGTGTCGAGGCCGGCCGCGCAGTGCATCAGGGTGGACTTTCCGGAGCCCGAGGGCCCCATGATCGCGGTGAAGCGGCCGACCGGGAAGTCGACGCTCACCCCGTCCAGGGCCCTCACCTCGGTGTCGCCGCGGCCGTACACCTTCACGGCGTCGACGACCCGGGCGGCCGTACGGAGGGCGGTCGTGGTGGTCACGCCGCACCGCCCTTGGTGCGACCGAACTGCTCGTCCAGCACGGACAGTCGGCGCCAGTACTCGTCCTCGTCGATCTCGCCGGAGGCGAAGCGGCGGCCGAGCACGGCCAGGGGTGAGTCGCCGGAGGGCCGGGGGTCCCCCATGGGCCGCCACGGGCCGCCGCGGCCGCGCCACACGGTGCGGCGCAGGACGGTCACGACGCCGATCACGACGGCCGCCCAGATCAGCGGGAAGAACAGGATCCACGGGCCGGGGCCGCCGTGCCAGTCTGCGAAAGTCTGCATCTCGGGTCATCTCCTGGGTGGGTCTGTGGTGCGTCTTGTGGTGATGGCTCGAGGCTCCCGCCGGGGAGGGGTCCGGGTCGTCGTACGGTCAGCGGCAGTGCGTGTACCTCCCGGGGAGTAGGCGCGGTCGTGGCCGCTGCTCCCCAAAGGCTCGACTTCTGTAACTACTAGTATGTACAGTCCGTGCATGAGCACCTCGGAGAGCACCTCGGACCGTCTGATCGAGTCCACCCGTGAGCTGCTGTGGGAGCGCGGTTACGTGGGCACCAGCCCCAAGGCGATCCTGGAGCGCTCGGGCGCCGGACAGGGCAGCATGTACCACCACTTCAAGGGCAAGCCGGACCTCGCCCTGGCGGCGATCAGGCGGACTGCCGAGGAGTTGCGGGCTACCGCCGAGGGAGTACTGGGCGGGCCGGGAACGCCGTACGAGCGCATCGAGGCCTATCTGCTGCGCGACCGTGACGTGCTGCGCGGCTGCCCCGTCGGACGGCTGACGATGGATCCGGACGTGATCGCCAGCGACAAGCTGCGTGCGCCGGTCGACGACACGCTCGACGCGATCCGGGAGTTGATCGCCGGGATCGTCGAAGAGGGCAAGGAGCAGGGGCAGTTCGCGCCCTCGCTGGACGGCGAGGAGATCGCCGCGACCGTCCTCGCGACCGTCCAGGGCGGTTATGTCCTCGCCCGCGCCTCCGGCTCCCCCGCCGCCTTCGACGCCGGCGTCCGAGGGCTGCTCTCCCTGCTCGCCCCGCGTTAGGAGTTCAGGTCTGTGCACATCACCAGGAAGCGCCCCGACACCCGGCAGGGCCCGGCGGAGAACTTCACCGGCTCGGTCTGGCTCGACGAGCTGGCCGCGCCCGCGGCCCCGTCGCGACTGCGCATGTTCAACGTCCACTTCGCGCCCGGCGCCCACACCGCCTGGCACCGCCATCCGCACGGTCAGGTGCTGCACGTCCTGGAGGGTGAGGGACTCGTGCAGCGCAAGGGCGGCGCGCCGGAGTCGATCCGCGCGGGCGACACCGTGTGGATCGAGCCGGACGAGTGGCACTGGCACGGCGCCGGGCCGCGCACCTTCATGACGCATCTCGCGGTCGTCGAGGCCGCCGAGGACGGCACCACCACGGAGTGGGACGCGCACGTCGGTCCCGAGGACCGTCCCGCGAACGGCTCTTCTGCCTGAGGAGGCATCCGATGCACGCCATGCAGTACGAGTTGACGCTGCCCGCCGACTACGACACGGGCATCATCCGCGGCCGTGTCGCCCGTATCGGGCATCTGCTGGACGACTGGGAGGGCCTCGGCCTCAAGACGTATCTCCTGCGAGAGCGCGGTGTGAACGGCTCACCGGTCAACCAGTACGCGCCGTTCTACCTGTGGAACACCATGGAGGGCATGAACACCTTCCTGTGGGGCGGCGCCTTCCAGGGGCTCAGCAACGACTTCGGGCGGCCGTCGGTGCGGCAGTGGACCGGATTGGCATACGAGGAGGGCGGCGCGCCGGGCTCACCGGCGCGGTTCGCGGTGCGGCGGCGTCAACCGATGCCCGAGGGCGTGGTGTTGGCCGACGTCATGGCGGACGCGGCGCAGGAGACGGTGCGGCTGGCCGACGAGGACGGCGCGGTGCTTGCGGCGGCGGCCGTGGACTCCAGCCGCTGGGAGCTGGTCCACTTCTCGCTGTGGGAGCACGACACGCCGAAGGCCGACGGCGATGTGTTCGAGGTGCTGCACCTGTCGGCGCCGGGGCGTGAGAAGTTGCCGCGCGGGCGCCAGTGGTGAGCGGCGTCCGCACGGTGCTGGGGGACGTGCGGCCCGAGGACCTGGGGGTGTGCGACGCGCACGACCATCTCTTCCTCCGGAGCCCGCAGCTGCCCGGCCAGGAGTTGAACGACGCCGCCGCCGCGCGGGCCGAATTGGAGGCGTTCCGTGCGGCGGGCGGAGCGAGCGTCGTCCAGTGGACCCCGCTGGGGATGGGCCGTCGGGCCGCCGACCTGCCCCTCCTCTCCCGAGCGGCCGGTGTGCACGTGGTGTGCGCGACCGGACTGCACCAAGCCGCCCACTACGCACCGGAGTTGCTCGACGAGCTGCGCGGCAGGCTCGCCGATGTGTTCGTCTCCGAACTCACCGAGGGCATCGGCACATCGGGCGTCCGGGCCGGCCTCGTCAAGGTGGCGGGCGGCTTCCATGCGCTCGACGCGCACGCCCGCTGGACCATGACCGCGGCGGCCGAGGCCCACCACGCCACGGGGGCGCCGATCGCCGTCCACCTCGAGATGGGAACGGGCGCACTCGATGTACTGGACCTGCTGTGCGGCGAGTTGGGCGTCCCGCCCGAGCGCGTGATCCTCGGCCACCTCAACCGCTGCCCCGACCTCGTGGTCCAGCGCCAGGCCGCGGAGGCGGGCTGCTGGCTGGCCTTCGACGGCCCCTCCCGCGCCCATCACGCCACCGACTGGCGCATGCCGGACGCGGTACGGGCCCTCGCGGCGGCGGGTTTCGGGCACCGGCTGCTGCTCGGTGGGGACACGGTGGTCGCCGGGGCGCGGTCGGTCGACGGCGGCCCGGGGATGCCGTATCTGCTACGCAGGATCCGACCACGTCTCGCGCGGGAGCTGGGTGAGGAACTGATGAACCGCGTCCTCACGGACAACCCGGGCCGGGCGTTCGCTGTCGAGTGGCACTGACCGGCAGGGTCACCGCCCATGCCCTTGGCCCGTAGCGACGCGCCGGGTGCCGATCCGGCCCGCCTGGACGCCCCGGACAGAGCCGTGCGCGAGGCTTTGCCTGCCCAGGAACCGGCGCCACACCGCCGGACCGGCCAACTCGCTCATGCCTGCGCATGCACCGAGCCACCCAACGTCTTCGTCATCATGACCGAGGACGGGTCGGCCGACTGGTCGCTCGGTGATGGGGCGGCGCAGCACCTGGATGGGGCCGGTCCTTGACCTCCCGCATCAACGGCAGAGCTCGTCCAGGTCCTCGCAGAAGGTCGGGAACTCGGCCTGCGCCTGCGCGACGATCTCCTGGGCGGTGCGGCGCGGGGTGGTGGCGTGGCGCTCGGCCAGTTCGGTCAGCGTCGGGTTGGGGCGGGCCTCGCGCTGCTCGTACTCGATGACCTCCATCGGGCCCAGGCCGTCGGCCAGAACCCACAGGAAGTCGGAGAGGTTGCCGGCGATGACGCCCCGCTCCCCCTCCGAACCCAGGAACACCACGGGCTGTTCGGCCAGGGGCCGCCCCGGCCGCGTGCACCAGAGGGCGGCGAGGCCTCCGGTGCCGTCCTGGCCGAAGACCCGGTAGGCGTCGCCGTCCAGTTCGTGGTTGCCGGTCCAGTGACGGATCCAGTCGGTGCTCTCCTCCGCGGAGTCGAAGGCGGTGTAGGGCTCGAAGTCGATGCCCTCGCCGTCGTCGTAGTCGAACTCCACCTCGGCCACGGCGGCCAGGGCAGACGGAAAGCGGCGGTCGTCGCCGATCGTCTCGATCATGCCCGCAGGCTAGCCGCCGCCACTGACAACGACCTCAGGAGACGGAGGTGTCCACGGACGGCCGCAGTTTCGCCGCCGCGGCCGGCGCCTCGTGCACGGGGTGGGTGACGGTCCGTTCGTCCTCCCCCACCGCGGGCTGGTCCGCGAGGCGGCCGACCGCTGGTTCCGCGCCCGCGGTGTGCAACCCGAGGTGGCCTGTGAACCGGACGGCCACGAGGGGCTGTTGACGCCGGTCGCCCTGGGCTGCGGCACGGGCGTGGTGCCCCGGCTCGTGCTGGAGCACAGTGCGGTGCGCGACCGGCTGGCGGTGGTTGCCGCGGATCCGCCGCCGGAGCAGTTCCCGATCGGGCTGTGCGTACGGCGGGCGGATCCACGGCGGCCGCTGGTGGCGGCGCTGTGGAGCCTGTGAGGGGTGCGGCCCGGGTCTCAGCCGAGCTCGGCGTACTCGACGGCGATGCGCGCGCCGAGCCGGGCGTTGTTCTTGACCAGCGCGATGTTGGTGCGCAGGCTCTCACCGCCGGTCAGCTCGACGATCCGGCCGAGGAGGTAGGGGGTGGTGTCCTTGCCGGTGATGCCGGCCTTGTCCATCTCGGCCAGGGCCTGGGCGATGACGCCGTCCATGCGCTCGGCCGGGACCTCCTCGTCCTCGGGGACCGGGTTGGCGATGCTGACGCCCCCGGGGATGCCGAGGTCCCAGCGGGCGTGCATCACGGCGGCGATCTCGGCGGGCGAGTCCACGCGCATGGGCGAGGTGAAGCCGCTGCGGCGCGAGTAGAACGCCGGGAACTCGTCCGTGCCGTAGGTCAGGACCGGCACGCCCAGGGTCTCCAGCGTCTCCAGGGTCAGGCCGATGTCGAGGATGCTCTTGACGCCCGCGCTGATCACCGCGACGCCGGTCGCGGCCAGTTCGGTCAGGTCGGCGCTGATGTCGAAGGTCGTCGGCGCCCCGCGGTGCACGCCGCCGATGCCCCCGGTGACGAACGTACGGATGCCGGCGAGGGCGGCCAGCCGCATGGTCGCGGCGACGGTCGTCGCGCCGTGGGCGCCCCGTGCGATGACATAGGCGAGGTCGCGGACGCTGGCCTTGGTGACGTCCGGCGCGGTCGCGAGGAGTTCCAGGTCCGCCTGGGTCAGCCCGATGTGGGGCCGGCCGTGCAGGACGGCGATCGTCGCGGGGACGGCGCCGCCCTCGCGGATGATCTGCTCGACCTCCACGGCCATCTGCACGTTCTGCGGGTACGGCATGCCGTGGCTGATGATCGTCGACTCCAGCGCCACGACGGGACACCCGTCGCGCAGCGCCTCGCGGACCTCGTCGGTCAGCACGAGACGCGGGTGCGGTACGGGGGTCGCGGGAGTCGGGGCGGGGGTGGGCGTGGTCATCTCTGGCTCCGCATCGGATCGTTCAGGTCGGTCGGTTCGGTCGGGTCGGTCAGGGCGTCCTCGATCAGACGCGGGGTCAGGTCGGGGCGCACCGTCGCCGGGCTCTGCACCGTCAGGGCCGCGGCCGCGTGTCCGTAGCGGGCGGCGTCCACCGGGTCGCCGCCGGCGAGCAGGGCGTGGACGAACGCGGCGAGCATGGCGTCCCCGGCGCCGGTGACGTCGGCGACCTCGGCGGGCGGTGCGGGCAGGAGGGTCCCTTCCTCGCCGGCGGTGCTCAGCACGCTGCCGCGCGCCCCGAGCCGTACCCACACATGGCGCACCCCGCGCGCGTGCAGCGTGTCGGCGGCGGCCGTCACCTCGGCCTCGCTGTCGCCGACGGGACGGCCGAGCAGGGCCCGTAGTTCGTCGAGGTTCGGTGTCAGGGCGAAGACCGGGCGGCGGTCGGTGAGCAGCGGTGCGAGCAGGGCCGCCTTGGGGGCGCTGACCGGGTCGATCACCACCGGTACGGCGGCGGGCTGCGCGACGTCCATCGCGTGGGCCAGCACCGCGGCGGGCAGATTGCCGTCCAGGACCAGCATGTCGGCGTGGGCGATCAGCTCGCGGGCCGGGTGCAGGTCCTCGGGTGCCAGGGCTTCGGTGGCCGCCATGTCGGCGACCGCCACGACCAGGTCCCCGTCGGCGTCGAGGACCGCCGTGTACGTCCCCGTGGGGTGGGCGCTGCGGTGCATGTGGTCCAGGCGCACCCCGGCCGCCGCGGTCTCGGCGAGAAGCCGCTCGCCCGCCGCGTCCCGGCCGACGGCGGCGATCAGATGGGTCGGGGTGCCCAGCCGCGCCAGGTTCTCCGCGATGTTGCGGCCGACGCCGCCCGCGGTGGTGCCGGCCCGCCCCGGGTTGCTGGTCCGCTGCCGTACGGGGGCGAGGCTGCGTACCTTCACGTCGACGTTGGCCCCGCCGACGACCACGACGGCGTTCTCCTCGCGGAGGATGTAGCCGCGGCCGAGGATGGCGCCCTTCTTGCCCAGGTTGGACAGGTGCACGTTCACCGCGGCCCGGGTGCTGCCGAGGGCGTCGGCGATCGCCTGTGGCCCGGCCAGCGGGTCGCGGCGCAGCAGCGCGATGATCTCGCGCTCCCGCTGGGTCAACATCATGCTGACAAAGTTAAAGCGCCTTTATCGAAGTAAGCAAGAGGTGATCGTCGAGGTCTTGAGCGGCGGCACGTGTCCTCAGCGGGTGGTCCTGCCGGTGTCGAGCCGTCCCACGCGCTCCACGTTCTCCCGGTCCTCGGCATCCTGGCTGGGCTGCGCCGCGAACCAGGCGTCGAGGATCTCCCCCAGCAGCGGCTCGGAGGTCAGGCGCAGGCTGAGCGCCAGTACGTTGGCGTCGTTCCAGCGGCGGGCACCGTCCGCCGTGTACGCGTCGGTGCACAGGGCGGCCCGTACGCCGGGCACCTTGTTGGCGGCGATGGACGCGCCCGTGCCGGTCCAGCAGCACACCACCGCCTGGTCGGCGGTTCCCTCGGCGACCTCGCGGGCCGCGGCCTCGGAGCACGCGGCCCACTGGGGGTCGTCCCCGGGTTTCAGGGCCCCATGGGGTACGACCTCGTGGCCGCGTCTGCCCAGTTCCGCGACGAGCGAGCGCGCCACGGGTTCGTCCATGTCCGAGGAGACCGAGATCCGCATGCTCCGGAGCCTAACTCCGCCGGGCTCACGCCCCCAGTGCGCGGGTGAGCAGGTCCCGGCGGTTGTGCGTGCCGGTCTTCGCGAACACGGACTTGAGGTGGTCCTGCACGGTGTGTTCGGTGACGTACATGCTGCGCGCCACGGTGTGGCTGTCGGCGCCCTTGGTGAGCAGGCCGAGCAGTTCGCGCTCGCGTGCGCTGAGGGCGAAGGCCCGGCCGAAGAGGGCCAGCCGTTCGCCCGGGGCGGTCTCCTCGATGGTGACGGCGATGGTGCGCTGCCCCCGGGGCCCTTCCTCCCCGAGCCGGGCCGCGCGCAGGGTCAGCCACAGCCCGTCGGCAAGGTGCACGCGCGCGCGTGGCGGGTGGGTGTCCACGCCCGCCTCCACGGCGAGGAGCTGCGCGGCCACGTTGTAGGCGCCGGCGGGAACGGGCGGGCGTCCCTGCTCGGGCGGCACGAGGACGCGCAAGTAGGCGTGCGTTTCGGGGGTCTGGCCGAGCACGTCGAGACCGGGTGAGAGCAGCAGCACCAGCGGGCCGGGGCGCGGTGCCTGGTGGGGCCGTACGACGAAGGTGGCGGCCTGGGCGCGGCGGAGGGCGGCGGTGACCGGCGCGGTGAGCCCGGCCAGGTGGGTGGCCTCCGCGCGGCTGAACTCCCGGTCGCGGCGCCACAGGTCGAGGAAGCCCCAGGTGCCGTGACGGTCCCTGAAGACCAGTGAGGCGACGTCCCGGACGCCGTGGTGCCGCAGCAGATCCTGCCAGAGCGGACCGCGCTCGGGCTCGGGGTGGTCGCTGAGCAGGGCGAGGTCACGGATCGCGGTCCACCGGCCGGTCGGCGTCAGGTACTTGAGACGGATCAGCCGGGGCAGCTCCGCCAGACAGGGCACGTCGGCGATCGGTGCACAGCCGACCGCGGTCTCCGGGTCGGTCAGCAGGAACGCGTACGCGTCGAACCCGACGGCGGCCCCCAGCTCGTCCAGGAGCCGCATCCGCAGTTCCCGCGCGTCGCCACCGGCCTCGCACAGCCGGACGATGCGGTCGTGGCGGGCTGCGAGCCGGTCCTGGTCGGCCATGATCCGAGCGTACGCCGCGCCATCCCCCACACATCTGGGATGTACGGCGGTCCGGCCCGCCGCCCAGCATGAAGGTGCACCGCGAGAACCCCTGAGGAGGAGCCATGGCGACCCTGCACATCGAGCACCCGATCACGGACTTCGCCACCTGGAAGACGGCTTTCGACCGCTTCGCGTCCGCCCGGAAGAGCGCGGGCGTACGACGCCACCGCGTTCAGCGCCCGGTCGACGATCCCGCGTACGTCGTCATCGACCTGGACTTCGACGACGTGGCGGACGCAGAGCGGTTCCTGGGGTTCCTCAGGACGACGGTGTGGTCCTCGCCGGACAACGCACCCGCCCTGTCCGGGGCGCCGCGGACGCGCATCCTGGAGACGGCCGAGTAGGGGCCCGTGCTCGCCCCGCTGCCCCGGCCTTCAAGGGCGACCAGGACAGGCTGACCGAGGCAGGCTGCCCCCCAGGCTCACCGCCGAGCGGGCTGCCCGGTTCTCCGGGGAGGGTGCCGAACCGCAAAAGGCGCCGGCGGCCTCACCGGCCGAGCGCCCCCAGCGGATCGTCCAGTACCGGCTGCCAGGCCAACTCGGCGGCGCCGACCAGGCTGTTGTGGTCGAGGGTGCAGGCGAGGATGGGGACGCCGCCGCTCTGGCCCCACAGGCTGCGGTCGGCGACGACGGCGCGCAGGCGCTCGGGGTCGGCGTCGAGGAGCGTGCGGTGGAGGCCGCCGAGGATGATGCGGTCGGGGTTGAGGATGTTGACCAGGCCCGCGAGGCCGAGGCCGAGACGGTCGATGAGGGTCTCGGTCGCGGTGCGGATGGCGGGATCGTCGTAGTGGTGGCGGATCAGGTCGTTGGCCTGCCGGAGGAGGTTGACCTCGGGGCCGGGCTCGCGGCCCGCGGCCGTGAGCAGGGCCAGCGGGTCGGCCTCGACGTCGAGGCAGCCGCGGCTGCCGCAGTGGCAGGGGCGGCCCTCGGGGTTGACGGTGAGGTGGCCGACCTCCAGGGCCAGGCCCGAACTGCCCGTGTGCAGACGGCCGTCCAGGACCAGCGCGCCGCCCACACCCCGGTGCCCGGTGGCCACGCACAGCAGGTCCCGGGCGCCGCGGCCCGCGCCGTGCCGGTGCTCGGCGAGGGCGGCGAGGTTGACGTCGTTGCCGGCGAAGGCGGGCCCGGTGATGCCGGCGGCGCGCACGCACTCGGCGAAGATACGGCGGACGGGCGCACCGACGGGCCACGCCAGGTGCAGGGGGTTGAGGGCGAGCCCGTCGGGTTCGGCGACCGCGGAGGGTACGGCGAGTCCGGCGCCCACGCAGCGCCGCCCCGTCGAGCGCAGCAGCTCGGCGCCTGCCTCCACCACCGAGCCGAGGACCTTCGCCGGGTCGGCGTCCACGGTCTCGCTGCCGGGTGCGGTGGCGACGATGCGGCTGCCGAGACCCACCAGCGCCGCCCGGAACCCGTCGGCGTGCACCTGAGCGGCGAGGACGACCGGGCCGTCCTCGGCGACGGCGAGCCGGTGCGAGGGCCTGCCCTGCGAGCCGGCCGCCGCGCCGGGCCGGGCGTCGACCCGGATCAGCCCGAGGGCCTCCAGCTCGGCGGCCACCGCTCCGGCCGTGGCCCGTGTGACGCCGAGCTCGGCGGTGAGCACCGCCCTCGTGGGCGCGCGCCCGGTGTGCACGAGCTCCAACGCGGGCCCGAGCGCACCGCGCCCCCGGTCCAACCGCGTCCTCGAGGTGGTCCCTTCCCCCGTCGGCCGGGGGTCCGCCTTGCCGCTCATGAGGGCGAGTCTCCCATGATCCGCAGTTACAGCGGGCTACAGGCCGCTGACCCGGAGCGTGATGTTCAGCCGTCCTGCCAGCCCCAACTCCGGGGGCCCGGTGCCCGCGTACACGCGCGGCACCCCGTGGTAGGCGAGCCGGGACGGTCCGCCGAACACGAACAGGTCGCCGCTGCGCAGCTCGACATCCGTGTAGGGCCTGGTGCGGGTCCCGGTGTTGCCGAAGCGGAAGACGCAGGTGTCGCCCAGGCTCAGGGAGACCACCGGTGCGTCGGACTTCTCGTCGCTGTCGCGGTGCATGCCCATGCGGGCTTCGGCCTCGTAGAAGTTGATCAGTGCGATGTCGTACGGTTCCGGCGGTTCGCCGAGTGTCTCCAGCACCGCGCGTCGGCCGAGTTCGCCCAGCCATCCCGGAAACGGCTTCACCGGAGCGCCGTCACCGTCGACCACCGTGCGCGCATAGCCGTACGGGTACCAGTGCCGGCCCAGGCAGACCTGTCGGGCGGTCATCGTGCCGCCGCCGGGCGTGCGCACCGTGCGCAGGCCTGCGGGTGGGCGTGCCCACTCGCGGCAGGCGTCCAGCAGCTCGCCCTGGGAGTCCGCGGCCAGCCAGCCGGGCACGTGCACCGCGCCGGGCGCGACCTGCGTGCGCTCCCGTGGGAACAGCTCGGCATCCATGTCATCCATCCTCCCCCACCGGCCGTGAGCTGCGGCTCGGCTAGCCTTGACACACGATGAACGACCGTATGACGACGCCGTGGGGCGAGCTCGCGCTGGCCCGTTTCCCCGAGGACCCGCGCGAGAGGCTGCGTGCCTGGGACGCCTCCGACGAGTACCTGCTCAGGCACCTCGAAGCCGAGAAGGTGCCGCTGTCCGGCACGGTCGTGGTCCTCGGCGACCGCTGGGGCGCCCTGGTGACCGCGCTCGCGGCGCACCGGCCGGTGCAGATCACCGACTCGCTCCTGGCGCAGGAAGCGACCCGCGCGAACCTGGCCCAAGCCGGCGTCGAGACCGGTGCCGTACGGCTGCTGACCACGCAGGATCCGCCGCCCGAGCGTGTCGACGTCCTCCTGGTCAGGGTGCCCAAGAGCCTTGCGCTCCTGGAGGACCAGTTGCTGCGGCTGGCGCCCGCTGTGCACCAGGGGACGGTCGTCGTCGGCACCGGGATGGTGAAGGAGATCCACACCTCGACGCTGCAGCTGTTCGAGCGGATCCTGGGCCCGACCCGCACCTCGCTGGCCGAGCGGAAGGCCCGGCTGATCTTCTGCACGCCGGACACCGCACTGGAGCGGCCCGCCAACCCGTGGCCGTACAGCTATGCGCTGCCCGAGGGCATCGGCCCGGTCTCGGGGCGCACCGTGGTCAACCACGCGGGGGTGTTCTGCGCCGACCGCCTCGACATCGGCACGCGGTTCTTCCTGCAGCATCTGCCGGGCGCGCTCGGCGGCCGGCGGGTGGTGGACCTGGGCTGCGGCAACGGCGTGGTCGGTACGGCGGTGGCGGTGGCCGAGCCGTCGGCCGAGGTGCTGTTCGTGGACGAGTCGTTCCAGGCGGTGGCCTCGGCGGAGGCGACGTACAAGGCGAACGGGGTGCCCGGGCACGCGGAGTTCCGGGTCGGGGACGGGCTGGCGGGGCTGCCGGACGGGAGTGTGGACCTCGTGCTGAGCAATCCGCCGTTCCATTCGCACCAGGCGACGACGGACACCACGGCGTGGCGGATGTTCACCGGGGCGCGGCGCGTGCTGCGTCCCGGCGGTGAGATGTGGGTGGTCGGCAACCGGCACCTGGGATACCACGTGAAGCTGCGCAAGGTGTTCGGCAACAGTCAACTGGTCGCCGGCGACCCGAAGTTCGTGGTGCTGAAGGCCGTCAGGAAGTGATCAGGCGGCGGGCCGGCCGACGGTCCGGATGATCCCGGTCACCGCCCGCACCATCGCCTCCCTCCCCACGCTCAGGTACTTGCGTGAGTCGACCGCCTCGGGATGGGCGGCGAGGAAGTCGCGGATCGCGCCCGTCATGGCGATGTTGAGGGCCGTGCCGACGTTCACCTTGGCGATGCCGCCCGCGACCGCCGCGGCCAGTTCGTGGTCCGGTACGCCCGAGGAGCCGTGCAGGACCAGGGGCACGTCCAGGGTGGCCGAGAGGCGTTTGAGGAGGTCGTGGTCGAGGGTTGCGGTGCGGGTGGTCATGGCGTGGGTGCTGCCGATGGCGACGGCGAGGGCGTTCACACCGGAGTCGCCCACGAAGGCGCGCGCCTCGGCGGGGTCGGTACGGGCGCCGGGCGCGTGGGCGTCCAGCGGGGGCGCGGCAGACTCCTCCCGCCCACCCGGCCCCGGCTTGCCGCCGACCTGCCCCAACTCCGCCTCGATCCAGAGGCCTTGGGCGTGCGCCCAGTCGACGGCGGCCCGGGTCGCGGCGAGGTTCTGCTCGTAGGGCAGGCGGGCCGCGTCGTACATCACGGAGCTGAATCCCGCGTCCGCCGCCTGGCGCAGCAGGTCGTCGCTCTGGACGTGGTCGAGGTGCAGGGCGACGGGCACCGAGGCGCGTTCGGCGGCGACGGCGGCCGCGCGGGCGAGCGGGAGCAGCCGTCCGTAGCGGAACTTGACGGCGTTCTCGCTGACCTGGAGGACGACGGAGGCCTCGGCGGACTCGGCGCCGGCGATGACGGCCTCGACGTGTTCGAGGGTGATGATGTTGAAGGCGGCGACGGCGGACCGCCCGGCGGCGGCCCGGGTGACCAGTTCGCCGGTGGTGACGAGAGGCACGGCTTCTCCTTCGGGCTTTTCGGGTCGGTCAGGGCGCGAGGATCACCGAGCGGGTGAGGTGGCGCGGCTGGTCCGGGTCGAGGCCGCGGGCCGCGGCGACGGCGACCGCGAGGCGCTGGACACCGACCAGTTCGGCGAGCGGGTCGAGGCCGCCCGCGATCCACAGGCCGCCGGTGGCGCGCACCTGCTCGGCCAGGCCCTCGGGGGCTTCGCCGAGCATCCAGGTCGCCGTGCCATGGGTGGTGATGCTGATGGGGCCGTGCCGGTACTCCATCGCCGGATAGGACTCGGTCCAGGCGAGTGCGGCCTCGCGCATCTTCAGGCCGGCCTCGTTGGCCAGGCCCACCGTCCAGCCGCGGCCCAGGAAGGTGAACTGGGTGCAGGCGACGAGTCCTTCGGGCAGCGGGGTCGCGAGTGCGGTGCGGGCGTCGGTGACGACAGCGTCGGTGTGCAGGCCCAGGTGCGCGCGGAGCAGGGTCAGCGCCGTCGTCGCGAACCGCGTCTGCACGACGGAGCGTTCGTCCGCGTGGTCGAGCACGACGAGGTCGTCGGCGGCCGCCATGACCGGCGTGTCCGGGTCGGCGGTGATCGCCGTGGTCCGCGTGCGTCCCTTCAACTGGCCCAGCAGGTCGAGGACTTCGGTGGTGGTGCCGGAGCGGGTGAGGGCCACGACACGGTCGTACGAGCGGCCGTGGGGGAACTCGGAGGCGGCGAAGGCGTCCGTCTCGCCCTGTCCCGCGCCCTCGCGTAGTTCCGCGGCCGCCTGCGCCATGAAGTACGAGGTGCCGCACCCGACGATCGCGACCCGCTGCCCGGGCTCCGGGAGCGCTCCGCGGTAGCGGTCGACCTCCGACGCGGCACGTATCCAGCACTCGGGCTGGCTGGTCAGCTCGTCCTCGACATGGGTCATGCCGGGCCCTCCCCTGCTTCGATCTTGACGCGATGACACGCTTGATTGCTATTGCAAGATATAGCCAGCTTTCGAGCAGAATCAAGCATTCGGGCGCATGCGGGGTCCGGCAGGGGCGACGGGCCCTCGCGGAACGGAGCGTGGGCATGTCCCGCGACGCCCGTGGGCAGGCGCTGCGGAGACTGCTCGTCGAGCGCGGCCGGCTGCACGTCGAGTGCCGCTCGCGGACGTATCACGGTCGTCACGGTCCGACTCACGACAGTGCGCCCCGGCCCGCGCGATCCAGACGCCCGGCCGGTTGATTCCGCCTAGGCTGGAAGCGCAGATGCGGGTCGGGGCAGGGAGGCTGCGATGGGCTCAGGAGCGATCGACCAGGGCGTCCCGGAGCCCGCTCCCCGGTATCTGCCGATCGCCGAGCACGGGCTGATCGGCGATCTGCGCAGCGTGGCCCTCGTGGGCACCGACGGCACCATCGACTGGTACTGCTGCCCGGCCTTCGACGCGCCGAGCGTCTTCGCGGCGATCCTGGACGCGGAGCGCGGCGGCTCCTTCGAGCTGGCGGCGGCCGTGCCGGCGAAGACCAAGCAGTTCTACTTCCCCGACACCAACGTGCTGATCACCCGGTTCTTCACCGAGGACGGCGTCGGCGAGGTGCAGGACTTCATGCCGCTCAACGGCGGCGACGTCGAGACCGAGCGACACCGGCTGATCCGGCGGGTGGTGTGCGTACGCGGCTCCATCCCGTTCCGTACGCGGGTCGCCCCGCGCTTCGACTACGGCACCCGGCCGCACACCGTGCGCCTGGTCGGCGAGGTCGCGGTGTTCGCATCCGAGGAGCTGTCGCTCGCTCTGACGGCGACGGTGCCGCTGGAGGCCGACGGACGGGACGTTCGGGCCGACTTCAAGCTCTCCGAGGGCGAGACCGCCGTCTTCGCGCTGGACCAGGTCGGCGGCGACGTGGAGCCGCGCCGGTGCGCGAAGCTGGAGGCGGAGGAGCAGTTCGGCACGACGGTGGCGTACTGGCGGCGCTGGCTGTCGGCCTCCAAGTACCGTGGCCGCTGGCGGGAGATGGTGCACCGCTCCGCCCTCACCCTGAAGCTGCTCACCTACGCGCCCACCGGCGCGATCGTGGCCGCGCCGACCACGAGCCTTCCCGAGCAGCTGGGCGGCGAACGCAACTGGGACTACCGCTACGTATGGGTACGTGACGCAGCCTTCGCCGTGTACGCGCTGCTGCGGCTCGGCTTCACCGAAGAGGCCGAGGCGTTCATGAGGTTCCTCACCCGGCACGTCAGTCCGTGCGCCGACGGCACCTCCGCACCCCTGCAGATCATGTACGGCATCGACGGCCGCACCGACCTCACCGAAGTCGAACTCGACCATCTGGAGGGGCATCAGGGCTCCGCGCCGGTACGGATCGGCAACGCGGCCGCCGACCAGCTCCAGCTCGACATCTACGGCGCCCTGATCGACTCGATATACCTCTACGACAAATGGGCCAAGCCCATATCCAGCGCCCAGTGGGACGACGTGTGCACGCTGGTGGAGTGGGTGTGCCAGCACTGGGACCAGCCCGACGAGGGCATCTGGGAGACCCGCGGCGGCCGCAAGAACTTCCTCTACTCCCGGCTGATGTGCTGGGTGGCCATCGAGCGGGCCATTCGCATGGCCAACCGCCGCGGTCTGCCCGCCGATCTGCCCCGCTGGCGCGAGTCCCGTGACACGATCTACCGGCGGATCATGAAGCGGGGCTGGTCCGAGACCCGGCAGGCGTTCGTCCAGCACGAGGACGGCGACGACGTGCTCGACGCGGCCGTCCTGATGATGCCGCTGACGAAGTTCATCGCACCCACCGACCCCAAGTGGCTGTCCACCCTCGACGCGCTCACCCACGACCTGGTGTCCGACTCCCTCGTCTACCGCTACGACCCGATGGCGAGCCCCGACGGGCTGCGCGGCGACGAAGGCACGTTCTCCATCTGCTCGTTCTGGTACGTCGAGGCCATGGTCCACGCCGGCCGCATCGACGAGGCACGCCTCGCCTTCGAGAAGATGCTCACCTACGCCAACCATCTGGGCCTGTACGCCGAGGAGATCAGCCACACCGGCGAGCAACAGGGCAACTTCCCCCAGGCGTTCACGCATCTGGCCCTCATCAGCGCGGCCTTCAACCTGGACAAGGCCCTGGGCTGAGGGTGGTGCTGGGGACACCCTGGATCGGGTCCCCAGGCCCAGGGACGGCGGGCCCCGCGGCCGGAAGGATTCATCACGTCGGCACACAGGCCGACGCGGAATCCACCTCACGGACTCGGGGGAACACCCATGACCGAAGCCTTCGCCAGGCGCCTGACAGGCGTCGCCGGCATCGCCGCCGCGGCCGCACTCATCGTCGAAGTACCGCTGTACTTCGTCTACTCGGGCCCGCCGCCGGACGCGAACGTACTCGCCCGGCTGCTGCTGGGAATCGTCGCCCTCGCATGCCTGGTCGTGTTCGTGACGGCCTTCCGTGAACTGGTCAAACGCACCCATCCCGGCTACGAGTTGGCAGGCTCGATCGCCTCCGCCACGGGGCTGGTCTACGCGACGATCACCCTGGTCTCCATGGGCCTGGAGGCCGGCGCGGTCATCGCCGCCGACCATCCGATCGATCCGACCATCACGGTCAGCGGCACCTACATCCTCTACGGATCGATCTCCCGGCTGATGCTCGGCCTCTTCCTGACGGCGGTCGGCTACATCGTCGCCCGCACCGACGTGCTCCCCCGCTGGATCAGCCGCTCGGCCTACGTCCTGGCCGCGATCAACGTGGCCTTCGTACCGTCCCTGTTCTTCGGCAACACACCCGCGCACTTCTACGCCGCGAACGGCTGGGGCACGACCGCCCTGATGGGGGCGATCCTCAGCTACTGGCTGCTGGCCGTCGGCATCTCCACCTACCGCAGCTCCACCCGCCTGCGCGACGCCATCGCCGCGTAGCCTCGGCCACGGATCACCGGGACCTCACCCGCCGGAGCCTTGATGACGAGCCTCGACGGCGTACCGGGCCCCGATCGCCCCCTGGCTGGGCATCGCGGCGGCCGTACACCGGACGGACGACGAGCGGCCCGCCTGGCGTCCCGAGCAGCGGATCCCGGTGGCGGCGGCGCTTGCGGCGGCGGCGCGGGGACGTTCGCAGCTCCGGGTCGGTGACACGGCAGACCTGATGGTCGTGGACGTGGACGCCGCGAGGCGGACGCGCGCACGCTCTGGGAGACGCCGGTGCACGCCACGATGCTGGGCGGACGGTGGTCGCACGGGCCGCACTGACGGCGAACGGCGCTCCTGATCAACCGAGGCGACAACATTTTCGTCCACAGAACCGCATACGGAGTTACGGATCAGAAGGTGTCCCCGCGTCGAGAAGACCACCGGACCCGTGCCGCACGGCCAGCAGGGCCACGTCGTCGTCGTTGTCCGGTGGGCGCGCCCGCGCCAACAACTCGTCCGTGAAGGGTTCCAGGGGGCGATGGGCCAATGATGCGGCGTGCCGGCGCAGGCGCTCCAGGCCCTCGTCCAGGGTGTGGCCCGGGGACTCGATCAGGCCGTCGGTGTAGAGGAGCAGAGTTGCGCCGGGCGGCAGCTCCGCCGTCGCGTCGGGACGGGCCTGCTCGGGTGTGACGCCCAGCAGGATCCCGTGGCCGTCGGTCAGATAACGGGCCACACCTTCACGGGTGACGAGCAGGGGAGGTGGGTGGCCCGCGTTGGTCCAGGACAACTCGCAGCTGCCGTCGGCTTTGTCGCTCATGCGGGCGAAGACCAGCGTGGCCATGGTGACCTCGGCGATGTGCAGGGTCGCATGGTCGAGCCATTCCACGATCTTGCTCGGTGGCCTCTGCTGGGATACGGCGTATGCGCGGAGCATGTTGCGCAGCTGGGCCATGCCGGCGGCCGCTTCCAGGTCGTGGCCGACGACGTCCCCCACCGCAAGGGCGATGGCGCCGTCCGTGAGGGTAAACGCGTCGTACCAGTCGCCGCCGACGTGGGAGGCGTCCGGCGCGGGCAGGTAGCGGGCGGTCATGGCGCGGCCGGGCGAGCGCGGGAGCTTCGGCAGCAGATGGCGCTGCATGGTCTCGGCGACCTGGCGCTGGCGCTCGTAGAGGCGGGCGTTCTCCAGGGCGAGGCTGGCCCGTCGGGCGATGTCCTCCAGCAGGGCGGTATCAGCCGCGGTGAACTGCTCGGGCTGGTCGGCGCGGCCCAGGGTGAGGGCGCCCATCACCTCGTGCAGGCTGCGGAGCGGAACCACGATGGCCGAGTGCATGCCGGTCGCCTCGAACAGGCGCCGCTGCTCCACCGCAATCCCGGAGTCGGGCGGGCCCTGATAGGTCTCGGGGCCGGCGAAGGAGGACGCGACGCCCCGCAGGGCCCGGGACAGGGGCATCGGGGACTCCTGCGGCACCGGTGGCATGGGCCCCTGGAGGTCCTCGCGAAACCTCACGGTGCCGTCCTCGGCATGGGCGACAGCGAAGCGCCGGACTTCGTCCCGCTCGCCGATCAGGTCGATGACGGTCCAGTCGGCGATGCGAGGCACCACGAGACCGATCAGGCGGCGCAGCGCCTCGTGGATGTCCAGGGTGGAGGTGAGCAGGGTGGTCGTCTCGGCGAGGAGAGCGAGCCGTTCCAGTTCGAGGAGCCGTCCTCCGGCCGGTGGTCGCTGCGCCGGGCGATCGGGGCGCCCCGCGGAGTGGAAGAGGACCAGCGTGGCCGACTCACGGATGCCGATGTCGCAGGAGGTAGCCAGCCACCCCACCGGCAGCAGGGTGCCGTCTCCGCGCTCGAACCACTCGCCCTCACCCTGCTGCGTGCGCCCGCCGGGAACGCTCTCCTGCATGCGGCACTGCGCCCTCGGCACCAGTTCTCCGCAGCTGGTGCGGTGCAGCAGGTCGTGGGCGTCCCGGCCGACCAGATCAGCGGTGGGGCGGGCCAGGAGCTGTTCGCCGCACGTGTTGACTGCGACGATCAAGCCTCGCTCGTCCGTCAGGTAAGCGCCCGTGCCGAGGGTGTCCAGAGCCAGGGCGACCGCCTCCCGCGGACCATCCAGGCCCGTCATCTCTGCCTCCCGTCACTGGAGAAACCGCCAGGGCATCCCTGCGAACCGGGTACCCCCGGGGACACAGGACGCACAGCGGAGCCGGTATCTCATGGGATCACTTCCGCAACGGCATTCGCGACCGCTGCCTGCACCGGGGCTTGTCGATGCTGTCGGAGCCCCCATGGATCCTGGAAATGACCAGCCCAAAGCCGCAACCTTTCAGCCACCCGGAATGTCTCATCAAATACCAGTACGAACCATGCTTCGGGGGACGAGATGAGACGAAGCAGAGCAATACGCAGCAGAACCGCATGGGCGACGCTCATGCTCCTGGGCGCCGCAATGGGAGCGACCGCGGTTCCGGCCGACGCCGCACCGGCAGCCACCGCCCGGACCGTCGCCTGCCCCACCGGCTGGGGCAGCCTCGCCAAGACACGCGCAGCATCCACGACGAAGCCGGTCAAGAACATCAGGACCGGTCGCCACACCTGCTACGACCGGATGGTCATCGACATCCCCGGCGCGGGCCGGAGCAGCCTCGGCTACTCCGTCAGGTACGTCAACCGCCTCTACCAGGACGGCTCCGGGCGCCTCATACCCGTCGGCGGCGGCGCCATCCTCGAGGTGCGGGTGCATGCGCCCAGCTACGACCCCGACACCGGGGCGCCCACCTATCCCGCCCGGGCGGGCCGACCGCTGCCGGGCGTCGACCTCACCGGGTACCGCGCCTTCCGGGACACCCGGTTCGCCGGCAGCTTCGAGGGAGACACCCAGCTCGGGCTCGGCGTCCGGGCCCGGCTGCCGTTCCGTGTGCTGCGGACGGACGGCCACGTGATCGTGGACGTGGCCCACACCTGGACCGGCAAGCCCTGACGCGCGTCAGACACCAGGAGAGTCTGGAGAATCGAGAGAGCCGAGCCAGTCGATCAGTAGCCGGTTGACCTCCTCGGGGCGTTCCTGCTGGATCCAGTGGCCGCAGCCGTCGAGGACGTGAGAGGAGGTCAGACCGGGAAGGGTGGTGGGGTACGCCTTGATCGCGTCCGCCAGCCAGATGGTGGACGCGTCGAGGGCTCCGCCCACGAACAACGAGGGCTGCGCGACGGGGGCGCCGTGGTGGGCGGCCAGGTCCTCCCAGTCGCGGTCCATGTTCCGGTAGCGGTTCAGGGCGCCGGTGAGGCCGGTCCGTTCGAACTCCCCGGCGAAGACGTCGAGTTCGGTCTCACCGAGCCAGTGCGGCAGACGGTCCGCCGGAAACCTGTCGCGCAGCGTCCCGCCGCGGCCGACGAAGTGCGGGTCGGGCGCGCCGGGCGCGGGCATGGTGTCGGCGGACAGGGCCGCGTAGAAACCGGCGAGCCAGCCTCGTACGTCGGGCTCGACCTCGGCCTCGGCCCGGCCGGGGCTCTGGAAGTAGGAGACGTAGAACTCCTCCTCGCCGCCCATTCCCGCGAAGACCTCGCTGGGCCTGGGCCCGCCGGGCGGGGTGTAGGGCACGCTCAGCAGCCCGACCGCGCGGAACACATCGGGCCGCAGCAGAGTCGAGGTGGCGGCGATGGTCGCGCCCCAGTCGTGGCCGACGATCACCGCGGACGGCTCGCCGAGGGCGTCGACGACGGCGACGTTGTCCGCGACCAGGTCGAGCATGCGGTACGCGGCCACGTCCCCGGGTTTGGAGGAACGTCCGTAACCGCGGACGTCGAGGGCCACGGCACGGTAACCGGCGGCCGCCAGGGCCTGCAGCTGGTGCAGCACGAGCAGCACCAGGGGCCCGCTGCCCTGCTCGACCAGATGGATCCGGCCGGCGGGTGCGGGCACAAGGCGGTGGTGAGGCTGGTCGGCGGGGGTCTGCGGCATGGGTCCCTCCCGGGGCGAGCGCGACCGAAGGCGCGGGCGACGATCATGCCGGGTGGGCGGCGATGCGGTCGATGCCTGTTGCCGTTTCGGCAAATCGGCGAACGCACGCCGGACTGCAAGCCCACATAGAGCTGAGTGCCGACGGGCAGGCCCCGCCCTCGGGCCCCAGCCCGTCGGCCGGCCGTCGGGCCCTCCCGGACGGAACGGCCCATCGCCGACCCTCAGGCGCCTTGGCGGGCCCGAAGCCCGGCCGCCGATCGAAAGCACCGCCGCCTCGACGGAACCGGGCGCTGGACGACGGGCACGGACGCTGGACGGCACGCGGACGCCGGACGGCACGGACGCCGGACAGCACGGGCGCTGGACGGCACGGACCCCGGACAGCACGGACGCTGGACGGCACGCGGACGCCGGACGGCACGGACCCCGGACGGCACGGACGCCGGACAGCACGGGCACTGGACGGCACGGACGCTGGACGGCACGGGCACTGGACGGCACGGGCACTGGACGGCACGGACGCCGGACAGCACGGACGCTGGACGGCACGCGGACGCCGGACGGCACGGACGCCGGACAGCACGGGCACTGGACGGCACGGGCCCCGGACAGCACGGACACCGGACAGCACGGACACCGGACAGCACGGACAGCGGACAGCACGGGCACTGGACGGCACGGACCCCGGACGGCACGGACGCCGGACAGCACGGGCACTGGACGGCACGGACGCTGGACGGCACGGGCACTGGACGGCACGCGGACGCCGGACAGCACGGACGCAGGACTGCGCGGACGCAGGACTGCGCGGGCGCTGGACGGCACGCGGACGCGGACGGCACGCGGACGCCGGACAGCACGGGCACTGGACGGCACGGGCGCTGGACCGCGCGGGTGCTCGGCCCCACGCCCAGGCACCCGACCGCGAACTCAGGCAGTGCACGCCTCTCCGGGGCGCAGGCCCAGGCGCCAGTCGCAAGCCTCGCGACGGGCGCGCCCCCGACGGCGGATGCGACGCCGGGCTGCGAGCCCACGTACCGGCCGAGGCAGGGGATCCATCATTCGGCGTGCCGGGATCCTCAGCCCCTCAGTCCTCCGCGATCAGTTCCACCGGTGTGGCGATGACGTCAACGAGGGCGTCGCCGCGCAGGGCGGTGAGGGCGAGGGGGCGCCCTATCGCGTCCTCGAGCATCAACCGCTGCAGGGCCTGGGCGCTGGTCACCGGTTCGCCGTGGGCGGTGATCAGCAGGTCGCCGTCCCGTAGTCCGGCCCGGGCGGCGGGGGACGCGGGCACGACCTCGACGATCCGCAGGCCCGTGTGGCGGCCGGTTCGCGCCCGCAGCAGGGGCGGCAGCGGCGCGGGGATGCCGGCGAGGCCGAGGTAGGCGCGGCGGACTCTGCCGTCGGAGAGCAGGGTCGCGATGATCCGGCGGCTGGTGCCGTTCACCGGGATGGCGAGGCCCAGGCCGACGTCGGCGATGGCGGTGTTGATGCCGACCACGCTGCCGTCGGCCGTGGCGAGCGCCCCGCCCGAGCTGCCGGGGTGGAGGGTGGCGTCGGTCTGGACGACGTCGTCGATGACCCGGGTCGCCCGTCCCGCGCTCGCCGGCAGTGACCGCCCCAGTGCGCTGACCACGCCGGCGGTGACGCTGCCGGTCAGTCCGAGGGGGTTGCCGACCGCCACTACCAGCTGTCCCACCCGGAGCGCGTCGGCCTCGCCCAGCCGGGCCGGGGGCGGGGTCGGCCCGTCGGCGCGGACCACCGCGAGGTCGGAGAGCGGGTCGGCGCCGATGACATGGAAGGGGGTGGTCGTGCCGTCGGCGAAGTGCGCCGTACCGGCGTCGGAGTGCCCCACGACATGGGCGTTGGTGAGCAGGAAGCCGTCGTCGGTGAAGACCACCGCGGAGCCGGTCCCCCTGACGAATCGGCCTCTGGAGCGGCGGTGCGCGACGTTCAGGGCCGCCACCTTCGCAGTGAGCTCGGCAGCGACGGAGGTGACGATCTGCGAGTAGGAGTCGAGCGCGGCCTGCTCCTGACGGGAGCGGTCGGGCTCGGAAAGTGTCTCGGCCACGAGTCGACCTTTCCGCTGGCCCAAGGGCATGCATGCGCGTATTACATGCTTACACCCTTGCTCCGGCAGGCGGACCGGACTTCGCTGCGGGCTGACGCCGGCGCCTGTTCAGCGTGTGCGGGGCCCCGCGGTGCCGGAGTCCGTCCGCCCCGAGGTGCGCAGGGTGCCGACCGTCTTCAGCAGTCGGTCGGCGGGTGCGCGCAGCTCGGGGTGGGCATTGACCGTGTTCCGCAGGCCCCGCACCGGTCTCCGCCACAGCCGGTGCGCCGCCGCGACCGGGTGGGGGCGGCTGGCGAATCCTTCCGCCACGCGCAGCTCGCGGGTCTTGAGCCAGTCCTTGTACTCCTTGTCGCCGCGCCCCAGGTCCATCAGCGTCACCCCGTTCCGGGCAGCCGCCTCGGCGGTGCGCAGATGCATCATCAGGCCGGGCGAGTAGTAGTGCAGGTCGGGGTCGTAGGCGGTGAACCAGGCGGCCAGCACGGTCCGCGACCGGGGCCCGAAGTGCGCCGCCACCGGCCGGTCGCCCGCGTACAGCACCGACAGCACACCGGTGAAGTGCTCCTCGCGGACCTCGAAGAGATGGTCCACCAGGTCGACGATCCACGGCCGCGAGAAGCGGTCCATACGGCCCGTCCTGCGGTACTGGGCGGACTTCCACTGCATGAGCCGACGCAGCATCCGCGGATCGCGCTCGTCGAACTCGAAGCGCACCTCGCCCACGTCGCGCCCGAGACGGCGTTCCTTCTTCAGCGTCGTCTTGGCCAGCCCCGGGTAGGCACCGCGCAGCCATGGCGCATAACCGCTCTCGTCGGGTTTCAGATCGACGACCGGGGAGGCGAACATCCCCGTGACATGCCGGCCGAACGGCTTCTGTTCCTCGACGAGATGGTCGAACTCGAAGATGGACAGCCCGCAGGCTCTCAGCAGTTCCTGGGCGTCCCAGGTGACTCCGGGGCGGTGCACCAGCGCCTGGCAGTCGGAGAGGCCGAGCCCGACGGCCCGGCCGACGCCGAAAGCGTTTCGTTCGTACGGGAAGAAGCCGACCGGCGCCCCCTCCTCACGCAGGACGGCGATCCGGGTGCCGGCGCGGTATCTGCCGATCCCGAGGGCGAACTCCGGAGCCAGGAAGGGATTGGCGTACTCGGGGGACTCGTCCATCGCCGCATGCCACGCCGTACGCAGCGAGGTGCTCAGTTCGTCGACTCTGTGGATCGTGACGTCCACGTCAGATCATCCGCCCTTCCCCAGGTTCCGCGAGGGACGACCCGGCCGCAGGGCAGGCCGGTAGAGCGTGTGGACCCCTGTTCATTGATCGCATCCGCGACCGCTCCCCCCGTGACGTCCCCCCGCGGCGCACTGTCCGCGTCCTACCACGTTCCTTGAGTATCAGCCGGTTCCCGGCCGTGTACACGGTCGTTGCGCGGTCGATCCTCGGGTTCCGAACTGTCCGCCGAGGATCAAACGTCGCGAAACAGTACGCATGTTGTCAAGAGTGCCTGCCGCTACAAAACGGCAGCGGAAGCAGCGCTCCTTCCCGCGCACGTACATTTCACGCCGACCTCATGTGCGGGCCGTTCCGCCGAGCAGGGCTCCAACTAGCGTCGTGCCGTGGCCCGAACCGACCCGAGTGAGGTTTCGATGTCCGCAAGACACACCCTCGCCGCCCTGGCGCTGGCTCCGGTGCTCGCCTTCCCGGCGGCGGCTCATGCGACGACGTACGACGGCTCCCGCGTGCCGCCCGGGAAGAGGCACTTCGATCTGCAGGCTCACCGGGGCGGCATCGGCATGACGACCGAGGAGTCCCTGGAGGGATTCGGCAAGGCGATGCGTCTTGGGGTGTCCACCCTGGAGCTGGACACCCAGATCACCAAGGACGAGAAGGTCGTCGTCAACCACGACCGGCAGGTCAGCGCCCAGAAGTGCCGTGACACCGCGCCCGTCACACCGGGCGATCCGATGTATCCGTACGTCGGGAAGTACATCAAGGACCTCACGCTGGCCCAGATCAAGACCATGGACTGCGGCTACCGGCAGCTGCCCGGTTTCCCCGAGCAGGAGGTGGTCAAGGGGTTCCGGATGGTGGAGCTGAAGGACGTCCTGAATCTGGTGAGGAGTTATCACGCCAAGCAGCTCAAGCTGAACATCGAGACCAAGGTCGAGGCGGGCGCCCCCGAACAGACCGCACCGCGCGCGCTGTTCGTGCGCCGGGTCTACGAGGAGATCCACCGCTCCGGCATCGAGCGCCAGGTCACCATCGAGTCCTTCGACTGGGGCGCGCTCAAGGCGATGCACAAACTGGCCCCGAAGTGGCCCCTCGTCGCGCTGACGAACTACGACTTCCTCCAGGTCGGCCGGCCCGGCGCCTCGCCGTGGCTCGGCGGGATCGACGCCGACGACTACGGCGGCGACTTCGTGAGGGCGGCCGCCACCATCCCCGGGGTCAGGGCCCTCTCCCCCAACTACGGCTTCCCGCAGACCGGAAAGGTCGGCGACCCGGACTTCCGCTTCTACTCCGACCGGACGATGGTCCAGGAGGCCCACGCACGGGGCCTGAAGGTCATCCCGTGGACCTGCGACGATCCGGCCACCGTGGAAGCGCTGATGGACATGGGCGTCGACGGCATCATCACCAACTACCCCAACCACGTACGGCAGATCATGGCCGACCGGGGTATGCGCCTGCCCAAGCCGTACGAGCCCCGTTGAGACGGGCGCGGCGCCGACGCTGGCCGCCCCAGCAGTAAGTGATCTACGTCTCAGCGGGTGAACCGGGGGCCGGTCAAGACGGTCACAGCAGATGACGTAGTCATCGAGTGCCCGCGGCGGATGATCCGTGCCGGCACATAAGGACGCCCCCCACCGTGCCCAACACCCAGCAGGACGCCCCCACTTCGCTTCTCTCCGACCCCTCCATACCGGCGCCGGTCGCGCCTCCCCCGCGTGACCGGCGCCCTTGTCCGCCCGGCCGTCACGATCCCTACCTCCTGGCGACCGCCCTGTTCGCCGCGTACGCGATCCTGTCCATCCTCCGGTACGAGCACCTGGCGACCCGCTCCTGGGACCTCGGCATCTTCGAGCAGGCGGTCCGCGCCTACGCCCATCTGCGGGCGCCGGTCGTCGATCTGAAGGGGCCCGGCTTCAACATCCTGGGCGATCACTTCAGCCCGGTGCTCGCTCTGCTCGCCCCCGTCTACCGGCTCTTCCCCTCCCCTGTCACGCTGCTGATCGCCCAGGCCGCACTGTTCGCGCTGTCGGCCGTGCCGGTGACCCGGGCGGCCGCGGGGCTGCTGGGGCGGCCGCGCGGGCTCGTCCTCGGCGTCGCGTACGGGCTGTCCTGGGGTCTGCAACGGGCCGTCGACTTCGACTTCCACGAGATCTGCTTCGCCGTACCCCTGATCGCCTTCAGCCTGGAGGCGCTGTTGGCCCGCAGATGGCGGCCCGCGCTGCTCCGGGCGCTGCCGCTGCTGCTGGTCAAGGAGGACCTGGGCCTGACGGTGGCCGCCATCGCGCTGGTCGTCGCCCTGCGCTGCCGTCGCTCCCCGCGCGCGCTCGGGTACGCCCTCACGGTGGCGGTCCTGGGCATCGCGGCCACCCTTGTCACCCTCACCCTCGTCATCCCCTCCTTCAACACCTCCGGTGGCTACGAGTACTGGACCAAGGTCGACAGCGGCTTCACCCTCTTCGACGGCACGGACATCAAACTCCGCACCCTGGCCTGGTTGTTGATCCCCACCAGCGGACTGCTCGCCCTGCGTTCCCCGCTGTCCGTCGTGGCACTGCCCACCCTGGGCTGGCGCTTCTACTCCTCCGACGACCACTACTGGGGCACCGGCTGGCACTACAGCGCGGTCCTGATGCCGGTCGTCGCGCTGGCCCTCGTCGACGCGCTCACCCGCGCACGGGTGAGCTCCCGGCCCTGGCTGCGTTCGTACGCCCAGCACCTGCCCGCGGCGGTCGCAGCAGCCGCCCTGGCCCTCACGACCACGCTGCCGCTGGCCACGCTGACGGAATCCGCCACCTACGACACCCCCGAAGGCGTCCCCCGCATCGAACGCGCCCTGGACCGCATCCCGGACGACGCCACGGTCGAGGCCGACATCGGTCCCAGCAGCCGTCTCACCTCCCGCTGCCGTGTCTTCTGGATCGGCGCCACCCGGGGCATCACGCCCGACTACATCGCCCTGAACAACACCGGCAAGTGGGTCGACGACGTCCAGGCATACGCCCATCAGCTGCACCCCCACGCGCGTTACGCGATCGACGACGCCGCCTACGGTTACGTGGTCCTCAAACGCAGCCCGTGACCGGCAGGCGCCGGACGTCATTGACAAGCCGGATCAACCAAGGTTGTCATGTCCACATGCTGCGATGCTCTGGGACCTGCTGCCCTCGCCGCGGGTACCGTCATTGAGCGGGCGCCGCGCGCTGCTCGACACCGCCCTGGCCGAGTTGACGGCCCGCCCCGGAGTACTCCTCCACGGCCCCGCGGGCATCGGCAGGACCACTCTCCTGACTGCCCTGGCGGCGTCCCTGGCCGCACAGGACAAGGCAGGCACGGTGTTGTACTGCTCGCCCGCCCAGGAGGACGCCCGGCTGCCCTTCGTCGGCCTGATCGACCTGTTCGCGCGAGTTCCGGAGCACTGCCTGGAGGCCCTGGCGCCCCAGCCGCGGGCGGCGCTGCGGGCGGTCCTGCTGCGCGGCCCGGAGCCGGCCGACGACCAGGTCCGTCTCGCGGTGCGCGTCGCCGTCGTCGACGTGTTGCGCACCCTCGCCGCCACCGGCCCCGTGCTCCTGGTCGTCGACGACCTCCAGTGGCTCGACGAGCCGAGCACCGAGGTGCTCGCCTTCGCGGTACGGCGCCTCGAAGGCCTCGCTGTCCGGGTGGTGGCCGCCGAGCGGGTGCCCGACGGCGTGCAGCCCGAACGGCTGCGCTGCTGCCCGCCGGGCACCGTCGAGCTGCCGGTGCCGCCCATGACGGACGCCGAGGTGGCCCACCTCGTGAGCGCCGTGATCGGTGCCGATCTGCCGTCGGCGGTACTGCGGGCGGTCCAGGACACCGCTGCCGGAAACCCGTCGTACGCACTGGAGTTGGGGCGGGCGGCCCCGCGGAATGCGGTGTCCGTCGGCTTCGGGCGGGCGCTGCCCGTGCCCCGGAGGCTGCGCGCTCTGCTGCTGGACCAGGTGCGTACGCTGCCGGAGGCCGTTCGGCACACCCTCCTCGTCGCGTCCACCGCCGCCCGCCCCAGCCTCACCGTGCTGCGTGCCGCCGGGCTCGGCGACCCGGCCGCGGACCTCGCGGAGGCCGAACGGCTCGGTGTGGCGGCGGTCGACGCCGACGGAACCGTACGTTTCAGCCATCCGCTGTTCCGGGCCGCCGTCTGCGCCGACGCCCCGGAACACAGCCGCCGGCAGGCGCATGCCCTGCTGGCCCGTGCGGTCACCGAGCCCGTGGAGCAGGCCCGCCACCTCGCCCTCGCGCACCCGTACGAGGACGAGGACACCGCGCGCACGCTGATGTCCGCGGCCGAGTCGGCGCGCCGCGACGGCGCACCCGATGCCGCCTTCGAACTGGCCGGGCTCGCCGCCCTGCGCACTCCCGGCGACCGCCCCGCGGACCGGACCGACCGGCTGCTGGCCGCGGCCGACTACGCATGTGACGCGGGGCAGTTGGAGGAGGCGGGGCAGGCTGCCGAGACCGTGCTCGCCGGGTCGGGCTCGGCACGGCAGCGGGTGCAGGCCCGGCTGATCCTGCTGCGCAACGCCGGGCAGGCGCTGGGCGGCGCCCGCGACCTGATCGAGGAAGGCCTGCGGGACGCCGACGGCGACCCCGAGGCCGAGGGATGGCTGCACCACTGGGCTGCCGTTCGCGGCCTGCTGTGCGGGGAGTTGGCTGAGGCGGCCCGGCATGCCCGGCGCGCCGCACGGCAGGCGGCCCGGGCAGACGACACCGACACCCGCATCGGCGCCCTCGCCACCCTCGCCCGGGTGGAGTCCCTGGCCGGGGAACCGGCCGCCGCCAGTGCCGCACTGGAGGAGGCCCTCACTCTGGTCGGCGGCGCCGAAGCCGGCCCGGAGAGCTGGGGGCTCATCCGGATGCGGGCCATCCTCGCCCTGGACTCGGACCGGGTCACCGAGGCCGGACAGCAGGTCTCCGAACTCCTCGCGGACATCGGCGATTTCGCGGGGGTCGAGGAGGTCATGGCGACCTTGGTGGCGCTCACCCGTATCCAGGTGCGCGCCGGGCACTGCCGGGAAGCACTGCGCACCGCGGGCCGCTGCTCGCGCGCCCTCGCCGCGACGGGCGTACAGGCGGCTCCCGCGCTGTATGCGGCGGCGCTCGCGGCGACCGCGGGCGGCACCGCCGACGAGGCCCGGCAGCTGGCCGAACAGGCGGTCAGGGCCTCGGAGGCGGACGGCGACCGGCTGTTCCTGCTGCGCGCGCTTGCGGTGCTCGGACAGGCCGGGCTGCTCGCCGGCGACCCGCGGGGCGCGGCGGCCGCGGCCGAGGCGCTGCACCGGGTCAGGGAACTGGGCGAGGCGATGGGTGCCGCCGATCCGCCGTTGCTGCACTGGTACGGCGACCTGGCCGAAGCCCTGGTGATCCTGGGCGAGACGGACACCGCAGGGGCGGTGCTCCGCGAGGCCCGCACCCGGGTGTCCGGCGATGCGCCCGGCAGCGTACTGGCGGCTCTGGAACGGGCGGAGGGGCTGCGGGAGGCGGGGCTCGGCCGCGCGAAGGAGGGGTCGCTGCGGCTGCGTGCCGCGGCGGACCGCTTGCGCCAACTCCCCCTGCCCATGGAGCTGGTGCGCACTCTGATCGCGCTCGGCGCGGTCGAGCGCCGCGCGCGCCGCAGGACCGCGGCACGAGCAGCACTCGGCGAGGCGCTGGAGACCGCGAGACGCATCGGCGCCGCTCCGCTGGCGGCGCGGGCCGGGGACGAGCTGGCACGGCTGGATGCCGGGGACCGCGGCGGCGAGGCGGGCGCGGCCGGACCCGAACTCACCCCGACGGAGGCCAGGATCGCCGAACTGGTCGGCGGCGGGGCCACCAACCGCGAGGTCGCCGCGGAGCTGTTCATCAGCGTCAAGACGGTGGAAGGCGCCCTGTCGCGGGTCTACCGCAAGGTCGGCGTCCGCTCGCGTACCGCCCTCGCCCATGCGATGGCGGTCGCCGTCATCGCATCCGGGGCGACGGCCGTGAACTCCGACGACGACCAAGTCACGCCTGCCGTACAGGCAGTGACGTCGAGTCAGCCCGGACGGATCCGGGCGGCCCGTGCGCTGGACAGCCGCCGCTGACGTGACATCCGGCGTTCACGTGACATCAGTTGTTAACACGTGAAGCAAGGGTTCCCCCGCTTATGCGGGTGGGGCGGATGTTCCTACGTTGAAGCCGTTCCGACTTCCGGGACACCACCCCCCACCTCCGGAGGACCTCAGTGAAGTCACGCCTGAAACTGCTCGGCCTGGTCACCGTGCCGGCGCTGCTCGCCGCCGCCGTACCCTCCGCCTACGCCGCCGGCACCGCCCAACCGCACGCGACGCGCGCGGCCGTCACCGGAGATGTCCTCAAGGGACTGAACAAGAACGCGACCCGCACCGGCAGCGTCGCCGCCGGCAAGCGGATATCCGTGGCCATCAGCCTGACCCCCAGAAACGCCAAGGCGCTCGACACCTTCGTCGCCAAGGTCAGCGATCCGCGGTCCAGTTCCTACGGCCACTACCTGACGAAGGGCCAGTTCGCGGCGCGCTTCGGCCGCACCGCCGCCGAGGTTCAGCAGCTCAAGGACTATCTGCGCGCGCAGGGCCTCACCGTCGGCAAGGTCCACTCGGGCAATCTGCTGGTCGACGCCGACGGCACCGCCGCCCAGCTGGAGAAGGCCTTCGGCACCACGCTGTCGACCTGGAAGGACACGGCCTCGGGGCGCTCGTTCTACGCCAACGACACCGCGCCCACGCTGCCGGCCTCCCTGGCCTCCCTCGTCAGTGACGTGGCCGGCCTCAACAACCGCCTCACCCTGCACCACCAGGCGCCCTCCACCCTCACCCCGCACAACGGCCCGGGCGGCGGCTACACCCCGGCGCAGCTCAAGGGCGGCTACAACGTCTCCGGCACGTACACCGGCAGCGGCCAGAAGATCGCGCTGCTGGAGTTCGACGGTTTCCAGCAGTCCAACATCACCAAGTACGACACCAACTACAGCCTGGGCTCGCCCAACCCGACCGTGCAGAAGGTCGACGGCGGCTCCGGCGCTCTCGGCGACGGCCAGGTCGAGGTCGAGCTGGACATCGAGGTCCTGCACGCGATCGCCCCCAAGGCGAACGTCACCGTCTTCGAGGGCCCCAACTCCGACGCCGGCGAGGTCGACACCTACCAGGCCATCGTCGACAGCGGCATCCCCACCACCTCGATCAGCTGGGGCGCCGCCGAGAGCGCCCGCACCACCTCGGGCATCAACGCGGTCGACGCCGTCTTCAAGGCGGGTGCCGCCCAGGGCCTCGGTTTCTACGCGGCCTCCGGTGACAGCGGCTCCGACGACGCGGGCGACGGCGGCACCTCCGTCGACTACCCGGCCAGCGACCCGTATGTCACCGGTGTCGGCGGCACCAAGCTGACCGTCACCTCGTCCAACACCTTCAGCAAGGAGGTCGCCTGGTCCGGCGGTGGCGGCGGCAAGTCCTCCGTCTTCAAGATTCCCAGCTGGCAGACCGCGGTGCAGAAGAGCGCCGGCGGCGGCTTCCGCCAAGTCCCGGACGTCTCGGCGCACGCCAACCCCAGCCCGGGTGTCTCGATCTACTCGCAGGGCTCCTGGTCGTCGGTCGGCGGCACCAGTGCCGCGGCTCCCGAGTGGGCGGCGTTCGCGGCCCTGTACAACCAGCAGGCCGCGGCGGCCGGCAAGGCCAACCTCGGCTTCGCC
Organism: Streptomyces longisporus; assembly: GCF_039532765.1. Lineage (NCBI taxonomy): Bacteria > Bacillati > Actinomycetota > Actinomycetes > Kitasatosporales > Streptomycetaceae > Streptomyces > Streptomyces longisporus. The sequence continues at coordinate 627,692 of NZ_BAAASG010000002.1, forward strand.
AACCCCGCCCTCTACTCGGCGAACGGCACCGGCTTCCACGACATCACCAGCGGCAGCAACGGCGCCTACTCCGCAGCCACCGGCTGGGACTTCACCACCGGATGGGGCTCGTACAACGCCGCGACCCTGGCGAGCAAGCTGCTCGGCTGACCCCGGGCTGCTGACGGCGGATCGACGAAGCGCGGGCCGGGACAACCCCCGGCCCGCGCTGCGGCATGAACCAAGGGTCGCCCGGTCAGGCCACCTTGAGGGCGAAAGTCAGGAAACCCGACGCATCACGTCACGGCAGAACGCTCCGACCCCGTCCGGGTCGTCGATGAACTGGTTCGGCTTGATGCAGAAGGTCGTGAAGCCCTGCTCCAGCTGCTCGGGGATCGACGCGAGGGCCGCGCCGAGGTCCGCCGGCGAGTGGTCGTCGGGGAACACGGCCTGGGTACCGCCGATCATCTCCACCTCGTTGACGTCCCGGCCGGCGGCGGCCATCGCGTCCTTGAGCAGTTGCAGGTCCTGCGGTGCGGGCCGGCCCAGCGGGTGGAATCCGTGACCGTACCGGACGAGTCGGCGCAGGACGGGTCCGTGCAGGCGTTGGCCGCCGAACCACAGCCGCGGCCCCTCGGGACGGTACGCCTTGGGCTCGAAGAAGACGTTCCGGAAGGGGTAGTGCTCGCTCTCGTGCGAGATCGGGGACGGCCCCCAGGCCTTGGCCCAGACCTCAAGATGCTCGTCCAGCAGCCGCCCCCGTATGCCGAAGGGCACCCCCAGCGCGTCGTACTCGTCCTTGCTCCAGCTGACCGTGGGCTGCACCAGCAGCCGGCCCTCGCTGATCAGGTCGAGGGTGCCCAACTCCCGGGCCATGAGCAGCGGATGACGCAACGGAGCCAGTACGGCCGCGGCGGCCAGCCGCAGGCGTTCGGTGACGGAGGCGATGGCGGCGAGCAGCAGCAGCGAGTTCGGCCAGGGGCTGTACGGGTCCTGGTTGCCCGGGAGGGCGTAGTCGCGGGGGTTGCCCATGATGCCGTCGGCGCCGGCGTCCGGTCCGAGCACGATGTGTTCGCTGACCATGACCGCGTCGAAGCCGGCGTCCTCGGCCTCGCGGGCCCACCGTACGGCCGTGGGCAGATCGGCGCGGCCGCCGGTCAGGGTCCAGTTCTCGCTGAGGACGAGGAGCATGCGGGGCGTGCGGGTCATCGTCGGTCTTCTCCCTCTTCCCGGGCGGCGGGCGCCCGTTCCACGAAGTACTCGAGGTCGTCGGGGGTGGGCCGCAGCACGCCGTCGCGTACGGCGAGCGCCGTGGCCTCGGCGCGCGAGGCGCAGCCGGTCTTGCGCAGCAGGTGCTCGATATGGCTGTGGACCGTGCGCGGCGAGAGGAACAGGGCCTGTGCGATGGCCTGGTTGGTCTGGCCGCGGGCGGCCCGGGTGAGGACCTCCAGCTCGCGCGTGCTGAGGCCGTACGGCAGGTGGACGCGCTCCTCGTGCACCAGGACCGCGTTGCGGGCGGCGCCCGGCCCCACTGTGCACCGGTGCAGCACGACCCGGCACCAGCCGGATCCGAGCGGCCACAGCATCCGCAGCCGCAGCCCGCCCGACAGCACGAACACCTCGACGAGCCGGGCGAAGTCCGGGTCCTGCAACGATTCGGCGGGCGCCCGGCCCGGCAGGTCGATCACCCCGTCGGCGGTGACGAGGTTCGCGCCCGCACCCGACGGCAGGCCGGCGAGGCCGTCGGCGTGAGCCGTCGGGTCGGTGAGGACGCCCAGTGCCGGGAGGATCGAGGCGAGCAGGTGCCGCGCCTCGGTGTCGTAGGCATCGGCCCCTTCGGTGGACAGATGGATGAGGCCGACGAGCCGCCCCTGGTGGCGCAGCGCCCCGGTCAGCCCGTCACGGAATCCGGCCGGCCGGACCCGCTCGGCGTAGAACCAGCCGTGCCGGAAGCGCGGTCCTGGACGATCGTCGGCGTCCTCGGAGATGGAGCGGGGCAGCTCCTGCCGTACGACATTGCGGTACCAGGGAGTGGAGACGAACTCGGCGGCCAAGGCCTGCGAGGTCTCGGCGGTGTAGCCGACGCCGGCGATCTGCACATACTCCCCGGACAGGGGGTCGATGCCGAGCAGGGTCACGGCGTCGAACGGGAGGGCCCGGCCGAGCTCCTGCAGAGCCTGGTCGCATGCGGTGGCCGTGTCACGTTCACGGGTGAGCATGCCGATGCGGGTCGCGGCGGCGATCTGCTGGTGGGTGAGCATGCGCGCCTCCCGAGGGCTCCGGAGATTGTTTGGGCCCTAACGGTAGGCGCGGCGGCCGCCCAGGACAAGCCGTTCGCGGTTGGGCGTGACCGGTTTCCCGCAGGTGGGCGGGGAGCGCTCGGAGAGTCGGTATTTGTACGGATGGCGGGGCGAACAGGCCCGGGGCTTTTCTGTTCGGCACCACCGGACGCCCGCCGTGACGGGCCCGTTTCCCTGGGAGCGCACCGCCATGACCAGATTCCCGCAGACCGCCTCCTCGCCCTCACGCCGGCAGTTCCTCGCCTGGTCCGGCGGTCTCACGGCGGCCGGCGCTCTGGCCGCGGCGGGCTGTTCGGCGCCCGGCGACGGAGCCGGCGCGGCGAAGGCGGCGGGCGTAGCCGCCGGCTCGTCATCGGACCCGAAAGCCCTCACCAGGATCGGCCTGGACTACCCCTTCACCCAACTCCCGCTCTACTCCACGCTGGTGAAGCTCTCCACCACCGCCGCGAAGATGCAGCACCTCTCCCTGCTGACCACGAGCGACGCGGGCAACGCCGACACCCAGGCCACCAATCTCGGTGCCCAATCCGCCCTCTTGTCGGCCGTACACGAGGCGGCCGTGTCCAGCCCGGTCGGCTCCGACCGGGACGAACCCGCCTCGGCCGGACCTGCCCGATGCGAACCCATCCCAACCCCCACGTCCCCGAAAGGAACGGCATGACCACCGCAACCACCTCCCCCGCCGACCGCCTGGTCCCGGGGCCGCGTGCCCTCGTCGGCAGCGGGATCGGCCTCGTGCGGCGGCATCCGTTGCTCGGTGTTCTCGGGTTGATGGTGCTGGTTATCCAGTTGACGACCGGGAGTTTCCTCGACGGGGGGGAATCTGCGCGGGATCGCCACGGACGCGGCCACGCTCACCATCGTGGCGGTGCCTCTGGCGCTGCTGGTGATCAGCGATTACCTCGATCTGTCGGTGGGATCCACGCTCGCCCTGGGCGGGCTGGTGGCCGGGTGGCTCGCCGGGCAGCAGCACCAGTCGCCGGTCGTGGCGGTGCTCGGCGCTCTGGTGGTGGGCGGGGCGGTGGGCGCCGTGAACGGCATCCTGTGCTGCTGTCTGGGCCTGTCCGCGTTCATCGTGACGCTGGGCATGCTGACCGCGGTGCGCGGGCTGGCGCAGCAACTGTTTCCGCTGCCGCTGAGCGGTTTCGGATCGGGGTTCGCCTGGCTCGGCGGGTCGCGTGTCGCGGGCGTCGACGCCCCCGTCGTCATCGCCGTGCTCGTGCTGGTGGCGGGCGCGCTGTTCCTGGCGCTCACGCCCGCCGGGCGGCATGTCTTTGCGATCGGTGTGAACCGGGAGGCGGCTTACCTCTCCGGCATCGGCGTCCGCCGTACGCCCTTCGCGCTGTTCGTGGTCACGGGCGTCGCGGCCGCGCTGGCCGGGGCGATCAAGGCGTCGGTGCTGGACAGTGTCGTCGCCGGGACCTCAGGTGCCGGCTTCGAACTGACCGTGCTCACCGCGGTGTTGCTCGGCGGAGTCGCGCTGACCGGCGGTTCGGGCTCGGTCTTCGGGGTGTTGCTCGGCGTGCTTTTCCTCGGCTGCCTGCAGAACGGTCTCACCCTGCTGAACGTGCCCACCTTCTGGCAGCAGATGGCCCAGGGCGCCGCCCTCGTCGCCGGCGCGGCCCTCGCCCGCCTCGGCCCGCGACCGGCGCGGTGACCGGTACCCCGTCCCTCGTACCCTCCTACACATCGCTGAGAGGCAGCACGTGAGCGACAGCACCCCCACCCTCGTCCTGACCGGCGGCCAGGTCCTGACCGTCGACGACGGCTTCACGGTGGCCGAAGGCGTGGCCGTGCGCGGCCGGACCGTCGTCGCCGTCGGCGGCGACGCCGAGATGCGTGCCCTGGCCGGGCCCGGCACGCGGGTCGTCGAACTGGGCGGGCGGACCGTCCTGCCCGGCATCAACGACTCCCATCTGCACGGGGCGGCGTACGGCATGACGAAGCCGCCGTTCGCCCTCGCCGTCGGCCACCCGGCGGTGGGCTCGATCGCCGACATCGCGGCCGCCGTGGGCCGGGCGGTGCAGGGCGCCCGGCCCGGGGAGTGGGTCATCGGCCTCGGCTGGGACCCCGGCTACCTCGCGGAGTGCCTCGCCGACCCGCGTCGCTTCCCGCACCGCCGGGACCTGGACACGGTCGCGCCCGACAATCCGGTCTGTCTGACCGACTTCTCCTCACACATGGCCTGGGTCAACAGCGCGGCGCTGCGCCAGTGCGGCATCACCGCGTCGAGCGTGCCGCCGGCCGGCGGCGTTGTCGACCTCGGCCCGGACGGCGAGCCCACCGGCATCCTGCGCGAGGCGGCCCAGGGGCTCGTCCAGGTCGCCCTCCCCTCCCCCACCGTCGAGCAGCGCCGCCACGCCATCCGGAACGTGATCGCCGAACTCCACTCCCGCGGCATCACCAGCTACACCGAACCCGGCCTCGGCCCGGGCGGCGCCACCACCCTCTTCGGCGGGCTGAGCACCGACAACTGGACCGCCTACGCCGACCTCGCCGCCGCCGGTGAGCTGCACGCCCGGGTCAGCGTCCTGCTGCTGCCCGCGCCGATGGGCGGCTCCGCCGACGACGTACGCAAGGGCCTGGCCGAGTTGCGGCGCCCGGAGTCGGCCGACCCGCGCCTGCTGCGTGCCATCGGCGTGAAGATCTTCGCCGACGGGGTGCCTCCGAACCGTACGGCCTGGATGAAGGAGCCCTACGCCGGCGGCGGCCACGGCGCGCTGTGCGTGCACGGCGAGACTCCCGCGCTCCAGGTCGACGAACTGCGCGAGATGATCCGCACCGCGCACGAGGCGGGCTTCCAGCTCGGTGTGCATGTCACCGGTGACCGCGCCATCGACACGGTCGTGGACGCCTTCGTCGCCGCCAACGAGGCCGCGCCCCGGCCCGACGCCCGGCACTACGTCATTCACGGCGACTTCATCGGCGCCGGCAGCCTGGCCAAGCTCGCCGCGCACGGCTACGGAATCAACATGAACCCCGCCATCAAGTGGACGATCTCCGACCTGATGGACGAGGTCGTCGGGCCCGAGCGGTCCGCCTACCAGTGGCCCGTACGGTCCGCCGTCGAAGCCGGGATCGCGGTCTGCGCCAGTTCGGACGCACCGATCACCGAGCCGGACTGGCGGCAGGGAGTGGCCGCGATGATGCTGCGGGAGTCGAAGGCGAGCGGCCGGCCCAGCGGCCCCGACCAGTGTGTGGGCCTCGCCGAGGCCCTGCGGGCGTACACGGTCAACGCGGCCCGGCAGGACTTCGCGGAGAAGCGGAAGGGGACGGTCGAGGCCGGCAAGGTCGCGGACCTGTGCGTCCTGGACCGCCCGCTGCTCGGCCTGGATCCCCATGCGATCACGGACACGGAGGTGGACCTGACGGTGTTCGACGGGCACATCGTCCACGAACGCTGACCCGTACAATTTGAGTCCGAACGGTCAATGAAGTGCGAGGGAGCGCCCGTGCCCGGCCAGCGATCCATCACCGAAGCCGAGAAGCTCGCCGCGGCGAAACTCGGCGGCATCCCGATACGACGGGACCAGATGGCCGCCGTGGCCAACATCTACCGGGCCGCCTCCGCCGTGCGCCAGCACGTGGAGAACTCGGTGCTGCGCGGCTCCGACCTGACCTGGACGGCGTTCGTCGTGCTGTGGGTCGTATGGGTGTGGGGCGAGTCGGAGACCCGGCACGTGGCCGAGGAAGCGGGCATCTCCAAGGGGACCCTGACCGGGGTGTCGCGCACCCTGGAGTCGCGCGGACTGGTCAAGCGGGCCGGCCACCCCACGGACGGCCGGCTGGTGCTGCTCAGCCTCACCGACGAGGGCGAGCAGCTGATGCAGCGGCTGTTCCCTGCCTTCAACGAGGAAGAGGCCTTCGTCACCGGCCAGTTGACGGACGAGGAGTGCCGGACCCTGGCGGAGGGCCTGCGGCGCGTGGTGATGCAGGTGGAGCAGAACGGCGAGGAGCGCCGCCAGTCCCTTCTCAACGGCGCCGAGCCGGCACCCCGACGGAGTGGCCGCCGGGCGAAGGGCTGAGTTTCGGCCACCGTGATCCCTGTCGGGTGCGGCAAACACCCACTATCATTTGAACTCAAACAACATACTCGAAGAGGCCCGCCAAGAACCAAGGAGTCGCCACCGTGCGCGCACTCGTCGTCCAGCACGACCACACGACGGAACCGGGGCTGGTCGGTGCCCGCCTCGTGGAACGTGGTTACGACCTCGAGGTCGTGACGGTCGTGCCCGAGCACCGTCACCTCACCCCGGACGTCGCCTTCGGCTTCCCCGACCCCGCCGACTGGGATCTCGTCGTCTCGCTCGGCGCGCCCTGGTCGGTGTACGACGAGACGGCCATAGGAAGCTGGATCGGCGGGGAGCTCGCGCTGCTGCGCAAGGCCCACCATCTCGACATACCGGTGCTCGGCGTCTGCTTCGGCGCCCAGGCACTGACCACCGCCCTCGGCGGCTCGGTCGAGCCGTCGCCGCGTCCCGAGATCGGCTGGACCGAGATCGACACGGACGACCCCTCGCTCGTGGGCCCGGGCCCCTGGATGCAGTGGCACTACGACCGGTGCGTACTGCCGCCGGGCGCCGAGGAGTTGGCGCGGAACGAGGTGGGCGTGCAGGCGTTCCGGGTCGGGCGGAGCCTCGGGGTGCAGTTCCATCCGGAGATCACCCTGTGGATGCTGTGCGGATGGCTGGCGAACGGCGGTGAACAGCAGGCGCTGCGGCACGGCGTCGACCCCGGCCAACTCCTCGCCCGTAGCAGTGACTTGGAACCGGCCGCCCGGGCGAACGCCCGCAACCTGGTCGACGGGTTCCTCGACCAGGTTGCGGGCGCGACAGACTGACACGGGCCACCGGTCACCCTCCGGCACCCAGACGCTTCTTCCCCGCGCATCACCTTGACCACCACCGCCCGCACCAGCAGAATGTGGCCCCTTGAGAGCGCTCTCAAAGAGCTGAACTCTCGGACCCAGCAGCGTCAGTGACCCCGAGGAGAGCAGCCATGGCCGAGATCGCCCGCCGGACGATCATCGGGGCGGGGAGCGCCGCTGCCGCCCTGGCCGTGTTCGGCAGTGGCACGGCTCGCGCGGCCGGCGGCTCAACTCCCGGCGTCGAGGCGGGAGATGCCCGGACGCGTGGCTACGCCTTTCTCGATGCGGCCATGGACGGCTACCCGGACCACGGCGGCATCCGCCTGGCCCAGAGCTACAGCGATCAGGCCGGGCTCTTCAGTACGGCGTTCACATACGACAACGCCCTCGCGATCCTGGCCCATCTCGCCGGCTCCGGCCCCGGGTCGCGCGCCAGAGCCGTCGCCCTCGGGGACGCGCTGCTCTACGCGCAGACCCACGACCCGCAGCACACGGACGGCAGGCTCCGCCAGGCGTACAACGTCGGGCCGTACGTGTTCTACGACGGTTCACCGCAACCGGACGGCTTCGTGCGCGCGGACGGCACCGTGAACGTCGGCACGCAGTTCGGCTTCACGGGTACGGCGGTCGGGGACATGGCCTGGGCGGGCATCGCGCTGGCCGCGCTGGCCGCCCGCACGGGGGCGGCGCGGTTCCTGGCGGGTGCCGTGCGGATCGGTGAGTGGGTGGAGACCCACGGCCGCACCGACGAGCCCCTCGGCGGCTACAAGTTCGGAGTCGACGGCAGCGATCAGAAGCTCCCGTTCACCTCGACCGAGCACAACATCGACCTGACCTGCCTCTTCGCCCGTCTCGCCCGGCTGACCGGGGACGGCGTCTGGCTGGAGCGGCGGGCCCGCGCGCGGGCGTTCCTCGACAAGATGTGGAACGAGTCCGGCGGTTTCTTCTACACCGGCACCAACGACGGCGTCACCGTCAACACCTCCCCGGTGCCCGAGGACACCCAGACCTGGAGCTGTCTGTCCCTCCACGACCGCCGTCGTGCCCGGTCGGTGGACTGGGCGGCAGTCCACCTCGCGGTACTGGACACCGCCGACCGGCCCAACAGCACGGTCCCCGCCGGGCAGTCGTACGAAGGGGTCACCTTCAGTTCGGCGTCCCTCGTCGCGGATGAGAGCTCGCCCATCGCAGCCTCCCAGCCCAAGCCCGACCGCAACGGCGTGTGGTTCGAGGGCACCGCCCACCTCGCCCTGGCCCTGCGGGACCGCTGCACGAGCGGTGACGAACGGCGTGCCGCGCGCCTCATCGCCTCCATCGAGCGGGCCCAGGACCAGCTCGGGACGGGCCAGACGGTGGGGAGCAGAGCGCTGCCCGAACGGTCGGGCGTGGTCTCGGCCAGCAGTCCTCTGGACACCGGTTTCGGCTTCGGCTACTACCCCTACCGACACGTCGGCGCCACGGCCTGGTATCTGCTCGCGGCGGCCCGCGCCAATCCGCTGCGGGGATGATCCGCCCCTCGCAACGGTCGGCCTCAACCGTCGGCAGGGACACTCCCGGCCACGCCAACTCCGGCCGTTGCGGGCGCCGTTGACACGGCGCACGATCCGGGTCACGGTGAGGGCCCGTCGTGCCCGGAGGTCGTCCATGGCTTCGTCGTCCGCACCACGTTCCGACGCCGGCATCGTCGAACGCGCACGCGCGATCGCACCGCTGATCCGCGAGCAGGCCCTCCGTACCGAGCAGGAGAGGAGTGTGCCGGGCGAGGTCGTCGCGGCGCTGACGGAGGCCGGGATCCACCGGATGAACGTGCCCTGGCGGTACGGCGGTTACCAGACCCGGTTGCGCACCCAGGTCGACGCCCTGGCCGAGATCGCCGCCGCGTGCGGCTCGACCGGCTTCACGGCCCTGATCCAGGCCGGCTGCGCGTTCATCGCGGCGCTCTTCCCCGACGAGGCGCAGGACGAGATCTTCACCAGTCCTGATGTACGGGTCGGCGGCACCCTCGTCCCGGACGCCACCGCGGTCGCCACGGCCGACGGCTATGTCGTCAACGGCACCTCGCGCTTCGCGACTGGCTGCCGGCACGCCGACTGGCATCTGCTGACGGTGCGCGTGGAGTCCGGTGAGGGGCCGCCCGAGATGCTGTGGACCGCCGTACCCATGGCCGAGTTGGAGATCCTGGACGACTGGTATGTCTCCGGGCTGGCGGGCAGTGGCAGCAACAGCGTGGTCGCCCGTGACGTGTTCGTGCCCGCCCACCGGGCGATGCCCCTCGGGCCCCTCCTCAACGGCGAGTTCCCCTCCAAGTCGAACGCCGACGACCCCTTCTACCGGATGCCCGTCCTGCTGATGTTCTGCGCCTGGACGGCCCCGAACGCGCTCGGCCTGGCGCGGGCTGCGCTGGAGGAGTTCACCGGCCGGATCCATCGGCGGGGCATCACCTATACGTTCCACCAGCGGCAGAACGAGGCGACGGTCACCCATCTCCAGGCGGCCGAGGCGGCGCTGAAGATCTCCTGCGCCGAGCTGCTGACCAGCGACTTCGTCGCCCGTATCGAGGCCGGCGAACCGTACGGTCATCAGGAGCGCGCCAGGATCCGCGGGCAGAGCGGCTATGTCGCACGCCTGTGCAAGGAGGCCGTCGACCTGATCGCCTCCGCCTCCGGGGCGTCCTCGCTGCACCGGGAGGTGCCCATTCAGCGGGTGGTGCGCGATGTGCAGGCCCTGAATCTGCATTCGTTCGTCAATCCCGCCACCAATCTGGAGATCTACGGCCGGGTCCTGTCGGGACTCGATGCGGGCACGCCGTTCCTGTGAGGCGCAGGCGGCACTCTGCTACGGCCGTCCTGCTCCCGGTACCTCGACCGGCACCGCGAGCACCTGGCCGGTTCCGGGTGTCACCATCTCGGTCTCGGTCATGCCCTGCCATCGTGCCGCGGTGATGAACAGCGTGCTGCGGTCGGGGCCGCCGAGCACGCAGGCGAAGGCCCCGCGGTCCAGGGGCACGGTCTGCAGGACGGCGCCGCCTTCCGCGACCCGTACGCACCGCCGGTCGGGCACGTCCGCGTACCAGACGGCGTTCTCCGCGTCGATGCAGATGCCGTCCGGGACGCCCTGGCCGAGGTCGGCCCAGATGCGCCGGTGCGACAGGGTGCCGTCGGCCTCGATGTCGAAGGCGAGCAGGCGGTGGCGGTAGGAGTCGGCGACGATCAGGGTGGTGTCGTCGGCGGTCACCGCCATGCCGTTGGGAAAGGCGATGTCGTCGGCCACCTCACGGACCGAGCCGTCGGGCGTGGCCAGGTGGACGGAGCCGGGTTCGACGGCCTCGCCCGCCATGGGGTCGAAGTGGGCGCGGTTGACGTAGGTGTTGCCGCGGCCGTCCGCCACGATGTCGTTCCAGCCCGGGATGCCGAGATCCGCGTACTCGACGAGGCTGCCGTCGGTCTCGCGGCGCAGCAACCGCCCTTCTCCTGACGAGACGATCAGCAGTCGGCCGTCGGGCAGCCAGGCGGTGCACAGCGGCAGCGAGGGCACCTTTGCGACGACCTCGGTGCGGCCGTCCCGGTCGACGGCGAGGACCTCGCCGGCCGTCCAGTCGGAGAAATACAGCCGGTCGCCGTGCCAGCGGGGTGACTCGACCAGGCCCCGTCCGGTGAGCAGCGTGGATACATGGGTCATCGTTCTCACAGCCCTGGGCTCGGGCCGGCCCGGTGCCGGCCTCTCGACCTCTACACGAACGAGGGTCCGCCGAATCGACAGCGCACGGCGACCGGCACCCGGACATGGTGCGCCCGGCTACCCGGCCTTGCGGCCGACTCCCGCATACACCCAGTACTCCGACGGCTTCTCCGGGATCGGGTCGCCGGGGTCCGGGCGCCACAGGGGTACGTGGACCAGGCCCGGCTTCACGAGGTCGAAGCCGGTGAACAGGTCGCGGATCTCGTCGTGGGAGCGGGCGGTGACCGGGGAGGTGGCCCTGGCGCTGTACAGCTTGCTCACGGCGGCGGCGGTGTCCGGGCGGTCCTCGTTCGTGGCGTGGGTCAGTGCCAGCCAGCCGCCCTCGGGCAGGGCGTCCCGGAAGGCGGCGACGATACCGGCGGGGTTCTCCTCGGGCGTGACGAAGTGCAGGATCGCGACCATCAGGACGGCCACGGGCTGCTCGAAGTCGATCAGTTTGCGCAGTTTCGGGGCGGCGAGGACGTCGGCCGGCCGGCGGATGTCGGCGTCGACGATGTCCGCGTCCGGGTTGTCCGCGAGCAGGGAGGTGCTGTGGGCCACGGCCACGGGGTCCTTGTCCACGTAGACCACCCGGGCCCCCGGGCTCGCCGTCTGGGCCACCTCGTGCACATTGCCCTGGGTGGGGATGCCGGAGCCGAGGTCGATGAACTGCCGCACCCCGGCGTCGACCAGGTGGCGCACGGCCCGTCCGAGGAAGGCGCGGTTGGCCCGGGCCAGCGTGCGCACCTGGGGATCGATGCCCGTGACGGCCGCCACCGCTTCCCGGTCTATGGCGAAATTGTGCTGACCGCCCAGCATGGCGTCGTACATGCGGGCCACACTCGCCTTGTCCGGATCGGTCCCCGGCGGGATCCGTTCGTTGTCGAGCACTACAACTCCCTTCCCGGCCAGGGGCCTTGACGCGACATCATATAGTTGCCGACGACACACGGCGAGCCACCCTCATCGCCGTGCGCCCGGCCCCCACCCGGAAAGGCACGACCCCTGCGGAACGAACCGCACAGCCGCACCGACGTACCCCCCGCCGCACTGCCCTCGCCCCGCCGGTCGGCTTTCTCCCCCGCCGCCGACGCCATCGGTTCGGAACTCGACCTGGGGCTGACCGGCAGCCATGTCGTGCACGCGCTGACCCCCGGCTTCTGCGATGCGGCCTCGATCTACCTGCTGGAGCGCTGGCTGCGCGACGAGAACGCGTACGCCGTCGCGGACCCGCCCCAGATAGAGGCGCGCCGGCTGGCGCTGCGCATCGGCACGGACGCGGTGGAGGACTGGGAGGGCGTGCTCCCGGTCGGCGAGGTGATCGTCTTCCCGCGCGAGACGCCGTATGCGCGTGCGCTCGCCGCCGGGCACGCGCAGTTGCTCGACACGATCGACCCGCACACCTCCCAGCGCCTTGTGGCCTCCGGGGGCGGCGACGCGCGGATCGACGAGCTGCTGCACGTGTCGTCCTTCGTCGTCGTCCCGCTGCAGCTGCGGGGCACCGCGGTCGGCTTCGTCGCCTGCTCGCGCGGCCCGGACCGGGCCCCCTTCCGGCCCGCGGATGTGGTGGCCGCGGAGGCGCTGGCCGCACGCGCCGCCACGGCCCTGGACAACGCGCGCCGCTACGAGCGCGAGCGCCGTACCGCCCTGGCCATCCGCAACAGCCTGCTGCCCGGCACGGCGCAGGAGGTCGAGGGCTGCCGCATCGCACACGGCTGTCTGCCCGCCGGGCAGGGCAACATCATCGGCGGTGACTGGTTCGACGTGCTGAGACGGCCCGGTGACCGGGTCAGTCTGGTCGTCGGGGACGCCATGGGGCACGGCCCGGAGTCCGCCGTCGCGATGATCCAGCTGCGCACCGCCGTCCGCACGCTGGCGACCCTCGACATCCCGCCGGCCGATCTCATACGCCGCCTCGACGCACTCGCCTGCGACACCCCGGGAGCCTCGTTCGCGACCTGTATGTACGCCGAGTGGGACGCCCGGCGGCACACCTGCACCCTGGTGGGGGCCGGCCACCCGCCCCCGCTGCTGCGCGGCCCCGACGGCCGGACGTCGCCGGTCGCGCTCGCCGGCCCGGGCCTGCCCCTGGGGCTGGGCACGGGCAGCTACGAGGCGACCGTACTGGCCGTGGACGAGCCCGCTCTGCTCGTCCTGTACAGCGACGGCCTGGTCGAGTCCCGGGACGCCGACATCGACCAGGAGATCGTCCGCCTCGCGCGCGCCCTGGATGCGGCGGCCGTCGAGTCCGCGGCAGCCGGCGAGCAGGATCACCTGCAGTCCCTGTGCCGACGGCTGCTGAGCACCCCTTCCGCCGCGGCCGCCGCCGACGACCGCACCCTGCTGCTCGCCGAGCTGACCCCCCAGAAGGGCTGAACGCCCTTCCTCGTCAAGCTCTCAGGCCGTCAGGTGTGCCCACACGGCGTTGCCGCCGGTGAGTCTGGACCGGTCGACTCCCCAGCTGTCCGCGACCGCCTCCACGATGAGCAGCCCGCGGCCGCTCTCGTCGTCGGGGCACGGCTCGCACCGGGGCAGGGCGCGGTCGCTGCGGTCGTGGTCGTGGACCTCGAGGCGCAGGCACTGGTCGGTGATGAGCCCGATGCCGCACAGGATCCGGGCGCTGAGCGTGTGCCGTACGGCGTTGGTGGCCAGTTCGGACACGAGCAGGACGGCGTCCGCACACAGGTCGCCCGGCAGCCGCCAGGCACTCAGCCGCGCGCCGATGGAACGGCGGGCGACCTTGATGCTGGAGCGGTGCGGCGGCAGTTCGAGCCAGTGGGTGCGCTCCTGGTTCGGGGCGTCTAAGAGCTGCGGCGAGGAAGTCGTGTGGGGGGACACGCAGTTGCCTTCCGTGGGGAGCGGGGCGCGCAGTGACCGTCGAAACGAATCACGTAAGTAACTATGCTCACAGGGCAGTTCAAGCTGCAACCAGCTGCCTGATAATTTCATGGAGCCGGTATCTGTCCGACCGCATCGGCAAGTCGCTTTCGTCGGCGACGCGGTGACGGCGACTCAGGAGGTAGTGCGTGGTGAACGAAGGTCGGTCGGGCGCGGGCAACAGCCCCAGCGCACCCACCGTTCTGCGCATGATCCTCGGTCGGCGGCTGCAGGAGCGGCGCCAGGATGCGGGTCTGACGCTGGACGAGGCGGCCAGGGCCCTGCGGGTGACGTCCTTGACCATCCGCCGCCTGGAGAAGGCGGAGGTCGGCCTCAAGCCCCTGTACGTGGACAAGCTGCTGGAGACGTACGGTGCCGACCGGCAGGAGATCGACGAGTTCGTCGCCCTCGCCGAGCGGGCCAACGAGCCCGGCTGGTGGCATGTGTACCGCGATGTGCTGCCGAGCTGGTTCAGCGGCTACGTCAGCCTGGAGTCCGGGGCGACGACGCTGCGCACCTACGAGCCGCACTATGTGACCGGGCTGCTGCAGACCCACGACTACGCGCGCGAGGTGCTGCGCGGCGGCTTCCCGAGCGGCAGCGAGGAGGAGCTGGAGCGGCGGGTGGATCTGCGGCTGCGCCGGCAGAGCCTGCTGGAGAGACCCGATGCGCCCACGCTGTGGGTGGTACTCGAAGAGACGGTGCTGCACCGGGTGGTGGGCGGGCCCGAGGTGATGCGGGAGCAGATCGACCGGCTCCTGGAGGTCTCGGAGCTGGAGCACGTCAGCGTCGACGTCGTGCCGTTCTCCGCGGGCGCCCACCTCGGAGCGTGCGCCCCGTTCACCTACTTCCGGTTCAAGGAGCCCGAGCTGCCCGACATCGTCTACAGCGAGATCCTCTCCGGCGCCATGTACCTGGACCAGCGCTCGGACGTCGCGGCCCATCTCGAGGCGCACAACCGCATGTCCCTGCTGACCTCGGACACGGAGAGCAGGGCGCTCCTGAACCGCATGCGAAAGGAGTACTCATGACCAGCGCCGACGGCGCCGTCCGCGGCGTCTACAACGGCATGCCGGCGTCGGACCTCGGCGAACAGGGCTGGGAGTCTCCATGGAGCGGTCCCAACGGGGGCCAGTGCGTGCAGACGAAACAGCTCGCCGACGGCCGGGTGGCCCTGCGGCAGTCGACCGACCCCGCAGGACCCGCACTGATCTACACCCCGGAGGAGATCACCGCGTTCGTCGCGGGAGTCAAACGAGGTCTCGCCGATCATCTGACGGCCCTGTACCCCCCACGCCCACCGAAAGGGACAGCATGACCAACTCGCACGCCGCGCGGGACATCGACACCAGCAGGCCCCACTCCGCCCGGATGTACGACTACTACCTCGGCGGCAAGGACCACTTCGAGGTCGACAAGCAGGCCGCGGAGACCGTCGCCTCGGTCTATCCGGCGATCTTCGTGTGCGCCCGTGAGAACCGGGCGTTCATGCATCGCGCCACCCGGGTGCTCGCCCAGGAGCACGGCATCCGCCAGTGGCTGGACATCGGCACCGGCATCCCCACCGAGCCGAACCTGCACCAGGTGGCCCAGTCCGTGGTCCCCGAGGCGAGGGTGGTGTACGCGGACAACGACCCGCTCGTCCTCAAGTACGCCGAGCGTCTGATGCGCAGCACGGCCCAGGGCCGCACCACGTACATCGAGGCGGATGTCAACGACCCGGCCGCGCTGCTGAACTCCCCCGCGCTGGCCGAGGTCCTGGACCTGGACCAGCCCGTGGCACTGTCCCTCAACGCCCTGATGCACTTCGTGACGGACGCGCAGGACCCGTACGGCATCGTGGACCGTCTGCTGGCCGTCCTGCCCTCGGGCAGCGCGCTGGCCCTGAGCCACTGCACGCCCGACTTCGACCCGGTCACCTGGCAGAAGGTCACCGACATCTACACCAGTGCGGGCACGCCGGTGCAGTTCCGCTCGAAGGACGACGTCGCCAAGTTCTTCAGCGGACTGGAGCTGCTCGACCCCGGAATCGCGGTCGGCCACCGCTGGCGCCCGGACGGCGACCCCGGTGCCACGGACGCGGAGGTCAGCCTCTGGACCGGGGTGGGCATCAAACCGTAGCCGTGACGTTTGGGAGAGACCGGACGGCCCCGGGCCCAGTGGCTCCGGGGCCGTCCGGCGGCTGTGGCGCGGGTCAGGGCTGGACGGGCCGGCCGCGGCCCCAGGCCCAGGCGAGACGGTCGGCGCCGGACTGGTTGGTGGTCGCCAGCCAGGGGCGGGAGGCGTCGCCGACGAGCTTCTGTATCGAGTAGATGTCGTCGGTACGCAGGCCCGGCCAGTACACCGAGCCCATCTTCAGCTCGCGGGCGGTGTCGGTCTCGGCCTGGATGAAGTTGACGTAGTTGTCGTCGGGCGCCGGCTTGTTGTAGTTCAGTCCGGTGGTCATCGGGGCGCCGAACTCGTCGATGACCGTACGGCTCGCGCAGTCGCCGATGCGCTCCTTGAGATCGGCGGTCCACTGGTCGTAGGTGGCGTACGACTTCCAGAAGCCGTAGTGGTGCAACGACAGGTAGGTGCCCTTCAGCCGCGGGTCGGCGCAGACCGAGGTGACATGGTCGTTGTAACCGGCACCACTGACGAAGACCCGGTTGCGGGGGACGGATCCGTATGTCGACAGCCACTTGGCGGCGATGTCGGCCCACTGGGTGTCGGTGTAGCCGTGCGGCTCGTTCATCGGCTCGAAGTAGACCTTCGAGTTGCCCTTGTA
Organism: Streptomyces longisporus; assembly: GCF_039532765.1. Lineage (NCBI taxonomy): Bacteria > Bacillati > Actinomycetota > Actinomycetes > Kitasatosporales > Streptomycetaceae > Streptomyces > Streptomyces longisporus. The sequence goes on from NZ_BAAASG010000002.1 coordinate 644,199, forward strand.
GGCCTTGACGACGGTGTTCCACATCGGCCAGTAGGTGGCCTCGTCGTCGATGAAGCCGTCCTTCTGGGCGCCCGTGCCCTCCCAGTACGACAGGATCACCTTGAAGCCCTTGGCCGTCGCCGCGTCGATCACGCCGCGGTACGACTTCCAGTACGAGCCGTTGACGGTGTACGGGTTGATGGGCAGCCGGACGGTGTTGGCACCGAGGTTGGCGCGGAACGCGGAGATGACCCGGCTCGCCTTGGTGTACGTCTGGGCGTAGGTGTCGGAGAGCGACAGGCCGGACAGGACGACGGGGTCGTTGGCGTAGTTGTCCCGGGGGTCGGCCCAGTTGACGCCCTTGAACTGGGTGGTGTCCGTCTTCGGTGTCGCGGAGGCGGGGCTGCCGGTGAGGGTCGCGCCGCTGACCGCGGCGATCGCGACCGCCACGCAGGCGGCGCGCAGCCGGGGAGCGAGGCGGTGGGTGGGGGTCTTGCGCATCGACGTGGCCTTTCATGAGGTCGGCTCGGCGCCCCGCATGTTTACGTAAACATGGCCTGTCGTCGCAACGGATGTTTACGTAAACTCGGCGGCGCCGGAATCGTGGCATCCGCCCCAGCGGCCGTCAAGGCTCCTCACGCGTAACATCCGGTGCGTCGCGCAACAGGTCGGGCACCCGAGGGAGGCACCAGTGGTGGAACGGGGCAGCACCGGCGTCCCGGGCGGGCGCCGCAAGCAGCGGGTCTCCATGGCCGACGTCGCCAAGCTCGCGGGCGTGTCCTCCCAGACGGTCTCGCGGGTCTCCAACGGCTACCCCGGGGTGATCAGTTCGACCCGGGAGCAGGTGCTCTCGGCCATGCGGGACCTGGGCTACCGGCCCAACAGCGCGGCGCGCGCACTGCGCTACGGCCAGTTCAACACCATCGGCGTGATCCTCTTCAGCCTGTCCTCGACGGGCAACAGCCGCACCGTGGAGGCGATTGCCACCCATGCCGCGGCCGAGGGGTATGCGATCACCCTGATCCCCATCGACGTCCCCACCCAGGACAACGTCCTGGGGGCGTTCACGCGCATGGGAGAGCTGGCCGTCGACGCCGTCATCGTCATCATGGAGATCCATCTGCTGGACACCGGCACGGTCCAGCTGCCGCCCGGCGTACACGTCGTCGTGGTGGACTCCGACGCCGGTGACCGCTACAGCGTGGTCGACACCGACCAGGCCGACGGCACCCGCAAGGCCGTCAGCCACCTGCTCGACCTGGGCCATCGCACCGTCTGGCACGTGACCGGCCCGGAGACGTCCTTCGCCGGGCAGCGCCGCACCCAGGCCTGGCGCACGGTCCTCGAGGAGGCGGGACGCCCGGTGCCGCCGCCCCTGCACGGCGACTGGTCGGCCGAGTCCGGCTACGCGGCAGGGCTCACGCTCGCCGAAGAGCCGGACTGCACCGCCGTGTTCGCCGCGAACGACCAGATGGCGCTGGGGCTGCTGCGCGCGTTCCACGAGCGCGGCCTGCGAGTGCCCGCGGACATCAGCGTCGTCGGCTTCGACGACATCCCCGACGCCGCCTTCTTCGTGCCGCCCCTGACCACGGTCCACCAGGACTTCGCGGAGGTCGGCCGTCGCTGCGTCCAGGACGCCCTCCAGCAGATCCGCACCCGCGGCGACTCCAAGCCCGGCACCGATCTCGTCCCGACCCGCCTGGTGGTCAGGCACAGCACCGCCGCCCCGCCGGAGGGACGCCGATGACTGTGCCGTCGCGCACAACGCCCGCGAAGTCAGGCCCGTTCGAGCCGCCGGGCCGCTGCCCGCGTGCTACAAGGCAGGGCATGGAGATCGAACCGGTCACCCCCTCCACCCCGCGGCCCGTGCGCAGACCGACGCTGGTGCAGGGCTGGCACGAACTGACCTTCCTGCACTGGCCGGTGGAGCCGGAGCGGGTGGCCCCTCTGCTGCCTTCCGGGACCCGGCCGGACACCCTCGACGGGGTCACCTACGTCGGCCTCGTGCCGTTCCTGATGCGCGGCGTGGGCCTCGGCCCGGGGCCCGGTCTGCCGTATCTAGGAACGTTCTGCGAGACGAACGTACGGCTGTACTCGGTGGACGGGCAGGGCCGCCGCGGTGTCGTGTTCCGCTCCCTGGACGCGACCCGGCTGCTGCCCGTGCTGGTGGGGCGGCTGGGCGTGCGGCTGCCCTATGTGTGGTCGGCGATGCGGCTGCACCGCGAGCACGACAGGATCATCTACACCTGCCGCCGCGGACGATCCGCGGAACGCGGCCCCCGAAGCCGGGTCGTGGTGCGACCCGGCGCGCCCATAGCGCAGCCCACACCGCTGGAGCTGTTCCTCACCGCCCGCTGGGGCATGCACGTCCCCTGGCACGGCCGCACGGTGCACCTGCCGAACGAGCACGCGCCCTGGCCGCTGCACCGGGCCGAACTGCTCGACCTGGACGACGAGTTGATCACGGCGGCCGGTCTGCCGCGGATGGCGGAGGCGCCGGTCAGCGTGCTGTACTCGCCGGGCGTCTCGGTCCGGTTCGGGACGCCGTCGGCCGCCGGTTAGAGGACCCGGCTCACGACGCACCCGGCTGTGGTGTCGGGCCGGCCTCGCCCAGTTGCCTGATGGTCCCGCCGAGCCTGGGCCGGAACCGCTCCAGCATCTTCGGCTGCGCGCTGACCACCCAGCGGGTACCCACGAGGTACTTGCCCCCGTACATGGCGGCGCTGTCCAGCCAGACCTGCTGGAACTCCTCCTGGGGGAAGGTGGTGATGAGGTAGTCGGCGTTCTTCGTGTGGCAGACGCCCTGGCGCAGTTCCTCGGCCTCCACCCGGATCCTGGCCTTGCAGCCGGTCAGTTCGGCGATGACCTCCACCTTCGCCGGTGCCACAACTGCGGCCTCCGGGGCGGCGGTCACCGCCGTCCTGCTCGCCCTGGACCGTTCGGAGAGGCCGTCCTCACCCCCGCCGCAGGCCGCGGCCAGCGGAACGAGCGCCAGGCTGCCGGCCAGTGTCGCGCCGCGTACGAGCCGGGTCGTGGGCGGAACGCGTACGGTGCGTCCTCGCGAGGGGTGCGGCAACACGTGCGTCTCCATCTCGGCGCTGGTGGCCCCGCCCCGCTTGGACGGGCGTACCACAGGGGTACGCGTGGACGGCGACGGCCGTTCACCGGGCACCCCGTACAGAGCGGTCAGGAATCGAGAAGCGCAGTCCACGGGGCCACACCTAGCGTGACCCAGGTGATCCGACGCCTCGTTCCCTCCACCTACCGGCCGGTCCTCGCCCACCGGCTCTTCCGGCGGCTGTTCCTCGGCTTCGCGGTCTCCTGCCTCGGCGACGGCATGAGCTTCGTCGCGGTGGCGTGGCTCGCCATCGAGCTCGCGCCGCAGGCCGGTGCGTGGCTGTGGGTCGGTGGCGCGGTCGCCGCGTACACCCTGCCGGGCGTGCTCGGCGCGCTCCTGCTCGGCCGCAGGCTGCGCCGGGTGCCGGCCAGACGGCTGCTGATCGCCGACAGCGTGGTGCGGGGTGTGTTCCTGGGCGCCGTACCGCTCGCCTGGTTCGCGGGGCTGCTTTCACCATGGCTGTACGTCGTGCTGCTCGCGGTCTCGTCGCTGCTGCACGCCTGGGGCAGTGCGGGCAAGTACACGCTGCTCGCCGAGTTGCTGCCGGACGAGCAACGGCTCGCCGCGAACACCCTCGTGGGCTCGCTCGACTTCGCCGCCACGATCGCCGGGCCCGCCCTCGCCGGAGTACTGGTCACCTACGGGAGCTCCGCGCTCGTACTGGGCCTGGACGCCCTCACCTACGTCTTCCTCGCCGCACTCGTCGTACGCACCCGGCTGCCGGAGTCGGGGCAGGTGTCCCCCGTCGACGGGACGGCCGCCCGCGGCGGGCTCGCGCTGCTGCGGTCCCGCCCCGAGCTGCTGGGGCTGTTGGCGCTCACCTGGTTCTTCAACTTCCTGTACGGCCCGGTCGAGGTCGCCCTGCCGCTGCATGTGACCGAGGACCTGCACGCACCCGGCACCCTGCTCGGCCTGTACTGGATGCTGTTCGGCCTCGGGGCCGTGCTCGGCTCGCTGGCGGTCGGCGCGCTGCAGCGGCTGCCGCTGTGGCCCGTGACGGTCGGCATCATGACGGCCTGGGGGCTCGTACTGGTGCCGTTCGGGGCCGGTGCGCCGACGGCCGTCACCGTCGCGTGCTTCACGCTCGGCGGCGCGATCTACGGCCCGTTCGTGGCCCTCTCGGTGACGCTGCTGCAGGCCAAGTCGCCCCCGCAGCACCTGGCGGCGATGCTCGCGGCCCGCAGCGCGGTGCTGCTCACCGCGTCGCCGCTCGGCACGGCGCTCGGTGGACCGCTCACCACGGCGCTGGGCCCGCGCGCGACGCTCGGCGGCTCGGGGCTCGCCACCGTGGCGCTCGGCGCGCTCGCGTGCGTCCTGCTGCAGGCCCGGCGCAGGAACCGATCAGGAATCGAGAAGCGCGCTCTGGTGAGCCGCGGCTAACGTGACCGCAGAACGACGACTCCCGCGCCCGCCCGGACCGACCCATGGAGAGACGATGACCACGGCGAAGAGGACGAACGCGCAGGTGCCCGCGCTGCACGCCGCAGACAGCCACGACATGATCCGCGTGCACGGCGCACGCGAGAACAACCTCAAGGACGTCAGCATCGAGATCCCCAAGCGCCGGCTGACGGTGTTCACGGGTGTCTCCGGCTCGGGCAAGAGCTCGCTGGTCTTCGACACGATCGCCGCGGAGTCGCAACGCCTGATCAACGAGACCTACAGCGCCTTCGTGCAGGGCTTCATGCCCAGCCTGTCGCGGCCGGAGGTCGACGTCCTGGACGGTCTGACCACCGCTATCAGCGTCGACCAGCAGCGGATGGGCGCCGACCCGCGCTCCACGGTCGGCACCGCCACCGACGCCAACGCGATGCTGCGGATCCTGTTCAGCCGGCTCGGCAAGCCCTACGTCGGGCCGCCCGGGGCGTTCGCCTTCAACGTCCCCTCGGTCTCCGCAGCCGGTGCGATCTCGGTGGGCGGCGGCGCCAAGCAGAAGGTCACCTTCAACAAGGTGGGCGGCATGTGCCCGCGCTGCGAGGGCCGCGGCTCGGTCTCGGATCTGGATCTGACCCAGCTCTACGACGACAGCAAGTCGATCAACGAGGGTGCGTTCACCATCCCCGGCTACACCGGGGGCGGCTGGAACTCCCGGCTGTACGCGGAGTCCGGCTTCTTCGACCCGGACAAGCCGATCAGCAAGTTCACCAAGAAGGAGCTGCACGACCTGCTGCACCGGGAGCCGACCCGGATGAAGATCGCGGGCATCAACATGACCTACGAGGGTCTGATCCCGCGCATCCAGAAGTCGATGCTGTCCAAGGACAAGGAGGCGATGCAGCCGCACGTGCGGGCCTTCGTGGAGCGTGCGGTCACCTTCACCGTCTGTCCCGAGTGCGAGGGCACTCGGCTCGCCGAGCACGCCCGCTCCTCGAAGATCAAGAAGATCTCGATCGCGGACGCCTGCGCGATGGAGATCAGGGACCTGGCCGACTGGGTGCGCGGACTGGCGGAGCCGTCGGTGGCGCCGCTGCTCACCTCGCTGCAGCAGACCCTCGACTCGTTCGTCGAGATCGGTCTCGGCTATCTCTCGCTGAACCGGCCGGCCGGCACGCTCTCCGGTGGTGAGGCGCAGCGCGTGAAGATGATCCGCCACCTCGGCTCCTCGCTCACCGACGTCACCTACGTCTTCGACGAACCGACCGCGGGTCTGCACCCGCACGACATCCAGCGCATGAACGGTCTGCTGCTGCGGCTGCGGGACAAGGGCAACACGGTGCTCGTCGTCGAGCACAAACCGGAGGTCATCGCGATCGCCGACCATGTCGTCGACCTCGGCCCCGGCGCCGGCACGGCGGGCGGCACCGTCTGCTACGAGGGCACGCTCGACGGGCTGCGCGGCAGCGACACGGTCACCGGGCGCCACCTCGACGACCGCTCGAAGCTCAAGGACGGGGTGCGCAGGTCCACCGGCACGCTGGAGATCCGCGGCGCCACGGCGAACAACCTGCGGGACGTGGACGTGGACATCCCGCTCGGTGTGCTCGCCGTGATCACCGGTGTCGCGGGGTCCGGCAAGAGCTCGCTCGTGCACGGGTCGATCCCCGCGGAGCTCGGGGTCGTCTCGGTCGACCAGAGCCCGATCCGGGGTTCGCGGCGCAGCAACCCGGCGACGTACACCGGTCTGCTCGAACCGATCCGCAAGGCCTTCGCCAAGGCCAACGGCGTCAAGCCCGCCCTGTTCAGCGCCAACTCCGAGGGTGCCTGCCCGACGTGCAACGGCGCGGGCGTCATCTACACCGACCTGGGGATGATGGCCGGGGTCGCCAGTACCTGCGAGGACTGTGAGGGCAAGCGGTTCGACGCCTCGGTCCTCGAATACCGGCTCGGCGGCCGGGACATCTCCGAGGTGCTCGCGATGCCGGTGTCTCAGGCCCTGGAGTTCTTCGCCGAGGGTGAGGCCCGCACTCCGGCCGCGCACAAGGTCCTGGAGCGTCTCGCGGATGTCGGGCTCGGCTATCTCACCCTCGGCCAGCCGCTCACCACGCTCTCCGGCGGTGAGCGCCAGCGACTGAAGCTGGCCACGCACATGGGCGAGAAGGGCGGCGTCTACGTCCTCGACGAGCCGACCACCGGCCTCCACCTTGCCGACGTCGAGCAACTCCTCGGTCTGCTGGACCGGTTGGTGGACTCCGGCAAGTCCGTGATCGTCATCGAGCACCACCAGGCGGTCATGGCGCACGCCGACTGGATCATCGACCTCGGCCCCGGCGCCGGCCACGACGGCGGCCGCATCGTCTTCGAGGGCACCCCGGCCGACCTGGTCGCGGCCCGCTCCACCCTCACCGGCGAGCACCTCGCGGAGTACGTCGGCGCCTGACCGCCGCGCCAGATGTCCGGTCGGCCTCGCCCCTGCCCGAGGGACAGGGCCGACCGTGGCCGTATGGATGACGACCCCTGCCGGCCGCGCAGTTGCAGCTCGCAGACGTGAAGGGGCTCCTGGCCTCCGTCGCCGGTCTCCCCATGGCGGGAGATGTGCTGGAGCCGGCCTGCGGAACGCGCCAGTGGACCCGGCTGCTCGCCGCGCGGGCGCGCTCGGTGACCGCCGTCGACGCGGTCGCCGAGGCACCGACGAGTTCGTCGAGGCCGACCTGCTCGCGTGGCGGCCGCCTCGGCGCTGCGACACCGTCTTCTTCGCCTTCTGGCTCTCGCATGTCCCGCCGGCGCGGTTGCCCCGCTTCTGGAGCACGTCGCCGAAGCGCTCGCTCCGGGCGGCAAAGTGATCTTCATCGACGACGGGCCCGCCGAGGCCGCGACGGAGGACGTCCTCGCGAATGCCGGCGGCGGTGCGACGGCTCGACGACGGCAGCGCAACGACCCCGGTACATCGGATCAATCTTCGGCGTGTTGGGACAGTTGACGCCTACTGTGTGCCAGTCCTACGCTCCTCCGAAAAATAGATCCGATGTATCAACCCGTCAGAACCGTCCGTTCGCATCGTGGAGGCACCCCGCAATGACCTCTAGACGAACCGTGCTCGGCTCAGCGCTCGGCGCCACGACGGCCGCCGCCTTACCCGGCGTCGCCGCTGCCGCCACCGCTCCCCCGGAGACCTCCGCGGCCGGCGGTCGCTGGCGGCTTCGCAACCGGATGGACTCCGACGAGGCGTGGGCGGGCTTCCTGCGGGGTCAGGATCTGCTGTGGCACCGGCTGCCCACGGTCTGGTACGAGGGGCCGTTCCTCGGCGACGGGCGCCTGGGCAGCATGGTGTACCGGGAGCCGGACGCGAACAGCATCCGCTTCACCGTGCAGCACGGCGAAGTGCAGGACCACCGGCCGGAGCTCGGCAGCGGCTGGGGCACCGCCCGGCTGCCCGTGGGGCACCTGACCCTCGACCCGGCCGGCACCATCACCTCCGTCGACTGGCGGCTGAGCCTGTGGAACGCCGAGCTCACCGGCACGGTCACCACGGACAAGGGCACCCTGACCCTCTCCGCGCTCATCCACGACGGGATCCTCGCCGCACGCGTGACGGCCGACGGTGAGGAGCAGGTCCGCTGGACCTTCCACCCCGAGGAGGCCATCAGCCCCCGCAAGATCCAGGAGGCGCCACCGGCGGGATACGTCGCCAACCCGCCCTGGACCACACAGACCACCGGCGACGTCGAGCAGGTCCTGCAGCCGCTCGTCGGCGGCGGCCAGACCGCGACGGCCCACCGCCGCCTGGGCGACACCCTCGTGCTCAGCGTGGCCCACAGCCACCCCTCCGACACCCGGGCCGGGGAGGTCTCGCTCAGGAAGGTCCAGCGCGCCGGCTCCTACGGCGAACTCCGCGCCCAGCACACCCGTTGGTGGCACGCGTTCTACCGCAAGAGCTTCGTCTCGATCCCCGACCAGCGGCTGCAGAGCTTCCACTGGATCCAGCTGTACAAGGTCGCGTCGGCGAGCCGCGCGGGCGGCCCCGTGATGGCCACCTCCGGGCCGTGGCTGGAACCGACACCCTGGCCCGCCGTGTGGTGGAACCTCAACGTCCAGCTCGAGTACTGGCTCATCCATGGCTCCAACCATCTCGAACTCGACTCGCTGGTCAGCACGTTGAGGCAGAGCCAGGAGCAGCTGGTCGCCAATGTGCCCTCCGCCTACCGCCCGGACAGTGCCGGCATCGGCCGCAGCTCCGACATGTTCGGCGACCGCAGCGTCGGCATGCCCGGCACCGGCGCCGAAGTGGGCGACCTGACCTGGGCGCTGCACAACGCGTGGCTGAGCTACCGGCACACCATGGACGAGTCCCTGCTGCGTGACACGATCTACCCGCTGCTGCGCCGCACGATCAACTACTACTGGCACTTCCTCCAGCCCGGCGACGACGGCAGGCTGCACCTGCCCTCGACACTCTCCCCGGAGTACCCCGTGGTCCCCCCTCGGGACACCAACTACGACCTGGCGCTGATCCGTTGGGGCTGCACCACGCTCCTGGACGCGACCGCCCAGCTCGGGGTCGACGACCCGCTGAAGCAGCGCTGGCAGGAGATACTGGCCAGACTGACCCCGTATCCGGTCGACGAGAACGGCTTCATGATCGGCGCGGAGACTCCGTACGCCCAGTCCCACCGCCACTACTCGCATCTGCTGATGGTGTATCCGCTCTACCTCGTGAACTGGGACCAGCCGGAGCAGCGGGAGCTGATCGAGAAGACAGTGGTGCGCTGGCACGCGCTGACCGGCGCGCACCGCGGCTACAGCTACACGGGCGCCGCGTCGATGTACGCGATGATGGGCCGGGGCGACACCGCACTGACGTACCTGAAGAAGTTCTTCGACCCCACCACCCGCTACCCGTGCCGGGCCAACACCCACTACACCGAGGCCGGCCCGGTCATCGAGACACCGCTGTCGGCCTCGCAGTCCCTGCACGACATGCTGTGCCAGAGCTGGGGCGGAGTCGTACGGGTCTTCCCCGCCGTCCCGCCCTCCTGGCCGGACGTCACCCTGCACGACTTCCGCACCGAGGGCGCCTTCCTGGTCAGCGCGGTCCGCACCCAGGGGGTCACCCGCTTCGTGCGCGTGCGCAGCCTGGCGGGTGAGCCGCTGGAACTGCGCCACGGGCTGCCTGAGGGCCGGCTGACCGCCGTTCTCGACGACGGCCGCCCGGCGCACACCCGTACCACCTCAGAGGGCACCCTCGCGATCGACCTCCCCAAGGGCCGTGAGGTCCTGCTGTACACCGGCGAACGGCCCGATCTCGTCATCGCCCCGGTGGCGGTGAGCGAGCCCGGTGCGGCGTGGGGGCTTCCGTAGCGCCGTCCGCGCCCGGCGCAGGACAATGACCGCATGGACGAGCCGGTGGACGAGGCGGTGCGGGCGGTGCCCGCGCCGCCGCTGCGCGGGCTGGTCGGCTGGTACTCCGGCTACCGCCAGCGCGGCGTCCCGCACGGCCGGCACCGGGGGCTGCCCTCGCCGTGGCTGACCCTGATCATCACCCTCGACGAGCCGCTCAGCATGGCCGCCCATCCCGATCCGGGCGCCGCCCCCGGCGACTACCCCACCCTGCTGGGCGGCCTGCACCTGACGCCCGCCCTGATCGACATCCCCGGGCGGCAGTCCGGCATCCAGGTCGCGATCAGCCCGCTCGGCGCCCGCGTCCTGCTGGGGCTGCCCGCGGGTGAGCTGGCCGGGACCGACGTCCACGCCGACGACGTACTGGGCGCGGGCGTGCGCGAGGTCCACGACAAGGTGCGGGAGGCACCGGACTGGGCTGCCCGGTTCGCGCTCGTCGACGACTGGCTGCTGCACCGCATGTCCCGGTACGACAGCATGGGGACGCTCACCTCCCCGGTGGCGGAGGCCTGGCAGCGGCTGCTGTCCGCCGGTGGTCGCCTGCGCGTCGACAAGCTGGCCGCCGACACCGGCTTCAGCGAGCGGCACCTGCGCAACCGCTTCCGCGCCGACATCGGCCTCACTCCCAAGGCGGCCGCCCGGGTCATCCGCTTCGACCTGGCACGACGACGCCTGGCGGCCGGCCCGGGACCGCCCGACCTCGCGGGGCTGGCCGCCGACTGCGGCTATGCGGACCAGTCCCACCTCGACCGCGAGTTCGCCGCCTTCGCCTCCTGCACACCGAGCGCCTGGCTGGCGCAGGAGTTCCGAAACATCCAATCCGGGCACCATCCGCCCGCGTGACCCTGGTGAGAGCGGCCGGCCACCCCCGGCAGGCTCCCGGCTCCCGCGAAACGGAGGCGCATCACCATGACGACCAGTACGCCCGACACCAGCAAGCAGCCGCCCGCCCCGCAGGTCTGGCCCACCCTGCGCGCCCACGACGCCCGCGCGCTGATCCGCTTCCTGGTCGAGGCCTTCGGCTTCGAGGAGACCGTGGTCTACGCAGAGGGCGACCTGGTCCAGCACGCCCAGCTCAGCTGGCCCGAGGGCGGCGGCATCATGCTGGGCTCCGTACGCGAGGAAACGGAGCCCGGCACCGGCCCGACACCGCCCGGTGCCTTCAGCGCCTACGTCGTGACCGCCGACCCGGACGCCGTCCACGCCCGCGCCAAGGCCGCCGGCGCCGAGATCACCACGGATCTGCACGTCACCGACTACGGCTCCCGCGACTTCGCCGCCCGCGACCCCGAAGGCAACCGCTGGTACTTCGGTACATATCGGGGTGAACCGCGCCGATCATCATGAGGTGAGCATTCTCACCCGGACCGGTCGCAGGCGGGCCGACCTGGGATTTGTCGCCCGCCGGCCGCTCTCCCGGCATCCACATCACTGCCGCCGTTCACTGCGGGCGCGCACACTGGGGCATGCGCTGCTGTCTGTCCGCTCCCCTCGCCGCCCTCTCGGCCCTGCCGGACCCCTGTCAGATCCTGCGTTCCGGCGCCCTGCTCACCCCCGCCCTGCTGCGGACCGCCGCCGATGCCCTGCGCGGCCCCGCGGGCAGGAGCAGGCACAGCCACCGCGACGGCCTGGCCGCCGTCCATCTGGAACTGGTCACGCTGACCGAGGACCGCGCCGTCATCACCTGGTACACCGGCGTGCCCGGCACCGACGACGGCTTCGGCCACATGCTCCCCGCAGTCACCGAGGGCGAGGTCGTCTACGGCACCCACCCCGGCCGCCTCACCCGCGTCGCGGCGGAGGACGGTCCGGTGGCCCACCACTATGTGGAACTCACCGACCTGGAGCCCGGGCAGACGTACTACTACCAGGCCCGCTCACGGGGCGTGGCCGCGACGCCTACGCCGCTGCATCTCGTGCGCGGCAACGCCGTCGGCACCAACCGCCACGGGCTGGGTTCGGCCGGAGGCCCGTACTCCTTCACCACGCCGCAGCCGCCGCCGGGGCGGCACCTGCTGTCGATCGCCCTCTGCAACGACCTGCACCTGGGTGAGACCACCGCCGGACTGGTGACCGGCATGCCCCTGATGCGCGGGATCAGGCAGGAACAGGGCCGCGCACCGTATCCCGAGATCATGAGCCGGGCCGTGGTCGAGGAGGCCCGCCGACGCGGGGCGGACGTGCTGCTGGCCGCGGGGGACATCTCGGCCGGCGGGGCGGCGCGGGACCTGGCCGAGGCCAGGCAGATCCTGGACGGTTTCGGCGCCCACGGTCAGGACTACTTCGTCGTACGCGGCAACCACGACCGGCCCGGGCACGGGAACTGCCGTTCCTGTGACGGCGGTTGCGGGGACTCCTTCCGGGACGGGTTCCTCGGCGGCGACGGTCCCGCGTACTTCGCACGCGACCTCGGCGGGCTGCGGATCGTCGGACTCGACACCTACGAGAAGGACGGCAACGGCGCCGACGCGGGCGGCCTCGGCGCCGAGCAACTGGCCTGGTTCCGGGCCCGGTTGAGGGAGGACAGGGACCAGCCCACGGTGGTGTTCGGGCACCATCCGCTGGCCGTGCGGGACTCCGTCTTCCCGGTCACCGGCGGGCAGCGCCTCGGCCGCCGGCAGGCCCGCTCCATCCTCGACGCCTACGCGAGCGCACCCGGCGTCTTCCTCCATCACGCGGGCCACACCCACCGCAACAAGCGCACGGTGCTGCCGCAGGCCCCGCACGTCACGATGCAGGAGGTCAGCGCGGTCAAGGACTATCCCGGCGGCTTCTGTCTGCTGCGGATCCACTCGGGTGGGTACGCCGTGAACCACTACAAGGCGAGCGGCGCCGCGGCCCGCGAATGGACCGAGCGCAGCCGCCGGGTGGCCGCAGGACTGTGGCCGCACCACGCGCTCGGCCGCTCCGTCACCGACCGCAACAGCATGACCGCCCGCGACCTGTCCGGCATCACCCGCCCGGCGCCGACGATCCCCGCCCAGCGTCGGCCCGAGGCGCACGCCGTACGTCCACAGCCGTGAGCGCCAAGGCCAGTGGCCCCGGCGCCAGCAACGCCAGCGGCACCAGCACCCAGGCACACACGGCGGCCGTCGCCACCGCGAGGAGCACCAGAGCGCTGCCGCCCAGGTCCCGTACCGCATCCTTGGCGGCCTCGCGCAGGGCCGTCGGCCAGTCGTCGAGGGACTCGGGGCGGGCGCAGGCCCTGAGGGCGACCACGGTGGCGCAGGCACCGATCGCGGCCGCGGTCACCGCGAACAGCGGTGCTCCCGGCAGCCCCGCCCCCGCCAGCGCCAGGTCCGCGGCGAACAGCAGCACACCCGCCAGGGCGGCGGCGCCGGCGACCAGGTCGCCCGCCCGCAGGCGCCGCCGCAGCAGGGCGAAGTAGCGGCCGGCGGTGACCGGCCGGTCCTCCCGCGCACCCCGCAGGACCGCACAGGCCGTCGACAGCGCGGCCGGGGCGGTCAGCAGCGGCAGACAGGCCGCGGCCGTGGCGAGGCCGAGGCTCAGCATGTCGGCGAACAGGGTCATGCGCGGCCCGAAGACCTCCCCCGGCTCGCGCGGCCGCGCATCGCTCATCCCGCTCACCCCTTCAGTCCGGAGCTGGCCATGCCCTCCACCAGGAACCGCTGGAAGGCGAGGAAGAACAGCACGATCGGCAGCAGCGCGATCACCGACATCGCGAACATCGGCCCGAAGGCCGACTGGCTGGAGGCGTCCACGAACGAGCGCAGCGCGAGCGTGAGCGTGAACTTGTCCGGGTCGAAGAGGTAGATCAGCTGGGTGAAGAAGTCGTTCCACGTCCAGATGAAGGTGAAGATCGCCGTGGTGATCAGCGCGGGGCGCGTCAGCGGCAGGATCACCTGGAAGAAGCTGCGGAACGGCCCGCAGCCGTCGATGCGCGCCGCCTCCTCCAGCTCCCTCGGCAGTCCCCGCATGAACTGCACGATCAGGAAGACGAAGAACGCCTCGGTGGCGAGGAACTTCGGCAGGATCAGCGGCCAGTACGTGTTCACCATGCCGAGCTTGTTGAAGACGATGTACTGCGGGATCAGCACCGCATGGTGCGGCAGCATGATCGTCGCGATCATGAACGCGAACATCGGCCCGCGGAAGCGGAAGCGCAGCCGGGCGAAGGCATAGGCGGCGAGCGAGCAGCTGACGACGTTGCCGACGACCGCACCGCCCGCGATCAGCAGCGAGTTGCCGAGCAACCGCCAGACGGACACGCCGTTCACGCCGTCCAGGGCGGTCTTGTAGTTCGACCACTCCAGACGGCTGGGCAGCAGGTTGAGGCTCGCGATGACCTCGTCGGCCGGTTTCAGGGAGGTGGCGAGCAGCCAGGCCAGCGGGTAGAGCATGACCAGCAGTGCGGCCAGACAGCCGACATGTACGGCGATACGGCCCCAGCGAACGGGCCTTCGGGCTACGGCAGTTGTGGTCATCGCTCCCCCTCGGAGGCGTAGAAGACCCAGGAGCGCGAGGTGCGGAACAGCACCGCGGTGACGGCGCCGATGACGAGCAGCAGCACCCAGGCCATGGCGGAGGCGTAGCCCATGTGGGAGGCGACGAAGCCGCGGTCGTAGAGATAGAGGGTGTAGAAGAGGGTGGAGTCGGCAGGGCCGCCCTTGCCGCCGCTGACCGCGAAGGCGGGGGTGAACACCTGGAACGCCTGGATGGTCTGCAGCACCAGGTTGAAGAAGAGCACCGGGGACAGCATCGGCACGGTGATCGACAGGAACTGCCGCCACCTGCCCGCCCCGTCCACTGCCGCCGCCTCGTACAGCTCGGCCGGTATCTGCTGCAGTCCGGCCAGGAAGATGACCATCGGCGCACCGAACTGCCACACCGTCAGCAGCGCTACGGCGAGCAGCGCCCAGCCGGGTTTGTCGACCCAGCCGCCGGTGCCGAGGAGGTTGTCCACGGTGCCGCCGTCGTTGAAGACCGCACGCCAGACGAGCGCGATGGACATGGACGCGCCGAGCAGCGAGGGGGCGTAGAAGGCGGAGCGGTAGAAGCCCTTGCCGCGCTTCATGGACTTGAGGGCGAGGGCGACCACGAGGGCGAGCGCCAGCTGCAGGGGCACCGCGATCACGACATACGTCAGGGTCGTCACGACCGACCGCCAGTACCGCGGGTCCTCGGTGAACATCTGCGTGTAGTTGCGCATGCCCACCCAGTGCGGCGGGTTGAACAGGTCGTAGTCGGTGAAGGAGAGATACAGCGACACGGCCATCGGCAGCAGCGTGAGGACGCTCGCGCCGAGCACCCACGGGGACAGGAACACCCAGGCGGCGCCCTCGCGTTCGCGCTTGGGGCGGCGCGCGGCGGCGGGTGCGGGCCGGGGTGGGCGTGTGGTGGGTGCGGGGATGTCGGTGGTGGTCATGACCTCAGCTCCGCCTTCGCCTCGGTGACATAGTTCTCGGCCGCCTGGCGCGGCGACATGCGCTCGTACGACACCTGGTCGTAGTCGCGCTGGAAGGTGGTCTGCAGGGCGTTGTCGCCGGAGGGCGGGGCCTGCGGCGGGTCCTTGAGGGAGCCCTCCAGGGAGGACTGGAAGTCGGCGACCGTCTTGTCGAAGTCCTTGAGCTGGGAGGCCGTCTGCTTGCGGATGGTCTCGTTGACGGGGATGCCGCGGGTCGCGCCGAGGATCTTCGCCGCCTGCTGGTCGTTGAGGAGGAAGTCGACGAGTGCGGCGGCCTCCTTGCGGTGGCCGGTGTGGGCTCCTATGCCGAGGAACATGGACGGCTTGAAGTACTGGCCGGGCGTGCCGTCCTCCCCCGACGGCATGGGCGCGAGCGCGACGCCGCCCTTGACGAGCGCGAGGTAACCGCTGGACGGGGCGTCCCAGTTGAAGTCGGCGGTGGCCTTGCCGCGGCCGAGCGGGGTGTTCTCGACGGAGCCGTCGAGCTGCGTGGTCTGTTCGGCCGGGGAGACGGCGCCCTCCCGGCGCAGCCGGTCGGTGAAGGTCCACCAGCGGGCGAGGTCGTCGGCGGTGAAGCCGAGGCCGCCGGCCTTGGTGTAGAGGGCCTTGCCCTGGCCGCGCAGCCACACCTCGAAGGCGTCCTCGCTCTGGCCCGGATCGGTGGCACCGGGCCTGCCGGTCTTCTTGGCCAACTCCCTTACACCGTCGGCCCATTGGTTCCAGGTCCAGCCCTTGCGCGGGAGGGGCACCCCGGATGCCTTCCATGCCTGCACGTCGTAGACGACGGTCTCGGTGCCGCGGCCCTGCGGAACGGCGTACTGGGTGCCGTTCACCCGGCCGGTGGCCAGCAGGCCCGGGTCGATCTCGGCGGTGCGCAGGACGTCCTTGACCTTGCCGAGATCCAGCAGGACATGGCCGGTGGCGTACTGGTCGATCTGGCGGTAGTCGAGCTGCATCACATCGGGGGCGTCGCCGCCCGTGGCCTGGATGGCGAGCTTCTGCTTGTAGGCGTCGTAGCCGGAGAACGACGTCTGCACCCGCACGTTCGGATGCTGTTTCTCGAACAGGGCGACGGCCTGCTCGGTGCGTGCCGCGCGGTCGGGGTTGCCCCACCAGGTGTAGCGCAGTACGACCTTGCCGCCGCCGGCCGATTCCCCGGATCCCCCGCAGCCGGCCAGCACCGCACTGAGCACGAGTGCGGCGGCCGCTGCGCAGAACCCCTTTGTCCTGTGTCCGGGCATGCCGAGGTCACCTCTTTCCTCACAACTGCTTGCTCTCAGGGCCGGTCGGTCACCACGCCAGGCCCGCCAGGTGGCCGACGACGCGGTCGCGGTCCCAGGCGCCGTCGGCGACGACAAGCCGATAGCGGTAGGCGAAGGACTCGCCGGGCGGCAGCTCGAACTCCTCGAAGAACGCCCAGGAGAACGCGACCGTGGGGATCGGTTCGGAGCGCACGAACCAGTGCGAGTCGTGGATCGCCGACTGCCCGTCGAGGTTCTCGGGTGCGTGGGCGAAGACGAGCGTGGAGTGGGCGTCGACGTCGTCGTGCTCGGTGGTGAAGGCCAGCCAGGGGCCCTGGGTGCCCATCAGCTTGCCCGCGTCGGCGCCCGCTCCTCCGTCGAGGTCGGGGCCGAAGGCGGTGCCGCCGGTGAAGTCGCGGGGGCCGCGCCACTGCAGACCGGTGTAGCCGGCCATCTCGCGGCCCTCGGTGGTGGGCGAGCCGAAGGCCAGGGCCTCGTCGCGGACGTTGGTGAGGTGGATCGACCAGTCCAGGACCCAGGCCCCGGCCTCCTCGTCGACCGAGTGGACGGTGAGCCCGCGCTCCTCGCGCGCCCACTCGGCGCCGCCGTTCTCCACCCAGGTCAGGGCCTCGGTGAAGGCGAGCCGGTCGTCCTCGACCGTGAACACGGGGAAGCCGTCGTGGCGCATCGAGCCGATGCGGTCGGGCAGCGGCAGATAACCCTGGCCGTGGACATAGCAGTTGCCGCCCCAGAAGTTCTGCCCGGACAGATGACTGGCCGTCATCTGCAGGCCCTTGTGCCAGCGGTGGTCGCTGGGGCGGTAGCCGGTCACGGTGCGTCCGGCGAGGGTGCGCACCGGGTGCGCATAGGGCTTGCGCGCCTCGAAGGCGTCCGGGTCGGGACGGTAGACGTAGCGGAGGATCTCGGTGCCGTCCGGCGCCGCGACCGCGATGTGGTCGCCGTACGCGTGACTGACGCGAATGCTCATGCGCACTCCTCGGGGCGCAGTGTGGGGGTGGTTGCCATGCCTGGCCTGGTTGCAGAAAGCGCTTGCGCCCGAAGGCGACCTTAGGTGCGGGGGAATGTCAGGACAACCCCCGTGCAGCGATGGGCATCCGCACGAGCGAACAGGCCCGAGGTGATCGAACTCATCACACCTGCATCGCGCTTGGGATTGGTATGGACCTCCCCTCCATCCGCCGCTAGGCTCTGCCGCGCATGAAGTGAGAGCGCTCTCAACGTTCTGCTGTTCCACCCCCACCCTGCTGGAACAACGAAGGGGCCACTCCCTTGAGACGCACAACAGCCATGCGCACCGCACTGTCCGCACTTCTCCTGCTCGGCAGCTGGGCCACCGCGAGTGCCGCGCCGGCCGCCGCCGACTCCCCCGCACGTTCCCCCGAACCGCCGGCATCCGCCTCGCTCCTCTTCGCAATGCAGCACGACCTGGGCCTGACGAAGCGTCAGGCCGCAGCGCGTCTGGCCGCCGAGAAGACGGCGACGGCCGTGGAACGGGAGGCGAAGCGTGCCGCCGGGTCGTCATACGGCGGCTCATGGTTCGACGCCGGAAGCGGCAAGCTGACCGTCGCCGTCACCCGTGGCGCCAACACCGAGGCCGTGCGCGCGACCGGCGCGACCGTACGCCTCGTGCAGCACAGCGCGCGGCAGCTGGACGCGGCGAAGAAACGCATCGACGCGCTCTCCGCGCCCGCAGGTGTCGGCAGTTGGTACGTCGACGTCAAGACCAACAAGGTCGTCGTGAACGTCGTCGCCGCCCACCGTGCTGACAACGATGTCCGCGCCTTCCTGGCCCGGGCTCGCCAAACCGGCCCGGTCACGGTGCGGCAGACCGCCGAGGCACCGCAGACCTTCGCCGCCGGCACCGTGGGCGGCGACCCCTACTACACCGGCAACGTCCGCTGCTCCATAGGCTTCTCGGTGTACGGCGGCTTCGTCACCGCCGGGCACTGCGACCAGCACACGGGCGCGGTGTACGGCTGGGACGGCTCCTACGTCGGCAACTTCCAGGGCTCGTCGTTCCCGGACAACGACTACGCCTGGGTGAGCGTGGGCAGCGGCTGGTGGACCGTGCCGGTGGTGCTCGGCTGGGGCACCGTCTCCGACCAGCTCGTGCGCGGCTCCGCCGAAGCCCCCGTCGGGGCGTCCATCTGTCGCTCCGGCTCCACCTCGCACTGGCACTGCGGTACCGTCCTGGCCAAGAACGAGACGGTCAACTACAGCCAGGGCGCCGTCCACGAGCTGACGAAGACGAACGTCTGCGCCGAGCCCGGCGACTCCGGCGGCTCCTTCATCAGCGGCGACCAGGCACAGGGCGTCACCTCCGGCGGCTGGGGCAACTGCAGCTCCGGGGGCGAGACCTGGTACCAGCCGGTCAACGAGATCCTCAACCGGTACGGGTTGACCTTGCAGACCGCCTGAATCTGCGCTGGTGCGGCTGAGGCGGGCTTCGCCGGATCAGCCGGGGAAGCCCGCACAGGCCCTGGGCAGCGCGGCGTAGAACCCGCTCGACGTCGGAGCCGACGCGCCGCTCGGCAGGTGTGGGCTCGCCCAAACCGGTACGCGCTGACTCCACAGACCGCCTGAATCCACGCCGGTGTAGCTGAGGCGGCCTTCGCCGGGATCGGCCGGGGAAGCCCGCACAGGCCCTGGGCAGCGCGGCGTAGAACCCGCTCGACGTCGGGGCCGACGCGCCGCTCGGCAAGTATGGACTCACCCAAACCGGTACGCGCTGACTCCACAGACCACCTGAATCCACGCCGGTGTAGCTGAGGCGGCCTTCGCCGGGATCAGCCGGGGAAGCCCGCACAGGCCCTGGGCAGCGCGGCGTAGAACCCGCTCGACGTCGGAGCTGACGCGCCGCTCGGCAAGTATGGACTCACCCAAACCGGTACGCGCTGACTCCACAGACCACCTGAATCCACGCCGGTGTAGCTGAGGCGGGCTACGCCGGGATCAACCGGGGAAGCCCGCACAGGCCCTGGGCAGCGCGGCGTAGAACCCGCTCGACGTCGGGGCCGACGCGCTGCTCGGCAAGTGTGGGCTCGCCCAAACCGGTACGGGCTGACTCCACAGACCGCCCGAATCCGCGCCGACATGGCAGAGCAGGCTACGCCCGGATCAACCGGGGAAGCCCACACAGGCCCTGGGCAGCACGGCGTAGAACCCGCTCGACGTCGGAGCTGACGCGCTGCTCGGCAGGTGTGGGCTCGCCCAAACCCCGGTACGGGCTGACTCCGCAGACCGCCTCAGTCTGCGCCGACGTGGCAGAGCGGGCTACGCCGGGATCAGCCGACGGAGTGCGCGGCACGCCCTGGGCCTATCGGAACGCGGCGACGTGGCTCCGCGCCCAGTCGGCGAACGTGCCGGGCGGGCGGTGGAGGACCCGTTCGACGTCGGGGCTGATGCGCTGCTCGGCGGGTGTGGGCTCGCCGAGGATGTCGAGCGTCGTGTCGGCCACGGGCTCGGGCAGGAACTGCAGCATCTGTGCGCGGGCCTCGTCGCGGGTCTGCTCGATGAAGTGCACCGGTTCGCCGAGGGCGTCGCCGATCGCCTCGGCCTGCCGGCGGGGCGTGGTGAGGGCGGGTCCGGTCAGCTCATAGGTCTGTCCGGCGTGGCGGTCCTCGCGCAGGGCCGCGGCGGCGACCTCGGCGATGTCGTCGGGGTCGATCGTGGGCAGGCCGATGTCGGCGAAGGGCGCGGCGATCGCTCGTCGGGTGCGCACGGACTCGGCCCAGGCGTAGGTGTTGGAGTTGAAGCCGCCGGGCCGCAGGATCGTCCAGTCCAGGCCCGACTGCCGGACGGCGTCCTCGATGGCCCGTGCGACACCCCCGTGCGAGGCCGACTCCGGCCGGGTCGCGACCCCTTGGGAGGAGAGCAGCACGACTCGTTCGATCCCGGCGGCTTTGGCGACGTCGAGGATGTCCCGCGGGCTGAGCAGGTGCGCGCTGGGACCGCCGTTCTGCAGGAACAGCGCCTCGGCGCCGTCGAACACCGGCCGGAGGCTCTCCGGGTCGGTCAGGTCGGCCTGTCGGTGCCGGACGCCGTGCGGCGTGTCCACGGCCGATACGGCCCGGGAGGTCGCGGTCACCTGCGCACCGCCGGCTGCGAGGGTCTGCACGAGCGATCGGCCGACGTTACCCGTCGCCCCCGTCACTACGATCACGGTCAACTCCCCTGTTGATTCGGTGTGTTGTCGATGCCCTGAGCGGGGCGCGAACGCCGCGGAGTGCTGTTCCCCGGGCGCCGTCAGGACGCTAACACCGCCGATATAGTAGGTACCTAGGGGAAAGTGGCTATCCCGGAGGGATGCGCATGGCGGTCAAGGGCATGCAGGCGGCAGCTGCCGGGACGGATCCGGAAGTCGCCTGTCCGATCGGTCCGGTCGTGGACATCGTGTTCAGCCGGTGGACCACACCGATCCTGTGGAGCCTGCACACGCACGGCCGGCAGCGGTTCGTCGAGCTGGAGCGGCGCATCGCGAGGATCACACCGAAGGTCCTGACCCAGCGGCTGAGGCAGTTGGAACGCGACGGTCTCGTCGTGCGCACCTACCACCCGGAGGTCCCGCCCCGGGTCGAGTACGAGATCAGCGAACTCGGCCGCAGCCTCGCCCCCCTCTTCGCGCATCTCGCCGAATGGTCGGCCGACAACCTGGAGAAGGTCGAGCGGTCCCGGCACGAGTACGACGCCAGTTCGGCCTGAGGGTGTCGGTCCCGCAGGATCCGTCAGCGCTCCTGCGGTGAGCGCGGAGCCCGCTTCCTCGGTGCGGCTGCAGTGCCCGTGGCGGTCGCCTTGAGGAGGCGGCGGAAGGTGGGGCACTCCATATGGCTCGGGGCGGGGCAGGCCGCGGCATGGCGCAAGGAGTCGCGCAGGACGCCCAGTTCACGGATCGTGCGGTCCAGCTCCTCCGCCTTGGCCGCCAGCACCTGGCGGTCGATGCGCGGCTGCCCGTCCGGTGCGAACATGCGCGCGATCTCGTCGAGCGAAAAGCCGGCGGTGCGCCCCAGCGCGATCAGCGCCAGGCGCTCCAGTACGGCGGGATCGTACTGACGGCGCAGACCCCGCCGGCCACTCGCCGCGATCAGCCCCTTCTCCTCGTAGAACCGCAGGGTGGAGGCGGGAACTCCGGCGCGCTGCACCACCTCGGCGATGTCCAGCTCTGTCATCCTCTTTACCTCAAGTCGACTTGAAGTGGCACGGTGTCATCTCGACCGGACCAAGGCAAGCTGAGGAGGCGTTCATGGACGTCAGGCGCGGGAGCGAAGACGATCAGGCAGCCCGTTGGAAGGGGCCCGGCGGCAATGCCTGGGTCGAGCTGCAGGCGGTGCTGGACGAGATGTTCAAGCCCTTCGAAGACCTGCTCGTCGATGCCGTGGCCGCGGGACACGCGGGCCGTGTGCTCGATGTCGGCTGCGGCACCGGCGGCGTCACGCTGGCCGTAGCGCGCCGGCTCGGTGCGGCGGGCCGCAGCGTGGGCGTCGACATCTCCGAACCGGTGATCGCCGCCGCCCGGGCGCGCGCCGAACGCGAGGGCACACCGGCGTCCTTCGTCCTCGCCGACGCCCAGGACCACGCCTTCGAGCCCGCCACCTTCGACGCCGTCATCTCACGCTTCGGTGTCATGTTCTTCAACGACTTCGTGCGGGCGTTCGCGAACCTACGGCGTGCCGCGACGGACGAGGCGCTGCTGCGGTTCATCGCCTGGCGCGGCCCCGCGGAGAACCCGTTCATGACGACGGCCGAGCGCGCGGCGGCACCGCTGCTGCCCGACCTGCCCGTTCGCCACCCGGACGAGCCGGGGCAGTTCGCCTTCGCGGACCCCGACCGGGTCCGCCGCATCCTGACGGAGAGCGGCTGGA
Source organism: Streptomyces longisporus (assembly GCF_039532765.1). Lineage (NCBI taxonomy): Bacteria > Bacillati > Actinomycetota > Actinomycetes > Kitasatosporales > Streptomycetaceae > Streptomyces > Streptomyces longisporus. The sequence goes on from NZ_BAAASG010000002.1 coordinate 666,615, forward strand.
CGGAAGTCGACATCCGCCCGATCGACGTGTCCTGTGCCCTGCCCGAGAGCGAGTTGGGCCACTACCTCACCCGGCTCGGCCCGGTCGGGCTGGCCCTGAACGGGGCCGACGAGCCGACCCGCGCACACGTCATCAACACGGTCCGCACCGCGTTCGACCCCTTTGTGCAGGGCGCGGAGGTCCGCTTCACCGCCGCCTGCTGGCTGGTCGAAGCCCGCGCGTCGGCCACCTCGGACACCCGCTGACCCGGGCCGAGGGCTCCGCAGCCGCGAAACTTTCGCGTATCCGGCAGCCCGTTGCCCGGCGCGGGTGACTGACGCATAGTGAGGACTCCGTACGACGGGGTGAAGGAACACGATGCAGCCGAAGAAAGCCCTGGTGGTCCGAGGCGGATGGGAGGGGCACCGGCCGGTCCAGGCCACCGAGTTGTTCCTGCCCTTCCTCGAAAGCAGCGGTTTCACCGTCCGGGTCGAGGAATCGACCGACGTCTACGCCGATACCGCCGAGATGGCCCGCACCGACCTGGTGGTGCAGTGCGTCTCGATGTCGGAGATCAGCGCCGAGCAGCTGTCGGGACTGAGCGCGGCGGTCGCGGCCGGCACCGGTTTCACCGGCTGGCACGGCGGTGTCGCCGACTCCTTCCGCGCCTCCTCCGACTATCTCCAGCTGGTCGGAGGCCAGTTCGCGTGCCACCCCGGCAAGGAGCCGTGCGAGCGCCGGGGCGAGGCCGAGGACAACTTCCTGCCGCACACCATCGACATCACCGAACTGGGCCGCAAGCACCCCGTCACCGAGGGGCTCGACGACTTCGAGCTGTGCACCGAGCAGTACTGGGTGCTCCACGACGACCTGATCGACGTCCTGGCCACCACCACGCACCCCGCCCGCCCCTGGCAGCCCTGGCAGCGGCCCGTCACCTCACCGGCGATCTGGACCCGGCAGTGGGGCACCGGGCGGATCGTGGTGACGACACCGGGGCACAGCCTGGACGTACTGGAGAACCCGAACGTCCGTACCGTCATCGAGAGGGGCATGCTGTGGGCGACGCGCACCGCATCGGCGTCGTAGGTCTCGGCGTCATCTCCGGCGCGTATCTGGACACGCTCCTCGGCCATCCCGCCGTACACGTCACCGCGGTCGCCGACCTCGACGCCGCGCGGTCGGCCGCGGTCGCCGCCGAGCTGCCCGGCGCCCGGGCGCTGGCCGTCGAGGAGTTGCTGGGCAGCCCGGACGTGGACACGGTGCTGAACCTGACGGTTCCCGCCGCCCACGCCGAGATAGCCCTGGGCGCCATCGCCCACGGGAAGAACGTCTACGGGGAGAAGCCACTGGCCGCCACCCTCGCCGACGCCCGGGCCGTCATGGAAGCCGCCGAGAGGGCGGGGGTCGGCGTGGGATGCGCGCCGGACACCGTCCTGGGCACCGGAGTCCAGACGGCACGGGCGGCCCTGGAGGCGGGAAGCATCGGGCGCCCGCAGTTCGCCTCGGCCGTCATGGTGACTCCCGGCCACGAGCGCTGGCATCCCCACCCCGACTTCTACTACACCGCCGGGGGCGGCCCCCTGCTCGACATGGGGCCGTACTATCTCGCGTCCCTGGTGCATCTGCTGGGTCCGGTGCGTGCCGTGATCGGGGCGGTCGGACGGCTGCGCACCGAGCGCGTGATCGGTTCCGGCCCGCGGGCGGGCGAACGGATTCCGGTCGAGGTGGACAGTCATGTCTCCGGTGTGCTGGAGCACGTGGGCGGTGCTCTCACCACGATCACGACGAGCTTCGACGGTGTGGCCACCACGGCCGCCCCGATAGAGGTCCACGGCGAGACCGGCACGCTCACGGTGCCGGATCCCAACCACTTCGACGGCGAGGTGCGGCTCTTCGAACTCGGCGGCACCCAGTGGCGCACGCTTTCGCCGTCGGCGGGTTACGTCGACGGCGCACGCGGCCTCGGTCTGCTCGACTTCCTCACCGCCGACGGGCGCCGGGCGCCTCGTGCGAGCGGCGATCTCGCCCTGCACGTGCTGGAGACGATGACCGCCCTGCTCCGCTCGTCCACCGAGGGACGCCGCATCGAGCTGACGACCTCGGCACCGCCACCGGCTCTGGTTCCGCTCACGGCCGCCGAGACATGGAGAGAACCGGCCGCCGGCCGAACCGCCGCACGGTGAAACCGACGGCGCCTTCCCCTCACGCGGCCTCCGAGGCCAGGTCCCTGCCGCCGGACTCCGCGCCGGCGACGAGCTCGGCGAGGGCCGGTTTGCGGATCAAGAGCAGCGCCGCGTCGTCGTGGAGACGGCCGCCGACATGGGCCAGCAGTTCGTCGTGGAGCGCGCCGAGGGTGCGGGCCGGGTCGTCGGACACATGGCGCGCCAGCCCCTCGTCGAGCGGATAGAACGTCCGGCCGCGGTCGCGCGCCTCGGTGACGCCGTCGGTGTAGAGCAGGAGCTGGTCCCTTTCGGCGAAGGGCAGCACCTGGCGGCCGGGGGTGTGATCGGTGAGCGCGCGCAGCCCGAGGGGCGGGGCCGGGTGCGTGGACTCCACCGCCGTGACGCTGCCGTCCCCGCGCACCAGCAGCGGCGGCGCGTGTCCGCAGTTCACCACCTCCAGCTGCCCGGCCCTCGGGTGTCCGGCGACCACGGCGGTGACGAAGTCGTCGCTGCCGAGGTTGCGGGCGAGGCTCCGCTCGATCCTGTCGACCACGGCCAGGAGATCGGGCTCGTCGTAGGCGGCCTCCCGGAAGATCCCGAGCACCAGCGCGGCGGTTCCCACGGCCGGCAGCCCCTTGCCCCGCACATCGCCGACGATCAGCCGTACCCCGTACGGGGTGGGAATCAGCGCGTAGAGATCACCGCCGATACGGGCCTCCGCCGCGGCGGCGCTGTAGCGGACGGCCACCTGGAAGGGGCCGACGGTCGCCGGGACGGGCGTGAGCAGCGCATGCTGAGCGGTCTCCGCGACCGAACGGACGGCGGCGAGCACGCGTTCGCGGCGTCCGCGCAACGCGCTGGCCAAACCGCTCGCCAGGGTGACGGCCGCCAGAGCGGACAGTACGGCCGCCAGCTCGCTGCCCGGGACACCGTTGCGGGTGCCGAGCGAGCCGCCCAGCGCCGCGGCAAGGAGGCCGACGCACAGGACCCCGCGCGGACCGTTGGTGGTGGCGGCCAGGGCGGGCCCGGCCGCGAGCATCGGCAGCCAGGTGATACCGGCTCCGCCGACCAGGTCGGCGAGCACGATCACGGAGACGATCAGCACGGGCAGGACGGGTGCCCCCGCGGCCAGCTGTGCGACGGCGCGTCTGAGCGACCGTATGGGCCAGTGTCCGCCGCCATGGTCTCGGGCCTGACTCATCTTGTGTCTGCAGTCCTCATCTGTGTGGGGCACGCCGGTCCTGGAGCCCGCCACTGAAATGTCTGTTTCATCCAGGAAACGGGGTGAGCCCCGGCAGTCACAAGCAGAGGTTTTTCAGATAGTGAGCGACAGGCTCCTCGTCACGCGGTCCGCCGTCGGGAGCAGCCGCGCCCGGATCTCAGGCAGCCGGGAGAGCCGATCCACCGGCATCGAGACGCCGAGCGAGCCGAGGGTGTCGCCGCTGTAGACGGGAACGGCGACGCAGACCGTGCCGAGGGTGTACTCCTCCATGTCCGTGACCGCCGGGGCCACGGGTGAGGCATCCAGCCTCCGGAGCAGCTCCGGCCTGCTGGTGATCGTCCGCGGGGTGAGGTCGGCCAGGTGGTGCCGGGACAGGTAGTCCCTGCGGGCCTCGTCGTCCAGTTCGCGCAACACCGACTTGCCCAGCGCGGTGGCGTGCCCGGCGTCCTCGAACCCGACCCACAGGTCGACGCGGGGTGCCCGGGCGCTGTCGACGATCTCGGCGACGCGGATCTCGCCGTCCTCGTAGAAGGTGAGGTAGGCGGCGGTGGCGAACTCGTCCCGCAGTGCGGCGAGCGTGGGGCGGATCCGGCTGAGCAGTGCCTGTCCACGGCCCGTGGTCTGCAGCGTCTGCAGTCTGTCGCCGAGCACGAACCCGCCGTCGCCCAGCTTCCGCAGGTATCCGTCATGGACCAGCGTCCGCAGCAGGTGATAGGCGGTGGCCAGGGGCAGCCCCGTCTCCCGTGCCAGCTGTTTCGCCGGCGCGCCGTTCTCGTGCGCGCTCGCCGCCTCCAGCAGCCGGAAGGCCCGCTGGACGGAAGTGATCAGCGTGGGGCCGTCGTGCTCACCCATGTGACCAGCGTGCGTCAGTCGCACAGGGCGCGCAACAACTCGCCCGGCAGTCGGCCAAGTTGGCAGGCCTCAATATCTGCTTACGCCGTGGTTCACTCACAAGGCCTATTTCCGGGCCATCGACCAGGGTAGTGAGTCATTCCCCGAATTCGGCGCGCCGCCGGATGTTCCGGGGATATTTCTTATTAACCTCCACAACTGCACGAAGTCGATCTATCGCAGGTCGCATCCACTTCACTCCACCGGAGATGACATGCACCAGCTTCGCAAGGCTGCCGTCCTGGTCGCCGCCGTCAGCGTCGGACTCCTGGGTGCCGGCACCGCTCAGGCCCACGACGACGGCGGAAAGGGCGGCGGCAGCACCGTCCTGCAGAGCACAACCTGCAGGTCACACGACCTGAACCTGGACATCCTCGGCCAGGTCGGACTGCTCAACGGCCTGCTGGGCGGCGCCCTGAACGGCGAGGGCAACGAGGGCGCGCAGTCGACCTCGCTCGGCTCGTCCATGGGCTGCAACAACAGCGTCGGCGGTAAGTAACACAAAAGCCCACCCCGGTGCCCCGGCCGCAAGCCGGGGCACCGGGGTTTTCGCATGCGCGGAAAAGCCGGCCGTCCGTCGGTGTCCCAGAAAGCCGAATTGCCGGAACGGGAACCCGTCCCGGTCCGGCATTCGTGAATACAGATGATTGATTTCCCTCCCCTTGATCGAGGCCTTTCCCTCACGGATACCCGAGCTATGGAACGTGTGCTTGTTCCCGAACACGATCGAGGCCCCGGTGCGGTCGCCGTCGACCGGCGTGCACCAAGGCCTTGGAGGTGGCGGACACGGCAAAAGCCCGGGCGCGCACCCTGGTGGGTCTCTGCGCGTCCGGGCTGCCTTTGCCGCTCTGACGGATGTGGGCCTACCGGGGTGCGGGCTACGGAGCCGCTCGCACCCTTGGCGCCTGGCTACTTGTCGCTCGCATCCTTGGAAACCGGGGCATCCTTGGAAACCGGGGCGACGAACGCATCGATGAACCGATTGAGATCCAGCTCCGGCACCGTGTATCTGGGCGCCTGCTCCGGCGTCGCCTTCTTGGAACTCACCGTCGGCGCAAAGTGCCACGGCGGGGTGACTTCGGTGGCCTGCCGCGGCCCGTCGGCGTCGTCGGCGAAGCCGACACCGACACCGAGAACGGACAGCCCCGCCACCGCTACGGCTACGACCGCAGCGCGCTGAAACCTGCGCATGGTTGACCCTTTCTCACCTGGGCGCAAAGCCCTGGATTGACTACTTAGTGTGAGCATATACATGCACTAAGTAGTAATTTGGGATCTTGGGCACGTCCAATACTCCATTTCGGCCCGCAGCGCATCCGCAGGAGTCCGGCGTCACGCCCTCGGTTCGGCGTTCAGCGCGCCACTCGCGCCCCAGCACTGGCCTCAGCCCCGCCCGGACCACGACACCGACGCGCTACGCCTTCCGGGGGCGGGCGTGTCGGAGCAGGCGCCGGCGGCGCATGCCGTGAGCCACTGGTCGAAGTCGGCGTCGTAGCGGGTACCGATGTCGGAGTTGTAGACGGCGTATCCGCCCGTGTAGTCGCCGACCCGGAAGCGGGCGAGCATGCGCTGGATGTCCGCCGGGTGGTTCTCGAACATGTAGCGGACCGCGAGATAGCCCCAGGGGTAGGTTCGGATCACGTCGCTGTTCGCATAGGTGTTCTGGAACAGCGTGCTCAGCCGGTAGGTGTGCTTGCCCGCCTCCCCGACGGCCTGCTCGTCGGTGATGCCCCGGTAGCTGTAGGAGACGTATTCCGCCAGGCCCTCGATCCACCAGACGTCCGGCACCGAGGTCTGCCGGTTGAAGTCGCCCTTCATGTCGTAGCGGGCGTCGAGTTGGTGCGTGTACTCGTGGTTGAGGTTCCAGACGCGGGCCGTGAAGCCGTCGTCGGAGGGCTTCTGGTACATGATCGAGAGCGGCTGGTCGGCGGGGTCGGTGGGGTCCCCGGTGAGCGTGATGCCGCCGTTGTCCGTGCTGACGCCGTAGATCGCCCCGGCGTAGGTCTGGTAGTCCGCGCGACTGGCGAAGACGACGAGCTGCACCGTCGACAGGTACTGGCCGGGTATGGGGCCGTCGTCCTTGACGAGGTCGTGGAAGTAGGGGTCCTGGGCGCTGAGGTCGGCGCATACGGCGTCGAGTTCGGCGGAGGTGAGCGCCTGGGCCCGGACGGTGTGGGTCGCGTCGCAGGTGTGAGTGAGGGGCAGGGCCGCGTCGGTGAGCCGGGCGGGCAGGTTGCAGATGTCGTAGTAGGAGCAGTAGGGGCGGTCGTAGTAGTCGGCCTGGGTCGCCACCGCGACCCACAGCCCGGCCGTGGGACCGGTGATCTTCGAGGCGTCCAGCAGGTCCTTGGCCAGCGGCTGGACCGTGGCCCGCAGCGCGGTGTGTTCGACGTAACGGGCGACGTTCATCCCGGCATTGGAGTCCAGGTAGGCGCGGTCGGTGCCGAGCAGGTCCAGGTGCTTGAGCGCGAACCCGTGCAGCGTCCGGGCGATGCCCGGGTCGGCGGTCACCGCGGTGACGTAGTCCGGGTTCCAGTTGCCGCGCCAGAGCGGTGTGTAGACGTCGTTGACGGCGGTGAGCATGCTGGGGACCGCGTCGTAGGAGCTGTCGTAGGCGTTGAGCAGGCGTCGATAGGCCTTCAGATAGCGGGCCTGCTGGTCGGCGCTGTCGGTGAGGATGACGGCCTCGCCCAGCACGTCTCCGTTCGCCGCGGTGACGTCCCGGGAGTGCCGGTTGGCGAAGAAGGCGTCCAGGCCGCGGGTGGTGGCCTGGGCCAGGGGTGCGCCGTAGGGGCCGACGTCGGACGGGTGGTTGAACTGGACGTAGTAGCCGGCCCTCAGGAACAGGACGAGCTGCCACACCCCGGTGGAGTTGTCGCCCCTGTACCGTTGCGCCTCTCGCCTGAAGGCCTTCGCCACGGTGATCATCTGGGGCTGACGGAAGATGTCGCGGGCGTCGGTGCCGGTCACCGCGAACAGGGTGTTGACGCAGTCTGTGGTCGAGGCTTCTACGAAGGTGACGAGCGCCGGACCGGTCCTGCTTGCGAAGTCGGCCGGGGTGCACGAGACCGGCTTCGGTTTGGGTTTCGGTCCGGTCGGCTTCAACGGGGGCAGTTGGGGCGTGGTGAGCGGGCGGGCCTGTACGGCCGGCCGGTCGGCGGCGGTGGCGGTCGAGCCGGCGGGCGGCGGCGCCTTCCGGGCCGGCGTCGTGGGGGCGGCGCCTTGCCGGGCGGGGGGTGCGGCGAGCGCCGGCACCGACAGCACGCCCGCGAGCGTGGTGCAGACGGCGAGGGTGACGGCAGCGCGTCTGGGCAGCGCGAAGAGGTAGCGCATCTCTGGACTCCTCTGCGGAAGGATGCGCCTCGACAAGGGAGTTGAGGCGCGTGAGGCACCATCTCAGCGCCGACTGCCCCCAACAATGGAATGTGACATAGCACTGTGCGGCGGCCTGCCATAACACCCGGCCGCCAACGGCTCCCTCTACGCCCCGCTCCCCCGCCAAGTGCGTGCGGCCCACGCCCTCAAGTGCGGTGATCGCCCGGCGAGTTCGCGGTATGCGGAGGCGGCGGAGTGGAACAGGTCCTCCACCACGCCCTCCGCCACCGCGTCACGCCGCCAGGCCAGCACATAGCGGCACCACAGCGGCGTACCGATCAGCGGCCTGATCACCACGTCCGGGATAGGCCGCAGCGTCGCCTGCACGACGGACACCCCGAGACCGTCGGCGATCATGCTCTGCAACTGCAGCTGGTCACCGAGGAATTCATGTACGGCGACCGGCGAGAAACCGGCCGCTGCACAGGCCGTGTAGAAGACGCCCGGCCAACCTGCTCCGTCGTCCGGTGTCAGGAACCAGGCGTCCTCGGCCAGATCGGCGAGCGAGACCTGGGCGCGATGTCCGAGGCGATGGCGGGTCGGCAGCGCCACGAATGTGGGCTCGGTGACGATTCCTCGGTGGGTCACCGTGTCCGCATGCTTCAGTTCCATCCCGGGGTAGTCCGCGGCCACGGCCGCGTCCACCTCGCCGTCCTCCAGGAGTTCGACGATCCGCGAGGAGGCGTACACGCTGCTGACCGCGAGCGTGACGTCCGGCAGCCGGGCCCGGACCCGCGAGACCATGCCGGACAGCACCGGCGAGTTGGTCGCCGCGACGCGCAGGGTCCTACGGCCGCTCGTGGCACCGGCGGCCGGACGGCACCCGATCGCTGCGGCGCGGGCCAGGACGTCACGGGCCTGGGCGACGACCTCGACGCCGTACCGTGTCGGCCTGACCCCTGTCGCCCCGCGCTCGAACAGCGGCTGCCCGAAGTGGCGCTCGATCCGCCGGAGTTGGGTGCTCATGGCGGGTTGCGAGTAGCCGAGGTCCGAGGCGGCGCGGCCCACGCTCCCGGCATCCGCGATCGCACACAGGACGCGCAGATGCCGCAGCTCCAGGTCCATCCGTACGCTCCCCCTGCCGCCGTGGACAGGAAGCGTTCCATCACGCCACCCCGCACACAAGACGCAGGTCAGCCACCCTCCGACAGAGGGGACCGACCAGTGCGCTACGTCGGTGGCGGCTGTGTTTCAGCGCTCGCACTCTCCTCGCCGACGCCAGGAGCCGTCAGGGTCTCCTCACGCTGCTTCTTCAGGGCGAGTTCCCTGGCCGTCTTTTCCGAGTGCAGCCTCATCTCTGCCTCTGTCCGAAGATCGAACACCTCTGCCCCCTTTGCCATACGGCGAATCTTTCTTTGCCTTTAGATTACCTTATGGATGGGGCCGAAGTCACGGTCGAATTCGCCTCGTGCAACACCGGCGTCAGTCCACGGGCCACGTGTGCGCAGGCGCGTTGAGGTGCATGTAGTCCATGTACGTGGTGGTCATCCGGCGCAGTGCCTCCTGGCGGTCGGAGATGCCGGTCTTCTCCAGGTGGTGGACCGTCTCCGCCTGCCACAGGGCGCCGTTGCGGGCCGTGACACAGCGCTGCTCGATGATGCCGAGCAGGGGTTCGCGCCAGGTCGCGTCCATGCCGGCCAGTTCGAGGCCCCGGTGGGCGAGCGGCAGCAGGCGCCGCAACACCAGTTCCGTGACCGGGACTTCGCCCACGCCGGGCCAGTACAGACGGGCGTCGATGCCGTCGCGGGCGGCGGCGTGCAGGTTCTCCTCCGCGACCGCGAAGGACATCCGCGTCCACACCGGCCGGTCCTCGTCGACCAGGGCGCGGGTGAGGCCGTAGTAGAGGGCGCCGTTGGCGATGATGTCGGCCACGGTGGGGCCGGCGGGCAGGACGCGGTTCTCGATGCGCAGGTGCGGGCCGCTTTCGGTGACGGCGTACACGGGGCGGTTCCAGCGGTAGATGGTGCCGTTGTGCAGCGTCAGTTCGCCCAGTTGCGGGACGCCGCCGCCGTCGAGCGTCGCCTGCGGGTCCTCCTCGTCGCACAGCGGCAGCAGGGCCGGGAAGTAGCGGACGTTCTCCTCGAAGAGGTCGAAGACGCTGGTGATCCACCGCTCCCCGAACCACACCCGCGGCCGTACGCCCTGGGCCTTGATCTCCTGCGGCCGGGTGTCGGTGGCCTGCTCGAACAGGGGGATGCGGGTCTCTCGCCACAGCTCGCGCCCGAAGAGGAAGGGCGAGTTGGCGGCCAGGGCGATCTGTACGCCCGCGATCGCCTGGGCCGCGTTCCAGTAGGGCGCGAACTCCTTCGGGGCGACCTGCAGATGGAACTGGGTGCTGGTGCAGGCGGCCTCGGGGGTGATGGCGTCGGCGTACATCGACAGGCGCTCCACGCCGTCGACCCGGATGCGCAGGTCCTCGCCGCGGGCCGCGAAGATCTGCTCGTTGAGCAGCTTGTACCGCGGGTCGCCGGACAGGGCGGACTCGCCCACGTCCGACTCCCTGAGCGTCGGCAGTATGCCGACCATGATCATGTGTGCGCCCACGTCGGAGGCGCGTGCCTCGGCGTGGTTGAGGGCGTCGCGGATGGCCTGCTCCCAGGCGCCGGGGCCACCGGCCGTCAGCTGCCGGGGCGGGATGTTGATCTCCAGGTTGAAGCGGCCGAGCTCGCTCGACCAGGCGGGGTCGGCGATCGCCTGGAGCACCTCGGTGTTGCGCATCGCGGGCCGTCCGTCGCCGTCCACCAGGTTGAGCTCGATCTCCAGTCCGACTTGGGGGCGCTCGCTCTCGAAGCCCGACTCGCGCAGCATCTGCGCCAGCACGTCGAGACAGAGGTGCATCTTGTCCCGGTAGCGGCGGCGGTCCTCGCGCGTGAACACCAGGGCAGGTACGTCACGTCCCATCGGGCCCTCCCGAGTCCCCTCGGCGATGCCTCTCGTCCCAGCGTCCCACCTCGAAGGGGTCCGGCACAGTCGGCGACCTGCCGGTCGCGGGAAGTGCCGGACGGCACGACAGAGGGTGAATGGGCCGGCGCCTGTGCTGAACTCGGTCGACACAGTGAGGAGCATCGCCGATGAGCAGACCGCAGTCCGAGTTCCACCGTCCCGAGGCGCCCTGGCGTCGGCCGCCCGGTGCGGCCGACGGCGTGTGGGAGCAGGTGCTGGCCGAGGATCCGCGGACCGGGGACGCCACCGTGCTGCAACGGTACGAGCCGGGCACGGACACCAGCGCGCAGGGCAGCGTCCGGCACGACTACTTCGAGGAGGTGTATCTCGTCGACGGCTCGCTGACCGACCTGCGCCTCGGCGAGACGTTCACCGCGGGCATGTACGCGTACCGGCATCCGGGAATGGAGCACGGGCCGTGGACAAGCAGCGAAGGCGTGCTGATGCTCGTCAGGCGAGGGTTTGCATGAGGGTCCGGCGGCCCTGCGGGCTGAAAAACGTTTTACCCGCCTTCGGGGTAGACTTGCGTCGCCCATGAGGACCACGTCGTGCCTGGTCGCACGGCTGTCACAGCGAGGGGGGTGGACGCCATCCCGGTTCGCCCCGCCCGGATCCAGGACGTCGCAGCCGCCGCCGGAGTGTCGGTGTCGACGGTGTCGAACGTGCTGAACCGCCCGGAGCGTGTGAACGCGGCGACGGCCGAGCGGGTCCGGGACGCGGTCGCGGCGCTCGACTACGTGCCCCATCCGGGCGCCGCGGGACTGCGCACCGGCCACACGTCCTCGATCGGCCTCGTCCTGCCCGACGTGACCAACTCCTTCTACGCCCGCATCGCACGGGGCGCCGCCGACGCCGCGTACGACCACGGCTACTCCCTCGTCCTCTGCCACAGCGGGGACACCCCGGAGCGCGAGCAGGGCTACTTCACCATGCTCGTGGAACAACGTGCCGTCGGCGCCGTGGTCGTCCCGCTCAGCGCCGACCCCACCCGGCTCACACGGCTGCGCGAGCGGGGCATTCCCCTCGTACTGGCGGACCGTGCGATGCCCGCGCAGGACGGCTGTTCCGTCTCCGTCGACGACATCGCCGGCGGCCGTATCGCCGTGCTGCACCTCCTGGAGTGCGGGGCGCGCGACATCCTCGTCGTCAACGGCGAACGGTCGATACGGCAGTGCGCCGACCGCTACCAGGGCGCCCGTCAGGCCGTGCGCACCCGGCGCGAGGCACGGCTCGGCCAGGTGGTCGCCGAGGAGATGACGGTGGCGTACGGCATGGAGATCGCCCAGGGGCTCGACGAACTGCCCGACGGGATGTTCTGCACCAACGACTTCCTCGCCGCCGGGCTGTGCCGGGGCCTGGCCGAGCGGGGTGTGAAGGTCCCCGAGGACGTGCAGGTGGTGGGGTACGGCGACCTCGACATCGCGAGCTTCGTGGGCACGACCCTGACGACGGTCCGGCAGCCCGTCGAGGATCTCGGCCGGGCCGCCGTGGAGATGCTCCTGGACGAGGTGGAGGCCCGCGCCGAACACGCCCATGAGACAAGGGTGTTCGCGCCCCGACTGGCCCTGCGGGACTCCACCCGGTCACTCCCCGGCGGCTGACTCCGGGATCCGCAGCGTCACCGGCCCCAACAGCCCGGACGCCAACTGGGTGGGGAAGGCCCAGGCAGTGGGGGTGGCTTCGGCGAGATACGGGGCGAGGGTGTTGTGGACGGTCACGTCGACCCGCACGGTGCGCCCGGCGGCACCGCGCAGCTCGAAGCGGTACGGCGCGCAGAACGCCTCGCCGACGGGCTTCCCGTCGAGAAGAACCGCGACGCTCCCCCGCACCCGCCCCAGGTCGAGCACCGGGTCCGGCCCGGCGGGCACCTCCACCTCCCGCGAATACGTCACACCGCCGCTCCAGCCGCCAAGCCCCAGCGACTGCCAGTCCCCGAGGGGCAGGGGCGCCGCCACGGTACGGACACGCACCGGCCCGCACCAGGCGGAGCCGCCCCGCAGCACGGCGGTCGGTTCGGTGATGACCTCGAACTGCGTTGCGCCAGAAGTAGGTTGGGTCAGGGTCAGCAGCTGCCCTTCGAGTGGCTGTTCCGCGCCGTCTGCGGCCCTCACTCGTGCGGGCAGCGCCAGCGGCAGCCTGAGCGACACGGTGCCCGGAGGCACGGTGAAGCGGAAACGCTGTGCGCGGGGGCGGACTTCGTCGGTGGACCACAGCGGCAGGACGGGGGTGCCGAGCACCGGTCCGCCGGTCAGCCACTCGGTGTCCGGCAAGGGGTGCGTTCGTACGGCGGCGTGGCAGTGCTGCAACTCCCCCCACCTGCCCTCGTGTTCGACGGTACGCCCGCGCCACTCCCCGGTCCCGGCCTCCCAGCCGGCCCCGCTGACCAGCGCGGTGACACCTGCTCCTGCCACGAGGTCGACGAACACGGCATCCCGGGCGCGGACGCTGTCGGCCACGACGTCGAGCACGTGATCGCCCGCCGAGAGGGTCAGTTCGTGGCGGAAGAACATCGGCACCGCGCCCCAGTCGGACTCGTAGTACTCGACCTTCTCCTGCCGGGCCACGACCGCGCCGTCGAGCAGCACGGTGACTCCCGCCGCGGCGCCCACCACGAGCACCGCCCGCTCCCCGCCGCCGGAGAGACGCAGACGGCCCCGGTAGGTGACGCCGCCGTCCGGCCGTACGCCGTCCGGCAGGCACATGAACTGCGGACGCGCCGCGAACCCGTCCGGGAGAGACAGACAGAAGTAACTGCCCAACGGGGCTTGGGCCCTGGCCGAGATCACCGAGGGGCGGTCCTCGGCGTCGGACAGTTCGTACTCCAGGACGTTGCGGGGCCGGTCCACCTCCACCCGGGCGGACGCCAGGTATCCGTGGCCCGTGGGCAGCCTCTCGCCGTTCCACCACACCCGCTTGACCGCTGCCGCGCCGACGTGCAGATCGGCAGGCCCGCGGTGGCCGGTCTCGACGATCGTCCGGACCCGGGCGACGGTTCCGAGGCCCGGCACCGGGACGCGTACGAACTCCTCGGGCACCAGCCCCTTGTTGCCCAGCAGCCCGTCCGGGTCCGGGATTCCGCGGCTCGACGAGAACAGCGCCACGCTCCAGCTCTCGTCCCAGGGCACAAGGGGCTGCTCTCCGGCCAGGACCCGTGCGACGGAGGCCTGGTCGAGCGGGTCGGGGGCCTTCGCGGCGGGCACCGGGGGCAGCACGCGTGCCCGGTTGCCGTACGTCGCCCGTGTCTGCTCCCAGCGTGCCTCGGGTGCGTCGCTCTCGGTCCACCGCATGGTCCAGATCTGCGGTTCCTCGACGGACGACCCGGCGGGCAGCGCGAGGTCACCCCATGTGTTGTCCATGGTGGGCGCCAGGCGGCCCTCCCAGCCGTCGGACAGGTCGATGGTCCGGGCCGCCTCGGGTGGTGCGGGCCTGGCGATCGACGGAGTGCCTTCTCGCCATACGACGAGGGCGGCGGGGGCACCTTCCAGTGGCACCTCGATGGTCGAGACGCCTTCGGTGACGGTGACGCGCGCGGGGCGTCGGGCGCCGCTCGCCGGGTTCCAGACCTCGGCCTCGGTGACCGGGGCGCGCACGGTGAGGACCCTGGTGGTGGCGTAGCGGGCGGGATCGATGTCGTGGTTGCCCTCGGGCGGATGCGTGCGGGCATCGGGGAAGGCACCCGTCACCAGGGCGACCGCTTCCCCGCCCTGCCGCCGCACGAGCAGCGGCACGTCGCCCGTGGCGTAACCGGCAGCGTCTGCCACGGCCGCGGCGCCTGCCTCGGCGTCACTCGCCCGCTCCAGCCCGGGATGGGCGCACAGCGCCGCCACGACGGCGTCGTCACCGGCCAGGCCTGCCGCAGCCGTCGGCGGGCGGCCCACGGCGACCACCCGTCCGCCGGCGTCGAGGAGTTCGGTCAGCCGTCGTGCCGTGTCCTGCTCCAGGACGCTCGCCGAAGGCAGCAGCACCGCGGTGTACGCCAGGTCCCCGACCCGCAGGGCGCCGTCGGCGGGCGTGGCCCGCTGCACCGAGGCGTCGTCGATGACGTCGTAGGAGACGCCGTGCCGGTCCAGGGTGCCGATGTGGGGCCGCAGCCAGTTGTTGGTGCCGCACAGGTCGAGGTAGTGGCGCTGGGTCTCGTCGACCTCGGTGTGGCCCTCGCCGAGGCGGCCGTCGCCGAAGTGCTGGACGGAGGCGTCCAGCGGGATGAGCGACTGCATGGTGGTCGTGGGGTGCAGGACCGCGACGTCGGCGCTGTAGGTGCCCCAGGACAGGATCGAGCAGAGGCGGGCGACGGCCCGGGAGAAGGCCGGGTACTGCGGCCAGTAGGGCTGGCGCCAGTCGGTGGACGGCGGCGCCCACTCGAACCAGCCGCCGGCGGTGCCGAAGTAACTGGCGTGCGGGTTGTACAGGTTGGCTCCGCTGCGCAGGAACGGCAGGAGCCAGTCGTAGGTGTCCTCGAGGGTGCCACCCCAGCCGGAGGAGTGGAACGCCTCGATCCAGACCCGCTCGTGGCCGTAGAGGTGCGCCATGGAGGAGTGGACCTTGGCGTCGCCGTGGTGGTCGCTGCCCGCGGCGCCGTACCAGCGGTGGGTGCGGAAGTAGTCCGAGTAGATCTGTGTCGACTGGGCCGGGAACCCGGAGCGGGCGGGATGGCTCTGGTCGCAGCCCAGGAGCATGCCGCGTTCGTCGTGCCAGGCGGCGAGGGGCTTGAACAGGGCCTCTTCGGTGAGTTCGGCGCGGACCGCGTAGTAGTCGGCGCGGACCTTCGAGGCCCGGGCGGCGTCGGGGGTGTCGTGGAAGAGGGCCGGGAGGTGGTCGAGCAGGTCGTAGCCGCGACGGGCGAGGAACTCCTCGGGGAAGCGGCGGCTCCAGGCGTTGGTGCCGGGCAGTTCGTCCTGGAAGCTTCCGGCGATGACGTTGCCCAGGTACTCGGGGACGCGGCGGTCGTACTCGTGGTGCACGGCGTCCAGGAGCAGGCGGACGGCGCCGGGGGCCAGGTAGTCGAAGGCCGTGGGGACGGCGGTGACGAGTTGCACCTCGCTGCCGTCGGCGGCCGCGATCCGCGCGGTGCCGGTGACGGGAAGGCGCCGGCCCTCCGGCGAGTACGCGCCCACGAGCGTATGCGAACTGCTCAGCGGGACGGCGCCGTTGGAGACGGTCGCCGTGCGGCAGCGCAGGGCGAGGCCGGACGCCTCGGGGTGCCGGCGGGTCACGCCACCTTGGACATTGGCGCCGGAGAACCCGATCTGGTCGTAGAACCACAGGCGCATGCCCAGGTCCCGGGCGATCTCGCAGGCGTCGATGAAGCGTGCCCACCACTCCTCGCCGAACCACGGCGGTTCGTCGGCGCGGGCGCCGAAGCTCGGGCCGGCCGGCGCCAGGTTGATCACCACGAGGTTGTGGACGCCGCCCTCGGCGAACCTGCGCAGCTGCCAGGCGAGGCGCTCGCGGGTGACTTTCGCCCCCGACCACCACCACAGCGGGGTGGGGCCGAAGTCCCTGGGCGGGTCGTCGAACAGCTGCTGCAACGCGGAGGAGATCACGGACACGGTCCTTCCGAGAACGGCTGGGCACCCTCGCGGTTCAAAACGTTTTACATGGGTCTGGTCGCCGACAACCTGGAATGTTCGCACCGGATCCCGGGTGCGGGAAGCACGCCGACGCGTCTTCCTGCAAATGGGCGCATGAGGGGTTGTTGGAACGTTTTTCCGACCCTATATTCACTGCACTCGGCCTCAGAGCCGCGCCGTCCCTCTCCGCTCGGCCCATCCCCAGACGACGGAGTCGCATCATGGTCCGAACCCCGACCGCTCCCGAACGCCCGGAACAACCCATCCCCTGGCGGTTGTGGAAGGTGGCGGCCCTGTCGGGCATGGCCTCCTACCTCGACGCCGCTCTCATCGTCAGCATCGCCGTCAACCTGGCCATCTACCGCGACAGTTACGACATGGGCGTGTGGATGGCGGGCGCGATCAGCGCGATCGTCACCGGCTGCATCGCGGTCGGCTCCCTGGTCGGCGGGCGGCTGGCCGACATGTTCGGGCGCCGCCGTGTCTACAACTGGGACATCTTCTGCTTCGCGCTCGGCGCGGTCGTCATCACGCTCGCGCCGAACGACATCGTGCTCTTCATCGGCGTGCTCGTGGCGGGGCTTGCGGCCGGTGCCGACCTGCCGACCTCCCTGGCCGTGGTCTCGGACGCCGCTCCCGCCGACGGCCGGGCGCGTCTGGTGTCCTTCACCCAGGTCATGTGGGTGGCGGGCATCGTCGTCGTCATCTTCCTCGGCTATCTGCTGTCGGACACGGGCATGACCGGGGCGCGGATCATCACCGGTCATCTGGCCGTCGCCGCGCTGGTCACCTGGCAGCTGCGCTCCCGGCTCGACCTGGCCGACGAGCCCTCGGACACCGAGCTGGCCGAGGAGGCGGCCGCGCTGGCCGCCCCGCGCGGTATCGAACTGCGGAACATCCTCAACCGCGCCGCACTGCTGCCGATGGCCGCCACCTTCGCCTACTACGTGACCTGGGGCATCGGCGCCAACACCTTCGGCCAGTTCGGCACCTACCTGCTGGTCACGGTCAGCGGCGCCTCGCAGAGCCTGGCCACCGGGATCAACCTGGCGTTCCTGCCGATCGCACTGGTGCTGACCCTCGTCTTCGTCCGGCTCGCCGACACCGCCTGGCGCGACCGGCTGTTCTACGTGTTCACCGTCGTGCAGATCGTCGCGTTCTGCATCGCCTCCCTGACCGCGGGCGCGCTGGCCGGGATGCTGGTCTTCTTCGTGCTCTACCAGATCTCCAACCCCTTCGCGGGCGAGGCCAGCTACAAGGTGTGGTCGCAGCTCACGCTGCCGCCGGACACCCGCGGTACCACCCAGGGCCTCACCTACGCCGTGTCGCGGGGCGTCTTCGCGGGCGTCGCCTTCGTCACACCCGCCCTGATGGAGTACAGCGCCTCCGTGCTGCTCTGGTCGATCACCGCGTGCATGGCGGCCTCGGCGGTCGCGGGCGTGTACATCGTCCGTGTCCTCATCCAGCGCTTCCCCGGCGCCGCTGCCGCTCCGGCGGATCTGGGAGTGGCCCGGGCGTAGGGGGTGGCCCGGGCCCCCTGGAATCCGACCGCGGACCTGAGAAGGAGCTACCCCGAGCCATGGCAACCGCCGAACACTCCATGTCCCTGCAGGAGTTGCTGCCGCCGGTGCAGCGGCGCCGTACCCGTATCGGCCTGGTCTCGGGCGGGCTCGGCACCTACTGGCCCCAGTTTCCCGGTCTGCTGCCGCAGTTGAAGGAGTCGGCCGCGTACCTGGCCGAGCGGCTCGGGCAGCTGGACGCGGAAGTGACGGACGTCGGGTTCATCTCCGACGCGCAGGAGGGCGCCCGCGCCGCCGAGGAGCTGCGCCGGGCCGACTGCGATCTGATCGTGCTGTTCCTGACGACGTATCTGACCTCGTCGATGGTGCTGCCGATCGCCCGGCGCTCGCACACTCCCGTGCTGGTCGTCGACCTCCAGCCGTCCGAGCGGATGGACCACGCCACCTTCGACACGGGCGCCTGGCTGGCGTACTGCGCGCAGTGCTCGGTGCCCGAGGTGGGCAATGTCTTTCGCCGGGCCGGCATCCCCTTCCGGTCGGTGTCGGGCTGGCTGCGCCAGGAGTCCGCCTGGCGGCGCATCGAGCAGTGGATCCGCGCGGCCCGTGTCCGCGCGGCGCTGCGGCACGCCCGGCACGGCCTGATGGGGCATCTGTATCCGGGCATGCTGGACGTGTCAACGGATCTGACCCTGCTGCCAGCGACCTTCGGCTCGCACGTGGAGGTACTGGAGTTCGACGACCTGCGGCACCGGGTGGAGCAGGTGAGCGAGGCGGAGACCCGCGACCGCATGGCGCTGGCCCGCCGGGTCTTCACCCTCGACGACAGCGTGGCGGACGAGGACTTCGCATGGGGCGCGAGGGTGTCCGTCGCGCTGGACCGGCTGGTCGAGGACTTCGGCCTGGACACGCTCGCCTACTACCACCGCGGTATCGACGGTGAACTGCACGAACGGCTCGGCGCGGGCATGATCCTCGGCGCCTCCCTGCTCACCGCCCGGGGCGTGCCCGCGGCCGGCGAGTACGAACTGCGCACCAGCGTCGCCCAGTTGGTCTCGCAGAGCGTCGGCGCCGGGGGCTCCTTCACCGAGATCCAGGCCCTCGACTTCGAGGACGGCGTGGTGGAGATGGGTCACGACGGGCCCGCCCACCTCGCCGTCAGCGCCCGTGACCCGCTGCTGCGCGGTCTCGGCGTCTACCACGGAAAGCGCGGCTGGGGCGTCAGCGTGGAGTTCGACGTCCGGCACGGCCCGGTCACCCTCCTGGGCCTCGGCCAGGACGCCGACGGCAGCCTGTCGTTCGTCACCTCCGAGGGCACCGTCGTGCCCGGTCCCCTGCTGGAGATCGGCAACACCACCAGCCGCGTCGACTTCGGCCGTGACCCCGGCGAGTGGGTCGACGCCTGGAGCGCGACGGGCGTCGGCCACCACTGGTCCCTCGCCGTCGGCAGCCACGGCGCCGACTTCCGGGCCGCGGCGAGCCTGCTGGGCATCGACCACCGGGAGGTGTGAGCTCTCCTCCTGCGCGCCCCTGTTCACTCCGGTGCATTGCGCCGTGAGCCTGATCCGCGCGCGTTCCACGGCAAGGCGTCGCGCAACCACGCCGTTGGGCCGGGAAGGTGGGCAGTCCGTCGTCGTTCGCCACCGCGACGTCCCACCGTCTCGAGGAGAGCTTCTTGCGCCTGCACCCTGTCGCGGCTGCCCTGACCTCGGCCGTGCTGCTGGCCTCGCCGCTCCCGGCGGCGTCCGCCGCCCCGGCCGCGGCCGAGCCCGCACGCGCCACGGACGACCCCGCCGGCTACGTCAACCCGTTCGTCGGCACCGCTCCGGGAGGCACCGACTTCGGCCACGGCGGCGGCGCCGGGAACACCTTCCCCGGTGCCTCGGCGGCGTTGGGCGGGATCCAGTGGAGCCCCGACACGGTCACCCGCCAGCACGGCGGGTACGCGTACAAGGACAACCGCATCCGGGGCTTCAGCCTCACCCACATCTCCGGCGCGGGCTGCAGCGACTACGGCAACGTGCCGTTCATGCCGCTCACCGGCCGCCCGGACCCTGACCCCGCCGCGCGCCACGCCACCT
Source organism: Streptomyces longisporus (assembly GCF_039532765.1). Lineage (NCBI taxonomy): Bacteria > Bacillati > Actinomycetota > Actinomycetes > Kitasatosporales > Streptomycetaceae > Streptomyces > Streptomyces longisporus. The sequence continues at coordinate 686,358 of NZ_BAAASG010000002.1, forward strand.
TCTCCCACGCCAACGAGGAGGCGTCGCCGGGCAGTTACGGGGTCCGGTTCGACAACGGCATCCGCACGCAGATCTCCGTCACCCAGCGCTCCGGCATCGCGCGCTTCACCTATCCGGCCGGCGACGCGGGGCCCGCCGGGCTGACGGTGGACGCGGGACGGGCCTTCAACAAGGCCACCGGGAAGATCAGCATCGGGTCGCGCACCCTGTCCGGCTACACCGACAGCGGCGGCTTCTGCCACTCCTCGAACCGCTACCGGCTCTACTTCCACGTCGTCTTCGACCGCCCTTTCGCGCACACCGAGCCCCTGGACGGGAAGACCTCCGGCGCGTACGTCTCCTTCGCGCCCGGGACCCGTACGGTGACCGCCCGGGTCGGCGTGTCCTTCGTGGACGTGGCCGCCGCCCGCCGCAATGTCACCGCGGAGCAGGGCAAGCGCTCCTACGACCAGCTGAACAGGGCCGCCCGTGACCGCTGGAACGAGTGGCTGGGCAGGATCGCCGTGCGCGGCGGCACCGAGACCCAGCGCCGGGTGTTCTACACGGCGCTGTATCACGCGCTGCTGCACCCCAGCGCCTTCAGCGACACCGACGGCCGCTACCGGGGAATGGACGGCCGCGTCCACCGCACCCGGCCGGGGCATGTGCAGTACGCGGACTTCTCCGGCTGGGACGTCTACCGTTCCCAGGGCCAGCTGCTGGCTCTGATCGCGCCGCACGAGGCGTCCGACGTCGCCCAGTCGATCCTCAACCAAGGCCGCCAGGCAGGGTATTTCGACCGCTGGACGGTGGCCAACGGCGGCACCCGCGTCATGGTCGGCGACCCGCTGCCGGCCATGGCCGCCTCCATCCACGCCTTCGGCGGCACCGACTTCGACGCCCGGGGGCTGCTGCGCGCGGCCGTGGCGGGCCGGCAGGACGACCGGCAGCGGCCGGGGCACCAGCAGTACGACACCCTGGGCTACATCCCGGCCGGCACCAAGGGCGTCTGGGGCAGCGCGGCCACCACGCTGGAGTACGCCATCGCCGACGCCGCGCTGGCCCACCTGGCCGGACGCCTCGGCGACACGAAGACCCAGGCGGTCCTCACCCGCGCCGCCGGCAACTGGCGCAATCTCTTCAACCCGGTCAGCGGCTACATCCAGCCCCGCAACGCCGACGGAAGCTGGCCCTCCTTCTCCCCCACCCAGCACGGGGAGTACGTCGAGGGCAATGCCGCGCAGTACACCTGGCTGGTGCCGCACGACCTGCCCGGTCTGTTCACGGCGATGGGCGGCACCGCCGCGGCCACCGCCCGTCTCGACACCTTCTTCACCCAGCTCAACGCGGGCGCGGACAAGCCGTTCGCCTATCTCGGCAACGAGCCGTCCTTCAACATCCCCTGGGCGTACGACTACGCGGGCCGCCCCGACCGCACGGAGGACATCGTGCGGCGGGCCCTCACCACTCTCTTCACCGACCGGCCCGACGGTCTCGTCGGCAACGACGACCTGGGCGAGATGTCGTCGTGGGCGGTCTGGGCATGTCTGGGCATGTACCCCCAGGTCCCGGGAAGCGCCCAACTGGCCCTTGCCGGGCCGCTGTTCCCGGCTGCCACGGTGCATCGCGGCAACGGGGTCACTCTCTCCCTCCTCGCCCCGGACGCCTCGGCCACGAACGCCCACGTACGGTCCCTGAGACTGAACGGGCTCCCCGTCAACGGCCCCTTCCTTCCGGAAGGGGTGCTGACCTCGGGCGGTGTCCTCCACTACGGGATGACGTCCTGATCCCTCAGGCCAGGGTCACCTCGACGGGCAGCTTCTTGATGCCGTTGACGAAGTTGGACCGTACGCGCGGCACGTCGCCGGTCAGGCGGATGTCCGCGAGCCGGGGAATCAGTTCCTCGAACATGATGCGGATCTCGGTGCGGGCGAGCAGGTTGCCCAGGCACAGATGGGGGCTGCCCTTGCCGAAGGTGACGTGGTCGTTGTGCTGCCGGGTGACGTCGAAGTCGTACGGGTTGCCGAAGACCTCCTCGTCACGGTTGCCGGAGGCGAACCACATGACGACCTTGTCGCCCTCCCTGATCTGCTTGCCGCCCAGTTCCACGTCCCTGGTCGCGGTGCGGCGGAAGTGGTAGACGGGGGACGCCCAGCGCAGGAACTCCTCGACGGCGACCGGGATCAGGGACGGGTCCTGCTGCAGGCGGGCGAGCTGCTCGGGGTGCTGGAGCAGGGCCAGCATCGAGTGGGTGATGGTGTGCCGGGTGGTCTCGTTGCCGGCCACCACCAGCAGCAGGAAGTAGTTGTCGAAGTCCTGTTCGGAGAGCGGGATCCCGTCGCGGGGCGTCGTGTTGACGAGCCGGGAGACCAGGTCGGTGCCGTCGCCGCCGCGCCGCTGCCGGGCCAATTCGCGGCCGTAGTCGAAGACTTCGAGCGAGGCGGGTGAGCGGAAGGGCAGGTCGCGGTACTTCTCGCTCTCCGCGCTGTGCAGCAGCACGTCCGCGTAGTCGGGGTCGGTGTTGCCGATGATCCGGTTGCCCCAGTCGATGAGCTTCTGGTTGTCCTGAGGCGGCACGTCGAGGAGCCGGGCGAGGACGTTGATGGGGAAGTCGGCGGAGACGTCGGCGACGAAGTCGAAGCTGCCCTTGGCCAGGGCCGCGTCCAGCGTGGTGGCGGTCAGGCCGCGCAGGAAGTCCGTGTAGCCGTTGATCACGCTCGCGCCGAACTGCCGCTGGATCACGCTGCGCAGCGCGCGGTGCCGTACACCGTCCATCTCCAGGATGGAGGCCCGCTTCTTGATCTGGTCGTCGTCGACCTCCTCCAGGTTGACGAACCTGGTCGAGGTGAAGGTCTGCGCGTCGCGGTCGACGCGGGCGATGTCCGCGTGCCGGGTCACCGCCCAGAAACCGGAGTTGGGGGCCTCCTCCGGCTGCCAGTGCACGGGGTCCTGGTGGCGCAGGGTGTGGAACATCCGCCAGGGCGTCACCCCGTCGGTGAAGTTGTCGAGGTCGGCGAGGTCCACGTCCGCGAGCGGCATCGGTTCGTGCACGGCGGTGGTCAGGGTCTCGGTCATCGGTGGCTCCCAAACGTCACAGGTGGTAGGCGTACTCGGTGAACTCCCAGTCGGTGACGTGCCGTTGGAAGCGTTCGACCTCGTTGCGCTTGTAGCTGAGGTATGAGGTGGTGAAGTCCTTGCCGATCACCTCGGCCAGGGCGGTGTCCGCCTCCAGCGCGTCGAGGGCGGCGGACAGGCTCGTCGGCAGCACGGACGCGCGTGCGGTGTCGTAGCCGTAGCCCTCCAGCGGGGCGGGCGGCTCCTCCGCCGCCCGGACGCCGAGGAGCGCGGCGGCGATCGTGCCGGAGAGCAACAGGTACGGGTTGGCGCTCGCGTCGCCGAGCCGCAGCTCCAGGCGGGCGCCGGAGCCGCGCTCGGGCGGGATGCGGACCATGGCGCTGCGGTTGTCCAGGCCCCAGTCGATCAGCCAGGGCGCGAGGGTGTCCGGGCCGAAGCGTTTGTACGAGTTGACGGTCGGGTTGGCCAGGGCGGCGAGGGCCGGGGCGTGCGCGAGGATGCCGGCGAGGGCATGACGGGCGGTGGCCGAGAGGCCGTGGGCGCCCGCCGGGTCGTCGAAGGCGTTGCGGCCGTGCTCGTCCTCGCAGGACAGGTGGAGGTGGAAGCCCGAGCCGCCGGCGTCGTTGAAGGGCTTGGCCATGAAGGTGGCGAGCCGGCCCTCCTTGCGGGCGAGTTCCTTGACGGCCGCCTTGAAGCGGAAGGCGCGGTCGGCGGCCGACATGGCCTCGGAGTGGGTGAGGTTGATCTCGAACTGTCCGCCGTCGAATTCGTGGTTGCCGTTGGTGACGCCGATGCCCAGGTCGCGGAGCCCGCGCAGGGTGCGCAGCAAGTGGTTGTCGGGGTCGGCGCGCAGGCCTGCCGTGTAGACGGCTCCGGTGGCTGCGGAGTAGCGCTTCCAGCCGTTCGGGGACCCCGGGTCCTCCTCGCACAGGAAGTACTCGAGTTCGGGTCCGGCCACGGGGCGCAGCCCCTGCTCGGCGCACCGGGCGAGGACCGAGCGCAGGAGGTCACGGGGGGATTCGGGGGCGGGTGCCCCGGTCGCCGGATCGATGGCATCCCCCAGGCAGACGGCGACGCCGGGCTCCCAGGGCAGCGCGGCCAAGGTGTCCAGGTCCGGGCGCACGGTGATGTCGGGCAGGCCGGCGTCCAGGCCACCGGTCACGGGGACCACGTCCCCCTGGGGTGAGGTGTGGTAGACGGCCCGGCAGAAGGCGAGCCCGTGCTCGCAGGCGGTCGGCAGCTGGTCGAGCAGGACGTCGCGGGCCCGGTCGGTGCCGATGAGATCGGGATAGGTCACCCGGACCACGTCGATGCCCTCGGCGGCAAGCCGCTCCTGGTACTGACGGACGTCCGGTGTTTCGGATGCGCTCACCGTTGTCTCCTCGGCGGCCGGCATGTTGTTTGATGCCAAACGATAAGAACGGCTTCCATCACCCGCAAGGGGGTGGCATCAAAAAATTATCCACCTGGACAGGTATTGACCAGGGGTCGCACGCTTCCTATGTTGTTTGAAGCCAAACGAGATCCAGGAGGGTCCGCCATGAAGGTCGTCGTCGACATGAACAAGTGCCAGGACCACGGCCAGTGCGTCTTCGCGGCCCCCGACGTCTTCCAGCTCGACGAGAACGGGCGGCTGGGATACGTCAGCGACCCCGACGACGCGCTGCGCGACGAGGTCGAGGAAGCCGCCGACGTCTGCCCGCTGCAGGCCATCCGGATCGAGGCCTGAGCATGAGCGCACGCATCGTCGTGGCCGGCGCCTCCATGGCCGGTCTGCGCGCCGCGGAACAACTGCGCGCCGCCGGCTGGACGGGGGCGATCACGCTCGTCGGCGACGAACCGCACATGCCCTACAACCGGCCCCCGCTGTCCAAGGAAGTACTGGCCGGGAAGGCACCCTTCGCATCGCTCGCCTTCCGCCCCCGCGCGAGCGTGTCGGACGTGGAGTGGCGCCTTGGCACGAAGGTCGTGGCCTCCCGGCTCTCCGAACGCATCGTCGAGCTCGACGACGGTTCGACGCTCTCCTACGACGGGCTCGTGGTCGCCACCGGCATGCGGCCCCGTCGGCTGCGCTGCCCCGGCCCGCTCGCCGGCCGGCACACGGTCCGTACGCTGGCCGACGCCCAGGGGCTGCGGGACGAACTGACCCGGCCCGGCGCCCGGTTGGTCGTGGTCGGCGCCGGGTTCATCGGCTGCGAGGTGGCCGCCACCGCCGTAGGACTCGGTGTCCGCGAGGTGACGGTGGTCGATCCGCTGCCGCTGCCCATGGTCGGCCCGCTCGGCGAGCTGCTCGGGCGGGCGCTGCTGGAGCGGCACGAACAGCGCGGAGTGCGCTTCGCGCTCGGCACCTCAGTCGCCGGTTTCGAGGGCGAGGACCGGGTCACCGGCGTGGTGCTCGCCGACTCAACCGTGCTGCCCGCCGATGTGGTGGTGGAGTCGGTAGGTTCAGTCGCCAACACCGAATGGCTGGACGGCAACGGCCTCGACCTGACCGACGGGGTGCTCACCGACGAGCAGTTGCGGGTCGGCGGCCGGCCGGAGGTGGTCGCGGTGGGCGATGTGGCGCGCTTCCCCAACGCCCGCTACGACGGCGTACCGCGCCGGGTCGAGCACTGGTGCATCCCCACCGACACGGCCAGGCACGCGGCGAAGGTGCTGGTCGCCCATCTCACCGGCGCCGACGCCGAGCCGGCGCCCTTCGCTCCGCTGCCCACCTTCTGGAGCGACCAGCACGACTTCCGGCTGCAGTCCTTCGGCGCGCCCGCGCTCGGCACCGGCGACGTGCGGGTCCTCGACGGCGACCCGGCCGCGGACGTCCTGGTCGGCTACCACCACGACGGCCGGCTGGTCGGTGTCGTGGCGCTCGGCGGCCCCGCCGCCGGATCCGCCGCCGCCCGTCACCGCGCCGAACTGCTCAAGCAGCCCGCCCTCAGCGCCCAAGGGAGCTCCTGACCATGACCACTGTCCGTGGTTACTTCCACCCCAAGACGGCGACGGGCACCTCGTCGCTGATCCCCTCCCCGCCCTGGCGCTACTCCGGTGACCTGCTCACCGTCGAGTACCGCACCGACCCCGCACGGGTCCGCGAACTGCTGCCCGAGCCACTGGAGCTGGCGGACGAGGACCCGGGCGCGGTCGCGTTGATCTGGGCCGACTGGCAGTCCTGCTCGGCGTCGGGCGCGGAGCTGCTCGACCCGGTGCTCTCCCAGTACAAGGAGGCCTTCGCGGTCGTCCGCTGCACGTACCGCGGGCAGACGTACTCACGCTGCGTGTACATCTGGGTCGACAAGGACTTCGCGATCGCCCGCGGCCTGCACCAGGGCTACCCCAAGAAACTCGGCTCGATCCACCAGACCCGCCCGCACCCCTACGGTCCCGCACCGCGCATCGAGGCGGGCGCACGGTTCGGGGCGACCCTTGCGGCGGCCGACCGTCGGCTGGCCCAGGCCGTGGTGACGCTGCGGGAGCCGTCGGCGACGAACGGGTTCGTCAACGGCCACCCCATGGCGCACCACCGCTGGCTGCCGTCCGTCGAGAAGGGCAAGGGCCTGGCCCTGGACGAGCTGATCGAGACGGGGGCCGCGGCCTTCGAGGCCGGGCAGCCCTGGGTCGGGGACGCCGATCTCGAACTGTTCGAGGCACCCACCGAGGAGCTGGCCCGCCTGGAGATCCACGAGCCGATCGCCGCCTACTACCGCCAGGTCGGCGTCGTCTGGGACGGCGGGCGACTGCTGGAGTCCGGCACGTCCGGAGCCGAGTGACCACCGTACGCCTCAAGGGACTTGGAGACCGGACATGACCGAGCACCGCATCACCGTCGCCGGGGTCGCCGTCGACACCCGGCACTGGATCGGCGGCGAGCGCGTCGCCTCCGCCGACACCTTCACCGATGTCTCCCCGATCGACGGCAGCACGATCGGGGAGATCGCCCGCGGTACGGCGACGGAGGCCGCCGCCGCGGTCGCCGCCGCCAAGGCCGCCTTCCCTGCCTGGGCCGCCACCCCCCGCGCCCCACGGGCCCGCATTCTGCATGCCGTCGCCGACGGTGTGGAGAAGCGGCTCGAAGAGCTCGCCATCGTCGAGACCACCGACAACGGCGCCCTGCTGCGCTCGCACCGCCGAGGCGTGATGCCCCGCGTGGCACACAACTTCCGCTTCTTCGCCGACTGGCTGCTGAAGCTCGACCACGAGGACTTCGAGACACGCGGCCACACGAACCACGTCAGCTGGGACCCGGCGGGTCCGAGCGTCCTGATCACCCCGTGGAACGCCCCGCTGATGCTGGCGACCTGGAAGGTGGCGCCCGCGCTGGCCGCGGGCAACACCGTCGTGCTGAAGCCCGCCGAGTGGTCTCCGCTGACCGCCTCCCTGCTGGCCGACATCGCGGCCGAGGCGGGCCTGCCGGCGGGTGTCCTGAACGTCGTGCAGGGCTACGGCGCGGAGATCGGCGACGCTCTCACCTCGAACCCGGATGTGCGCCGGATCAGCTTCACCGGATCCGTTCCCACCGCCCGGCGGATCGCGGAGTCCGCGGCGGCCAACCTCACTCCGCTCAGCCTCGAACTGGGCGGCAAATCCCCGCTGTTGGTGTTCGCCGACGCCGATCTCGACCTCGCCGTCGACCTGGCGGTGGAGCAGTACGACAACGCCGGGCAGGTGTGCCTGGCCGCGACGCGCCTGCTCGTCGAGGAGTCGGTGGCCGAGGAGTTCACCCGCCGCTTTGTCGACAAGGCGACTGCGCTGAAGCAGGGCGACCCTCGCGACGAGGCCACCGACATCGGGCCCACCATCCACTCCCGGCAGCTGGAGAAGATCGACGGATTCGTGCAGCGGGCGCTTGCATCCGGAGCCCGCGCGCTCGTCGGCGGCCACCGGGGGGACGGCCAGTACTACGCACCGACCCTGCTCACCGATGTCCGACAGGACAGCGAGATCGTCCAGGAGGAGGTCTTCGGCCCGGTCCTGACGCTGCAGACCTTCACCGACGAGGACGAGGCCATCCGGCTGGCCAACGACACCCGCTTCGGACTGGCCGCCACCGTGGCCACCGGTTCGCGCGAGCGCGCCGACCGCGTCACCGCCCGGCTCGTAGCGGGCACGGTGTGGGTGAACTGCTTCTTCGTACGCGATCTGCAGGCCCCCTTCGGCGGCTCCCGGCTCTCCGGCGTCGGCCGCGAGGGCGGCACCTGGAGCTTCGACTTCTACTGCGACCTGAAGAACACCGTGACCGCCCCGAAGGGATGGGAGCACCACCATGGGTGAGATCGTCGGGGCCGGGCTGCTCGCCCACGTGCCCACCATCGTGCTCCCCGAGGCCGACCGGCTGGAGCTCAACGAGGGCAAGGAGATCACCCTCGTCACCGGTCTGCGGGAGCTGCGCAGGGACGTCTTCGAGCGCGATGCCGCCAACGAGTACGACACCGTCGTCGTCCTCGACTCCCACTGGGCGACCACGGTCGAGTTCGTCGTCACCGCGCAGACCCGCCGGGCAGGGCTGTTCACCTCCGAGGAGCTGCCGCGCGGCATGTGCCGGATGCCGTACGACTTTCCAGGAGATCCCGAACTCGCCCGCAACATCGAGAAGTTCGCCGACAAGCACGGCACCTGGATCACCGCGATCGAGGACGACTACCTGCCGATCTACTACGCCACCATCAACCTCTGGAAGTTCCTCGGCGAAGGGCTGCCGGACAAGCGGTGGGTGACCATCGGGGTGTGCCAGACCGGCGACATGGAGGACCACCTGCGGCTCGGCCGCGCCCTCGCGGACGGCATCGCCGCCACGCCCGGCCGGCGCGTCCTGCTGATCGCCTCCGGCGCGCTGTCGCACACGTTCTGGCCGCTGCGCGAGATCCGCGACCACGAGGCCAGCGATCCCTCGCACATCTTCACGCCGGAGGCCCGCGCCGCCGACCTCGAGCGCATCGGCTGGTTCAAGGAGGGTCGGCACGACAAGGTCCTCGACACCATGGACGAGTTCTGGAAGTTCAAGCCGGAGGCGAAGTTCTTCCACTACCTGATGATGGCGGGCGCCCTCGGCGAGCGGGCCTGCACCGCCAGGGCCCGCCAGTACGGCGAGTACGAGAACGCCGTCGGCACCGGCCAGGTCCATCTGTGGTTCGACCGCCCGGCCGACGGCTGGACCGGCACGGGAGCACCCGTGCCCGCCGCGCCCCACCACCCGCACCGTCGCCCTTAGGAAGGCCGCCATGCCCGAATACCGCCGCATCCTCCTCGACGGCGCCGCCGTCCAGGTCACCGTCGACGGGGACGAACTCGTCGCCGGGGACGGCCGCCGCGTCAAGACCGAACAGGCGCAGCACCTGCCGCCGGCCGTGCCGTCGAAGGTGATCGCCGTCCACCTCAACCACCGCAGCCGCGTGGACGAGTTCCGGATCGACCTGCCCGACACGCCCACCTACTTCCACAAGCCGACCTCGGCGCTCAACTCCCACCAGGGCGCCATCGTCCGCCCCGAGGGCTGCAAGTGGCTCAACTACGAGGGCGAGGTCGCCATCGTCATCGGCAGGACCGCCCGGAACATCTCCCCGGCCGAGGCGGGCGAGTACATCGCCGGGTACACGATCGCCAACGACTACGGCCTGCACGACTTCCGTGACACCGATGCCGGTTCCATGCTCCGCGTCAAGGGCTCCGACACCCTCTGCCCGCTCGGCCCCGGCCTGGTCACCGACTGGGACTTCCACGGCAAGACCCTGCGGACGTACGTCAACGGCGAGGTGGTCCAGGACGGTTCGACCGACGAGATGAAGTGGGACATGCACTATCTCGTCGCCGACATCGCCCGCACCATCACCCTGTATCCGGGGGATGTGCTGCTGTCCGGCACCCCGGCCAACTCCCGCCCCGTACAGCCCGGTGACGTGGTCGAGGTCGAGGTCGAGGGCCTGGGCCGCCTCACCAACCACATCGTCACCGGCCCGACCCCGATCCGCTCCGACGTCGGCGCTCAGCCCACCGAATCGGAGGAGGTGCTGTCCACCGCGCTCGGCGGCGACTGGGAGTTCCGCGGCATCCGGCCGCCCCGGCGCTGACGCCGAAAGGGCCGCTCAGCAGCTGCGGGTAGGGTCACCGCCATGAGCGAGTCCGCAGACGCCCCGAAGGGCCGACCGTCACGCAAGCGCCTGCAGTACGGCGAGGGGCGCGAGGCCCTGCTGAACGCGGCCGTGCGCGTGGTGGCCCGGGGCGGACTGCGCAAGCTCACCTACCGGGCAGTCGCCGAGGAGGCCGGGGTCACCCACGGACTCGTCGTGCACCACTTCGGTTCGCGTGACGCGCTGATCGAGGAGGCGCTCGCCCACACGATCCGCACCTCGCTGAGCACCAGCGCCCTCGAACCGGGCACCGGCAAGGTCGCGGACTTCTCGACCGGGCTCTCCGACATGGTCACGGCGGATCCCGGCATCCAGGCCTTCCAGTACGAGCTGCTGCTGGAGGCGCGCCGCAGGCCGGAGCTGCTGCCACAGCTGCGCGCGCTCTACGACGAGTACTTCGAGGCCACCCGGCGCGAGCTGAACCGTATGCTGCCGGCCGGCGCGGACCAGGCGATGACCCGGTTGGTCTTCGCGGCGCTCGACGGCCTGGTGCTGCACCAGCTCGTCTTCGGCGAGCCGGAGGTCACGGACGCCGCCCTGGAGCAGCTGCGCGCCCTGCTGAGACTCCTCGACGCCAGCTCCTGAGCTGCACTTTTTCCAGGCCCCGGGGGGTTTCCCGGGGCCTTTTGCGGTGGGGCAGAAAACTGGGCCGACCCCCTTGCCAAACGGATAGTTCCAGCCCACCATGAAGCAACTCGTTTGACCCTAAACGAACCACCATCCCTCCCCGTCCCCCGACAGGTGATCCGAGTGGACAGTCAGACGGCGGTCTCCCCGCACAGCGCGCAAGATGCATCCATGACCGGCAGGCTCAAGCCCGATTCCCTCGGTGTCCTGGGCATCCTCTTCTTCGTCCTTTCCGCCCAGGCACCGCTGACCGGCATCGCCGGAGCGGTTCCGATCGCCGTCGCGATCGGCAACGGCGCCGGCACCCCCGCCGCCTACCTCGCGGCCGGGCTCGTGGTCCTGCTGTTCTCCATCGGCTTCGTCGCCATGGGCCGCCACGTCGTGGACGCCGGCGCCTTCTACATGTACATCGGCAAGGGCCTGGGCCGCTCGACCGGCTCCGGCAGCGCCGGGGTCGCCCTGCTCGCCTACTGCGCCGTCCAGGCGGCCATGTACGGGCTGTACGGCGCGACGGTGAGCGGACTCATCCAGCACTACGCGGACGTACACGTCGCCTGGTGGGTCTGCACGCTGGTCACCATGGCGGTCGTCCAGGTCCTCGGTGCCGCCGGGATCGAGATGGGCGCCAAGGTACTGGCCGTGTTCGTGCTGGCCGAGTTCAGCATCCTGACTGTCTTCGCTCTGGTGACCTTCTTCAAGGGCGGCGGCCCCGAGGGCCTCGCCTTCGGCGACAGCTTCTCCCCCCACGCCGCGCTCCAGGGCGCCCCCGGCGTCGCCCTGATGTTCGCCGTGGCGTCGATGATCGGCTTCGAAGCCACCGCCATCTACGGCGAGGAGGCCCGGGAGCCCCGCAAGACGGTCCCGCGCGCCACCTATCTGGCGGTCGCGGTGATCACCTGCTTCTTCGCCTTCACCTCGTGGATGCTGATCTCCGCGCACAGCGCGTCCAGGGCGACCGCGGAGGCCGGCAAGGCGCTGGCGTCGGGCGACGCCACGTCCTTCGTCTTCGCACCCATCGCTGCCCAGTTCGGCGGGTGGACCGGCGATGTGCTGCCCGTCCTGCTGGCCACCTCGCTGTTCGCCGGCATCCTGGCGTTCCACAACTCCGCCAACCGCTACCTGTTCTCCCTGGGCCGTGAAGGGCTGCTGCCGCACCGGCTGACCGCGCTGAACCGGCGCCACTCCCCCTGGGCGGCCGGGATCGTCCAGACGGTGATCGCGGTGGCCCTGGTCATGCCGTTCGCGCTGCTGGGCAAGGACCCGGTGCTGACGCTCTTCTCCTGGTTCAGCGGCGTCGCCGTCCTGGGGATCATGCTCCTGTACTTCCTGACCTCGGTCTCCGTGGTCGTCTTCTTCCGCCGTACCCGGGCCGACACTCGGACCTGGAACACCCTGGTCGCACCGGTCGTGGGAGCGCTCGGCATCGCCGGCGGGATCTGGCTGATCATCGAGAACTTCACCACGCTCATCGGCGGCGACCAGGCCACCGCTGTCTGGCTCCAGCTCTCCGTCCCGGCGGTGCTGGTCCTGGGACTGGCCGCGGCGCGGCTGACCCGGAACCGGCAGCGGTCCGAACCCTCCGGAAGCCGCCAGGACCAGGGAGCGGACAGCTGATGCCGCCCCTCGCCCACGACGACCTGCTGCGTCGCGCCAAGGATCTGGAACTGCCCACCCTTCACCACATCGACGGTGCTGACGAACCGGGCGCCGGCCCCGCATTCGCGGTCGTCTCGCCGCGCGACGGACAGGTCCTCGCCGAGATCGCCGACGCCCGCCCCGCCGAGGTCGACCTGGCCGTGGCCGCCGCACGCCGGGCCTTCGACTCCGGCCCGTGGCCGCGCCTCGCGCCCGCCGACCGCGGCCGGATCCTGCTGCGTATCGCCGAACTGCTCGAAGAGCAGCGGGACAAGCTCGCGCTGACCATCAGCCTGGAGATGGGCAAGCCGATCACGGACGCGCACGACATCGAACTGCGTGCCGCCATCAACACCTTCCGCTGGTACGGGCAGCTGGCGGACAAACTCACCGACGAGTCCCCGCACACCGCCCCGGACGCCCTCGCCCTGATCACCCGGGAACCTGCCGGTGTCGTGGGCGCCGTCGTACCGTGGAACTTCCCCTTGACACTCGCGAGTTGGAAGATCGCCCCGGCGTTGGCCGCGGGCTGCACGGTCGTCCTGAAGCCCTCCGAGAACTCCCCCCTGTCCGCCCTTCTGCTGGGGCGGCTCGCCACCGAGGCCGGGCTGCCGCCGGGCGTCCTCAACGTCGTGACCGGCGACGGGCCGGTGGCCGGCCGGGCGATCGGCCTGCATCCCGATGTGGACGTCCTGGCGTTCACCGGATCCACCGCGGTGGGCCGCCACTTCCTGCACTACGCGGCCGACTCCAACCTCAAGCGCGTCTGGCTGGAACTGGGCGGCAAGTCACCGAACATCATCCTCCCGGACGCCCCCGACCTGGAGAAGGCCGCCGCCACCGCCGCCTGGGGCATCTTCTTCAACCAGGGCGAGATGTGCACCGCACCCTCCCGGCTGCTGGTGCACTCCTCCGTCGCCGAACGCGTCACCGAGGCGATCGTGGCCCGGGCCCGCGAGCTGCGGGTCGGTGATCCACTGGACCCGGCGACCGAGATGGGCGCCCTGGTCGGCGAAGCCCATCTGGACCGCGTCCTCGACCACATCGCCACCGGCCGCGAGGAAGGCGCGCGGCTGCTCACGGGCGGCTCCCGCACCCTCACGGCAACCGGCGGCAGCTACCTGGAGCCGACCGTCTTCGAGCAGGTCACCCCCGGCATGCGGCTGGCCCGCGAGGAGATCTTCGGGCCTGTCCTGTCCGTCCTGACCTTCGACGACCTGGACGAGGCGGTACGACTCGCCAACGCCACCGAGTACGGCCTCGCCGCCGGCCTGTGGACCTCCGACCTGTCGACCGCCCACAAGGTCTCCCGGGCGCTCAAGGCCGGCACGGTCTGGGTGAACTGCTACGAGGAGGGCGACCTGACCGTGCCCTTCGGCGGCGTGAAGCAGTCGGGCAACGGGCGTGACAAGTCCGTGCACGCCATCGAGAAGTACACCGAGCTCAAGACGGTCTGGATCCAGCTGTGACGCGCCCCTTGATAGCGATTCCCGCGCGCTTCTCCGCCACCACCTCCGCCCTGCGGTACGCCGCCGAGGTCAACGCCCGCGCGCTGATCGAGGCGGTGTGGCGGGCCGGCGGCGAACCGGTGAGCATCCATCCGGCGGACTGCGAGGTCGCCTCCCGGCTCGCCCCCTTCGACGGCGTCCTGCTGCCCGGAGGCGGCGACCTGGCCCCGCACCGCTACGGTGCCACCGACACCCACTCCACCGTGTACGACGTGGACGACCTCCAGGACGCCTTCGACCTCGAACTCGCCCGTACGACCCTGCACTTGGGAGTCCCGCTACTGGCGATCTGCCGTGGCCTGCAGGTCGTCAACGTCGCCCTCGGCGGCACCCTGCACCAGGACATGGGCGGTCCGGAACGCGCGCACCGGCACCTCGTGCACCCGGTGGCGGTCCTGGCCGGCACCCTGCTGGAGCAGGCCACGAACGTGCAGAAGGTGGAGGCGTCCTGCTATCACCACCAGCGGGTGGACCGCCCCGGCAGGGAGCTCACCGTCACTGCCCGCGCCGCGGACGGCACGGTGGAGGGACTCGAACTCCCCGACGCCCGCGGGTGGTTCACAGCCGTTCAATGGCACCCGGAGGACACCGCCCACGAGGACACCGCCCAGCAGGGCCTCTTCGACGCCCTGGTACGAGCGGCCCGGGACGGGCGCTGATCCCTCACGGCCCCAGCGTCACGTGCGCAGCCGCCGCAGTGCCCGTGCCGCGGCGTGGGCTCCGCACATTCCGTGGGCGCCGGCGCCGGGCGGGGTGGCCGCGGAGCACACGTAGTGGCCGGGGACTCCGGTGTCGTAGGGCTGCAGGGTGAGGTGCGTTCCGAGGAGGAGCTGGGGGATGTCCGTGGCGCCGGTCATGATGTTGCCGCCCACGTAGTTGGGGTTGTATGCGGCGAAGCCGGGCGTGGTGCGCACCGCGGTGCCGATGACGCGGTCCCGGAAGCCGGGCGCGAACCGTTCGATCTGGGCGGTGATCGCCGCGGTGGCGTCGCCGGTGTAGCCGTTCGGGACGTGGGCGTACGACCAGACGGGGTGGATGTCGCCGGCCGAGCGTGCCGGGTCGGCCAGGTACTGCTGCCCGACCAGGACGAACGGCCGCCGCGGCATCCGCCCGGCATGGACGTCCCGCTCCGCGGCCGCGATCTCGGCGTAGGTGCCGCCGAGGTGCACCGTGCCGGCCCGCCGTGCGGCCTCGGCGCGCCAGGGGACCCCGCCCTCCACCGCGAAATCGACCTTGAACGCGCCCGGGCCGTAGCGGTAGCGCCGGTAGGCGCGGGCGGTCCGGGGCGGCAGCAGATCGCCGAGGATGTCGGCCAGGGCGGTGGGTGCCACGTCCCACAAGGTCACGTCTGCATACGGGAGTTGGGCGAGCGACCGCACGGGTACCCCGGTCTCGATCGTCCCGCCGAGTTCCCGCAGCAGCGCCGCCATCGCGTCGGTGATGCGCCGTGAGCCTCCCTCGGCCACGGCCCAGCCGTAGCAGTGGCCCGCGGTGACGATGCCCAGCCCGATGCTCGCGGTCAACGGCCGCTCCAGAGGGTGGAAGGCGTGCGCGGCGACCCCGCCCCACAGGCCCCTGGCCTCCTCGGTGCTGAACGCCTTCGCGAGCAGGGAGGCGGGGGCGAGCGCGGGAACACCGAAGCGGGCGAGGCGCAGCGGGTGCCGGGGCGGGCGCAGCAGCGGGCCCATGATGTCGTCGCCGAAGGTGTCGTACGCCGCCGCCGGGCCCTCGAACAGCCGCCGCCAGGTCCGGCCGTCGGCGCCGAGACCGGCGGCCGTCGCGGTCACCGAGCGGTGCAGCACCCCGGCCGTGCCGCCGTCGAGCGGATGCACGCAGTCGATCTCCGGCCACGCCCACCGCAGCCCGTACCGGTCCAGGCCCAGCGAGTTCAGGAACGACGAGCCGACGGCCATGGGGTGGATGGCGGAGCAGAAATCGTGCAGCAGTCCCGGCACGATCGCCTCGCCGGAGCGGGTGCCGCCGCCGATCGTGTCGGCCGCCTCCAGCACCGTGACCCGCAGGCCCGCCCGGGCCAGGGCGACGGCGGCGGCCAGACCGTTGGGCCCGGCGCCGACGACGGTCGCCGTACTCATCCCGACTCCTTTCGTTCGACCTGTCGCACATCGTTCGAAACCTCTTGACGCTCCACAGGACGCCGATTGAAACTCTCGCAACACGACGTCACCTCCACGTAACACCAGGCCCTCGGCGCATGCGCTGTCGGCCCGCTCCCGCTTGCCCGCATTCAGCCTTTCCCCCCTCATCAGCCATGTCTCAGCAGGGAATCCCGACATGACGCACAGCGCACGACTTCACGGCCGCGCGAGACGCTTGGCGGGCCGGCTCGCCGGACTGACCGCCGCCGCGCTGCTCCTGACCCTCGCAGGTCCCGCCCTCCCCGCACAGGCGGCGCCGACGGCCGGGGCCTCCGGCCTCAACGACGGTCTCGCCCTCTGGTACAAACTCGACGGCGGATCCGGGACCACCGTGAGCGACGCCTCCGGCAACGGCCGCGACGGCACGGTGAGCGGCACCGCCGACTGGTCGGCGTCCGGCCAGGGACTCGCCTTCAACGGATCCGACACCTACATCAAGGTGCCGGACGACGTCATGAAGGGCATGGACTCGATCACCGTCTCCCTGGACGTGCTCCTCGACTCCGCGCAGAGCACGCCGTACTTCCTCTACGGCTTCGGCAACTCCAGCGGCGGCAACGGCAACGGCTATCTGTTCACGACCGGCAACTCCCTGCGCACCTCGGTGGCGACCGGCAACTGGTCGACGGAACAGACCACGAAGCCGTCCGACTCCCACAACCTCACCCGCGCGGTCTGGAAGCACCTCGCCTACACCCAGACCGGCACCACCGGCGTGCTCTACGAGGACGGCGTCGAGGTGGGCCGCAACACGTCGGTGACGATCACCCCCGGCGCGATCGGCTCCGGCACCACCACCGCCAACTACATAGGCAAGTCCGTGTACTCCGGCGACAGGCTCTTCAAGGGCCGTATCCGCGACTTCCGCGTCTACGACCGCGCACTGGCCGGCTCGGAGGTCGAGCAACTCGCCCTTCCCGTCGACACACAGGGCGTCGCCGACGACAAGGCGGCCCTGAGCCTCGGTGACACCAGCGCCGTCACCGCCGACCTGGACCTGCCGAAGACCGGTACGGCGGGCGGTTCCACGATCAGCTGGACCAGCGACAACACCGCCCTCGTCTCGGACTCCGGCAAGGTGACCCGCCCCGCCGCCGGTGCACCGGACGGCCACGCCACGCTGACGGCGACCCTGAAGAAGGGCACGGTCACCGACACCCGCACCTTCGAGGTGACGGTCCTGCCCGACTTCGACGACGCCACCGCCACCCGGCAGGCCGCCGACGCCCTGACCGTCCACAACCTCGACGACGTACGCGGCAACCTCACCCTCCCGACCAGCGGTTCGTACGCCACCCAGGTCGCCTGGTCCTCCGCGAACCCGGACGTCGTCTCCGCCGACGGTGTGGTCCACCGCCCCGCGCACGGCGACGGCGCCACCACCGTCGAGCTGACCGCCACCGTCACCAAGGGCGAGGCGACCGCCACCCGCACCTTCACCGCACATCTGCCCGAACTGCCCGCCAAGGCAGCCCTCAAGGGCTACATGTTCAGCTACTTCACCGGCGAGGGCACCGCGGACGGCGAGCAGATCTACAACGCCCTCAGCAAGGGCAACGACCCGCTGCACTGGCGGGAGTTGAACGACGGCAAGCCCGTCCTCACCTCCACGCTCGGCGAGAAGGGGCTGCGAGACCCGTTCATCATCCGCTCCCCCGAGGGCGACAAGTTCTACCAGATCGCCACCGACCTCAGGATCTACGGCAACGGCGACTGGGACGCCGCCCAGCGCACCGGCAGCAAGTCCATCATGATCTGGGAGTCCACCGACCTGGTGCACTGGACGAACCAGCGGCTGGTGAAGATCTCCCCCGACAGCGCGGGCAACACCTGGGCGCCGGAGGCCTTCTACGACGCGAAACGCGGCGAGTACGTGGTCTTCTGGGCGTCGAAGCTGTACGACAACGCCGGGCACAGCGGCGACACGTACAACCGCATGATGTACGCCACCACCCGTGACTTCTACACCTTCAGCGAGCCCAAGGTGTGGATCGACCGCGGCTACTCGGTCATCGACTCCACGATGATCCAGCACGACGGGACGTACTACCGCCTGTCCAAGGACGAGCGGAACAACACCTCCTCCACCCCCAACAGCAAGTTCATCTTCGAGGAGAAGAGCGACTCGATCCTGGGCTCCTGGGACCCGGTCGCCGAGGGCATCGGCAAGGGCACGATGAGCGCGGCCGAGGGGCCGCTGGTGTTCAAGTCGAACACCGAGGACAAGTGGTACGCCTTCCTCGACGAGTTCGGCGGCCGCGGCTACATCCCGTTCGAGACGACGGACCTGGCCTCCGGCAACTGGACCCCGTCCACCGGCTACGACCTCCCGGCCAAGCCGCGCCACGGCACCGTCCTGCCGGTCACCCAGGCCGAGTACGACCGCCTGCTGCGCGCCTACCAGCCCGACCAGCTGGTGGAGAGCGTCGAGGGCGTCAAGGTGAAGACGAAGACCGGTCAGGCGCCGGTCCTGCCCGCCACCGTGATCGCGAAGTACGCCGACGGCGTCGACCGGCCCGTCGCCGTGACCTGGGACGACGTCCCGGCCTCGGCCTATGCGAACCCCGGGACCTTCACCGTGACCGGCAGCCTGCCGGACGGCACCTCCCTCCCCGTCCAGGCCGAGGTCACGGTGTCGCAGGAGGGTGCCGACGTCCCGGCCGACCTGCTCCTGCACTACGACTTCGACGAGACGGGCGGCAACATCGCCCACGACTCCAGCGGACACGGCTACCACGGCACCTATGTCCGCACGCCCGACTTCGGCACGGGCGTGACGGGCGGCTCCTTCAAGATGTCCGGGGACGCGTCGAGTTCGCCGTATGTGAAGATCCCGAACGGGGTGCTGAAGAACGCCGACAGCGTGACCGTGTCCACATACGCCAAGTGGAAGGGCGGCAGCAGCTTCCAGTGGCTGTTCGGGCTCGGGCCCGACAGCGACAAGTACCTCTTCGCCACCCCCTCCAACGGCGGCTCCAGCCTCTACTCGGCGATCACCAAGGCCAGTTGGTCGGCGGAGTCGAAGCTGACGGCCGGCTCGCAGCTCACGCCAGGCGAGTGGCGGCACGTCACCGTCACCCTCGACGGCTCGACCGGCGCGATGGTCCTCTACGTCGACGGCATCGAGGCGGCCCGCACGACGACCACCATCAAGCCGTCGGAGCTGTACGACGCGAACAAGGACTACAGCGGCTACATCGGCCGCTCCCTGTACTCGGCCGACCCGTACTTCGGCGGCGAGGTCGACGACTTCCGCATCTACGACCGGGCCCTGTCGGCCGCGGAGGTCATGGAGCTCAGCGGCAACACGGCGGGCATCGCGAAGGCCACGCACCCCGACCTGAAGGTCGACGCCATCGTCGACAACGCGGACAGCAGGATCACGCTGCCGATGAAGGAAGGCACCGACCTCACTTCCCTGGCACCGGAGTTCACCCTGGCCCACGGCGCGGCCATCAGCCCCGCCTCCGGCAGCGTCCAGGACTTCAGCAAGCCGGTGACGTACGAGGTGACGGGCTCCGACGGCAAGAAGCGCAACTGGACGGTCTCAGCAGTCGTGATGAAAAGCCCGGTGCTGCCGGGCCTGAACGCCGACCCGAACATCGTCCGCTTCGGCGACACGTTCTACATCTATCCGACGACCGACGGCTTCGACGGCTGGAGCGGTACGCAGTTCAAGGCGTACTCCTCGACCGACCTGGTCCACTGGAAGGACCACGGCGTCATCCTCGACCTCGGCCCGGACATCTCCTGGGCGGACAGCAGGGCCTGGGCGCCGACCATCGCCGAGAAGGACGGGAAGTACTACTTCTATTTCTGCGCCGACGCGAACATCGGCGTCGCGGTCGCCGACTCGCCGACGGGCCCGTTCAAGGACGCGCTGGGCAAGCCGCTGCTGAAGGCGGGCGACTTCAGCGGACAGATGATCGACCCCGCGGTCTTCACCGACGACGACGGCCAGTCGTATCTGTACTTCGGCAACGGCCATGCGTACGTCGTCCCGCTGGGTGCCGACATG
Source organism: Streptomyces longisporus (assembly GCF_039532765.1). Lineage (NCBI taxonomy): Bacteria > Bacillati > Actinomycetota > Actinomycetes > Kitasatosporales > Streptomycetaceae > Streptomyces > Streptomyces longisporus. Next base: position 706,471 of record NZ_BAAASG010000002.1, read on the forward strand.
ACCTCCATCGACACCTCGAAGGTCAAGGACATCACCCCGAGCGGCTACAACGAGGGCTCCTTCGTCATCAAGCGCAAGGGCACCTACTACTTCATGTGGTCGGAGAACGACACCCGGGACGAGAACTACCGCGTCGCCTACGCCACCGGTCCTTCCCCCACCGGTCCCTGGACCAAGCGGGGCGTGATCCTCTCCAAGGACCTCTCCCAGGGCATCAAGGGCACCGGCCACCACAGCGTCGTACACGTCCCGAACACCGACGACTGGTACATCGCCTACCACCGCTTCGCCATCCCCGGCGGAGACGGCACCCACCGTGAAACCACCATCGACAAGATGGAGTTCGACTCCGACGGACTCATCAAGAAGGTCGTCCCGACGCTCACCAGCATCGACCCCGTGACCATCGTCCACGCGGGCCCGGGTGCCACCGGGACCGAGGGCGACGCCATCCCGCTCGCCGGCACCATCTCCGGTGCGGGCACGCCCAAGTGGACGGTGGAGACCGGCGCACCCTGCACGATCGCGGACCCGGGCTCGGCCCGCACCACCGTCACCTGCACCGACAACGGCACCTTCAAGCTCACCCTGACCGGCGGCCGCAGCACCGACACCACCACGGTCACGGTCTCCAACGCCGCCCCGTCGATCACCTCCGCGACAGGCCCGGCGACCCCGACTCCGGTCGGGAAAGCGGTGGTTGTCACCGCTTCCTTCACCGATCCGGGCACGTCCGACAGCCACACCTGCACCATTGACTGGAAGGACGGCACCAGACCGACATCGGGCCGGATCACCGCCTCCGGTGGCACCTGCCGCGCCGAGCACCTCTACGCCACGGCGGGCATCCACCGCCCGGTGATCACCGTCTCCGACGACGACGGGGGCACGGCCGGCACGACGCTCCCCGAGGTGATCGTCTACGACCGCGGCGCCGGTCCGGCGTTCGGCGCCGGCACGATCACGTCACCGGCCGGGGCCTTCCCGGCCAAGCCGGGACTGACCGGCAAGGCGGCGTTCACCTTCGGCGTCCGGTACCGGAAGGGGGCCACCACCCCCACCGGGGAGGCCGTCTTCGTCTTCGGCGCCGCCAAGCTCACCTTCCGCTCCACCGGCTCCGACTGGCTGGTGATCGCCGGCTCCCGGGCCGTCTACCAGGGCTCCGGCTCGGTCGACGGCCACGGCGGCTACGCGTTCCGCATCACCGCCACCGACGGCCCTGACACGTACCGCATCAGGATCTGGAGGAAGTCCACCGGCGACGTCGTCTACGACAACCAGGACGGTACGAGGACCACCGGCACCGTCAGGATCGGAGACCACCGGCACTAGGCGCACACTCCCCGCGCCCCCACAAGGGGCGCGGGGAACCCTCATGTCAACTCATGGCCGACTTCCATTGATTGACCGATCAATCCTGGTCACGAGTCTAGGGACGCAGCATGCTCCGAGCGTAGTGTGAGACACCATGGGGGAACTGCGTGCGGACTGGAGACTCAGGCTGCGGCGCGAGGGCGCTGATGGGCCCATCTGTGGGGCCGGCGTGCTCGTCGACCAGAATACGGCGCTTACCTGCGCACATGTGGTGGACCAACCGGACGCGGTCATGTGGCTGGAGTTCGCGGAGAATAGCGAACTGGAACCGGTGGCCGCACGCGTCCTGCCCGGCGGCTGGCTGCCCGACCGCGGCGAGGACGTGGCCGTGCTGCGCCTGGACAGCCCACGCCCGCAGGCGCGCCCCGCCCCGCTGGAGCGCACACTGCACAGCGGCATGCAGGTGTACGCGACCGGCTACGCGGTGGGCTTCGACGACGGCATGAGCCTGTGGGGCCGGATCAGCGGGGCCAGCGGCGATCTGGTGCAGCTCGACGCCGTCACCAAGGCGGAGGTGGTCCGCCGGGGCTTCAGCGGCGCCGGCGTGTGCACCGGGCCGCGCGAAGGGCCTCCCGTACGCGTGGTCGGCCTCGTCGTCAGCTGGCGCGGCGACATGAACGAGGTGCTGCCCGAGAAGAACCGGCTCGCCTTCTCCTATCTGATCCCCATGGAACGCATCGCCGCACTCTCGCCGCTCGTGGAGGAGTTGAGCCACCCGTCCGCATGGGACCGCGACTTCGAGGAGCGGTCGATCAGGTGGTTCGAGGACCGGGACGAGGACCCGGTGAAGATCACCGTGGTGACACCGGGCAGCGGCAAGGACCGCTCGCTGCGCCATCTGCTGCACCGCGCCGACGTCGTCCATCGCGGCGGCGCCAGCAGACCGGAGCTCGCCGACCGCGCCCTGGACAGGATCACCGTCCCGACCGGCGAGTACCTGGCGTACTGGTACTGGCTGCTCGGCCGCAAGCCCCAGCCGCAGCGGGCGGCCGACCGCGCGCCCGTCCGCCCGGTCACGGTCCTCGTCGACGGCCTCGACGAAGAGCCCGAGCCGGGCCCGCTGATCGAACTCCTGGTCCGATTACGGGTCCTCGGCGTCCGGCTGCTGCTCGTCTTCCGCCACGAGGGCGGCACCGGCTGGAACGCCGCCCGCGACCAACTCCTGCGGCCCGCGCTGCTCGCCCATGCGGACGCGTTGATCACCCGTCTGCAGACCGAGGAGTTCGGCCGCACGATCCGCCGGGGCGTCGTCGACAGCGCCTCCCTCAGCCGCGCGACCGAGACGGCCGACCGGCGGCGGCACGAGCTCCGCGTGATCGAAGGCCTCACGGACCCGCACGAGCAACTGTCCCGGCTGCGCGGGCTGATCAAGACCGTGCGTGCCGATCTGCGGCAGCACGGAGGCCAGGGATGAGGGGCCCCGCCCGGCCCGGGCAGCGGAGGAGGAGGACGAGAGCATGACGGCCTGCCCGCACCGGCGTTTCAGCGGAGCCCCCTGCGGCGGCACCGTGCTGCCCACCGGGTACTGCTCCCACTGCGGCCGTGCCGAGGACACCCCCGAGCTGCCCGCCCTGCCCGACAACCCCCGGGACCTGGGGCCCGACGAGCTCCTCGCACTGCCCCAGCGCGTGCCGCGCCCCCCTGAGGAACGCCTCATCGACCCCGAAGCACCGCTGCGCATCACCATGGCCTGCTCGTCCTCCGAATGCGGCATCACCTTCGCCCCGCCCTACACCGAGGGCCCGGTGCCGACCGAGGGGCACTGCCCGGTCTGCGGCAAGCCCTACTCGTACCGTCCCGAACTCGGCGAGGGCGAGATGCTGCGCGACCAGTACCAGATCATGGGGCCCATCGCGCACGGCGGCCAGGGCTGGGTCTACCTCGCCCGGGACACCCATCTCGGTGACGTCGTCGCCGTCAAGGGACTGCTCAACCGGTACGAGCACGACGGCGCCCGGCTCGCCGACGTCGAACGCCAGAACCTCGTCGCGATCCGCCACCCGCGCATCGTCCAGATCCGCGACTTCGTCGCCCGCAGCGACGCCGACGGCCAGGTCACCGGCGGCTACATCGTCATGGACGACGTCGGCGACGGCACCCTCGAGAAGGTCGTCGAGGAGACCCGGCGCGGTGAGACGGTCCTCGACATCGAGCATGTCGCCGCCTACGGCTGCCAGATCCTGGAGGCCTTCGTCCATCTGCACGCCGGCCGCGAACGGGTCTTCGTGTACGGGGACATGAAGCCCTCGAACGTCGTGCACCACGAGGACGGCGTCAAGGTCATCGATCTCGGCGGCATGCGCGAACACGGCCAGACCCGGCCCCCGGCCCATGTCACGCCCCCGTACATGGCCCCCGAGACCGCGTACTTGCCGAGCCCGACCGTCGCCCACGACCTGCACACCGTCGGCGTCACCCTGCGGGAGCTCGGCGGCTGGGCCGTCGACAAGGTGCCCGGTCTCGGCACCGCCTCCTTCTGGAAGGTCGTCGAGCGCGCCGTGCGGACCGACCCGGGCAAGCGGTTCGCCGACGCCCGGGAGATGGCCGGCCAACTGCGCGGCGCGCTACGGGAGATCCGTGCGCTGCGCGGCAAGACCGACCCGCCCGAGCCCTCCGACTACTTCCGGCCGTCCCCGCAGCTGCTCGGTGCCCGGCTCGGCACGGTCCCGGGCATCGAGCACTGGCTGGAGCGCCCCCGCCGCTTCCGCTACGAACCGCCAATGGCCCCCGCCCTCGACCTGGGCGCACCCACCCCCGCCGAGATCGCCCGCTGTCTGCCGGTGCCGCGGCGGTATCCGGGCGATCCGCAGACCGCGCGGTTCGAGGTGAGCAGCGGCTACGACCCGGGGCAACTCCTCGACCAGGAGGACAGGGAGCCGCGCTCGGTGGAGATCTGCCTGCACAACGTGCGCGTCCTGCTGGACCGGAACACGGAGGACGATCTGAACCGGGCGCAACTGGAGCTCGACACCGCCGACTCCATCCCGGGGCCGTCCGCCGTGCGCCGATGGCGGCTGGAGTGGCACCGCGCGCTGCTCGCCCTGCGCAGCGCCGGCCTGCACGACGACCCCCGGCAGGTCTCCGAGGCCAGGACCCATTTCGCTCAGGTGTACCTCGAGCTGCCCGGCGAGTACGCGCCGAAACTGGCCCTCGCCTACTGCGGGGAGCGGCTCGGCGACGACCGGGCCGGGCCGAGCGCCAAGGAACTGTACGAGGCCGTGTTCGCCCGCAACCCCGCGCACGGCGGCGCCGCCCTGGGCCTGGCCCGCCTCGCGCTGCGTGCGGGCGACCGCCGGGCGGCCCTCGACGTGCTCGGCCGGGTCCGCCCCGGCACCCTGGACCACACGGTCGCCCGGATCGCCTCCCTGCGCATCCGCGCGGCCCGGCTGCCCGGGGAGCACGATCAGCTGCCCGCGCCGGCCGACGTCGACGCAGCGCTGGCCGAGTTGGCCGGCCTGGTGCACCAGACGCCGGGCGCCGGTGAGCCGAGCCTGTCGGAGGACGAGGCGCTCCGCCTGAGCACCGAACTGCACGAATGGAAACTGGACGCCCTGCGCAGCCTCGACGACCGGCCCGGCCCCGCGGGAGGGAATGCCGGACGGCTGTACGTCCGCAGCCTCAGACGCATGCGCGCGGCGGAACGCGAGCTGCGCAGAGAGCTGGAGTCGCACTACCGGCAACTGGCAGCCCGCAACCGGGAGTCGGCCGCGGCCCATGAGCACCTGGTGGACCTGCTGCACGCGATACGGCCTCAGACCGTGTTCTGACGGGCCGACGTCCGACCGCACGGCAACGACAGCCCGAACGGCGACGAAGGGGAAGGAGCGATGACGTACGGCATGAGCAGCCACACCCTGCCGCTGCAGCCGGCCATCCGGCTGCACGTCGATCTCGACGGTGATCTGCGCCCGCACCGCAGCGCGAAGATCGAGGCGCATCTGCGGGTCGACATGGCCGCCGACAGCGCTCCCGTCGACCTGCCCGCGGTGGAACTGGCCGTGATCATCGCGGTGGACGTCGCCGAGGCCAACCGCCCGGCCGTCCGGCACGCCCTGCCGACCGCACTGCGCGCCCTGCCCGACGGCATCTCCTTCACCGTGCTCGGCAGCGGGCCCGAGCCGGTGCGGTGCTATCCGCGCGGTGATGCCGAGTGGGCCGTCGCCGACCATGCCGTGAGGCGCCGGGCCGTCTTCGCCGCAGGCGCGCTCCCGCTGCACCGGGACGGTCCGCGGCCCGCGGGATACGCCGTCTGGGCGGCCGGTGCGCGCGCCCTGCTCACCGGCCGCCCGCTGTCCGTACGCCATCTGGTGCTGATCACCGACGGCAGCAGTGCCCCGGGCGAGACCCGGCTGGAGGAGGAACTGGAGGCCTGCGCCGGGCAGTTCACCTGCGATGTGTTCGCCGTGGGCGCGGACTGGAACCCCGACCCGCTGCTGGCCCTGGCCGAACGGCTGCACGGAACCGCCGAGTTCGTGGACGAGGGGCTCGGCGGGGCGATCACCGGTGCCATCGAGCGACTGCGGCGGGTGCACACCCCGCGCCTGCCGATCGAGGTGACCGTGCGGCCCTCCGTGCGCCAGGTCTCGCTCAGCGAGAAGGCGCCCCGGCCGCGCCGACTGCGCGCACAGGCCCACCCCGAGCGGCCGCACCGCTGGAGCTTCCCGACCTACCAGTGGCATGAGCAGGGCAGGCGCGACTATCTGCTCACGCTCGTCGCGGACGCGGACACCGACCCGCTGGAGACCGACCTGCAGTTCGCCATGGTCTCCATCGGCGATGTCCATGAGCCCGTCGTCGCCCGCTGGCACCGCCCCGGGCCGGCACCGGCGCACGCCTCGGCGGGCGCTGCCAGCGTGCGCTTCCTGACCGGCACCGCCGCCATGCGCAATGCCCTTCGGGAGGGCCTCGAAGCTCTCCAGAAAGGCCAACGGGAGGTCGCCGAACGCTGCTTGGGGCAGGCCGCGAGCATGGCTGAGAAGTTCGAGGCGGACTGGGTGCTGGGCGAGATCCGTGAAGTCGCCGACATCGAGGACGCTGCCGCGGGGCGGGTCCGGCTGCCGACCGCCGTCGACTCCGGTGCCCTGCGCCCGATGATCCTGCGCGCCGGGTCCTATCCCGGCGGAACCCTGACCGACACGGTGTTCCCGCGGCCGGGCCCGTACTGCAGACAATGCTCGACCCCGGCCGGGAGCGAGGCCCGTTACTGCATCGCCTGCGGGAAGGAGCTGCTGTGACGACCGGACACGCCGCCTCCCGGCGCGACTACTCCCCGACAGCCTTCTGGCGCGGGCGCCTGAGCCCCTTTCGGACCCGCCGGCTGCTGGAGGCGCACCTTCTGCTCCTGACGGTGTGCGCGACGGTGGCGGTGGGCGCCCTGCTCCTCTCCTACCACCAGACCCAGCGCGGCGCCGAGGCGCTCTCGTCCCGGGAGGCACCGGCCGTACAGGGGCTCGCCGCCGCCCGGCTCGCGGTGTTGCGTGCCGAGTGGGAGACCGAGGTCCTGCTGAAGAACGATCTCATCCGCGTCGCGGGCTCGGGCGAGACCTACCGGTCCCAGCTCTCCGCCGCCGACCAGAGCCTGTCCCGGATCGCGGACCGCACGGACCAGGACCTGGGCACCGTCAACGGTCTGCTCGCCACCTACGGCAATTCCCTCAATCTCGGTACCTCGCTGTACCAGGGCCAGCCGTACATGCAGGAGCAGAAACTCAGGGAGGCGAAGTCGCTGCTCATCCGCCCGGGCGTGGGACTCGTGCCACGACTGGACCGACTGCAGCAGATCCAGCTGCAGCACGCCGAAGGCACCGCCGCCATGGGGTGGGTGCAGCGCAGCGGCTGGTGGGTCGCCGAACTCGCCCTGGCAGCACTGGTGTTGACTTTGATGTCGGCGCTGTTCGTGCTGCGCGACCGCTGCGGCCGCGACTGGAATCCGTACCTGCTCGCAGGCTTCGTCCTCACGGTGCTGCTCGCGGTCGTCCCGGTGATGACCACGTCCTCCACCGAGGACGACCTCGACAACGCGTTCAGCGACCTCCAGACGATCACCGAGGTATCCGGTCAGAACTGCTGCAGCCACGCATTGGTCGGCGCGCAGCAAGAGGTCACGGAGAAGTCCGAGGAGGTCCGGGGGGAACTGGCCGACGACGCCTGGACCGACAGGGTCTACCGGGGCACCCTGATCGGCGGACTGCTGGTCGTCCTCCTGCCCGCGACAGGGCTCGTGCTCCGACTCGACAGCGACTACTGGAGGCGACGGTGACCCGGCGGTTCAAGGTGCTGGTGTTCGTCGTGGTACTGCTGCTGACCGCTGCCACCGGCATCGTGGTGGTGTGGGCGGAGCAGGACGACCAGCAGCCGGTGACCATCCTCGGGACGTGGACCGGCACTCAGGAGAAGCAGTTCAAGCAGGTGCTGCAGGGCTTCGGCATCCCCTTCCGGTACCAGGGCACCGCGGCGCAGCGCGAGGTGCTGCTCTCCAAGGTGCAGTCGGGCGAGCCTCCGGACATCGTGATCATGCCGGGCATCGGTGAACTCGCCGAGTACGCGGACCAGAAGCGGCTCAAGCGCCTCAACGGCCTCTACGACCCTGAGCAGTACGGCTCGCCGTGGAGCGCGGCGAGCGGGACCTCCCGGGACGTGTACTGGGTCCCGGTCAAGGCGGACCTGAAGAGCATCGTCTGGTACCGACAGGGCCACAGGCCCGCCAACGCGCCGGCGCCGTTGCAGAGTTGGTGCATCGGCATGGGGGACGACGGCGCGTCCGGCTGGCCCGGCACCGACTGGATCGAGGACCTGGTGCTGCAGCGCTCGGGCCCGGACATCTACGGAAAGTGGGCGCTGGGCAGGAACAAGAAGGAAAAGTGGTGGACCAGTGCCGCGGTGCGCGACGCCTGGGAGGCGTGGGCCCGCCCGTTCGAGCAGAACAAGGCTGCGGCCGCGCACGCCCTGCTCACCGATCACCGCGGCGCCCCGGGCAGCAACGGGCTGCTGTTCGGTGGTCGGCCCGGATGCGCCCTGGAGCACCAGGGCTCCTTCGCCCGCTCCTTCTACGGAGAGGCCGACGCGAAGCACGCGCAGCTGATGGACTCCGCTCCGCTGCTGCCCGGAGGCCCGGATCAGGTCCGGGCCCATGAGGTGACCGGAGACTTCGCCGCACTGTTCAGCGACCGCCGCCCGGCCAAGGACCTCATCGAACGGCTGGCCTCCAAGGAGGGCCAGCAGCAGTGGGCGAAGGTGGCGCACGTCTTCTCGGCCAATCGCCAGGTACATCCCCACGAAGGCCGGGTCGAGGACGAGATCACCGAGCGGCTCACCGGTGACGGCCCGCGCTGTCTGGACGCCTCCGACGTCATGGCCCCCGCCGTCCGGGACGCCTTCTACGAGGCCGTCCTGCTGACCCTGGCAAGGGCCGCCGCCCCCCACCGCCAGGACCCCGGCATCCCGCACCTCCTCAAGGACATACAGGCAGTGCAGGACGCGCAGCCCGCCACAAGTGCGGCACCGAAGACGGTCTGCAGCACGCACTGAGCGGTCACGCTCCCCTCGTCCGACGAGAGGGTGCTCATGGTGTGCACGTTCCCAGTCCTACGCATCCGCCTTGCGCTTTGCATTGCCCATGACAACCACAGCCCTTACTGTGCACGTTCTCAGCAGCTGCCTCTCGTCAACTCGACGCCGGGTCAAAGGAGATCGGGATGTCCGTGCACGGCCCCAGGCGCACCATGAAGGTCGCCGCCCTGCTCGCAGTGGCCGCCGCGCTGCCGGCGGCCATGCTCACCACGCCGACGGGCGCCTCCGCCGCGGGCTCGCTCAGCATGCTCGGCGCCGATGTCTCCACGGCACAGCGGGCACTCGACCTGGGCGCCAAGTACTACGACGCGAACGGCAACGCCAAGGACCCGCTGGACATCCTCAAGGGCGCCGGCGTCAACTACGCCCGCCTGCGGATCTGGAACAACCCGGCCAGCGGCTACAACAACAAGGCCAAGGTCCTGGCGTACGCGAAGACGGTCAAGGCGAAGGGCCTCAAACTGCTGGTGGACTTCCACTACTCGGACACCTGGGCGGATCCCGGCAAGCAGTACAAGCCCGCGGCCTGGTCCGGGCACGGCATCAGCCAACTGCAGACCGACGTCTACAACTACACCTACGACGTCTGCAACAGCCTCAAGGCCCAGGGCACGACCCCGGACAGCGTGCAGATCGGCAACGAGATCAACGTCGGCATGCTGTGGGACGACGGCAAGGTGATCAACAACGACTTCACCAACCTGAGCCTGCTGCTCAAGTCCGGCTACAACGCGACCAAGGCCTGCAACAGCGGCACCAAGGTGGTCATCCACACCGCGGACGCGGACAGCGACGCCCATGCCCGCTGGTTCTACGACGGCATCAAGTCCAAGGGCGTCAACTGGGACATCACCGGGCTGTCCTACTACTGCATGTGGCACGGCACGCTGTCCACCATGGGCAGCGTCGTGTCCGACATGAAGTCCCGCTACGGCAAGGACGTGATCATCGCCGAGACGGCGTATCCGTTCACCACGGGGAACGCGGACGGCACAGCCAACTCGGTCACCTCCGGCTGCTCGGGCTACCCCCTCACCTGGCAGGGCCAGGCGGCCAACTTCACGGCCGTCCAGAACACGGCCCGCGGCGCCGGCGCGATCGGCGTCTTCTACTGGGAGCCGACCTGGTACGCGGTCCCCGGCAACGGATGGGATCCCGCCGACATCGACAACAGCGGGGACGGCTGGGACAACATGGCCACCTTCAACTGGACCGGCCAGGTGAACCCGAACATCAAGTGGACTCCCTGACCCTCCATCACCTGGTGACGGTGGCTACCGCGCGAGCCCGGCCTGCCGGCAGGCAGTCCGGAGCGCGCGGGTGCAGATCTCGTCGACGGTGTACACGCCGTCCTTGACGAGCGTCTGCTCGATGGTGCGGGCCGTCACAGCCCTCGGGGTGAGCAGCACGGACGGGATACGGCGGGTCGTGGGGCTGTCGGTCGTCGTGGTGGCGACCTTGCTCAGATCGTCGCCACGCCCCAGCGCCACGGCCATGGCGGCGGCCGCATCCGCCTCCGCCCGGAACGGCTTGTACACGGTCATGTACTGCTCGCCCACGACGATGCGCCGTACGGCGTCGAGGTCGGCGTCCTGACCGGTGACCGGGGGAAGCGGTCTGACGCCCGCGCGCTTGAGTGCGGAGACGGCACCCGCGGCTATCGCGTCGTTGGCCGCCAGGACCCCGCCGATCCGGTCCGGGCCGAGGGCCGCGACGGCGGCGGACATCTGGGCGTGGGCGTCGTCCGTGCTCCAGCCCTGGACGTCGTACGACCTGCCGATGCTGACCTTGCCCGCCAGGACGGACAGGGCGCCCTTTCTGAACCAGGCCGCGTTGGGGCTGGTCGGATCGCCGTTGAGCATGACGACCTGGCTGCTCTTCACCCGCCCGTCCATCGCCTTCAGGAGCGCCTCGCCCTGGAGCCTGCCGACCTGTGCTCCGTCGAAGGTGACGTAGCCCGAGACCGGGCCTTCCGCGAGCCGGTCGTAGGCGACGACCGGTACGCCCGCCCGGTGGGCCTCGATGATGGAGGACCGCAGCGCCTTCGCGTCGGCGGCGTCGAGGATCAGGACCCTGACCCCCGTGGTGATCATGGAGGTCAGCTGTTGCCGCTGCCGGTCGGCGTCGTCCTCGGCATTGGCGTACTCCATGGTGCAGCGGGGGCACAGCTCCTTCAGCCGCTTGTTGATCAGCGGCCGGTCGGAGTGCTCCCAGCGGGGGACCGACCGGCTCGGGAGCAGCAGGCCGACGGTGAAGCTGCCCGATCCCGCCTTGCCGTCTCCCCCGCAGGCGGCCTGGGACATCGTCAGGAGTCCCGCGAGGAGCGCGGCGACGACCTGCCACCGGCGGGTTCTCACCGCCGGCCCTCTCGTTCCGTTCCCGGGCCCGAGGCGGTGGGTGCCGGTGCTCGTCCCGGCAGGACGATCTCGCTCCACACCTGTTTGCCGCCGGCCACCGGCATCGAGCCGAACGACTCCGACATCGCCTCGACCAGGAGCAGGCCCCGGCCGCCGGTCGACTCCCAGTCCACGATCACCGGCTTGGCGGGCGCACGGGGCGAGGAGTCGGCCACGCAGACCCGTACCCGGTCGCCGCGGAGCATGAGGTCGAGGCGGACCGGGCCCTGGGTGTGCACCAGGGCGTTGGTGACGAGCTCGGACACCACCAGCAGGACCGCGTCGGCCACGTCCTCGGCCCGCCAGCTGCGCAGGGTGCGCGCGGTGAAGCGGCGGGCGTGCATGACGGCGTCGGGCAGCCGCCACACCACCCAGCCGGCCCTGATCGGCCGGGTGCCCATGCCGTCGTAGCGCAGCAGCAGCACCGCGACGTCGTCCTCGCGGCGGCCCACGTCGCCGAGCAGTTGGTCGGCCATGCGCCCCAGATCCTCCGGATCGGCGGCGGCGAGCGCCGTGCGGGTCTGGCGCATGCCCTCGTCGAGGGGCAGCCCGGCGGCCTCGACCAGGCCGTCGGTGACCAGGGCGAGGACCGTGCCGGGAGACAACTCCACCGCCGTCATGGGGAATTCCGCCTCGTCGAGGATGCCCAGCGGGAGTCCGCCCTCGACCTCGATCTCCTCGGTGCTGCCGTCGGGGTGGCGCACCAGGGGGGCGAGGTGCCCGGCCCGCACGAAGAGGGTGTTGCCCTGCTCCAGGTCCAGTTCGGCGTAACAGCAGGTGGCGAAGAGGTCGGTCTCCATGCCGACCAGCAGGCGGTTGGCGTGGGAGACGACCACGTCGGGCGGATGGCCCTCCACCGCGTAGGCCCTGACGGCCGTACGCATCTGGCCCATGATGGTCGCGGCTCCGGCGCTGTGCCCCTGGACGTCGCCGATGACCAGGGCCACCCGGTCCTCGGACAGGGCGATGACGTCGTACCAGTCGCCGCCCACCTGCAGGCCCCGTCTGGCGGGCAGATACCTGGCCACGGCCGTGCCGCCGGGCAGCTCGGGCAGGCGCCGGGGCAGCAGGCTGCGCTGGAGCATCGTCGCGAGTTCCTGCTCGGCGTCGTGCTCGTGCGCCCGTTTGAGGGCCTGTCCGACCAGCGCCGCGGTGGCGGTCAGCAGGGACCTTTCGTCGGGGGCGAACTCGTGCGGCTGGTCCCAGCCGACCATGCAGACGCCGGCCACCCGGCCCTTGGCGGGCAGCGGCAGCACGGCGAGGCCTCCGTCGCCGATGCCCGCGAGGTTCGGTTCGAAGGCCGTGCCGGCCGGCCACAGGTCCAACCGTCCGTCCCGCAGGGCGAGTTGGAGGGTGGGCAGGGCGCTGACCGGTGCGTCGGGCCACTCGGTACGCCACTCGGCGCGCCAGGCCTGAGGCCAGGCGGCGGGCTGCGGCGGATCGAGCACGGTGACCATGAGCCGGTCGCCCTGCAGCTCCGCGAGGGCCACCCGGTCGGCGCCCAGCGGCTCCCGCAGCGCGGTGACCACGACGCGGCTGACGTCACGGACCGTGGTGGCGTCGTCGAGTGCGGCGGTCAGCCACTGGATCCTGGAGACGTCGTCGGGGCCGCGGCGCAGCACGGAGGTCGCCGTCACCACGCCCAGCACCTGCTCGGGGCGGTCGTCGGTGCCCGCCAGGACCCGGCAGCTCAGGCTCAGCCAGCGCATCTCCCCCGTCGGGCCGCGCACCCGGAACTCCAGCTCCCGCCGGCCGAACGCCTGCGGAGCCGGTTCCAGGACCGACACCAGCGCGTGCATGTCCTCGGGCAGGGCGTGCGCGAGCAGGGTGTCCGCCTTGCCGTCGAAGTCGGCCGGCGTGATACCGAGGAGTTCGAGCAGGGCGTCGTCCGCGTCGATCAGACCGGTGTCGGGCACCAGTACGAACGAGCCGACGCGCAGGCTCCGCAGCGCGGGACCCAGCAGCGGCGACGGCGGGGACCGGCCGGCGGCGGCCAGCAGCAGACCGGCGACGGCGTCGGCGTACCGCTCCAGGAAGCGGCGCTGCTCGTCCTCGAAGCCGTCCGCACCGGCGCCCACGACCACGAGGCAGCCGAGCCGGCTGCCGTCCGCCTCCAGCGGCAGGGCTCCGAGCGAGGCCTCCGTGTGCGGCGGAGTGGGCCCGCCCTCGGAGTGGGCGGCCAGTTCCGCGGGGGTGAGCCACAGCGGCCGGTCGGTGCGGAAGGCGTGCGCGGCGGGTGAGCCCCCCGACAGGGGCAGACACTCGGGCAGCCGGTAGTCGGAAACGGCCCAGCGGGCCGTCTCCGCCAGGCGCAGCTCGTCCGTGTCACCGGCAGGCACATAGACCGCTGCCATGGCCACTCCGGCGAAGGTCAGAGCGCGCTCGTCCGCTGCCGCCTCCGGCACCGCGGGCAGCCCGCCCGCGTCCGCGGCATCGGCTCCGGATGCCCGCAGCTGAGAGACTCCGGCCCGGGCACCGCCGTCTTCAGGCATGTCCGCAACCTACCTCCCGTCCGTGCCGCGGATGCGGCTGAGATCGGGCGTCCCCACAACAGAATCGCATATCGGAGCAAACCGCCACTGCATTCGCAGATCGCCGTAGCCGGTGCCACACTGACGGCATGGTCGTCTTGCCGCTCACGTGAGAGGGCCAGGTGTCGCCGCGTGCGGGCAGCGACCAGTGCCTTTCTGGATCTCCATGCCGGCGTGACCACCCGACCCGCGCTCGGAGGGAGGTCTCGCACATGAAGGCCTGCATACGGGGCGCGGCCATGGTCATGACCGCGGTCTCGACGGCCGTCGCCCTGTCGGCCTGCGGGTCGGGCACCGGAAGCCCCTCCGACGGGGGGACCGCACCGAAGATCGCCCTGCTGCTGCCGGATGCCACCACGGCCCGCTGGGAGACCCAGGACAGGCCCTTGCTCGAGAAGAAGATCATGGAGCTGTGCCGGAGCTGCACGATCGAGTACGCCAACGCCAAGGGCGATGTGGCTTTCCAGCAGGAGCAGATGGACTCGATGATCACCAAGGGCGTCGACGCGATCCTGCTCGTGGCGGTGGACGCCCGATCGCTCGCCACTTCCGTGCAGGCGGCAGCTCGGGCGGACATCCCGGTGATCGCCTACGACCGGCTCGCGCAGGGCCCGATCTCGGGCTACGTCTCCTTCGACGGCGAGGAGGTCGGCAGGCTCCAGGGCAGGGCGCTGCTGAAGGCCATGGGCAACCACGGCCGCCTGCCCCAGATCGTCATGATGAACGGCGATCCCAGCGACCCCAATGCGGTGTCGTTCAAGAAGGGCGCGCTGTCCGTGCTCACAGGGAGAGTGAAGATCGGCAAGGCGTACGACACACCGCAGTGGCGCCCGGAGATCGCGAACACGAACATGTCCGGCGCCATCGCCGCCCTGGGCGTGGCCAACATCCAGGGGGTGTACTCGGCCAACGACGGTCTCGCCGGAGCGAGTATCGCCGCCCTCAAGGCGAACAAGGTCGACCCGCTGCCCCCGGTCACCGGGCAGGACGCCGAACTCGGGGCCGTGCAGCGCATCGTCGCCGGCGATCAGTACATGACCGTCTACAAGCCCTTCGGCCCCGAGGCCTCCGCGGGCGCCGCCATGGCCGTGGCGGCGGCGCGTCGGACCGGCCTCCAGCAGGTCGCCAAGGACAAGGTCACGGCCAACGGCGGCAAGACCGTTCCTGCGGTCCTGCTCACCCCCGTGTCCGTGACCGCCACCACCATCAAGGACACCTTGGTCAAGGACGGCTTCTACACCGTCCGGCAGATCTGCATCCCCCGACTCCAGGCTGCCTGCAGCAGGTCCGGACTGACCTGACGAACCGGCTTCGCCGAGTCCGAGCCCCGGGAAGGAGATGGTCCGAGTGCCGGATTCCCCCTTGCTGGCGCTGCACGGCGTGTGCAAACGCTTCGGCGCCGTCGAGGTCCTCAAGGACGTCGAGCTGGAGATCCACGCCGGTCAGGTCGTCGCCCTGCTCGGCGACAACGGGGCCGGCAAGTCCACCCTCGTCAAAGTGATCTCCGGCGTCGCACCCGCGGACAAGGGCGTCATCGAGTGGGAGGGCCGCACGGTGCACATCAGGCGCCCGCACGACGCCCGGGACCTCGGGATCGCCACCGTCTACCAGGACCTCTCGCTGTGCGGGAACCTCGACGTCGTCGGCAATCTCTTCCTCGGCCGGGAGATCCGCAGGTTCGGGTTCCTCGACGAGATGGAGATGGAGAGCCGCACCATCGAACTGCTCGAACGCCTCACCAGGACCGTGCCCGCACTGCGCGCGCCGGTGGTCTCCCTGTCCAGCGGCCAGCGCCAGACGGTCGCCATCGCACGCTCGCTCCTCGGCGAGCCCCGGGTGCTCCTGCTGGACGAACCGACCGCGGCGCTGGGCTTCGAGCAGACCACCGAGGTCCTGGACCTCGTCGACGCGCTGCGCGACCGCGGCATGGGAGTGCTGCTCATCAGCCACAGCATGGGGGACGTCAAAGCGCTCGCGGACCGGGCCGCCGTGCTGCGGCTCGGCCGCAACAACGGCTTCTTCAACGTGAACACCGCCTCCCAGGAACAGATCATCTCCTCCATCACGGGTGCCACGGAGAACGTGCCCCGCCGGCCGGCCACCCACGAGGCGTGGTGAAAGGGATGCGCCGCATGACGGACAACACGCGGGCCGAAGAGGCCGCGGCCGCCGAGCCCCGCGGTCCGCACGGCCGGGCGGCCCTGGCCCTCGCCGTGAAGGACGGGGCCGACTTCCTGCGGCGCAGGTTCCGCGCCGGTGAACTGGGCTCGCTGCCCGTGGTCCTCGTGCTGGCCACGGTCTGGATCATCTTCCAGTCCCTCAACAACAACTTCCTCTCGCCGCGGAACCTGTCGAACCTCAGCGTGGACATCGTGGGCACCGGCCTGATCGCGGTCGGCATCGTCTTCGTGCTGCTGCTCGGTGAACTCGACCTGTCGGTGGGCTCGATCAGCGGCTTCGCCGCGGCCATCTTCGCCGTGCTGAACGTGAACAACGGCGTGCCCGAATGGATCGCCCTGATCCTCGCGGTGCTCGCGGGCACCGCGGCGGGAGCCCTCCAGGGCTTCTCCTGCGCCAAGACCCGGGTACCGGCCTTCGTCGTCACGCTGGCGGGGCTGCTCACCTGGAACGGCCTCATGCTCTACGTCCTCGGCACCAGCGGCACGGTCAACCTGGACGAGAACGGGCTGGTCGCCGACTTGACCAGCTACTACTTCACCAATGACGCCGTCGCCTACAGCCTGGCGGCGCTCTGCGCGGGCCTCGTCTTCCTGATGTCGTACCTGGACCGGCGCCGCCGCGTGGCCGCCGGCATGCCGCACCGCTCGATGCGGGACATCGTGGTACGAGCGGGAGGACTCGCGGTGGTCGCCTTCACCACGGCGTATCTGCTCAACCGGTTCCAGGGGCTGCCGCTCGCCCTTCTGATCTTCCTCGTGGTGGTCGCCGGACTCGACATCGTCCTGCGCCACACGCACTACGGCCGGCAGGTCTACGCACTGGGCGGCGGCGTCGAGGCGGCCCGTCGCGCCAGCCTCAATGTGATCGGCATCCAGACCGCGGTGCTCGCGGTCTCCGGGACGATGGCCGCGGTCGGCGGCCTGTTCCTCGCCTCGCGCATCACCTCGGTCAGCCAGAGCTCGGGATCGGGCGTCCTGCTGCTCAACGCCATCGCGGCAGCCGTCATCGGCGGCACCAGTCTGTTCGGAGGACGCGGTACGACCTGGTCCGCGGTGCTCGGCATGCTGGTCATCCAGTCGATCGCGTCCGGCATGGCGATCACGGACACCCCGACGGCCATCCAGTTCGTCATCACCGGTGGGGTGCTCTTCGCCGCGGTGGTCATCGACGCACTGTCACGACGCTCGCAGGAGGCGCACGGACGGGCCTGACACACCGGCCCTCTTGTCGATACGCCCTGACCCTTATTGACATCACCAGTGCGGCACGCAACTGACGCAACCGAGCCACACACCTCACACGGCGCCCTGCACTTCGAGGCTGCGGAGGTGGCCCGGCGCATCGACGCCGGCCAGGCTTCAGACGCCGGTCCGCCCGCTCCCCGACTCGCTGACCACACTGCGTGTGAGGGACGAAATCCGGCGACGGTGCGGCATCTCCCTTCCCGGAGAGACGGAACGGCATCTCGGCGGCGACGGCGCGGCCGGTGGCCCGGGAGGGACGCCCCACCACCGGCCAGGACCCCCTTCGGCCGCCGGCCCCCTCAGTGCCATCTGCCGAGTGCAGCTGCCTCCGGCGGCCTCTGCACACCTTCGACACGTGACCGGGACGCTGTCATGCCTGCCGCGGGTTTGGCTTCAGCACGGCGAACACCGCCTGGGCCGGGTCGGCCAGCCAGGCGATCCGCCCGACATCCGGCACATCTGATGCAGGCATGAGCACCGAGCCGCCGTTCTCCTGCACCTTCGCCACGATGGCATCGGCGTCGGCCACGGCGAAGTACGGCACCCAGCGCGTCTCCTCCCCTTCGCCTTGGAGCGGGGCGACACCGCCGAAGGAGCCCTCCTGCTGGTCGCCGTCCTTGAGGCTGAGCACCCGGTACGTCATCCCGGGTGCCTGCATCTCCTGGGAACGCCAGCCGAACAGACCGGCGTAGAAGCGGATCGCCGCCTCCGGGTCACCGACATGCAGTTCCACCCACACCAGCGTGTTGTCCTCCGAAGCCTTCTCCAGGCCCTTCGTCCTGCCGGGCTGCCATACGGCGAACTGCGCGCCCTGGGGATCGGTGAACTGGCCCATCCAGCCCTCACCCATGACGTCCATGGGTTCTGTGCGCACGGCGCCCCCGCCGGCCACCACGTCGCGGGCGGTGGCCTGGATGTCGTCGCTCTGGAAGTACGTCGTCCAGGCCGAACCGGCACCCTCCTCGCTCAGCGGACCGAGGGCGCCGACCGTCTTCCCGTCCTTCTGGAAGAACCCGTACCCGCCGGCCTCGGGCCCGGCGGACACGAACTGCCACCCGAAGACGGCGCCGTAGAACGCGGCGGCCGCACCCGTGTCGGGGCTGCCGAGGTCGATCCAGTTGGGTGATCCGGTGCGGAAGTCGGTGCCGAGCATGTGTTTCCTCCTGCGAAGTCTGGGGTCAAGACTCCGCCACGATGCCGCCTCGTGCGGACGGCGCTCGGTGCACCGGCCCGCAGGCCCAGGCGGTTTCACCCGGGCGGGCGCCCCGCAACCGGCCGGCCCCCCTGCCCAGGGCCGATGTCAGGGCGCGAGCCCCTTGCGCAGGCTGGGCTTCGACGCATCGGCAAATGCGGCCGGCAGTTCCCGTTCGCGCTCCCTGGCCACGCCCTGTTCCTGGCCGTAGAGCAGCCCCCAGGTGAAACCGGGCTCCCCCGCGGCGTGCGCCGCGAGGGCCAGCTTCCGCAGGACGTCCCGGGCCAGGACGCTGTCCTGATGGTCCCCGAGTACCTTCTGCACGGCCTTCACACGCTTGCCGAGCCGCTTCGCGGGCTTGCCGAGCGAGGCACGTGCCGGTTCGGTGGCGTAGCGCGTCTTCTTGGCCGACTTTCGGGCCTCGTGGAGGGCCGTGTCGCGTTCCGGTCCGGGCGGGAGTTCCAGCGCGTGCGCCACCCGAGCGGCGAACCGGTCGTACTCCTTGAAGATCCCCTTGGCCATCGCCTTGTCCGGTCCACGGGCGGCCTTGCGACGCAGCGGCGGCTGCTCGGTCAGCGCGGCCAGGGAGTCCAGCAGGGCCAGATAGCGAGGTGTGTGCAGTGCCTCCAGGGTGCGCCGGCGCGCCTCGTCGGTATTGGCGACGTTCCACGCCTTCAACCGGGCCGCGACCGGCCCGAGAACCAGCTCCGCGGGCAGGGCCTCGAGACGCGCACCGAGCCGTTCCATGAGGACCTCCTGGTCGCGTTCCGCGCCCAGTTCGCCGCCCAGCCACTTGAGGTCGTCGCGGATCGGATCGGTGACCGCACGATCCAGCACCGACCGGTAGGAACGCAGGGTGCTGCGCAGCCGGCGGCAGGTGACGCGCATCTTGTGCACCGAGTCGGGCACGTCACGGCGCACCGCGGGATCGAGACGCACCAGGGCGTGCACCTGTTCGTCCAGGTACCTGAGAACGTCATCGCCTGCCGAGCCGGGTACGACGGCCTCGGCTCGCGCGTCCGGCAGGCGCGGCCCGCCCACTCCTGTCTCCTCCAGGGCCCGGATCAGCTTGGACGGACGGGCGGCACGGTCGATGCCGTTCTTGCGCAGCGTCTTGTCCACGGCGTCCAGGAGTGCCCGATCGGCATCGTCGGCGAGCTCGACCTCCATCTCCGTCCAGGCAGCCAGCGTGGTCGTGCCGCGCAGGGACTCGGCGCGGACCTCGTCGACGGTCAGCTCCGCGACGACCGCGCCTTGGGAATCGACGAGGTGCCGCGTGGTGCGGGTGGACCTGATGCGGACGACCGGCGTCAGTTCTGCCCCACGGGTACGGGAAAGGGCCAGGTCACGCAGCGTGTCCGGAATCGTCTCGGACAGCGGGGCCCGCACCTCCTCCCGACTGTCCCCCGACAGGGGCAGCTTCAGGTGCCAGCCGGCATCGGGTCCGCCCCTCCTGCGCCGTAGCGTGGCCGCCGCGCCGGCCAGCCGCAGGTCCTCGGTGTCGTGGTACACGGCATCCAGCTCATCGGTGCCCTGTTCCACGACCGCCACGATGCCGGCCACGCCGGTGAGCTCCGGGAGCCACGAGGTGTCATCGGCCGACGGAGCATCGTACTTTCGCTCTGTCTCACGCTTCGACTCGGTCATACCGGTCGCGTACACGCCTCAGCGCGGCTCAAACACGGGTGCGGCCCCAACAGGCCCGCAACGCCCTCGCCACCGAGGCCCCCTGCGAGCGGAGCAAATCCCTTGCCCTGCTCTCCACGTCCCTCTAGCGTGGTTTTGTGCCGCAAATAAACAAACCCCGAACGCACAACGTCGTGCCGGGCAGCGACAACACCGGCCTCACCCGGCTCCGCATGGTCCTCACCGTCTTCTTCGCCCTCGACGGCTTCATCTTCGCCGGCTGGGTCGTGCGCATCCCCGCGATCAAGGAACAGACCGGCGCCTCCGCCAGCGCCCTCGGGCTCGCCCTGCTCGGCGTGTCCGCCGGCGCCGTGATCACGATGATGCTCACGGGACGCCTGTGCCGCCGCTACGGCAGCCACACCGTCACCGTGATCTGCGGCATCCTGCTGTCCCTGAGCGTCGCCCTGCCGCCGCTGACCCGTTCGGCCGTCGCGCTCGGCGCCGTGCTCCTCGTCTTCGGCGCCGCCTACGGCGGGATCAACGTCGCCTTCAACAGCGCCGCCGTCGACCTCGTGGGCGCCCTGCGGCGGCCGATCATGCCGAGCTTCCACGCCGCTTTCAGCCTGGGCGGCATGCTCGGCGCCGGGCTCGGCGGGCTGGTCGCCGGGCATCTCTCGCCCACCCGGCATCTTCTCGGCCTGGCCTTCGTCGGGCTCGTCGTGACGGCCGTGGCGGGTCGCTCCCTACTGCGTCAGCAGCCACCGAAGCCGCCCGAGCCCGCAGGCGACCCCGCACAGGACGGTCCGCGCCGCCTCGACGGTCGTCGCCGCGGACTGGTCGCCGTCTTCGGGCTCATCGCCCTGTGCACCGCATACGGCGAGGGAGCCATGGCCGACTGGGGCGCGCTGCACCTCGAACAGGACCTGGGTGCCTCCGCGGGTGCCGCGGCGCTGGGGTACTCGTGTTTCGCGCTCGCCATGACCGTCGGGCGGCTGACGGGGACGACCCTGCTCGAACATCTCGGCCGTACCCGCACGGTGATCGCGGGCGGCGCCACCGCCGCACTCGGCATGCTGGCCGGGTCCCTGGCGCCCTCCCTGTGGGCGGCTCTGATCGGCTTCGCCGTCACGGGACTCGGTCTCGCCAACCTCTTCCCGGTCGCCGTCGAACGCGCCGGGGTGCTCGCCGGCCCGAGCGGCGTCGCGACCGCCTCCACCCTCGGCTACGGCGGCATGCTCCTCGGCCCGCCCGCGATCGGTTTCATGGCCGACTGGTTCTCCCTGCCCACCGCCCTCACCAGCGTCGCGGCACTGGCAGCGGTCGCCGCGCTCATCGGACTGGTGCTGCGCTTTCCCGGGGGACAACCCCCGGGCCCCCAGCACAAACGCCCACCGGCGCGGACATCGCGCGGCAAACCGGAGTGACACGCCGTGCGGCCACCGAAGGTCTCACCCCTCGGCACTCGCCGCACCCTCAGCTCACGGCTGGAGGCCCGCTCCAGAGCTGATCGCGCGTCACCCGGTCCAGGGACGACATGCCGGTCAGGCGTATCGCCTCGGCGAGTTCGCCGGTGAGCTCGCCGAGCAACCGGGCAACTCCGGCGTCCCCGGCGACCGTCAGCGCCCACAGCACCGGCCGTCCGACGAACACCGCGCGTGCGCCGAGCGCGAGAGCGGCCAGGATGTGCGTCCCCCGGCGCAGCCCGCCGTCGACGTATACCTCCGTGCCCGTGCCGGCCACCGCGTCGGCGACTTCCGGGAGCGCCCAGGCGGTCGGCACCAGCCCGTCCAGTTGCCGTCCGCCGTGGTGGGAGACCAGCAGCCCGGAGGCCCCGGCTGCCGCGAACTCGCGGGCGTCGTCGTCGCGGAGCACGCCTTTGACCACGACGGGGAGTCCCGTGCGCTCGCGCAGCCAGTCGATCACCTCCGGAGTGAGGTCGGGCGCGTGCTCAGCCGCCTCCCGGGCCGGGATGCCGGTGATGTTCCCGTACAGGTCCTCCGGTCCGACGAAGTCCGCCACATGGGCTCCGGGCCTGCCGTACGAGCCGATGACCGGGGTGTCGGCCGTGAGCACGACCGCTCGGGCACCGGCGGCCTTGGCCCGTTCCAGCACCTCCACGGTCAGCGGCCGGTCCCGCGCCACGTAGACCTGAACCCACCACGGCGCCTCGCTCGCCGGGAGCCCGGAGAAGGGGATCACCGTGTTGGGGGTGACCGCCAGCAGCGATCCTGCACGGGCGACACCGCGCGCGGTGGCCGCCTCGCCCTCCGGTTCGGCACGGCGCTGCAAGGTGCTCGGCGCGACGAGGACAGGGGTGCCGACCGGCGTGCCCAGCACGGTCGTCGAGGTGTCGCAGACGGAGACGTCCCGCAGCACATGGGGCCGCAGTCGCAGCCCGTCCCAGCTGGTGGCCGCCTCGGCCGCGCTGATGCCCTGGCCGGCACCCCGGCGGAAATAGCCGTAGGTCTCGGGCGGCAGAGCGCGTGCGGCCTGTTCCTCCAGGCCGTCCGTCCAGCGACCGATCTCCGTCACCGCCGGCCCCCATTCGAATCGTGGCCCAAAGAGGGCGCAGGTGGCGCCCACCCTGAGCAGTCACCCGATGGGCCGGTCGGCCGGGTGCCTTCCCGGGGTACCAGGAAAGCGACAAAGCAACGCACCAGGAAACGCACGTAAGCCCTTGGGGAAGGGGAGAGTCCCATGCGACACCGCCTGCCGGCACCGTGGGGCCGCCGGACCGCACCTCCGCTCGCGTTCGCGTCGGCCGCCGCCGTCCTTCTCGCCGCATGCAGCTCGGGCGGGGATGCGGACGGCGGGGACAAGGGGGGACCGCCCGCGATAGTCGTGCAGCCCGACGCCGGCAGTGCGAAGGTGCCGGTCGGGCGGAAGGTGACGGTGCACGCACGAGGCGGATCCCTGATCTCCGTCCAGGTGGGCGCCCCGGGCCCGGGCCGGATCTCCGGCACCTGGTCCGAGGACAGGTCCGTGTGGACCTCGACCACGCCGCTCGCCCCGGGCGCCACCTACACGGTGACGGCGCACGGCAGGACGGACGGCGGGTCGGCTCTCGACAGGACCGCCTCCTTCACCACCGAGACGCCGAAGAACGCCTTCGTCGGCGAGTACCACCCCGACGGGGGTATGACGGTCGGTATCGCCATGCCGGTCTCGATCACCTTCAACAAGC
The DNA here is from genome assembly GCF_039532765.1 of Streptomyces longisporus. Classification (NCBI taxonomy): domain Bacteria; kingdom Bacillati; phylum Actinomycetota; class Actinomycetes; order Kitasatosporales; family Streptomycetaceae; genus Streptomyces; species Streptomyces longisporus. Next base: position 729,771 of record NZ_BAAASG010000002.1, read on the forward strand.
CGATCCGCGACAAGGCGGCGGTCGAGCGGAAGCTCCGTGTCACCGCCTCCCCCGCGGTCCAGGGCGCCTGGAGCTGGATGAAGGACCGCGACGGCAAGGACCGTGTCGACTACCGCCCGGTGAACTACTGGCAGCCGGGCACCCGTGTCACCCTGCGCATGGACCTGGCAGGCGTGAACGCGGGCAACGGGCTCTACGGCACCCAGCAACGCGTCGTGGACTTCCGCATCGGGGACGCCGTGACGAGCACGGTGGACGTCACGACGAAAACGATGACGGTGCGGAAGAACGGAAGGACGCTGCGCACCCTCAAGGTCTCCAGCGGCAAGAAGGGCTACGAGACCTGGAACGGCACCATGGTCGTCCTGGGCAAGGTGCCGACCATCCGCATGGACTCCTCGACCGTGCGGATCTTCGGCCCCGAGGCGTACGACCTGGGGGCGGTCAAGTGGGACGTCCAGCTCACCCCGTCCGGCACCTATGTGCATGCGGCGCCCTGGAACGAGGGCAAGTTCGGCGTGGTCAACGGCAGCCACGGCTGCATCGGCATGAGCACCGGCGACGCACAGTGGTTCTACGGCCGGGTCCAGCTCGGCGATCCGGTCACGGTCGTCCACTCCGTCGAAACCGTCGCGGCCAACAACGGCTACGGCGACTGGAACGTCCCCTGGGCCACCTGGAAGAAGGGCAGCGCCCTCAACTAGCGCCCGGCCGTGAAAAGTGGCGGCGGCCCGCTGCTGCCGGCCGGATTCCGCGGGATGCTGGCTTCGGTACGTACGGGTCGGGAGGTTCTGGGATGCGGTGGTGGTCCGGGGCATGGATGATCGCCGGGATCGTCGTACTGGCGGCCTGCGGCACGTCGGCGGGCGGCGGATCCACGGGACCGGCGTCGTCGTCAGGCAGCAGCTCGGCACGGCCGTCCGCCACGGCCCCGACGGGCGCGCCCGCGTCTCCTTCCGGGCCGGGCCCGAGCAAGTCGGCGACGGCGCCCTCGGCTCCGGCGGGCCACTGTGCCGCCGGGCATGCGGAGATCAGCGTCGCCCCCGGTGACGCGGTCGCGCAGCGGCTGTGCGTGCGACCGGGGACCGTGGTGTCCCTCGTCCTGCGGCCCCGCACGGACGACAAGCGGTGGGAGGGCGTGAACACTTCCGCACCGGCCCTCGTTGTGGCTTCCGGATGGCGGCTGGACGCCGACGGAACGGCCCACGCCGCACTGCGGTGCGCCGGCACCCGCGGCGGCGAGGCCGTGGTCACCGCGCTGGCGAAGGCCCCGGACGTGGCGGGCGCCGCACGCACCGCCTTCACCCTGCACGTGAGCGTGGTGCCGTACACGACGCAGGGATGAGTCCGGGGCGACAACTCCTGCGAAAGAGCGTCCAAACACTCGACACGCCTGGGGTAACCGGCGGTAACTTCTGTCAGGCTCACGCCGAAACCGCTTTCCCTCCACAGGAGACACACCCCATGCGCAGACTCCTCGCCTGCCTGGCGGCGGCCACCGCCGTCCTCGGCGGGCTCACCGCCGCCGCGCCCTCCGCGGCGGCGGCCGACTCGGGCAGCTTCAACGTCCTCAGCTACAACGTGGCCGGCCTGCCCGCGGCCATCAACAGCGCGCCGACACCCCGCGAGTCCAGCACCACGGCGATCGGGCAGCGGATAGCCCCGTACGACGTCGTCCACGTCGAGGAGGACTTCAACTACCACTCCTACCTCTACGCAGCCGACACCGCGCACGCCTACCGCACCCCCACCAGCGGCGGCGCGGGCATCGGCAGCGGACTGAACACGCTGTCGAAAATCCCCTACGACACGGACGACTTCGAGCGCGTCCACTGGAACTCATGCCAGGTCGACTCCGGTGACTGTCTCACCCCCAAGGGCTTCACCTTCATGCGCGAGCGCCTCGCCGAAGGCGTCTACGTCGACTTCTACAACCTGCACACCAACGCCGGCACCAACGACGGCGACGAGGCCTCCCGCGCCGACAACCTCAACCAGCTCACCGCCTTCATCAACACCCACTCCGCGGGCAACGCCGTCGTGGTCATGGGTGACACCAACACCCGCTACACCCGCTCGGCCGACACCATCGCCGAGTTCGCCGCGGCCAACGGCCTCACCGACGCCTGGGTGCAGCTGATACGGGGCGGCACCCCGCCCGCCAAGGGCAGCGACGCCCTGGTCTGCGACCAGTCCGGGCCGACCGTGCCCAACACCTGCGAGGTCGTCGACAAGGTCCTCTACCGCAGCAGCAAGCTGGTCTCGCTCAACGCGACGTCGTACAACAACGAGCACGCCAAGTTCCTCACCGACGCCGGGCTGATGCTCTCCGACCACGATCCGATCACCGTCGGCTTCACCTGGTCGCGCAACTCGGCCTACCAGCTCAGCGACCAGTTCGGCGGCCCGCACGGCGACTACTACAACGACATCGACAGCGTGCCCGCCGGCGCCCGCGCCACCACCATCGCGCTGCGCTCCGGCTCCCGGGTCGACCAGCTGAGCCTCACCCTCGCCAACGGCACCACGCTCACGCACGGCGGGACGGGCGGCACCGCGTCCTCCCTCACCCTCGGCAGCGGCGAGTACGTGACCAGCGCCCAGCTCTGCCAGGGCGCGTACGACAGCCACACGCGGATCTTCTACGCCAGGTTCACCACCAACCTGGGCCGCACCCTCACCGGCGGCACCACGACCTCGGACTGCGTGACCCGCACCGCCCCCTCGGGCTGGCAGATCGCAGGCTTCCACGGACGCTCGGGCGACGAGGTCGACAAGGTCGGCTTCATCTACACCCAGCGGTAAGGCAGCCGGCCGGCACTCAGGGGCGGCTGCGCGTCGGCCGCCCCTGAGCAGGCTGGCACAGCCGCGCCCTCTTCCCTTCGACCGCACTTCATGCGGCACACTCGCCCCATGGAGACAGCCGAGTTCGTGGAGATCGTGGACCGGGAGGGCCGATTGCTGGTCGTGGCCGCCGAGGAGGCAGGGACCGACGCCAAGGTGCCCACCTGCCCGGACTGGCAGGTGAAGGACCTGCTGCGGCACACGGGGATGGTGCACCGGTGGGCGGCCGGCTTCGTCGCCGAGGGGCACACCTCCTACCATCCCGACGGCGGGCTGCCCGACCTCGACGGCGACGAACTGCTGGCCTGGTTCCGCGAGGGACACCGGCATCTCGTCGACAGCCTCGCCTCCGCCGCGCCCGACGTGCAGTGCTGGCACTTCCTGCCCGCACCGTCACCGCTCGCGTTCTGGGCCCGGCGGCAGGCGCACGAGACCACGGTGCACCGGGTCGACGCGGAGTCGGCGAGGGGCGCAGCGCAGAGCGGGATCGACCCCGGCTTCGCGGCGGACGGCATCGACGAGCTGCTGCGCGGCTTCCACGCCCGGTCCACGAGCAAGGTCCGCAGCGACGAGCCCCGGGTGCTGCGGGTACGGGCGACGGACACGGAGGACGCGGTGTGGACCGTACGGCTGTCTCAGGAGCCGCCGGTGGCCGTCCGGGACGCGACAGGAGACGCGGACTGCGAAGTGGCCGGGCCCGTCGCGCAGTTGTACCTGGCGCTGTGGAACCGGCTGCCGTTCCCGCACGTGACGGGGGACGGCGCGGTCGCCACGCTGTGGCGCGAGAAGTCGGCCGTCACCTGGAGCTGAGGTCGTCCGCCAGCATCCGCGTCAGCACCGCACGCTGCACCGGCAGCACCTCGCCGTGCAGCGTGCGCCCCTTCGCGGTGAGGGCGACTCGGACGCCCCGCCGGTCCTCCGCGCACATCGCGCGCTCGACGAGGCCGTCCTTCTCCAGCCGGGCGATCAGCCGCGACAGTGCGCTCTGGCTGAGATGGACCCGCTCGGAGATCTCCTGCACGCGGTAGTTGCACGAGTCGCCGGACAGCACGTCCAGCACCTCGAAGTCACTGGCGCACAGGCCGTGTTGATGCAGTGCGCGGTCGAGTTCGCACTGGGTGCGGGCATGCAGCGCGAGGATGTCCCGCCACTGGTCCACGAGCGCCTGTTCGGCCTTCTTCGCCACCATCCGCGCACCGTAGCAGAGACAGAGAATTATTGCACCGGAATTAAATGCATTTGCATTCGATGCATGCGCATGTAGTGTCTGTGTCCATGACCTCTCCGCTCTCCACCCCTGCGGCCCCGTCCTCGGCTGCTCGCTGGACCCCCCGACTGTGGGGCACCCTGCTGGTGCTCTGCGCCGCGATGTTCCTGGACGCGCTCGATGTGTCGATGGTCGGCGTCGCGCTGCCGTCCATCGGCTCCGACCTGAATCTGTCCACCTCGGCGCTGCAATGGATCGTCAGCGGCTACATCCTGGGCTACGGCGGTCTGCTGCTGCTCGGCGGACGCACCGCCGACCTGCTCGGCAGGCGCCAGGTCTTCCTGATCGCCCTGGGCGTGTTCGCCCTCGCCTCACTGCTCGGCGGACTCGTCGACTCGGGTCCGTTGCTGATCGCCAGCCGCTTCATCAAGGGCCTGAGCGCGGCCTTCACCGCGCCCGCCGGTCTGTCCATCATCACCACGACCTTCGCCGAGGGCCCGCTGCGCAACCGGGCCCTGTCCATCTACACCACCTGCGCGGCCACCGGCTTCTCGATGGGTCTGGTGCTCTCCGGGCTGCTCACCGAGGCCAGCTGGCGCCTGACCATGCTGCTGCCCGCGCCCATCGCCCTGATAGCCCTGGTGGCGGGCCTGAAGCTGCTGCCGCGCAGCGAACGCGAGAAGGACCACAACGGCTACGACATCCCCGGCGCCGTCATCGGCACCGCGTCGATGCTGCTGCTCGTCTTCACCGTCGTACAGGCACCGCAGGTCGGCTGGGCCTCTGCCCGCACGCTGCTGTCGTTCCTGGCCGTCGCCGCACTGCTGACCGTGTTCGTGCTCGTCGAGCGGCGCTCGGCCGGTCCGCTGATCCGGCTCGGTGTGCTGCGCTCCGGCAGCCAGATCCGCGCCCAGCTCGGCGCGATGGCCTTCTTCGGGTCCTACGTCGGCTTCCAGTTCCTGGTCACCCTGTACATGCAGTCACTGCTCGGCTGGTCGGCGCTGCACACCGCGCTCGCCTTCCTGCCGGCCGGCGCGCTGGTGGCGGTGTCCTCGACGAAGGTCGGCTCGATCGTCGACCGGTTCGGCACCCAGCGGCTGATCGCGGCGGGCTTCGCGCTGATGGTCGTCGGATACGCGCTGTTCCTGCGCGTGAACCTCGACCCCGTGTACGCCGCCGTCATCCTGCCGTCGATGCTGCTGATCGGTGCGGCCTGCGCGCTGGTCTTCCCCTCGCTCAACATCCAGGCCACCAACGGCGTCGAGGACCACGAGCAGGGCATGGTCTCCGGGCTGCTCAACACCTCGGTGCAGGTGGGCGGCGCGATCTTCCTGGCCGTCGTGACCGCGGTGGTGACCGCCGGAGCCCCCCAGCACGCCACCCCGCAGGCCGTGCTGGACAGCTACCGCCCCGGACTGGTGGTGGTGACGGGCATCGCCGTCGCCGGCCTGCTGATCACCCTCACGGGCCTGCGGACGCGCCGTACCCAGCAGTCCGTCGTGGTCGCCAAGTCCACTTCCCTGGAGGCGGAGCGCGTACCCGTACGCGACTAGGGGGACGCCTCCCCTGTGTGCGCCCGGCGGGGCCTGCTTGCCCCGCCGGGCGCATCGCCGTGAGACTGGGTGGATGGACGGATACGGGGGCCGGCGTCACAAGGCCGAGCAGGATGCGCTGACCGTCGAGATCGGTTACGCGCTGGTCAGTGCGGTGTTCGCGGCGGCCGTGGTGTTCGGTGCCGTCGCGGGACCGGCGTTGCTCTTCGACCTGCCGGACCTGCTGTCCAAGGTGCTGCTGCGGCTGGGCATGACGCTCGCACCCATCGTGTTCGTGGTCCGGGTCGTGAGCGTCGTGGTGCGCTTCCGCAGGGGCGCTCAGCCCAGCCAGCCCGGCCGCACCAGCCCCGACTCGTAGGCCAGGACGACCAGTTGGGCCCGGTCCCGGGCGCCCAGCTTGACCATGGTGCGGCTGACGTGGGTCTTCGCGGTGAGGGGGCTGACGACCAGCCGGCGGGCGATCTCCTCGTTGGACAGGCCGATGCCGACCAGGGCCATCACCTCCCGCTCCCGCTCGGTGAGTTCGGCGAGGGTGCCGGCGGCCGCGGGCTCCTTGGAGCGGGCCGCGAACTCGGCGATCAGCCGGCGGGTCACACCGGGTGAGAGCAGGGCGTCGCCCTCGACCACCGCCCTTACGGCGCGCAGGAGTTCCTCCGGTTCGGTGTCCTTGACCAGGAAGCCGGAGGCGCCGGAGCGGATCGCCTCGAAGACGTACTCGTCGAGCTCGAAGGTGGTCAGCATGACCACCTTGACGCCCTGCAGGGCCTCCTCGTCGGTGATCCGGCGGGTCGCCGCCAGGCCGTCCAGCAGCGGCATGCGGATGTCCATCAGGACGACGTCCGGGCGCAGTTCGCGGACCTTGCGCAGCGCCTCCTCGCCGTCGGCGGCCTCCCCGGCCACCTCGATGTCGGGCTGCGCGTCGAGCAGCGCCTTGAAGCCGGCCCGCACCAGCGACTGGTCGTCGGCGAGCAGTACGCGGATCACCGGTCGTCCTCCTTGGCCTTGACCTTGAGCGGCAGCACGGCGAGCACCCGGAAGCCGCCGTCCGGGCGCGGGCCCGCCTCGATCGTGCCACCCAGCGCTGCGGCACGCTCCCGCATTCCGGCCAGACCGTTGCCGCTGCCGCCCGCGTCGGCGCCGGTCGCAGGGCCGTCGTCGTCGATGCGCAGCCGTAGCGTCTGCTCGTCGTGGCCGAGGTGCACGCGCGCGTGGCGTGAACCCGAGTGCCGTACGACGTTGGTGAGGGCCTCCTGGACGATGCGGAAGGCGGCGAGGTCGGTGCCGGGCGGAAGAAGCGGAGGTTCGCCTTGGACGTCCACCGTGAGGCCTGCGCTCGCTGCCTGTTCCACCAGCTCGGGCAGCCTGTCGAGGCCGGGTGCCGGAGCGCGCGGGGCGTCTCCCGGTGTGCGGAGCGTGTCGAGGACCTGGCGGACCTCGCCGAGCGCCTCCTTGCTGGCGGCCTTGATGGTGGTCAGCGCGGTCCGCGCCTGTTCGGGGTCGGTGTCGATGAGGGCGAGGCCGACACCCGCCTGAACGTTGATCACCGAGATGCTGTGAGCGAGGACGTCATGGAGCTCCTGGGCGATCCGCAACCGCTCCTCGTCGGCCCGCCGCCGCGCTGCCTGCGCCTGCTCGGCCCGCTCCTTGGCCCACTGCTCGCGCCGGATCCGGGCCAGCTCCGCCACCGCCACGATCGCCGCCACCCACGCGGCGATCACGGCCTCCTGCGCCCAGGGGGCCGCCGAGTCCCGCGACGGCGGCAGCCAGCGGTAGAGCCAGTGGGCCACCAGCATGTGCCCGGCCCACAGCATCGCCACCGCACCCCAGGCGGCTCGCCGATGCCCCGAGACGATCGCGCTGAAGCAGGCCACCACCACGGTGAAGAAGACCGGCCCGTACGCGTACCCGGCCCCCAGGTAGACCATCGCGGCGGCTGCCGTGCCGTACACGACGAGCACCGGATGGCGCCGCCGCCACAGCAGCAGTCCCGAGCCCACCAGCAGCAGCACGCGGGCGAACATGTCGAGGGCGGCCCGCTTGCCCTCCTGCTGATGCGCCGCGTAGTGGGAGCCGGCGAGCACGAACGCGGTGAGCAGCACGGTGGACAGCCACGGCCACCGGGCCCGCTGGTGCTCCTCGCCCCAGCGGTTCAGCCACGGCGGCCCGTGCCGCCACCACTGGGGCGGCCCGCTGCCGTGCCCACGCTGCTCGTCCATGACGGCCACGCTAGACGTGACCGGGCGCGCGGGGCGTCCGCCGGGCGTGGTGATCACCGGTACTCCCCGGGAAGTACGACGCCGCGCCTGCGTTCACCTCAGCCCGACCCCGAGGGCGAGCTGTCCGGCGGCATGCCGGAAGAACGCTGCCCGGTCCTCCACGACCCGGTGGAACTGGCCGAACAGCTCGAACCCGATCAGCCCGAAGAGCTGGGCCCAGGCCGCGACGAGGGCCGGGGCGACGGCGGGCGGCAGGTCGGAGGCGAAGTCGGCCGCCATCCGCTCGGCCTCGGGATGCAGTTCGGCGGGGAGGGCGGGCAGGGCCAGGCCGGGGCCCAGCCGGGCGTCGCGGACGATGCCTATCAGGACGAGGCCGACGCGGGCGGCGGCCGGGACGGTGGTGTCGGGGGCCGTGTAACCGGGGACCGGCGAGCCGTAGATCAGCGCGTACTCGTGGGGATGCGCGAGGGCCCACTCGCGTACGGCCTCGCACACGGAGGTCCAGCGCTGCACGGGCCCGGCGTCGGCCGCGGCGGTGTCCGCCGCCTCGGCCGCCTCGCCCACGGAGTCGTACGCGTCGATGATGAGGGCGGTCAGCAGGTCGTCGCGGCTCGGGAAGTAGCGGTAGAGCGCGGAGGAGGCCATGCCGAGCTCGCGCGCCACGGCGCGCAGCGAGAGCTTGGCGGCGCCCTCGGCCGCGAGCTGTCTGCGCGCCTCTTCCTTGATGGCCGCGGTGACCTCGATCCTGGCTCGGGCGCGGGCGCCGTGTGCGGTGCTCATGGGATGCAGTCTCCCATGAAACGAGAGCAGCGCACACAATAGAGAGCAGCGAACAAAAAAGAGAGCACCGCTCTTGCTTTCGATCACCGATCCCGTGCAGACTGTTCAACAAGCGAGAGCAGTGCTCGCAAAAGTGAGCGGCGATCTCTCCGATACCGATGGGGGTCCTCATGTCCACACACGTCCAGAAGCCCGGCTGGTTCACCGTCAACGTCTTCAACCGCGCCGTGGCGTGGATGACGCGTCGCGGCATCAGCGTCTGGGGCTCACGCGTACTGGCGGTCCGTGGGCGCAAGAGCGGCGAGTGGCGGACCACCCCCGTGAACCTGCTGACGGTGGACGGGCAGCAGTATCTGCTCGCCCCGCGCGGCCACGTCCAGTGGACGCACAACATGCGGGCGGCGGGCGGCGGCGAGCTGCGCCTCGGCAAGAACGTGGACGTGTTCACGGCGACCGAGGTCGCCGACGACGACAAGGTCCCGCTGCTGCGCGCCTACCTCAAGCGCTGGAAGGCCGAGGTCGGGGTCTTCTTCAAGGGCGTGGGCCCCGACTCCCCCGATGCCGATCTGCGCCGTATCGCCCCGGACCACCCCGTCTTCCTGATCACGGTCAGGAGCTGACCTCGCCGCCGGCCACCGGGCTCCGGTCGAGCGCGGTCAGCGCACGCTGCGCCATCGGGTGGGTGCGCACGATCTCGGCGAGGGACGTCGAACCGCGCGTGATGTCCCGGAACGCGTTCCACGCGGGCCTGAACCCGGTCAGCGCCGCGTGGAACAGGCCGGGCCGACGCTCGAACGCCGTCATCAGACGCTTGCCGACGCTCATCTCGACGCCGAGCCCCGCCTTGATCGCGAACGCGTAGTTCAGGGCCTGGCGCCGGGTGTCCACCGCGTCGTGCGCCTCCGCGATCCGCACCGCCCACTCCCCCGCGAGCCGTCCCGAGCGCAGCGCGAACGAGATGCCCTCGCGGGTCCACGGCTCCAGCAGCCCCGCCGCGTCCCCGCACACCAGAACCCGCCCGCGGGACAGCGGCGAGTCGTCGGCCCGGCAGCGGGTCAGATGGCCGGAGGAGACGCTCGGCTCGAACCCGGCGAGGCCGAGCCGTCCGACGAACTCCTCCAAGTACCGCTTGGTGGCCGCGCCTTCACCGCGCGCCGAGATCACCCCGACGGTGAGCGTGTCCCCCTTGGGGAACACCCATCCGTAACTGCCGGGGATCGGGCCCCAGTCGATGAGCACCCGCCCCTTCCAGTCCTCCGCGACGGTCTGAGGCACCGGGATCTCCGCCTCCAGGCCGAGATCCACCTGGTCGAGCTTCACCCCGACGTGCGCCCCTATCCGGCTGGCGCTGCCGTCCGCGCCCACCACGGACCGCGCGAACAGCGTCTCGCCACCCTGCAGGAACACCGCGACCGTACGCCGGTCCGGCACCGCCGAGCCGTGCTGCTCCACGCGCTGCACGGTGACGCCGGTGCGCAGCTCGGCGCCGGCCTTCTGCGCGTGCTCGACGAGCTGCTGGTCGAACTCGGGCCGGTTGATCAGGCCGAACAGCATCTGCTTGGAGCGCCGGGTGCGGGTGAAGCGCCCGTTGTTCGAGAACGTCACCGCGTGCACCCGGTCCCGGAACGGCAGCTCGAAGCCGGGCGGCAGAGCGTCGCGCGAGGGGCCGATGATCCCGCCGCCGCACGTCTTGTAGCGCGGCAGCTCCGCCTTCTCCAGCAGCAGGACGCTGCGTCCCGCGACCGCCGCCGCGTAGGCGGCCGAGGCCCCCGCGGGCCCCGCGCCCACCACGACGACGTCCCACACCCGCTGCACGTCGTCCGCCGAAGAGTTCTCGCTGCTCACGATGGTCTACTGCTCCCGATCAAGCCGCTGCCGCACCTGTCCCCCGCATCCTACGGCGGACATCACCGCAGGCCGCTGTGGGAGGATCCCGATATCCACACGTACAACGTCGCACCCACAAGGAGCGTGCCCATGTCGTCGAATCCGGTCGCCGAGACCGTCGCCTCGCTGATACCGAGGGCGCAGGCGGAGCTCGCCGAACTGGTGGCGTTCAAGTCGGTTGCGGACTTCGACCAGTTCCCCAGGAGCGAGAGCGAGGGCGCGGCGCACTGGATCGCCGACGCGCTGACCGCCGAAGGGTTCCAGGACGTCGCCCTCCTCGACACCCCCGACGGTACTCAGTCCGTGTACGGCTACCTGCCCGGCCCCGAGGGCGCCAGGACCGTGCTGCTCTACGCCCACTACGACGTCCAGCCGCCGCTGGACGAGGCCGCCTGGACCACCCCGCCCTTCGAGCTGACCGAGCGCGACGGCCGCTGGTACGGGCGCGGCGCCGCCGACTGCAAGGGCGGCGTGATCATGCACCTGCTCGCGCTGCGCGCCCTCAAGGCGAACGGCGGCGTGCCGGTGCACATCAAGGTGATCGCCGAGGGCTCGGAGGAGATCGGCACGGGCGGTCTGGAGCGGTACGCCGAGGCACACCCCGACCTGCTGGCCGCCGACACCATCGTGATCGGCGACACGGGCAACTTCCGGGTGGGCCTGCCGACGGTCACCTCCACGCTGCGCGGCATGACCGTGGTGCGCATCCAGATCGACACCCTCCGCGGCAACCTCCACTCCGGCCAGTTCGGCGGCGCCGCCCCCGATGCCCTGGCCGCGCTGATCCGCGTACTGGACTCGCTGCGCGCGGAGGACGGTTCCACCACCGTCGACGGGCTCACCCCCGAAACCCGCTGGGACGGCCTGCAGTACGACGAGGAGCAGTTCCGCCAGGACGCCAAGGTGCTGGACGGCGTGCAGCTGATCGGCTCCGGCTCGGTCGCCGACCGCATCTGGGCGCGCCCGGCGGTCACGGTCCTCGGCATCGACTGCCCGCCGGTCGTCGGCGCCACCCCGTCGGTGCAGGCGGGCGCCCGCGCCCTGGTCAGCCTGCGGGTGCCGCCGGGCGTCGACGCGGCCGAGGCCACCAAGCTGCTGCAGGCCCACCTGGAGGCGCACACCCCGTGGGGCGCCCGGGTGCGCACCGAACAGGCCGGCCTGGGCCAGCCGTTCAGCGCCGACACCACCAGCCCGGCGTACACGGCGATGGCGGAGGCGATGGCGGTCGCCTACCCCGGCCAGGAGATGCAGTACGCCGGCCAGGGCGGCTCGATCCCCCTGTGCAACACCCTCGCCGCCCTCTACCCGCAGGCGGAGATCCTGCTGATCGGCCTGAGCGAGCCGGAGGCCCAGATCCACGCGGTGAATGAGAGCGTCTCGCCCGAGGAACTGGAACGGCTGTCGGTGGCGGAGGCCCTGTTCCTGCAGAACTACGCCGCGAACTGACGGCTCTGTCACACGGAAAGGGCCCTCGCCCGCGGGCGGGGGCCCTTTCTCCTACCCGGACCGTCCTTGCCGCGGTCGAGGATTGGGTCGCGCCTCCTGAACTACCCCTGTGCCGCTGTGCCGGTGAGGGTGACGAGGGCCGTGCTGCCGGTCACCTTGAGGGCCTCGTCGGGAGCGTCGCCGATCAGGGCCGCGTCGAAGCGGTCGAGGACCAGGCCGGACGCCTCGAAAACCGCGGAGCCGTCCAGTACGACCGCGAGCAGTGTCGTGTCGGCGAGAGGGGTGAGCGGCACCCGGTCCCGTACGATCCGGACCTGCGCGGTGGCCCGTCCACGCCGGACCATCACGTTGAAGTCGACGAGCGAACAGCCCAGCAGCCGGCAGTCGGTGACGGCGTCCCCCGGAAAGGGGAAGGGGACGTACCGCTCGGCCACGGTGTGCGAGGTGCCGTCGACGGTCAGCACCATGCCGGGGCACTCGACCAGGGTGATGATCCGGTCGACACCTTCGAAGCGGGAGAACGGTCCCGGCTCGGCCACGTCGGCGAGACTCACCCGCCACACGAAGTCCGACATCCCTGCCCGGCCGGGGAAAGTGGCGACCTCGCGGGTCAGTCCGCCCCCGTTCTTCCATGGCACGGCCGGGCGCTCGTCCGCTCTCAGAACGCGCACCGTCATCTCACAGTCCTCCCTCGTCCAGGAGCCGCGTCGGGGCCACGTCGCCTGCCGGGTCATTCAGTTCTCGCGGCTTCGCCGCACCAGCCCCGAGTTCGCGCTGCCTGGCGGCCAGCGCCCTCGCCAGCATCTTCTCCCGGTAGGGGTTCGCCGTGCTGAGGGCCTTCGCCACGTCCACGGCCTCGTCCAGCAGGGCCAGCCGTCGCTCGGGCAACTCCCGCACCAGGGGTGAGCCGCTCTCCTCCACCAGGACGTACACCAGCTTCGATCCGTACACCTCCGGCTCGACCTGCGCCAGCAGTCGGTAGATCCACAGTCCCTCGGCACCCCGCACCACCCGCCGGTTGGCACTGAGCAGCCGGACTTTTGCCAGCACAACCATGTCCCGGTCCATCGATCCCCTTCGTCCCCTCCCTCCCCGGCCGGTGCGTGTCACACGGCGAGACAGCACGGCGAACGCACCGGCAGCCGATGACGGTTGCCGGCACGTGGGCCGGAGAGTGGATGACGACGAGTCTGCGGGTGCGGAACCACCCGGCACAAGGCCGAACGGGCGTGCGCTACGTCCTACCGCAAGCGTCTTTGACCAGGCATGATGGACCTGACACTCGCTCAAGCCCTGTCCACCGGCGGGTCGTCACGATGGCACCCGCCAGGACGGCGCTTCACCGATCGGCAGACACGCAGCCGCCGTCACCCTGACCATGGAGGTCATGTCCTCCGCCGCGCGCCGCGCCGTCCACGCCGACCTCGCCACCACCCTCTCCCTTCTCAGCGACCACGAGCTGGCGGACCTCCTGGCATCGGGAGCCCCTGCGGGCGTCGGCATCGGCGGGCGTTACGTGCTGGTCGAGGTGGACGGCAGGCGGGTCTTCGTGAAGCGGATACCGCTCACTGACGTCGAGTTGCTGCCCGAGAACTCCCGGTCCACGGCGAACCTGTTCGAGCTGCCGGCCTTCTGCCATTACGGCACCGGCCGCAGCCCCGGCTTCGGCGCCTGGCGCGAGCTGGCCGTGCACACGATGACGACGAACTGGGTGCTCTCCGACCGCTTCCCCGGCTTCCCCCTGATGCACCACTGGCGGGTGCTGCCGGATGCCGTCCAGCCGCTTCCCGAGGAACTGGCCGACGTGGAAGGGACGGTGGCCTACTGCGGCGGCTCCCCACAGGTCCGCGAGCGCCTGGAGGCCCTGCGCACCTCGTCCGCGAGCCTGGCCCTGTTCCTGGAGTACTTCCCTCACACCCTCCACGACTGGCTCGACACACAGGTGCGCACCGTCGACTCGGACCGGATCTGCACCCGGGTGGACGAGTGGCTGGGCGCGCTCACCGGCTTCCTCCGAGAACGCCAACTGCTGCATTTCGACGCGCACTTCCAGAACGTCCTCACCGACGGTGAGGGGTTCTACCTGGCGGACTACGGGCTCGCGTTCAGTTCCCGGTTCCGCCTCTCCCGGCCGGAGCGCGCCTTCTTCGACCGGCATCGCGACTACGACCTCGTCTACAGCCGCGCCCACCTGGTGAACTGGCTCGTCACCGCCCTGTACGGGTACGACAGACTCGAACGGGAGGCGTTCGTGCGCGCCTGTGCCGTCGGGGCGCACCCCGACGGCGTCCCCGAGGCCGCCGCCACGATCATCAAGCGCGATGCGACACTGACCGCCGTCGTCAACGGCTTCCTCGGCCGACTGCGCACCCAGAGCAGGCAGACCCCCTACCCGTACGAGGAGCTGCGGCTCGCCTACAACAGCTCCACGCTCTCCGCGTAGTGGCAGGCGACCGGGTTCCCGCCGCCCCGGTCGATCAGCGCCGGCACCTCCTCGACGCAGGTCTCGCGCTCGCTCTCGGTCAGCTGGTTCGCGAACTTGGGGCAGCGGGTGCGGAAGCGGCAGCCGCTGGGCGGGCGGACCGGGCTGGGGATGTCGCCCTGGACGAGGATGCGGGTGCGGGCGCGCTCCTTGCGCGGGTCCGGCAGCGGGATGGCCGAGACGAGGGCCTGGGTGTAGGGGTGAGCGGGGGTCGTGAACAGACGGCGGGCGGGGGCGATCTCGACCAGTCGGCCCAGGTACATGACCGCCACCCGGCCGGCCACATGGCGCATCACCGACAGGTCGTGGGCGACGAACAGGAAGGACAGGCCCAGCTCGCTCTGCAGGTCCATCAGCAGGTTGAGGACGCCCGCCTGGATCGACACGTCGAGCGCCGACACCGGTTCGTCCAGCACGATCACCTTGGGGTGCAGGGCCAACGCCCGTGCGATGCCGATGCGTTGGCGCTGACCGCCGGAGAACTCGTGGGCGTAGCGGTTGCCGTGCTCGGGGTTCAGGCCGACCAGGCGCAGCAGTTCGCGCACCTCGTCCTTGCCGCCGGCGCCGTAGCGGCCGTGGATGCGCAGGGGTTCGGCGACGATCTCATGGACGGTGATGCGCGGGTCGAGGGAGGCGTACGGGTCCTGGAAGACGATCTGCAGTTCGCGGCGCAACGGCCGCATCCGGCGTCTGCTCAGCCCGGTCAGCTCGGTGCCGCGGTAGCGGACCTGACCGGAGGTGGCGGACTCCAGGCCGAGGAGGGTGCGTGCGGTGGTGGTCTTGCCGGAGCCGGACTCGCCGACCAGGCCGAGGGTCTCGTTCTGGAAGAGGTCGAAGGAGACCCCGCACACGGCGTGCACCTCGCCGACGCGGCGGCGTACGACGCCCCGGGACATGACCGGGAAGTGCTTGACGAGGTCGCGGACCTGGAGGACGGGTTCGCCGGTGCCGCCGTGCCCGGGCAGCGGGGGCAGCGGCGCGTCGGCGGCCTGGGCGGGGGCGCTCATACGGAGTCCTCCTCGGCGCTGGTCGAGTGGGGCGAGGGCGTCGTCGTGTCGGCGAAGCGGGCCAGCGCCTCGGAGTCGGCGCCGACCGCGTCGAACACCTCCGCGGCGCCGGTGTCGACGAGTTCGTCGGCGAAGTGGCAGGCGCTGAGGTGGAGTTCGTGTCCGGCCTTGCGCAGTGCGGGTTCCGTGCTGTCGCAGGCCTCCCGGCGCAGCGGGCAGCGGGGGGCGAATGGGCAGCCGGGCGGCAGGTTCAGCAGGGAGGGCGGGGAGCCGGTGATCGGGGTGAGGCGTTCCTCCTCGCGGTCCATTCGGGGCAGCGAGCCGAGCAGGCCGAGGGTGTAGGGCATGCGCGGGGTGTAGAAGATGTCCTCGACGGAGCCGGTCTCCACGATGCGGCCCGCGTACATCACGGCGACCCGGTCGCTGTGCCCGGCGACGACGCCCAGGTCGTGGGTGATGAGCACCAGGGCGGCGCCTGTCTCGGCGCGGGCGGTCTCCAGGGCGTCGAGGATCTGCGCCTGCACGGTGACGTCGAGGGCGGTGGTGGGCTCGTCGGCGATGATCACGTCCGGGTCGTTGGCCATGGCGATGGCGATGACCACGCGCTGGCGCATACCGCCGGAGAGTTCGTGCGGATAGTTGTCGACGCGCCGCTCGGGGCTGGGGATGCCGACCGTGCCGAGCAGGTCGACGGCCCGGGTGCGGGCGGCGCGGGACGTCAGGCCGGGGTGGTGGCGTCGTAGCGTCTCGGCGATCTGGTACCCCACGTTGTAGACCGGGTTGAGCGAGGTCATCGGGTCCTGGAAGATCATTGCGATGCCGCTGCCGCGCAGGTCCGACAGGCGTGCGTCGGGCAGCCCCAGCAGTTCCGTGCCCTCGAAGCGGACCGAGCCGCGCACCCGGGCGGTGGCCGGCAGCAGTCCCATCACGGCGAGCGCGGTGACCGACTTGCCGGAGCCGGACTCGCCGACGATGCCGAGCGAGTCGCCGCGGTCGAGGCGGTAGCCGACACCGCGCACGGCCCGTACGAGACCGTCCTCGGTGGGGAACTCGACGCTGAGGTCCTCCACTTCGAGGACCGCGCCCGACTCCTCGCCCTTGCCGATGACCGTCACTGTCGCACCCTTTGCTGCCGGGGGTCGAAGGCGTCGCGCAGGCCGTCGCCGATGAAGTTGATGGTCAGGGCGATGGCGATGATGAACGCGCCGGGGATGTAGAAGAGCCAGGGCCGGGTGTCGACCGCCGTCTGCGCCTGGGAGACGAGCAGCCCCAGGGAGGTGTCGGGCGGTTGGACGCCGAAGCCGACGAAGGACAGGGCCGTCTCGGTGAGGATGCCGGTGGCGACCAGCACCGTCGCGTTGACGATGATCGGGCCGAGCGAGTTCGGCAGCAGATGCCGGAAGATGATCCGCGCGTCCGAGGCGCCGAGCGCCTTCGCCGCCTCCACGAATTCCTTCTCGCGCAGCGACAGGACCGTGGAGCGCACCACACGCGCCACATACGCCCAGGTCAGTCCGGCGATGACGGCGGCGATCCAGTACCAGGAGCCGCCACTGCGGGAGGAGATGACGAGGGCGATCGCGAACAGCGGCAGCGTCAGGACGAGATCCGCGATCCGCATCATGACCGCGTCCACGAACCCGCGGTAGAAGCCCGCGACCGCGCCCCAGACCGCACCGACGAGGGTGGAGCCCAGCGCGATCAGGATGGCGATCTTCAGCGAGGTCTGCGTGCCGCGCATGACCTGGGCGTAGGCGTCGTAGCCGGAGGCGTTGGTGCCGAACGGGTGCTTCCAGGAGGGGGGTCGGGAGTTGTCGGGCGTGTACTTCTGGTACGAGTAGTGCCAAAGGTGCGGGCCGATGAACGCCCACAGCAGGATCAGCACGAAGACCACCAGGCTGACCATGGCGGCCCGGTGCCGCAGGAAGCGGCGCAGCACCAGCTGGGTCTGGGTGCGCTGCCTGACGGTGAACTCATGCTCGGTCGGCGGCAGTTGGGTGCCCGCGGATCCGGCTGCCTCGATGTCAGTCATAGCGGATCCTCGGGTCGAGTACGGCGTAGAGGAGATCGGCGAGGAGGTTGAAGCCGATGACGACGACGGCGGAGAGCAGCAGCCACGCCATGGTCCGGTAGACGTCCACGGTGGCGGCCGACTCGACGAGCATCTCCCCCATGCCGTGCCACTGGAAGATCGTCTCCGTGATCACCGCTCCGCCCAGGATGATCGCGATGTCGAGGGCGGTGACGGTGGCCAGCGGGATCAGGGCGGTGCGCAGCGCGTGCCGCACCATGACCGTGCGGCGGCGCAGCCCCTTGGCGCGGGCGAGACGGACGTAGTCGCTGTTGAGGACCTCCAGCATGGAGGCGCGGGTGTAGCGGGTCCAGGAGGCGAAGGAGACCAGGGCCAGGGTGATGGTGGGCAGGGCGAGGTGACCGATGCGGTCGGTGAACTGGTTCCAGGTGGTGTCGACTTCGAGGTACGGGGACTTCTCGCCGATGGTGCCGAGGAACTGGCTGCCGGTCTGTTCGTTGAACCAGATTCCGGCCTGCTTGAGCAGCACCGCGAACCAGAACACGGGCATGGCGAGGAAGAGGAACCCGAAGAAGGTGATGGTGTAGTCGGCGGCCGTGTACTGGCGGATCGCGCTGAACACACCGAAGATCACGGCCAGGACCAGGGCGATGAGCATGGCGGCGGCCACCAGGGTGAGCGTCACCCGGAAGCGGGTGAACAGGTCGTGCCCGATGTCGAGGTTGGGCTGCACGGACGGGCCCCAGTCGCCGTGCAGGACTCCGGTGATCCAGTTCCAGTAGCGCTGCACGGCGGGTTCGTCGGCGTGGATGTGCCGGGCGAAAGCGGCGACGGCGGCCTTGCTGGGCGGGGGCTGCCGTGAGGTGGCGAAGTTGGCGACCGGGTCGCCGGCGTTGACGACGACCAGGAACACGATGAACGTCGAGGCGATCAGAACGGGGATCGAGACGAGGATGCGGCGCACGGTGTAGGCGAGCATGATGTCTTCTCTCGCGGGCCGGGCCCGGTCCCGGGGTCGCCGGGACCGGACATGACGGGTGCGGCGGCTACTTCTTCAGGCCCCATTCGGCGGTGTTGTAGGGCGGTCCCACGTTCGTGGAGTTGTTGCGCATGTTCACGAACCGCGTCTGGACCGCGAGGAACGTCGGCTTCTGGTACAGCGGCAGGACGTAGGCGGCATCGACCATGATCTTGTCCGCCTGGTTGAGCAGGGCGGCGGCCTTGGACTGGTCGGTCGTGCCGACGGCCTGGGCGATCAGCGAGTCGACCTGCTTGTCGCTGTAGCCGCCGTAGTTGCCGCCGCCTCCGGTGACCCAGTTCTGCTGGGCGTTGGCGGTCGGGAACGGCGAGGCGACCCAGGCGAAGACGATGATGTCGTACTGGTGCCCGGCCAGCACCGTGCCGAGGTCGGCGGCGCCGATCGGCTTGATGGTGACCTTGACGCCGAGGTTCGCGAGGTCGCTCTGCAGGATCTGGCACTCGCTCTGCCGGATCTGGTTGCCGGTGGTGTAGCGGCAGTTGAAGGGTCCGACTGCCTGGCCGTCCGGCGTCTTCAGCGCGGTGCCCACCCCGGTGAACCTGGCGTCGGTGAGGTACTTCTTCGCCTTGGTGAGATCACCCGATCCCTGGCCGGTGGCGGTCACCAGATCCTGGTAACCGGCCTGCCCGGGAACGTAGTTGTGGTTGCCGAGCTGCTTCACCGAGGGATCGAACTGGGCGACGGTCTTGGACATGATGTCCTTGATGCTGATCGCCGTGAACATCGCCTGGCGCAGCGCCGTGTACTTGCCGAGGACCGGGTTGTGCAGGTTGAGGTCGAAGTGCTCCCACTGCAGGCCGTTGCCGATGTTGTAGGTGACGTTCGGGATGGACTTCACCTGGTTGACCAGGTCCACCTCGGGCTGCGGATAGATCGCCTGCACCTCGTTGTTGCGCAGGGCGATCGGCTCCTGGGTGGCGTCCGAGATCACCTTGAAGATCAGCCGCTGCAGGGACGGCTTGGTCGCGCCCCACCACTTGGGGTCGGGTTCGAAGGTGGCGTGGTCGTTGTCCACCCACTGCGTCATCTTGTACGGGCCCGCCGTCGGGTACTTGGTGGGCGGGTTCTTCTGGAAGTACTGCCAGCCCTGGGTCATCTGGGCGGCCGTCATGTGTGCGGCGTCGCCGGCCTTGGCACCCGAGAGCTTCTCGGCGATGTGCGCCGGATACAGCGGATAGCCTGCGCCGAACAGCTGCTTCCAGTCGGAGAAGGGCTTGGCCATCACGACCGTGACGGTCCTGCCGCCGTCGGATCCGGTGACCGATTTGATGCGGTCGTATCCGGCCGTGCTCTGGGGCAGGCAGCCCTTGGTCTGGGTGCTGTCACTGGCGGGCGGCGGCGGGCAGTCCTTGCCGTCGTTGGTGCGCCAGTAGTAGACGAAGTCGTCGGCGGTGACGGGGGTGCCGTCGTTCCAGACCGCCTTGGGGTTGATCTTGTAGACGAGGGTCTGCGGACTGGTGCCGGTCTGGGTCGCCGAGGTCACCAGGTCCTTGTTGAGGGCGACGGTGAAGTCCGGCAGCGGGACGAAGACCTGGGGCAGTACGACCTCGAGGGCCTCGGCGTTCTCGAAGGTGTTCCCGTTGGTGTCCTGCACGTTCCACTGCTGGATGTTCTTCTCCAGCACATAGGTGAACGTTCCACCGGACTTGGTGGCGGCGGAGTTGCAGGTGTTGGCCTTGCCCTGGGTGTTGCACGACGAAAGCCCGGCCGAGCTGCCCTTGTCGGAGCTGCCACCGCCGCCGCTGCTGCTGCAGGCGGCCAGAGCCAGCACGAGCCCGGCGGCCAGAGCAAGTCCCCTTGTGAGGGCCGATGGTTGCGCGCGCATGTCCCTCCTCCGGCCGACGGAGGCTCCGCGGCCTTGTCGAGGCGGCCGAGCGGCCGCGAGAGAGCTGAGCTGCGCACTGACGGTAGAACTCGTGTGTACCTTATTCGGATTCCTGTTCATACCGGGACGGCGACGATTCACCCTCGCTTTTCCCCAGGAACCACCTCCGCCGGGCAAAGTCACCTGACAAGCACTCAGAAACCCCAGAAGTACCGTTGGCACCACGGGATTTCGGTGCAGGTCAGCCGACCGGGACGCCCGCTTCCAGATACAGCGCCGCCCCGCGCTCGCGGGCCCGCAGGGCCCAGCGCAACCGCTCGTAGCGCACCGGCGGCAGCAGGTCCGCGGCCTCCTCCTCGGTGGCGAACCGCCAGTCGCGCAGTTCGGGCCCGGGCAGCAGGAGCCGTGCGGCCTCGGTGGAGTCGAGGCGGCCGCCGTCGAAGAGGAGGCGCAGTCCGCCGTAGCCGGGCGGTGCGGGGGCCTCCCAGTCGACGACCAGAAGGCGGGGCACCTCGTCGAGGTGGATGCCGGTCTCCTCGACGACCTCACGCATGCCGGCGCGGGCAGGCGCCTCGCCGGGTTCGACGACACCGCCGGGGAACTCCCAGCCGGCCTTGTAGGTGGGGTCCACGAGGAGGACGCGGTCCTGCTCGTCGAAGAGGAGGACGCCGGAAGCGAGCGTCTCGGCGGTGGGCTCGGGGGTTTGCACGATGTCACATGCCTCCACCTCCCCCGCGCTGACGGCCTCGGCGATACGGAGCGCACTCTCATACGGAGTGAGGGCCCCCGTGTCGACGGGATAGGCATCGGCGGTGAGCCAGGAGGCGAGGGCGGCGCGGTACGGCTCGATATGGTCGTACGACCACTGCCGTACCCGCATCTCCCCGTCCGGCAGGTCGGGCGGCACCTCCCGGCCGGCTATTCGCTCCCGCAGGATCGTTTCCGCCGGGGCGAGGAGGACATGTCGGACAGCGATACGGCGTGCTGCGAGGCCACCGAAGATCTCGTCGCGGTACTCCTGGCGCAGCAGGGTCATCGGAACCACCAGGGTTCCGCCCAGTTCGGCGAGCATTGCGGCCGCCGTGTCGATCACGAGACGTCGCCAGATCGGCAGGTCCTGGTAGTCGCCGACCTCGGCGAGGTGTTTGGCCGGCAGCAGATGCGTGAGCGCTGCGCCGATCACCTCGGGGTCGAAGAGCGTGCTGTTCGGGATCAGCTCGATCAGTTCCCGTGCGGTGGTGGTCTTCCCCGCACCGAACGCGCCGTTGATCCAGACGACGGTCACAGGTCCCCCTCTTCTATTGGCCCCCTGAGGCTTGCCCGCTCCACCCTGCCACGGAAACCAGCCCCAGTTGAGGGGGCGCGAAAGGGGGCGCCGGTGCCCCTGCCGCAGGGGCACCGGCGCCGCGATCCGGCCTCGTCCGCGTCGGTGCTACTGGCCGAGGGCCTTGCCGAAGCCGGCGAGGCCCTCGTCCCCGGTCGTGTGGGTGACCGTGCCGACGGTGTCCTCGACGCCCAGGTCGCCGAGCGTCTGGTGATCACCGACCACCTGGTGGTCGGCGTGCTGCGAGGGGGTGATGGCCGCGACGACGAACCCGGTCGCGAGGGAGGCGATGGCAAGCATGCTGCGTTTCTTCATGCCCGGTTCAACTGTGAAACCGCCCGCGGGTCACGCCCTCGTCCGCGGCGCACCTGGCGTACCAGGTCGGCGGCGGCCTCGGGCCACCGGGCGTGCTCGAAGGCGAACCCCGCTTCGAGCAGCCGGCCGGGGACGACCCGGCGGCTCTTCAGCAGGAGTTCGGTGTCCGAGCGCAGGGCGAAGGCGCCGAGTTCCGCCATCCAGCGCGTGGCGGGCAACCCGACCGGCATGCCCCAGGCAGTGCGCAGGGCCCGCATGAAGGCGCGGTGCGGCAGCGGCCCCGGTGCGGCGAGGTTCACCGGTCCGGCCAGGTCGTCCCGGTCGACGAGGAACTCCACCGCGCGGACGAAGTCGCGCTCGTGGATCCAGGACACGTACTGGGCGCCTCCGGCGACCGGGCCGCCGAGGCCGAGCCGCGCCAGTCGCAGCAGGACGTCGAAGACTCCGCCGCGATCGGGGCTCATCACCATGGCGGAGCGCAGGGCGACCTTGCGGGTGCGGGGCGTGTCGGCGTCCTCCTGCGCCTGTTCCCAGTTCTTGGCGATCTCCACGCTGTAGGCCCAGTAGCCGGGGACGCCGGGCTCGCTGCCGCCGATCACCCCGGCCCTCTCGTCGTTGGGCGCGTCGAAGCGGTGGGCGTACACCGTGGCCGTACTCATCTGGAGCCAGACGCGGGGCGGCCGCGCGGCGGCCGCTATCGCCTCGCCGACAACACGGGCCGAGTTCACCCGGGAGTCCATCATGGCCTTCAGGTTGGCCGGGGTGTACCGGCAGCTGACGCTGCGCCCCGCCAGGTTGATCACCACGTCGCTGCCGGTGATCTCCTCGGCCCAGGGGCCCAGGTGCTCGCCGTCCCAGCGGACCTCGCCCTCGCGCACCGGCCGCCGGGTGAGGATCACGACCTCGTGACCGGCGGCCGCCAGCGCACGCCTCAGAATCGTGCCGACCTGTCCCGTCCCACCGGGAATGACGATCTTCATCAGGCTTCCCCCTTCGTAGAGCGGAAGCCTAGCCGAAAAACTTGAACGCGTTCAAAAGCAATAGGCGACCATCCGGAACATCCGATGACCTCTGGAAAGATGGACTAGACCAATAGTTCCGGCAACAACCGTGCAGTCATGGCCACAAGCCCTCAGTCGCGATATCGAACAACTCCCACCTGCTCCCTTCCAACAGAGTCCGACGCGTTCTACCGTAAACGCGCAGCGATGACGCGGACATGATGTCATCCCACCTTTCGCGTGCTCGGAGGAACGTAACGATGCGTCACCTTCCCAACCGCACAACCGGCCGAAGAGTGGTAGGAGCGCTCACCGCGGGACTGCTGGGCGCCGCGGGGCTCGCCGTACCCGCCGCGGCGGCACCCACCACCGCGCCCGCCGCCCCCGCCCTGGCCGACGGCCTCGCCCTGACCCCGCCGATGGGCTTCAACAACTGGAACTCCACGCACTGCCGCGCCGAGTTCAACGAGTCCATGGTCAAGGGAATCGCGGACATCTTCGTCGACAAAGGCCTCAAGGACGCCGGATACCAGTACGTCAACCTCGATGACTGCTGGGCCCTGCCGACCCGGGACGCGGACGGCAAACTCGTACCCGATCCGGCCCGCTTCCCCAACGGGATCAAGGCGGTCGCCGACTATGTCCACGCCAAGGGGCTCAAGCTCGGCATCTACACCAGCGCGGGCACGAAGACCTGTAACAGCGCCGGATTCCCGGGCGCGCTCGGTCACGAGTACAGCGACGCCCGACAGTTCGCGGACTGGGGCGTGGACTACGTCAAGTACGACAACTGCAATAACCAAGGCGTGGACGCCAAGGTGCGTTACACGACCATGCGCGACGCGCTCAAGGCGACCGGCCGGCCGATCGTCTACAGCATCTGCGAATGGGGCCAGAACAAACCCTGGGAATGGGCCGCCGACGTGGGCCACCTGTGGCGTACGACGGGCGACATCAGCGACAACTGGGCTTCGATGCTGTCCATCCTGAAGAAGAACCTGCCGCTCGCGCCGTACGCGGGCCCCGGGCACTGGAACGACCCCGACATGCTGGAGGTCGGCAACGGCGGCATGACGGACACCGAGTACCGCTCGCACTTCTCGATGTGGTCGATCATGGCCGCGCCGCTCCTCATCGGCTCCGACCTGCGCAAGGCCTCCCAGGCGACCTTCGACATCCTCGACAACAAGGAGGTCGTCGCCGTCGACCAGGACCCACTGGGCAAGCAGGGCACGGTCGTCTCCTCGCAGGGCGGGCGCTGGGTCGTCGCCAAGGAGATGAAGGACGGCAGCCGCGCGGTGGCCCTCTTCAACGAGTCCGGCACGGCCCAGCACATCAGCACCACCGCCAAGGCCGTGGGCCTGCCCGCCGCCGACGCCTACACCCTGCGCGACCTGTGGCAGCACAAGAGCTACAACACCGCAGGCACCGTCTCGGCGACCGTACCGGCGCACGGCACGGTCCTGCTGCGCGTCTTTGCCGACCCCAAGTGGGCCGCGCACCCGCCCGCCGTCGAACTCGGCCTGGACGGCAGCCCGTTGGTCGAGGCGGGCAAGGCGGCCGCACTGACGTCTGCCGTCACCGACCTGGGCCGTACGCCCGCCCAGCGCGTGTCCGTCTCGCTGACCGGGCCGCAGGACTGGGCGGTCGGGGCCACCTCACGGACCACGGCCGCCTCGCTGCCGACCGGCCGCTCCCTGCGCACCCGGTGGTCGGTCACCGCCCCGCCGGGGACGCCGACAGGGTCGTACGAGCTGACGCTCAAGGCCAGTTACCGTTCATCGGCCGGTGTCCGCCTCGACAGCACGGTCCCGCTGACCGCGTCCGTCGTCCTGCCACCGCCCTCGGGGACGTCCGGACTCGGGGATCTGCCGTGGCTGTCGGCCACCAACGGCTATGGGCCGGTCGAGCGCAACACCAGCAACGGGGAGAGCGCCGCGGGTGACGGCAACCCCCTCACCATCGGCGGGGTGGTGTACGGCAAGGGACTCGGCGTCCACGCGGAGAGCGCCGTGGAGTACTACACCGGCAAGGCGTGCAGGACGGTCACGGCCGATGTCGGCGTCGACGACGAGAAAGGCTCGAACGGCACCGTCGCCTTCGAGATCTGGGCCGACGGCGCCAAGGTCGCCTCGACCGGCGTGCTGACCAATGCGATGCCCGCCCAGCCGCTCACCGCCGATGTGACCGGCGCCCAGGTGGTCCGCCTGGTGGTCACCGACGGCGGCGACGGCATCGACTCGGACCATGCCGACTGGGCGAACGCGCAGTTGACCTGCTGAGTCCGCTCCGGAGGGTCCGGCAGCCCGTTGGTGCCCGTCCCTCAGACCGCGGCCGCGTCCGCCCGCTTGGCGAGCGCGGCCGCGGCCGCCCCGACCAGCCCGGCGTCCGTGCCCATCTGGGCCGGCGTGATCTCCAGGCGCTGTACGAAGGACAGGGTCGCGTAGTCGCCGAGGGCCTTGCGCAGTGGGGTGAACAGCACGTCGCCCGCCTTGCCCACTCCCCCGCCGATCACCGCGATGTCGATCTCGACGAGCGTGGCGGTGGCCGCGATGCCGGCGGCCAGGGCCTGGGCGGCGCGGTCGAAGGAAGCGAGGGCGACCGGGTCCCCGGCACGGGCGGCGGCTGCCACCGCGGCCGCGGAGGTGTCGCCGTCGGGGCCGGGCCGCCAGCCGTTCTCCAGGGCGCGGCGGGCGATGTTGGGGCCGCTCGCGATGCGTTCCACGCAGCCGCGCGAGCCGCACGGGCAGGAGTCGCCGTCGAGATCGACGCTGATGTGGCCGATATGGCCCGCGTTGCCGGTGGGACCGGGGTGCAGCTGACCGTTCAGGACCAGGCCGCCCCCGACACCCGTGGAGACCACCATGCACAGCGCGTTGTCGTGGCCGCGGGCGGCGCCCTGCCAGTGCTCGGCCGCAGTGATCGCCACGCCGTCACCGATCAGCTCGACCGGCAGACCCCCGGCCGCGTCCTGGACCCGCCGTACGAGGGGATAGTCGCGCCAGCCCGGCACGTTCACCGGGCTCACCGTGCCCGCGGAGGCGTCCACCGGGCCGGCGCTGCCGATCCCGAGCGCCGTGGCGCGACCCCACAGGGGCGCGGCGGTCAGCTCGCCGAGGACCTCCCGCACGGCACCCATCACGGTCTCGCCGTCCTGCTGCGCGGGCGTCGCCCGCTGAGCGCGCACCACGATCTGGCCGTGGCCGTCCACCAGCGCCCCGGCGATCTTGGTGCCGCCGATGTCGAGCGCTGCCACGAGGTCGGTGTGCATCAGTGTCGGATCTCCCCGAAAACCATCGGATCCCCGTCGGTCAGGGGGAGTTCCCCCTTCGACTACGGAGATGGGCGGGCCGGTCTGGCGGTGGGGGCGCAGGCCGGAGATTGCGGTGGACAGTCTCTCGTGCATATGACAACGTTGTCCAGGCTCTATGCTCGACGCCACATCCTCATACAAACTCATGGTCTGACGCATCCCTGTGGACGAGACCCGTGGACGAGACAGGACAGGACAGCGCATCGTGCCCGAGACCGCTCGCCGAACAGCCCCCCTCTCCGCGACGCGTTATGGCAACCGTCCCACCATGAAGGACGTGGCGGCGCGCGCCGGAGTCGGCCTGAAGACCGTCTCCCGCGTGGTCAACGGCGAGCCCGGCGTCACCCCCGAGACCGAGCGCCGCGTCCAGGAGGCCATCGACGCGCTCGGCTTCCGCCGCAACGACAGCGCGCGCGTGCTGCGCAAGGGCCGCACCGCCAGCATCGGCCTGGTCCTGGAGGACCTCGCCGACCCGTTCTACGGCCCCCTCAGCCGTGCGGTCGAGGAGGTGGCCCGCGCGCACGGCGCCCTGCTGATCAACGGCTCCAGCGCCGAGGACCCCGATCGCGAGCAGGAGTTGGCCCTGGCCCTGTGTGCGCGACGGGTGGACGGCCTGGTGATCATCCCGGCCGGTGACGACCACCGCTATCTGGAACCCGAGATCAAGGCGGGCGTCGCCACGGTGTTCGTCGACCGGCCCGCCGGGAGGATCGACGCCGATGTCGTCCTGTCCGACAACTACGGCGGCGCCCGCGACGGCGTCGCCCACCTCATCGCCCACGGCCACCGCCGGATCGGGTTCATCGGCGACATGCCCCGTATCCACACGGCCGCCGAGCGGCTGCGGGGCTACCGGGCCGCCATGGAGGACGCGGGCATCCCGGTCGAGGACTCCTGGATGTCCCTGGGCGTGACGGATCCTCAGCGGGTGCGGCGGGCCGCCGAGGAGATGCTCTCCGGGCCCGCCCCGGTCACCGCGGTCTTCGCGGGCAACAACCGCGTGACGGTCACCGTGGTCCGGGTCCTCGCCGAGCAGTCCCGCCGGGTCGCCCTGGTCGGCTTCGACGACTTCGAGCTCGCCGATCTGCTGCAGCCGGGCGTCACCGTCGTCGCCCAGGACGCGGCGGCCCTCGGTCGCACCGCCGCAGACCGCCTCTTCCGTCAACTGGACGGCACGCTGCTCACCCCGGAGCGCATCGAGCTGCCGACCCGGCTGATCACCCGCGGTTCGGGCGAGCTGCCGCCGGCGGACTGAGCCGCCCATGAAGGGCGAAGCGGACCACAGCCTCGAAGCGCTGGGCCTCGCGACGGCCCCGCGCGACCACCCGCTGCTCTACCCGGGAGCCTGGCCCGCGCGGTCCGGGCTCCTCGACGGCGACCGGTTTCTGCCCCTCGACCGCCTGGTGCACGAGCACCGCGTCCCCGTGGTGGCGGTCGGCTCCAACGCCTGCCCGGGCCAACTGCGCCACAAGATGGACGAGTCCGGGATCACCTCGCCCGTCCCGATGGTGCGCGCCCGGGTCACCGGCATCGACGTGGGCGTCTCCGCGCACGTCAGCCGCATGGGCTATGTGTCCGCGTCACCGGTCGAGGCACCCGGCACCGTACGGGAGTTGTTCGTGACCTGGCTGGACGCCGGGCAACTCGCGATGATCGACGCCAGCGAGGGCGTGCCGCTGCCGTACGGCAACTACCGGCGCGCCTGGCTGCAGGAGCCACAGGTGCGGATCGAGTTGGAGGACGGGACGCGGCTGCCCGGTGCGTATCTCTACGTCAATCGCCGCGGGGTCCTGCGCAACGGTTCGGAAAGGCCACGCGGACCGGTCGCCCAGCGGGCGCTGCTCACCGGACTCCTCGTCGGTTCGGCGCGGTTGAGGGAGCTGTTCGGTGTCACACCCGAGGAGTTCTGCAGGCGGGCGCGTGCCGATGCGGAGCTGTGCGAGCGGGGCACCCGGGTGTTGGCCGAGGAGAAGCTGGTGACGGAGTCGGGGCTGGAACGGTACCTGGCGGACGGGTGAGCGTGCCCGGCGTCAGCAGACCGGGAGTCCGGGGATCGGCTGGTCGTTGTCACCGCCCTTGACGTAGACGTCGCTGATGTAGACGTTCGTGTTGCCGCTGTCGTCGTCCGTCTTCGCCCACCAGACGTTGGTCCACTGGCCGTATGTCTCGCGCCGGCCCAGGTTCTGCTGGCAGTAGAAGTAGTTGGTGCCCGCGCCGAGGACGCCGACCTCGGTGCCGGAGGCGGTGTAGGACTTGGCGGTGCGCCAGACCGTGCAGTTGTACTTGCCGCCGCCTATGGAGGTGCAGGCCGGTGCCGGGGTGGTCGCGCCCCCTCCGCCCGTCGTACCGCCGCTGCCGCCACCGGTGGTGCCGCCCGAGGTCGTGCCGCCCGTGGTACCGCCCCCGGTGGTGCCGCCGCCCGGGGACTTCGCCGTGGACGAGGACGAGGCCCGGTTCGTCGGCGTGGCCCCACCCTTCTGACCGGGGGTCTTCGTCGGCGCCGGGGTCTTCTTGTCGCCCTGTTCCGTCGGCTTGGGGCCGTCCGAGTGGCCGGCGTCGGTGCGGTCGGTGGCGGACGCGGACGCTCGGGCATCCGAATGGGATGCGGAGGTGCGCGTGTTCGCTTCCGTGTTCCGGGCGTTCAGCAGGGCGACGGTGCCGCCGGCCGCCGCGAGGACGACGGTGACGGCCGCGGCGGCGAGCAGGGCGCGGCCCTTGCGGCGCGGGGAGGTCGTCGGGGATATGGGCCCGGTGGGGGCCGTCGCCAGGTCCGGTGCCGGGTTCTGCGGCGCGGGCGGGCCGAAGCCCGGCGTCGCGTGTGCGGCAAACGGCGCGGGATGGGAGCCGGGCGCGGCCTGGTCGTGCCGTGGTGCCGGGTCGGAGCCGGGTGGCACCGGCCCGCGCTGCTCGGTGGGAGCGGGGTCCTGCGCCGCTCCCGGCATCAGGAACCCGGGGGGCAGCGACGGGACGGCGGGCTCCGTCTGCGCCCTCGGCGCGCCGTGATCGCGCAGGGTCGTCGTCGGCGTGTCCGTGCCGCCCGCATCCGCCACCGCCTGCAGCAGAGCGCGTCCCTGCTCGGCCTCCGGACGGGTCTCGGGCCGCTTGTCCAGCAGTTGCCGGAGTACGGGGGTGAGCGGGCCGGCACGCTCCGGCTCCCGGAGGGGCTCGGTGACGATCGCGGTGAGCGTGGAGTACGTCGACGTGCGGCGGAAGGGTGAGGAGCCCTCGACGGCCGCGTACAGCGTGGCTCCCAGGGCCCAGACGTCGGAGGCAGGGCTCGCCTCGGCGCCCTGGGCCCGCTCGGGCGCCAGGTAGTCCAGGGAGCCGACGAGCGCACCGCTGCGGGTCAGATGGGTGGCCGCGCCGTCGCCCGGGTCGTCCATGGCCGCGATGCCGAAGTCCGTCAGGACGACGCGACCGGACCCCTCGAGCAGGATGTTCCCGGGCTTCACGTCACGGTGCAGGACGCCGGCCCGGTGTGCTGCCGCCAGCGCGTCCATCACCTTGGCGCCGATACCGGCGGCCTCGACCGGGTCGAGGGAGCCGCGCTCGCGCAACACCTGCTCCAGGGACGGCCCCTCGACCAGCTCCATGACGATGAGCGGACGGCCGTCGACCTCGGTCACGTCGTGCACGGCGACGACTGAGGGGTGGCGCACCCGGGCCGCCGCGCGCGCCTCCCGCTGCATCCGCAGCCGCAGATCGGCTAGTTCGGGCCCGGCGGCATCGGTGTAGGTGCGCAGTTCCTTGACGGCGACCTCACGGCCCAGCACCTCGTCGACGGCTCTCCAGACGACGCCCATGCCGCCACGGCCGAGCTGCGACACGACGCGATAGCGCCCCGCCAGCAGCCGCCCTGTCCCGTCAGCCTGGTTGTTCCCGCCTGAGGACTCCCCCGAAGACACCGCCCGCCCCGTTCCTGTGACATGTCAATGCGTGCCGTACAGACTACGGGGCGGGAGTGACAACGCCAGCCGGTGGTAACGGCTGTGGCAGGTCCGCTACTTGGCGGACGCGGTCAGGTCGCCGCGCCGGGGCGCCGCGAAGCCCTCCAGGTCGGCCCGGGTCAGACCGGTCACCCGGGCGACCTCGGCGATGTCCAGCGCGCCGCAGTCCAGACCGCGCAGCAGATAGCCGCTGAGGGCCTTGGCGGTGGCGGGCTCGTCCATGACGTCGCCGCCGGCCCGGTTGGCGTACCGCGCGAGGCGGGCGGCGGCCTGCTCGAAGCCCTCGCGGTAGAAGGCGAAGACGGCCGCGTACCGGGTGGGGATGTGACCGGGGTGCATGTCCCAGCCCTGGTAGTAGGCGCGGGCGAGCGCGCGGCGGGTGAGGCCGTAGTGCAGGCGCCAGGCGTCGTGCACCTTCTCGGTCGGGCCCACGGGCAGCACGTTGGTCGAGCCGTCCGACACCCGGACACCCGTTCCCGCGGCCGCGACCTGCATGATCGCCTTGGCGTGGTCGGCGGCCGGGTGGTCGCTGGCCTGGTAGGCGGCGGAGACGCCGAGACAGGCGCTGTAGTCGAAGGTGCCGTAGTGCAGTCCGGTGGCACGGCCCTCGGCGGCCTGGATCATGCGGGCGACGGTGGCGGTGCCGTCGGTGGCGAGGATGGACTGGCTGGTCTCGATCTGGATCTCGAAGCCGATCCGGCCGGGCTCGAGCCCGCGCGCCTTCTCGAAGGCCTCCAGGAGCCGCACCATGGCGCTGACCTGCTCGGCGTACGTCACCTTGGGCAGCGTCAGCACCAGCCCCTCGGGCAGCCCGCCGGCCTCCATCAGGCCGCTGAGGAAGATGTCGAGGGTGCGGAGGCCCCGGTCGCGCACCGGCGCCTCCATGCACTTCATGCGGATTCCCATGTACGGGGCCGCCGTCCCCTTTGCATACGCCTCGGCGATCAGGCGGGCCGCGCGGGCCGCCGCCTCGTCCTCCTCGGCGTCCGGGCGGGGGCCGTAGCCGTCCTCGAAGTCGACGCGCAGGTCCTCGATGGGCTCACGCTCCAGCTTGGCGCGCACGCGCGTGTAGACGGGCTCGGCGAGCTCGTCGGACAGGCCGAGGACGGCCGCGAAGGAGGCGGCGTCCGGGGCGTGTGCGTCGAGGGCTGCAAGGGCCTGGTGGCCCCAGGAGCGGATGGTGTCGGCGGCGAAGACGTCACCGGGGACGTAGACGGTGTGGACGGGCTGGCGGGTGCCGGGGTCCCCCGGGTAGCGACGCTCCAGTTCGGCGTCGACCGGGGCGAGGGAGGCGCTGATCTCCTCGCTGATCGCGCCTGCGAGGCTCGTCGCCACCTTCTCCTGCTGGCCCTGACCCATCCCATACCCTCCTGTTTTCCACTGTGCGGAATCAACAATCCGTAGAATGAAGTTATCTGGGCACCTTCCGGTGGTCAACACCATGTCCACGGGGAGCAGCGCCGTGATCTCGGCATGTTCACGCCCATCTCACACCCGGGTATGACACTTCCCTGTGCACGACTCGCCCTCGCACGACTCGTCCGGCTGCCGCCACCGAAGGAGCCTCCGTGCCGAACCAACGCCGAGTCACCCGCCGTCTGGGCCTGAAGGCCGCCTTGGCCGCGGCGGTCACCGTGCCGCTCGCCGGCGCCGCGATCTCCGCCTCGTCCGCCTCGCCCGCGCCGTCCCCCTCGACACAGGCGCGCCGGGCGCCCCGTCTCGAGGTCATGACCTTCAACCTACGTTTCGCGAGCACGAAGGAACCCAACAGCTGGAGCGACCGCAGACCGGTGATGGGCGAGCTGCTGCGTCGCGCGCACCCCCATGTCATCGGCACCCAGGAGGGCCTCTACCAGCAGCTGCGCGACATCGACTCCGACCTCGGGCCGTCCTACGACTGGATCGGCACCGGCCGCGAGGGCGGCAGCCGCGACGAGTCCACGGCGGTCTTCTACGACAACCGGCGCCTGACCCCGGTCGAGCACTACACCTTCTGGCTCTCCGACACCCCGGAGGTCATCCGCTCGAACACCTGGGGCGCCGCCTTCCCGCGCATCGTCACCTGGGTCCGCTTCCGCGATCTCGCCGACGGCGGACGGGAGTTCTACGTCCTCAACACGCACTTCGACCACGCGAGCCAGTACGCGCGCGAGCGCAGCGCCTCGCTGCTGGTCCAGCGGATCGCCCAGCTCGACCGTTCGCTGCCGGCCGTGGTGACCGGCGACTTCAACGCCGCCGCGCACGGGAACCCGGTCTACGACACCCTGGTGGGCTCGGGGCTCCTCGACACCTGGGACGCGGCGGCGCACCGCAGCGCTCCGTACGGGACCTTCCACGGCTACAAGGGGCTCACCCCGAACGGCGACCGCATCGACTGGATCCTCACCACGCCATGGGTGACGACGCACCGGGCCTCCGTCGACACCTTCTCCGCCGACGGCCAGTTCCCGAGCGATCATCTGCCCGTGCAGGCCTCGCTCAGCCTGGAATGAGCCGAGGCCCCCGCGACTGTTCGTGCAGTCGCGGGGGCCTCGACCGGCCTTCGGGTGATCAGCCCTTGCGGGCGTTGATCTCCTCGGTGAGCTGGGGGACGACGTCGAAGAGGTCGCCGACCACGCCGTAGTCGACGAGGTCGAAGATCGGGGCCTCGGGGTCCTTGTTGACCGCGACGATGGTCTTCGAGGTCTGCATGCCGGCCCGGTGCTGGATGGCACCGGAGATGCCGTTGGCGATGTACAGCTGCGGGGAGACGCTCTTGCCGGTCTGGCCGACCTGGTTGGTGTGCGGGTACCAGCCCGCGTCCACCGCGGCACGGGAGGCGCCGACGGCAGCGCCGAGGGAGTCGGCGAGCGCCTCGATGAGCGGGAAGTTCTCGGCGCCGTTGACGCCGCGGCCGCCGGAGACCACGATCGCGGCCTCGGTCAGCTCCGGACGCCCGGTCGACTCCCGCGGCGTACGGCCGGTGACCTTGGTACCGGTCGCCTGCTGGGAGAAGGAGACCGTCAGGGCCTCGACCGCGCCGGCGGCCGGGGCGGCCTCCACGGCGGCGGAGTTCGGCTTGACGGTGATGACCGGGGTGCCCTTGCTGATCCGGGACTTGGTGGTGAAGGACGCGGCGAACACCGACTGGGTGGCCACCGGACCCTCGTCCGAGGCCTCCAGGTCGACGGCGTCGGTGATGATGCCGGAACCGATGCGCAGCGCCAGACGGGCGGCGATCTCCTTGCCCTCGGCGGAGGACGGCACCAGCACCGCGGCCGGGGACACGGCGGCGACGGCGGCCTGCAGGGCGTCCACCTTGGGGACGACCAGGTAGTCGGCGTACTCGGACGCCTCGTGGGTCAGCACCTTGACGGCGCCGTGCTCGGCCAGCGCGGCCGCGGTGCCGGCGGCGCCGTTGCCCAGCGCGACGGCGACCGGCTCACCGATGCGGCGCGCGAGGGTCAAAAGCTCCAGGGTGGGCTTGCGGACGGCACCGTCCACGTGGTCGACGTAGACGAGAACTTCAGCCATGGGATTGCTCTCCTGCGGATTGCGAAGTCTGAGGGGCGGTAAGGGAGTTGAGCCTTCGAGGGACCGGCAGGTCCCTTAGATGAACTTCTGGCTCGCGAGGAACTCGGCGAGCTGCTTGCCGCCCTCGCCCTCGTCCTTGACGATCGTGCCCGCAGTACGGGCCGGACGCTCGGCCGCCGAGGCGACCTTCGTCCACGCACCCGCCAGACCGACCTCCTCCGCGTCGATCTCCAGGTCGGACAGGTCCCACGACTCGACCGGCTTCTTCTTGGCCGCCATGATCCCCTTGAACGACGGGTACCGCGCCTCACCCGACTGGTCGGTCACCGACACCACCGCCGGAAGCGAAGCCTCCAGCTGCTCCGAGGCGGCATCGCCGTCCCGGCGGCCCTTGACCGTGCCGTCCTCCACGCTCACCTCGGACAGCAGCGTCACCTGCGGCACACCCAGACGCTCCGCGAGCAGGGCCGGAACCACGCCCATCGTGCCGTCGGTGGAGGCCATGCCCGAGACCACCAGGTCGTAGCCCGCCTTCTCGATCGCCTTGGCCAACACCAGCGAGGTACCGATCGCGTCGGTGCCGTGCAGGTCGTCGTCCTCCACGTGGATGGCCTTGTCGGCACCCATGGACAGCGCCTTGCGCAGCGCGTCCTTGGCGTCCTCCGGACCCACCGTCAAGACGGTGATCTCCACGTCGTCGTCGGAGTTCTCGGAGATCTGCAGCGCCTGCTCGACCGCGTACTCGTCCAGCTCGGAGAGCAGACCGTCCACGTCGTCCCGGTCGACGGTCAGGTCATCGGCGAAGTGCCGGTCGCCAGTGGCGTCGGGCACGTACTTCACAGTGACAACGATCCTCAAGCTCACGCCGGCTCTCCTACTGCAATCGTCATTTCGGTGCTGCCTACTTTCAGGCAGCATAGGCGCCTCAAGCGGCCGATCCCGATCGGGGCGACCCGCGCTCCGAGCGAAACATTACTCGTCAGTACACCCAGTTCGTTCCCGCTAAGCAAGCGCTTTGAACTGTGACCTTTGCAACGCAGCGTAATCGGAACTCGACCGCTTCGCAGGCGGAGACGGACGGCGGTCAGTCGCGCAGGCCGTTGAAATGACCCTGATGGTAGAGGAGCGGGCGGCCGGGGCCCGTGGGGTCGCCGAGCACGACCTCGGCCAGCACGATGCGGTGGTCCCCGGCGGGGACGCGGCCGACGATCCGGCACACCAGCCAGGCGAGGACGCCGTCGAGGACGGGAACACCCTCGGGGCCCGTACGCCAGGCGGTGGGCGCGCCGAAGCGGTCGGCGCCGCTCCTGGCGAACGTGGCCGCGAGGTCCTGCTGATGCTCGCCGAGTATGTGGACGCCGATGTGGTCGGTCGCCGAGATCGCCGGCCAGCTGGAGGCCCCGGTGCTGATGCCGAAGGACAGCAGCGGGGGTTCGGCGGAGACGGAGGTGAGCGAGGTGGCGGTGAAGCCGACCGGACCGGCGTCGCCTCGTGCGGTGATCACGGCGACTCCTGCCGCGTGCCGCCGGAAGACGGAGCGCAGCAGGTCGGGAGAGGCGAGCCGGGGGGTGCGGGTGCCGAGGTCGGGCGTGGCCGTCATGGAGTTGTCCTTCTACGCGGAGGGGCGGGCGTCGTGGCTGCTCAACAGCTCGGACAGCGCGCGCTCGCAGTGCGGGCGAGGTCGACGTGCACCCGCCCGTAGAGAAGGAGTTCCGTAGGCATACGGTCAGGCTGACGATAGGTGGTGCGCGCAGTCAAGTACGTTCCGGCATATGGGAGATGCCTCACCGTCCGCAGCACGGCCGTCAAACCGCCTCCCCCAGCGCGGCGATGACGTCGGCCTTGCGCGGCTGGCCGGTGGCACGCCGTACGATCCGGCCGTCGGCGTCCAGGACCAGCACGGTCGGGGTCTTGAGGATGTCGAGTTCGCGCACCAGGTCCAGATGGTCCTCGGCGTCGATCTCGACGTGGGTCACGCCCGGGACCATCCCGGCCACCTCACCGAGGACACGTCGGGTGGCCCGGCAGGGCGCGCAGAACGCGCTGGAGAACTGCAGGAGCGTGGCGCGCTCGCCGAGTTCCGCGCCCAACTCGGCTGCCGCGAGCCGCTTCCCGCCGTCGCGCCCACGCACGCGTACCCTCCCGTTTCGCCGTCGATGAATCACTCCGTAGGCGCTCGTCGCCACGAGCACCAGTGCGCACACCACAAGTCCGGTCATCACCTGCACAAGCATTCACGAGACTGCAAAGATTCCCGGCTCCCCGGATCTTTTCCCATACGGAATGCTTGCTTCATGGACATTGATGTGAGGGGGCCCCGTTTCGGGGCGGCCGTGACGACCGTCGTCCTGGCGGTCGTGCTGATCACCGGGAGCGCCTGGCTGCTCGCCTGGCAGACGCTGGCGTTCGCGCTGGGCGCGGCGGGCGGGGTGGGCCGTTCGCCGTACGGCTGGCTGTTCCGCAAGGTGGTGCGTCCCAGGCTCGGGCCGCCGGCCGAGTTCGAGTCGCCGGAGCCGCCGCGGTTCGCGCAGGCGGTGGGGCTGGTCTTCGCAGGCGTCGGGCTGGTCGGTTTCGGACTCGGCCCGGCCTGGCTGGGGCTCGCGGCGACCGCCGCCGCACTGGCCGCCGCGTTCCTCAATGCCGCGTTCGGGTACTGCCTGGGCTGCGAGATGTACCTGCTCGTACGGCGGGTGACGGTCCGTACGGAGTAAAGGCCGATTAAAAATCCGAGGTGGATCAGTTGTCGGACGTGACGAGGATCTCGCCGTTCTACGGCGCCAGGACTGGCCCCCCGTTCGTTCTTGGGGCACGATCTGCGCAATGCCGTAAACCTACGGCTGCGTAACTTCCCGCCGGGAGAACCCGTCCAGGCAGAGAGAAGGGTCCACCCCGTCCATGGCTGAGCTTGTCTACCGTCCTGTCGTCGGTCTCGCCCAAACGTTGTTCAAGGTCTGGGACCTCAAGATCGACCTCAAGGGATCGGAGAACATTCCGCGCTCGGGCGGCGCCGTGCTGGTGAGCAATCACATCAGCTACCTGGACTTCATCTTCGACGGTCTGGCCGCCCTGCCGCAGAAGCGACTGGTGCGCTTCATGGCGAAGGAGTCGGTGTTCCGGCACCGGATCTCCGGCCCGCTGATGCGCGGCATGAAGCACATCCCGGTGGACCGCAAGAACGGCGAGACGGCCTACCAGCACGCGCTGCAGTCGCTGCGCTCCGGCGAGATCGTGGGCGTCTTCCCCGAGGCGACCATCTCGCAGTCCTTCACCCTGAAGAGCTTCAAGTCGGGTGCCGCGCGCATGGCCCAGGAGGCGGGCGTGCCGCTCATCCCGATGGCGCTGTGGGGCACCCAGCGGCTGTGGACCAAGGGCCACCCGCGCAACTTCAAGCGCAGCCACACGCCGATCACCATCCGGGTGGGCGAGCCGGTGGAGGCCCCCCCGGACCAGTACGCGGGCGCCATCACCCGGCGGCTGCGCGAGCGCGTCCAGGAGCTGCTGGAGGCGGCGCAGCGCGCCTATCCCGTACGGCCCAAGGGTCCGGACGACACCTGGTGGATGCCCGCCCACCTCGGCGGCACGGCACCGACCCCCGAAGAGGTGAAGGCCGCCGAGGCCCGCTGAATCGTCACGCCGGGGCGTGGCCGGTGATCCGTGCCCCGGGCTGAACTTCTCCGGCAGTTCGGCGAGTTCCGCTGACGAGCCGCCGTGCGCCGGCCTCATGGTCTGCCTCAGAGTGCGGTGGGGAGCAGCTTCCAAAGACGGGGCCGGTCGGCGGCGGCCTTGAGGGCCTCGACGACCGCCGGATGCGGTGCGGCGTACAGGCCCGGATAGTCCACCTCATGGGACTCCGGATCGGGGATCCAGGCCAGCCGCTCGCCTTCGAGGGAGAACTGGGCATCGACGCCCGGTTTGTTGCCGCGGGGATCCTGCCGGTGCCAGGCGCCGTTGAAGCGGACGGCGATCAGACCGTGCACGGCGTGGCCGTCGCCGTCGTCGTGGGCCAGCCTCTGGTAGCAGAGTGCCGTGGGGATGTCCTCGGCCCGCAGCAGGGCGGCAAGAGCGTGGGCCTTGGCGTAGCAGATGCCGGTGCCCTGCCGCAGTACGTCGGAGGCCCGCCAGGTGACACGCGGGTCGCCCGAATCCTGGGAGTGCGGGATGGTGTCACGCACGAACTCGAAAGCAGCCCGCGCATAGGCATACGAGTCCGGTACGTCCCGGGCGAGACGGGCAGCCGTCTCCCGTACCACCGGATGGTCATGGTCGACGACCTCGTCAGCGGCCAAATAGGCGGACAGGTCGGGGGTGTTCTGGATCAGCTCCATGCCCGCAGAGCATAGGAATACGATCACCGGAGAGTCAATGACTTTTCAGGCGACCGCATACCTATGCAAGGTAGAGGTGTGCCTCAGTGCGCCATCTCCTCCTTGAGCGCCGACACGAACGCGTCCACGTCCTCCTCGGTGGTGTCGAAGGCGCACATCCAGCGCACCACACCGGCGGCCTCGTCCCAGAAGTAGAAGCGGAACCGCTTCTGCAGCCGCTCGCTCACGTCGTGCGGGAGCTTGGCGAACACCCCGTTGGCCTGCACCGGGTGGAGGATCTCCACGCCGTGCACGGCGCGCACGCCCTCGGCCAGGCGCTGGGCCATCTCGTTGGAGTGGCGGGCGTTGCGCAGCCACAGGTCCTTGGCGAGCAGGGCCTCCAACTGCACCGAGACGAAGCGCATCTTGGAGGCGAGCTGCATGGACAGCTTGCGCAGGTGCTTCATGTGGCGGACGGCGTCCTGGTTGATGACGACGACCGCCTCGCCGAACAGCGCGCCGTTCTTCGTTCCGCCGAGCGAGAGGATGTCGACGCCGACCGCGTTGGTGAACGTCCGCATCGGGACGTCCAGGGACGCGGCCGCGTTGGCTATCCGGGAGCCGTCCAGGTGCACCTTCATGCCGTGCGCGTGGGCGTGCTCGCAGATCGCGCGGATCTCGTCCGGCGTGTAGAGCGTGCCGAGCTCCGTGCTCTGCGTGATCGAGACGACCTGCGGCATCGCGCGGTGCTCGTCGTCCCAGCCGTACGCCTGCCGGTCGATCAGTTCGGGGGTGAGCTTGCCGTCCGGCGTCGGCACCGTCAGCAGCTTGAGGCCGCCCATGCGCTCCGGTGCGCCGCCCTCGTCGACGTTGATGTGTGCGCTCTCGGCGCAGATCACCGCGCCCCAGCGGTCGGTGACCGCCTGGAGCGCGACGACGTTCGCGCCGGTGCCGTTGAAGACCGGGAAGGCCTCGGCCGTGGCCCCGAAGTGGCTGCGGACGATGCTCTGGAGGTTGTCGGTGTAGTCGTCCTCGCCGTACGCGACCTGGTGCCCGCCGTTGGCCAGGGCCAGGGCGGCGAGCACCTCCGGGTGGGCCCCGGCGTAGTTGTCGCTGGCGAAGCCGCGGACCTGCGGGTCGTGATGGCGACGCGCGTCGGTCCTCGGGGGGTTCACGGCTTCTCGGTCAGCCACAGACGCTTTCCGTTCACTTCGGCGGCGGGCTTGCTCCAGACGTCGGCGATGGCCTCGGCCAGCTCCTTGACGTCCGTGAAGCCCGCGAACTTCGCATTGGGTCGCTCGGCGCGCATCGCGTCGTGCACCAACGCCTTCACCACCAGGATCGCAGCCGCCGACGTCGGCCCCTCGGCGCCTCCCGCCTTGCGGAAGAAGTCGGCCATGGCCAGGGTCCACGCCTCGGCGGCGGCCTTGGCGGCGGCGTACGCCGCGTTGCCCGCGCTGGGCCTGGTCGCGCCGGCCGCGCTGATCAGGACGTAACGGCCGCGCTCGCTGCGCTGCAGCGCCTCGGAGAAGGCGAGCGAGGTGTGCTGCACGGTGCGGATGAGCAGCAGCTCCAGGAAGTCCCAGTCGTCGAGGCTGGTCTTGATGAAGGTCTCGCTGCCGCGCCAGCCGCCGACGAGGTGGACCAGGCCGTCGACGCGGCCGAACTCCTTCTCGATGTGCATGGCCCAGTCGCGGGTGGACTCCAGGTCCAGCAGGTCGACCGGCTCGCCGGTCACGGTGGCGCCGCCGGACGCGTAACGGGCCGCGTCCACGGCCTCCGCGAGCCGCTCGGGATCGTTGTCCGCGGCGACGACGGTCGCGCCCGCCTCCGCGAGCCGGATCAGGGTCGCGCGCCCGGCGGGTCCGCCCGCGCCGGCCACCGCGATCACCGCACCGCTGAGAGCTCCGTTCCCCGCCATGGTCTTCGCCTCCTGAGCAGTGGTTCTGGTGTTGCGGTCGCTCATGCGGCGACCCGCTCGGCGCTCTTTGCCGTGATGCCCTTGGTGGAGGCGATCACATTCTTCAGCTTCTTGGAGAGGGCCTCATAGAACATGCTCAGGGG
Source organism: Streptomyces longisporus (assembly GCF_039532765.1). Classification (NCBI taxonomy): domain Bacteria; kingdom Bacillati; phylum Actinomycetota; class Actinomycetes; order Kitasatosporales; family Streptomycetaceae; genus Streptomyces; species Streptomyces longisporus. Next base: position 769,870 of record NZ_BAAASG010000002.1, read on the forward strand.
AAACTCGTCCGGAAGCACGTCATCGACGAGCTTGCGCGGCGGGCGGCTCAGGTCGAGGGCGTCGGGGCCCTTGGCCCAGCGGGAGCCGGGGTGCGGGGCGAGGTACTGCGACACCAGATCGTAGGCGGCGAACCAGTGGACCAGCTTCGGGCGGTCGATGCCGGCCCGGTAGAGGTCCTCGATCTCGGCGCACAGCTGGTTGGTGACCTGCGGGGCGCGCTGCCAGTCGATGTGCAGCTTGTTGTCGGTCCAGCGGATCACGTCGTGCTTGTGCAGATAGGCGAAGAGGAGCTGGCCGCCGAGGCCGTCGTAGTTGCGTACCCGCTCGCCGGTGACCGGGAAGCGGAACATCCGGTCGAACAGCACGGCGTACTGCACGTCACGGGCCTGCGGGACGCCGTCCTCCTGCAGCTTCACGGCCTCCTTGAAGGCGGTGAGGTCGCAGCGCAGCTCCTCGAGGCCGTACATCCAGAACGGCTGGCGCTGCTTGATCATGAACGGGTCGAAGGGCAGGTCGCCGTGGCTGTGGGTGCGGTCGTGGACCATGTCCCACAGCACGAAGGCCTCCTCGCAGCGCTTCTGGTCGTGAACCATCGCGGCGATGTCCTCGGGCAGGTCCAGTCCCAGGATGTCGACGGCGGCGTCGGTCACGCGGCGGAAGCGTGCGGCCTCGCGGTCACAGAAGATGCCACCCCAGGAGAAACGTTCCGGCGCCTCACGCACGGCGATGGTCTCGGGGAAGAGGACGGCGGAGTTGGTGTCGTAGCCGGCCGTGAAGTCCTCGAACTTGATGCCGCAGAACAGCGGGTTGTCGTAGCGGGTGCGCTCCAGCTCGGCCAGCCAGTCGGGCCAGACCATGCGCAGCACGACCGCTTCGAGGTTGCGGTCCGGGTTGCCGTTCTGGGTGTACATGGGGAAGACGACCAGGTGCTGCAGACCGTCCGCACGGTTGGCGGCGGGCTGGAAGGCCAGCAGCGAGTCGAGGAAGTCGGGCACCTCGAAGCCGCCCTCGGCCCACCGGAGCAGGTCCTTGGCCAGCGCCTCGTGGTAGTCGGCGTCGTGCGGGAGCAGCGGGGAGAGCTCCTCGACGGCCGCGACGACACGCCGTACGGCCGCCTCGGCGTCCGCGCGCTCGGGTGCGCCCTCGGCCTCGAGGTCGATCGACCCGTCCTTGGACTGCCATGGCCGGATCTGCTCCACGGCATTCTTGAGCACGGCCCAGGCCGGGTGCTCAACCACCCTGGTCACCGGAGGAACCTGCTCCTCCGAAGCCGCCTGCACAAGAATTTCCGTCATGTCCCATCCTCCACGGGAGAAGCTCACGTATGGAGACCGTATACATACGGACTTCCTCTCAGCAAGAGGGGTCGCGGGAGATTATCCTGCGCTTCTCCTTGGTCACCGAACTTTTTCCTGCCGGAAACCCGTCCGGCAGACATTTGGGTATCGCGCGGCTACCCGGCGGCGGAGCGTCGAAACCGGCCACCGGTCAATGCCGGAAGGACTCGCCCACGCCCGGGTGATCCCCGACGGGTACAGGCCAGGCCCGCGCCCGGCGGCACGCCGATACCCCGTGTACGCGCGGGTTCATCGCCGGGCCGGGCCATTAGGCTGCGGCTCTGCCCGCGCGGCCGTCCGCTCCGGTCCGCGCGCGGAGCCGAGCCGCCGTCGACGGAAGCGAGTTGAACCTTGAACTTCCTTACCATCGGTCATCGCGGAGTCATGGGTACCGAGCCCGAGAACACCCTCCGTTCCTTCGTCGCCGCCCAGCACGCCGGGCTCGACGTGATCGAACTCGATCTGCATCTGAGCAAGGACGGCGCCCTCGTCGTCATGCACGACGCCGACGTGGACCGCACGACCGACGGCACCGGCCCGATCGCCGAGAAGACCCTCTCCGAGCTGCGCGCCCTGGACGCGGGTCGCGGCGAGCGCGTCCCCGTTTTCGAGGAGGTCCTCGAAGCCGTGCGGGCACCGCTGCAGGCCGAGATCAAGGACATCGCCGCGGCACGCGCGCTGGCCGAGGTCATGCTCAAACGGGACCTGGTCGCCCGGGTCGAGGTGTCCTCGTTCCACGACGAGGCCATCGCCGAGATCACCCGCCTGGTGCCGGGCGTACGGACCGCGCTGATCGGCAGCCGCTACGGCACCGACATCGTGGAGCGCGCCGTGGAGGCCGGTGCCGCGACCGTCTGCCTCAACATCCGCCGCCTCACCCTGGAGATCGTGGAGCAGGCCCGCAAGGCGGACCTGAGGATCATCGGCTGGGTGGTGAACACCCAGGACCATCTGCGGCTCGTCCGGGCGCTGCAGCTGGACGGCGCCACCACCGACTACCCGGAGATCAAGCGCACCGGCCGCTTCACGGCCTGAGGCTCAGACCAGCTCCTTGACCAGCAGCTCGAACTGCAGGTCGTCGCGCTGCGGAATGCCGAAGCGCTCGTCGCCGTACGGGAACGGCGTCATCTTTCCCGTACGGCGGTAACCACGGCGCTCGTACCAGGCGATGAGGTCGCCTCGCACGGAGATCACGGTCATGTGCATCTCGCGCACGCCCCAGCTCTCGCGCGCCACGCGCTCCGCCTCCGTGATGATCACCTTGCCGAGGCCCGCGCCCTGCAGCTGCGGGCTGACCGCGAACATCCCGAAGTAGGCGTGGTCCCCGCGGTGTTCGAGCTGGCAGCAGGCGACCACGGCGCCGTCCCGCTCGACCGTCAGCAGACGGCTGTCGGGCGACTTGATGACGGCGAGCACGCCCTCCGGGTCGGTGCGCTGCCCTTGCAGGATGTCCGCCTCGGTGGTCCATCCGGCCCGGCTGGAGTCCCCGCGGTACGCCGACTCGATCAGCGCGACCAGCACGTCGACGTCGGCGTCGGTGGCGTCGCGGAAGGTCAGTCCGGCGGCGGTGGTCTCCATGGGCGTCACTCCCGTTTTCTGGCTCGGCACAGGCAGGGACGAGGGTAACCCTGCCACTAGGCTCCGGGTGCATGGTGCACGTTCTCAGCAGCCGGACCCTTCTCCAGCCGAGCGATCCAGAGCGATCCCGCACGTTCTACGGCGAGCAGTTGGGCCTCGCCGTCTACCGCGAGTTCGGTACGGGGCCGCAGCGCGGCACCGTCTACTTCCTCGGTGGCGGCTTCCTGGAGGTCTCGGGCCGCTCCCAGACCCCGCCCTCCCCCGCCGTCCGGTTGTGGCTGCAGGTCGAGGACGCGGCCGCGGCGCACGAGGAGCTGCGGGCCAAGGGCGTCGAGATCGTACGGCCGCCGGTGACAGAGCCGTGGGGGCTGATCGAGATGTGGATCGCGGATCCGGACGGGACACGGATCGTGCTGGTCGAGGTGCCGGCGGACCATCCGATCCGCTATCGGCCGGGGATCTGACGGCTCGGAACGCCTGCCGGTACCGCCGTGTCCCGCGGTCCGCAGGGAGGTTCGGTCGCCGCTGAGCGCGGCGCTGCTCGAACCGCAGGCAGGGCTCGGGCGCCTCGCCGACGTGCCGGTGCGCGCCTCGGGGAGCGGTGAGAACCCGGCCCGGCGGCGGCCACCGCCCGCTCCGACTCCGGGGTGGTCACACCCAGCCCGACTCCCTGGCGATCCGGATGGCGTCGATCCGGGTGCGTCCGCCGATCTTCCTGGTGATCGCCGACAGATGGTTGCGGACCGTGGCCACGGACAACGACAGCCGTTCGGCGACCTCCCGGGCGGGGATGCCGTCGGCGGTCAGCCGCAGGATCTCCACGTCCCGCGGGGTCAGCGGGTTCGCTCCCGCGTCGAGCGCGGCCAGCGCGAACTCGGGGTCGATGAACCGCTGACCCCTGACCAGCTTGCGGATGCCATGGACCAGTCTGTCCGCCGGAGCGTTCGTACTGATCACCCCGGCGGCGCGCAGATCGAGCATCCGCCGCAGCCGCGCCGGTGTGGTCGAGGCCATCATCAGCAGCACTCGGCACTCGGGCAGCCACCGCTTCAGCTCGCCCCGCAGGGCGAGTTCCTCGCCCTTCTCGGAGTCGACGTCGATCACGGCCACGTCGGGGCGGCACATCAGCGCCCGCGCCAGCACCTCGCCGTCGCCTGCGGCCTCCGCGACGACCTCCATGTCGTCCTCACGAGAGAGAAGGGCGGCGAAGGCTCCCCGCACGAGGCGGGTGTCCTCGACGAGCAGTACGCGGATCAATGTCGCTCCACTCTCCGCAGATCTGAAGCAAATTATCGACCCTTATGTCCGGAATTTCAGTTCGGTGGTCTTGTTGCCTGATGAGTTCAAGGGGGAGGCTGACCGAGAGTGGCGCACCGTGGGCGCGGGCATGCGGGAGGTCGGGGCCGGCGCCGGGGCCGAGGGGTTCGGTCGGATGGCCGGAGGGCGGGGCCGGGCTTAGCAGCGACCTCGCGGCTGCCAAGCGGTTCTACGCGGAGCTGTTCGGCTGGCGCAGCGAGACGGATCCGCGGCAGGAGGCGGGCGGATACACGGTCGCGCACCTCGGGGACGCCGCGGTCGCCGCGCTGACCCCGCTGTACCAGGAGTCGCAGCCCGTCGCATGGAACGTGTCGTTCGCGGTGGCGGACGCGGATGCCGCCGCCGCGGAGGTGACCGCGGCCGGCGGGACGGTTCTGCTGGGCCCGATGGACGTGTTCGACGTGGGCCGCTTCGCGGTGGCGCTCGATCCGGCGGGCGCCGCCTTCCAGTTGTGGCAGGCGCTGGCCTTCCCGGGTGCCGGACTGTTCAACGCGCCCGGCTCGCTCGGCTGGGTGGAGCTGCTGACCCGGGCGCCCGAGCGGGCCGAGAGCTTCTACACGACGGTGTTCGGCTGGAGCGTCAGCGCTTCGGAGCAGTACCCGCAATGGGGCATCGACGGCGCGGACTTCGGCGGCATGGTGCGCATGGACGAGAAGTTCCCGCCCGAGGTGCCGCCACACTGGCTGCCGTACTTCGCGGTGGCCGACGTGGACGCCTGCGCGGCCACGGCGACACGGGCGGGCGGCACCGTCCTCATGGAGCCCACTTCGGTGCCGGACGGGCCGCGGATCGCGGTGCTGCGGGATCGGCAGGCGGCGGTGTTCGGCGTGTACCGGGCGGGCGACGAGCACTGATCAGTGCGGGAGCCGTACGGTCATCTCGACGGTGATCTCGTCGCCGGCGGTGATCTGCCGGGGCGCCCGGACGGCGGCCTTCAGCGGCAGCAGATAGCCACCGTCCTTGGGGAACAGCGAGGTCTCGAAGTCGACCTCGCCGATTCGCGCGGCCACGGGGATCACGCCCCAGCCGTAGCTGGCCATGGCCGCGATCTCATGGATCTCCGCGGATTCCTCCTCGGGCACGGGCAGGTAGTAGTAGGGCGCCGGGCCGCGCCACTCGATCACCCGGCCTGCGAACGTGAACTCCAGCATCAGGCCTCTTCCTCGTGCCCGTCACGATCGGGCCCCGCAAGCGGTGTCACCGTCACCTGGTCGATGACCGGGGCGTACGCCGAGCGCTGACCGTAAGCGTTCTTGGTGTGGCCGTCGAAGTCGGGGAGTTCGTCGGCGGTGAAGGTGAGCGTGTTGCTGCCCTGAAGGAGGGTCACCGGGACGGAGAGGTTCCAGAAGTTGTTGAAGTGGAAGGTGGTGGGGAACAGGACGCGCTCCGGGGCGGCGCCGTTGACGGAGATGTCCGCGTGGCGGCACACCGGGTCGGGGTTGTAGTGGGTGGCGGGTGCCTGCTCGCCGTTGGAGTAGCGGATGGTGAGCGCGTGGCGTCCGGCGCGCTCGGCCGTCACCGTCAGGGTGAGCGCGTTGTCGGGGCCGGCGCCGATGCCGTCGACGGCCTTGCCACCGGTGGCGTACGAGCGGCCCGTCACCCTTGCGGTGCCGGTCAGGACGCCTTCCTCGGCGGCGGACACGTACGCGGGCAGCAGTGAGCGGGAGGGGGCGACGCGCAGCCGGTCCACGACCAGGCGGTCCGACGTCCCGGTGACCGTGACCTTGTTGATGCCGCCGGCCAGGAAGAGCGGGACGGCGCCTCGCTGTACGCGTCCGAGCTCCTCGCCGTTGACCGTGAGCAGGCCCTCGCCGGGGCCGAGCAGGTCGACGGTGACCGTCGCCTCGCCGTCGTCGGCGGCATGCACCCAGAAGGTGACGGTGCCGCCTCGCGGGAGCACGGCGGCGCCGGGACCGGAGGCGCCGGGGTTGGCGTAGCTCACCCGTGCGCCCGCGTCGAGGGCGGCGAACTCGGCCTCGTACAGGGCCTCCTGGCCGTCGCGCAGGACGAGGTCCAGTTTGTCGACGACCGCGTCCCCCTGGGTCGTGCCGAGGTCGGGGTCCTGCGCGGCGAGGGTGATCCGGTGCGGGCCGGCGGTCAGTTCGACCTCGGTGTCGCTGTGACCCCACACCGCCCACTTGTAGCCGAGCGGCAGCCGCAGTTCGCGCGCGTCCTTGCCGTCGACGCGCAGGAAGACGTTGGTGGGGCCGTTCTCGCGCACCAGCTCGGCCAGGTTGTGCGAATTGGCGAAGACCCGCAGGTCGTACGTCCCGTCCTGCGGGGCCTCGACATCGAAGGCGAGCACACCGTCGGAGCCGGTGCGCAGGCCGCCGATGTGATAGCCGCCGGAGGTCGCGAACTTGTCGACCTCGGAAAGGGATCCCTCGGGTCCGTGCTTGACGCAGCCGTCCCCGGTGTACGTGGCGTCCTCGGCCTCGTAGGTCAGCCTCCGGCCCGCCGCGGGCGGCAGCAGGGCGGCGCCGTGGCCGCCGGGGGCCACGATCAACTGGTAGGCGGACATTTCGTCCAGGTCGGTGAGCGCCAGCGTCACCCGGCCGTCCACCACGGGCAGCGCGGCGTCGAGCAACCGCAAGGGCTGGGCACTCGCGCCGACCTGGCCGCTCCAGGCGATCTCCTGGAGGCGTACGTGGACGGTCGTGCCGAACACGTCCGCGTCGACGCCCTGGAGCACGAGGTCCGCCGCGCCGCCCGCGCCGCCGAACAGCACGCGGGCCTGCCGTTTGAGCCGGTCGAGGGTGGCGACGCCCTGGAGCGTGTACTGGACGTCGGGGTGCGGTGCGGTGACCTGGACCGTGTTGCCGGACAGCTGTCCGTAGGCGTTGAACAGCCACCACTGGCCGTTGCCCTTGTTGGCCTCGACCGCCGAGTCGTTGAGATTGCCGGCGATGTTCCAGTACGCCATGTCGCCGTCGACCTTGGACTCCTCGATCGCGGCGATCCACTGGATCATCTGCCCGGGGACGGACAGATGGTAGTTGTGCGCGTACTCGTTGAGGTTGACGGGCAGCGGGCCGATGCCCAACTCCCGTTCCAGTTCCCGGTACTTGGCGACGTTCCTGCGGACCTCGTCCGGCGAGGACAGCTCGTGCCAGGTGATCACGTCGGGGAGCACGCCGTGCTCGCGCGCGAACTCCAGGAAGCCGCGCACCTCCGGGTAGAGGATGCAGGTGTTCGGGCCTGCGATGCGTGCCTCCGGGTCCAGGCCCTTGATGAGGTGGTACGCCTGCTGCCAGGCCGCGAAGTAGGGGCCCGGCTCGGTGTGCCAGGAGACCTGGTCGTAGCTCCACTCCCCCGTGCCGAACATGTTGCCCTCGGGCTCGTTGAACGGCACGTACACGACATGGGACTTGAGCGCGCCCAGCGTCTGCACCTGGGCGACCTGGCGGCGGATGTCCGCCAGGTAGGCGGTGAGCCGTTCCTCGCCGGTGGCGCCCGGCCACTCGTAGGGGAAGCCGCGGTGGATGTCGGTCAGGTAGACGTAGACGTCCTTGCCGCCCGCCGCGACGAAGGACGGCAGGATCTCCAGAGCGTCGGCGCCGGGGTGCTGGATGCCGTCCTGGGCCTTGGTGGTGACCGTGCGGACGTACATGCCCTCAACGACGGCGCGACTGGGCACACCGTCGCCGTACAGGCCGTAGAGCGTGCCGCTCGCGCCGCCGGTGGAAGGGGCCTGTCTCCGTGCCCAGATCGACGGTGAGCGTTTCGGCTGTCACGGCATCACCCTCTCGTTCGGCATGTCGTACGCCAGTCGGTGATCCGAACCGGCCTGGTCGAACGTAGGGAGTCGGTGTAGATCACGTCAACGGGCACACGGCCTCCGAAAGTTCCGGAGGCGGCCGTTCAGCGGGGTTCAGGCGCGCAGCGCGCCGAGGCGGCCCTCGAGCCGGCCGAGCAACTCGCCCAGCAGCCCGGCCAGTTCGCCCTGCCCCTGCGGATCCAGCACGGCCAGTACGGAGGTCTCGTAGGCCAGCTGCTCGGGGAGGATGCCGTCGACGAGATCGCGGCCGGCGTCCGTGAGGCGGAGGTGGGCGACGCGCCGGTCGCGGGTGTCGCCGCGGCGCTCGACCAGGCCGCGCTCGGTGAGCTGCTTGAGGCGCTTGGTGACGGCGGCGCCCGAGGAGAAGGTCTCGCGGGCGAGTTCGCCGGGGGTCAGTTCGTGGCCGGTGCGGCGCAGCGCGCCGAGCAGGTCGAACTCGGGGCGGCTGAGGCCGGCCCGGCGCAGCGGGGCGTCCTCGGCCTGCTGGAGCAGGGCGGCACAGCGGTTGATACGGCCGATGATCTCCATGGGGCCCGTGTCGAGGTCGGGGTGGACGGCCTGCCACTGCCGGACGACCGCGGAGACGGTGTCCTCACCCCTGGTCGCCTCCGCCTGCCGTCCGTTCGCTGCCGTCATGGCCGTACGCCCTCCGCTCTCGCGCTCCGGTGCAGTCCCTGGTGTCTCAGAGCCTGTGGCTGGACCCCCTACCGGGCGGCCGGGGTCCAGCCACAGGCTCTTGCCGTCGCCGCGAGCGTACGGTGTCCGGCCTGCTCGGCGTGCACGACCCGCTCCTGGGGCAGGGCGCGCTGCCACCACTCGCCGGACGCGGCGTCGACGGTGGCGCGCAGATCGGCCAGGGAGGCGGCGAGGGAGCGGCGGGCGGCCTCCAGGGCGGCGGGTGCGGGGGCGGGCTCGGCCAGCAGGCGGGCGGTGTGCTCGCGGGCGCGCTCGGCGGCGGCAAGCGCCTGCTCGACGCGGCTGCCCGCACGGCGGTTGGTGACGGCGACGGCGGCGAGGAAGCCGACCAGGGCGCCCACGAGGGTGTCCACGACCCGTTCGGTGATCAGCTCCGTCGGCTCCTGGAACCGGGTGAACTCGGTGATGAGCAGGGCCATCGGGGTCACACAGACGCTGCCGAGCCAGTAGTTGCGGCCCATCAGGGCCTCGGCGCCGAAGTTGAAGGCGAGGCAGCACAGCACGAGGGCCGCCGGGCCGAGGTGGGCGAGCGGAACGACGACGGCGAAGAGCAGCACGCCGACGAGGTTGCCGACGACGCGCTGGACGCCCCGGCTCCAGGTGAGGGCGAGGTTGGCCTGGTAGAGGGAGGCGGCGGTGACCAGGGCCCAGTAGGGGCGGCCGGTCCCGAGGGCGAGGGCGGCGTAGCCGGCGAGGGCGCAGCCCAGGGCGGTGCGTACGGCGATCGGGGTGAGCGGGGCGAGCCGCTGCCGCAACGGGCGGGGCAGGATGGCGAGTTCGGCGTCCACGCCGAGGAGTTCGGCGGTGGCCGCCGGGTCGTGGACCACCGGGACGGGTCCGGTCCCGGTCAGCTCGCTGGCCCAGGCGCGCAGCTGCTCGGGGTCGGCGTCGGCGGGGGCGGCGAGGGCGACCTCGGCGCGGACGACGAGGCGTTCGAGGGCGCGCCGGGTGCGGGTGTCACGACCAGCCAGGAGCGACTGCCAGGCAGCCTGGACGGCGGCGGCCGCCGCGGCACGGGTCCGGGCGTGGCCGCCGCCGGCGCCCCGGGTGACGGCATGAGCGGCGGCGGCCCTCAACGCGGCCGCGGTGGCCCGGCGCTCCGGTCCGTGCGGGCGCAGCAGCCCGGGCGCCATGCCGACCACCCAGGCCCAGCCGCCCGCGGTGAGCGCCAGCGCGAGGTGGGCGGGGATCTGGGCGAGGGTCTGCGGGGCGAAGAGGGACGCGGAGGTGATGAAGGTCGGGACGACATTGCCGGGCGGGCCGATGCGGGTCGCGTCGCACACCGCCTTCTGCACGGCGGCCAGCAGCGCACCGATCGTGACCAGCACAACGGCGCTGTGGGTGAGCGAGGCGGCGACCAGGGACACGGCGAGACCGCCGACCATGCCGAGGACCACCCGGGCCAGCGTGCGGGCCCGGGCGGCGTAGGGACGGTGGTGCGCGTACAGCGCGGACAGCGACCCGGCCATCGTGTACATCGCCAGGTCGAGCCGGCCGAGGGCCAGCAGCGCCAGATTGGGCGGCGCGACCGAGGCGACCACGCTCAGTGCGGGCTTGAACCAGATGTCCGCGGGACGGCCCACCCGCAGCACACCGGCCAGCGGGAGACGGCGGACACGCGGGGTGGCGGAGGCGGGGGTCGCACGGTTCATGGTCCATGAGCTTAGCAGGTGTTTTACTAGTAAAGGATTTTCAACGATCCTCGCTCACCTGTTGTGCTCCCGCGAATGCTCCCCGTGTACATCCTTGCGCTTGCGTGCGCGCCGCGTGCTGCGGGCAACCACCGACTGTCGACACCGTCGAGCGGGGAGGTGCGCGTGCACGGACCGGCTTCGCCCGGCTGGCTGCTGGTCGCGGTGTGTGCGGCGGCCGGGGCCTACTGTCTGCTGCGGATGCGCAGCACGGTCGAGGAGCAGCGCCGGGCCGCGGGCGGCGAGGCGCTGATGGGCTTCGGCATGGCCGCCATGGCCGTACCGGCGGCGGCGTTCAGCCCGCCGACCTGGGCCTGGCCCGGCTACGCGGCCGTCTTCGGCGCCGCCGCGCTGCGCGCCCTGTGGGCGGCGCGGACGAACGCGCACCATCTGCACCACCTGGTGGGCGCCTCGGCCATGGTGTACATGGCGGTCGTGATGGCGGCCACCCCGGGACACCATGCCGGGCACGGGGGTTCGGGCGGAGTCCCTCTGGTGACGGGGGTACTGCTGCTCTACTTCACGGGATTCGTGCTGCTGGCCGGCGTCCGGCTGATGCCCGGCGCGGCCACGGCCGGCGGCGGGTCGGTGGGCTGGGGCGACCGTCCGGAGCTGGCGCGTGCCTGCCGGCTGTCGATGGGGATCGCGATGGTGGCGATGCTGATCACGCTCTGACGCGGGGCCGCGCGACCACGGGCATTGGCCTCGCACCCCGTCGGTCGGCGAGGATCGACTGCATGCATTCCGCGCCCGTCGAGTCCCCGCCCCGCCCGCCGGACCACCGCACCACCACCCGCGCCGCGGCCGCCCTGACGCTGTGCTCCGCGCTGCTGCTCACCCTGGTCGTCCTCAAGTGGCACCCGTTGCTCAGCGTCGACGGCGACATCGCCCGCACCACGCACCGCTGGGCCGTCGACGAATCCGGCCTCACCCACGCCTTCCGGATCCTGACGGACTGGGTCTGGGACCCCTGGACGATGCGTCTGGTGTGCGCGGTCGCCGTCGTGTGGCTGGCCTGGCGGCGCTCGGCGTGGTGGACGGCGCTGTGGCTGGCGGTCACCTGCGCGCTGGGCAGCCTGCTGCAACAGACCCTCAAGGCCGCGGTCGACCGCCCGCGCCCGGTCTGGTCCGACCCCGTCGACTCGGCGAGTTACGCGGCCTTTCCCTCGGGTCACGCGATGACCGCCACGGTCGTCTGCGGCCTCCTGCTGTGGCTCCTGCACCGCCACGGCCCCGGCCGCGCCGTATGGCGTACGGCGCTGGCCGTGGGGGTGGTCTCGGTGCTAGGGGTGGGGCTGACGCGCGTATGGCTGGGCGTGCACTGGCCCTCCGACGTGGTGGGCGGCTGGCTGCTGGGGGCGATGCTGGTGGCGCTGGCCGTGCTGGTCCATCAACGTAAGATCCACTCATGACGGCTGTCCTGTTCGACTTCTCCGGCACCCTCTTCCGCATCGAGTCCACCGCGTCCTGGCTGCGGGCGGTGCTGGACGACGCCGACATCACGCTGCCGGAGCCCGAGTTGGTGCAGGCGGCGAAGGCACTGGAGGTGGCGGGAGCCCTGCCCGGCGGGGCGAATCCGGCGCAACTGCCCCAAGAACTGGCCGAGGTGTGGCGGATCCGGGACCAGAGCGCCGAACTGCACCGGGCCGCCTATACCGGGCTCTCCCGCCAAGTGGCGCTCCCCGACCCGCGATTGCACGACGCGCTGTACGACCGGCACAAGACGCCGGCCGCCTGGACCCCGTACCCCGACGCCACCGAGGTGCTGTCCGCGCTGCGCGAGCGCGGGATCGGCATCGGCGTGGTCAGCAACATCGGCTGGGATCTGCGCCCGGTCTTCCGCGAGCACGGCCTCGACCGGTATGTCGACGCGTACGTCCTGTCGTACGAGCACGGCATCCAGAAGCCCGACCCGCGGCTGTTCGCGGTGGCCTGCAAGGCGCTCGAGGCCGATCCGCGGGAGACCCTGATGGTCGGCGACGACCGGCGGGCGGACGGCGGCGCGGCGGCCCTGGGGTGCCGGGTGCACCTGGTGGACCATCTGCCGGCGGCCGAGCGGCCGGACGGGCTGCGGCCGGTACTGGAGCTGGCCGGCTGACCGCCGGGCCGCCCGGTCAGCCCTGATAGCCCTCCACCTGCGAGGAGGGCCGTACCTGCGCGTCGTCCGGGTTCTCCCCGAACTCGACCTTGGCGCGCCGCTGCCGCAACAGGTCCCAGCACTGGTCGAGTTCGCGTTCCAGCACCCCGAGCCGCTGCTGTTCCGTCGCGCCGTCGATCTCGCCGGACGCCAGGGACTCACGCAACTTGCGCTCGTCCTCGACCATCTCCGTGATTCTTGCCAGAATCTGCTGGTCCTGTTCCATGTCCCGGGCCTCCGCCTACGTACGACCGGCCCGGAAAGTAGCCTGAGGACACCTTCAGGGCGAGGAGGCCGCCCGCCTCGGACGATCCCCCGCGTCGCCCGAAGCAGACGGCAGCCCTGACCAGCCCCTATGGAGCTCCGATCAGGACGTTCTGAGTATAGTTGGCTGGCAGCCAGTCAACGCAGGAGTTACAGCATGTCCCCGCGCAGCGCCTCGGTCAATGAAGAGTTGCGGAGACGTTCCCGGGAGCGGCTCCTCCAGGCCGCCGTCGAACTCGTCGGCGAGCACGGCTACGAGGCGACGACCCTCGGCGACATCGCCGACAGAGCGGGCTCCGCGCGCGGCCTCGTGTCGTACTACTTCCCGGGAAAACGCCAGCTCGTGCAGTCCGCGGTGCACCGGTTGATGCATCGCACACTGGAGGAGGCGGTGGAGCGCGAGCCGCGCACCGAGGACGGCCGGGAGCGGATGGCGCGGGCCATCGACGCGATTCTGCGGCTGGCCCGGGACCGGCCCGTGCTGATGCGCCAGCACATGGCGGGGCTGCTGCAGGCGGAGGGCTTCGTGCAGTGCCCGGAGCAGCAGCGCCTCGCCGAGGTGCTGCGGGACGTCGTCGCCCGGAACGGGGCACAGGACGTCGACGTGGACTACCCGTTGCTGCGTTCCCTGCTGATGGGCGCCGTCTATGCGATGGTGCTGCCGAACGTGCCGATGCCGATCACGACCCTGCGGGCCGAGTTGTTCGAGCGCTACCGGCTCGACTGGGCGATGGGCGTGCCGCCGGACGCCGAAGCGGCCTCCGGCGCGACGTGCGAGACGGATCTTTCGAGGTTTTTCGCGACCGGTGAGGAGCCCGGGCCCGAGACCGGTCAGCGCCGCGCGTGACGGGGCGACAGAAAGCCCGAGTCGCGTGCCTGCGAGATCAGCCTGAGTGACTTGCGGCGGCTGTGGCCGGTCGCGCACATCACCGCGAGGACGGGGTCGAAGCCCCCTTCCTGTGCCGCGCGGTACTCCTGGGCGACGAGCCAGCGGCCCTCGACTCCCGAGGGCCACGCGGGACGGGCCCGCCGAGGCACCGCGGGTCCGTCACCAGCGACGGCCGGATCCGTCCCGGGGCCGCACGCCCGGAAGAGCGGCTCCTCGATCCACTCGGCGAGTTCCGCGAGGTCGTGCAGGGACAGGGCCGGCTGGGAGCGGACCTCCTCCAGCGAGGCACAGCCCTCGCAGACCACGGCGAGCGCGTCGATCCGGGCACCGTCGGTGAACGCAAGCCGGACGGTGAACCACGAGGTGGCGCGCTCGTCCTCCCGCACTTCCCACGCGGGCCATACGGACACCGTGCCGTCCGTCGGACAACGATCAGAAAGATTAAGAAAGGATGCGTCTAGCACACGCGGAACGTAACCACTTGATCACATTCAGCAAGGGTGGACACGCACGTCGGTACCGCGCCTGCACCCTGTCAGCGGAGCACCGGCGGTGCGATGCTGGAGCCGTCAGCGATCTCCTCTCGTAAGGAGTTCCGCCGTGTTGCGTGTCGCCGTCGTCGGTTCCGGGCCGAGCGGGGTCTACACCGCCCAGAACCTCGTCCAGCTCGACTCCGGGGTGCTCGTCGACGTCCTGGACCGGCTGCCGTGCCCCTACGGCCTGGTGCGCTACGGCGTCGCACCGGACCACGAGAAGATCAAGTCACTGCAGAACAACCTGCGTACGGTGCTGGAGCACGAGCGGGTGCGGTTTCTCGGCGGCGTCCGGATCGGCCCCGGCGGGCTTCCGGCCGCCCGGCTGCGCGAGCTGTACCACGCGGTCGTGTACTGCGTGGGTGCCGCCACCGACCGCCATCTGGGGATCCCGGGCGAGGACCTGCCGGGCAGCTGGTCGGCGACGGAGTTCGTGTCCTGGTACAGCGCCCATCCGGACTCCGCCGACGACGGTTTCGTACGCGGTGCCCGGTCGGCCGTGGTCATCGGCGTGGGGAACGTCGCGGTGGACGTCACACGGATGCTGGCCCGGGGTCCGGCGGAGCTGAGCCCGACCGACATGCCGCAGGCGGCGCTCAGCTCGCTGGCCGCGAGCCGGGTGGCCGACATCCACATGGTGGGCCGCCGCGGCCCCTCCCAGGCCCGCTTCACCACCAAGGAACTGCGCGAGCTGGGCGGTCTTCCGGACACCGAACTCCTGGTGGGTCCGGCGGAGTTGGCGCTCGATCCGGGTTACGTGGATCCTGCCGCGCTGTCGGCGGTCCCGCGCCGCAATGTGGACGTGCTGCGCGGCTGGGCCGCGGCGCCGCCCAAGGACGCCCCGCGCCGTATCCGGCTGCGCTTCTTCCTGCGCCCCGTCGAACTGCTCGCCGACGGGGGACGCGTGGGCGCGGTGCGCTTCGAGCGGACGGCGCCCGACGGGCAGGGCGGCGTGACGGGGACGGGGCGCTACGAGGACATCGAGGCGCAGCTGGTGCTCCGTTCGGTGGGCTATCGCGGGGTGCCGCTGGAGGGGCTGCCCTTCGACGCGGCGAGCGGCACCGTGCCGCATCTGGCCGGCCGCGTGCTGCGCGCGGGCGTGGTCGCGCCGGGCGAGTACGTGGCCGGCTGGATCAAGCGCGGCCCGACGGGCGTCATCGGCACCAACCGTCCGTGCGCCAAGGAAACGGTGCTGTCGCTGCTCGAGGACGCCCCCGTGCTCGTACGCAAGGAGCTTGCGGAGGATCCGGTCGCGGCGCTGCGCGCGGAGGGAATCGAACCGGTGTCATGGGCGGGGTGGCAGGCCATCGAGCGGGCCGAAGCGACGCTCGGGGCCTCGCTCGGGCGCGGTGTCGTCAAGCTGGCGGACTGGGAGTCGCTGCTGGCTGCGGCGCGGGCGGCGGGTTCGCAGCAGGTGCCGTAGCAGAGTCGAACGGTGCCCGGTGGGCAGGACACACATCGGCAACACCGTAGACATCAACAAACTGTTCAAGCCCTTTACGGTCTCGTGCTGTTCGGATGTACCCCTCCTGCTCGCCGCCGCTCTGGAGTGCCCATGGCCACGACCACCCCCGTCCATCCCGTCGACGAGGTCCCACCCGTACGGCAGTTGGCCGCCTTCGGCCTGCAGCACGTGCTCGCGATGTATGCGGGCGCGGTGGCGGTGCCGCTGATCGTGGGCGGTGCGATGAAACTGTCGCCCGCGGACCTGGCGTATCTGATCACCGCGGATCTGCTGGTGTGCGGTATCGCGACGCTCATCCAGTGCGTGGGGTTCTGGCGCTTCGGGGTGCGGCTGCCGATCATGCAGGGCTGTACGTTCGCTGCCGTGTCGCCGATGGTGCTCATCGGGACGACGGGCGGCGGCCTGCCCGCGATCTACGGCTCGGTGATCGTCGCGGGGCTTGCGATCGTGCTGCTCGCTCCGGTCTTCGGCAGGCTGCTGCGCTTCTTCCCGCCGCTGGTCACCGGGACCGTCATCCTGATCATCGGGCTGTCGCTGCTGCCGGTCGCGGGCAACTGGGCCGCGGGCGGGGTCGGTGCGAAGGACTTCGGGGAGCCGAAGAACCTGGCCCTGGCCGCCTTCGTGCTGGCGGTGGTGCTGGGCGTGCAGCGGTTCGCGCCGGCGTTCCTCAGCCGGATCGCGGTACTGATCGGCATCGCGGTGGGTCTGGCGGTGGCGATCCCCTTCGGGTTCACGGACTTCGGCGGGGTCGGCGACGCCCACTGGCTCGGCATCAGCACGCCGTTCCACTTCGGAACGCCCAGTTTCCACGCCTCGGCGATCGTCTCCATGCTGGTGGTGGCACTGGTGACGATGACCGAGACGACCGGTGACCTGATCGCCGTCGGCGAGATGACCGGACGGAAGGTGGAGGCGCGCTCGCTGGCGGACGGTCTGCGGGCCGACGGTCTGTCGACCGTGCTGGGCGGCGTCTTCAACACCTTCCCGTACACGGCGTACGCGCAGAACGTGGGCCTCGTCGGCATGACCCGGGTGCGCAGCCGCTGGGTGGTGGCCACCGCGGGCGGCATCCTGGTGCTGCTCGGCCTGCTGCCCAAACTGGGCGCCGTGGTCGCGGCGATACCCGCGCCGGTGCTGGGCGGGGCGGGTCTGGTGATGTTCGGGACGGTCGCCGCGAGCGGTCTGAGGACCCTCGCCCAGGTCGACTTCAAGGACAACCACAACCTCACCGTCGTGGCGGTGTCGGTGGCCGTGGGCATGCTGCCGGTCGGCGTCCCGACGGTCTACGCGAAGTTCCCGGACTGGTTCCAGACGGTGATGAACAGCGGCATCAGCGCGGGCTGTCTGACGGCGATCCTGCTGAACCTGCTCTTCAACCACCTTCCCTCGAAGGCGACTTCAGCCGCCGAGACGGACGGCCTGCCGAGCGGCGGCGGAGAGCAGGCTGTCGAGCAGCCCCGGGAAGAGATCGTCTAGGTCCTCCCGGCGCAGGCCGTTCATCTTGGCCGTGCCCCGGTAGCACTGCCGGACCACCCCCGCCTCGCGCAGCACCCGGAAGTGGTGCGTGGACGTGGACTTGGTGACCGGCAGGTCGAAGTGCGAACACGTGAGCTCGTCGCGCTCGGCGGCGAGCTCCCGCACGATCTGCAGCCGCATCGGGTCGGAGAGTGCGTGCAGCACGGCCTCCAGCCGGATCTCGGTACGCGCGGGGTGCGGCAGATCACGGCCGGCGGTGGCAGGGGCGGTGGTACTCACGCCACCCATTGTACGAGAGGCATCGTAGTTTGACATCTCCCGTACTACGATGCCTATCGTACGAGCCGTCCTTCGGTCCCGCGAGAACGGAGCAGCTCCCCATGAGCGCCCTTTTCCAGCCCTTCACCCTGCGCGATGTGACCATCCCGAACCGGGTCTGGATGCCCCCGATGTGCCAGTACTCGGCCGCCCCCGAGGGCCCGGAGACCGGTGCGCCGAACGACTGGCACTTCGCGCACTACGCGGCGCGCGCGGCCGGCGGCACCGGGCTGATCATCGTCGAGGCCACCGGCGTCTCACCCGAGGGCCGCATCTCCCCGTACGACCTCGGTATCTGGAACGACACCCAGGTCGAGGCCTTCCGCCGGATCACGCGCTTCCTCGTCTCACAGGGCACGGTGCCGGGAATCCAGCTTGCACACGCCGGCCGCAAGGCCTCGACCGACCGGCCCTGGAAGGGCGGCGCACCGGTCGGTGCGGACGCACACGGGTGGCAGGCGTTCGCGCCGAGCGCGGTCCCGTTCGACGACAGGCACCCCGTGCCGAGCGAGCTGACCACTGATCAGATCCAGGAGATCGTGGGCCGGTTCGCGGACGCCGCCCGCCGGGCGCTGGCCGCCGGTTTCGAGGTCGCCGAGATCCACGGCGCGCACGGCTATCTGATCAACGAGTTCCTCTCCCCGCACTCCAACCACCGCACCGACGCCTACGGCGGCTCGTACGAGAACCGCACCCGCTTCGCCCTCGAAGTCGTGGACGCCGTACGGGAGGTGTGGCCGGACGACAAGCCGCTGTTCTTCCGCATCTCGGCCACCGAGTGGCTGGAGGAGGGTGGCTGGACGGCCGACGACACCGTCCGCTTCGCCGCCGACCTCCAGGCCCACGGCATCGACCTGGTCGACGTGTCCACCGGCGGCAACGCGTCGGGCGTCCGGATTCCCGTCGGCCCCGGCTACCAGGTTCCCTTCGCCGCCCGGGTGAAGGCCGAGACGACGATGCCGGTCGCCGCGGTCGGGCTCATCACCGATGCCGAGCAGGCCGAGAAGATCCTCGCCAACGGGGAGGCGGACGCGGTGCTGCTCGGACGGGAACTGCTGCGCAACCCGTCGTGGGCACGGCACGCCGCACGGGAACTCGGCGGCGATGTGCACGTGCCCGACCAGTACCACCGATCCGTCTGAGCGCCCCCCTCACCGCCTCCAGGCCGGCACATGGCGGAGCACCGCGCGCTCCACGTGCGGCACCGCCCGTTGGCCGGCCACCGCGACCGCGATCGCCGCGGCGACGCCGGTCCAGGCGAGCGGGCCGAGCGGGGTGCAGCCGAAGAGCTGGCTGACGCCCGGGGTCTCCACGACGACGAACAGGGCGGCCGCCGAGCCGAGGGCGGTGGCCGCCACCAGCGGGCTGTTGCGGCGGTCGACCAGCGTCTGCGCGAGCTGGGTGCCGACGAGGGCGCACAGTGCCATCGTGGCGGAGCGGCGCGCCGTGCCCGGTGTGAAGCGGCCGAACAGCCAGGCCGTGGTCGCACCCAGGGTGGTGGTGAGGGCACGGTGACGGATCTTGCGCACCAGGGGGGCGCCGAGGAGTGAGGTACCCAGCGGCTCGGTCCCTTCGGCGCCGTTCGCGGCCTCCGACGAGCCGGGCTGCCGGTCCCCCGCCGCCTGCGGTGTCACCGACACCGCCATCGCCGGGAACAGGTCCGTGAGCAGGTTCACCAGCAGCATCTGACGGGTGGACAGGGGCGCCGCGCCCGACAGCAGCGTGCCCAGGATGCCGAAGCCCACCTCGCCCGCGTTGCCGCCGATCAGGATGGTGGTGGCGTCGGCGACGCTGTGCCACAGGGCCCGCCCTTCGGCGACCGCCTCGATCAGGACCGTGAGGTCGTCGACGGTCAGAACCAGGTCGGCGGCGTTGCGGGCGGCCGCCGAGCCGCGGGCGCTGATGCCCACGCCGATGTCGGCGGCGCGGATGGCCGCCGCGTCGTTGGCGCCGTCGCCGACCATGCCGACCACCCGGCCCGCGTCCCGCAGCGCCTCGACGACCTGGAGCTTCTGCTCGGGCGCCACCCGGGCCACGACACCCATGTCACGCAGCATCCGGGCGCGCGCCTCCCGGTCCGCGGACGCCAGTTCGTCGCCCGTGACCACGCCGGTGTCCTCCGGCCAGCCCAGGTCGGCGGCGATGGCCCGGGCGGTCTGCGGGTGGTCGCCGGTCAGCACGATGGGTCGTACGCCGGCCGCACGCAGGCCCTGGACCAGGGCGGTGGAGGTCTCGCGCGGTACGTCGGCGAACGCGAGCAGCCCGGTGAACTCCAGGTCCTGCAGGGGTTGTTCGATGACCTGCGAGGCCGCGTCCGCACTGTCCAGGCGGCGCCGGGCCACGGCCAGTACGCGCAGTCCGTCGCGGGCAAGGGCCTGCGCCGCGTCCGAGGCTTCCGGGGACAGACCGGGGCAGGCCAGGAGCACGGTCTCCGGGGCACCCTTGACGACGAGTTGCGGCGCGCCGTCCTCCTCCTGGCCGACGGCGGCGGCATATCCGCGGCCGGCCTCGAACGGCAGCCCCGCGGTCTGGGTCCACTGCGGGTCCGGGGCTGCCGCGTCCAGGACGGCCTCGTCGGTGGCGTGCACAGGCCGTTCGGTGCCGCCGTTCAGCCGGGGACACGCGCGGGCCGCGGTCCGCAGCGTGGTGTCGGCCGCCTCGTCGTCCGGCGCATGGGCGGTGCCGCCCGCGTCGCTCACCCGCACCAGGCGCAGCCGGTTCTCGGTGAGGGTGCCCGTCTTGTCGAAACAGATGGTGTCCATCCGGCCCAGGGCCTCCAGGGTCCGCGGGGTGCGGACGAGGACGCCGCGGCTGCTCAGCCGGCGTGCGGCCGCCATCTGCGCCACGGTCGCGACCAGCGGCAGCCCTTCGGGGACGGCGGCCACCGCCACCGCCACGCCGCCGCTCACCGCACGGCGGATGGGTGCGCCGCGCAGCAGCGAGAGCGCGGTCACCGCGGCCCCGCCCGCCAGCGTCAACGGCAGTTCCTTGTTGGTGAGCTCCCGCAGCCTGGCCTGCATCCCGGCGGCGGGCGGGGTGCGGGCGGCGAGGTGGACGGCCCGGGCGGCCTCGGTCCGGTCGCCGGTGTCCACCACGACGGCCCGGGCCCGTCCGGCCACCAGGGTGGTGCCCTCGAACACCATGCAGTGCCGGTCCGGCACGGCGGCGTGCGGGGCCGGGTCGGTGTCCTTGCCGGTCGGCAGTGACTCTCCCGTGAGCGCGGACTCGTCCACCTCCAGGCCGTCCGCCCACAGGATCCGGGCGTCGGCGGGTACGACGTCGTCGGCCCGGAGCTCGATCACATCACCGGGCTTGAGCTTGGCGGCGTCCACGAGGTGCGGTTCGGCCGACGTCTCCTCCTCCGTGACCCGTGCCTTCGGTTTCTGCTCGGCCAGCAGCTTGGACAGCGCCCGTTCGGCCCGCAGCCGCTGGACGCCGCCGACCAGGGCGTTCAGATCGAGCGCGCCGACCACCAGCAGGGCGTCCACGACGGAGCCGAGGATCGCCTCGGCGGCCGAGCCGACCGCCAGCACCGGGGTCAGCGGGTCGTCGAGTTCGCGGCGCACGGCCCGGGCGAGCTCCAGGGACCCGCGGACCGGCGCGAGCACGGGCTGCCGGCCCAGGGTGCGGATCGCCGTGCGTGCCCGGTCCGTGAGCTGCTCGGCGAAGGCCGGCTCCGGTTCCGTCTCGTGCTCCAGCCGGTCACGCACCTCGGCCGGCCGCAGTTCGTGCCAGGCCACGCGCGGCCGGGGGTGCGGGGCGCGCGCCGCCGCCACGGCGAGGGCCGCTCGGGCTCCGCTCAACAGGGCCCAGGCCGCACTCACGTCGACCGGTGTGTGCCGCAGGCCCGGCCATGGGGTGGGGCGTCCGCGGCGGGATTCGCCGATGGTCACGAGGAGCCCGGACAGCGTGGCACCGGACCGTGCGAGCGTCTGCGACCTGCGGCCCACCGCGCGTGCGGCCGGGACCGCGGTGAGCAGCCGCCACACGTCGACCAGGCCGTGCAGGGCCAGGACGTCCGCGTCCCACAGGACGGCACTGTCACCGTCGCTGACGGCGAGGGCCACGTCTCCGGCGAGCAGCCCGGTCAGGACGTCCTCGTCGGACGCCGTCGGCCGGGCGACCGTGACGACGACGGCGCCCTCGTCGCGCAGCGCGTTCACCACCTCGGCGAGCGGCCGCTCGGCGCTCACCACCTGGTCGACGAGGCTCGTGAAGTCGGCAAGGGCCGGGTCGTCCACCATCACCACCCGCAGCCGGGCGCGCCGTGCCACGTCCAGTACGGCCTCGGCCCATGCGTCGGCGCCCTCGCCCGGGGCCCGCAGCGCGCTCGGATGCAGGACGACCGTGTCGGCCATCTCCAGCTGCCGCAGCCGTTCCGTGTCCCGCACCAGCACGCCCGCACGGGACAGCGCGCCGCTCAGGACGGCGTGGAAGGCGGCAGGCCCGTAGCGCGCGGCCTTGGGAGAGCCCGCGAGCACCGCCTCGGCCGCCTCCCTGCCGTCGTGCTTGATCAACAGCATGGCAGCGGCGCCGAGCACACTGCCCGTCTCCGCCTTCTCGGCGTACTCCTGGGCCGGTGAGGTGCGCAGCGGTGGACGCGGGCAGCGGTCCCCCGTGGCGATGCTGTCCCGCTCGGGCACGCAGACCTGGTCGTGGACCGCGTCGAACGCGGCCGTGCGCGCCACGGTCTCGGCGAGCTGCAGAGCACGCAGCGCGCCGTCGAGGACCAGGGGCGTCGGGGTCCGGCCCGCGCCATGGGCCACCGCGTTGGCGACGGCCAGCGCCAGGTCCATGCGGGACCGGCCGATCCGGGCCCGCAGCCAGCCGCGGAAGCGCGGGTTCTCCCGCACCATGGTGACCATTGCGGTCACCATCCGGGGCGAGGCCGGCAGCCGCAGGCCGTAGCCGATCAGTGCGGCCGCGATGCCCGCCCCGTCCACCGCGAGCGCCGTCGCCGCGGCCCGCACCCCGGCGGGATCGGCCGGGTGCGGGACGTCGTCGATCTCCTCGTCGGTCTGCGCCAGACCGTGCCGGGCCGCGAGTTCCGTCGCCTTCTCCACGACCCGGTCGGTGAGGGCCTCCTCGGTCGCGGTCACCACGAGCCGCCCCAGTCCGCCGTCCCAGTACGCGAGGGCCACGTCAGGCCGCTCGGCCAGGGCCTTGGCGACCCGGCGCGCAGCATGTTCCATGCCGCCCGCGTGCCGTACCCGGTCCGGCTCGGCCGGCCGCAGCGCGAGGTGGGCCCGGGATCCGGCCCGCCAGGGATGCGGGGTGAGCGGTACGGCGTTGCGGGCGACCCGTGCGACACGAACGGCGGCGTCCGCGCCCCGTACCCCGGCCCGTGCCGTGCCTGCGACCGCTCCGGCGGCGACACCCACGGCGGGAGCGGCCCCCCTGGCGAGCAGCCGGGGACCGGCCGACACGATCCCTACGGCGGCGCTCGCCGGGCGTGTGAGCAGTTCCAGAACCATCTCTCACCCTCAGCCGGTTGCGCTGCTGCGGCGGGCCGTCGAGCCGGTGCGCGCGGCGGACTTGCCGCGACCGGCGGACGTCGTCTTCCTGCTGGTGGACTTACTGGCCGGACCGCTGGATTTCGCGCTCTGGCCCGTGGACTTCCCGGCAGAGGCCGTGACCTTCTTGGCCATTGCCGTGGCTTTCTTGGTCTGTGTCGCGGCCTTCTTGGTCTGTGTCGCGGTCGTCCTGCCGCGGGTGCCGGATGTCGTGCTCCCGCTCCCGGACGTGCTCGGCTCGTCCTCCGGCTTCGGCTGGGTCAGCCAGGCCACGGCCGCTCCGGTCAGGGCGATCGGCCACTCGACGACACCGGCGAGGCCGAGCACTCCGGCTCCGGTGTACACGGCTATCCGCCGCCCTTGCGGCGAGACGGCTCCGATCCGGTCCAGGGCTCCTTCGGCCGCCCTGGTCACGGCTCCCGCACCGGGCACCCTGCGCAGCGCCGAGGCCGCGGTCCGCAGCGGCTCGAGCAGAGTCGTCGACGCTTGCTGCGTGTCCATAGCTCTCTTCACCTCGTATGACGTCGCCGTTCGTGTGCGCACCGGGTTCCCGCGAAATGCGACGTCACCCGCCCTCGGTGTGCCGAGATGACATTCCTGCCGGCTCCGGGGAGAGGCTGATCACTTCGGAGCCACTGCGGACATGGAGATCACGGCGGCCGGAGCCCGGCGCCCCGGCCGCCGTGGGCTCTGGACGTCAACTGCTCGTGCAGCCCGTCCCGTTGAGCGTGAAGACGGGCAGGGCCGGGCTGTTGCCCGTGTGGCCGGCCTGGTAGCCGATGGTGACGCTCACGCCCGGGGCGGGGGCGCCCCAGCCGTTGATCGTCGTCGTGCCGGTGTTGGTGATCGTCACGGAGGCGGTCAGGCCGGTGTTCCAGGCGTTGGTGGTGACGGTCACCTTGCAGGCGCCGGGCTGGCTTGGGGGGCGGGTCCGGGGCCGTCGAAACCGAAGAAGGTCCGTGCCCCCACGGTGAGACCGGTCGTACGAAGCGCCTCGGCACGGCGCTTCGTACGGCCGCCGTCGCGTCAGCTTCCGATCGATTCAGTGCCGATCGATCGGGTGATCTCCCCCTGGAACGCCGCGTACGCGGCACGCAGCGTTGCGCCCGGCCAGTCCTCGGGAAGGAGCTCGGGCGGCAGCACGGGGTCGGCGAGCAGGTGGCGGACGACCGCGGCGAAGGCGGTGAAGCGGTCCGCCGGACGGTGCGCCTCGGCGACGTGGGCGAGCAGGGACCGGGCGGTGGCGGCCCAGGTGTCCAGCGGCCACAGCTGCGCGGCCAGTTCGTGCGCGGGCCGGGCGGGGCGGGCGGTGTAGGACTGGGCCACCTGCTCCAGGTCGTCCGGCAGGGAGCGGCTGAGGTTCGCGGGGCGCAGCCAGACGCCCTCGCGGAGTTCGGCCAGGCGCAGGGCGGTCAACCGGGTGCGCAGGTCGGCGCGTTCGGCGGGGCCGCGGCCCGTCGCCGTGATCACCACCATCTCCCAGTCGCCGTCCCACGCGCGCGTGCGGGCCTCCACCGCCTCGTCCTGGCGGCGCTGGCGGGCCAGCAGGCGGTCGCTGAGCCGGTAGACGGCGTCGGCGCGCCGCAGGTCACCGGCGGCCACCATCCGGCTGAGCGCGGCACGCAGCGTGGAGCCGCCGACACCGAAGGGCTCCACCGCACGGACGAGCTCCTTCACCGGAAGCTCCGGCGGGTGCGTGCCCAGCAGCAGGCTCAGCACCACCGACCGCGCGGACAGCGGCGGCAGGTCGACCTCGCCGGGCTGGGCCGACATGTTCCTCCGCATGGGCAGGTACTTTACGTGCGCACCTGTTGTTGCAACATTGCTACGGTTGCAGAAAAGGTGCAACATGGCTGCATGGTCTCGACACCCGCGCCCGCGCAGCCCCGCCGGCAGTACGCCACGCACGACGTCACCAACCAGCCGCCCGCCCTGACGCCGTACGACGCCTCCGAGGACACGGCCCTGCTGGAGGGCCTGCGCCGGGAGGGCGCAGGATGGGCCGAGGCGGACGTCCGGCGGCTCGGGCTGCGGGCCGGCAGTGCCGAGGCGCAGGAGTGGGCCGAGCAGGCCAACGCCCACGCGCCGGTGCTGCGCACGCACGACCGCTACGGCAACCGCGTCGACGAGGTCGACTTCCACCCCAGCTGGCACCATCTGATGCGGACCGCGGTCGCCGAGGGCCTGGCCGCCACACCCTGGGCCGAGGACCGGCCCGGCGCCCATGTCGCCCGTACCGCGGGCGGGCTGGTGTGGGGACACACCGACGCCGGGCACGGCTGCCCCACCTCGATGACCTACGCGGCCGTACCCGCCCTGCGGGCCCAGCCCGAGCTCGCGAAGATCTACGAACCGCTGCTGACCAGCCGGGAGTACGAGCCGGGGCTGCGGGTGCCGACCGAGAAGCGCGGTCTGCTCGCCGGCATGGGGATGACCGAGAAGCAGGGCGGCTCCGACGTCCGTACGAACACGACCACCGCGTGGCCGACGGCCGAGCCGGGCGTGTACCAGCTGCGCGGGCACAAGTGGTTCACGTCGGCGCCGATGTGCGACGTCTTCCTGGTGCTGGCGCAGGCATCCCCTCTCAGGGACAAAGGTGGTCTGTCGTGCTTCCTCGTACCGCGGATCCTGCCCGACGGGAGCCGTAACACCTTCCGCATCCAGCGGCTCAAGGACAAGCTGGGCAACCGGTCCAACGCCTCCTCCGAACCGGAGTTCGACGGGACGGTGGGCTGGCTGGTCGGGCCGGAGGGCCGCGGTGTCAAGACGATCATCGAGATGGTCAACTGCACCCGGCTCGACTGCGTGATGATGTCGGCCACGCTGATGCGCAAGACGCTGGTCGAGGCGGGGCACCATGTGCGCCACCGCAGCGCGTTCGGGGCGCGCCTCGTCGACCAGCCGCTGATGCGCAATGTGCTGGCGGACCTCGCGCTGGAGTCGGAGGCCGCGACGACGCTCACCCTGCGGCTGGCGGGCGCGGCGGACCGGGCGGTGCGCGGGGACGCGGGGGAGGCGGCGTTCCGGCGGATCGCGACCGCCGTCGGCAAGTACTGGGTGACCAAGCGGGGCCCGGCCTTCACCGCGGAGGCCCTGGAGTGCCTCGGCGGCAACGGCTATGTGGAGGAGTCGGGCATGCCCCGCCACTACCGCGAGGCTCCGCTGCTGTCGATCTGGGAGGGCTCCGGGAACGTCAACGCCCTTGACGTCCTGCGGGCGTTGAGGCGTGAGCCCGGCACCGCACAGGCCCTCTTCGACGAGCTCGCCCTGGCGCGGGGCGCGGACGAACGGCTGGATACCGCCGTGGTCCGGCTCGAGGGCCTGCTGGCCACCGGGTCCGAGTCCGGCGCCCGCCGTCTGGTGGAGCTGATGGCCCTCACCCTGCAGGCCTCGCTCCTGGTGCGCCACGCCCCGCCCGCCGTCGCCGACGCCTTCTGCGCGACTCGGCTGGGCGGCGACTGGGGACACGCCTTCGGCACTCTGCCGGACGCCGCCGATCTGGACGCCGTGCTGGAGCGGGCGCTGCCGGGCGGGGATTGAGACGACGCGGGGTGCGCAGGCGCCGTAGGCCCGGGTTCTTCGCAGGTGAGACGCCGCCACGCTGCCCGACGGGCGGGTGAACCCTGGCCGAATTCTGGCTCTTCCTCCGGTCAGGAACCGGTCAGGAAGGCTGTTGCGGTCCTGCGGCCTGCTTAGGATCATTCGGCGCCGACTCGTTCGTACGACTATCAGGAGGGCCGGCATGCCCGACACCGCATCCGGTCCACCCCTTCCCCGGGCCCGGCGGCGCACCGCGCTGCTCGCAGGCGGTGCCCTGGCTGCAGCGGCTGCGGTGACGGCAGGTGTGCTGACTGCCGGTGGTTCCGGCGGGGGCCGGCAGCAGCCGAAGGCGGCCGACGGGCTGCGGCACACCGCCGTCGAGGTCACCTCCGCCCACTGCGGCCGCGGCTGGACGCATCCCGAACCCGGCCGTCAGGTCTTCGATCTGCGCAACACCTCCGGCTCGGCGGCCGAGGTCTATCTGACCGATGCGAGGACGGGCGCGGTCTACGGCGAGGTCGAGGGGCTGGCCCCGGGCACCGAGCGCCCGATACGGGTGACGCTCGGCAAGGGCGCATACGCCTTCAAGTGCCTGCCCGAGGACGCCGACGCCGTCACCGGCCCCACCGTCCACATCACCGGCGGAAACGTTCGGAGCGGTCCGGCTGCCCTCCCGGTGACCCAGCAGCAGCTCATCCCGCCCACGCTCGCCTACCAGAAGTGGATCGGGGCCCGGACGGTCGAGCTGGCGGACAGGACCGACGCGCTGCGCGATGCGATCGACCGCGGGGACCTCTCGGCCGCCCGCGCCGCCTGGCTTCCCGCGCACCTGGTGTACGAGCGGATGGGCGCCGCTTACGGCACCTTCGGTGACGCGGACTCGGCGATCAACGGGACCACGGCGGGCCTGTCCGGCGGGGTGCACGACGCGGGCTTCACGGGCTTCCACCGGGTCGAGTACGGGCTGTGGCACGGCGAGTCGGCGAGCAGCCTGCGCGGGCCTGTGGACCGGCTGGCCAAGGCCGTGCACGCCTTGCGTGACGGCTGGCCCGACCAGCGGATGGATCCGGCCGACGTCGGTCTGCGCGCGCACGAGATCCTGGAGAACACCGTGCAGTTCGAGCTGACGGGCCGTACCGACTACGGCAGCGGCACCAATCTGGCCACCGCCCGCGCCAACCTCGACGGCACCGGCGTGCTGCTCGGCTATCTGCGTCCACTGCTGAAGACCCGCGACAAGGGCCTGTCCGAGCTGGACTCCTGGATGACCCGGGCCCGGCACACGCTCGACGCCGCCGAGCACGACGGCGACTGGACACCGCTGGACCGCCTCCCCCGCGCCCAGCGGGAGAAGCTCGACGCAGACCTGGGCGAACTGACCGAGCACCTCGCCGCCGTGGCCACGCTCACGGACGTACGGAGGACTGCGTGACCCCGCCGCCGGACATCACCAACCCCGGCCTCCGGGCCGCCGTGGCCAGGCTCGTGGCCGCCGACTGCCAGACCGCGTCCGCCCCGGCGCAGCTCCGCCGACACCCGGAGAATCACGTGAACCGGCCGCCCGGCAGCGCACCCCACGGCCCCCTGGCCGCCACGAGCGGGACCGGGCTCATGGCCGCCGACCAGCAGTACCGCCTCCACCCGCGGCTCCGCACGCGGCGCAAGACCATCGGCATCCACCTGGGCGCGTCGGTCGAGCAACCCCCCGCCGAAGCCACATCCGCCGGCACACGGAGAATCACGTGGCCGGCACCCTGGATCGCACCCCGCGGCCTCTTCACCACCGACCGCCAAGCCCGCCTCCGCCTTGGCCACCCGACCGACGATACGGAGAGCCGCGTGCCCCCGCCGCCCAACATCGCACGCCGCGGTCTCCTGGCCACGGCGTCCGCCAGGGCCCGAACCGCCCTCTCGGCCACCGACCGCCAAGCCGTCTCCCCCGCCAACCCACGGAGAACCACGTGAACCGGCCGCCCGACATCGCATCCCACATCCCCCTGGCCGCCACGAGCGGGACCGGGCTCATGGCCGCCGAGCACCACACCGCCTCTGCCGGCGCGCAACTCCGCACCCCTCGAAAGACCATCGGCACCAACCTGGGCGCGCCAGGCGAGCGACCCCCCGCCGAAGCCACCTCCAGCGGCATACGGAGGACCACGTGACCCCGGCGCCCGAGATCGCACGCCGCGGCCTCCTGGCCGCCGCGGCCGCCACTGCCGGGGCCGGGCTTGTGGGCGCCGACCGTCAGGTTGCGTCCGCCGCCGGCCCGGTCCGTGAGGGTGGGGGGGTGGCCTTTCACGGCCGGCACCAGGCGGGCATCGTCACTCCGGCGCAGCGGGCCACGGCGTTCGTGGCCTTCGACGCGACCGCGGAGAACCGGGGCGAACTGACCGATTTGTTGCGTACGTTGACCGACAGGGCGCGGTTCCTCACGGCCGGTGGCAGCCCGGAGGAGCTGGGCATCACCGGGCCGCCCGCCGACTCCGGCACCCTCGGCCCGGACGTCCCCGCGGACGCCCTGACCGTCACCGTGGGCGTCGGCGCCTCGCTCTTCGACGACCGTTACGGCCTGGGCTCCCGCAGGCCGCACCGGCTCACCACGATGCCGTCGTTCCCCGACGACGACCTGGATGCCGCCTGGTGCCACGGCGATCTGAGCGTGCAACTGTGCGCCGCCAACCAGGACACCGTGCTGCACGCCCTGCGCGACCTGACCCGGCACACCCGCGGTGGCATGCAGGTGCGCTGGCGCATGGACGGCTTCATCAGCCCGCCCCGCCCTTCGGGCACGCCCCGCAACCACATGGGCTTCAAGGACGGCATCGCCAATCCCGACCGGCGCGACGCCCGGACGATGGACCGCCTGGTGTGGGTGGGCAGCGGCACCGGCGAGCCCGACTGGGCCGTGGGCGGGAGCTATCAGGTCGTACGCCTGATCCGCATGCTGGTGGAGTTCTGGGACCGGGTCTCGATCACCGAGCAGGAGCGGATGTTCGGCCGCGCCCGGGACACCGGCGCACCCCTGGACGGACGCCACGAGACCGACGCTCCCAACTACCCGCAGGATCCCCAGGGCGATGTGATCCCCCTGGACAGCCACATCCGGCGGGCCAATCCGCGCACCGGCGCCACCGACGACCAGCGCATCCTGCGGCGCGGCTACAACTACGACCGCGGTACGGACAGCAACGGCAACCTGGACATGGGCCTGCTGTTCTGCTGCTACCAGCAGGACCTCGCCCGCCAGTTCGAGACGGTGCAGAAGCGGCTGGCCGGCGAGCCGCTGGTCGACTACATCACCCCGTTCGGCGGTGGCTACTTCTTCGCCCTGCCCGGCGTCCGGGACGGCTCCGACTGGCTGGGGCGCGCCCTGCTGACCTGACCCCGCCCCACCCCTCCGGTCAAGAGCATGCCAAGAGACGATGAGGATTTCCTGACCGAAGATTCGCTGACGCGTCATTGCCACTCCCCCGCCCCGCCGCCACCATTGCCCAGGATCCAGCCGTAGATGCCATGGCCACGGATTCCGTGGCAGTGGATTCGATGGAATTGCAGTGGAATTCGGTGCTTCCGGAAGGCGAGACAGCATGATCGGCACAGGTAGAACCCCAAGGGCGCGGCGCGGGTTGACGCGCGTAGGCGCCCTGCTCGGTGCGGCCGCCCTGGCGAGCGCGGGCGGTGCTGTCCCCGCCTCGGCGGCCTCCGGCGTTCAGGTCCCCTCCGGCGCGCACACCGCGACCCCGATCAAGCACCTGGTGGTGATCTACGACGAGAACAACTCGTTCGACCACTACTTCGCCACCTACCCGAAGGCCGCCAACACCGACGGCACCCCCTTCAAGGCGGCGCCGCACACCCCGAAGGCCGACAACCTCCTCAACGCGGGGCTCCTGAAGAACAACCCGAACCTCTACAAGCCCAAGCGGCTGGCCAGTTCGCAGGCCATGACCTGCGACCAGAACCATTCCTACGGCCCCGAGCAGTACGCGGCCGACGGCGGCAAGGCCGACAAGTACGTCGAGAACACCGAGGTCAACAAGTGCAGCGGGCTCTTCGGCGAGCCCGGCCTGGTGATGGACTACTACGACGGCAACACCGTCACGGCGCTGTGGAACTACGCCCAGCACTACGCGCTGAACGACAAGTCGTTCAGCTCGGTCTACGGGCCCTCCACGCCCGGCGCGCTCAACCTGATCTCCGGCCAGACGCACGGCGTGATCTCCGTCGACCCGGCCTCGGGCACGGAGGACCCGAAGCAGACCTCGAAGCCGGACCCGTACACGGTCCTCTCTCCCGACGCCAAGGGTGTCGGCACGCTGGTCAACGACCCGGACCCGGCCTTCGACGACTGCTCCGACAAGGACCACACGTCGACCAACGCGCTGGCGGTCATGCAGGGCAAGAACATCGGTGACCTGCTCAACTCCCGGGGCGTGAGCTGGGGTTGGTTCCAGGGCGGCTTCCGCCCCAGCACCGCCTGGGACGGCAAGCAGGGCGACTACGCCAAGTGCGGCGGCACCACCCACGCCAACGTCGGCGGCGCGGCCTCGGTGGACTACAGCCCGCACCACTCGCCGTTCGAGTACTACAAGTCGACGTCCAACCCGCACCACCTGGCCCCCAAGAGCATCGCCGAGATCGGACACGCCGGCCGGGCCAACCACAACTACGACCTGACGGACTTCGACGCCGCCCTCCAGGCCGGCCGCCTGCCCGCGGTCAGCTTCCTGAAGGCGGCCGAGTACCAGGACGGTCACGCCGGCTACTCGGACCC
Organism: Streptomyces longisporus; assembly: GCF_039532765.1. NCBI lineage: Bacteria > Bacillati > Actinomycetota > Actinomycetes > Kitasatosporales > Streptomycetaceae > Streptomyces > Streptomyces longisporus. The sequence continues at coordinate 801,177 of NZ_BAAASG010000002.1, forward strand.
GATCGACGAGCAGCACTTCCTGGTCAAGGAGATCAACGCGCTGCAGCAGTCGCCGCAGTGGAAGTCCACCGCGGTCGTGGTCGCCTACGACGACTCCGACGGCTGGTACGACCACGTGGCCGCCAAGGTGCTCAACGGCTCCAAGGACGCCACGGTCGGCTCCAACGGCAAGGCCCTGGACAGCCCGGCCTGCCAGTCCGGTCCGGCCGCGGCCGGCGGTTACGCGGACCGCTGCGGCCCCGGCACCCGGCAGCCGCTGCTGGTCATCTCCCCGTACAGCAGGGTCAACTCGATCGACCACACCGCCACCGAGCAGGCGTCGATCACCCGGTTCATCGAGAACAACTGGCACACGGGCCGCATCGGTGACGCCTCCTTCGACCGGCGCTCCGGCAGCCTGAGCGGCCTGTTCGACTTCAAGCACCCCAACAACAAGCAGGTGCTGCTGAACACGGACGGCTCCGTCAAGTCCGTGAAGGGCATCCCGCACCACAGCGGGACGGTCACCGCCGTCTCCACGCAGGGCGCCTACCCGCCCTACGTCCAGGACCTCAAGGCGCAGAACGTCGCCGACACCGGTTCGGCCTCCCCGGCGCTCCCGATAGCCCTGGCCGCGGGTCTGCTCACCGCGGGTGCCACCGGCACCGCGTTCGCCCTGCACCGCCGCAAGCGTCGCATCGGGCACATCGCGAGCTAGGAGAGTCTGCACCGGACGGTCCGCTGGGCACTCGCCCCGCGGACCGTCCGCGCGTGTCAGGACGTACGCCCCGGACGGGTGACGGCGAGCAGCACCAGCGCCAGGGCCTGGATGGCCACGGTGACGATGATCAGCGCCGGGATCGAGCGGGAATACAGGGCTCCCGCGAGGATGCCGCCGATCAGCGTGGCCGCGCCGATGACGGCGGCGAACAGGCCGTACGCGGTGGCGCGGCGACCGGGCGGGACGAGGTCGGCGACGGTGGCCCGCAGGGTCGACTCCTGTACGCCCATGGCGGCGCCCCACAGCAGCGCGCCGGCCACGGTCAGGCCGACGGTGTCGGTGAAGGCGAGCAGGGGCACACCGGCGGCGAGGACGGGCAGTACGGCCAGCGTGCGGGCGCCGTACCGGTCGTAGGCCCAGCCGGTGGCCAGCGCGGCGAGAGCGTCGACGCCCATGGCGGCGGCGTACAGCACGGGCACCGCGGCGGTGGGCAGCAGATGCCGCTGGACCAGGTGGTAGGAGAGCACGCCGAAGGTCGCGAAGCCGGCCAGCGTCGCGGCCGTGAAGGCGGCATACACCCAGAAGCTGCGCGGCAGCCGCGCCCTGCCCGCCTGTTCCACGGCCACCGCGCGTTCCGGCTCCGGTTCGTAGGCGGCCGGATCCGGCACCCGGTGACGCAGCCACACCAGCAGGGCCAGTACGGCGACGCCGGGGGCGGCCAGGACGCCCAGCGCGGGCGCGTAGTCGTCGCCGGTCGCGGCCAGCACCCCGGCCACCACCAGGGGGCCGATCAGCGCTCCGATCTGGTCCATCGCCTCGTGGACGGCGAACCCGCGGCCGCGCCCGGTGGCGGCGGTGGCGTGCGACAGCAGCGTATCCTTGGCCGGGGAGCGCACCGCCTTGCCCACGCGTTCGGCGATCACCAGCGCGCTCGCCAGCCACAGCACCCCGGCCAGTCCGAGCACCGGCACGGAGACCACCGTGAGCGTGTATCCGGCGATCGTCCACGCCCAGAAGCGGCGGGTGCGGTCGGTCAGCGGCCCTGAGGCCAGCCGCAGCACCAGAGCGGCGGCCTCGCCGACGCCGGTGACCACGCCGACGACCAGGGCGGACGCGCCGAGCGAGGCGAGCAGCGGGCCGGTGACGGAACGGGCGCCCTCGTAGACGAAGTCGGCCAGCATGCTGACCGTGCCGAACGTGACGACGAACCGCCACGGCCGCATCCCCGGCCCGGCGGCCTGGGCCGTCGGCGTAGTCCTGCTCCCCCACCCGGCCATGCCGTGGTGCTCCTCGCCCGGCGTGCGGGACTTCGTCGCCCTGCGCGAACGGGCGCACACCGCTGCGTACGACGGTAACCGCACTCGGTCGGGCGGAGAGCGGCCGGGCAAGTGACGGACCCTCTGGTGAAGGCCGCCGCCCGCCCGGCTCGATACGGGCCGTTCCCGCTAGTCCATGTGTTCGCCGTCCGGTGTCGGGACCCGGCCCGGCTCCTGCGGCTCCTCGCCGGTCAGATACGGCGAGATGAACAGCTTGTAGATGGCGGCACCGACCACGCCGCCGACCAGGGGCCCGACGATCGGCACCCAGAAGTAGATGTTGCCGTACTGATCCCGCCAGGCGGTCCCGTACCCGGTGATGAAGCTGGCGAGCCGCGGCCCGAAGTCACGGGCCGGGTTGATGGCGTAGCCGGCGTCGGTACCCCAGGCCATGCCGATCGCCACCACCAGGAGACCGATGATGAGCGGGGCCAGGTTGGCGCCGGGCGGGGTGTTGAGCAGGTCGGTGATGGCAAAGATGACCAGGACCAGGATGGCGGTGCCGATCACCTGGTCGCGCAGGGCGCCGAGTTCGCTCACCGGCAGGGCGCCGTTGCCGGGGAGGGTGGAGAAGACCCCCTGTGTCTTGATCGTGTGGCCTGGGTCGGTCTTGGCGAGGACCTCGGTGTAGTTCCAGCGCACCAGCAGCGCGGCGACGAAAGCGCCCGCGGTCTGCGCCACGACGTAGGGCCCGACCTTCTTCCACTCGAAGCCCTTGAAGCAGGCCAGGGCCAGGGTGACGGCGGGGTTGATGTGGGCGCCGCTGAGCCGGGCGGCGACGTAGACGCCCATGGTGACGCCGAGGCCCCAGGCCCAGGCGATGCTGTCGTGATCACCGATCCCGGCCGCCACGACCTGGGCGACCACACCGCAGCCGAAGAGGATCAGGATCATGGTGCCCAGGAACTCCGCCGACAGTTCGCCGACCAGTTCCCTTCTGGAAGTCTGCTCCGCCATGAGGCACCGCCTTCCGCCAGAAATGGTTGTGTCCGCGAGGGTAGTTGTCCGACGCGAGGCGTCCAGGGGCCCAGCATCAACTGGAGTAACCGCCACCACTTCCGCCCTGAGGCAACGCCTGTGTGTGCCGCCTCGGGGGCGTCACCTACGACGATGGCACAGGGACCGTGAACCCGCAGCGCGACGACTCCCGGCGGTTCTGTCGGCAGGCGTCCTCGTCAGCTCGTCTTGCGCCCCCACAGCGGTCCGAAGCGGGCCCACTCCGTGTCCCACTGCGACATGCGGCGGCGTTCAAGGCGGCCGCACAGGACGCGCCCGCCGACGAAGGGCACCGCAGCGGCGCTCATGCCCACCAGGGCGCCGATCAGCGAGGACCGCAGCTGGGCCTGGGCGGCGGTGGCGGGCCGGGAGACGAGGTGGCCCTGCAGGTCGCTCCAGACGGTGACCGCCGTGCCGGCGCTGCTGCCGGGGCCGACCCGGACCTGACCGGTGTGCGTGGTGCCGTCCGGGGCGGTCCAGCGCACGTTTCCCCACACCCGGTCGCCGCTGAACGTGGCGGGGTGGTCGGAGGCCGAACCGGGCGCCTTCTCCGTCAGCCGCGCCGCAACCTGCCGCCACTCTGCGCGCTCGCGGGCCAGACCGTCCTCGACGGACCTGGTGGCCGCCAGACCCGCGAGCACACCGACCAGGACGGTGACCAGCCAGGTACCGAGAACGACCCACGCCTCCACCGCGTCGGCGCGACGCCTCAGCGGATTGCGCCGCCAGCGCCACAGCCACACCTTGGGACCACGGAACGCCATCGAAGGCATCCTCCTCATGAGCGCACGATCATCCGGAACCTCCCTCCCATACGGGCGAAGACCGCCGGATACTCAGGTCGACTCCACCGACTCGACGGTCGCATGCGTCACCCCGCTCGCGCAGGCGTCTTCACAAACGGGGCCCGCTATCGCCTCTCGATCCGCCGACACCGCTTTGACCTGCCGCGATGCCGATCCAGAGGTGACTGTCAGTGGTGGGGTGCAGACTGGCCGATGTCTGGGACAGAGCGGTCACAGACACAGCGGAGGTGATTCGGCATGACCGAGGTACTGCTCGCCGTGGGCACACGCAAAGGCCTGTTCATCGGGCGTCGGCGAGGTGGCGCATGGGAGTTCGACGAGACTCCCTACTTCAACGCGCAGGCCGTGTACTCGGTCGCGATCGACACTCGCGGCGACCGTCCGCGTCTGCTGGCCGGCGGCGACAGCGCCCACTGGGGCCCGTCCGTGTTCCACTCCGACGACCTGGGCCGCACCTGGACGGAACCCGCCCGGCCGGCCGTCAAGTTCCCCAAGGACACCGGGGCTTCGCTGGAGCGGGTGTGGCAGCTGCATCCGGCGGCCGCGGAACAGGACGTCGTGTACGCGGGCACGGAGCCGGCCGCTCTGTACCGCTCGGAGGACCGCGGGGAGACCTTCGAGCTGGTGCGCCCCCTGTGGGAGCACCCCACGCGCTCGAAGTGGGTGCCGGGCGGCGGCGGTGAGGGGCTGCACACCGTGCTCACCGACAAGCGTGACCCGCGGGCGGTGACGGTCGCCGTCTCGACGGCGGGGGTGTTCAGGACCACTGACGGCGGGGCCAGTTGGACACCGTCCAACTCCGGTGTCTCCGCGGTGTTCCTGCCGGATCCGAACCCGGAGTTCGGGCAGTGCGTGCACAAGGTCGCGCGGGACGCGGCCAACCCGGACCGGCTGTATCTGCAGAACCACTGGGGCGTGTACCGCAGCGACGACGCGGGCGGGCACTGGAGCGACATCGGTGAAGGGCTGCCGTCCACCTTCGGCTTCGCCGCGGCCGCCCACCCGCACCGCGGCGACACGGCGTATGTGTTCCCGATCAACGCGGACGCGGACCGGGTGCCCGCCGGTCACCGCTGCCGGGTCTTCCGCACGGCCGACGCGGGCAAGAGCTGGGAGCCGTTGTCGGCGGGCCTGCCGCAGGAGGACCACTACGGCACGGTGCTGCGCGACGCGCTGTGCACGGACGGCGCGGACCCTGCGGGAGTGTACTTCGGCAACCGCAACGGCGAGGTGTATGCGTCCGCCGACGACGGCGACAGCTGGCGGCAGTTGGCCTCGCATCTGCCGGATGTGCTGTGCGTGCGGGCCGCGGTGATCGGATGAGTGCTGCGGGGGGAGCGCACGGCCTTGGCCACCGGTTGATCTCCGCTGCCCTTACGGCAGTAGGGTGACGCCCGTGGCACCACGACCGTTGCATGAAATCGTCGAAGCGGGCTGGGCGAAGGCCCTGGAACCGGTGGCCGGACGGATCGCCGAGATGGGGGACTTCCTGCGCGCGGAGATCTCCGCCGGGCGCACCTACCTTCCGGCGGGAGCGAATGTTCTGCGGGCCTTCCAGCAACCCTTCGACGAGGTACGCGTCCTGATCGTCGGCCAGGACCCGTATCCCACGCCGGGGCACGCCGTGGGGCTGTCGTTCTCGGTGGCGCCCGAGGTGCGTCCGCTGCCCGGCAGTCTCCTCAACATCTACCGGGAGTTGAGCACCGACCTGGGCCTGCCCCAGCCGTCCAACGGGGATCTGACGCCGTGGACGCAGCAGGGCGTGCTGCTGCTGAACAGGGCGCTCACCACCGCCCCGCGCAAGCCGGGCGCGCACCGCGGAAAGGGCTGGGAGGAGGTCACCGAACAGGCCATTCGCGCCCTCGCCGGGCGCGGAAAGCCTCTGGTGTCCATCCTGTGGGGCCGGGACGCCCGCAATCTGCGGCCGCTGCTCGGCAGCCTCCCCTCGGTGGAGTCGGCCCACCCGTCCCCGATGTCGGCCGACCGCGGCTTCTTCGGCTCGCGTCCCTTCAGCCGGGCCAACGACCTGCTGATCAGACAGGGCGGGCAGCCGGTGGACTGGCGCCTGCCGTGAGCGGTGCGGGGGACGGACCGGGCACGGGCGCGGCGGGGCACCGAGCGCGGGCGGGCACGACCGGAATCCTCGCGGTCGACTCGGGGGGCTCAGGTCTGCGGGTCGTCGTCAAGCGCACGGACGACGGTCCGCCGGCCCAGCGGGAGTCCCGGGAGCCGGTGCGCACCGGAGTCCGGGGGATCGATCCGGACCATCTCATGGCCCAACTCGTGCCGATGGTACGCGCGTTGATCGCAGAGACCGGTGTCTCCGCACTGCGTACGGCCGTCGTTGGGGCCGCCGGGCTCGCCTCCCTCGGCGATGCCCTGCGTGCCGAACTCCCCGGCGCGCTGGGCCGGGAGTTCGGCATCCGCTCCGTCGCCCTCGCCGCCGACGCCGTCAGCGCCTATGTCGGCGCCCTCGGGCCACGCCCGGGCGCCGTGGTCGCGGCCGGGACGGGCCTGATCGCCGTCGGTACCGACCTGACGCGCTGGCGCCGCGCGGACGGCTGGGGACATCTGCTGGGCGACTGCGGCAGCGGCGCCTGGATCGGGCGGGCCGGGCTGGAGGCGGCCCTGCGCGCGTTCGACGGAAGACCCGGCGGTTCGCCCGGGTTGCTGGCCCGTGCCGAGGAGATGTTCGGTCCGCTGCCGGGGCTGCCGGGCAGGCTCTACCCGCGGCCGGACCGGCCCGCCGTGCTCGCCTCCTTCGCACCCCAGGTGGCCGCCTGCACCGGCGGCGACCCGGTCGCCGCGGGCATCCTGCGCGCGGCGGCCCGGCACATGGCGGAGTCCGCGGCCGCGGTCTGTCCGCCCGCGGGAGACGTTCAAGTGGCCCTGACCGGCGGCCTGTTCAAGATGGGCGACCCTCTGCTCGCCCCCCTCACGGAAGAGCTGTCGCAACGGCTGCCGCATGCACCGGTGGTGCCGGCCGCCGGCGATCCGCTGGCCGGTTCGGTGCGTATCGCCGACGATCTCGCGGCGGGAACGCTCACTCTCCCGGGTGATGAAGCGATGCTGAGCGTGATGACCGGCGACGACGGCTGATCTCCGTACGCCACAAGCTTCTGATCCGTATGTAACTCATCAGACAAAATGGGACAGAAACCGCTCACCTGCACCCTCCCCGAACAGGGGAGCCCAGGAAGCCAGTAACATGCGTCGCCATGAGCTCCCCCACTGGGCCCGCGTCCGGCCTGCCAGTACGAATGCCGCGACCTCGCCAGCCCGGGCGGCACCGCCGACCCGAGCCGCTGGCGGCTCCTGAGGGCGCGCCCGCGCTCGTCCTCGCGGTGCCGGGCACTCCCGGCGCCCCCACGCGCAGCCTCGCCGAGGAGGTCGTGAGCATCGCCCGCTCCGAGCTGCCCGGCCTCGATGCGCGGATCGGGTACCTGGACGGGGACGAGGCGGAGTTCCCCACGCTGCAGGCCGTGCTCGCGCACGCCTCCGAGGAGCGTGCGGCCCGCTTCGAGCACGCCCGCGCCGCCGGCCTGGACGTCAAGGAGCCGGACGGCCCGGTCGCCGTCGTCGTGCCGCTGCTGGCCGGCCCCGACGGCGCGCTGCTGCGCCGCATCCGCCAGGCCGTGATGGACAGCCGCGTCGCGGCCGACCTCACCGACGTGCTGGGCCCGCACCCGCTGCTCGCCGAGGCGCTGCACGTGCGCCTGTCGGAGGCGGGTCTCGCCCGCGCCGACCGCGCCCGCCTGTTCACCGTGGCGACCGCGGCGGACGGCATCATCCTGGCCTCGGTGGGCGGCGACGAGGCCGTTCAGGCGGCCGGGATCACCGGCATGCTGCTCGCGGCGCGTCTCGCCGTGCCGGTGATGGCGGCGGCGCTGGACCAGGACGGCTCGATCGCGGCCGTCGCCGAGCAGTTGCGCGGCTCGGGTTCGCAGCAGCTGGCGCTCGCGCCGTACCTGATAGGGCCGGAGATCGACGCGGGCCTGGTCGAGGAGGCGGCCAAGGAGGCGGGCTGCTCCGCCGCCGAGGCGCTCGGCCCGTACCCGGCGATCGGCAAGCTCGCGCTGGCCAAGTACACGACGGCGCTGGGTATCGCTCCGCCGCAGCCGCAGGGGACGCCGGTTCGCTGAGGCGTGCGGCAGCGCTGCTGCTCAAAATCACTTACGGCGAGGGGCCCGCTCCGGGAGCGGGCCCCTCGCCGTACGCCCGCCGCCAAGCGCTCCGGCGGCTGGGCCGATCAGCGGCTCCGCCGCGGCATGAGATGCCGTCGATCGTCGACCGCGCCATCGTGGCCGGTCGCGCCCGCGCGGCGGAGCCGCATGTCGATACAGCCCCGCGCCCCTTCGGGGCGCTCGCCTGCTGTCTTCAGGCGAAGACCACGCAGGACGCGGCAGGGACCGCCAAGGAAGCCTCGTATCGCGGCAGGCCCGTGGCGGGGTCGAGGGTGAACCAGGTCACCTCGCCGGAGCGTTCGTTGGCGACGTAGAGGAATCCGTCCGACTCGGCGATCGCGCGGGGCCAGTGGCCCCCGCAGGGGACCGTGCCGATCAGGCGGAGCTCGTCGCCCTCGACGGCGAAGGTGGACAGGACGTCCTCGCCGCGGGTGGCGGTCCACACGAAGCGGCCGTCGGGGGAGGCCACGATGCCGGAGGGGTAGGCGTCGCCGGTCGGGGCGCCGGGGAGCACATGCCGTTCGGTCAGCGGTTCCAGGGAACCGGTCGCGGCGTCCCAGTGGCAGACGGTGACCGTCGGCGTCAGTTCGTTGAGGACGTACGCGTGCGTGCCGTCCGGGTGGAAGGCCAGGTGGCGCGGTCCGGAGCCGGGTCGCAGGGCGATCTCCCGGTGCACTTCGAGGCGGCCGCCGGTCAGCGTGCAGACCCGGACCGAGTCCGTGCCGAGGTCGACGCTGACGGCCCACCGCCCGCTCGGGTCGGGCTGCACCTGGTGGGCGTGGGGTCCCTGCTGGCGCAGGGTGTGCGGGCCCGAGCCCTTGTGCTGAAGGACATCGGAGGCGGCGCCGGCGAGGGTGCCGTCGGAGCGGACGGGCACGGCGGTGACGCTGCCGGAGCCGTAGTTGGCGGTCAGGACGTGCCCGGCGAACACGCTGAGGTGCGTGGGGGTGTTGCCGCCGACCGGGACCGGCGCGCCCGTCTTCTCGGGCCGGTCTCCCGTCACCCGGTACGCGGCGACCGCTCCCTCGGCGGTCTCGCTGACCACGTAGAGGGTCCGCCCGTCGGGTGCCGGTGCGAGGTAGGAGGGGTCGGGCACGCCGTCCACGCTGCTCAGCGCGGTCAGCGCACCGCTGTCCGGGGCTACGGCCGCGGTCACGATCCCGGGGCCTCCCGCCGCCGTGAACGACCCGATGAAGGCCCGCCGTCGCCGCCCGCCGCCGTCTGTCACCGCTGTCCCCTCTCGGTTCTGTGCCGTCGGGGCGACGTTAGCAGTCGATCACCAGCGGTCTAGACCATATGCGGGCTATTTGACCGGGCCGCAACCGAGGAGCCTGTCGCGCGGCGGGCTCGGGCGAGGACTCGGGTGGTGGACGTGGATCGAGCGGGGTTCGACGGTGCCGTAGGTGCGACACGATCGACGACCGGTCGGCGCCCGCCCGGCGCAGTGACACCCCGGGTCCGCACGCGGTCCTTCCACAGCGCGCGGTCGGTGCGGGGGTCGAGGCCGAGACGGCCGGCGATCTGCGGCAGGACGTCGAAGGAGGTACCGGGGTCGCCGAGGCGGACAGCGAGGGCGGTGACGCCGGTAATGCGTGGGTCGCCGGTGCCGCGGACGGGTTCGAGGTGAGGGCGTCACAGATGCCCGGCGGACGCCTCGGCCACGGCGTCCGCACCGCGTGGTGGCCCTGACCCTGCCTCTGCATGGCCGGCAAAAGTGCCTCGGGGCGGGGGGCTCACGCCCCCACGAGCGGCGACCCGGACGGCGTCCGCAGCGGTGTGGCCAGTTCCGCGAGGGCCCGTTCCAGGCCGTGCAGGTGGGCCAGGGCGGGTTCCACGGCGGGGGCCTCGGTGGCGATGTCAAGGCGGGGGTGTTCGCCACCGGTGAGCGCCTCCACCGCCGCCTCCACGCGCCAGCAGGCGGCTGCCAGTCGGGCGTCGTGGGAGGCCTCCGGGTCGGCGGCGACGGCGACCAGGCCGCGGGTCTCGCGGGCGCAGTCGTCGAGCAGGTCCAGCACCTGGCGGGCGCGTCGTTTGCGGCCGAGCATCGGGTTGAGCGGGTGTACGAGGGGCGCGACGGACAGCCGTACGCGGCCGAGGAGTTGTTCCAGTTCCGCGACCCGCCGCGCCGGGTCGGCGGCCGTGGAGCCCGCGAGGCGGGCGGCTGCCTCTGCCGTGCAGGCGTGGACGCAGCGCAGGGCACGCTGGATCCAGGCGTCGGTGATGGTGTGCGTGGTGACGGGCAGGACGAAGAGCACCGCGAGCACGGCGCCGAGTGCGCCGACGCCGGTCTCCGCGAGGCGCAGGGCGAGCAGGCCCGGGTTCAGGACGCCCAGCAGGCCGTAGAGGAGTTCGGCGAGGAGCGTGACCCAGAGCATCATCCAGGTGTACGAGACCGCGGCCGTGTAGAAGATGCCGAAGACGCAGACCGCGAGGAGCGCGGCCGTGGGGAGGGCCGCTCCGTGCAGGGCGGCGATCAGCGGGCCGAGGCCGATGCCGATCACCGTGCCGAGGACCCGGCGGAAGCCGCGGACCAGGGTCTCGCCGCGTGAGGCGGTGTTGACGAAGATCCACCAGGTGGCGCCGACGGCCCAGTACCAGCGCTGCCCGGACACCAGCTGGCCCACGACGAGCGCGAAGCCCGCGCCCGCGGTGGCCTGGACGGCCTGGCGGGTGGTGACGCGGGCCAGGCCGGTGCCGGCGGGCGGGGCGGGTACGGGCGCCGGGGGCAGCTTGGCCTCGTAGCACCACAGGCCGAAGCGGACCGCAAAGGCGCTGAGCACGGACAGGAGGACGGCCGCGTACAGCTCGGGCAGCCGGCCCGTGGCGGCGTGCAGGAACTGCGCCACGAAGAAGGTCATGAACGCGAAGACGCCGAGGCTGTGTCCGCGCGGTCCGAAGCGGCGCGCGTACACGCCTGCGCCGATGACAGCGAGGAAGGTGAGGTCGCGGGCCACGGGATGGTCGTGCAGCTCGGCCGCGGCGGCGAGCACCGGCAGCCCGACGGCGGGCAGCAGCGCGGTGGTGACGGCCTGCCCGCGGACGGTGGGGTCCGTGACGGTGAACAGGGCGAGCAGCGCGGCCAGCCCGCCGGTGACGGCACCGGCCAGGGAGAGTCCGGCCAGCAGGCAGACCACGACCGCGAGCCCGATGCCGAGGACGGCCCGCGCGGCGAAGCGCAGCCGCGTCCGCCCCGGATCCGGCGCCACGAACACCCTCTTCAGCACTGCTTCCCACCCCTCGAAAATCACCGGCATGAAAAAGGCGCCGCGGGGTCCGCAGCGCCATCGACGTGAACATTGCAGCATCACGGCGTCGGCTGGCTCAAGCGGCCTCGAATATGCTGGACCATTGGCACAGGCATATCGGTCCGTCGGCGGCCATGAGCGAGCCAACGGACCATGCACGAGGAGGCCGGGCACCATGGCCGTCGACGAGCTCGACACCCGCATCCTGCGGCTGCTGATGGAGCAGCCGCGCACGAGCGTGCGCGAGTACGCCCGGATCCTGGGCGTCGCCCGCGGCACCCTGCAGGCCCGCCTCGATCGGCTGGAGCGGGACGGCGTGATCACCGGCACGGGCCCGACGCTCTCCCCCGCCGCGCTCGGCCACCCGGTGCTCGCCTTCGTGCACATCGAGGTCACGCAGGGGCATCTGGACGACGTGGGTGAGGCGCTGGCCTCCGTGCCGGAGATCGTCGAGGCCTTCTCGATCACCGGCGGCGGCGATCTGCTGACCCGGGTCGTGGCGCGCGACAACGCCCATCTGGAGGACGTGATCCAGAAGCTGATCAGCCTGCCCGGCGTCGTCCGCACCCGCACCGAGGTGGCGCTGCGCGAGCGCGTCCCGCAGCGGCTGCTGCCGCTGGTCGAGTCGATCGGCCGCGCGGCCCGCAAATGACCTTGCTCTGGTGCGCTGCCATGCTGGAGGCATGAGCAAGCTCCGCGCCATTTCGGTCATCTTCGATCTCGACGGAACGCTCGTGGACAGCGAACCGAACTACTACGAAGCAGGCCGGCAGACCCTCGCCGAGCACGGCGTCCCTGACTTCACGTGGGCGGAGCACGAGCGGTACGTCGGTGTCAGCACCCAGGAGACGGCCGCCCTGTGGAAGCAGGAGTACGGCCTCGCGGCCCCCGCCGCCGAGCTCCTCGCCGACACCAACCGCCGCTATCTGGAGCTGGCCCGGGCCGCCACGCACGCGTACCCGGAGATGCGGAAGTTCGTGGAACTCCTCGCGACCGAGGGCGTGCCGATGGCCGTGGCCTCGGGGTCCTCGCCGGAGGCGATCGAGGCGATCCTCGCCGGTACCGGCCTGGACACGTATCTGCGCACCGTAGTCTCGGCCGACGAGGTCCCCCGCGGCAAACCGGCTCCGGATGTCTTCCTGGAGGCCGCCCGCCGCCTCGGGGCGGCCCCGGCCGACTGCGTGGTCCTGGAGGACGCAGCCCCCGGCGCCGCAGCGGCGCACGCCGCCGGCATGCGCTGCATCGCGATCCCGTACGTCGCCGCACAGGCCGACGCCCCGGAGTTCGCCACCGCGGACCTGCTGCTGCGCCGCGGTCAGGGGGTGTTCACGGCGCGGGGCGCGTACGACTGGCTCGTGCGCTCAGCTCCGTCTTCCTGACCTGCCCGGTCGGGGTGAGGGGCAGTTCGGGCACGATCTCGGCCTCGGCCGGGACACCCTCGTACGCGGGTTACGGGTGAGATGCAGGAGATCAGAACTGGTCGCCACTGTGCTTTCGTGATGCATGTGCACTTGGTCCTCGTGACCAGGGTCCGGCACAAGGTGTTCGTTCCTGTCCTGGAGGGCTCCCATGGGTAATGCCGCCGTGCTCGTCGCCAACCGCGGGGAGATCGCCGTACGCATTCTGCGGGCCGCCGTGGAGGCCGGGCTGCGCTCGGTCGCGGTGTACGCCGAGGGCGACGACGCGCACGCTCGGCTGGCCGATGAGGCCGTCCCGTTGGGCGACTATCTCGACGGCGGCGCGCTGCTCGCCGCCGCGCGCGGCACCGGCTGCGACTTCCTGCACCCCGGGTACGGCTTTCTGAGCGAGGACGCGGCCTTCGCGCGCCGCTGCGCCGACGCGGGGGTCACTTTCGTCGGGCCCACGCCCGAGGTGCTGGCGGTCTTCGGGGACAAGGCGCGGGCGCGTGAGTTCGCCGTCGAGTCGGGGGTTCCCGTGCTCGCCGGGGCCGACGGCCCGGGAGGGGCGCGGGAGCTGCTGGCGGCCGGGCCCGTGATGATCAAGGCGGTGGGCGGGGGCGGCGGACGCGGCATGCGGGTCGTACGGCGGGCCGAGGAGCTGGAGGAGGCCTGGGAGCGGTGCGCCTCGGAGGCCCAACAGGGCTTCGGGCGGGACGAGTTGTATGCGGAGCGGCTTCTGGAGGGCGCCCGGCACATCGAGGTCCAGGTCGTCGGGGATGGGACCGGCGCCGTCACGCATCTGTGGGACCGGGACTGCAGCGCGCAGCGCCGCCACCAGAAGGTGATCGAGATAGCGCCCGCCCCGGAACTCTCCGAGGACACCAGGGAGCGGATCCTCGGCGCCGCACTGCGGATGGCCCGGGCCGCCCGCTGTTCGAGCCTGGTCACCTTCGAATTCATGCTCCGGGGCGAGGAATTCTGGTTCATCGAGGCCAATCCGCGGCTTCAGGTGGAGCACACGGTCACCGAGGAGGTGACAGGGGTGGACCTGGTCGCCGTGCAGCTGCGCCTGGCGGCCGGGGCCACGCTGGAGGAGCTGGGGCTGTCGGGGCCGCCTGCTGCGCCGCGCGGGTTCGCCGTGCAGGCGCGGGTCACGGCCGAGGGGACGGGGCGGATCACGCGGTTCGACCTGCCGTCGGGGCCCGGTGTGCGGATCGACACGGCGATCCGCGCCGGAGCCGAAGTCGGTGTCCGGTACGACCCGTTGCTCGCCAAGGTGGTCGCGCACGCCCCGGCGGGAGATGCGGAGGCGGCTTGTGCGCGGGCGCGGCGGGCGCTGGGCGAGTTCGCGGTGGAGGGGGTGCGGACGGGGATTCCGCTGCTGCGGGAGGTACTGGCGCACCCGCGTTTCTGGGCGCACACGGGCGTGGTGGCGGAGCTTGCACAGGCCCATGGCGTTCCCGAGGAGGCGGCCGCGGACGGCACGGTCGTCGCCCCGCTCAGCGGCACCGTCGTCTCCGTCGACGTCTCCCCCGGCGAACCGGTGCGGGCCGGACAGCAGCTGCTGGTGCTGGAGGCGATGAAGATGGAGCACGTGGTGCGGGCTTGCGGGGCTGGAGTGGTACGGCTGCTGCACACGCGCGTGGGCGAAACGGTCGGCGAGGGCTCCCCACTGGCCACCCTGGACGACCTCTCCGGTGCACCGGGCGAGGGGCCCGTGGCGGTGGCGGTCGATCCGGACGCCGTTCGTGCGGACCTCGCGGAGGTCGTACGGCGGCACTCCTTCGGTCTCGACGAGAACCGGCCGGAGGCGGTCGCGGGGCGGCACGCCCTGGGCAGGCGCACCGCCCGCGAGAACATCGAGGACCTGTGCGACACCGGCACCTTCACCGAGTTCGGCGCCCTCGCGATCGCCGCCCAGCGCAGCCGCCGCTCGCTGGACGACCTGATCCGGTCGACGCCGGCCGACGGCATGGTCACCGGCACCGGGCGGATCAACGGCCTGCCGTGCGTGGCGATGTCGTACGACTACACGGTTCTCGCCGGCACCCAGGGGCTGCAGAACCATCGCAAGACGGATCGGATGCTGGAGCTCGCCGAGGAGCGGCGGCTGCCCGTGGTGCTGTTCGCGGAGGGCGGCGGCGGGCGCCCCGGGGACACCGACACCACGGCCGTGGCGGGCCTGGACGTGACCACCTTCCAGCGGATGGGGCGGCTCAGCGGGCTGGTGCCGCTGGTCGGCATCGTCTCGGGGCGGTGTTTCGCCGGTAACGCGGCGCTGCTCGGCTGCTGCGACGTCGTGATCGCCACGCCCGACGCGACGATCGGGATGGGCGGGCCCGCGATGATCGAGGGCGGTGGGCTCGGGGTGTTCCGGCCGGAGGAGGTGGGACCGCTGCCGGTGCAGGTGCCCAACGGGGTGGTGGACCTCGCTGTCGCCGACGAGGCGGAGGCCGTGCGGGTCGCGCGGCGGTATCTGTCGTACTTCCAAGGAGAGCAGGACGGTTGGGAGGCGCCGGATCAGCGGCTGCTGCGGCAGGTGGTGCCGGAGAACCGACGGCGGGCCTACGACGTGCGGGCGGCCGTCACCGGGCTCGCGGACACGGACTCGGTGCTGGAGCTGCGGCCGGAGTTCGGCGTGAGCGTGCTGACCTGTCTCGTACGGATCGAGGGGCGGCCGCTGGGCCTCCTGGCCAGCAACCCGGCGCATCTGGGCGGGGCGATCGACCGGGACGCGGCCGACAAGGCGGCGCGGTTCCTGCAGTTGTGCGACGCATTCGGGCTGCCGGTGGTCTCGCTGTGCGACACCCCGGGGTTCATGGTGGGCCCGGACGCCGAACGGACCGCCACCGTGCGGCACTTCGCGCGGCTGTTCGTGACGGGCGCCAATCTGCGGGTGCCGCTGGTGAGTCTGGTGCTGCGCAAGGCGTACGGGCTCGGGGCGATGGCCATGATGGGCGGCTCGACGCGGGCGCCGCTGGCCACGGCGGCCTGGCCGAGCGGCGAGTTCGGCGGGATGGGGCTCGAGGGTGCGGTGCGGCTCGGCTACCGCAGGGAGCTGGCGGCGATCACGGACCCGGCCGAGCGTGCGCGTGTCTTCGAGGAGCGGGTCGCCGAGTTGTACGAACGCGGGAAGGCGGTCAACGCGGCGGCCGCGCTGGAGATCGACGCGGTGATCGACCCGGCCGGGTCGCGGGCCTGGATCCTCGCGGCGCTGGAGCGGTGCCCTGTCCCGGAGGCAGGGCACCGCCCGTTCGTCGACACCTGGTGATCCGGGGCCTCGTTCAGCTGGGCCGGACATTCTGGTTGAGGCGGAACACATTGTCCGGGTCGCGGTCGGCCTTGATGCGGGCCAGGCGGTCGTAGTTGCCGCGGTAACTGGCGCGGACGCGGTCCTGGCCCTCGTCCATCATCATGTTCACGTAGGCGCCGCCCGCCGAGTACGGGTGCAGGGCCTCGAAGTAGTCGACGGTCCAGCGCCTGACGAGCTCCGCGTTGGCGGGGTCGGGGTCGACTCCGGCGTAGACGGTGGACCACTGGGCGCCTCGGTAGGCCCAGGGGGTGTCGTCGGGGCCGACGTCGTGGGCGGCGCCGTCGATCGGGTACAGGTGCATGGTCGACTGGATGGTCGGCACCTCGGCGCCGAACTTGGCGTGGAGTTGGACGGCCTCGTCGGGGATCTCGTTGACGAAGTCGGCACGCCAGTACCACTGGTGGCCGGGCGGGTAGAGCCCGTCGAACATGGACTGCAGGTCGGGGTGGGGCATCGGTCCGACGGCGTGCAGCATCGGCGTCGGCAGGGCGTCCAGCAGCGGTGCCATCTCGCGTGCGGCGGCCTCGGGGTCGTCGCCCGCGTAGCACCAGACGACCCCGGCCGTCTTGCGCAGGTGGAGGTCCTCGGGGAACGGCGGGGCGGGTGGGACGGTGCCGTACAGGAAGAACGCGTTGAGCTCGCGTGGTGCGTTCGGGAGGAAGTCCCGGTAGGCGCTGAGGACTTCGGGGCTGATCTCCACGGGCCAGAAGGTCGGGCCGCCGACGACGGTGCCGACCTCGTGCAGCCGGAACAGGAAGGAGGTGACGACGCCGAAGTTGCCGCCGCCTCCGCGGATCGCCCAGAACAGGTCGGTGTTCTCGTCGGCGCTCGCGCGCACCTGCCGGCCGTCGGCCAGGACGATGTCGGCGGCGAGGAGGTTGTCGATGGTCAGGCCGCACTTGCGGGTCAGGTGGCCGAGGCCGCCGCCGAGGGTGAGGCCGCCGACGCCGGTGGTGGAGACGATGCCGCTGGGAGTGGCGAGACCGTGCCGGTGGGTGGCCCGGTCCACCTCGCCCCAGACGCAGCCGCCGCCGACGCGCGCGGAACGCGCCACGGGGTCGACGTGGATGTCCTTCAGGGGTGACAGGTCGGCCACCACGCCGCCGTCGACGGTGCCCAGGCCGGCCCCGTGGTGGCCGCCGCCGCGGACGGCGAGGGGCAGGTCGTGCGTGCGGGCGAAGCCGATCACACGCGCCACGGCGTCCGCGTCGGCGCAGCGTGCGATGAGGGCGGGGCGCCGGTCGATCATCGCGTTGTAGACGGCGCGGGCCCGTCCGTAGCCGGAGTCCTCGGGTCCGATCAACTCGCCGGTGAAGTCGGCCAGTTCCCTGCGTGCCGCCTGGGCGGGTGTACTGGACATACGGATATCCCCCGTTTTTTTCGGAGTCGGGTCGATCCGCACGTTCTACTCGGGTTGCGTCCGCCGGGGCATCCGTGGGCATCACCTAGCTCGGACCCGTGGGGTACCTACGTTTCGTCCTCGGCGAGCAGGCCGAGCTCCGCGGCGCGGACGGCTGCGTGCCGCCGGGTCGGCGCGCCCAGTTTGTCGAGGACCGCCCGGACGTGGTTGTCGACGGTGCGGACGGAGACGACGAGCCGGGCGGCGATCTCCGAGTTGGTCAGGCCCTCGGCGAGCAGCCGGATCACCTGCAGCTGGCGTTCGGTGAGACCGGCAGGGTTGCCGCGGGTGGCGGCGAGCGGGCCGCGCGGGATGCGGCGCACGCCGAGGCCGCGCAGTTCGGCGCGGACCAGCCGGGCCAGCGGCTCGGCGCCCAGCGCGTCGAGCCGGGCGAGGGCGGTGAGCTTGTCGGCGGGCTCCGGGCTCTCGGCGAGGGCGGCGGCGTATTCGTAGGGGCAGCCCGCCGTGTGCCACAGGGCCGCGGCCCGCCGCCACTGCCCGCGAGCCTGCAGCGCATACGGATGCCCCGAGTCGTCCGCCGGGACGGGGTGCCCGGACTTGGTGAGCCAGTAGCCGAGTTCGGCGCGGTAGGGGACACCGGCCAGGTGGCGGGCCTGGGCGTGCACCGGGGCGACGGCCTCGACGACGGCGGCGTGGTCGCCGCGCAGCCAGGCGGCCTCCGCGAGCGCGGCGGCGACGGGGCCCGTGCGCTGAAGTTCCCGCGTGCGTACGGCGATCTCGCGGGCCTCGGTGAGGAGTTCGTCGGCGCCGGGCCGGCCGCAGCGGGTGCGCACCCGGGCCAGGACGGTCAGCGCCGGGCAGCGCGCGGGCAGGAAGTCGTGGATGCCGAACTCGGCGTGCCGCTCGGCCTCGTCCCAGTCGGCGGCGGCGAGCCGGCGTATGGCCAGCTCGACATGGAGGTAGGTGAGGAAGCCCAGATGTTCGGCGCGGTCGGCCAGGTCCATGGCCGGGAGCAGGAAACGGTCGGCCTCCGCGAACTGCAGGTGGTCGAGCAGGGTCCAGATGAGGTTGGCGTAGGCACGGCAGGCGTGCTCGACCTCACCGGCGTCCAGGGCGACCGCGAGGCTCTCCTCCAACTGGTGCCGGCCGCCGGAATCTCCACCGCGCCAGCGGGCCGTGCCCATGTTGTTGAGGGCGTGCGAGAGGATCGCCGCGTCCTGGGTCTTCTGCGCGAGCACGATGGCCCGTTCGGCGTGTTCGACGGCCTCGGGATAGCGGTCGGACAGCATGCGCAGCTGGGCGATGTTGCTGACCGCAAGGGCCAGCAGCCGGTCGTCGCCAGCGTGTTCCAGGACGGCGACGGCCTCGCGGGCGGCCTCCTGCGCCTCGTCGGCGTCCCCGGCCCACCAGTGGATACGGGAGAGCCAGCGCAGGTCGGCGCCGAGGGCGAGGGTGTCGCCGAGGGAGCGGCGCAGGGCGACCGCCTCGCGCTGGGCGGTGACGGCGGCAGTCGAGTCGGCGATGGTGTAGCTCTCCACGGCATAGCGTTCGAGCAGGTCGGCGAGGTCGGGCGGAGGATAGCGGTGCCGTTGCCGCAGGACGAGGCGCAGCTGGGCGGCGGCCTCGCGGTGCGCACCGGCTCCCGCGGCGTCGCGAGCGGCGTCGGGCCCGTAGCGGGCGATGGCGTCCTGGTCGCCGGCCTGGGCGGCGTGGTGGACGATGCGGGCGGCATCCGAGCCGGGCCGGGCGACGAGGGCCGCGAGGACGCCGCGGTTGAGGTCGATGCGCCGGGCGGTGGGCACGGAGTCGGCGACCGCCCGCCGGATCAACTCGTGCCGGAACGCCACCCGTTCCGGTGCCACGGCCAGCAGCCCGCGCTGCTCGGCCGCGGCAAGGACGGTCACCCCGTCGTGGAGCAGCGCATCCACCAGCGGGCGTTCGACCGCCGAGGGGACGACGGCGAGCTGCTCCAGTGCGTCGACGGTGGCCGGTTCCAGTCCGCGCAGCCGGGCGAGCACGGCGTCGACGACGGTCGGGGGCACTCCCCCGGTGCCGCCGGAGGCGAGGACCTCGGCGACGAAGAAGGGGTTGCCGGACGTGACTTCGTAGACCTGAGCGGGGTCGAGGCGGCCGGCCGCGCTGAGCGTGCGGACGGCGGCGAGTGACAGCCTGGCCAGGGGCAGGCGGTGCACGCGGGGTGCGCGGGAGACCTGGCCGAGGAGGTGGCGCAGGGGGTGTCCGCGGCTCAGCTCGTCGTCGCGGTAGGTGAGGACGAGCAGGGCGGGCAGCCGCTCCATGCGCCGGACGAGGAAACGCAGGGCGTCCAGGGACGCCTCGTCGGCCCAGTGCACATCCTCGACGACGAGTACCGCAGGGTGCGGGGTCACGGCCAGCTCGCCGTGCAGGGCCTCGTAGACGCGGTGGCGGTCGCCGCCCTCGGTGACGGCGCGGGCGAGTTCGGCTCCGACGCTGCCGACGAGGTCGCGGAACGGCCCGAGGGGGCGCCGGGTGGCGAGGTCGTCGCACTGTCCGACGAGCACCCGGGCCTGCGTGGGGAGCCGCTCGGGCATGGCCCTCACCAGGCTCGACTTGCCGATTCCTGCCTCGCCGAAGACGAGCACCACCGAACCGGCCCCGTCGGCCGCCTCCCGTGCGGCCGTGGCCAGCTGTGCCAGCTCGGGCTCGCGCTCGAGGATCCCCCGGTCCACGCCGCCGATTCTGCCACCGGAGCCGGGCGGGATGACGGGTCCTGCCGGTCGGATGTTGCCGGTAGAGTCGGGTCCGGCCGCGACTGGCGAGGGTGGACGACCACCGGGGAGCGGCCGTGGTTCAGCGTGAGCGTCGACCGCCTGGGCGCCTCCGTCGGTGATGTTCCCGCTGAGGAGGCCATGACGTGGATCTGCGGTACGGAATGAACCCGCAGCAGAGTGCGGATGCCACGCCGGTGCGGCCCGGCCGGTGGCCGGTTCGGGTGGTGCACGGAAGACCGTCGTACATCAACATGCTCGACGCCCTGAACGGCTGGCAGCTGGTGCGGGAGGCAAGCCGCTGCCTCGGCCGGCCAGCGGCCGCTTCCTTCAAGCACGTCTCACCAGCCGGTGCGGCCGTGGCCGGGCCCGTCGACGAGGTGACGGCACAGCTGCACGGCGTCGACCGGGCCGAGACTGGCGCCCTGACCAGTGCGTATCTGCGCGCCCGGGACGCCGACCCGAAGTCGTCCTACGGCGACTTCGCCGCCGTCTCGCACCCGGTCGACGAGGAGCTCGCCGAACTGCTGGCCCAAGTCGTGTGCGACGGCATCATCGCGCCCGGCTATGCGCCGGGCACCGTGGGCAGACTCGGCAGGAAGAAGAACGGCCGCTTCCTCGTCCTGGAGGCGGATCCGGCCTTTGTGCCGCCGGAGCGGGAGACGCGCGAGCTCTTCGGTCTGCGGCTGAGTCAGCAGCGGGACGAAGTGCCGTGTGCGGAAACGCTGTTGGAGAACGTCGTGTGCGGCGCGCTCCCCACGACGGCCGCGGAAGACCTTCTGCTGGGCCTGGTGGTGCTGCGTCACACGCAGTCGAACTCCGTGTGCTATCTGCGCGACGGGGCGACCCTGGGCATCGGCGCCGGGCAGCAGTCCCGCGTGGACTGCACACGGCTGGCGGGGGCGAAGGCCGGCACCTGGTGGCTGCGCCGCCATCCGGCGGTGCGCGCGCTCGCCTTCGGGCCGGGCGTCCGGCGCCAGGACCGGATCAACTGGCAGCTCCGGTTCATCGAGGGGGACCTCACGGCGGACGAGAGGGCCAGGCTGTCCGCTGCCCTGGCGCAGCCGGTGCCGGAGTTCACGGCCGGCAGCCGCGCCGAGTGGACGGCCCGTCTGAAGGGGGTCTCGTTCGTCTCCGACGGAGCTCTGCCGTTCCGCGACAACGTCGACCACGCCCAGCGGCACGGTGTCGACTACATCGCCGAGCCGGGCGGATCGATCCGCTCCACGGAGATCGAGGACGCCTGCCGCGAGCACGGGATCAGCCTGGTCCGCACCGGCCTCAGGCTCTTCCACCACTGAGCAACGCCCCGTCAGGCCAAACCCGACGCCCTCGCACCGACCAGAAAGCTCATCAGCATGCTCACCGTTCATGACCTGCTGGCCGCCAACCCCTACCCCGGCCGCGGAGTCCTGTGCGCCCGCACCCGCTCCGGGGCCGTGCTGGGCGGCTACTTCCTCACCGGCCGCAGCCCGGCCTCACGCGACCGCGCGCTGCGGCTGATCGACGACGACCTCGTGGTGGGCCCGCTCACTCCCGGGGAGCGCGATCCCCTGCGTCACTACGCCGCCGCCACGACCACGAGCGAATGGCTGGTGCTGGGCAACGGAGAGCAGGTGTCCCAGGCCGCGGAACGGCTCAGGGCGGGAGCCTCGCCGACCGAGGCGCTCAGCGGCTTCGAGTACGAACCCGACCCTCCGATCCGCACCTCCCGCCTCACCGCGCTGATCAGCCGCGACAGCGGACGCACCACATTCTTCGGGGCCGCCCGCCCCAGCCGCGCCGCACGCCCGACCAGCAACGTGATGACCCTCGCCGTAGAGGATCTGCAACCGGGCGAGGCGGTCCTGCTGACGACCTATGAATCCGACGGCGAACAAGTGTCGGTGGCCGCTCCTTTCACCGAGGTCACCGTCGACGCCGGGAACGGGCCGGAACTGTTGGACGAGATCTGGTGGGCGCTCGACGAACGGTTCAGGATCGCTGCCGCCGTCGTCGACCCTGTGCGGGGAGCGGGATCCGCCCTCACGACGGCGTGAGCGGAAGGTCGTCCGTGTAGGCGTTGACCGGTGGGGAGATGCGCTCGGTGCGGTGGACGTCGAGGGCTGCCGTCGCGGACTTCGTACCGAGCGTGCCCTTGGGGTGCCAGGTTCCGGTGACGGCCACCCAGGTGTTGGCCGGCAGTGCGGTGGCCCCGTACATGCGGACCTTGACCGACTGGGAGTCCGCCGCGCAGCAGGTGAAGATGATCCGGGTGAGATACCAGCCGCCGCCGTGCCCCGCCGGGGTGACGAAGCCGGTCATCTGGATGCTGCGGCCTCTGACGGCCTGCTCCCGGTCCTGCTGGACCCGGGCGGTGAAGTCGGTGAGGGTCATCGGCAGCGGGACGGTCGCGGGCAGCGGATCGAACCGCTGCGCCTTCGGCACGGCCTTGTTGCTCGCGTGCGAGGCGGTGTACGCACCGAGGGCGGGCGGTGCGTAGAGGAGCAGGCTGAGCGCGGGCAGGAACAGCAGCCAGGCGATGCGGGGTGCGGTGGAGTGGTCGTGGCCGTGTGCGTGCGCGTCGGCTGCGGGGGCCGCCCGGTCCAGCGCTGCTGCCACCAGGCCCAGCAGCAGGAGCAGCACCCCGGAGGCGATCAGCAGGGGGCGCAGGCCTTCCTTGACGTAGCGCAGACAGAGGTCGCTGAACAGGGCGGCGTGCAGCAGGCCCAGGCCGGTCAGGACCAGCAGGAGGATTTGGGCGTGGCGCTTCACAGTAGTGCGCCTCCGATCAGGACCCCGGCGGCCACGGCCACCACCGTGGTCGCCGTCGAGAAGCGCAGGGCGAAGGACCGGCCGAACGTGCCCGCCTGAAGGGCGATCAGTTTCAGGTCGACCATGGGGCCGACCACCATGAACACCAGCCGGGCGGTGGGCGAGAAGCCGGTGAGTGAGGCGGCGACGAACGCGTCGGCCTCCGAGCAGACGGCCAGCAGGACGGCGAGCGCGGCCAGGAAGAGCACCGACAGCCAGGGGGAGCCGGAGAAGGTGTCGAGGACCGAGCGCGGCACGGCCACGTTGAAGGTGGCCGCGGCCATCGCGCCCAATACCAGGAAGCCACCGGCGTGCAGGAAGTCGTGCTGGAAGCCCAGGCGGAACTCCCGCGCGCGACTGTGTCCTGACCGGTGGCCGGTGTGGCGGACGGTCGGACGCAGCCACTCCTCGCGTCCCAGCCAGAGCCACAGCCAGCCCATCGCGGCCGCGGTGATCAGGGAGGCCAGCAGCCGGGCGGCGACCATGGCGGGGTTTCCCGGGAAGGCGACGGCCGTGGCGGTGAGCACGATCGGGTTGATCGCGGGTGCGGAGAGGAGGAAGGCGAAGGCGGCGGACGGGGTGACACCGCGGCGGATCAGGCTGTTCGCGACCGGCACCGAGGCGCACTCGCAGCCCGGCAGGACGACCCCCGCCACGCCGGCCACAGGGACGGCGAGTGCGGGCCTGCGGGGCAGGATCCGGGTGAACAGATCGGCCGGTACGAACGCGTTGATCGCCCCCGACAGGACCGTGCCCAGCAGGAGGAAGGGCAGCGCCTGGACGGTGATGGCCAGACAGACCGTGCGCCAGGCCGCGACGGCGGGTTGGTTCAGCCATCCGACGCCGGTGAGCGAGAGGAGCGCCACCGAGCCGACGGCGGTGAGGACGACGAGGGGCAGGGGCCGTCCGGTGACGCGGCGCCCCTGATGGCCGGCCGGCGCGACGAGCGCCACTTCTTCCGCCACACCAACCAGTTCATCCGTTTTATTCATATTTTCTCCGGATGTCGGATTCGTGGCGAAGATAAGCCAGGATCACTCCCCTCACGGTGCGCACACGCCGTCGCGGGCGGATGAATGAACGGGACCGGGAACATACTTGACCTTGCGGGGGGACCGTCCCGCGGTGGCCTGATTCGAGAGGGGCAGCGTCCGGGTGAGCGGCGGCGACAAGATACAGGGAAAGATCGAAGTGCGGCTCAAGTGGGATCCCAGCCCCTGGGACCGGCCGCCCCACCATCTGGACATCATGGCGACGACCTACTCGGCGGACGCCCCGCACGGACGGCCGGTGTACGTCGTGCACACCGAGAGCCGCTCACCGGACGGCACCATCAACATGAGCCGGCACAGCGAGACCGGCCTGGGCCTCGGCTTCGTCGAGGTGATGGTCATGGAGCTCGATCGCCTGGCACCCTCCTTCGCGCGGGTGGTCGTGGGTGTGGCGATCCATCAGAGCGGCGGCCCCAAGTTCTTCGGCAACATATCGAACACGGGCGTGCTGGTCGTCGACGGGTACACGGAGCTGCTCAAGGACGACTTCGGGCAGGTTGCCGACGCCACCGCGGCGACGGTCGCCGAGTTCACCCGGGACGCCTCCGGTGCCTGGGAGTTCCACGCGATGGTCCGCGGCTTCGACAGCGACCCGACGCTCTTCGCGGCGGAGATGGGCGGCACCCCGCGGCCCTGACCGGCGTCCGACGCGCGCCGACCTCGTTCACCCGACCGCGACGTGATCGTCCGGGCGCGGACGCTCGGCCCGCGCCCCCGGCGACTCCGACCGGCATACCGGAAGGAGGGGCCGGGCGGGCGCCCGCTTGCGGCCGCGTTCGTGGAAAAGGGCCAGGACGATCGCGGTACCGACCGCTATCAGATGCTCGCGGCCGGCCAGATTGGGTACGGCGATCGACTCCCACACCATCGACCCGCCGGTGAGGGCGAACACGATGGGAGCACGCTGGACGATCGCGACATAGGTGAAGAGACCCACGACGGCGGCGGACGGGCCGGTGTCCAGCACGTGCCCGACGCCACGCGGCAACCCCAGCCCGCCCCAGCCCGGGCCCAGCGCGATCATCACCCGCACCATGAGGGTGCCGGCGAGGGTGGTCGCGTACGAGATGACGAGCGTTCTGGCCCGGCCGAGGATCAGCTCTGCGAGGGCGAACGCGAGGAACAGGCTCGTGATCCCCGCCCACACGGGCAGATCCAGGGCCGGGACATACAGGGACACCGGCGTCCGCAGCAGGGCCAGCCACAACGGCAGGTCGCCCTTGACACCGCCGAGCAGCCGTACGACCACCGCGCCGGCCGGCCGCTGCGCCAGCGCATGGAAGAAGATGACACCGAAGGCGGCCAGGAACGCCAGGAACAGTGCGGGCACCCCGCGTCGCCTGAGTTGCCGTACCGGATCGACGACGATGCCCTGCCACTCGCCCCGCAGCGTGCGCACGACGAATGCCGACACCCGCCACAGCGCGCCGCGCGGCCGCCGGTACTCACGGTCGGCCGGATCGCCCCACAGTCCGTGGGCACGCAGCCAATCCGCGACGCCGCCCGCGCACCGCACCCCCTTGCGTAGCAAAACTCCCCCGCCTCCCGTCCATCGCCCCACCGGAGGGTCGTAACGGGGCGAGGCCGCCCCTAGGGGGGCTATGCCCGGCGGCGGGGTTTCCTTCGCTTGGCGCCCTTGGAGACGTCGGAACCGGCTCTCGGGTTGCGTCCCGCCGACTTCCCGGTCGACTTTCCGGTCGTCCTTGCCGCCGCGGGCTTGCGTCGGGCGCCGGTCGTGTCGTCCGCCTTGGCCTTCGTTTCCCCTGTCGCCGTCTTGCGTCCGCGGGAGCTGTTGACCGTGCGACCGCGGACGATTCCGATGAAGTCCTCGACCAGGTCGGTGGTCGCCTCCTCGGGCCACGCCAGGGCGACGCTCGACTCGGGGCCGTCCAAGAGTGGCCGGTACGTGAGGTCCTTGCGGTGGTGCAAACGGGCCAGCGACTGGGGGACGACCAGGAGGCCGACGCCCGCCGCGACGAGTTCCACGGCGTCCTCGGTGGTGGCCGGGCGCTCGAAGGCGGGCTCGCCGGGCGGCCGGTCCCAGTCGAAGACGTCGTCGAGGGGATGGAGGAGCACCTCGTCCGCGAGGTCCTCGACGGTCACCTCGTCCGCCGCCGTGATCACATGGTCCTTGGGGACGACGACCACCGTGGTCTCGGTGTAGAGCGGGATCGCGCTGAAGAACGTACGGTCGACCGGCAGCCGTACGAGTCCCGCGTCGGCCCCGCCCGCGCGCAGCACGTCGGACGCCTCGGCGGCCGGTACCGCGAGGAGGTTCAGCGGGATGTCGGGCAGGCGCTCGTTCCAGATCCGCACCCACTTGGCGGGCGTCGCTCCCGGGACGTACGCAAGCCGGAACGCCTGGGATTCTTCCGAGCCTGTCACCAGGCCAGGCTACCGGCCGTGGTCGGAGGGCTCGAACATGCTCGATACCCTGGACGGCATGAAGTCGCACCAGAGCACCCAGACGATGAAGCCCGCGACCGCGGCGAAGAAGCTGGGTGTGTACCTCGAGGCCACACCCGCCGAGTTCCGGGAGGGTGTCGTCTCACGAGCCGAGCTCGACCGGCTCCAGGCCGAGCCGCCCGAGTGGCTGCGCGAGCTGCGGGCCAAGGGCCCGCACCCCCGTCCGGTGGTCGCGGCGAAGCTGGGCGTCTCCATCGCGGGTCTCGCCCGCGGCGGGATCACCGAGGCGCTCACCACCGAGCAGATCGAGGCCCTGAAGCAGGAACAGCCCGAGTGGCTGGAGAAGGAGCGCGCCACCCAGGCCGAGGTCCGCAAGGAGGCGGCGCGCATCAAGAAGCGCAACGCCGAGCGCGAGGCTCGCGGCGAGGGCCCGCGGGCCTGACGCGGCCCGTTCGCGACGGACGGTCGCCGTCCGGATCCACTGTGTGCACAACACACGGTTCTGACGGCGCGTCACGACGAAGGTCACAAAAGCGTATCGGACATACCGCCCTTCAACCTTCACACGAGCCGCACAAGTTGGCTAGCGTGGCTTCAGGCCGCACGAGTTCCTCCGGCGAACCCCGCCGGGACGCGCGGCCTCCGCCGAATCCGGTGCGCCCCTGCGGCAGCCGGAACCGGGGACCCAACCGAACGACGGGGTGAATCGGCCCAACTGCCCGCGAGGCAGGGGCCGTAGGGCATGCCTTCCGGAACCGACCGCCCGAACCCGACAGCTAACTCGGTAGGCGGAGTACGGAAGGAGTACGGCTCCCATGGCGCCGGATCGACCATCGCGCACCGGAGGCTTCGGCCTTCCCGGTATGCGCAACTCCGCTCTCGCGACCGCGGCCCTCACCTCGGTGGCCCTGTTCTCGCAGACCGCCGACGCCGCACCGACGACCGGTGACGAGGGGCCCAGCCGCGAAGCCGTCCGGCAGCGGGTGAGCAGCCTCTACGACCAGGCCGAGTCCGACACCGGCAACTACAACTTCACCCGGGCCCAGCTGCTGGGAGCGCGGCCGCCCGCCGCCCCGCCCCGCCAGCGCGGCCGCTCGGATCCGGCACTCGACTCGGTGTCCCGGCGGTGGTTCGACGGAGCACGCGCCTCGTTGGGTCCGACGGTTCCCGCGGTGCTCCCGGCCGACCGCATGCCGGCTCGCCAGGCCGAGCCCCGGCGCCCGGCGGACGGCCGCTCCACCGCCCTGGAGCCGGCGGCGACCGCCCGGCCCGCGGCCGAGCTGCCCTCCGCGGAGTCCCGCCGTCCGGTCGCCGAGCTGACCGCCGGTCCCACGGCCGCACTCCCCGCCGTCCCCCAGCCCCGCCAGGAGGCCGCCCCCGCGCTGCCCGCTACGGCCCCCGAGTCCAGGCAGACCTCCCTGCGCAGGTCCAAGGAGCAGAACCAGCGCAAGATCGCGGCGGCCAGCGAGCTGCTGTACCGCTACACCGCCCGGCAGACCTCCGCACCACGCCCGGCCGTTGAGGCCGTACCGGCCCAGCTCCCCTGGCAGGGCCAGGCGCAACAGACAGGTCCGGCGGCCGAGGAGGCGTGGCGGCTGCAGCAGCCGACGGTCCTCGACACGGGCCTGCCCCCGGCCGGGGAACAGCTCATGCAGCCGTCCGTCCTCGACACCGGCGTACCCGCGGTCGAGCAGTGGCGCACGCAGCCTTCCGTGCTCGACGCGGGTGCACCCGCGACGCAGGAGTGGTATACGCAGCCTTCCGTGCTGGACACGGGCGTACCTGCGGTGGAGGGATGGCGCACTGAGGCGTCCCCCGTGCTCGACAGCGGAATACCCCAGGCCGGGGGGTGGACCGTGCAGCCGTCCGTCCTCGACACGGGTGTGTCCGCCGCCGTTGCGCCCACCGCCACCAAGGCCGACAGGGCGATCGACTTCGCCCGTGCACAGATCGGCAGGCCGTGTCTGTGGGGTGCGGTCGGGCCGGAGTCCTACGACAACGCCGGGCTCACCCAGGCCGCCTGGCGGGCCGCCGGGGTCACCCTGCCACGGACGACGTACGAGCAGGCGGGCGCCGGCACGGTGATTCCGCTGGCCGAGAGCCGCCCCGGAGACCTGATCTTCTTCAACGACAACTTCAGCCATGTCGGCCTCTACACCGGCAACGCCTTGATGATTCACGCGCCCGGCCCGGGCGCGGTCATCCGCGAGGACTCGGTGAACTATGCAGGCGAAGCCGCGGTCCGTATCGCCGTACGCCCTGTATGAGATCAGGAACGCCGGCAGAGGCGTGACACCAGCAGCCCGATGAACTAGGAGGCCGCCGACGGAAGTCGGCGGCCTTCTTCTTGCTCGCCACAGGCACCCCGCGGCATCCGGTGACGCATGCACGGGCTCGGTGAAATGTTTCAGCCGGATGCGCAGCCGCGACGACACCGGCTACCTGCGGCGGATCCACCCGGAGTACGAGCTCAGGCTGCCTCGGTGGTGAAGGATGACCGCGTGAGCAACGAGAACACACAGCGACTGGCCGGGAAGGTCGTGGTCGTCACCGGGGCGGCCCGGGGCCAGGGTGCCGCCGAGGCGGAGGCGCTGACCCGGGCCGGCGCCCGGGTGATAGCCACCGACGTGCGGCCCGAGGGCGACGTACGCCGCCTGGACGTCAGCAGCGAGAGCGACTGGGCGGCGCTGGCCGCCGAGCTGAAGGAGTCGTACGGGGAGATCCACGGGCTGGTCAACAACGCGGGCGTCATCCGGCGCGAACGGCTGGGTGAGGTGCGTCCCGAGGACTTCGCGCAGGTCCAGGCGGTGAACACGACGGGACCGCTGCTCGGCATCCAGTACCTGGCCCCGCTGATGCCGCCCGGTTCGTCGATCGTCAACGTCGGCTCGTCCGCCGCGCTCACCGGCTACTACCCGGTGGCGTACACGGCCAGCAAGTGGGCGCTGCGCGGGGTGTCGAAGATCGCCGCGATGGAGCTGGGGCCACGGGGCATCCGGGTGAACACCGTCCACCCCGGCTATGTCGAGACCGAGATGACGGCGGCCGCCACTCCCGCCTTCCGGGAGGCGACCCTCCGCGAGACCCCGCTGGGCCGCAGCGGAAGCGTCGAGGACATCGCACCGCTCGTGGTCTTCCTGCTGTCCGACGAGTCGTCGTTCATCACCGGGGCGGAGATTCCGGTGGACGGGGGCCTCACCGCGCACGGGGGCGTCAAGTCGATCTCGGATGCGATGCGTACGGACCCGCCCGTGCCGGAGTGAGCCGTGCGGGGCCGCCGGTCCCCCGCGCCGGCGGCCCCGGCACGGCTGGGGTTCCCGGCGTCCTCCCCGAGCGCCGGGACTCCCCGCTGCGGCTGCCGTGGCGCCGGTGTGCTGGAGTACATGCGAGAACGTCGTTGTTGCTCGAGGGTGCTCGCATGCAGTCTGGGGCAGTGGACGACGTCGCCGGTATGGGTACAACTGCGTACGCGGCGGACGAGCGGAGAAGAACGTGGCACAGGTGCCGGGCGGGGCCCACGAGCGCATGCTGTCGGTGGCCGTCGCCGCCCTCAACGAGCGTGAGCCGGAGCGGTTGTGGCCGCTGCTGGCGTCCGCCCTGCCCGGCCTGTGCGGCGGCGAGACCCTGATCTACAAGCTCGACGACTGGAACGAGGCCCAGGGCACGGTCGGCATGCCCTCCGAGGTCGCCGTCGAGTTCGACGGGCTCGGGGAGGAGGACCTGGGCCTGCTGCGGGCGGGTTTTCCGTTCGCGGACCACTACGCGGGCGGGCCGGACCGGACTCCCCTCACGGCACGCGCGGCCGCCGGCGCCGCATGGTCGGCGAGCCCGACCGCGCGGCTGATCGGCGACGTCATGGACGCGGACCACGTGCTGGCCGTACCCCTGCCCCAGACGACGACGCCGATCACCGGTTGCATGATCTACCGCTCCGGTACGGACTTCACCGAGGACCACGTCCGGGTGGCCCGGCAGCTGCAGCCGCTGCTGGCGGCGGTCGAGCAGCAACGGCAGCTCCTGGAGCGCTTGAAGCGGACGCCCGCCCCGGAATCCGCGGGCGAAACGGCCGTTGACTGTCCTCTCACCCCGCGGGAGATGACCGTCCTGCTCCTGCTCACGGACGCCCTGACCGCGGCCGCGATCGGCCGGCGGCTCGGCATCTCGGACCGCACGGTCCACAAGCACATCGAGAAGATCTACCGCAAACTCGGCACCCGCGACCGGGTCAGCACGGTCCTGCGGGCCCAGCAGCTGGGGCTGATCCCCACGCCGTGACCGGTGGCGGCGCGGTCAGGGCCGGCGCGCGCGGTACAGGTCGCGCAGCAGGGCGATCTCGGCGCCGTGGTGCAGGACTTCCTGGTTGACCCACCACACGATGTCGACGAAGGGCTCTTCCGGGTCGCTGCCGTGCGGATACGTGCAGTGGCCGACCTTGTCGAGCGCCGCGTCGCCACTGCTCAGCAGCGCCCCCCGCCAGGCCGTGACACCGGCGTCGAAGGCGGCGACGGCCGCTGCCACGTCCCCGCTGACGAGGTAGTCGTCCCGGGTGAGGCTGTGGGTGCCTGCCGTGTGATCGGCGCGGAGGGTCAGCATCTCGCTGAGGTGGCTCAGCCGCCACGCGATGGTGGTGAAGGGCGGCGGCCAGGGGTGCGGGTAGGACGCCGCGTCACGCCCCCAGTCTCCGTCCGCGGCGCCGGCCAGCAGGGTGGCGCGCGGCCCTGGCCCGTCCGCCCGTCGCCGCACCGACCAGCAGTCCGCCACCGGCTCCCACAGGTACTCCTCGTCGGTCATGGGCCCGACCTCGGTGTCCGAACCGTCGCCGCTGTCCATCACCGGCCCGGTCAGCCGGGCGGTCAGACGCCCACAGGCGAAGTCGAACTGCTCCAGCAACGGAGCCAGACGGGATACGGTCACCGACACTCCCATGGCGGACTCGTGGACGTACGGCGCAGGCATGAACCGACCGGCTAGCCTGGCACGACCGGCGCACACTCCGCCTCTCCTTTTCCGAGGCCGGGTATTCCGGCGACGGGTTCCCGATGACAGGGAGTCGGCCATGAAGCCGAACCGCTCCATCCCCTCCTCGACCGTCATCCCCGTCCTGATCTACCCCGATGTACGCGCGGCGGTCGCGTGGCTCGGTGCGGCCTTCGGGTTCGTGGAACGGGTGCGGATCGGCGAGGACCACCGGGCGCAGCTCGGGTTCGGGGACGGCGCCGTGATCGTCGGGGACACCCGCAAGGACCGCCGTCCACCGCGGCCCGGCGAGGTCACGCACTCGGTCATGGTGCGCGTCGAAGACGCCCGCGCCCACTGTGAACAGGCCCGGGCACACGGAGCACGCATCGTCATGGAGCCGACCGACTTCGAGTACGGGGAACGCCAGTACACGGCCGAGGACCTCGCGGGCCATCGGTGGACGTTCTCGCAGACCCTCGCGGACATTGCGCCGGAGGAGTGGGGCGGGCAGTCGGTCTCGGTCGGCTGAGGAGCGTCAGCCCGGCGCGGGTCCCGTCCCGCCCTTGAGTCGTTCCAGGTCGGAGGGGCGGACCTGGATGACGACCAGGGCGATCAGGGCGGCGAGGACGGTGAAGATCGCTGCCATGATGAAGGCCGCCGAGATCCCGGACGTGAGGACGTGGTCGGACCAGGGGCTCGGGAGCTGCCCGGTGTGCTTGAAGCGCAGGCGTTCGGCCGGGGTGGCCTGGGCCAGGAAGCGCGGGATCTGTTTGTGCGCCTCGTTGGTGCTGGCCGTGCCGAACATGGTGACCAGGATGGACAGGCCGAGTGAACCGCCCACCTGCTGTGTGGCGTTGAGGAGTCCGGAGGCCGCGCCGGTCTCCCGGACGGGGACGTTGGACAGCGCCATGAGGGTCAGCGAGACGAACTCCATGCCCATGCCCAGGCCGAAGACGCAGATGGGGCCGAGGATGCTGCCCGCGTAGGTGGAGTGGACGTCGGTCAGGGTCAGCCAGGCCAGACCCGCCGCCGCGAGAACGGCGCCCGCCACCATGAAGGGTTTGGGGCCGAACTTCGGCAGGAACCGCGAGGCGAGCGCCGCGCCGACCGCGATGACCGCGCTGACCGGCAGGAAGGCGAGCCCGGCCTGCAGCGGGCTGAAGCCCAGGACGTCCTGCACGAAGAGCGTGAGGAAGAAGAACATGCCGAAGATCGCGGCGGCCAGGCTCAGCATGATGCCGTAGGTGCCCGCGCGGTTGCGGTCGGCGAACATGTGCAGCGGGGTGATGGGCTGCCGCGAGCCCCGCTCGACCAGGATGAACACCGCCAGGACCACGACCGCCGCGGCGAACGAGGCCAGTGTGAGGGCGTCCCGCCAGCCGTCCTGGGCGGCTCTGATGAACCCGTAGACCAGCAGCACCATGCCCACGGTGGAGGTCAGCGCGCCGACGATGTCGAAGTGGCCCGGATGACGTTCGGACTCCTTGATCCAGCGGGGTGCGGCGAGGGCGATGAGCGCGCCGATCGGGACGTTCACGAACAGCACCCAGCGCCAGTTCAGCCACTCGACGATCATCCCGCCGGCGAGCAGCCCGATGGCGCCGCCGCCGGAGGAGACCGCCGCGAACACGCCGAAGGCCCGGTTGCGTTCCGGGCCTTCGCGGAAGGTCGTGCTGACCAGGGAGAGCGCGGTCGGCGAGGCGATGGCCCCGCCGACGCCCTGGAGGGCGCGTGCGGCGAGGAGTTCGCCGGAGTTCTGGGCGAGCCCGCCCAGCAGGGAGGCGATGGCGAACAGCAGCACCCCGAAGACGAACATGCGCCGCCTGCCGAGGATGTCGCCGGTACGGCCGCCGAGGAGCAACAGGCCGCCGAAGGTGAGGGTGTAGGCGTTGACCACCCAGGACAGGCTGGTGGTGGAGAAGTTCAGGGCGCTCTGGATGTGCGGCAGCGCGATGTTCACGATGGTGATGTCCAGGACCACCATCAGCTGGCAGGACGCGATGACCAGCAGCGCCATGCCGTTTCCGCCGCCGCCCGGTTCGCGGGTGGCGGCCTGTGATGCGGAGGTCGGCTGCGGGCTGCTGCTCATGGCGTGTCGCACTGGGCGTAGTGAACGGTTCCGTCCACCCCGGCGTCTACCGTTCGACCGTACGCCCCTGTCGTGACCGTCACCACTTGATTGATCGGGTGACGGTTCACACCGGTCTTCGGGGAGTCGAGCGGCTCATGGGCGGGTCTTGTGGGTCATGGCGAACTCGTCGGCCTCCGGCAGGTCGAACTCCCCGTGGTCGCTGCCCAGCCCCTGCGCCACCAGTGCGGCCGCGGCGCTGCCCAGCACGGCGGCCTCGCGCGGGGTGCGGCCGAGGCCGATGCCCCGCAGGAAACCGGCCGAGAACGCGTCGCCGCAGCCGGTGGTGTCGACGACGTCGACCTCGAAGGCAGGGACCGTTTCCGTGCCCTCCGCGGTCACCAGGAGCGCGCCGTCGCCGCCGCGGGTGACCGCGACGAGGCCGGCGCCGGCGGCGAGGAGCTTCTTCGCGCCGGTCACGAGGTCCTGCTCCTCGCTGAAGCCGAGGACCTGGTCGTCGTTGGGGAGCAGGTAGTCGACGTGCGGGAGCAGCGGTTCGATCTGGTCGAAGGTGCCCAGCTCGCCGGGGGCGAGGAGGTCCACCGAGGTGACCACCTCGTGCTCCTTGGCGTACGCCAGGATGCGCGCGGCGACATCGGCGCCGATCAGCTCGGGGCCGCCCAGGTGGAGGTGGGTGGCCTCGGCCACGGCGTCCCAGGGCACGTCATCGAGGCCGTAGGTGATGTTGGCGCCGAGCAGATGCAGCGAGGGACGGTCGCCGTTGGGTCGGATGGGCAGGACGCTCGTGGAGGTCGAGGTGTCGATACGGCGGACGAGCAACCCGGTGTCGATGCCTGCCCTGTCGAGGAGCTGGACGAGCAGGTCGCCGGTCGGGTCGCTGCCGATCGCACCTGCGGTGCGGACCTGGGCGCCGAGCTTGGCGAGCGTGAGGGCGGTGCCGCCGGCCGTCCCGGCGGCGGTCATCCGGATGTCGTCGACGAGGGTCGCGCCCTGGCCCTCGGGTATCTCCTCCACCGGCCGTACCAGTACGTCCAGCACGTGCACGCCCATCGTGACGACCTTCATCGCTCTTCCTCCTGCGCGGGTGGTACGGGGTGGGTGGTGCCGTAGTTGCGGGCGATGGCGGCCTCGATGACCGCGAGTTGCTGCTGTTCGTCGAGGACGCGGGGTGGTCCGAGCACGGCCGCGCGCTGGTAGACACCGCAGGCCCACTCCAGCAGCAGGGCGTGCTCGACGGCCTTGTCGAGGCTCGGCGCGTGGGTGAGTGCGCCGTGGTTGGCCATCAGGGCGGCGCTGCGGCCCTCCAGCGCGGCAAGCACCGACTCGGCGAGTTCGGGGGTGCCGAAGGTGGCGTACGGCGCGACGCGGACGGTGCCGCCGAGAGCGAGCAACTGGTAGTGAATGCAGGGCAGTTCGTCGAGGACGAGGGAGAGTGCGGTGGCCATCGGGGCGTGGGTGTGGACGACCGCGCCGGTGCCGTGGCGCCGGTAGACACCGAGGTGCAGGTCGAGCTCCGAGGTCGGCTCCAGGGTTCCGGCCACGATCTTCCCGTCCAGGTCGACCACCGTCACCTGGTCCGCGGTGAGTTCGGCGAGCACCGCCCCGGTCGCGGTGATCGCGACCTGCTCCTCCACCCGCACGCTCACGTTCCCTGCCGTACCGATGAGCAGGCCCTCGGCCCCCAGCCGGCGGCAGGCGTCCGCCACGGCGGCCCGCTCCCGCCCGAGCGCCGCGCTTGAGTCGGTCATGGCGGGACCGTAACCTAAACATGAAACAATGTCACGTTCAGGTTCGGAGGTCGTTCGTGGGTGAGCCGACCGCGGAGGTCAGCGGGGCCGCTCCTTTGCGCCGCACCCCCCAACAGGCGCGGAGCAAGGCCCGCTTGGCGCGGGTCCTGGAGGCCGCCGAGCGTGTCCTGATCGGTGAGGGGGTCGAGGCGCTGACGACGACCCGGGTCGCCGCGGAGGCGAAGGTGTCGGTCGGCTCGCTGTATCAGTACCTGCCCGACCGCGACGCGATCATCGACGCCCTGGCCGCCGGTTACTTCGCGAAACTCGAGGCCGCCATGGACGGCCTCGTTCAGGCCGCGGCGGTGGAGCGCTGGGAGGACCCGGTGGGTGTGCTGATCGACGCCTTCGCCGGGATCTACCGCACCGAGCACGGCTTCCGGGCCCTGTGGTTCGGCAGCGGCCTGACCGAGCGGACCCGCGCCGCGGACCGCGCGCACAAGTGCCGGATGGCCGACGGAATCCGCCGTGTCCTGCTCGCGCTCGACAGGGCCCACGACCACGAGACCCTCGCCCGCGCCTGCCACGCCGCGGTCCTCGCGGCCGACGCGCTGGCCCAGGAGGCGTTCCGGCAGGACGCCGAGGGGGACGCGGAACTCCTCGACGAGGCCAAGGTCATGCTGCGCGGCTATCTGGCGGACGTGACCGCACGCCGTCGCGACCGCTGAGTGGCCGCGCTCGCGGGTGCCACGGCGGAAGGGCAGGGCTTTTCCCGTCCGGATACGGCGCCGCACCCAGCACGGCCTACGGACCCGCTCAGCAGGCTCTCTCGCCCCCCCGCGCCCGGTTCGCCGCCCTCGGTGGCGGGGTCGGCGTGTTCTCCGGCCTGGCGGTGCCGCCGGTGGCGGACGTGCTGCCGTGGGCCGGGGCGGACGCGGTGATCAGTGGCCACCGGCCCTGTGCCCTAGCTCCACGCCCGCTTCACCTCGTGAGCGGGCAGCGCGCAGGTTGGCGGTCCCCGGCCCGCTGCGCTCCGCCGCGACGACCTGAACTCCCGCGGCCCCCTACAGGAAGCTGACGTTCTGGGCCAGGGCGAGTCGGCCGGAGTAGTTGATGGTGTTGGTGGCCGGACGCATGTACGCGCGCCAGGCGTCGGAGCCCGACTCGCGGCCGCCGCCCGTCTCCTTCTCCCCGCCGAACGCGCCGCCGATCTCGGCGCCGGAGGTGCCGATGTTGACGTTCGCGATGCCGCAGTCGGAGCCCTCGGCGGAGAGGAAGAGCTCTGCTTCCTGCTGGTCGCGGGTGAAGATGCTGGAGGACAGGCCCTGCGGGACGTCGTTGTGCAGGGCGATGGCCTCCTCCAGCGTGTCGTAGGTAAGGACGTAGAGGATCGGCGCGAAGGTCTCCTCCCGTACGACGTCGGTCTGTTCGTCGACGCGGACGATGACCGGTTCGACGTAGGCGGCCCGGGGCGCGGCGTCGGCGAGGCGCCGCTCACCGCCGGCCAGGATCTTGCCGCCCTGGGCCCGGGCCCGGGTCACGGCGTCCTGCATGCCGTCGAGGGCCTTGGTGGAGATGAGCGGTCCGACGAGGGTGTCCTCGTCGAAGGGGTCCCCGATGGGGAGCTTGGCGTAGGCGGCCGTGAGCCGTGCGACGAGCGTGTCGGCGATGTCGTGGTGCA
The DNA here is from genome assembly GCF_039532765.1 of Streptomyces longisporus. NCBI lineage: Bacteria > Bacillati > Actinomycetota > Actinomycetes > Kitasatosporales > Streptomycetaceae > Streptomyces > Streptomyces longisporus. The sequence continues at coordinate 837,951 of NZ_BAAASG010000002.1, forward strand.
CGATGAGGCGGCGCAGCGTCGTACAGCGCTGCCCCGCGGTGCCGGCCGCGGCGAAGACGATGCCCTGGACGGCGAGGTCGAGGTCGGCCGAGGGAGTGACGATCGCCGCGTTGTTGCCGCCGAGCTCCAGCAGGCTGCGGCCGAAGCGGGCCGCGACGCGGGGGCCGACCACGCGGCCCATGCGGGTGGAGCCGGTGGCGCTGATGAGGGCGACGCGCGGGTCGTCGACGAGCTGTTCGCCGACGGTGCGGTCGCCGAGCAGGAGGCGGTGTACGTCCGCGGGCGCGCCGGTGTCCTCGGCGGCCTGGGCCAGCAGCCGGTCGCAGGCGACGGAGATCAGCGGGGTGAGCTCGGACGGCTTCCAGATCACCGTGTCACCGCAGGCCAGGGCCACGGCGGTGTTCCAGGACCACACGGCGGCCGGGAAGTTGAACGCGGAGATCACGCCGACCACACCCAGCGGGTGCCAGGTCTCGGCCAGACGGTGGCCGGGCCGCTCGGAGGCGATGGTGCGGCCGTAGAGCTGGCGGGAGAGGCCGACGGCGAAGTCGCAGATGTCGATCATCTCCTGGACCTCGCCGAGCGCCTCGGAGCGGATCTTGCCCGCTTCGATGGTGATGAGGTCCGCCAGGTCGCTCTTGTTCTCGCGCAGCAACTCGCCCAGTCGGCGCACCAGTTCACCGCGGCGCGGGGCCGGGGTGCTGCGCCAGGTGAGGAAGGCCGCGCGGGTGGCCTTGACGGCCTCCTCGGTGTCGGCGGCGGTGGCAGCCGTGAGGCCGAAGAGATCCTCGCCGGTGATCGGCGTACGGGCCCGGAAGTCGGCGCCTTCGGGGACGGTGACGCCGATGCGCTCCAGGCTCGTACGGGCGCGGGCGCGCAAGGCCTCGGTGCTGGGCAGGGTCGTGCTCGTCATGGTGCTTCCTTCGGGTTCGGCAGTCGGGAAAGGGCGGTCAGCGCGATCAGGGGCGCACCCCACGGGCTCCGGCAGGTTCACACCACGTGGGCCTCGGGGCGGAATTCGGCGCCCGAACGGAAGCGGTCGGCGCTGAGCGGGGAGATGTCGACGAAGGGGGCGCGGTCGAGGTGGAGGTCGCGCAGGATCTCGCCGACGGCGGGGGCCTGGAGGAAGCCATGGCCCGAGAACCCCGTGGCGTAGAGGAAGTTGACGAGTTCGCCGGAGCGGCCGATGAGGGCGTTGTGGTCGGGGGTGACCTCGTAGAGGCCGGCCCAGCCGCCGACGGTCCTCATGTCGGCCAGTTCGGGGGCCCGCGTGCGTACGGCGTCCCGGAACAGTTCGAGCCACTCCGGGGTCCAGGTGGTGTCGAAGCCGTCGGGCTGGCGGGGGTCGGCGAGGCCGAACAGCAGGCCGTCGTCGCTGTTGTGGAAGTAGGCCGACGAGGTGAAGTCGATGGTGAAGGGGATGCGGGGAGCGGGTGGCACGAGCGGTTCGGTGAAGGCGAGTTGGCGGCGCACCGGCCGCACCGGCAGGTCGATGCCGACCATGTCGCCGATCAGGCCCGACCAGGCGCCCGCCGCACAGATCACGGTGTTGCAGGCGATGCTGCCGTGGTCGGTGTGGACGGCGGTGACGCGGTCCCCCGCGGTGTCGATGCCGGTCACGGTGGTGTGGGTGGCGAAGATGGCGCCGGCTCGGGCGGCGGCGTCGGCGTATCCCTTCACGACCAGTACCGGGCGGGCGTGGCCGTCGTCGGGCGAGTAGGCGGCGGCCACGAGTCCGTCGGTGCTGACGTACGGGCAGAGGCGGTGGGCCTCGTCCGGGGCGATCATGCGGGTGGGGACGCCGAGGGCGTTCTGGGTCCTGACGCCGGCCTCGAAGTCCGCGGCCTGCCGGTCCGTGGTCAGCAGGAAGAGGTAGCCGACGGTGTCCAGGCGGATGTCGGCGCCGGGGCGGTGCGGGAAGTCCTCGTAGGCGCGCAGGCTCCGGCTGCCCAGCTCGATGTTGAGCGGGTCGGAGAACTGGGCGCGTACGCCGCCGATCGGTTTGCCCGAGCTGCCGCACGCCAGGTCGCCGCGCTCCAGGACGACGATGTCGGTCACCCCCGCTTCGGCGAGGTGGAACGCGGCACTGGCGCCCATCACGCCCCCGCCGATGATCACGACGTCCGCGGTCGGCGGAACGGAGCGGAAGGCGGATGAGGAGGACAAGGGGCCGTCCCTTCCGGAGGCCGCGCCGGGCCGGGGCATCGGGCTTTCTGGCCGTCATCGTGACGCAACCCGACCTTTGACGTCCATGAACAGTTGCTGCGCCTGATCTATTAGTGTTCCTATATGGACTGGACGAGTTCCCAGCTGCGTTCGCTAGTGGAGCTGACCAGGCGCGGAACCATCACCGCGGTGGCCCGGGCGCTGGGGTACACGCCCGGCGGGGTCTCGCAGCAGATCGCCGCGCTGGAAAAGGCCACCGGCATGGAGCTGCTGCAGCGGGTGGGGCGGCGGGTGGAGCTGACCGACGCCGGGATGACGCTGGCCCGGCATGCCGAGCGGATCCTGTCCACGGAGGCCGAGGCGGTCGAGGCGCTGGAGCGCAGCCGGGGCGAGGTCTCCGGGGTGCTGGTCGTGGGGCTGTTCGCCACGGCCGCCGCCGAGATCCTGCCGCCGGCGCTGCAGCGGGTGCGCGAGGCGCATCCCGGGCTCGCCGTGCACAGCCGCGACATGGACGTGGACGAGGTGTACGACGCCGTCGCCTCCGGTGCGGTGGACCTGGCGCTCGGCCTGGACTACCCGGAAGTGCCCATCCCGCGCGATCCGGCGCTGCGGGTGATGCAGCTGGACCGGGAGCGGTTCTCCCTTGCGGTGCCCACCGGGTGGCTGGAGGGCCGCGAGGAGATCGCCCTGGCCGAGACGCAGGACCTGGGCTGGATCCTGCCCTCCCCCGACAGCTACTACGGCCGTGCCGTGCGCACTGTCTGCCGGCGGGCCGGCATCGAACCCGACGTCCAGCACGAGGTGACCGACACGGCGGCCACGCTGGCGCTGGTCGAGGCGGGCATCGGGATCAGCACGGTGACGGAGCTGATGCTCAGGCTGCGCGCCTCCCGCTTCGACGTGGTGCGGCTGCGCGAGAGGGTCGAGCGGCACATCGTCGTGGTGTTCCGCTCCGCCGCCGAGCACCGGCCGACGGTGGCTGCACTGGTCGATGTGCTGCGGGCGGTGGCCGGTACGCGGCGCGGTGCGACGACGTGACGCAGGCCCGCCTGCACCCGGGCACTCAGGCGGCCAGGCGGTGTGCCGCGGTCGCCAGTCGGATGATCTTCTGGCCTTGTGGGTGCGCCTGTCCGGCCCACATCGTGGGAGGAACGGTCGTGGATGACCGGTGGGCAAGGAGGGTTTCCGGCTGTGATCACCGTTCTGGAGGGTGCGCCGCCCATGGAGGCGGCCATCGGCGCGCTGCGTGCGAGCCTGCTCGGCGGGCTCGATCCGGAGGCAGGTCCGCCGCGTTCGGCCGTGCCGGTGCCGCGGGGTGAGCTCCTGCTCATGCCCGCGCACTGGGGCTCGTACGCCGGAGTCAAGGTGGTGACCGTGGCGCCGGACAACCCGGCGCGGGAACTGCCGCGGATCCAGGGCAACTACCTGCTCCTGGACGGCGAGACCCTCACCCCGCTGGCCCTGCTGGACGGCATCGCGCTCACCAACGTACGTACCGCCGCGGTGTCCGCCGTCGCCGCCGACGTGCTCGCCGAGCCGGACGCGAGCCGACTGGTGCTGTTCGGGACGGGGCCGCAGGCACGGTCGCATGCCGAGGCCCTGCGGTGCGTCCGGCCGATCCGGGACGTCGTGGTCGTCGGCCGCGACGCCCGGCGCACCCGCGCGTTCGCCGATGACATCAAGGCGCGAGTCGGCAGTGCGGACGATGTCGCGGACGCGGACGTCGTGGCCTGCTGCACCACGGCGCGCACACCGCTGTTCGACGGATCGCTGCTGCCGCCGCACGCGACCGTGGTGGCCGTCGGATCGCACGAGCCGGACGCCCGGGAGGTCGACGAGTCGGCTGTCGGGCGTTCGACGGTGGTGGTGGAGGCGGTTTCGGCGGCGCTGCGTGAGGCGGGCGACATCGTGCTGGCCGTGCAGGCAGGGGCGCTCGATCCCGGCACGCTGGTCGGCCTCGCCGATCTCGTTCGGGGCCGGGCCCCACTCCCTTCCGATCGCCCACGGTTGTTCAAGAGCGTGGGCATGGCCTGGCAGGACCTGGTGGTCGCCGCGGCCCACTTCGAGGCGGGGCGGGCATGACGACGGTCCAGTGACGCGGCCCGGAGGGACTGCGCCGACGTCGCCGGTGACGCCGAGCGCCGGGCGCGGTACTCGGCCGATGCCCCGAAAGAACTGGCTCGGCGCGCATCCTGGAGTCGCTGCAGCGCATGGGGGTCGACGACATCGCGCTCGTGAGGGGCTGGACATGGGGCTGCCCGAGAGCGACGCGGCCATCGTCCAGGACGCGTTGGACGATCGCGAGGCGGTCCGCGGCCCGCCCGAGCAGCTCGGCGGTACGGCGTACGACGGGCTCGGCGTCGTCGGCGACGGGTCGCCGACTCGGACAAGGGGACGGCCCGACATCTGGGCCTGCCTTTGGACGGCGCTCTGTCGCCCGCCACGCTTCGGCGTCGCCGGCAGCGCGGCCGCCCGGCGCTTCACGGGGCTCGACGCCACCGTTGTCGCGCACCCACCGCGCACGGCGCCCGGTCCGACCCGAGCGGTCCGACGTCGAGGACCTCCTGGCCGCGGGCCAGGAGCGCGGCTGCCCATCTCGTCGCCCGCGCCGTCCGGTACTGAACTCGCCGTTCATTGCGAGGTGTTGAGGCCCGCCGCACTGCAGGACGCCATCGGCGACGCCACGGCGCACGAGATCAAGGGAGCTCATCGTGGAGGACACCAACCTGCCCCACGACGCCGGCGGCCCAGGCGTCATGGTCGGCTTCGTGAGGGCCGTCCGCCGCTCAGGGTTCCGTCCCTGACACCGCCGCCGTCTTCGAGGCGATCTCGACGAGGCCGCGCGCCAACACGGTGGTCGTCCCCCGCCCGCCGCGGGCCGCACCCCGGCCCAGAGCGCGTCCGCGCGGCGAAGCGGAGCAAGGGGCGCCTGTCCGGGACAGGACTCAGCTCGCTACAGGGCGTAGATCTGCCCGGTCTGCGCACCCTCGACGGACCGGACGTATGCCTGGGTGACGTCGGCGAGATCGACCGGTGGCATGCCCGGGAAGTAGTCGCCGTACTGGGCGAGGCTCTCGGTGAAGACCGTCGGGCTGATCGCGTTGATGCGCTGCGGGGCGATCTCGATGGCGGCGGCGCGGACGAACGCCTCCAGCGCACCGTTGGCCATGGAGGCCGCACTGCCCGTGGGGATGGGCTCTCGGGCCAGCACCCCGGTGATGAGGGTGAAGGAGCCGCGTTCGGCGATCCGGGGGATGCCCTGGCGCACCAGGTCGATCTGGCTGAGCACCTTGCCGTGGAAGGCGGCCAGATGGTCCTCGGGGGTCAGCTCGGCGACCGGCTTGTACGGCACGTGTCCGGCGGCGCTGACCACGGCGTCCACCCGGCCGGCACGGTCGTAGACCTCGGTGACCTGCGCGGGGTCGGTGATGTCGTGGCGCAGATCGCCGCCGCTGCGTCCCACGGTGAGGACTTCGTGGCCGCGGGTGCCGAGTGTCTTGTGGAGGGCCGCGCCGAGCGTGCCGGTGGCGCCGATGAGCAGAATCTTCATGCCTGCGACGCTAGGCCCGGCCCCCTGCGGGAGGGAAATACCTTCTGGGGAGCACTTATGCTCCAGAGTTATGAATGTGGAGCTACGGCATCTGCGGGCACTCACCGCGATCGGCGACGAGGGCACCATCACCGGCGCGGCGGCCGTGCTCCATGTCAGCCAGCCCGCCCTCTCGCGCACCCTGGAGCAGTTGGAGAGCCGGGTCGGCGTGCGCCTGGTGGAACGTACCACCCGCGCTCTTTCGCTCACCGATGCCGGTCAACAGCTTTACGAGAGGGCTCATTTGATCCTTCGTCAGCTGGACGACGCGCTGACGGAGGCCGCGGCCGGGGTGCGGCCGCTGCGGATCGGTTTCGCCTGGGCGGCGCTCGGCGACCTGACCGTGCCACTGTTGCGTACGTGGCGGGAGGCACATCCGGGGACCCCGGTGCAGGTGTACCGGCGCGACGATCCGGAGGTGGCGCTGCGCCGCGGGGAGATCGACGCGGCGCTGGTGCGCACCGCGCCTGCGCCCGGTGCCGCCCTCGAGGTGCGGTCGCTGTACCGGGAGCGGCGCATGGCCGCCGTACCCGACAGCGACCCGCTGGCCACGCGTCCGTCGGTGCGGCTGACGGATCTCGCCGACCGGCCGGTGGTGCTGTGCGCCACCGCCGCGACCACCGCGGAGCTGTGGCCCGAGGGACGACGGCCCCGCACGTTCGAGGTGGCCAACGTCGACGAATGGCTCACCGTGATCGCCACCGGGGAGGCGGTCGGTGTCACCGCGGAAGCCACCAAGCAGAGCCATCCGCACCCAGGGGTCCGGTATCTGCCCCTGGCCGACGTACCGCCCGTGACGGTCCGCATGGCCTGGCCGCGTACTCCCACGCACCCGGCCACGCTCGCCTTCCTCGGCCATCTGCAGGTCATGACGTCCGCGCAGCGGTAAGTCACGGGCTCCGCGGCCGATCGATCCGCGGACCTCGGGGTACGCGGGTCGTATGTCGTGGCGACCGCGAGCCCGCACTGCGCATGACCTGTACATGACCAGCATGTCGTGCGATGTTTGCCCATCGGGGTCCGGCGTTCGTCTGGGCTTCACGCAGTACCGGCCTGAGACTCCTATGGTTGCGGCGCCGCCTCCCCCCGCACGTGCCCGTCACTTCTGTCCGGAGGACAGTCATGACCGCCGTAAAGGCTTCCAAGCGCACCAGACGCCCCCTCACCGCACTCGCCGGGGCTGTCGCCCTCACCGCCACGTCGGTCGGTGTGTGGGCCGCAACGACCTCAGCCGCTCAGGCAGCCGCTCTCCCCGCCCCCGACCACGTGGTGGTCGTGGTGATGGAGAACCACGCCTACTCTCAGGTGATCGGAAGCTCCAGCGCCCCGTACATCAACAACACCCTCAAGGCGGGTGGCGCCAACCTCACCCAGTCCTACGCCCTCACCCACCCCAGTGAGCCGAACTACTACATGCTCTTCTCGGGCTCCAACCAGGGCCGCACCGACGACAGTTGTGTGAACGTCGGGTCCATCTCCGCGCCGAACCTCGCCTCCGAGCTGATCGCCGCGGGCCAGACCTGGAAGAGCTACAACGAGTCGCTGCCCAGCCAGGGTTCGACGACCTGCAGCAGCGGCAACTACGCACAGAAGCACAACCCGTGGTTCGGCTTCTCCAACGTGCCGACGAACACCGCGATGACCTTCGCGCAGTTCCCGACCGACTACACGACCCTGCCGAAGGTGTCCTTCGTCATCCCGAACCTGTGCAGCGACATGCACGACTGCTCGGTCTCCACGGGCGACACCTGGATCAAGAACAACCTGGGCGCGTACGCCACATGGGCCCAGACGCACAACAGCATCCTCGCCGTCACCTTCGACGAGGACAACAAGCTCTCCGGCAACCGCATCCCGACGCTCTTCTACGGGCAGCACGTCGCCCCCGGCAGCTCCGACGCGACGACGTACAACCACTACAACGTCCTGCGCACCCTGGAGGACCTGGCCGGTCTGAGCGCCCACGCGGGCAACGCCGCCTCGGCGTCCGACATCTCCGGCATCTGGAACTGACGCCCGTGTATCTCGCGGACTCCCGCAGCACCAAGGCCGCCGCCGCCCCGGGCATCCGTCCGGGGCGGCGGCCGGCCGCTGTGCCCGGCACCGTGCTGGCCCTGGGTGCGGTCAGCCTGATCACCGATGTCTCCTCGGAGATGGTCACCGCCGTGCTGCCGCTCTACGTGGTCGCCGGCCTCGGCCTGTCCCCGCTCGGCTTCGGTCTCCTCGACGGCATCAACAACGGCGTGGGGGCGCTGGTCCGGCTGGCCGGCGGTCATCTCGCCGACCGCGGCGGCCGCCGGCACAAGGTCGTGGCGGGCCTCGGCTACGGTCTGTCGGCACTGTGCAAGCCGCTGCTGCTGCTCGCCCACACGCTTCCCGTGATCAGCGCCGTGCTCGCGGCCGACCGCACCGGCAAGGGGCTGCGCACCGCCCCTCGGGACGCGATGATCTCGCTGGCCACCGAACCGGAGCGCCGGGGGCGGGCGTTCGGGGTGCACCGCGCGATGGACACCACCGGCGCACTGCTCGGCCCGCTGGTCGCCTTCGCCGTGCTGCGGGCCACCGTCGACGGCTACGACGCGGTTTTCACGGTCAGCGGCTGCGTCGCGGTGCTCGGGGTCCTGGTGCTGGTGCTGTTCGTGCCTGGCCGCATCACGCCCGCCGGTGCCGTGCAACCGCCCGCATCGGCGGCCCGGCCCGCCCTGCGCGATTCGCTGGGCCTGCTGCGCCGCCCGGAGCTGCGCCGGCTCACCCTCTGCGCGGCCCTGCTGGGTCTCACCACCGTCAGCGACTCCTTCCTGTATCTGCTGCTGCAGCGCGAGGGCGACCTGTCCGCCGACCTGTTCCCGCTGCTGCCCCTGGGCACCGCCGCCGTCTTCCTGCTGCTCGCCGTCCCGCTCGGCGCACTCGCCGACCGCGTCAGCCGCCGTCGGCTGTTCCTGGCCGGTCACGGCGTCCTGCTGCTCGGCTACGGCCTGGTGCTCTCCCCCTGGCACGGCATCCCCGCCGTGGTCGCCGTACTCGTCCTGCACGGCACCTTCTACGCGGCCACCGACGGAGTCCTCGCGGCCGCCACCGCCTCAGCCGTGCCGGCCCAGCACCAGGGCGCCGGGCAGGCACTGGTGGGCACCGGCCAGGCGCTGGCCCGGTTCACCTGCTCGCTCGTCTTCGGCGCGGCCTGGAGCCTGTGGGGCGGGCGCACCGCGCTGGCCGTGACCGCCGCCGCGCTGGCCGTCAGCGCCGTCGTGGCCTCGTTCGTGCTCCGCCCCGCCGACGACATGTCCCCCGCCGAGGTGTCCGCATGACCCGAACCACCCGTCTGGTGATCCTGCTGGCCGCCGTCCTGCTGCTCGGTGGCGTCGGCACCGGGGCGGTCCTGTACGCCGCCCACCGCTCGGGCATGCGCGACGAGCAGCAGGCGAACGGCCCGACCGTGCGCAGCGGCACCGTCTCGCTCCGGCCGACGGCCGGGCGTCGGCTGCTGGTGCGCAACCTGGCCTGGGGCCCGCACCGCGACGAGATCGCCACCGTGCCCGCCGACGATCCGCAGGGGCCGCGCACCGCCTCGGGCGTCAAGTGCCTGCGCTTCCACGCGGCGGCGGGCACCGGCATCTGCCTGCAGGCCGTGCACGGCACGCTCAGGGACACCTACCGGGCGGTGGTCCTCGACGCACACCTGCGTGAGCGGCACCGCTTCCCGGCCGCGGGCATCCCCACCCGGGCCCGCGTCTCACCCTCCGGCCACCTGGTGGCCTGGACGGTCTTCGTCAGCGGAGACTCCTACGCCGGTACGAACTTCTCCACCCGCACGGCCGTCGTCGACACCCGCACCTGGAAGGTCGACGACAACCTGGAGACCTTCCGCATCATCAAGGACGGCCGGACGTACCGCGCCGCCGACACCAACATCTGGGGCGTCACCTTCGCCGACGACAACCGCTTCTACGCCACGCTGGCGACCGGCGGCAAGACCTACCTCGTACGAGGAGACGTCGCGGCACGCACCCTCACCACCCTGCACCGCAACGTCGAATGCCCTTCCCTCTCCCCCGACGGCACCCGCATCGCCTACAAGAGGCGCGTCAAGGGAGCCTCTCCCGACGCCCCTTGGCGGCTGTACGTGCTGAACCTGCGCACCATGAAGGAGACCGCGACCGCCGAGCAGCGCGACGTCGACGACCAGGCCCTGTGGGCCGACGACTCCACCCTCGTCTACGCCCTCCCCGGCGACTACGGCTCCGACCTGTGGACCGTTCCGTCCGACGGCACCGGCACGGCCCGCCGGCTGATGACCTCGGCCGTGGCCCCCGCCTACCTGGGCTGACGGGGCCTCACAGGTCCCAGGTCCGCGGGCGCCACAGCGTCTCCCACTCGGGGCGCAGCAGCGACAGCACCGCAACGTCGTGGCGGCGCCCCCGGTGCAGACAGGCCGAGCGGCGCACGCCCTCCCGGACGAACCCGGACTTGGCCAGGACCTTGAGGGCGGCGGTGTTCTCGGTGTGGGTGACTGCCTGGAGGCGGTGCAGGGGCAGTTCGCCGAAGGCCAGGTCGACCATGGTGTCGAGGGCGTCGGCGCCGTGCCCCTGCCCGCGGTGTTCGGGAGCGAGCAGCATGACGACCTCCGCCGTACCGTCGGCCAGGTCCTGATCGATGAGCGCCGTGCAACCGATCGGTGTGCCGTCGGGGAGCAGCACAAGGAAGTCGTCGCGGTCCGAGTCGTCGAGGTCACGCTCCACCCGTTCACGGAGCCACGACAGGGACCGGGGCCAGACGCCGATCTCGTACGCGGCCACCGGGTCGGAGCGCCACCGCTGCAACACCTCGGCGTCGTCGACCTCCAGAGGGGCGAGGGCGATCTTGCTCCCCCGTCGGCAGGGCACCCTTTCACTCGCCGCCGTCACTGCTTTCCGCCCGTTGTCGTCCACGAGCGGAGAGGTTAGAGGCCGGTGCGGGACATGACCACGTATTTTCGGGCGACCACAGCACAGTTGAACATGTTCAATTCATGGGCGATGATACGGATGCCATCGGGGTGCCCGAGAGAGGACCACCGTCATGACGAGCTCGCTTCTCACGCCACGAGGCCGTTCTCGCGCCGGTACCACGGCCGGGGTGGCGGCGGGGGGCACTGCCCCGACGCGGATCCTCAACTGGCAGCACCCGCGGGTCACTTCCCTGCTTCGGCAGATCGACGCGGCACCGGCCGTGGGGACGGGCGCGGCGCCCGACCGCCGGGCAGCGGACCTGCGCCGGGCGCACCGGGTCATTGCCGCGACGGTGCGGCCGGTGTACTCGGTGCAGGACGAGCGGCCCGTGTCCGAGGTGCTGCGCCGCGGCCGTGGTTCGTGCAGCCAGCGGCTGGCCGTGCTGGAGGCGGTGGCGCGGGGGTCCGGGGTGGCGACCCGGGTGCGCGGGCTGCTGGTCGACGGGGCCTTCTGGTATCCGCGCTTCCCGCGGCTGCGCCGGATCGTCCCGGACCAGGTCCTCCTGGCATGGCCGGAGTTCCGTCTCGACGCAGTGGCGCCGGCCGCCCATGCCGCCGCTCCCTGGCTGGCGGTCTCGGAACTCTTCGGCAGCCTTGACGAGTTGAGCGACGGCCGGGGCGGTGGCTTCACCAACGCCGGTGCGGAGACGCTGTTCGAGGCGCTGTCCAGGACGGCGGTCGACTGGGACGGGGTGACACTCTGCCCGGCCGACGGCGCCTCGTGCGATCTCTCGGCCTATGTCCTGGCGGACCTGGGCCACTTCGACTCGCGCGACGAACTCTTCGCCCGGCACGGCCAGACCCTCTGCCGGACGGCGAGAGTGCTGGCCGAGCCCGTCCTGGGCCGTCGTCGCGCGGCGGGCGCCTGAAAGCACCGTCAGTGGACCGCTGAGCCGAGGGCGGCCTCGAAGGTCGGGTGCTCGAAGGTGAAGCCCGAGTCGAGGAGGCGTCCCGGCACGACCCGCTGGCTCATCAGGATGCCGTCGGCGAACTCCCCGAGCACCAGCCGCAGGGCGAAGCCGGGCACGGGCAGCACCGTGGGGCGGTGCAGTGCCTTGCCGATGGCGGCGGTGATGTCCCGGTTGGTCGCGGGGTGCGGGGTGGTCATGTTGACCGGGCCGCTGACCGATTCGGTGTCGAGGAGGTGACGCAGGGCGCGGACCGTGTCGGGCAGGGAGATGTAGCTCCAGTACTGGCGGCCGTTGCCCAGCCGCCCGCCGAGCCCCGCCCGGGCCGGCGGCAGCAGCCGGCCCATCGCCCCGCCCGCGCCGGACACGACGATGCCGAAGCGGGTGGTGACCACCCGCGTCCCGGCCGCCCGGGCAGCGTCGGCGGCGGCTTCCCACTCCTGGCAGACGCCGGCCAGGAAGTCCTGGCCCGGCCCGCCGGACTCGTCCACCACGGTCTGCCCGGTCTCGCCGTAGTAGCCGACCGCGGACCCCGACACGAACACCCGCGGCGGCTTCTCGCAGCCACGGATCGCCTCAGCGAGGGCAGCGGTGCCACGCACCCGGCTCTCGCGGATCTCCTTCTTGTACGCGGCGGTCCACCGGCGGTCGCCGACTCCGGCTCCGGCGAGCCCGACCACCGCGTCCGCGCCGTCGAGCACCGCCGGACCGACCGCGACCGCGGACGCCCGCGGGTCCCACCGCGCCTCGACGCTTCCGTCGGCCCGGGTCTGCGGCTCGCGCCGGACCAGCCGGGTCACACGGTGACCGTCGGCCAGCAGCGACGCGGCGAGCGCGCCGCCGATCAACCCTGAGGAACCACTGATGACGACGTGCATGAGAACCGGCCTCGATCCGGGAGCGAACAACCGAGCAATACGTTTGATCCTTCAAACATACACCTGGTCGGACGGAACGACGGGGCCAGGACTCCCCGGCAGTCCTGGCCCCGCCCCGGTCCGCGCGTCTTGCTCGCGCTGATCACCAGGATGCGCAGAGGGCAGCGGAGCTGTCGTTGGCGGACGGTCCACACCTGCTTGGCGCAGAGTCCACGGCCGCTACTCGGCGGGCGATCCGCTCCGTTGGCGAAACTCGCTCGGCGGAACACCATGGGCCGAACGGAAGGCCCGTGTGAACTCGGCGGCCCGGGGGAAGCCCCAGCGGGCGGCTATGGCATGGATCGGCAGCGTGCGCAGAGCCGGGTCGGCGAGGTCCCGCTGCATGGGCGCGTGGGTGCGGCCCATGCGCTCGGTCCAGGCGTCGAACCGGTCGCCCGCCGGCAGATCCAGGGTCCGCAGGACCGACTCGTGCAGCACGGCCGTAGTCAACCACACGGCCCGGCGGCACTTTCGGGCGTCCGGGCCGCTGCTCAGAGGCTGAGGAACTCGGACAGTCCGCCCAGCAGCCGGTCGACGTCCTCCGCGCTGTTGTAGGGCGCGAGGCCCATGCGGAGGCCGCCGGTGTCACCGAGGCCGAGCCGGCGGGAGGCCTCGATGGCGTAGAAGGATCCCGAGGGGGCGTGGACGCCGCGCTCGGCGAGGAAGCGGTAGGCGTCCGTGGTGGAGCGGCCCTCGAACGTCAGCAGCAGGGTGGGGGTGCGGTCGGCCGCCCGGGAGTGGACCGTGATGCCTTCGAGTGAGGACAGTCCCTTGTCGATCTGTGTGCGCAGGCCGTGTTCGTGTGCTTCGAGCGCCGCGAACGCGGCGGTCAGGCGCTGTCGGCGGGTTCCCGTGGCGCCCGGGTCGAGGCGGGTGAGGAAGTCGACCGCGGCGGTGGTGCCCGCGAGGAACTCATAGGGCAGTGTGCCCAGTTCGAAGCGCTCGGGGACCGCGTCGGTGGCGGGCAGGAGCTTGTCCGGCCGCAGGGTCTCCAGCAGCTCCGGCCGGGCCGCGAGGACGCCGTGGTGCGGGCCCAGGAATTTGTACGGGGAGCATACGAAGAAGTCCGCGCCGAGCGCCTCCAGGTCGACCAGCGTATGGGCGGCGAAGTGGACGCCGTCGATGTAACTGAGCGCTCCCGCCTCGTGCGCCAGGCGGGAAATCTCGGCGATCGCGGGACGGGTGCCGATCAGGTTGGAGGCGGCGGTGACGGCGACCAGCCGGGTGCGTCCGGTGAGGACGGCGCGGATGTCGTCGAGCGTCAACTCACCGGTGGCGGGGTCGAAGTCGGCCCAGCGTACGGTGGCGCCGGCCGCCGCGGCGGCCTGGACCCAGGGGCGGATGTTGGCGTCGTGGTCCAGGCGGGTGACGACCACCTCGTCGCCGGGCCGCCAGGTCTTGGCGAGGGTGCGGGAGAACTCGTAGGTGAGCTGGGTGGCGCTGCGGCCGAAGACGATCCCCGACGGATCCGCTCCGAGCAGGTCGGCCATGGCCCCACGGGCGCCGGTGACGATGGTGTCGGCGTTGCGCTCCCCCTGCGCCACCTGGCCGCGGTTCGACAGGGGGTTGGACAGGGCGTCCGCGATGGCCCGGATGACGGGTTGCGGGGTCTGGGTGCCGCCCGGTCCGTCGAAGTGCGCCGTTCCGGCCGCCAGGGCGGGGAACTGGGAGCGGATGGCGGTGATGTCGTACGTCACGAGAGCTCCTGTCGAATGCCGGGCCGGCGCCAAAGATCCTCCGCGATCACGGGCGGGCATGGCAACAGGCCGTGTCAGCCGCCTGCACGCGGATCGGAAAACCCCTGGCCGAGCGAGACGGGGGAAGGCTACGCTTCCTCGCGATGACGACTCATTCTGTTGACAGATTGGGGGTCCCGTCCGCGCCAGGTGAGTGCTGATGCCCACCGAGACCGCGAACGGGAATCCCCGCCTTTCCTTCTGGCAGCGCGTGCGCGAGTTTGCCGTGCCGCCCTCCATGATCGAGACTGCGACCGCCCGCCGCCTGGTCGGCGACTGGGCGGGAGCGTGTGCCGCCGCAGGCCTCGACGTCGATCTCAACCTGCGTTCGGTGGCGCGAAGCCACGGCCGCGAGCTCGCAGCTCAGGTGCGGGCCGATCTGCGCCGGCTGGCTCCCGACCTGCTGCGCTGGCACATGCCGAGGATCGCTCCCGACGGGTTGCTGCGCCCGGGGCTGACCATCGCGCTGGCCCGCTACGCTGCTGCCGGGCGGGACGGGCCAACTCCGGTCCACCTGGTGGTGCGGACTCCGCCGGCCTGGGCGGATGCCGGGCAGCGGATCAGCCTCGCGCTGTGGGACGGATCCCACACCGAGGTCGCGGCCCGGCGTCATCCGCACCCCCTTCCCAGCCGGCGCTTCCGTCTCGACCTGCACCGACATCTGTGGGACGCGAGCAGAGCCGACGAGTTGCGGACACGGTCCGGGGCCGATCGGCCGAGCGACGACAACAGCACTGCCGGGCAACGGGAGTTGCCCGGGACGGTGCCGGACGGTCGGTGCTGTGCCGTCGACCGGTGGGCGGCCGAGGCGGGGCTACTGCTCGGCGCCGAAGGGCGGCGCGGGCCGGGCGGTCGCGTGCTCGTGCGGCTCGGGGGCAGGCATCGCCTGGTCCTGGACCTGGCCGCGGGCAGCGACGAGGCCGGGCCGCCCTCCGTACGACTCACCGAGGCGTCCGGTTACGGCGACGGCTCCGCGCTGCCCGTGCTGCCCGATGCGGCGACCTGGGTCCCGCCCGACCTGGAGCTCCTGCGCACCGGTGCGATCACGCCCGAGCGGCTGCACCCGCTGGTCGCCACCGCCCTCGCACCGGACCACTCGCCGGCCGAACCGCTCCCTGCTCCGGACCCGGCAGGGCAGCCGCGTCTCGTGGAGTGCCGTGGAGCTCGGCACCGGATCGGTCTGGTGGACGGGGTACTGGCCCCGCTGGACCATGACCCGGCCGAGATCCGGCGGGAGGAGCTGCTGGTCGCGCTGACCGGGACTCCGCTGCCCTGCCTTCAGGCGATCGACGAGGCGCATCGTCGTCCGGAGTGCCTCACGGGCGTCCGCGAACGTCTGGACCACGGCGACATCGCTGGTGCACTGGCCGTCGTGGAGGGCCTCCTCGGCCCTGAGGCAGTGCTGCGCGATGGCCCCTTGCGGGACGAGCTGGAGGCGGCCGCGGAGCGGCGGATCACCTACGGCCTGTTCAGGGAGGGGCTGACCGGACCTGCTCGCGGGCCTGCCCGCTACCGACCCGGGGACGTTTGTCGTACCCCTCGCCACCGCTCCCACCCGCGCCACGCGAATTTCCGCTGACCTCACCCTCGTACGCCCGTCTCACTCGGCTCACCCCGACGAAAAGGTGACCACACACATGCCTGCACACACTCCGTTCGCTGCCACCGTCGCTGACTCCGGCTCCCAACTCGACGTCGCTGAGGAGCTGTTGACCCTGCTGCGCGACGCCACCACCGAACCCCGTCCCGACATACAGCTCGAGGCCCTGACGCTGGCCGTGGCCGCCGATCTGCCCGTGCTGCTGTGGGGTGAGCCCGGGATCGGCAAGACCGCGGCCCTGACCCAGCTCGCCGAGGCCCTCGACCTGCCGCTGACCACGGTGATCGCCAGCGTGCACGAGCCGGCCGACTTCTCCGGGCTGCCCGTCGTCGGGGACGATCCGGCGGAGCAGGGGGTCCCGATGGCCCCGCCGGACTGGGCGGTGCGCCTGGTGCGGGCCGGGCGGGGGCTGCTGTTCCTTGACGAGCTGTCCACCGCGCCGCCCGCGGTCCAGGCCGCCCTGTTGCGCCTGGTGCTGGAGCGGCGGATCGGCGCCCTTCGACTGCCGCCCGGGGTGCGGATCGTGGCCGCCGCCAACCCGCGGTCCTCGGCGGCCGACGGCTGGGAGCTGAGCCCGCCGCTGGCCAACCGTTTCGTGCATCTCCAGTGGACCCACGACCACGAGGTCGTCGTGCGCGGCCTCGGCGGGACCTGGCCGCGGGCCACGCTGCCGCGGCTCTCACCGCAGAAGCTGTCGGAGGCGGTGGACTTCGCCCGCCGTGCGGTGTGCGGGCTGCTCACCGCGCGCCCCAAACTCGTGCACCAGCTTCCCGGCAACGAGATGCGGCGGGGCGGGGCCTGGCCGTCGCCCCGAAGCTGGGAGATGACGCTGCGCCTGATCGCCTTCGCGACCGCGGCCGGCTCCTCACGGGATGTGCTCTCGCTGCTGGTCCGGGGCACGGTGGGCGACGGGCCGGGCCTTGAACTGCTGGCCAGTCTGGACCGGTTGGACCTGCCGGACCCCGAGGTGCTCCTGGCGGACCCTGCGAACGCGGAGCTGCCCGAGCGGGGTGATCTGCGCCAGGCCGTGCTCGACGGCGTGGTGGCGGCGGTCCGCAACCGCCCCGAGAAGTCCCGCTGGGACGCGGCCTGGGCACTCCTGGTCCGCGCGCTGGAGACCGGAGCACCGGACCTGGTGGTGGTGCCGGCGACCACGCTCGCCGCGCTGCGCCGCGAGGACTGGGACGTACCGGCGTCGATCGAGAAGCTCGCCGGAGCGGTGTCCGTGTCCCGGCGCGCGGACCAGGCGGCGGCCCGCGCCGCCGTGACCGCGAAGGCCGGCCGATGAGCCCCGCCGAACCCGGGGCTCTGGACCTCGACAAGCTCTTCGCGGCCCGGCTGCAGGCCGCGCGGGCCCGCCCCTACCTGGCGACCGCGCTGTTCGCCCTGCACACCGTGGAGTCGCGGCAGGTGCCGACGATGGGCGTCGACCGGCACTGGCGGTGCTATGTCTCGCCGGGGTTCGTGGACCGGATGCCGGTGGAGGATCTGGCGGCCGTATGGGTGCACGAGGTGTCGCATCTGCTGCGCGACCACCACGGGCGCAGCGACCGGGTCGCGCGGGAGCGGGGGCTGACCGGCCCCGGCGAACGGCTGCGGATGAACATCGCCGCGGACTGCGAGATCAACGACGACATCTACGGCGACGGGCTGGTCCTGCCCCGGGGCGCGGTGCGGCCGACGGCCCTGGGGCTGTCCGAGGGGCAGCTGATGGAGGACTACCTGCGCCAGTTCACGCTCGGCGAGCGGACGCAGAGCATGGCCTGGCTGGACTGCGGCAGCGGCGCGGACGGGCTGGCACGGGAGTGGGAGCTGGGCCCGGACGGCGCGCACGGCCTGAGCGCGCAGGAACAGGACGCCGTGCGGTTCCGGGTGGCGGAGGGGCTCAAGGGCCGTCCGGGCAACGCCCCGCAGGGGTGGCGGCGGTGGGCGGAGAAGGCGTTCCATCCGCCGCAGCCGTGGCGGGAGTTGCTGGGCGCGGCGGTCCGTTCGGCGGCCTCCGGGTCGGGTGCGGGCGAGGACTACAGCTACGGCCGGCCCGCCAGGCGCTCGGCGTCACTGCCCGGTGTCGTCCTGCCGAGCCTGCGGCGCAGGCCACCCCGGGTCTCGGTGATCATCGACACGTCCGGGTCGGTCAGTGACGCCGAACTGGGCAGCGCGCTCCTGGAGGTCGCCGCGATCTCCCGTGCCGTGGGCGGCCGCCGTGACCTGGTGACCGTGGTGCCGTGCGACGCGGCGGCCCGTATCGCGCACCCGCTGTGCCGGGCCGAGGGCATCCCGCTGCTGGGCGGCGGCGGCACGGATCTGCGCACGGGCTTCGCCAAGGCGCTGCGCACGCGGCCGCGCCCCGATGTCGTAGTGGTGCTGACCGACGGCCAGACCCCCTGGCCGGACGCCCGACCGGCGTGCCGGACGGTGGTGGGCCTGTTCCCCCGGCACGGCGCGAACTGGGACGAGGAGGATCCCGACCATGTGCCCGATACGCCGCCCGCCTGGGCCCGGGTGGTCGACATCGGGTAGGTGACCGCAGCCGGGCGCGCCCCGGTGGCACGGCGGACAACGACGTGTCCGCCGAGGTGGAAAGGACCGGATCTACCCTTGCCCGGTGACCAGCTTCGATCCACCGGACCAGGCGGGCAGCGCACCCCGGCCGCAGTCGCTGATGCTGAGCTTCCTCGGCATTCACGCCCTGGGCCGGGACGTCGCCCTGTCGGCGAGCAGTCTGATCGACGTGTTCGGGCAGGCCGGGATCACCGAGGACGCCGTACGGTCGACGCTGACCCGCATGGTCAAGCGCGGCCTGCTGGAACGGCACCGGCGCGGCCGTAAGACGTACTTCGCCCCGACGCCCCGCGCCACCCGCGTGCTGCAGGACGGCCACGACCGGATCTGGTGCACCGGCGCGGTCAACCGCACCTGGGACGGCACCTGGACGCTGGTCGGCTTCTCCCTCCCGGAGGCGTGGCGGCGCGAGCGGCACGACCTGCGGTCCCGGCTGGTGTGGAGCGGTTTCGGGCCGCTGCAGAACGGCCTGTGGGTGGCGCCCGGCGCGGTGGACGTGCCCGAGATCGTCGCCGGGCTGGACCTCGACCCGTATCTGCGCGTCTTCCAGGGCGCCACAGCCGTCGCCCCGACCGACGCCCGGACGATCCTGCACACGGCGTTCGACGTGGAGTCCGTCGCCAAGGGATACGAGGCGTTCCTGGCCCGCTGGAGCACGGACGCCGACGCACCGGCGGACGCCCTCGTACGGCAGTTGCTGCTGCACACCGACTGGCTGGACCAGGTCCGCCAGGACCCCCATCTGCCGGCCGAGCACCTGCCCGAGGACTGGCCTGCGGCCCGCGCGGAGGAGCGGTTCCACGAGCTGGCGCGACGCTGCGAGGAGCCGGCCCGTCAGGCGGCCGCGAGCACTCTCGACGTGATCCGGGTGGCCGCCCCGTAACACGACCCGGACCTCCGGTGGCACCCGGCGGGCACGGCCATGCCCATCGTTACTGGGCAATCTATTGACCGCCGTCGAAAAACTGCCCTACATTCATCGCGTTCTCGGCGTCCCCGCATCGTTCCAAGCCGCCCAGCCGCTCAAAGGGGAGCACACGTGTCCACCGAAACGCGCACCCAAACCGGCGCCACCGCCGCCTCGCAACCATCCGGCGGCCTGCCCGTCGGTACCCTGATCGCCGGCTGCTTCGCGGTCTGTCTGGCACAGATCGCCCTGGCCATGCCGGCCACGCTCAACGGGCTCTTCCAGCAGGACCTGCATCCCGTCGGTTCGCAGCTGACCTGGATCTCGGACGCGTTCCTGCTGCCCGTGTCCGTACTGGAGCTGACCTTCGGCGTCCTCGGTGACCTCTTCGGCCGCAAGCGGCTGCTGGTCGGCGGCGGTGCGCTGCTGGTGGTCGGCGAGGCGCTGGCCGCCGCCAGCACCGGCATCCACATGCTCTGGGTGGGCCAGGCCATCGCCGGTCTGGGTGCGGCGGCGCTGTTCCCGACGTCGCTCGCGATGATCGCCGCGGGCACCCACTCGGCCAAGGACCGGGCCCGCACCATCACGGTCTGGGCGGCGGCCCTGTCCAGCGGCGGTTTCGTCGCCCCCGTCCTGGGCGGCATCACCGGCAACTACGGCTCCTGGCGCTGGGCGTTCATCGTCGTCACGGGCCTCGCCCTGATCAGCACCGTGCTCAGCCAGTTGCTGGCGCACAACTCCAGCGCGCCGGAAGGCCGTTCACTCGACCTGGCGGGCCAGATCACCATCGGCATCGGCATGTTCGCCCTGCTCTACGCGGTGATCCAGGGCCCGGCGGACGGCTGGACCGCGACGCCGGTGGTGATCGCGTACGTGGTCGCCGCGGTGTTCATCGGCCTGTTCGTCGTGGCCGAAAGCCGGGCCGCCTCCCCGCTGCTCAGGCTCGACCTGTTCAGGAACCGGGCGTTCGCGGTGGCGTCGTTCGTCGCGGTGGTCGGCATGTTCAGCTACCTCGGCACCGCCTACGCGACCAGCATCCGGCTCGGCCCGATCCAGCACCAGAGCCCGCTGCGCGGTTCGTTCGCGTTCATTCTCCTCAACGCCTGGACACTGCTGCTGATGCCGCTCATCTCCCGGCTGCTGGAGAAGGTCAGCCCTCGCTGGGTGCTCGGCGCCGGTCTCGGGTTGATGGCGGCGGGAGACTTCATCGCCGCGACCCTGTCGGTCCACGACCGTGCCCTGACCTCTCTCATCCTCCCCATCGGCCTGGTCGGCATCGGCTTCGCGCTGACGGTCTCCTCGATCACGGCGACGGCCGTCAACACGGTGGAGGTCCACTACGCGGGCATGGCCAGCGCATCGACCAGCCTGCTGCGCGACTTCGGCTTCACGCTCGGCCCGGCGGTCATCGGCGCGATCGCACTGAGCCGTGCGGCGGACGAGTTCACCTCGAAGCTGGCCGCCTCCCATCTGTCCGCCGAGGTCAAGGCGGCGGCCGGGCAGGTGGCGGCGGAGGGCGGCCCGCTCGCCTCCAACTCCGTACCGCCGTCCTCCCCGCCGGGAGGCGCGGTCCCCCTCGCCCTGGAAGCCCTCGGCAACGGGTACGCCATCGGCTATGTGATCTGCGGCCTCTCGGCCCTGGCCTGCTGCCTCCTCAGCGTGATCGCGCTGCGCGGGAAGGGCGACAAGGACGCGACGGTCGGCATCGCGGAGGAGGAGCCCGCGGCCGCCTGAACACCCCCGATATCCCCGTTCCAGACGGCGCCGGTCCACCTGACCGGTGCCGTCTCGTCACGGCGCTGTCACAGAAGATCCACACGTGTCACAGCTGACCCACAGGCGAAACCCCCGGTGAGGCAGTCATGTCTCCATGGTCGGGCGCCGGCGAAGGACCGGCCCCGCACCATTCGAACTCGGGGGACTCCATGCAGTACGTGAACGGCATCCGCAAGGCCGCACCGGCGATCGCCGCACTCCTGGCCGCCCTGTCGGTGACCGCGTGTCAGGCCGGCGGCTCCAAGGCGGCGGCCGAAACGTCGTCGAAGGCGCCGAGCAGCGCGCCGTCCGCTTCCGCCTCCACCCCGGGCGCGACGACCCAGGAGCCCTCCCACGCGCCCACCTCGAAGGCTCCGACCGCGAAGGCATCCCCCATATCCGGGTCCGGTTCCACGGGTACGGCCGTGAAGACCTGCGCGGCGACCGCCCTGAAGGTGACGGCGCACCAGGCCGCCGACCGCCCGGCGGGCACCGGAACCGGGGCGGCGGTGGTCGTGTTCACCAATGTCTCCGCCAAGCCGTGCATCCTGCAGGGCCACCCCACCGTGGCGGGCGCGGGCAACGGTTCCCCGCAGCACAACGCCCCGCTGAAGGTGACGCCGTCCGGCTCCGCCGCTCCGGTCAAGCTGGCACCGGGCGCCAGGGCCTGGCTGAAGCTGACCTTCGTCCAGGTCCAGGGCGAGGCGGACGGCTACTGCAAGTCCGGCGCGAAGCCAGTCGCCTACCCGACGCTGGTGGTCGGTCTGCCGGGCTCCGGGGCACACCAGGTCGCCCTGGACGACGGTGTCTTCGCGGAGTGCGACAACACGGTGACGGCCACGGCCGTGGCGGCCGCGTAGTCCTGAGCCCACAGGACATTTTCACCATGGACACCGAAGGCGTTCTCCTTCTCCTCAATTCGGTCCGCCTGTCCTGATTTATTGGCTGGTCGGTCACGGCATCCGTGACCGGCCGGCCCGCACGACCAGCTCACCACGGAGAAGGACCAGACTGTGATACCGAACCCGACCGGAAACGATCACCTACCGGTTTACGAGAGCCTGCTGCGTGAGCGCGGTGACGTCGTGGCCGAGGCCCGTGTGGCCGCGGAGCAGATGCAGGACCAGGCACCGCAGGCGTCGAGCAGCAGCCAGGACTGGGATCCGTCGGACTTCAACCCGCAGTGAGTCAGGAGCCCCGCCGGTGAGGCAGGGGCTCCTCCTTTGCGCCACCCCGCCGGAATGTTCGATCACCCGGCCCTCCGCCCCGTAGGCTCAACGTCATTGACCTGCAAGGGGATTGACGGCTGCCGTGCCGAGCACGCGCCGGAGGGGCAGGACCATGACGCACGACGGGCTGATCCGGCCGCTGCCGGAGCTGCTGAAGGCGCACGCGGTGGAGGCACCGTCACGTGTGGCGTTCGCCGACGACGTACGCGCCGTCACCTACGCGGAGTTGGAGGAGCGCACCGGACGGCTTGCCGCGTACCTCGCCCGGACCGGGCTTCGGCGGGGCGAGCGGGTCGCGATCTGCCTGGGCAACTGTGTCGAGACGGTGGAGAGTGTGCTCGCCGTCGTCAGGGCGGGGGCGGTCGGCGTGCCGCTCAATCCCCGGTCCTCGGACGCGGAACTCGCCCATTTCCTCGAGGACAGCGGCGCCTCCGTCCTCGTCACCGACCCCGCGCGCCTGGCCCGGCTGCACCGCCTGGGCCCCGGACAGCGCCGTACGCGCCTCCTGCTGACCGGCCCGGGACCGCTCCCCGAGGACGCCCCGGACGGCACGGTCCTCTTCGACGCCGTCGCCGCAGATCCCTCTCCTGCCGGGCCGCCCCGGGACGATCTCGGCCTGGACGAGCCCGCCTGGATGCTCTACACGTCCGGCACCACCCACCGTCCCAAGGGTGTGCTGTCCACGCAGCGCGCCGCCCTGTGGTCGGCGGCGGCCTGTTACGCCCCGCTCTTCGGGCTCTCCTCCGCGGACCGGCTGCTGTGGCCGCTGCCGCTGTTCCACAGCTTCGGGCACTCCCTTGCCGTCCTGGGCGTCACCGTGGTCGGCGCGAGTGCCAGGATCACCGCCGAACTCCTGCCGCCCGACGGACTGTTGCGGGAGCTGCGCGCACCACTCGAAGAACTGGGCGGCCCCTACACCGTCCTGGCCGGGGTGCCCGCCACCTACCACCAGCTGCTGGCCTCCGCCCGGGAGCAGCCCTCCCCGACCCCTCCGGGACTGCGGACCTGCATCGTGGCGGGCGCCCCGAGCGCACCCGCCCTGCGCCGGGCGGTGGAGGACCTGCTGGGGGCTCCGCTCCTCGACGCCTACGGCAGCACCGAGACCTGCGGCATGATCGCGGTGAACCGTCCGGACGGGCCGCGGGTCGACGGTTCCTGCGGTCCGCCCGTGCCGGGCATGGAGGTGCGCGTCGTCGATCCCGGCTCCGGCAACGATGTCGCGGACGGCGACGAGGGCGAGCTGTGGGTGCGCGGCCCGAGCCTGATGAGCGGCTACCACAACCGTCCGCAGGAGACCGAGGCCGCGCTGCGGGGCGGCTGGTACCGCACCGGCGACCTCGGCCGGCGCGTCGCACACGGCCATCTCACCCTCACCGGGCGCGTCAGCGAGCTGATCATCCGCGGTGGCGAGAACATCCACCCCACGGAGATCGAACAGGCCCTGCTGCGCTGCCCCGGCGTGCGGGACGCGGTCGTGGTGGGCGTCCCGCACGACGTCCTCGGAGAGGTCCCGGTGGCCTACGTCGTCCCGGGAGCGGAAGGGTTCGACCCGCGGGAGATCCTGGAGGCGTGCCGTACGCGGCTGGCCGCGTACAAACTGCCCGTCGAGATCCGCGAGATCGCCGCGGTACCGCGCACGGCGTCGGGCAAGATCGCCCGCCACGCGGTGGTCACGGGAGCGGCCCGGCCGACCCTGTCACTCTCCCCCACGGCCGCCGCGGGAGCCCTGCGGCAGCGGCTGCTGTCCCTGCCGCCGGAGGGGCGGGAGCGGGCACTGCGCGAGGCGGTGCTCGCGGAGACGGCCGCGGTCTGCGACGGCGGGCCGTACGAACGGCCCGACGCCGACGGCCCGTTCACCGACCTCGGCCTGAGCTCCGTGGGTGCCGTCACGCTCGTCGACCGGCTCGGCGAGGCGACCGGACTGCGGCTGCCCTCGACGCTGGTCTTCGACCATCCCACACCGGCCGCGCTGGCCCGGCACCTGCACGACACCCTCTTCACCCCGGCCACCCCGACTCCGCAGCCCTCCGCTGCAGAGGCGAGCACGGACGATCCGGTGGTGATCGTCGCCATGGGCTGCCGCCTGCCCGGTGACGTCGAATCGCCCGAGGACCTGTGGCGCCTGGTGTCCCAGGGCAGGGACGCCACCTCGGACTTCCCGACCGACCGGGGCTGGGACCTGGCCGCCCTCTACGATCCCGACCCGGACCGGATCGGCACCTCGTACACCCGCCGGGGCGGATTCCTGCACCGGGCCGCGGAGTTCGACGCGGGGCTGTTCGGGATCTCGCCGCGCGAGGCGCTGGCCATGGATCCGCAGCAGCGGCTGCTGCTGGAGACCTCGTGGGAGGTCTGGGAGCGGGCGGGCATCGACCCGGCCACGATCCGCGAGAGCGACACCGGCGTGTTCGTGGGCGTGATGCACGGCGACTACTCCGCCCGCTTCACCACCCACGAACTGGAGGCCCATCTGGGCCTGGGCTCGGCCGGCAGTGTGGCCTCGGGCCGCATCTCGTACGTCTACGGCCTGCGCGGGCCTTCGATCACCGTCGACACCGCCTGCTCCTCCTCGCTGGTGGCGCTGCACTGGGCGGCGAAGGCGCTGCGCTCCGGGGAGTGTTCCCTGGCGCTGGCGGGCGGGGTCACGGTGATGGCGACGCCCAAGCCGTTCACGGCGTTCAGCCGCCAGCGCGGTCTGGCGCCCGACGGCCGCTGCAAGTCGTTCTCGGCCGCGGCGGACGGCACCGCCTGGGCCGAGGGCGCGGGCCTGCTGCTGCTGGAGCGGCTGTCCGACGCCCGCCGCCACGGTCACCCGGTGCTGGCCGTGCTGCGTGGCTCCGCGGTCAACTCCGACGGCGCGTCCAACGGTCTGACGGCCCCCAACGGCCAGGCCCAACAACGCCTGATCACCCGGGCACTGGCCGACGCCGGGCTCCGTGCACAGGACGTGGACGCCGTGGAGGCGCACGGCACGGGCACCACGCTCGGCGACCCCCTGGAGGCGCGGGCGCTGCTGGCCACCTACGGCCAGGGGCGGCCCGAGGACCGGCCGCCGCTGTGGCTCGGCTCGGTCAAGTCCAACCTCGGTCACACCCAGGCGGCCGCGGGAGTCGCCGGAGTCATCAAGATGGTGCAGGCCCTGCACCACGAGGAACTCCCCCGTACCCTGCACGCGCAGACCCCCTCACCGCACGTCGACTGGTCCGCAGGCCGTGTGCAGCTGCTGACCGAGGCCCGTCCGTGGCCGGCGACGGGCGCCGGGCCGCGCCGGGCCGGGGTGTCGGCCTTCGGCATCGGAGGCACCAATGCGCATGTGATCCTGGAGGAGCCCAAGCGCTCTGCGGAGAGTGCCACGATGGGCCGTCGACCGCCTGCGGGTACGTCGTGGCTGGTCGCGCCGTTCCCCGCGCCCCTCCAGGGCGCTGCCGAACCGCCGGTGCCTTGGTTGCTCTCCGGCGCCGATGAGGCAGCCCTGCGGGCTCAGGCCCGCCGACTCGCCGACCACCTGAAGGCCCGCCCCGACCTGTCCGCGGCCGACGTCGGCTTCTCCCTGGCCGTCTCCAGGTCGGCGCTCGCCCACCGGGCGATGGTGCCGGCCGACGAACGGACGCGCATGCTGACAGCCCTGGAGGCACTCGCCGGGGGCGGCGACGGCCACGGTTCGATGCGGGCCGTCGCCGACCCGGGCCTGCGCACGGCCTTCCTGTTCACCGGGCAGGGAGCCCAACGCGTCCGGATGGGCGCGGGGTTGCGCACCGCGTTCCCCGTCTTCGCCGCCGCTTTCGACGAGGTCTGCCGGGAGCTCGACGGGCGTCTCGAACTGCCGCTGGACCAGGTACTGTCCGCGGAGCGGGGCTCGCCCGAGGCCGCCCTGCTCGACCGTACGGACTTCACGCAGGCCGCTCTGTTCGCCTTCGAGGTGGCGCTGTTCCGGCTGCTGCAGTCCTGGGGCATGCGGGCCGACTTCCTGACCGGGCACTCCGTGGGGGAACTGGCGGCGGCCCATGTCGCCGGAGTGCTGGAGCTGCCCGACGCTGCCGAACTGGTGGCGGCCCGCGGCCGGTTGATGCAGGCCCTGCCCGCCGGCGGCGCGATGATGTCGCTGCACGCGACGGAGGAAGAGGTCCTCGCCGCGCTGGAGCACGCCGGCGACCGGGTGGCGATCGCCTCCCTCAACGGGCCGCGCTCGGTGGTGATCTCCGGCGTACGGGAGACGGTGCTCGCCGTCGCGGCCGGGTTCGAGGCACGCGGCCGCAGGACCGTACGCCTGCGGGTCGCCCACGCCTTCCACTCGCCGCTGGTGGAGCCGATGCTCGACGACTTCCGCCGGGTCGCCGAGAGGCTGGCCTTCCGGCCGCCACGAATGCCCGTGGTCTCGGCGGTGACCGGCCGCCCGGCCGAGGCCGCGGAGCTGTGTTCCCCGGAGTACTGGGTACGGCACGCCCGCCGGCCGGTGCGGTTCGCCGACGCCCTGCACTGGCTCGGGGACCACGGCGTCTCGGCGTTCCTGGAGATCGGCCCCGGGCCCGCGCTCACGGCGGCGGCCGAGGAATGTCTGACCGGCCCGGACGGCGACGGGCCCGTGTGCGTCACCGCCACCCGCGGCGGCGAACACGAGCCGCAGACCCTCCTGACCGCCGTGGCCCGCCTCCATGTGCACGGGGCGCAGGTCGACTGGCCCGCGGTGTTCGCGGACAGCGGCGCCCGGCGGGTGGACCTGCCGACGTACGCCTTCCAGCGCCGCCGCTACTGGTTGGACGTGCCGCGCACCCCGGCCCCGGCGGCGGACACCCACGAACACCCGCTGCTGGGCCCGGCGTTCACCGTGCCGGACACCGACCGCACGGTGTTCTCCGGACGGCTGTCCCCGACCACGCACCCATGGCTCAGCGACCATGTGATCGCCGGGGCGGTCCTCGTCCCCGCGACGGCGTTCGTGGAACTGGCCGTACAGGCGGGCCATGAGCTCGGCTGCGGCATCCTCGACGAACTCGTCCTCGTGGCCCCGCTCACCCTCGCCCCGGACAGCGGGATGCGCGTCCACCTCGTCGTAGGAAAGCCGGACGAGTCCGACCGACGGCCGTTCGACGTCTACGCCCGCCCCGACGTGGACGAAGAGCCCGCCTGGACCCGACACGCCACCGGTCTGCTCGGCCCGGCCCCCGGGGAGACTCCGCCGCCGGACCCCGAACTCACGGCATGGCCCCCGCAGGGCGCCGTCGAGGTCGACCTCACGGACGCCTACGACGGTCTCGCCGAGGGCGGCCTCGCGTACGGGCCGGCCTTCCGGGGCGTACGGTCGGCGTGGCGGCGCGGGGACGCCCTCTTCGCCGACGTCCGGCTTCGCGAAGGGGAGTCGAGGGAAGCCGACCGCTTCGGCATCCATCCAGCGCTGCTGGACGCGGCACTGCACGCACCGCTGCTGACAGGATCCGAGACGGAGGCCCTCCGGGTGCCGTTCGCGTGGACCGGCGTGCGGCTGTATGCGGCGGGGGGGTCGGAGGTACGCGTACGGGTCGTCCCGAACGGAGCGGACTCCCTCTCGGTGACGCTCGCCGACCGGGCGGGCCGCCCGGTGGCGTGCGTGGATTCCCTCGTCACCCGCGAGCTACCCGTCCCGACGACCGGACACGACGTGGCGCGGCAGGGCTTGTGGCGCCCGGACTGGGCACCCGTGGAACCGTCCGACGGTGAACGGGACATCGCCACCCGCTGGGCGCTCCTGGGCCCGGACGAGCTGGACCTGTGCGGGTTGCTCCCGGACGTCGTGGACACCGCCGCAGCCGAACCGGACATCCTCGTCGTCACGGCCGTAGGGACGACGGAGCCCGACCCGCTGCCCGCCGTGCACACGCTGACCGCCAAGGTGCTCCGCGCGCTGCAGGAGTGGCAGGACGACCCGTGCACGGCGGGCTCGCGCCTGCTGGTGCTCACGCGCAACGCAACCGCACCGGACCCGGACCTGGCCGGTGCAGCGGTGTGGGGGCTGGTGCGCACGGCCCAGTCCGAGATACCAGGGCGCATCACCCTCGTCGATGTGGACGGACGGCCGGAGTCGCTACGGCTCCTGCCGACGGCCGTGGCCACCGACCGACCCCAACTCGCCATCCGCTCCGGCAAGTTGAGCGTGCCGCGGCTGGTTCGGGCCACCGGCACCGCGTCCGCAGATGCCCCTCCCTGGACCGGCACCGTCCTGATCACCGGCGGTACCGGCGCTCTGGGTGCGGAGCTCGCCCGCCATCTCGTCACCTCGTACGGCGTACGGCACCTGCTGCTCACCGGGCGCCAGGGCCCCCAGGCTCCGGGCGCCGCGGAACTGCGCGTCGCGCTGGAGGAGTTGGGCGCCGAGGTGCGGATCGTGGCCTGCGACGCGGCCGACCGTGCCGCGCTCGCCGAGGTGATCGACGGCTGTGCGCCCGCTCTGACCGCCGTGGTGCATGCCGCCGGGGTGCTGGACGACGGGGTGCTGACCGGGCTGACCCCCGAGCGGATGGCAGCGGTGCTCCGGCCGAAGGCGGATGCGGCCTGGCATCTGCACGAGCTGACGCGGGACCGGGAGTTGTCGGCGTTCGTCCTGTTCTCCTCGGTGTCGGGTCTGCTGGGTCGCGCGGGCCAGGGCAACTACGCGGCGGCGAACTCCTTCCTGGACGCCCTGGCAGGCCACCGTGCCCGGCTCGGCCTGCCGGCCGTGTCCTTGGCGTGGGGGCCGTGGGAGGCCGCAGGGGGTATGGCCGGGGCACTGCGGCACGAAGGTGACGTGCTCCGGCCGCTGTCCACGGCGCAGGGCCTGGCCCTGTTCGACGCGGCGCTCCGCGACGGCGGGCCCGTCCTGGCGCCCGTCCTGCTGGACCGGGCGGGCCTGCGCTCCGTCCAGGGGCCGCTGCCACCGCTCCTGCAAGGGCTGGTGCGCTCTCGTACGGCTGCTGTCGAAAAGGCCCGCTCGGGTCCCGAGCAGGCGTGGGAGCCGGGAGCGTGGCGCCAGGTGCTGGCCGGATTGCCCGCCGGGCAACGGGAGAGCAGGCTCACGGAGTTGATGAGTGCCGACGTCGCCGCGGTGCTCGGCTACCCGGACGCCGACGCGCTCCCGGCCGGCAGGTCCTTCGCCGAGCTGGGCTTCGACTCGCTGATGGCGGTGCAGGTCCGCAACCGGCTGAGCATGGCGCTGCGACTGCGCCTTTCGGCCTCCGTCGTGTTCGAGCATCCGACGGCTCAGGGGCTGGCCCGGCACATCCTCGGCCTGCTGGAGGACGACCTGCCTGCGACGGCGCCCGACGCCAGGAGCGCCGCGGCTCCGCGGCCCGCGCAGACGCTGTCCTCGCTCTACCGGCGGGTCTGCGAGGCCGGTCAGGTGGTCGCCGCGATGCAGATGCTGGTCACGGCGTCCTGGGCGGTTCCGACGTTCGACGCGAGCGAGAGTCGTCGGCACGCGATCCCGCCGGTGCGCCGCGCCACCGGTGCCGGGGCCGACGCGCCGGTGCTCGTGTTCTTCACCGGCACCCACCCGACGTTCGGCGCGCCGGGCGGGGAGTTCGCTCGCTTCCACGGTTGCTTTCAAGGGGAGTGGGACGTCCTGGAGTTCCCGCACCCGGGCATCGGTGCGGGCAGCGCGGTGCCGGCCAACCGGGAGACCCTGGCCCTCACCCATGCCGAGTCGGTGCTGCGGCACGTGGGCGGCAGGCCGTTCGTGGTCGTCGGGGTCAGCACCGGGGGCGCTGTGGCACATGCCGTGACCCGGCGGCTCGAAACGCTGGGGGCCGCCCCCCTCGGGCAGGTGCTGCTGGACACATACCTCGTCAACGACGGCAACAGCGACAAGGACTGGCTGCTGGCGCTGCCCGCGGTGATCGCACCGCGGCTGGGCGGCACCGAGTTCGCCGGGGACGAGGACGCAGGCGTTGCCGCCCTGGGGGCGTACACCCGCATGTTCCTGGGCTGGGCCCCGGAACCGGTCGACACCCCGACCCTGCTGGTGCGGGCGACCCTGCCCACGCCGGAGATGGCGGCGAGTGCGGGCCCGGACGAGTGGCGGACGTCCTGGCCGCTGCCGCACACCGAGGTCGACGTCCCGGGCGACCACTTCTCGTTCATGCAGGAGCACGCCCCGACCACCGTGGCGGCCCTGCGCGCATGGCTCGACTCCCTAGGAGAAGCACAGTGACCGTTGCCCAACCCACCAGTGAACACAGGGCGGTCGAGGACTTCGACGTGATCGTCGTGGGCGGTGGTCCGGCCGGTTCCACCGCCGCCACCGCCGTCGCCCTGCGCGGTCACCGGGTCCTGCTCCTGGAACAGCAGACGTTCCCCCGCTACCAGATCGGCGAGTCGCTGCTGCCGTCCACCGTGCACGGTGTGTGCCGCATCCTGGGCGTCGAGGACGAGGTCGCGCGGGCGGGCTTCAAGCTGAAGCGCGGCGGGACGTTCCGGTGGGGCCGCAACCGCGATCCGTGGCAGTTCTCCTTCGCCCTGTCTCCCCGGCTGGCCGACCCGACCTCGTTCGCCTACCAGGTGGAGCGGTCCCGGTTCGATGCGATCCTGCTGGACAACGCCCGCCGGGTCGGCGTCGACGTGCGGGAGAACTGCCGCGTCAAAGGCGTGATCGCCGACGAGGAGCGGGTGCGGGGCGTCGGCTGGAGCGGCCCCGGCGGCGAACTCCGCGAGGCCCGGGCCCGCTATGTCGTGGACGCGTCCGGCAACGGCAGCCGGATCCACACCGAGGTCGGCGGCAGCCGGACGTACTCCGACTTCTTCCGCAACATCGCGGTGTTCGGCTACTTCGCCGGCGGCAGGCGGCTCCCCAAGCCCAACGACGGCAACATCTTCTGCGCCGCCTTCGACGAGGGCTGGATCTGGTACATCCCCCTCCGCGACAACCTCACCAGCGTGGGGGCGGTGGTGAGCCGGGAGAACGCCGCCGGGATACAGCGGGACCCGGCCACGGCCTGGCGCCGGCTGATCGACTCCTGCCCCGAGGTCCGCGACCTCCTCCAGGGGGTTCCACAAGCCACCGAGATGCCCTACGACCAGGTCCGCGTCCGCAAGGACTGGTCGTACTGGAAGTCCCGGCTGTGGCGGCCCGGCATGCTGCTGGCCGGGGACGCGGCCTGCTTCGTCGACCCGGTGCTCTCCTCCGGCGTGCATCTCGCCACATACGGTGCCCTGCTCGCGGCCCGCTCCATCAACGCCGGCCTGGCCGGGACGCTGGAGGAGCATCGCCTGTTCGAGGAGTTCGAGGCCCGCTACCGGCAGGAGTACCGGCTGTTCTACGAGTTCCTGGTGTCCTTCTACGACATGCATCAGGACGAGCGTTCCTACTTCTGGAAGGCCCGCAAGGTCACCAACGTGGGCGCGACGGAACGGGAGGCGTTCGTGGAACTGGTGGGCGGTCTGGCCTCCGGGGACGCGAGCTTCGGGGGGCTCGGGGAGGCGGGCGCCCGGCTGACGGCGGCCTCCTCGGAGCTCGGCACGGCGGTGGGCCGGCTGCCGGACTCCGACGGACTGCGCAACCCGCTCTTCGAGTCCGCCGCCATCCGTGAGGTGTTCCAGGAGGGTGCGGTTCTGCAGGAACGAGGGGTGTTCGGCGGGCCGTTGGAGGAGGAGACG
This sequence comes from Streptomyces longisporus, assembly GCF_039532765.1. Lineage (NCBI taxonomy): Bacteria > Bacillati > Actinomycetota > Actinomycetes > Kitasatosporales > Streptomycetaceae > Streptomyces > Streptomyces longisporus. The sequence goes on from NZ_BAAASG010000002.1 coordinate 869,904, forward strand.
CCGGTGCGACCCGGTGGGCTGGTGGCTTCGGAGGACGGGCTCACCTGGGTCGATCCCGGGTACCGATCGCCGGCGGGATGATCGGACACCTTCGGTGCTCGGTCTCGCGGCGGGAGACCGAGCACCGAAGGAACCTCGCAGGGCGAAGGGGCAACCGCTATGCGCCCATGGCCCGGATCAGGCTCTTGGGCCGCATGTCGGTCCAGTGCTCGTCCACGTACTGCACGCACGCCTGACGGTTCGCGGGGCCGTGGACGACGGTCCAGCCGGCGGGGACCTCGGCGAAGGCGGGCCACAGCGAGTGCTGGTTCTCGTCGTTCACGAGCACGAGGTGCTCGATGGTGTCGTCGTCGAAGGGATTGGTCGTCATGCGGGGTTCCTCCTGTCGGATGCGGATGCGGTGGTGCGGAGCCGGCGGTCGAGCACGGGTCCGATGAGGCCCAGCGCCGCGGGCCCGGTCATCTCCCCGTGCGTACAGGGGATGTCGTGGTTGTCGATACGGCCTTCGACATAGGGCCGCCAGGTGCCGTGCCGGCCGGGCTGCGCGTCGGGATCGTGCGCGGCGGTGAAGATCAGCAGATCGCCGCGGTACGGCGTGGGGGCGAAGTCCGCCAGCAGGCGCCGGTTGCTCGCCGTCACCTCGACGAGGGCGGCGAGTTCGGCGTCGTCGAGGCTGCCGGGCAGGTCGGACACCTGGCGCACCAGCTCGGCGAACCGCGCCTGGGTCAGCTCTTCCGTCGCGTTCCGAGTCGGTACCGGGCGCCCGAGGATGCTGAGCAGGCTGCGCAGCACGGCCGGCCTGTCGTCCGGGCGCGGGCCCCGGCGTGCCCACGCGCCGGGGAAGGAGTCGAGCAGGGCCAACAGGGCGACCTCCTCCCCCGCCGCCTGCAGTGCCGTGGCAACGCCCTGGGCGACCAGGCCGCCCATCGAGTAGCCCAGCAGGTGGTAGGGCCCCCGCGGCTGGAGCTCCCGGATCCGGGCCAGGTGACCGGCGACCGTCTCGGCCGGGCCGGCCGACCGCGGCTGCCCCGGTGTCAGCCCCTGGGACTGCAGTCCGTAGAGCGGGCGGTCCGGGTCGAGGTGGCGGGCCAGTCCGGCGAAGCCCCAGGCCAGCCCGGAGACCGGCGGGAAGCAGAACAGCGGCTCACGGTCGCCGCGACTGCGCAGCGGGACCACCGGACCCAGGGCTGCCCTGCCGAAGGCGGGCATCGTGTCCGTCTCGCCTCCGCCCGCCCGTGCGGCCAGACCGGCCACGCTGGGGGCGTCGAAGACCGCCCGTACGGGCAGGTCGGTGCCGAGTTCGGTACGGATACGGGAGGTCAGCAGGGGCACCAGGAGGGAGTGGCCGCCGAGGTCGAAGAAGCTGTCGTGGACGCCGACCCGGTCGGGAGCCAGGCCCAGGACGTCGGCGACGATCGTCCGCAGCCGCAGCTCCGGTTCCGTGCGCGGCACGCCGTGCGCCGGGGCCGGTGCCCCGGGGGCGGGCAGGGCCTTGCGGTCCAGCTTGCCGCTGGTGGTCAGCGGCAGTGCGTCCAGGACGACGATCGCCGCGGGCACCATGTGGGCCGGCAGGGTCCGCGCCAGGTGCGCCCGCAGCGTCGCGGAGGTGATCGTCCGCCCCGCGACCGCGACGGCATAAGCCACCAGCTGGTTCTCGCCCCGATGGTCCGCGCTCACTGCGGCCGCCGCCTTCGCGACATCCTGATGCTGTGTCAACACGGCCTCGATCTCGCCGAGTTCCACCCGGAACCCGCGGACCTTCACCTGGTGGTCGACCCGGCCCAGGAAGCGAAGCTGCCCGTCGGGGTCGCGCACCGCCAGGTCGCCGGTCCGGTACATGCGCTCGCCCGGCCCGCCGAACGGGTCGGCGACGAACCGCTGCCCGGTCAGGCCGGGGCGGCCCAGATAGCCGCGGGTGGGTCCGCCGCCCGCGAGGTACACCTCCCCCGTCACCCCGTCGGGCACGGGGTGCAGGGCCTGGTCGAGGAGGTGGAGGCGGTTGCGCGCGAGGGTGCGGCCGAGGGGCGGCGGGCCGGCCTTGCCGTACGGGTCGAGGTCGGACTGCCATGCGGTGGCGTAGACGGTCGCCTCGGTGGGCCCGTAGAAGTTGATGATCCGCGCGCCCGGGAAGGCCGCTTCGAGGTCGGTGAGGAGCTGCTCGGGGATCGGCTCACCGCCGAGCGCGACGGTGCGGGCGGGTACGTTCGGGCGGCCCGCGGCAACCGCGGCCATGACCGACGGCACCCCGCTGATCAGCGTCGCGTCCCAGTCGTCGCGGTCGTCGGCGGTGAGGGCCAGCAGGTTCTCGACGATCTCGATCCGGCCCCCGCACAGCAGCGGCGAGAAGATCTCGAACACGGACACGTCGAAGTTGAGGGAGGTGGAGAACAGCACCCTGGCCAGTCGCTCGGGCCCCAGCGCGGTGTGTGTCCACGTCACGAACTCGGCGGCGTTGCGGTGGGTGGCGGCCACGCCCTTGGGACGGCCGGTGGTCCCGGAGGTGTAGGTGATGCAGGCCAGGTTGTCCAAGGCGGCTGTGGGCAGGCCTTCTTGACTGCCCGGCACATCCAGGTCGTCGAGGGTGAGCAGCGGTGTGCCCGCGGGCAGCGCCTCGGCCGTCTCGCCGGTGGCGAGCACGACGACGGGGAGTGCGTCGTCGACGATGTAGGCGAGGCGGTCGGCCGGGTAGGCGGGGTCGAGGGGTAGATAGGCGGCGCCGGACTTCAGTACGCCGAGGACCGCGGCGACCAGCTCCACGGTGCGCGGCAGCGCGATGCCGACGATCCGCTCGGGTCCGGCGCCGAGGGCGGTGAGGGCCTGCGCCACCTGCTCGGCACGGGCGTCGAGTTCGCGGTACGTCAGGATGCGGCCGTGGTCGAGTACGGCCTCGGCGTCGGGAGTGGCCGCGACCTGGGCCGCCCACAGCTCGATGAGGGTACGGGTCTCCGGGGCCGCGGCCGGGTGGACCTGTTCGGCCGGCGGCAGGAGTGCGAGCCGACCGAGCGGGCGGTCCGGGTCGGCCGCGATGTCCTGCAGGATCCGTAGGAGACGGGCGAGCGTGGCGTCGGCCCAGTCCCTGTCGAACAGATCGGCCCGGTAGGCCATCCGGAACCGGAGCCGGGGGCCGGGGAGGGCCACCAGGGTCACCGGGTAGTGGGTGGCGTCCCGTCCGCCCGACCCGACGACACGCAACCCGTCGACGCCCGAGCTGACCGCATCCGCCGGGTAGTTCTCGAACACGACGAGGGTGTCGAAGAGTTCCGGCACGCCGACCGCCCGCTGGATGTCCGCGAGGCCGAAGTGGTGGTGGTCCAGGAGCTCGACGTGGCCGTCCTGGACCCGCCGGAGCAGGCCGCTGAGGGGTTCGTCGGGGCGCAGCCGGACGCGGGTGGGCACCGTGTTGATGAACAGGCCGACCATCGACTCGACGCCGGGCAGCTCGGCCGGGCGGCCGGAGACGGTGGCGCCGAAGACGACGTCGTTCTGTCCTGTCGTACGGCTGAGAAGGATCGCCCATGCGGTCCGGACGAGGGTGTTCGCCGTGACGCCCAGGCGTCGGGCCAGGTCGGTGAGAGCCGATTGGGCCTCCGCGGACAGTTCGGCGCGGGACTCGGCGAGCGCACCGGAGCCCCGGCCGTCGCGCGCCGTGGCGGCGAGCCTGGTCGGCTCGGTCAGGCCGTCCAGCGCGTCCCGCCAGGCGGCCTCTGCGGCACCGCGGTCCCGGCGGCCCAGCCACTCCAGGAAGGCGCGGTAGGGCGGGGCGGGCGGCAGCGCGGCCGGGTCGCCGCCGGACTCGTACAGCGCGAGGAGTTCCTGTACGAGGACGGAGACCGACCAGCCGTCGAGCAGGATGTGGTGGTGGGTGATGAGCAGGCGGTGCCGTCGCTCGCCGGTGCGGGCCAGGGTGAAGCGGAGCAGGGGCGGGGTGGCCGGGTCGAAGTCACGGTCCCGGTCCTCCTCCAGGAGCCGGGCCCACTCCGCCTCGGTGTCGACGCCCGGCCCGGTCAACTCGGCCTCGGTCCAGGGCAGTAGGGCCTTGTGCGGGATCACCTGCACGGGCCCGCCGCCGCGGCGGCGCCGGAAGGCCGCCCGCAGGTTCGGGTGGCGGTCCAGCAGCGCCTGTCCGGCGACGCGCAGCCTGGCCGCGTCCACGACGCCGTCGAGGTCGAGGACGAGCTGCACCAGATAGACATCCTTGGCGTCCCGCTCGTGTGCGTACAGGGCGTGGAAGAGCAGCCCCTCCTGCAGGGGGGTCAGGGGAAGTACGTCGGCCAACGCGGGCTGCGTCATGGCGTGTGGTCACCGTCCTTGTGGGGTGCGTGCTGAGCGGCCTCGGTGACTCCTGCGCGATCCCGCGCCGTTCGTCACTGCTCTTCCTGCGGAGCTAGCCGTCAAGACCCGCGGCGAGTTCGTCGAGTTCGTCGAGCGGTATGTCACAGAGCACCTGTGGGGACCGGCCGTTCGGCATCCCGTCGGACCCGGCCCCCGCGCAGTGGCCCCCGCGGGCGGCGAGGGCGGCCAGCGCGGTGAACCACGCCTCGCCGAGGGTGCGTACCTCCGGCTCGGTGAGCACGCCGTCCGGCCACGACCAGTCGGCCACCAGATGGGGACCGGTGCGGGTGTCGTGGACGACCGCGTTGAGTTCGAGGGCGTGGGCGGCGGCGAGTGAGGGGTCGGTTCCGTTGCCGAGCGCCGAGGACTCGGGGGCGAAGGTCCAGTCGCCGTCGCTGTCGGGGGCGGCGAACCTGCCCAGGTAGTTGAAGCCGATCTCGGGGGCGGGCGGTGCGGCCAGTGCCGGTGCCGTGCCGGGGTTGAGGTGGCGCAGCAGGCCGTAGCCGATGCCGTGGTCCGGGAGCGCGCGCAGCAGCGCGCCGGTGCGCCTGGCGGCGTCCTCTGCGGCCGGTCCGGCGGCCAGCGCCTCGCGCACGTCGATGCCGTCCAGGTCGAGGTGGACGGGGTAGAGGGAGGTGAACCAGCCGACCGTGCGGGACAGGTCGAGCCCGGGTGCCAGCTCCTCGCGGCCGTGCCCTTCTACGTCGACGAGGACGTGCCCGGAGCCCTGCCGGTCGGCGACCGCCAGGGCGAGTCCGGCGAGCAGGACGTCCTGCGTTCCGGTGCCGAAGGCGGACGGGACGGTGGTCAGGAGCGGGCCGGTCGTCTCGGGTGGCAGGGTGAGACGCAGGGAATGCGTGGTGGCCGCGGTGTCCCGGGCGGGGTCGAGCGCACGGGCGCCCAGCGGGGTGCGCGGGGCGGCGAGCATGCGGCCCCACAGCTCCGCCTCCGCGGTCCGCGAGGGCCGGCGGGCCTCGTCGCCGAGAGCCAAGGACCAGCGGCGGAACGAGGTGCCGACCGGGGGGAGTTCAGGCGTGCGGCCCTGTGCGATCGCCGTCCAGGAGGCCGCCAGATCGGGGAGCAGGATGCGCCAGGACACCCCGTCCACGGCCAGGTGGTGGATGACGAGCATCAGCCGTCCGGTGCGGTCGGGACCGGCGTCGAACCACACCGCGCGCAGCATCACCCCGGCCGTCGGGTCCAGCAGGCCGATGACCCGGTCGAACTCCTCGGTCACAGCGGTCCGCAGGTCGTCGGTGCCGGACACGTCCCGCCGGTCCAGGAGGTCGGAGGCGGCGGTGCGGCCGATGGGTCCGACCTCCAGTTCCCGTGCGGGTGTGAGCCGGGCGCGGAGCATGCCGTGGTGGTCGATCAGCGTCTGCAAGGCATCCGTGAGACGCGCCTGGTCGGCCTCGGCCGGGACCGTGAGCAGCACGGACTGGCTGAGCCGGTCGATGGGGCCGCCGCGTTCCAGCAGCCACCGCATCACCGGGGTGAGCGGGAGTGTGCCGATGCCGTGGTCGTCCGGGTCCGCCGAGGCCACGGGCCCGCGGGCCACCGCTGCGAGACGGGCCACCGTCTGCTGCTCGAACACGTCACGCGGACTGATCACCACACCGGACTCGGCCGCCCGGCTCACCAGCCGGATCGAGGAGATGCTGTCACCGCCGAGCGCGAAGAACCCCTGGTCCAGACCGACTTCGGGGAGCTTCAGCAGTTCGCGGAAGAGACCGGCGAGGATGCGCTCGACGGGCGTCGACGGTTCCCGTCCGCCGGCGGGCGCGGCGGGGCCGGGGGCGGGCAGGGCCTTGCGGTCGAGCTTGGCGTGGGGGGTCAGCGGCAGGGCGTCGAGGACGACGATCGCCGACGGGACCATGTAGTCCGGCAGCGTTTCCTCCGCGTGCCGCCTGAGCACCGCCGGGTCGGCCACGGCGGAGGGCTCGGGGACGACGTATCCGACGAGACGCCGCTGTCCGGGCTCGTCCTCGCGTACGACGACGGCCGCGCGGGCGACGTGCGGATGCCGGGTCAGCGCGGCTTCGATCTCGCCGGGCTCGATACGGAAGCCACGCAGTTTGATCTGGTCGTCGCTGCGGCCCACGTACTCCAGCTCACCGTCCGCCGACCAGCGCACCAGGTCGCCCGTGCGGTACATCCGCCCGCCCGGTTCGCCGGACGGGTCGGCGACGAAGCGTCCGGCCGTGAGGGCGGACCGGCCGAGGTACCCGCGCGCCATGCCCGTACCGGAGAGGTACAACTCGCCCACCGCACCGGGCGGGACCGGCCGCAGCCAGGGGTCGAGGACCTGCGCCCGGGTACCGGCGACGGGTCGCCCTATGGGGGGAGCCTCATCGCCGCACAGCGGCCCACTGATGGTGGCGCACACGGTCGATTCGGTCGGGCCGTAGGCGTTGGCCATACGGCGACCGGGCGCCCACCGGGCCACCAGCTCGCCCGGACATGCCTCGGCGCCCACCACCAGGGTCTGCAGTGCGGGAAGTTCGCCGGCGGGGAGTGTGGCGAGAGCGGCGGGAGGGATCAGGGCGTGGGTGATCGCGCCGTCGGTCAGCGCCCGCCGCAGGGGCTCGCCGACCAGCGGACCGGTCTCCTCCGGGACCACCAGGGCGCCACCGGGGGCGAACGCCATCAGCAGCTCCATCACCGACGCGTCGAATCCGGGTGCCGAGAACTGCAGCACCCGGGAGTCCGCGCCGAGGCCGAAGCGCTCGATCTGCGTGTCGGCGAGGGCCGCCAGGCCCCGGTTCTCGACGATGACACCCTTGGGGGTGCCCGTCGAGCCGGAGGTGTAGATGACGTAGGCGGGCTGCCGCGGGTCGTACGCGGTGGGCAGTTCGCCTCGCTCGCCGTCCAGGGCGATGTCGGACATCACGAGGGCGGGCCGGGCATCGTCCAGCATGAAGTCGACCCGCTCACGCGGCAGCCCCGGATCCACCGGCATGAACGCCGCCCCCGCCAGCGCCGCCGCGAGAATCGCGACCACCCGCTCCACGGAACGCGGCATGAGCACCGCCACCACGTCACCCGGCCCGATGCCTCGCCCGGCCAGCAAGCGTGCCAACCGGTCGGCGCGCGCGTCGAGTTCGGCATACGTCAGCTCGTTGAGCGCCGGGGCTTCCGGAGCCACCCGCACCTGGCGCCGGAAGATCTCGGCGAGCGCGGCGGCAGGCACCTCGGGCGCGGTCGCGGTCCACTCCGCGAGCCGGCTGCGCTCTCCGTCGTCGAGGAGGTCGACGTCGCCGATACGCCGGTCGGGGTCGGCGGCGAGGGCGGTCAGCAGGCGGACGAGTCGCTGGGTGAGGCGTTCGGCGGTGGCGGGGTCGAACAGGTCGGTGCTGTATTCGGCGACGCCGTCGATGCCCGCGGGTGTGCCGTCGTCATGGCGCTGTTCGCCGAGGTACAGGGAGAGTTCGAAGCGGGCGGCTCCGGTCTCCACGCTTTCGTGGGCGACGCTCAGGCCCGGCAGGGTGAGGGTGGGGCCGGAGCCGTGGCCGGTGAAGGCCAGCATCACCTGGAAGAGAGGATGGCGAGCCAGCGAGCGCTCGGGGTTGAGGGCTTCCACGAGGAGATCGAAGGGGACGTCCTGGTGGGCGTAGGCCGCAAGGTCGAAGTCCCGTACCCGTTCGAGCAGTCGGCGGAAGGTCGGGTTGCCGGAGGTGTCGGTGCGCAGGGTGAGGCTGTTCACGAAGAAGCCCACGAGGTCGTCGAGCCTGCCGTCCGTGCGGCCCGCGATCGGTGTGCCGATGGGGATGTCGGTGCCGGAGCCCAGCCGGGTCAGCAGGGCCGCAAGGGCGGCCTGCAGCACCATGAAGACCGTGACGCGTGAGGAGGCGGCGAGGTCGACGAGTGCGGTGTGCAGGTCGGCGTCGATGGTGATCGGGGCCCGGTCTCCGCGGCCGGTGGGTTCGGCCGGCCTGGGGCGGTCGGCGGGCAGCGGCAGTTCATCGGGGATTCCGGCCAGCGCCTGCCGCCAGAAGCCGATCTGACGGGACATCGCACTGTCGGGATCGGTCGCCTCGCCGAGCACCTCGCGCTGCCACTGCGAGAAGTCGGCGTACTGCACGGGCAGCGGCGCCCAGGCCGGGGGCTCGCCTGCCAGGCGGGCCGCGTACGCCGTCTCCAGGTCACGCATCAGCGGCGCCGTGGACCAGCCGTCGACGGCGATGTGGTGGATCACCAGCTGCAGGACGTGCAGGTCGTCGCCGAGCGGATACAGGGTGGCGCGCAGCGGCGGCTCGGCCGCGAGGTCGAAGCGGTGGCCCGCCTCGATGGTGAGCCGCTTCGCGAGTCCGGTCTCGGTGGCGGGGACGACGGACAGCCGCGGTCGGGCCGCCTCCGGGCTGAGGATCCGCTGGTAGGGGACGCCCTGGAAGTCCGGGTGGAGGGTGCGCAGCGGTTCGTGCCGGGTCACGAGGTCGGCGAGCGCCGCTTCGAGGGCGCCCCGGTCCAGCGGCCCGGTCAGGCGTACCGCCAACGGCACGGTGTACGTGCTGTTTCCGCCGCCGAGGCGGCTCAGGAACCACAGTCGCTGTCCGGCGTACGAGAGCGGAATCGGCGCCGAGTCCCGTGGCCGGGGCGCGAGTTCGGGGCGCTTCGCGTCCTCGCCCGTGCCGATCAGCTCGGCGAGCCCGGCGGGGGTGGGCGCCTCGAAGACGGCCCGGACGGGCAGCGCGGTGCCGAGCACGCCCTTGATCCGGTTGGCGAGCCGCATGGCGGTCAGGGAGTCGCCACCGAGGGCGAAGAAGCTGTCGTCCGGCCCCACTTGGTGAGGGGGCAGCCCGAGGAGGCCGGCGAACAGTCCGCACAGGATCTCCTCCTGCGGGGTGCGCGGCCCACGACCCGCGCCGGGGCCTGACGCCGGCTCGGGCAGGGCGGCGCGGTCCAGCTTGCCGTTGGTGGTCAGCGGCAGTCGGTCGAGGGCGACGACGGCGGCCGGCACCATGTGGTCCGGCAGGGCGGCGGCCACCTGCCGTCGCACCGCCGCCGTGTCGAGGGCGGCCGCCGCACCCTCGGCGACCAGGTATCCGACGAGCCGCCCGTCCCGCACCAGCACGACGGCCTGGGCGACGCCCGGACAGTCGGCGAGGACCGTCTCGATCTCGCCGAGTTCGATGCGGAAGCCGCGGATCTTGACCTGCTGGTCGGACCGGCTGACGTACTCCAGCCCGCCGTCGGCCGACCGAAGCACCAGGTCGCCCGTCCGGTACATCCGCTCGCCCGGGCCGCCGAACGGGTCGGCGACGAACCGTCCGGCCGTCAGCGCGGGCCGGTTGAGGTAGCCGCGGGCCACGCCCGCACCGGCCACGTACAGTTCGCCGGTCACGCCCGGCGGCACCGGCCGCAGCCCGTTGTCCAGGACGTACAGACGCAGGTCGGGGATGGCCCGTCCGATGCCGTCGGCCTGACCGCTGCCGGTCACCCGGTGGCCGTCGAGCGGAAGTCCGGTCACGAAGACGGTCGTCTCGGTGATGCCGTACATGTTCACCAGGACGGGGGCGTCGTCCGGGTGGCGCGTGTACCAGTCGGCGACCTGACCGAGGTCCAGCACCTCGCCGCCGAAGATGACGAAGCGCAGGGCGAGTCCGCGCCCGGTGTCGGGTGCGTTCGCGTCCGCGCGGACCAGTGCGGAGAAGGCGGTCGGCGTCTGGTTCAGCACCGTGACCCGTTCGCGCGCGAGGAGCTCTAGGAAGGCCGCGGGCTCCCGGCTCACCGTGAACGGCACGACGACCAGGCTGCCGCCGTACAGCAGGGCACCCCACATCTCCCAGACGGCGAAGTCGAAGGCGTAGGAGTGGAACAGGGTCCACACGTCGTCCGGTCCGAAGTCGTACCAGTGCCGGGTGTGCTCGAAGAGCCGCACGACGTTGCGGTGCGTGACCGCCACGCCCTTCGGGCGGCCCGTGGAGCCCGAGGTGTAGATGACGTAGGCGATGTGATCGCTTGTCAGATTCGGTGCGGGAGAGGGCAGTTGCGCTGTCGGCCGCGGGTCGTCGAGCAGGATCACGGGGACGCCGGCGGCAGGCAGGCCGGGTGCCAGGTCGGAGGTCGTGAGGAGGAGCACCGGTGCCGAGTCGGCCAGGGTGAAGGCCAGCCGCTCCGCCGGGTATTCGGGGTCGAGCGGCACATAGGCGGCGCCGGTCCTGAGGACCGCGAGGATCGCCACCACGAGGTCCGGGGAGCGGGGCAGCGCGAGCGCCACCAGCCGCTCCGGTCCTGCGCCGCGGGCGGCGAGCAGCCGGGCCAGCTGCTCGGCTCGGGCGTCGAGTTCGGCGTAGGTGAGCCGGATGCCGTCATGGATCACGGCAGTGGCGTGGGGGGTACGGGCCGCCTGGCGGGCGAAGAGCGCGGGCAGAGTGTCCGCCTGCGTATCGGCCGGGGCTTCGCCCTGCCAGTCCTCCAGCAGGAGCTCCCGCTCCCCCGGCAGCAGGATCTCGACCTCGCGCACGCGCCGCGTCGGATCGGCCACGAAGGCCTCCAGTACGGCGGCGAACCGGTCCAGGAGCTGCCGGGCGCCGGTCTCGTCGTACAGGTCGGGCCGGTAGGAAAGGCGCAGGGCGAGGCGGCGGGCGGGCAGGACGGCGAGGGTGAGCGGGTAGTGGGTGGCGTCACGGCCGGTGAGCTGGGTGACCCGGGAAGCGCCGGGGCCGGTGACGGCCGGGTGGTTCTCGAAGGCCAGCAGGGTGTCGAAGAGTTCGCCGCTGCTTCCCGCGGCGCGCCGGATCTCGGCGAGTCCCAGGTGCTGGTGCGGGAGCAGGGCCGTCTGCCGCTGGTGCAGCGCGGCGAGGAGGTCCGTGACGCTGCCGCCCTCGTCCCAACCGACCCGGGTGGGGACGGTGTTGATGCAGAAGCCGACCATGGCGGTGATGTTGGGCAGCTCGGGCGGGCGCACGGTCACCGTCTGGCCGAAGACGACGTCGGTGCGGTCGGTCAGACGGCCCAGCAGTACCCCCCAGGCGCCCTGGACCAGCGTGTTGAGGGTGATGCCGAGGGAGCGGGCGGTGGCCTCGGCGCCCCAGGTCAGCTGCTCGGGGAGTTCGACGACGAGTTCGCGGGGCAGGACGGCGGTGCTCGGGGCGGGGGCGAGCAGGGTGGGCTCGTCCGCATCCGACAGGGCCTCGCGCCAGGCGGACTCGGCGGCGGTGCGGTCCTGCCGTTCCAGCCAGGCGAGGTAGTCGCGGTAGGCGGGCGCCGGCGGCAGGGCGGTGGGGTGCTCGCCCGCGTGCAGAGCGGTGAACTCGCGTACCAGCAGTTGCTTCGACCAGCCGTCCAGCAGGATGTGGTGATTGGTGACGAGCAGGCGGTAGCTGTCCGCGGACCACTTGACCAGCAGGTACCGCAGGAGCGGGGGCTTGGCGAGGTCGAACCGGCGGGCGCGTTCCTCGTCCAGCAGCCGTTCCCACTCCTTGTCGCGCTCGCTCTCCCCGAGGGCCGTCAAGTCGGCCTCCGCCCAGGGAAGTTCGACGTCCGTGGGCACGATCTGCAGGGGTCGCCCGGCGTCCCGGCGGCGGAAGCAGGCGCGCAGGTTGGGGTGCCGGTCGAGCAGGGCCTGTCCGGCGGCGCGTACGGCCGCGGAATCGACGGGGCCCTCCAGCTCCAGGATCTGCTGGGTCGCGTAGAGGTCGGGGGACTGCTCGTCGTCGTACAGGGCGTGGAAGAGCAGGCCCTCCTGCAGCGGCGACAGGGGCAGGATGTCGGCGATTCCGGAACCGGACCGAGTCACCTGGGTTACCTCCACTCATTGCCGAACTCGGCTTCGAGTTCGTCGATCTCTGCTTGGGACAGCGACACCAGGGGCAGGTCGGACGGGGTGTGCCCGCCCGCCGCGCGGGTGCCGCCCGCGGCCTGCGCGGTCAGCTCCGTCAGCCACCGGTCCGCGAGGGCGTGTACGTCGTCCTGGGACCAGATGCCGGGGGCCCAGGACCAGGTGGTGTCGAGCCGGCCGTCCTCGGTGGTCACGGCGGTGATCTCCAGGCCGTGCGCCACGGGCATGGCGGGATCGTGCACGGCGCCGAGGTTGCGCAGGGCTTCCGGTGCGAGGGGCCAGTCGCCGTCGGCGGAACGGGCCGCCCGGCCCAGGTAGTTGAAGCCGACTTCCGGCGCCGGGAGGGCCGCGAGGAGCGGCCCGTTGGACGGGTCGAGGTGGCGCAGCAGGCCGTATCCGATGCCGTGGTCCGGGACGGACCGCAGCTGTTCCTTGACGGTCTTGAGGACCTGGGCCGGATCCGCGGGGTCGACTCCGGCGAGGTCGAGCCGGGCGGGCACGACGCTGGTGAACCAGCCGACCGTGCGCGACAGGTCCAGTCCGACGGCGATCTCCTGGCGGCCGTGCCGCTCGACGTCCAGCAGGAGGGCCGGGTGGCCGTCCTTGGCGCGCCGCCAGCGCACGAACGCGGCGGCCAGCGCGGCCAGCAGGACGTCGTCGGGGCCGGCGTGGAAGGCGGCGGGCACGGTGGTGAGCAGATCGTTGGTTACCGCGGCCGGGAGCTGCCGGGTGAGATGGTGCATCTCGCCGACGACGTCCCGCCGGGGGTCGGGCCGACGGGCACCCAGCGGAGGACCGGGGTCCTCCAGCACATCGCGCCACACGTCCATTTCCGCCGCCCGTGCCGGGGTACAGGCCTCCCGCTCCAGCAGGCGGGCCCAGTGCCGGAAGGAAGTGCCCCGCTCGGGCAGGTTCTCCTCGCGCCAGGCCGCGGCCAGGTCGGAGCACAGGATGCGCCAGGACACACCGTCCACGGCGAGGTGATGGATGGTCAGAAGGAGCCGCCCGGGACGGTCGGGACCGGCATCGCACCACACCGCGCGCAGCAACTGCCCCTGATCGGGCCGTAGTTGTGACGCCGACTTGTTCAGTATCTGTGCGAAGTCTGCCGGTCCGGCGATGCGTTCCAGCGCCGTGGCCGCGTCGACGGTCCCGGGCGGAGGAATCTCGGCCTTCCGTTCGTCGGGCGTCAGACGCATCCGTAGCACGTCGTGGTGGTCGAGTACGGCCTGCAGCGCGGCCGTCAGGCGCTTCTCGTCCGCGCCGGGCGGAGTGACGAACAGCACCGACTGGCTGAACGCCCCGATCGGACCTCCGCGTTCCCGCAGCCGGTGCATGGCCGGGGTGAGGGGCAGCATGCCGATCGGCGAGTCCTGTTCCGGGAACGGACTGGGAGCCGGACGAGAGGCGGCCGCGACGGCGAGAGCGGCGACCGTACGGTGCTCGAACACGTCCCGCGGGGTCAGTCGCAGCCCTTCGGCGAGCGCGCGGCTGACCAGGTGGATGGAGGTGATGCTGTCGCCGCCCAGGTCGAAGAAGCCGTCGTCGACACCGACGGCGTCGGCGGGAACTACGAGGACCTCGGCGAACAGGTCCCTGAGTGCCTCTTCCTGGGGGGTGCGCGGTGCCCGTCCTGTCGCCGTCTCCCGGGTGGTGTCCGGTGCGGGCAGGGCGGTGCGGTCCAGCTTGCCGTTCGGGGTCATCGGCAGCGCGTCGAGCGCCACGAGGGCCTCGGGGACCATGTGGGCGGGCAGATGGCGGGCGGCGTGCGCGAGGACGGTGGGGCAGTCGGCCTCGGTGGCTCCCACGACGTACCCGACCAGGCGCCGGACTCCGGCCCGGTCCTCGCGGACCACCACCGCGGCCTGGGCGACGGCCGGGTGGGCGGTGAGCACGCCCTCGACCTCGCCGGGCTCGATCCGCAGTCCGCGGATCTTGAGCTGGCCGTCGGCCCGCCCGCGCAGCTCCAGGGTGCCGTCGGCCCGCCACACGGCGAGATCACCGGTCCGGTACATGCGTCCGCCGGACGGATCGAAGGGGTCGGCGACGAACCGCTCGGCGGTCAGGCCGGGCCGCCTCCAGTAGCCGCGGGCCACGTGATCGCCGGCGACGTACAACTCGCCCTCCACACCGGTCGGTGCGAGGTTCAGCCGGGCGTCGAGCACATACGTCCGGGTGTTCCACATGGGGCGGCCGATGGGCACCGGTCCGGTCGGCAGTTCGTCGCCGGGCTCGATGCGGTGGTCGGTGCAGCCGACGGTGAGCTCGGTCGGGCCGTAGTGGTTGATCAGACGTACGTCGGGGTGGTCGCGGCGCCAGGTGCGCAGGGCCTCGCCGACCAGTGCCTCGCCGCCGAGCATGAACTCCTCGGTGGGGGAGAGGTCGTGCGGCAGTACGGGCAGCAGCGGCAGGTGGCTGGGGGTCGCCTTGAGGAACGTGTAGCCGCCGTTCGCCGGCGTCGCGCCCGCATCGTGGAAACCGGCGATGTGCACGCGGCCTCCGGCGGCCAGCGCCCCGTGCAGGGTGGTCACGGTGGCGTCGAAGGACATCGTCGCGTGCAGCAGCGAGGCACCGCGCAGACTCGGGTACGCCTCGACACAACGGGCCACATAGGTGGTGAGGTTGCGGTGCTCGACGACGACGCCCTTGGGGCGGCCGGTGGTGCCGGAGGTGTAGATCAGGTAGGCGGGATCGGCGGGCCGGGCCTCCGGGAGAGGTGTGTCCGGATCGTCCGGGGCCGCGTCGGGCTCCACCACCGCACAGCCGACGCTGCACCCGGCGGGGAGCCGGTCCCGGGTGATCAGACACACCGGATCCGCGTCGGCGAGGAGATACGCGGTGCGGTCGGCCGGATGTTCCGGGTCCAGTGGCAGATACGCGGCGCCCGCCTTGAGGACGGCCAGCACGGCGACCGCGAGGTCGACCGACCGGGGCAGCGAGAACGCGACGATCCGCCCCGGACCGGCACCGTGCGAGGAGAGGACACGCGCCAAACGATTCGCTCGGTCGTCGAGTTGACGGTACGTCAGTGAGGTGGTGCCGTCCCCGACGGCAACGGAGGCCGGCGACTCGGCGGCGCGCGCCTCGAAGAGCCGAGGAAAGGTGATGTCCGGTACCTCGTGTGCCGTGTCGTTGAACTCGGCCAGGAGCTGGTGGCGTTCGCGGTCGTCGAGGAGGTCATGCGTGCTGATGGCGCGGTCGGGATGACGGACGGCGGCCCGCAGCAGCCGCTCCAGACGGGCGGCCAGGTCCTCGGCCGTGCGCCGGTCGAAGAGGTCGGCGCTGTACTGGAGGATGCCCTCGATCCCGTCAGGGGAGCCGTCAAAGGCGCGCTGCTCGCCCAGGTTGAAGGTCAGGTCGATCTTGGTGGCGCCGGTCTCGACGGGAAGCGTCCGGGCCTGCAGTCCGGGGAGGTCGAGACGGGGTCCGGCGGTGGGGCGGAAGGCGAGCATCACCTGGAAGAGCGGGTGCCGGGCGAGTGAGCGGGGCGGGTTGAGGGCCTCCACCAGGTGCTCGAAGGGCAGCTCCTGGTGGGCGTAGGCCGCCAGGTCGGTTTCCCGGACCCGGGCCAGCAGTTCACGGAAGCTGGGCTCGCCCGAGGTGTCGGTGCGCAGCACGAGGGTGTTGACGAAGCAGCCGACGAGGTCCTCCAGCGCCTCGTCGGCGCGACCGGCGACCGGCGTGCCCAACGGGATGTCGGTGCCCGCGCCCAGCCGGGTCAGCAGGGCGGCAAGGCCCGCCTGCACCACCATGAACACCGTCGTGCCGGTCTCGCCGGCCAGTGCCCGCAGCCGCCGGTGCAGGTCCGCGTCCAGCCTGACGGGGATGTCGCCGCCCCGGTGGGTGGCGCGGGCCGGGCGCGGGCGGTCGGCGGGGAGCGGGAGTTCGTCGGGGAGCCCGGCGAGCGCCCGGCGCCAGTGGTCGAGTTGACGGTCCAGGTCGTCGCCGAGCACCTCGCGCTGCCAGACGCAGTAGTCGGCGTACTGGACGGGCAGGGGCGCCCGGTCCGGCTCCCGGCCCTCCAGCCGGGCCCGATAGGCAGTCGCCAGGTCGAGCAGCAGCGGGTCGAGGGACCAGCCGTCGGCGGCGATGTGGTGCAGGACGAGGAGCAGGACGTGGTCTTCGGGACCGAGGACAAGGAGACGCGCCCGGAACGGAACGTCCGCCGAGATCTCGAACCCCTCCCCCGCCAACTGCGCCAGCCGCTGCGGCAGTTCGGCCTCGGTCACGTGGTCGGCCTGCAGCTCCGGCGGACAGGGGTCCAGCAGCCGCTGGCACGGCAGGCCGTCGGCGTCCGGGTAGACGGTGTGCAGGATCTCGTGCCGGGCGACCAGGTCGGCGAGGGCCGCGCGCAGGGCGTCCGCGTCGAGGCCTGCGCCGGTCAGCCGGACGGCGAGGGGGATGTTGTAGGCCGCGCTCGGGCCCTCCAGCCGATGCAGGAACCACAGCCGCCGCTGGGCGGAGGACAGCGGGGCCTCACCGAGTTCTGTGCGCGGAGTCGGCCGCGGGGCGGGTCGTACGGCCGCCCCGGCTCCCGCCAGCAACGGGGCGAGCCCGGCCGGAGTGGGCGCCTGGAAGACCTCGCGCAGGGTCAGTTCGACGCCGAGGGTGGTGCGGATACGCCCGAGGAGGCGAAGAGCGAGCAGCGAGTGTCCGCCGAGCGCGAAGAAGCTGTCCCGGGGGCCGACGTCCGGGAGGCCGAGCAGATCGGCGAAGAGGACGCACAGGACGTCTTCGTGGGGACTGCGCGGCGCGTGCGCCTGCGGGGCGGCAGCAGCGGGCGGAGCAGGCAGCGCGGCCCGGTCGAGCTTGCCGTTGCGCGTCAACGGCAGCCGGTCGAGGACGACGACAGCCGAGGGAACCATGAAGTCGGGCAGGAGGGCGACGAGGTGGTCCCGCAGATCTTCGGGAGCGGGAGCGGGACGGTGGGCGGGGTGGGCGCCGGAGGCGGAAACAGCACGGTGGGCTGGATCGGCGCCGGCGGCGAGAACAGCACGGTGGCCTGGGTCGACGCCGGAGGCGAGAACAGCACGGCGGGCTGGATCGACGCCGGAGGCGAGAACAGCACGGTGGGCGAGCTGAGCACCAGGGGCGGGAGCTCCCTGTTCCGGTGCCCGATCTGCCACACGCCCGGCCTCAGTCACCACCCCCGCGTTCTCAGTTCGCCGGGCCGCCCGCGCCGACAAGGCATGTTCAGCTCGGCGAGGCTCGCGCGCGGATGCCGACCTTGCAGCGTCGGCGGCCCACGGTTCACCCGTCGTCGTGGCCTTGACCCCGGTGCAGACCGCGTACGCGACCAGCCGTCGGTCGCCCGGCCGGTCCTCGCGGACGACCGCCACCGCCTGGGTGACCTCGGGATGGGCGGCGAGAGCCGTCTCGATCTCGCCCGGTTCGATGCGGAAGCCGCGGAGTTTGACCTGGCCGTCGGTGCGGCCGTGGAACTCCAGCTCGCCGTCGTCCGTCACGCGCGCGTGGTCGCCCGTGCGGTACATACGGGACCCGGGCGGCCCGTACGGGTCGGCGGTGAAGCGTTCGGCGGTGGTGCCGGGACGGCCGAGGTAGCCGCGGGCCACACCCGGTCCTGCGAGGTACAGCTCCCCCACGGTGCCCGGTGGGAGTGGCTGCAGGGCGCCGTCGAGGACGTAGGCGCGCATGCCGTTGAGAGGGCGGCCGATGGGCAGCGGGTCCGGTACCGTCGCGGCCGCCGTGCAGGGGCGGATGGTGGCGAAGGTGGTCGTCTCGGTGGGGCCGTAGCCGTCGGTGACGGTCAGCTCGGGGCAGGCTGTCAGGACCCGGCGGACCGCCGGCGCGGGCACGGCCTCTCCGCCGGTCCAGACCTGGCGCAGTCCCGCGAAGCAGCCCGGGTCCTCCTCGGCGGCGAGGCGGAACAGCCCGGCGGTGAGCCACAGAGCCGTCAGCCCGTGGCGCTGTGTCAGACGGGCGACGGCGGCGGCGTCCACGTCCTCCTCCGGCCCGGCGACCACGGCGGTGCCGCCGGTCAGCAGCGGTACCCACATCTCGTAGGTGGAGGCGTCGAACGCCGTCGGCGAGTGCACCAGCACGCGCGCGTGCGCGCCGCCCGCGAAGGCCGGGTCGGCGGCCAGCGCGGTGACGTCGCGGTGGGTGACGGCGACGCCCTTGGGGGTGCCGGTGGAGCCGGAGGTGTAGCTGACGTAGGCGAGCTGCGCCGGGTGCAGGAGCACGGCGGGGTCCGTGTCCGGTTCGGCGGCGAGCGACGGGTCCGCGGGAGCGACCGTGGTCACGCCGTCGTACGGCTCGGTCGGCTCGGTGTCGGTCAGCAGGACGTTTGCGCCGGTCTCGGCCAGGAGCTGCCGGGTGCGGGCAGCCGGCGCGCGCGCATCGAGGCCGACGTATGCGGCGCCCGCCTTGAGTACGGCCAGGAGCGCGGCCAGCAGCCCGTCGGAGCGGTCCAGCAGGACCGCCACGCGGTCCTCCGGGCGGACGCCGAGGGTGATCAGGCGGTGCGCGAGCCGGTTGGCGCGGCTGTTCAACTGCCGGTAGGTGGTGGTGCGTTCGCCCTGGATGACCGCCGTGGCGTCCGGGGTGGCCGCGGCCCGGGCCGCGAGGAGTTCCGGCACGGTCGTCGCCGCTCCCGCGGGCGCGGCGGAGCCGACGAGCCGGGCGTCCGCCCGCTCCTGCGGCAAGGTCGCCTCGACCCGGCCGACCGGGGTGCCGGAGGCGACGACGGCTCGGGTGAAGTGCTCCACGAAGCGCGCGAAGCGCCGGTGATGGGCCGCGAGTTCGGCGTCCGTGTAGTGGTCGGGGCCCGCGTCGAGGTCAATGCGGATGCCGCCGCCGTCCGCACGGTCGTACACATTGACGGCGAGGTCCTCGACGGGCCCCGTGGACAGGTTGTGCCGGGTGGTCGGATGCCCGGCGAACCGCAGCTCCGGGCCGAACGCCATGATGTTGACGACCGGCCCGAAGAAGCGGGGGCCGTCCTGCGGCCAGTCCGGCTCCCGGCGGAGGTCCTCGCCGCGGTACCGCTGGTGCACCAGCAGCTCGCGGGTGGCGGCGGCCGTCCGGCGTACGAGGTCTTCAGCGGCGGTGTCGGGCCGTACGGACAGCCGCAGTGGAAGCACGTTGGACGCCATGCCCGGCGTGGCCAGTTCGGTCTCGCTCTCGCGGGCGGTGACGGCGAGGCCCAGGACGATGTCCCGGGCGCCGGTGAGCCGGTGCAGATAGGCGGCGGTCGCCGCGAGCAGGACACGCGACCAGCGGGTGCCGGTCTGTTCGGCAGCCGCGTGCACCAAGTCCCCTGCTGTTTGCGGGAGATGGCCGGTACGGCGCAGGAAGCGCCCCGCGACATGTGGCCGTCGGGCGGACAGGCTCACCGGGTCGGGGCGGTCGGCGAACGCGGACGTCCAGAACTCCCGGTCCGCCGCGTGTCGTTGGCCGGCGCGGTAGGCCTCGTCCGCGGCGACCAGCGGGGTGAGGGGCGCGGGCGGCGGGACGTGCGGCGTGCCCGCGACGAGGGCGCTGTAGGCGTCGGCGACCCGGCGCGCGAGGAGGGAGCAGCTGTAGCCGTCGACGGCGATGTGGTGGTAGCGCTGGTACCAGATCCAGTGGGCGGCCGTGAGGTGCAGCAGCGCGTACCGGAAGAGCGGTGACCGGTCGAGCTCGAACGGCGTGGCGAAGTCGGCGGCCATCCAGGCCTCGGCTGCCGACCGGGGGTCGGCTTCGCCCGTGAGGTCGACGACGGGCAGCTCCCAGGCGGGGTCGGGGTCTACGAGCTGGCGGACGGTATCGTCCTCGGCCGTGAACCGGACCCGCAGTGTCTCGGTGGCCGCCACCACCTTCTGGACGGCCGCCCGGAAGCGGACGGGGTCGACGGGGCCGTGGATCTCGGTGTATTCACCTACGTTGTAGGCGGGCCCTGCGGGGTCGAGCCGCTGCCCGAACCACATGGAGCGCTGGGCGGCGGACACGTCCAGGGTGCGGGGCAGGGTCATCGGGCGGCCTCCGTGACCGCCGTGAGGTCGGTCAGCTGCCGTGCCACGAGCTCGGCCGCGTGCCGCGGGCCCTCGTCGCGGCCGGGCCAGGGCACGCGCAGCCAGGGCTCGGCGGAGATCAGCGGCAGGTCGCGGGCCTGGCGTGCCCGACCGCCTCCGGTGATGTTGAGGAGGACGAGTTCGTCGCGGCGGACGCGACCGGTCCGTGCCGCCTCGGCCAGGGCGGCCAGGGCCACTCCGGCACCCGGCTCGATGTCGATGCCCTCGATTTCCTCGAACAGGGCCATCGCGGCGAGGGCAGTGACGTTGTCGGTGCACAGGACGTCGCCGCCGCTCTCGGTGAGCACGTCGCGGACACCGCCGCGGACGGTGAACGGCGGGCGCCGGTTGGTCAGTTCGCGTGCCAGCGGC
The DNA here is from genome assembly GCF_039532765.1 of Streptomyces longisporus. Classification (NCBI taxonomy): domain Bacteria; kingdom Bacillati; phylum Actinomycetota; class Actinomycetes; order Kitasatosporales; family Streptomycetaceae; genus Streptomyces; species Streptomyces longisporus. The sequence continues at coordinate 890,400 of NZ_BAAASG010000002.1, forward strand.
TCGAGTTCGCGATCGCTGTCCCGGTGGGCAGGAGTGGCGCCGGTACATCGCCACGCGTCGTACAGCGGTGCGAAGGGCGCGTTCTGGCACATCAGCAGGCGGGGCAGTGCCTCGCCGTCGGCACGCAGTCTGCGGGCGGCCTCGTGGGCGCCGATGGCTCCGGTGCCGCTGCCGACGGCCTGCACATAGGTCTCCGGGAGCCGCCCGAGGGCATCGGCGGCGGCCAGCATCACGGTGCCCAGGCCGTCGCGGCGGCCGACGTTGCGTGCGCCGCCCTCGGCATGGTGGCCGGGCAGGGCGGACAGCAGGTCGGCGCAGGCTATGGCGTCGCTGTAGGTGGCGGTGCCGTCGAGGACCACGAGCCGGACGCGGGGGTCGAGCGGTGCGGGGAAGCGCATCCGCTCCAGGGCCGGTGCGGGCACGACGAGCAGACAGGGCACCCGGTGGCAGGTGGCGGCCCAGGCGAAGGCGGCGGCGGTGTTGCCTGCGGAGGGAATGACGAGCACGGGCGGTTCGGCGGGCAGCCGGCCGAGCACCGTGTAGGCCTCAAGATCCTTGAAGGTACAGGTCGGCAGGGCCGCCCCGCGCTCGGGCCAGTACCCGTTGAAGGCGACCCACAGCCGGTCGAGGCCGATACGGCGCCCGAGGCGCTCGGCGCGGTGGACGACCGGTCCGGGAACGTCGGGGAAGGTGCGCACCACCGGCAGCAGTGAGGCATGCCGGAACAGGCCGCTGTTTTCGCCGACGCGGGTTCCGGTTGTCTCGTGGTCGCCGTTGTACTCGGTGCGCAGGAATGCCGGTTCGTGCCGGCGGGAGCAGTCGAGGAGGAGGCCGTCGTCCTCGTAACGGTTTCCGCAGGAGGAACAGACGACGGTGTAGTGACGTGTTCCCGGGCCTACTCCGGACATCTTCGCTTGCCTTCCGCAGTGCCGCGTCTCGCTGATCAATTGGACCCGGCGGTTCAGGAAGGGCGGGCGACGCACGAATTACCTTTTGGCGACGCCTGGTTGACGGACAGGAAGCGCTTACCATCTCCTTATGCGGATCGGCGGACTGTTCAGTTCCGCTTCACTTGCCCTTATCTGCCGGACAGTTGAGAAAGCGCATACCCGTGGAGATCATCCGAAGCGCGATAGCCGTTCGGAAAGGGTGGCGGATACATGGGCGACAAGCCGACGGGGACGAAAGCGGGGAATGAGACGGAGCCCTGGCGCTGGCTTCCCTCCCCGGTTCCGGTTTCCCTTCTGTCCTCGGACGGCGGGACGGTGAGCACGACGTACTCCGAGCCTCCGGCCGAGTCGCTGCTGACGGTGTACCGGAAGATGGTCCTCGGGCGCCGCTTCGACGAGCAGGCGACCGCGCTCGCCCGGCAGGGCAGGCTCGCGGTCCATCCCTCCAGCCTCGGCCAGGAGGCCTGCCAGGTGGGCGCCGCGCTCGCCCTGCGTGCCACCGACTGGCTGTTCCCCACCTACCGGGACTGTGTCACGCTGGTCAGCCGGGGGATCGACCCCGTCGAGGCGCTGACGCTGCTGCGCGGGGACGCGCACTGCGGCTACGACCCGATACGGCACCGCACGGCACCGCAGTGCACCCCGCTGGCCACCCACGCCGCGCACGCCACGGGAGTGGCCCACGGCGAGCGCCTCAAGGGCGCGGACACGGTCGCCCTCGCGCTGGTGGGCGACGGCGCCACCAGCGAGGGCGACTTCCATGAAGCCCTCAATCTGGCGGGCGTGTTGAAGGCTCCGGTGGTGTTCCTGGTGCAGAACAACGGGTACGCCATCTCGGTCCCGCTGTCCGAGCAGTGCGCGGCACCGAGCCTGGCGTACAAGGGAGTCGGCTACGGCATCCGGTCGCAGCAGGTGGACGGCAACGACGCCGCGGCCGTACTCGCCGTACTGAGCGGAGCGGTCGAGGACGCCCGGGCGGGCGGTGGTCCGTGGCTGGTCGAGGCGCACACCTACCGGATGGGCCCCCACACCAGCGCCGACGATCCCTCCCGGTACCGCGCGGCCGCGGAGGCCGACGGCTGGCGGGAGCGCGACCCGATCGCCCGGCTGGAGTCGGCGCTGCGGGCACGGGGCCTGCTGACGGACGAGGACGTGAAGACCGCAGCCGCCGAGGCGGAGGCGTACGCCACCGACGTACGCGAACGACTCCGCGCAGATCCGGACTTGAACCCCGCAGCCCTCTTCGACCACGTCTTCTCCTCGCCGACCCCACACATGACCGATCAACAGGCCATCCTCCGGGCCGAGTTGGAGGAGCGCTGACATGACCGCGGTCGACACGGGGATGGCCCAGGCACTCAACGCCGCCCTGCGGGACGCGCTGGGCGCGGACGAACGGGTCGTCGTCTTCGGCGAGGACGTCGGCCGGCTCGGCGGCGTCTTCCGGGTCACCGACGGGCTGCGGGACGCCTTCGGCGAGGGCCGCTGCTTCGACACGCCCGTCAGCGAGGCCGGTATCGCGGGCCTGGCGGTCGGCATGGCGATGGCCGGCTGGCGGCCCGTGGTGGAGATGCAGTTCGACGCGTTCGCCTACCCGGCGTTCGAGCAGATCACCTCCCACATGGCGAAGATGCGCAACCGCACCCGCGGCGCCCTCCCGCTGCCCCTGGTCGTCCGGATCCCCTACGGCGGCGGCATCGGCGGTGTGGAGCACCACAGCGACTCCAGCGAGGCGTACTACGCGCACACGGCCGGCCTGAAGGTCGTGACCCCGGCGACGGCGGCGGACGCGTACTCCCTGTTGCGCGAGGCGATCGACGACCCGGACCCGGTGATCTTCCTGGAGCCGAAGCGCCGCTACTGGACCAAGGAGCATCTCGAACTCCCGGTCCGGACCGGGCCCTTCGGCGCCGCCGCCGTACGCCGCGCCGGAGACGACGCCACGCTCGTCGCCTACGGCCCCTCGGTCGCCGTGGCGCTGGAGGCGGCCCGGCTGGCCGCCGCGGAAGGCCTGGACGTCGAGGTGCTGGACCTGCGGACCCTCGTGCCCCTCGACGACGACGCGCTGACCGCGTCGGTGCGGCGGACCGGCCGGTGCCTGGTGGTGCACGAGGCGCAGGGCTTCGCCGGGGTCGGCGCCGAGATCGCGGCGCGGGTGCAGGAGCGGTGCTTCGACGCGCTGCGGGCTCCGGTGCTGCGGGTCACGGGGCTCGACATCCCGTATCCGCCGCCGTTGCTGGAGGACGCCCATCTGCCGGGCGTGCGCCGGGTGCTGGACGGTCTGCGCCGCCTGCTGCCCTCCTCCGCGCGACGGGCCCGCCCCTCCCTTCCCGCCGCCGCAGACGCACCCGTGTCCGGCCGTACGTTCCTCCTGCCCGACCTGGGTGAGGGGTTGGCCGAGGCGGAGGTGCTGGAGTGGAAGGTCGCCGTGGGCGATCCCGTCGAGCACGATCAGGTCGTTGCGGAGGTCGAGACGGCCAAGTCCGTGGTGACGCTGCCGAGTCCGTTCGCGGGGACCGTCACGGCCCTGCACTGCGGGACGGGTGAGGTCGTCGAGGTGGGGGCGCCGCTGCTGACCGTGGAGGAGTCGGCAGCCGCGTCCGGTTCGGGTGCCGTCCTGACCGGCTACGGAACTTCCGGGCGGGCGGGTCGTGCGGCGAACACGACCAGGACGACCGATGCCGTACACGAGTCGTACGGCCCGGTCCACGCGGCGGCGTCCGCCAGCCGTACTCCGCTGGGCCCCTCGGCCGACAAGTTCGTCCGCGGGCACCGGGACACACCTGCGGTGACCATCTGGGCGGACACCGACGCAGGCGGCCTGCTCGCCGCCCGCACCGCCCTCGGTACGGGCCTGATGCCCCTGCTCGCCCGGGCCTGCCTCGACGCGCTGGCCGCCTTCCCGGAGCTCAACTCCCGTGTCGACGCCGACCGTCAGGAGCTCGTGCGCCTCCCGCACGTGCATCTCGGCTTCGCCGCGCAGACCGACCACGGACTGGTCGTCCCCGTGGTCCGGGACGCGGACCGCCTCTCACTCGACGCCCTGGCCGCCGAACTACGACGGCTCACCGACCTCGCCCGCCACGGTGCACTGCCCGCCGAACACCGCACCGGTGGCACCTTCACCCTGAACAACTACGGCGGCTTCGACGTCGACGGCGCCACGCCGATCCTCAACCACCCCCAGGCGGCGATGATCGGGGTGGGCCGCATCACCGACCGCCCCTGGGCGCAGGACGGCCGCGTCGAAGTCCGCAAGGTCGTCAATGTGTCCCTGACCTTCGACCACCGGGTCTGCGACGGCGGCACGGCGGCCGACTTCCTGCGGCACGTCGTCGCGGGCCTGGATGTCGCCGTCTGAGCATCAATGACGCCGCTGGAAGAGGTCGTTGAGGTCCGGCTGCGGGATCTGGTCGTCGGCGTAGGAGAAGGTGCCCCGGTCGGCCAGTTCCCGCGCGGCGCTCAGCAGGTGACGGTACATCGCGCGGGCGATGCTGCCGCCGACCGTGACCCGCCGTACGCCGAGTTCGCGCAGGTCGTCCAGTGACAGCGTGCCGCCCGTCAGGCCCATCACCACGTTGAGCGGGCCGTCGAGTTCGCGCACCAGGGTGCCGATGGTCCCGGCATCGGCGGCTGCCGGCACGAACGCGCAGTCCGCTCCGGCCGCCAGGTATGCGTTGGCCCGCCGGATGCACTCGTCGAGCGTGCCCCCGACGAGCAGCGCGTCGGTCCTGCCGACCAGGACGAAGGGCTCGCCGCCGGCGTCCACGGCGGCGCGGGCTGCCCGGATGCGGTCGGCGGCGAGGGCCGGGTCGTAGAGCGGCACCTTGCGCTCGCCGGTGAAGTCCTCGATGTTGCCGCCCGCCGCGCCGGCCGCGAGCACCATGGAGATCGTGGTCGCCACCGTCTCGGGCGCCTCGCCGTATCCGTCCTCCAGGTCGGCGCTCAGCGGCACCGTGATCTCGTCGGCGATCTCGCGGATGCGGCGCAGCATCGTCTCACGGTCGATGCGGCCCTCCGGCTGCTCGGCGAAGAAGTCGTGGTCCGGGCGTCCCAGGGAGAACGCGACACCCGCGCTGGTGGTCGCCACGGCCGGAAAGCCGGCCGCCTCCAGGATCCGGGCGCTGCCCACGTCCCATGCGTTGGGGAGCAGGAAGCAGCCCTGCTGGTGCAACTGGACGAATCGTTCCGCTCGTTCTCGGCTGTCGCTGTTCACGTGACGAACCTACGAGCCGGGGGGGCCGAGCCGGAACCCTCCTCCGGAGCGTGTCGTTCCCGGACCACGACGGTGCGCGCCCGCAGGTGGGTGCGCACGGCGGTACGGGCGAGCGGGATGTTCCCGCCGACGATGGCATCGAGACCCATTCTCGTGGAGGCCGAGGCGCCGGGCCCGGTCCGCCCGCTCGCAGAGCAGCGCGCGCCTGCGAGCCGGCCGGTCAGGGCTCGTGCCGCCTGGGCGACGACCTGTTCGCGGCCGGACACACCGCGCTCCGCTGCCGGAGGTGACGCCGGTTTCCTCGGCATCGGGGCATGCGCGGCGTGCGCCGGACCGGAGGTCCTGCCGCACCCTCCGCCGACGCACTGCGATGACGGCAGCAACTGCCGCTCAGCAAGGGCTGTCCCACTGCACATGCAGGGCCGACGGCTTGCGGAAGACCAGGCCGTGGGGGGCTGTGGGGCGGTCCGGGTCGAGGCGCAGCGCCGGGAGGCGTTCGAGCAGGTGCTGGAGGGCGATGCGGGTCTCCAGGCGGGCCAGGTGGGCGGCGATGCAGTGGTGCGGGCCGTGGGCGAAGGCCAGTTGGAGGCGCGCGTTCCCGCGGCGGACGTCGAAGCGGTCGGGGTCGGGGAAGACGGCTGGGTCGCGGTTGGCGCCGGCCAGGGAGACCGTGACCAGGTCGCCCCGGCGGATGGTGGCGGGGCCCAGCGCCGTGTCACATACCGCGTAGCGGTCCACGACCGCCGCGCCCGGTTCCAGGCGCAGCGACTCGTCGATCGCACCGTCCAGCAGCTCGAAGTCAGCACGTACGAGGGCCAGTTGGTCGGGGTGGCCCAGCAGGTGCAGCAGCGCATTGGTGATCATCGCCTCGGTGGTCTCGATGCCCCCGAACATCAGGACCGCGGCATTGGACGCCACCTCGGGCAGCGCCAGCCGCCCGGCGGCGGAGACCAGCAGCGAGGAACTGCCCCCGTCGGCAACGGTGTTCTCCACGGCGGCCCGAAGCTCCGCGTACGCGGCGGCTCCGTCGGGTCCCGCCTCGTGTCCGGCGGTGATGTCCGAGACGGAGCGCACGATGGAGTCGTACCAGGAGAGCACCGTGTCCGTTCCGGCACCGGCCAGCCCCAGTGCCTCGGTCACGACGGCGACCGCGAGCGGTCCGGCGAAGGCACGTCTCAGTTCCGCGGCGCCGGCCGGCTCCAGAGCGGTGATGAGCCGGCCGGTCTCCTGCTCGATGAACGAGGCGAATCCGTCGCGTACCTGCCGTGGCCGGAAGGGGGCGTTGAACGGCTCGCGGTGGCGGGTGTGCTGCTCGCCGTCCAGCGACAGCATGCTCGGCCCGACGACCCGTGCGGTGGAGAACCGGGGGTCGTCCACGGTGAAGGTCGCGGCGTCCCGCATCACGTGCAGCGCGAGGTCGCGGCGCGTCACCAGCCAGCCGCCCAGCTCCGGCAGCCAGGACACCGGCTCGTGCGCCCGCAGCTGTGCCAGGCGGGCATGCGGGTCCCGGGCGAGTTCGTCGAGCGTGGTGGCGGCACCGAGCGGGAAGGAGTCGGCGACGCTCATCGTGCGGGACCGTTGCGCATGGCGGGAAACACCCACCCTTTCGGGAGGTTCGAATACTCCTGCGGTCGTGATTATCCACGTCCCGAGGTGTGCGTTTCGCACAGGGAAGCCGGGTGAATCCCACGCTCGTCAGGTGACAGACGCACGATGTCCACGCCTGCGCCTTCTGCCATCGTGGGAGGTGAGAGGCACCAGGGAGGCGGACTGAACCCTTGGAGACTCCGTGGACAAGCGGTACGAGGTCTACTGCCTCACAGACCCCCACTTCTACGACGCACCGCATCACGGCCGGACGCGTGGCCGCTTCCGGCAGGCCGCCCGGCCGCTGCCCGCTTCCTGGGCGCGCGAGGAGCTCGGCGACTGGGTAGTGTGCCGTCCCAACGGCACCGTGTTTCCCCGGCAGGGCTGGAAGATCCATGTCTCGGCCTGTCCGGACAACGCGCAGTCGATCCTGGACGAGGTGTGGGACTACTGCGTCCCGCGCCGCATCGCGTTCAAGTTCCTGCCCGGTATGGACGCCCTGTTCCTCGCGAACGCGAAGTACGCGCACCGCGGCTCCAGCGGCAAGTTCGTGACCGTCTACCCCGTGGACGAGGCCGAGTGCGAGCGCATCCTCACCGAGCTGGGCGCTCTGCTCGACGGCCGGCAGGGCCCGTACATTCTCAGCGACCTGCGCTGGGGCGAGGGTCCGCTCTACGTCAGGTACGGGGCCTTCGCCGACCGGTACTGCGTGTCGGACGACGGCGAGCTGGAGCAGGCGGTGGAGGATCCCTCCGGCCGTCTGGTGCCCGATGTGCGCGGCCCCACCTTCCGGCTGCCCGAGTGGGTGCAGCTGCCCGGATTCCTCGAACCCCACCTCGCCGAGAGCCGCCGCACCACCGTCGCCGACCTGCCCTACCGGATCGAGAAGGCGCTGCACTTCTCCAACGCCGGCGGACTGTACGCCGCGGTGGACACCCGGTCGCAGGAGCGGGTCGTCCTCAAGGAGGGGCGACCGCACGCGGGGCTCACCCCGGACGGCGCGGACGCCGTCACCCGGCTCCGGCGCGAGCGGGAGGCCCTGGAGCGGCTGGCCGGACTGCCGTTCGTGCCCGCGGTCCGCGACCACTTCGAGCTGGGCGGCCACCACTTCCTCGTGGAGGAACTCGTCGAGGCCACGGCTCTGTACAACGAGTTCGTCAAGCGCTATCCGCTCGCCGCCCTGGCCCCGGACGCCGCCGCGTTCGCCGACTACACCGACTGGGCTCTCGACATCCACCGGCAGGTGGAGGAGGCGGTCGCGGCGGTTCACGAGCGGGGCATCGTGATCGGCGACGTCCACACGGACAACATCCTGGTGCGCCCCGACGGCAGGGTGGTGCTGGTCGACTTCGAGGGCGCCATGGACGTGACGCAGGCCCGGCGTCAGGTCCTCGCCGCACCGGGCTTCATCGCCCCCCGCGGCGCCACCGGCTTCGACATCGACCGGTATGCGCTGGCCAGTCTGCGACTGTTCCTGTTCCTGCCGCTGACCGGCCTGATCGAACTGGACGTCGGCAAGGCGGGGCAGCTCGCCAGGGAGGCCGCCCGCCTGTTCCCTGTCCCCCGCCCCTTCCTCGACGAGGCGGTACGCACCATCACCGGCGACGGCGGCATCGACGAGGGCGCGGACGACGCGCCCCGACTGGAGCCCGACCGGGCGGGCTGGCTGCACGCCCGGGACTCGATCGCCTCCGCCGTCCTGGCCGCCGCCACACCGGAGCGGCACGACCGGCTCTTCCCGGGCGACATCGAGCAGTTCCTGCTCCCGGGAAGCGGGCTGGGCCTCGCCCACGGCGCGGCAGGCGTGCTGTACGCGCTGGACGTGACGGGCGCGGGACGCAACCCCGACCACGAGGAGTGGCTGATCCGGCACGCGCTCGACCCGGCACCGGGCACCCGCCTCGGCTTCTACGACGGCCTGCACGGCGTCGCCCATGTCCTCGAGCGCCTCGGGCACCACGAGGAGGCCGTCAAGGTGCTCGACATGTGCCTGGGCGAACGGTGGGAGCCGCTGCCCCTCGACCTCAAGGGCGGCCTGTCCGGCATCGGCCTCAACCTGCTGCACTTCGCGACCACCACCGGCGACGCCACCTGCCGTGACACCGCCTGCCGGGTGGCGGAGGTCGTCGCCGACCGCCTGGGCCCGGCCGACGCCGTGCCGGAGACCAGCGGCGGTGCCCACCCCAGGGCGGGCCTGATGTTCGGGTCTTCCGGGCCGGCGCTGCTGTTCCTGCGCCTGTACGAGCGCAGTAAGGACCCGGCCCTGCTCGACCTGGCCGCCACGGCGCTGCGCCAGGACCTGCGTCGCTGTGTCGTGCGCGAGGAGGGGTCGATGGAGGTGAACGAGGGCTGGCGCACCATGCCGTATCTCGCCGACGGCAGTGTGGGCATCGGAATGGTCCTCGAGGACTATCTGGCCCATCGCGCGGACGAGGAGTTCCTGGACGCCGCCGCGGCCATCCGTAAGGCGGCCAGGGCGTCCTTCTACATCGAGCCCGGGCTCTTCGACGGTCTCGCCGGGATGATCCTCCACCTCAGCCGCCCGCACCCGCCCGGCACGGCCGCCGAACGGGACCCCCTGATCGCCGACCACGTACGCCGTCTGGCCCGCCACGCCTGTCTCCTGGACGGGCAACTGGCCTTCCCCGGCGAGCAGTTGCTGCGGCTGTCCATGGACCTGGCAACAGGCGGCGCGGGCGTCCTGCTCGCGCTGGGCGCCGCCTTCCACTCCCGGTCGGCCGGACTGCCGTTCCTGACACCCGACCTGCCCGCTCATGACTTCCCCGTCCCCATGCGAGTACCAGAGAGGAGGTGAGGACGCCATGTCGCTCCTCGAACTGCAGGGTCTCACCATCGAGACCGAAACCGGGCACGCTCCGCCGCCGGGCAGCCGCGCGAGCAAGGGCTGTGGAGGCAGCCGCCTGAGCCTGCTGCTCTGCTAGTTCTCACCCCAACGGCGGGGGCACCTCCGGTGTCCCCGCCCCCTCCGCTGGAACCATCGACGACGGCGACGGGAGCGGCCGGTGGACCGACGTGCGGCGGACCGACTGCTGCTGACGGCGGTCCGGCGGGGCGGCGCCTGGGGCGGTGTCCTGGCCGCCACATCTCTTGTGCTCGCCGGGGTCTACGTCGTCCTGCCCGCCGTCCTGGGCCGCACGGTCGACGCCGTGCTGGGGCGCGGCGACGCAAGCCTGTGGCTGAGCCTGTCCGCCGTGGCCGTCACGCTCGTCGTGGTGTGCGACGCGGCGGACGACTACGCGGGCGCCGTCGCCAACTCCCGCTCCACGGCATGGCTGCGGCACACCCTGCTGGGGCACGTCCTCGACATGGGCGCCCGCGCCACCCGCCGTCACACTCCCGGCGATCTGGTGACGCGCCTGGTGAGCAACACCGCCCGGACGGGCAGCGCTCCTTCGGGTCTGGTGTGGGCGGTGACCGAAGTGCTCCCCCCGGTCGGGGCGGTGGTCGCGCTGGCCCTCATCGACCCCCGGCTGTGCCTGACGTTCCTCGCCGGGTTGCCGCTGGTCGTCCTGGTGGTGCGCGCCTTCGTCCGTGACGTCTCCGACGTCAACGACCGCTACTTCGCCACGCAGGGCCGTATCGCCGCCCGCCTCGTCGACGCTCTCACCGGCATCCGTTCCATCACCGCCGCCGGGACCACGGCCCGGGAGGCCGAGCGGATCCTGCGGCCGCTGCCGGAACTGCACCGCCATGGCATGGGGATGTGGCGGGCGTACGCCCGGGTCTGCTCGCAAGACGCGGCGGTCGTCCCGCTGCTGGAGGTCGCCGTGCTGGCGGTGGCCGGACTGGAGCTCGCCCGGGGCCGCATCACACCGGGTCAGACGCTTGCCGCGAGCGAGTACGTGCTGCTGGCCACGGGCGTGAGTTCGCTGGTGGCCTCGGCGCACCGGCTCGCCTTCGCGCGCGCCACGGCGGGGCGGGTCGCCGAGGTGCTGAGAGCACCCGCGGTGGTGTACGGCGACACGCCACTGCCGGACGGGGGCGGCGGCCGGTTGGAGTTCCGCCGGGTGACCGTCCGCACGCCGGAGGGCGGCACGGTGCTGGACGGGATCGACCTGGCGCCGCCACCCGGTCTGCTCACGGCCGTCGTGGGGCGTTCGGGATCCGGCAAGTCGCTGCTCGCCGCGCTGGCCGGGCGGCTGGCCGACCCGGACGAGGGCGAGGTGCTGCTCGACGGGGTGCCGTTGCGTGAGGTGGGCCGCGCGGCGTTGCGGCGGGCCGTGGCGTACGGCTTCGACCGGCCGGTGCTGCTGGGCGAGACGTACGCCGACGCGATCGCCCTCGGGGTCCGCGCCCCCGCGCGGGCCGAGGTGCTGGCGGGGGCGACCGCCGCACGCGCCGACGCCTTCCTGCAGACCCTGCCCGAGGGGTACGGCACCCGGCCGGCCGCCGCCCCGCTGTCCGGCGGGGAGATCCAACGGGTCGGTCTTGCACGCGCGTTCGTCCAGGCCGGCCCGGCCGGCCGCGTCCTGGTTCTCGACGACGTGACGGCCGGCCTCGACACCGTCACCGAGCACCACATCGGCAAGGTGCTCACCGGGTCCGGACGGCTCGCCCGGCGTACTCGGCTCGTGGTGACCCACCGGGCGTCGACCGCGGCCCGCGCGGACCACGTCGTCTGGCTGGAGGCGGGCCGCGTCCGCGGACAGGGCACCCACCGCGAGCTCTGGGCGGACCCGGAGTACCGGGCCGTGTTCCGGCCGCCCGACGGGGGGCCGCGATGAACCGGGCGGCCCACGGTCTGCTTCGCTCCGCCCTCCGCGCCCGGCGCCCGGAGTTCGCACGGCTCGCCGGCTGGTCGCTGGTGCAGGCGGTGCCCGCGCTGCTGTCCGGCTGGCTGGTCGCCCGGGCCGTCGACGACGGCTTCCTCGCCGGCCGCAGTGCCGAGGGCCTCGGCTGGCTGGCGCTGCTGGCCTGCAGCGTCCTCCTCGGCGCCTGGGGCACACGGCGGGCCACACTCCAACTCGCCGAGGTCGTCGAGCCGTTCCGCGACGACCTGGTCACCCTTGTCACCACGGGCACGCTGCAGCGCTCCGCCCGCCTGACCGGGCCGCCCGACACGGCGGGCGTGGCACGGCTGACCGAGCAGGTCGAGATCGCCCGTGAGTCGTACGGGGCGATCGTGATGTTCGTGCAGACCTTCTCGGTCACCGCGGTGAGCGTGCTGCTCGGGCTGGTCGTACTCGATCCCGCCCTTCTGTTGTTCGTGCTGCCGCCCCTCGCGGCCGGGCTTGCGCTGTTCCTGCTGGCCCTGCGCGCGATGGCCGCTCGGCAGCGGGCTGTCGTACTGGCCGACGAGGCCATTGCCGAGCAGGTGGGCACGGTGGCCGACGGTCTGCGGGACGTCACGGCCTGCGGCGCCGAGGATGTCGTACGTGTCCGGGTCGGCGCCCGCATCGACGCGGCGGCGGACGCGGCCCGCGCCCTGGCCCGGCTCACGGCCGTGCGGACCGCCGCCCTGGGCGTCGGCGGCTGGCTCCCGATCGTGCTGATCCTCGCCGGAACCCCCTGGCTGGTCCACGGCGGCATGACGACGGGCGCCATCCTGGGGGCCCTGACCTACGTCTCCCAGTCCCTGCAACCCGCCCTACGGGGCTTCGTCCAGGGCCTCGGCGGCAGCGGCCTGTGGCTCCTGGTCACCCTCACCCGAATCCTGGAAGCATCCACCCCAACGGCAGCAGCACCCCCTCCCGGACCCAGCCTCTCCCCCGGGGCTGTGCCGGACGGGCCCCAAGGGCCCCACTCCCTCAGGAGAGGCGCCGCCCCCGTCTCCCGTCCGGGTACATCCCGACGCGTCGGGCCACTCCCCATGCCCGCGGCCGACCCGCCCGGGAGGACGCAGCCCCGCGACGGCCGGGTGGAGTTGCGCGGGGTCACCTTTGGATACGCCCGTTCCGCCGAGCCGGTCGTCCGGGATCTCGACCTTGTACTCGCGCCTGGCACGCATCTGGCCGTCGTGGGCCCCAGCGGGGCGGGCAAGTCGACGCTGGCCTCGCTGATCGCCGGGGTGCTCGAACCGCGGGCCGGCCGGATCCGGCTGGGGGGTGTGCCGGTGCGGCAGCTGGATCGGGGACGGCTGTCCCGGTGCCGTGTGCTGATCCCGCAGGAGGCCTATGTGTTCGCCGGCACCCTGCGCGAGAATCTCGCCTACCTTGAGCCCACGGCCACCGAGTCCGATCTGGACGCGGCGGTCCACGCCATCGGTGCGCAGGCGCTCGTCCGGCGCCTCGGCGGCTATGGCGCGACCGTGGATCCTGCCGTGCTCTCGGCGGGAGAGCGGCAGCTGATCGCCCTGGTCCGGGCCCTGCTGCCGCCGGCCCGGCTGGTCCTGCTGGACGAGGCCACCTGTCACCTCGACCCGGCGGCGGAGGCGGTCGCCGAACGGGCCTTCGCCGGCCGCCCGGCCACTCTGATCGTGTGCGCCCACCGGATCAGTTCCGCGCTGCGCGCCGACCTCGTCCTCGTCATGGACGGCTCCCACTGCCGCCTCGGCACCCACGACCGACTGATGGCCGACTGCGCCCTCTACCGCGACCTGATCGGCCACTGGGACGGACAAGGCGATACCGAGCGACCGGCCGACGACCGCGAACTCACCCACCGCAAAGCGACATGAACCGAACAGAGCATGGCCGACCGACCGATGACAGACTGCACCCCCAACCCCCATCTGATCGACCACTGCAACGGCCAAGACGATACCGAGCGACCGGCCGACGACCGCGAACTCACCCACCGCAAAGCGATATGAGCCGGACAGGACGTGGCCGGACGACCGATGGCGGACTGCGCCCCCCAACCGCCATCTGATCGGCCACTGCAACGGACGAGAGGGTACGGAACAACCGGCCGACGGCCGCGAACTCACCCACCGCAAAGCGACATGAGCCGGACAGAGCATGGCCGGACGGCCGGCCGATGACAGACTGCACCCCCAACCGCCACCTGATCGGCCACTGGGACGGGCAAGGGAGGTACGGAGCGACCGGCCGGCGGCGGCGAGCTCGGTTGCCGTAGAGGGATGTGAGCCGGGCGGCCGGCCACAGGCCCGGTCAGAGCCAGCCCGACTGCCGGGCGATGCGGATCGCGTCGATGCGGTTGCGGGCACCGGTCTTCCGGGAGACCGCGTTGAGATGATTGCGGACCGTTCCCACCGACAGTGACAGTCGCTCCGCGATCTCCCGCGTAGGAGTGCCGTCCGCGGCCAGCCGCAGCACCTCGAGCTCCCTGGGGGTCAGCGGGCTCCGGGCCGAGGAGAGCGCCAGCAGCGCCAGTTCCGGGTCGATGAACCGCCCGCCCGCCGCCACCTTGCGTACGCCCTCCGTCAGAAAGTTGCTGGGGCTGTTCCTGCCGATGAGCCCCGCGACGGGGTGGGCCAGCGCCTGGCGCAGATACTCGGGCGTCGCCGCGCCGGCCACCAGCAGGATCCGGCACTCCGGAAGCCGCTCGCTCAGCTCCTGCGAGGTACCGAGCGCCCCGTCCTCGACGGCATCGCCGTCACAGTCGATGACGACGACGTCGGGCCGGTACGACAGCGCCCGTGTGACGGCCTGTCCGCACCCCGGTGCCGCTGCGACCACCTCGATGTCCTCCTCACGTGTCAGCAGGGCGGCCAGGGCCCCGCGCACCAGGTCGGTCTCCTCGACGAGAAGAACACGGATCAACATCGCTCCCGCCCGGCCCGCAGCGGCCTGCTCACGCGACACGCCCCGGACACTCCGAAGGCGCCGTACGAATTATCTCCGGTTATCGCCCTGTTCGACGGATGCCGCCCCGCCCCGAGCCCGCGCCAGGCGCAGGGCGCCCGCAGGACACGCCGCCGAATGGCCCATTCAGCAGGTAAACGGCCTATCTGGTCATAGCGTTCGCGATATGAAGAAATACCGCATTACGTACATGATGTGCACCGCCGTGGTGGTCGGGACCGGACTGGGTGCCGCTCCGCCGGCCGCCCGTCATGCGTTCCATGTGGTCATGCCGGGCCAGTCGATCCAGAAGGCGGTGGACGCCTCAAAGCCCGGAGACACCGTTCTCGTGGCCCCCGGCACGTTCCACGAGAGCATCAAGGTGACCACGCCCGGGCTGACCCTGCGCGGCATGGGGCGAGCCACCGTGATCGAGCCGAGCGGGAAGAAGGCCGCCAACAGCTGTGCCGAGGGCGGCAACGGCATCTGTGTCCTGGGCACGAAGGACCGTGACGTCAAGGGCGTGACCATCGCCTCGCTGACCGTCACGGGCTTTGCCAGGACCGGGGTGTTCGCCATGGCGACCGACCAGCTGACCGTGCGGAACGTGACCACGGCGCGCAACGGCGTGTGGGGCATCGCCCAGGAGCGGTCGGTCCGCTCGGTGATCCAGGACAACAGCGCCCTGAACAACGGCGACGCGGGTGTCTTCCTCGCCAACACGATCAATGAGGAGGCGGGCGCCACGGACACCGGGGGAACACTGATCGACCACAACCGGCTGGAGGGCAACCGGATCGGCGTGACGGTCCGGCGGCTGCGCAACCTCACCGTCGCTCGCAACCGCGCGACCGCCAACTGCGTGGCGGTGTTCGTCGTCGGTGACGAGAACAAGCCGAAGGCCGGCGCGCTCACCGTGCGCGACAACCTCCTCGTACGCAACAACAAGTCGTGCCCGAAGACGGCGCGGCTGGACGCCCTGCAGGGCTCCGGCATCGTCCTGACCGGCGCCGAGGACACCCTGGTGACCCGGAACGTGGTCAGGAACAACGTCGGCAACTCGTCGATGTCGGGCGGCATCGTCCTGTTCAAGAGCTTTGTCGGCGTCACCAGCGACCGCAACCGGATCAACGACAACGTGGTCGAGGGCAACTCCCCCGCGGACCTCATCAACGCCGACCACGGCACGGGCAACACCTTCGAACGCAACTCCTGCCGGGCCTCCCAGCCCGCGGGAATGTGCTGACCCGCAGGTCATGGCCCGCCTGCGGGCCCAGAAGGAAGGAAGCGGCACATGACGACCGCACAGACAGCCCCACCGCCGTCCATGCGGCTGAGGGAGCTAGCCTTCGCGGCGGCATGTGCCGCCGCCCTCCGGGCGGCCGCCCGGCTGGGAGTCCCCGACGCCCTCGGTGACCACCCCATGACCGCGGAGGACCTTGCGGCCGCCGTGAAGGCCGAGGCCCGGCCGCTGCGCCGACTGCTGCGCACCCTTTCCTGCTACGGCGTCTTCGCCGAGCTGCCGGACGGGACCTTCGCCCACACCGATGTCTCCCGGCTGCTGCGCGAGGACGATCCGAACAGTCTGCGCGCCATCTCGCTGTGGTGCACCGAGCCATGGACCTGGGACGCCTGGCCGAGGCTCGACGAGGCGGTGCGCACCGGGCGCAATGTCGTCGAGGACCTCTACGGCAAGGAGTTCTTCCCCTACCTCAACGAGGACGCCCCGGAGTCCGCCGACGTCTTCAACCGGGCCATGACGACATCCAGCGTGCAGTCGGCGCGGGACGTGGCCGACTTCCTCGACCTGTCGGGGAGCGCGTCGGTCGCCGATCTCGGCGGCGGGCAGGGGCATGTGCTGGTGAGCCTGCTGGACAAGTACCCCTCGCTGCACGGCAGTCTGCTCGACCTTCCGCGGGTGGTGGAGAACGCGCTGCCGAGGCTGCGGCCGGGCGGCGACCTCGCGGACCGCGCCTGTGTGGTGCCCGGCGACGTGAGGGTGTCCGTGCCGGTCGCGGCGGACGTCTACATCATCAAGAACATCCTGGAGTGGGACGACGACAGCACCGCCCGGACGCTGCGCAACGTGCGTGCTGCGGGTGGCCCGGGGGCCCGGGTCGTGGTCATCGAGAACCTCGTCGACGACTCGCCCTCGATGCGGTTCAGCACCGCGATGGACCTGCTGCTGCTCCTCAACGTCGGCGGGGCGAAGCACACCACCGACAGCATGGTCGGCCGGCTGACCGAGGCGGGGCTGGTCATCGACGACATCCGCCCGGTCAACCCTTATCTGCACGCGTTCGACTGCCACGTCCCGGGCTGAACGGCCCCCCGAAGACCACCGGTCGCCGGGCCCGCGAAGCTGCGGGCCCGGCGACCGGTGAGGTCACGGCGGGGTCAGCCGGCCGGGTCGCGCTCCCAGAGGTAGAAGCGCTGTGCCATGGCGTCCTTCGGGGAGCGCCAGGTCTGGGGGTCGTACGCGCTGACGTACGCGGACAGCCGCTCGCTGACGTCCCGGAACTCGGGGTGTTC
This sequence comes from Streptomyces longisporus, assembly GCF_039532765.1. Classification (NCBI taxonomy): domain Bacteria; kingdom Bacillati; phylum Actinomycetota; class Actinomycetes; order Kitasatosporales; family Streptomycetaceae; genus Streptomyces; species Streptomyces longisporus. The sequence goes on from NZ_BAAASG010000002.1 coordinate 907,391, forward strand.
GGTCACCTTGGCGATGGCGGGGCCGGGGTCCCGTTCGGACTCGATGAGGTGCATGTACACGTCGCCGAACTGGAAGAGGCTGCGCCGGACCACCCCGACGAGATGCGGCAGCTCTCCGCGGTCGGACTCCGCGAACACCTTGGCGATGTCCGGGGCCGATCCCGGGGCCATACGGGCGACGATCAGTGCTTGGTGCATGGGGGCTGGTTCTCCGTCCGGTTCAGTCGGTCAGACCCGGAGTGGCACCGCGCTCGGCGGCGACCTTCTCGATGCGGTCCCGGATCAGCCCCATCTGGACCTTGGAGTTCCGGTTGATGTTGTCGGTCATCCAGGCGTCGTCGACCGGTGCTTCCGGTTTCATCGCGAAGTCCTGCGTCCACACCATGCGGGTGCCGCCCGGCACTTCCTCGTACTGCCAGTGGATGTTCATGTGGTCGAAGGGTCCCGTCTCGACCCGGCGGGCCCTGACGGTGAGCGTGTCGCGGTCCGGTTCGCGTTCGGAGACCCAGCTCCACACGGTGCCGTTCTCGTCGGGGTGCATGGTCAGCCGGAAGGTGGTCTTGCGCCCCTCCCGGGCCAGGACTTCGACGGAGGCGTACTCGGTGAACAGCCGCGGCCAGTTCTCCAGGTCGTTGGTCATCTCCCAGACCAGATCCAGCGGTGCCGCGATGGTGATCTCGTTCTGCGTGTGTCCGGTCATCTCACGCTCCTGTCATGAGGGCACTGTTGACGAGGTCGAGGAACTGCCGGGGGGTCTTGGAGCGTTCGGCGTCGGCGGGCATCGGCGTGCCGTAGCGGTTCTCCAGTTCGCCCACGATGCCCAGCAGGCCGAGCGAGTCGACGCCCAGGGTGTCGAAGCCGGGGTTGTGCAGCCCGAGTTCCTCGGGGGTGACGGTGACACCGGCGGACTTCTTCATGAGTTCGGCCAGCTCTTCGACGGTTATTCGGTCGGACATGCGGTTCTCCTCTACTGCTCGGCGGCGCCTCAGGACGAGGCGCCGGTGGCGCCGTGCCGCAGCACCAGCGCCGAGTTCGACCCCATGAGGCCCCGGCTCAGGACCAGCGCCGTACGGGGCTGGGCGGCGCGGGCCCGGCCGGTCACGAGGTCGAGGTCATGGCAGATGTCGTAGACGTTGGGGGTGGGCGGAATCAGCCCGTGCTCCATGGCGAGCACCGCCGCCGCGGTGTCGAGGACCGCCGCCGCGCCGTAGCCGCGGCCGATGCCGGTCTTCGGTGCGGTGACGGGCACGCGGGTGCCGTGCGCGCCGAGCGCGTCGGCGATGGCGAGGGCCTCGGCGCGGTCCGCCTCCGGCACGCCGAGGGCGTCGGCGAAGACGACGTCGATCTCCTCGGGGGCGCAGCCGGCTTCGGCCAGGGCGCCCCGGACGGCATGGGCGAGGCCTTCGCGGGACTCCTCCCAGCGGGAGGCTCCGGTGAAGGTGGCCGCGTGTCCGGCGAGCACCGCCCGCACGCGCGCGCCCCGCGCCAGGGCCGTCTCCTCGTCCTCCACGACGAACATGGCGCCGCCCTCGGCGGGCACGAATCCGCAGGCCGCGGAGGTGAACGGGCGGTAGGCGCGGGCCGGGTCGGCCTCGGTGCTGAGCTCCGGGTAGCCGAGCTGGCAGACGACGGAGTAGGGGGCGAGCGGCGCCTCGGTCGAGCCGGTCACGATCACGTCGGTGCCACGCCGCACCGCCCGCGCCGCGTGCGCAAGGGCATCCAGGCCGCCGGCCTCGTCGCCGGCGACGACCGAGCAGGGGCCCTTGAACCCGTGACGGATGGAGATCTGGCCGGTGCTGGCGGCGTAGAACCAGGCGATGGACTGGTAGGGGCCGACGAACCGGCTGCCCTTTCCCCACAGTTGCTGCAGCTCCCGCTGCCCGAACTCACCACCGCCGGAACCGGCCGCGGTGACCACGCCCACGGAGAACGGGGAGCCGTCGGTCGCGGCCCGGCCGATCCGGGCCTCGTCCAGCGCGAGGTCGGCCGCGGCCATGGCGAAGTGCGTGAACCGGTCGGTCTGGACGAGGAAGCGTTCCTCGACGGCGGTGGAGGGGTCGAAATCCCGGACCTCGCCCGCCACCCGCAGCGGCAGATGCGTGCAGCCCTCGCGGGTGACCCGGTCCAGGGCGCTGATGCCCTCCTTGACGGACTTCCAGAAGGTCTCCGTGCTTGATCCGTTGGGTGCGACCACGCCGATTCCGGTGATGGCCGCCCGCCGTGGATGCGGTTCGCTCATCGTGTCTTCTCCCTCGGCCGGGTCAGGACCACCGCGGACTGGAAGCCGCCGAACCCGCTGCCCACCGAGAGCACACTGTCCAGTTTCCGCTCACGCGCGATGCGCGGGACGTAGTCCAGGTCGCACTCGGGGTCCGGGGTCTCGTAGTTGGCGGTCGGCGGGACGACCTGGTGGGCCAACGCCAGGACGCAGGCGACGAGTTCGATGGCGCCGATCGCGCCGAGGGAGTGGCCCACCATGGACTTGATGGAGCTCATCGGGGTGTCGTAGGCGTGCGGGCCCAAGGCCCGTTTGACGGCGGCGGTCTCGTGGCGGTCGTTCTGCTGGGTGCCGGAGCCGTGCGCGTTGACGTAGTCGATCGCCGTGCCGTCCAGCCGGGCGTGGTCGAGGGCGGCCTCGATGGCCTTCGCCATCTCCACGCCCTCACGGGTGAGTCCGGTCATGTGGTAGGCGTTGCCGAAGGTGGCGTAGCCGGCGAGTTCGCAGTACACGTGCGCGCCGCGGGCCCGGGCGTGGTCGAGTTCCTCCAGGACGAGCACCGCGCCGCCCTCGCCCATGACGAACCCGTCGCGGTCGGCGTCGAAGGGGCGCGAGGCGTGTGCGGGGTCGTCGTTGTTCGGGGACGTGGCCTTGATCGCGTCGAAGCAGGCCATGGTGATCGGGGAGATCGGCGAGTCCGAGGCGCCGGCGATGCACACGTCGGCGCGGCCCTCCTCGACGGTGTGGAAGGCGTATCCGACGGCGTCGAGCCCCGAGGTGCAGCCCGTGGAGACGGTCTGCACCGGGCCGCGCGCCCCGAACCGCTCGGCCACCGTGGAGGCGAGGGTGCTGGGCGCGAACGCGCGGTGCAGATACGGGCCGGCCTGCCGCGGGTCCACGTCCCAGCGTTGCCCGTGATGGCTGACCAGCACATAGTCGTGCTCCAGCCGGGTGGTGCCGCCGACCGCGGTGCCCAGCGAGACCCCCATCCGCCAGGGGTTCTCCCGCTCGGGCTCCAGGCCGGCGTCGCGTATCGCCTCCGCCGCGGCGGCCAGGGCGAACTGTATGTAGCGGTCGCACCGTGCGGTCTGCTCCGCGTCGAGACCGTGCGCCGCCGGGTCGAAGTCGCACTCGGCGGCTATCCGGGAGCGCAGGCCGGCCGGATCGAAGAAGGTGATGCCCCGCGTCGCCGTGCGCCCGGCGGCCAGGAGGTCCCAGAACGCCGGTATTCCTGTGCCGCCGGGTGCGACGACGCCTATGCCGGTGACCGCCACCCGGCGTGTCATGACGGGACCTCTGCGGCGGCGTCGCTCTCCTCGGTGTCGACATGGCCGAGCGGCGGGCTCGGGGCCAGCGGGCCGAGGTGGAAGACGATGCGGGCCTCGACGTTGCCGACGTTGCGGAAGCGGTGCCGCATGTGCATGGGGATCATGAGGCCCTGTTCGGGCCGCAGCGGCTGGGGGACGCCGTCGAGGTCCACCTCCAGGTCCCCGCACACGACGTACACGAACTCCTCGGAGTACGGGTGGTAGTGCTCCCCGATGCGCTCGCCGGGCTGGACGATGGCGACGCCCATGAATCCGCTGGTGGAGCCGACCGTGGCGGGGGTGAGCATGGCACGCAGATCGCCGCCGCGCCGACGGTTGGGCTCGACCTCGCTGAGATCCACGATTCTGGGACGGGATGTGATCACGGCGTTCCTCCGATCAGGTCCTGCATCGACGTGGGGGCGGTGGCCGCCACTGCCGGCTGAGGGCGGTTCAGGCCTCGGGCGAGCGGCGGTCGGTGACGAGGTCCATGCGGGCGAGCCCGGTGCAGCGTGCGAGCTCGCCGTGCAGGGGCGCGGACGCGTCGATGCGGAAGGTCGTCAGCTCGGCCAGTTGCCCGGGGTCCTGAAGGCCGAGGGCGAGGGCGGGGTCGGCGGCCGTCAGTCCGCCGCGTACGTCGATCAGCCGTACGACGACGTCGTCGCGCTGGAAGACGGTGCTGCGCAGGATCGGGCTGCGCGGGTCGTCCGCCGCGGCCTCGTCCTGCCGGGCCAGCGCCTCGGCCAGGCGCATGCCGCAGCCGGGCCGGACCGGATAGGACAGGGCGTGCCGCTCCTCGTGCGCGTCCTGCTGCTCCAGCGTCACATGGTGGACGGCGGGAAGTGCGGCCCTGGTGAAGAAGACGCGGGCGGACTCGGGGTCGTCGAGGTCCCGGTCCTGCTCCAGGTACGGGTTGATGGCCTCCTCGACGGCGCGCACCTCGGGCTGCCGGGCGACATGGCGCAGTGCGGCGAGCAGGTCGCCGCGCACCTCGATGGCCCGTACCACCCGGTTGCCGTGCATGAACAGGGAGGTGCGGCACAGCCGGGTGGAGTCGTCGACCTTCGGCTCGGGTGAGGCGTAGTCGGCGAGGATCTTCGCGACCTTCTCCTCGCTGCCCGGTGTGACGGTGAACGTGAGGGCGTGCCGGATCAGGCCGTCGCCGATCCTGGGTGCCGCCTGAAGTCGGCGCTCGCCGGGCTCGGCGTGGGGGGCCGGGCTGCCGGTCTCGCGGACGATGTGGAAGCGCAGCGACCTGGTGTCGCGGACACAGCTGTGCAGCGGTTCCACCATCCGCACGTGTTCCTCGCTGTTGACCCAGGCGAGGAACGGCGGAGCGCTCTCCCACTCGCTGGTGATGAGCCACTGGGAGGGGTTCTCGATGGACTGGCACAGCTGGTCGCTGACATGTCCGGGGACGGAGGCCACCTGGTTGCACAGGAGCTCGTACGCCTCCAGGAACTGCTGCTGGGCTCCGTCGTAGACGTCCACCAGCAGGACGACCCGGAGTCTGGAGCCGTCGAACACGGACTGGGACACCCGGGGCGACACCTGTCGGGCCGGCGGACTGGAAACACGTTCGGACGTGGTCGTCATCCTGCGCACATCTCCTTCGCGGGGGCGGAACCCGACGTCGGCCGCGGTCGGCGGCGTCGGCGTCGGCGTTCCTCGATCGTGTGCCCGTGGCCCGCAGCGCGCGACTCGTATGGCCTACGCGGGTGATGCTCAGACGAGGTGGGCGAAGACCACCAGGTTGTCCGTGTAGTCCATGACCGACCGGTCGTAGTTGCCCGCGCAGGTGATGAGCCGCACCTGGGCCTGGGGGGTGTCGTCGTACACGCGGTCGCTGGGGAAGTCGTCCTTCTCGAAGGTCTCCACGCTGTCGACCCGGAAGGTCGCCGTGCGCCCGTCGGCGCGCTGGACGTAGAAGACGTCGCCCTTGGTCAGCTGGCCGAGGTTGGCGAAGACGGCCGCGGACGTCTTGGTGTCGACGTGCCCGGCGATGACGGCGGTTCCCGTCTCTCCGGGGGAGGCTCCCTTGGTGTGCCAGCCTACGAGGTTGGTGTCGTTGGCGGGGGGAGGCTGCAGCTGTCCGTTGGGGCCGATGGACAGGCCCGTGAAGGGGGCGTCGACCCAGATCTTGGGGATGCGCAGGCGCACGGGCATCGACCGGGGCAGGTGCTTGCCCACCGGCTGCCCGGGGGACATCGTCGCCGTGGCGGTGTGCCGCACGGACGCGGCGGACTGCGAGTGGGCGGCGTCGCCGGAGGTGTCCTGGCCGCTGATCATGCTCGCCGCGAGCACCAGGCAGGCGGCGGCGCAGATCATCATCACGCCGGAGCGGGACACTCCCGGTTCGGTGGGCGCCGGTTGGTCGTCGGAGGGGGGAGAGGGAGGAGGAACTGCCATGGGAGAGCACCTCATTCGGCCCTGAAGGGGCGCGGGGCTGTGTCAACGTACGGCTCCGCCGCGATGGGGGTCCCCCGCTCGGGCGAAGTCGAGAATGGGGAACGACCGGCCACGACGGCGCCGCGGACAGTCGACGGCCCGCCCGGCCCTTCCAGCGCGGCCCCGGCGGAGCGCTGTGCCGCGGCCGCCGCACGGGGCTCGGGTGACGGCCGCGGCTGCGCTATTGCATCGGGCACGGGTCAGGCCGTGCCCACGGCCGGCTTCTTGCGGCGCACCGCATACAGCCCGGTGGCGACGACACCCAGCACGGCCAGCCCGCCCGCGGTCGCGGTCGGCGCCGCGAGCGCCCCGCCGCCGGTGTGCATGCCGCCGTGGGGCTTCGCGTGGTCGCCGCCGCCCCAGGAGTCACTGCCGCGGCCGCCACCGTCCTCGTCACGGCCCCCGTGGTCGCTGCCCCACGAGCCGTCCCGGTAGGTGTCCGGGTCCGTCTTCGAGTTCCGCGAGCCGCCCCAGTCTCCGTCGTCGTTCACCGCGGTCAGCGCACCACCGCCGGCGTGCACGCCGCCGCGCGGCTCCTCGTGCCTGGACTGCTTGCCGTGCTCCTTGCCGTGCTCCTTGCCGTGTTCCTTCCCGTGCTCCTTGCTGTGCGAAGAACCGTCGTGATTCCCGTCGCCACCACTTGCGAACGCGCCGGGCGCACCGATGGCGAGGACGGCGGAAGCCGCCGCTGTGGCCAGAAAAATGCGAGCAGAACGCATAAGAACGTCCTTCCGCCAAGGCCCGGCAGCTGGTACTTCATCAGCTGACTTGACCGGACCCCGACGTGAACCACCGTCAGTCAGTCGTCTCCTCACCACCAGTCGGGGCGATCACCTGGGTGACAGGACCAAGGGTTGAGACAGGGGTTCCACCGCGGGTGATCAGGTCAGGGACAGCACGGTTCTCAGGACCTGCCGCAGTACCGATTCGGCGTCCTGCTCCGGGCCGGGCGACCGCCATGCGACGAACCCGTCGGGCCGCACGAGCACGGCTCCCCCGGCCGTGATGCCATGCCGCTGCGTCCACTGGACATCCCCTTCCGGTACCAGTTCGGCCCCGGGCCCGCCGCCCACGCGGTACGCCCGGATGGGCACCGACAGCTCCTCGGCGAGGCGGCCTGCGGCCCGGTGCCATCCGCTCGGGTCGCCGGCGTCGCTGAGCAGGACCAGCGACCGTTCGTAGAGGTCGAGGGTGGAGATCCGTTCGGCTCCGTGCCGCACCCACAGGTGAGGGGCCCTGCTGCCGGGCTCGCCGGTCAGCTCCAGGTTCTCCGGAACGACGGCGGCCGCCGGGTCGGTGCCGACGATGGCGCCCTGCCGGTAGCGGTAGCCGAGGGCGACGTTGAGGATGCCGCGCCGGGGGCCGCCGCCCGCGTCGGACGGCGGGGTGAACCCGGGGTGGCTGTGCTCGGCCGACCGGTCGGCGGCCCGGGCGCTGGTCGCCTCCGCCACAGGGCGGCGCTCGGCGTCGTAGGAGTCCAGCAGGCCCTCCCCGGCCCAGCCGCCGAGCACCGCGGCCAGCTTCCAGGCGAGGTTGTGGGCGTCCTGGATTCCGGTGTTGGAGCCGAAGGCCCCGGTGGGTGACATCTCGTGGGCCGAGTCTCCGGCGAGGAAGACCCGTCCGGAGCGGTAGCTGCGGGCGACGCGCTGGGCGGCGTGCCAGGGTGCCCGGCCGGTGATCTCCACGTCGAGGTCCGGTACGCCGACCGCGCGGCGGATGTGCTCGATGCACCGCTGGTCGGTGAACTCCTCCAGCGTTTCGCCGTGTTCGGGGTGCCAGGGGGCGTGGAAGACCCAGTGCTCGCGGTTGTCCACCGGGAGCAGGGCGCCGTCGGCTTCCGGGTCGGTGAGGTAGCAGACGATGAAGCGGCGGTCGCCGACGACGTCCGCGAGGTGGCGGGAGCGGAAGGTGATGCTGACGTTGTGGAACAGGTCGCCGGGCCCGCTGTGGCCGATGCCGAGCTGCTCGCGGACGGGGCTGCGGGGGCCGTCCGCGGCGACGAGGTAGTCCGCGCGGACGGTGCTGTGCTCGCCCGTCTCCCGGCTCTTGAGCACCGCGGTGACACCGGTGGGGTCGCTCTCGAACGACATCAGCTCGGTGGCGAAGCGCAGGTCGCCGCCGAGCGCCGCCGCCTGTTCGAGCAGGACCGGCTCCAGGTCGTTCTGGCTGCACAGACACCAGGCGCCGGGGCTGAAGCGGGCCAGTCCGCCGCCGGGGTCGATCTCCCGGAACAGCCACTCCCCCGCGTCGCCGACCAGGGTGGGCGTCTGCAGGATGCCGTGGTTGTCGGCCAGGGTGGCGGCGGCCTCATGGATCGCCGGCTCGATTCCCGCAACCCGGAACAGTTCCATGGTGCGGATGTTGTTGCCGCGGCCGCGCGGGTGGATGGAGGTGCCGGTGTGACGCTCCACCAGCAGATGGCGCACGCCCAGCCGCCCGAGGAACAACGAGGTGGACAGGCCGACCAGAGAGCCCCCGACGATGAGCACCGGGACCCTGTGGGTGTGCCGGCCGGCCTGATCGGCTCGTTCGTTCGTCACTCTCGCCTCCCGCGTATGGAGCCCCGCCGTCCGGCCGGGGATCCTCATGCATGCCCCGGGAAACGGACGGCACCTCAGGCTTCACCCGCCTGTCACCCGGTGGGCAGGCCAACGGGCGCGGAAGGCGGGGAGTGAGTACGACGAGCGGCGATCGGGCAAGGACGACACGCCGGATCGGGCGGATGAAGGCCGGCTCGAACGGGCGAACTGCCGTCGTGGCCACTACCGGGCTCCAGGCGGTGCCGTCGGGTCCGTCGCCTGCGTACGGCCGCAGACCATCGCCATGGCACTGCGGTCCGCCCGGGTGTGCGTCGCGACGATCGCTGTTCCGCTAGGCGGTGTCGGCCGTTGCGGTGGTCGGGACGTGCGTACCGGTGCTGCCGAACCGGATGCCCTTGGCCTCCTTGCCGACGGCGCTCAGGACGATCACCACCGCCAGGGCGGGCACCACGGTCCACGACATCGCCGCCGGATAGCCGTGCCGCTCGGCGATGGCCTCCTGGATCGGGAGGTTGAGGGCGGCGATCAGGTTCCCCAGTTGGTAGGTGACACCCGGGTAGAAGCCCCGGATGGCATCCGGGCTCATCTCGGTCAGATGCGCGGGGATGACACCCCAGGCGCCCTGTACGCACACCTGCATCAGGAAGGAGGAGAGCATCAGCCAGCCCACGGCGGTGGACAGCACGAAGAAGGGCACCACGGCCAGGCCCGCGGCAGCCGCGACCATGATCGTGCGACGGCGGCCCAGCCTCTCGGAGTAAGCACCGAGCACCATGCCTCCGATGATGGCGCCGATGTTGTAGACCACGGCGATGGCGATCGCGGTGTCCGGGGACAGGCCCAGGCCCTTCTTGACGAAGGTCGGGTAGACGTCCTGGGTGCCGTGCGACATCCAGTTGAAGGCGGTCATCAGCGCGACCAGATAGACGAAGCGCTTGAGCACCGCCGGGTTCTTGAACACCTGGTGGGCGGGGGTGCGGTTGAGCGCCACGCTCTTCTCCCACACCTCGCTCTCCGCCACCCGGGTACGCACCCACAGAGCGACGAGGGCGGGCACCAGGCTGAAGGCGAACAACCCCCGCCAGCCGAAGGCGGGTTCGATACCGAAGAACGCCACGGCGGCGAGCAGATATCCGAGCGAGTAACCGCTCTGCAGCAGCCCGGACCAGAAACCGCGCCGCTCGGCCGGGATCTTCTCCATGGCCAGCGCCGCGCCCAGGCCCCACTCGCCGCCCATACCGATGCCGTACAACAGGCGCAGCACCAGCAGCACGGCGTAGTTGGGCGCGAACGCGCAGGCGAACCCGACGACCGAGTAGAAGCAGACGTCGACCATCAGCGGGAGCCGTCGGCCCTTGCGGTCCGCCCACATCCCGAAGAGCAGGGCACCCACCGGGCGCATCACCAGGGTGGCGGTGGTGAGGAAGGCCATGTCGGTGAGGGAGACATGGAAGTCGTCGGCGATCTCGCTGTAGACGAGGACCACCAGGAAGTAGTCGAAGGCGTCCATCGCCCAGCCCAGGTAGGCGGCGACAAAAGCATTGCGCTGATCCTTGGTGAGACCCGATGCCTGCTCGCGGACGGTCTTCAGCATGCCTGCCCTTCCCACGGCTTCGCAGGTGAGGCTAGGTCCGGGCAGCGCAGCGGGCAACGCAAGCACAGGCAAAGTGCAAACCACAATTACCCAAAAACGCCAGGCAGTTCACATGGGACCGCCGGGCGTCAGCAGGTCTGGTGCACATAGCCGCCAGCGCCCTTGGGCACGACCGAGGCGTCACGGCGGACGATGCTCAGGGTGCCGCCCCAGTCGGTGCACGCTTTCGCCATGCCCTTCGCCGTGTACTCGACCACGAGTACGTTGTCGCCGTATGCCTCTGCGAACTCTCCGCATTCGTTCCACTCGGCGCACTCCTCGGCCACGGCGAAGTCCAGGCCTACGGACGCGCGGTCGGACAGGAGCTCGGCGGCGTTCTTCTGGGCGATGGCCAGGCCCTTGTCGTGGGCGTGGGCGGACAGCAGCCTCATCAAGGCCTCGGCCTGGCCGGCCTTGAGGTACTTCGGGAAGCGCGTGAAGACGTCGTAGTTGTCGGGCTCCACGGCCTTGTACCCCTTGGCCGCGCACTCGTCGATCCAGCTGTTCAGCTTGGCGGCGATCCGTTGCCGTTTGGCGGCCGTGCGGATGTCCAGGATCGCCTCGCCCCAGTCCTTGTCGTACAGGACATCGGCCTTGGCGTCGCGCAGCAGCAGGTCGGAGTCCCAGTCGTGCTCCTCGCCCTTCTGCGCCTGGAAGGCGTTGATGTTGCAGATGTTGTAGACGCCCGGCGCGGGCTCGCTGTCGTGGTCGCGGCTCACGACCCGGGCACCGGCCGCCAGGGGGTACGCACCGCCGATCTGGTAGTCCCACTGCACATGCTTCGGCGGCAGGGTCACCGTGGCGGCAGACTCCTTTGGACCCGGGGACGGGGAGGCATCATCGTGGTGCGACCCGAGTCTCACCGCAGCGACGCTCACTGCGGTGACCGCCAGGGCAGCGGCGATGCCGATGATGACGCGCCGCCGCCGGGGTCCGTGGCCGGTCCGGGTTCCGACTGCTTCCGTCCCGCCCTCGTCCGCGGCCGGGCCCGGCGTGAAGGGGTGGGTGCGGGAGGCCCGGCGGTGGGCTTCCGGGGAGTCGGCCGGTCCCGGTGAGACCGGCACGACGGAGACACCTGCCGGCACGTCGGAGTCCGGCAACTCCCGGACCATACGGCGGAGTTCTTCGAGGCCGGGCCGGGCGGCCGGGGTCTTGTCCAGGCACCGCTCGGCGATGCTCCGGAGCGGTTCGGCGACGCCGCTCAGGTCCGGGGCCTCGTACATCACCTGATACCCCGTCAAATACGGGCTGCTGCCGTCGAACGGACGGTTTCCGGTGGCCGCGTAGACCAGCACCGAGCCCAGCGAGAAGACGTCCGAGGCCCCGGTGACCTCGCGCGGCGCGGCGAACTGCTCCGGAGACATGAAGGGCGGGGTGCCGATCAGCCGACCGGTCATGGTGAGGGCCTCGTTGTCGACGGCGTACGAGATGCCGAAGTCGATGACGCGGGGCCCGTCCTCGGCCATCAGGACGTTGCTCGGCTTCAGATCGCGGTGCACCATGCCCACCCGGTGGATGTCCCGCAACGCCTCGACCAGACCCAGCGCGAGCACGCGCAACTCGCGTCCGCGCAGCGGGCCGTCCTTGGCCACGGTGTCCGACAGCGTGCGGCCGGGGACGTAGAGCGTCGCCATCCACGGCTGTTCGGCGTCCGGATCGGCGTCCACCACCGGCGCGGTGAACGCACCGCTCACCCGGCGGGCCGCCGCGACCTCCTGCCGAAAGCGCGTCCGGAACTCCTCGTCCTGGGCGTACGGCGCATGCACCACCTTGACCGCGACCTGCCGTCCCGAGTCCGAGCGCCCCAGATAGACGATCCCCATGCCGCCGCTACCGAGCCGGTCGACCAGCGCATAACCGCCGATGGACTCCGGATCGCCGAGGCTCAGCGACATCGCGGGTCACCTTTCCCATGTGCCGTGCTTCGAAAAGCTGTTCACTTGCCTGTGAAGATCAGACTAGTACTGAGACATGTGAGGCCGGTGCGCAACCTCGATGCATGGGGAAGCAGCGACGTCTCGATCCGCGCACCAGACGTCTGGGCTCGTTTCGGGCCGTGGCGGGAGCGCGAACTCGCATGACGGCCGGCACCATTCCGGGCCCTGACCCGTGGCCTCGTCGATGACTGGGCGTGCGCCCGCCGGGACAGCCGGGCCGTACCTCCACCACCCGGAACCGCTCGCCGTGCAGGCCGCCGCACTGGCCGGCACCGGCGAGCCGGCACCCTGAGCGACGCCATGGAGGTTGTGCCGGATCGAACCCGTCAGCCCTCGACGGCGCTGTCCCGGTTCAACGGGCCCCAGGAGCCCTGCTGCCGTGTGACGACCCTGTCGGCCTCGGTGATCACTTGCGGGCTGATCCATCCCAGCGGTTGCACATCCGTGACCAGCGGCTCGTTGTCGGGCCCACGGCCGGCCTCCTTGGCCGCCAGCACCCAGGGGCGGATACGGTCGCCCTTGACCCGCGGCAGGTGGGAGTAGTCGTACAGGCGCCGGGCGACCCAGATGTGCGTGGGCCGATCGCCCCACCAGTCCTCGATGTCGAGCGGGTTCGCGGACAGCCCGGGCAGCGGCACCCCGGTGAGGTCGTCCGTGCTGGACGAGGCGGCCAGGTCCTCCTCGGGCCCCACTGACCAGCGGACGTACAGGCCCTGCCGGACAGCGACCAGAGCAGCCAGCTCGTGCAGGGACGAGAACGTGGACATTCCGGAGGAGCCGGTTACTGGCGAGGGATGTGCCATGCTGACCAAGTGCCCAGTCCCGGCTGATTCACCCGTATTGTCCGGCCACTCTGAAACACCAGGTCACACGGGTTACGCTGCCGCGGTCAGCGCGGTGGCCGTCGCGATCGCGGTGTCGGCTCGGGCATGGATGACCAGCCGGATGTCGTCCTCCGTGTCGGCCCCGGCCGCCAGGAGGCGTCGCACGGGGGCGCTCCGCGTGGCCACGGACACCACCAGGTCCAGACTGCTGCACAGCCGGTGGACGCGCCGGACCACGCTGAGCGCCGACTGGGTAGGCGCCGGCTGATCGAGGACGATCACGACCGAAGCCGGCTTGTATGCGTGGACGAGATCGCTGATCTCAGCGAACAGCGCAGCCCTCGTATCGATGCCGGGGTCGTCGTGCATCGTGATGACGAGCACCCGTCGCTCGAGTGCGTGAGACATCATCACGGTTCGTCCTTTCCATACCGGAGTAGTCCATACTCGGACTACCCGGTATTCGGTGTTCAATGCGGGTCTTTCACCGCGTGTCGACCATGCCGCCCGTCACCGCGATCACCTCGCCGACGGTGTAGCTGGAGTCGGCGTCGGAGGCGAGGTAGACGTAGGTCGGGGCGATCTCCTCCGGCTGGGCCGCGCGGCCCAGGGGTGCGTCGCTCCCGATGTGGGCCAGGCCGTCCGGGGGCATGTGCGGGTCCGCCTCATTGAGCGGCGTCCAGGTCGGACCGGGTGCCACGACGTTCGCACGCACGCCCCGCCGGGCCAGATGTATGGCGACGGACTTGGTCAAGGTGATCAACGCCGCCTTGGAGGCCGCGTAGTCGATCATCGTCTCGCTGCCCTTGAGCGCTTCCTCGGTCGCCGTGGCGATGACCGCGTCCCCGGCCTGAAGGTGGGGCAGCGCCGCCATGAGCAGGTGGAAGTAGGCGTAGAGATTGACCTTGAAGGTGCGGTCGAAGTCCTCCGCGGTCAGCTGCTCCAGCTCCAGCTTGCTGTTCAGGTAGGCGGCGTTGCTCACCAGGATGTTCAGTCCGCCGAGTTCGGTCCTGGTCCGTTCGACGGCCGCGCGGCAGAATTCCGGGTCGGCGAGGTCGCCGGGCAGCAGCAGACAGCGCCGACCCTGCTCCTGCACCTCGCGCCGCACCTCCTCTGCGTCCCCCTGTTCGTCAGGAAGGTGGACGACGGCGACGTCGGCGCCCTCCCTCGCGTACAGCACTGCCACCGCGCGTCCGATGCCGGAATCACCGCCGGTGATCAGTGCGACCTTGTTCTTCAGCTTTCCGGCCGGGCGGTATCGGCTCGCCCCGTAGCGCGGCGCGGTGCGCATGTCGGCTTCCAGGCCTGGCCGCTGCTGCTTGTCGGAGTCGTAGGGAGGGACGGGCTCGGAGATCACCTGCGGTGCGGACGGTTCCTGCTCGGGCTGCAAGGCTTTCGTTCCCTTCGCCGGAGTGGTTCACGGCGGACCATGCCTGCTCGGACCGCCGTCCTTGCGGGCATCGCGTTCCCAGCCAGACGGCAGCCAACCAACCCGGATGTGATCGCACCGCCGACGGGACGGACCACCAGTACGGCCAGGACCCACAACGGCCCGCGCCAGTCGGACACCTGGCCGAGCCACGAGCCCGGGGGCACGCCGATGACGTTGGCCACCGTCAGGCCGCCCATCAGCAGGCCCAGGGCGCGCGAGGTCGCGGCCGGTCCCGCCGCGTGCGCCTCCACGACCGTGGCCAGGTCGGTCACCACACGGGAGGCGAGTACGACGGCGAAGTCCGAACTCAGCGCGGCGACCACATGACCGACGGCGAACACGACAGGTGCCGGCACCAGGGTGGAGCGACGCGGCGGCCTCAGTGTCGCGATCGGCATCACCGGAGGCCCGATGATCACGCGGGCGGCGAACACCGTGATCAGCAGACCGGCCACGACGAATGCGGTGCCCCGCCCGTCTGTTCTACGGCATGCGCTCGGAGCGCGGTGTGCCGTACCAGCGCCACTTGGTAAGACGCGGCCGACCGGGGAGCTCGGTGCGGCCGGTGGCCCAGAGGAGGGTGGGCCACCGTTCGGTATCGGTCGGAGCGTCGGGGAAGAGCCGGGCCAGCACGCGGTCGCACAGGTCGGCAGGCGGCGTCCACTGGATGCCCAGGCCGTCAGCGACGTCGTGGGTGTGCACCAGGGTCTCGACGATGCCCATCGCGGCGAAGCCCTCGGGGTCGGCTGCGCCGAAGATGTGGTGTGCCCGTACCGTGGGCGGCGTGGTGCGGACGATTGCGGTCAGCAAGGCGCCGCTGGCATCCAGGACTTGCAGCAGACCGGCAGGGCCGGCCTCACGGTCCGCGAAGATCGCATTCGCCGGGCCGCCCGGCCTCTTCCGACTCCACGCGAAGGGGACGTGGGTGTCCAGCGGTGGGATCGCCGGGCTCAGTTGGACGGCGTAGGAGAACAGGTCGTCGGCGAGGTGCTCGACGGTCTCCCAGCAGTCCCACTCAAGGGAACCGGCCTTGACGCTCCAGTCCGGAGCGTCGGCCCCGCGCAGAGTGGCGAGCGCCGAGCGGACAGCACGTTCGACATCGGCCGCGGTGACCGGGCCGCTCGGTGATCCCTCTGCTGCAACCATGGCGGGACCGTATCAATGATCATCCGGTGTCAGAGAACCCGTTTTCGAGCTGCGAGGCGGGAGTGGACGCCGCTTCCTGGGCCGCCATGACCTCATCGCCGTACTCGAAGGCCCATGCGCCGACGGCGTCGATGGGCGCCAGCAGGGTCCGGCCCAGAGCTGTCAGCCGGTACTCGACCCGTGATGGTGCATCAGGATCTGACCACCGTTCGACCAGTCCGTTGAACTGCAGTCGCCGCAGAGTCTCGGTGAGGACCTTGGAGCTGATGCCCCCGATCCGCTCCCGTAGTTCGACCGGACGCCTGGGGCCGTCGCGCAGCGCCCAGAGCACCACGGCGTTCCAGGTGTTGGAGAGCAGGTCGAAGGCGAGGCGGGCGCGGCAGTCGGCAAGGAAGGCGTCGGTCGTCACGTACCAAATGGTGCCCGAACGGCCTTCTAGCGTCGGTGTGAACGGTCGAAGCAGACATGGAGAGGAAACGTGTGATGAGAATCGGCGTGCTGGGAACGGGCAACATGGCCGACGCACTCGCCACCCACTGGGCGCGAGCCGGGCACGAGCTGACCATCGGGGGACGGGACGCACACAAGGCGGAGAGGCTCGTGGCGCGCATCGGAGGCAGCGTGAAGCCCGGCAGTCTGCGTTCGGCCGCCGAGTCCGGTCAGGTGGTGCTGGCCGCGCTGCCCTTCGGGGCGGCAACAGCCGTGGTACGGGAACTGCGCACGGCCCTGGAGGGCAAGGTGCTGCTCGACTGCTCCAACCCGGTCGGGCCGGGCTTCGGGCTGCTGACGGAAGGAGGCCCGTCAGCCGCGCAGCATCTGGCCGCGGCCGCACCGGGAGCCCATGTGATCAAGGCTTTCAACCTCTGTCATGAGGACGTGTGGCGCATGCGGCCGCCCGTCTTCGACGGGCGGCCACTGGCCGTGCCGGTCTGCGGGGACGACGAGAGTGGCCTCGCGCGTGTACGCGAGCTGGTGCAGGACGTGGGCTGTGAACCCGTGGCCGGCGGGGGCCTCGAACGGGCGGGTCTCCTGGAAGCGACCGCCGCGCTGTTCATTTCCCTCTGGGTCGGCGAGGGTGCGGATGCGCAGGCGATCGCGCCCCCGTTGGCATACGCGACCGGACCGAGCCGCCAGGAGACGGAAGGCGGCGCGGAGGCTTTCCGTTAGGAGTTCAAGGGTTCTGACCTGGTCAGCTGCTCGAGCCGGTGGTGCAGGTGCTCGACGTGGTGTTCGGACTCCGGCTTCATCAGGACGCTGCGCAGGATCCGGGCGCCGTCGGCGTCTGCTGTGATCTTGGGGTGGCGGGCGGTGAACGCCTCGTGGCCGGCTTTGAGGGTGCTGACGTACACGGGATCGGGGGCGGTCATGCCGTCCGCCAGGATGCGTGCGGAGGCCGCGTCGATGCCGCTGAGGGTCGCGGGATCGACGGCGGGGAAGTAGGTGACGATGTCCAACTGGGGCCGCTGGTAGAGCTCCAGGAGGTCTGAGGTCTCGATCAGGTCCGCCCACTTCAGGGCTGCTCGGCGGCCGGCCGCCAGGACCCGGCCGAGGCCTTCGGGGGTGGGCGGCAGGAGCTGGAAGGTGAGCCAGAGGGCGGCCGCGGAGGCGCCGGCGCGGGAGCACTCCAGGCTGATCTCGCCGAGGTGCAGCTCGGCGGAGGTGAAGTAGGTGTACGGCGAGTCGTGGAGGTAGAAGCGGCCCACCTCGGGGTCGCGGAAGAGGACGGCTCCGCAGCCGTAGGGCTGCAAGCCGTGCTTGTGGGGGTCGACCACGACCGAGTCGGCCTGGGCGATGGCCCGCCACGGGTCGGGCGGCAGCCCCTCGATGCCTCCTGATCCGGCCAGGAGCGTGAAGAAGCCGCCGTACGCGGCGTCGACGTGGACGCGGACGCCGTACTGCTCGGCGAGGGGCAGGATCTCGTGGACGGGGTCGACGGCGCCCAGTCCGGTGCTGCCGGTGGTGAGGACGACGGTGCCCACCTGCCCGGTGCGCAGTACGTCCTGCAGCGCTTCGAGGTCCATCCGTCCCTGGCTGTCGGTACGGACCGGATGGCTCGCCATGCCCAGGACATGACACATGCGGCCATGGGTGTAGTGGGCGTCGGCACTGTGGGCGATGCCGCGGCCGGGGTGCAGTTCGCGGGCGACGAAGAGGGCTTCGAGATTGGCGATCGTGCCACTGGTGGTGAGGTGGCCGAGGTGGGCGCCGTAACCGAACATCGCGGCGAGCTGCGCGACGACCTCCCGTTCCATCGCGGCGGTGGCGGGTCCGCCGTCCAGGGCGTGGTTGTTGGGGTTGATCAGCATGGCGGTGAGGTAGCCGACCACCGCCGCGGGGTGCGGGGGCTTCAGCATCTGGCCCGCATAATGCGGGTGGAAGAAGGGGTAGTTGTCCTTCAGCCTCTCGGTGAACCCCGCGAAGGCGGACGCGAAGCGGTCGTCGTCCACCTGGAGGGACGGGTGCGGCCGGTGGGGGCCGAAGGTGTCGGCCCAGTCCTGGATCGCGTGAGTGGCTCGGCCCAGCCAGTACTGCAGGTCCATGACGATCTCCCTCTCGCTCGCGGTGTCAGCCCAGGTGAGAATTTAGCTGAGCAGTCAGCAATTGACTAGTCAGCGATTGAGACCGCAGTAGGTGAGGAGACAGTAAAATCGACGGTGATGAATCCGACGCCGCAATCCAGCGACGACGTCGCCGCCCGCGCCGCCAACAGCCGGCTCGTGCGGGACTTCGGCCTGCTGATCAAATCTGCCACCCGCCTGGAACAGCGCATCGACAGCGCGCTGCGGCGGGAGTGCGGGATCAGCCACACCATGCTGGAGGTACTGATACGGCTCTGTCGCCGCCCCGGCGAGGAGGTCTCCCAGCGCCAGCTGGCCGACAACCTCACTCTCACCAGCAGCGGCACCACCCGTCTGATCGACCGCATGGAGGAGGCCGGCCTGGTCCGCCGCGTACCGTCCGCCGAGGACCGGAGGGTGGCCCTGGTGGAACCGACCGCCGACGGACGTGCGGCGTTCCTGCAGGCGGCGGCCGTCCACGCGCAGGTGGTGGAGAAGTACTTCGTCAAGCCGCTGACGGCTGACGACTACACGCAGTTGACCGGAGCCCTGGGCGAGATCGACAAGGCACTTCGCGACGACACCCGTTGAGACGCCCCTTCAGGCAGGCTCCGGTCGGCCCGCCCGCCCTGGAACGGGGTGGATCAGGAGCCCGCAAGGAAGGATAGACGCACCTTCCGCAGCGTGCTGTCCCTGTTCGTGTCCACCAAACTCCGTCAGGACAACCCCAGCTTAATCGGGTTGCGAGTCCGAGCCCGGCGCGCCTATGTCGCCGAGTTCGAGCGACGGGCCGCACTGGCCGAGTCGGAGCGTCTCGCCCCGGCCCGGGTCGCCGTCGCCGTCGCCGAGGAGCGGGCGCGCATCGCCCGCGAGATCCACGACGTCCTTGCACACGGCGTGAGCGTGATGCTGCTGAACGCCGAGGGCGGCAGGCCGATGCGGCGCACCGACCCCACGGTCGTCGACCGCACCCTCGGCGTCATCAGCGCGACCGGCCGCGACGCCCCGCAGCCCCAGCACCCGGCAGGCGAACCCAGCCCCGAGGCCCTTGTCCCTGACGTGCTCGATCACCTGGCCGGCGTCGTCCGGGGACAGTCGAGTTCCGCTGCAAAAACGCGCTCGCGGCCTTCAGGATCTCATTCGCCCGCCTCAACGCCGAGCTTTTCCGGCGAAGTTGCCTCAGTTCCTTCCCGCTCGGCGGTCGTCAGCCGGTCGTCGCGTTCCCCGGTGTCCGCCTCGGCTTGGCGGACCCAGCCGCGCAGGGCCTCCTTGTGGATGCCCAGGTCCTTCGCAACGTGCGCGACCGGACGGCCGGCGGTGCGGACTTCTCAGGTCAAGGCCCGCCGCGATGCCTGCCAGTGGCCCCCCACGGAACCTTCACGGATTGCAGCACAACCGTGGTCAAACCATGAAGATGATCACGCCCGACATGGTCCCTGTTCCCCGCTTCCTCACCCCTTTATCCAGTGGCATGTCATGTGCAGGTCGAATAGGAAGGGGGCTGCGACATCGAACGCATGTCGCAGCCACCCAAGAGTCATTGCTGGTGGATGCCACTGGCGTGAGAGGACCAACACCCGTGTCCTGGAAAAGCTCAAGAAGGGCCCAACTCTGCACCGGGAGATGCTCGGAACAGGGTCACAAGGGGAACGTCTTGCCTGGTACGTCCAGAAGTAAGCCCATCCTTCGGCGGTTAGCCATCGGCGCCGCGGCGCTGCTGTTCCTGGGATCTGGAGCGGCGACCGCAACTGCGGCCGGTGGTGGCCACTTCAGTCCCAACCCGAATCCGAATGCCGCACCGTCGACGCGGCCGGCCGCCGGGCCCGCGATGACACCCCTGACCGCCACAGCATCCCGCCCCGTGTCCGGCAAGACCCCCACTGCTGGGCCGGGCACGAAGGACGCCTCCGGCGTCTGGCAGGTCACCACTCCGAGGGTCAAACTCAGCAACACCGTGACCAACGCCGACGGTGGCACGATGGATCTCACTTTCGAGGTCTGGACCGCCGACTCCTCGGGGAACGCCAAGACCCAGGTACCGATCAGCAGCGACCAGTTCGGCGTCTTGGTATCCGGCTACGTGAAGTCCGGATCGACCGCCTCCGTGACCGTGGGGGCCGGATACCTGAAGCCGAACGTCGACTACGTCTTCCACACCTCCGCCTACGCCAAGGAAAGCGGTCTGTACGAGACGTCATGGTCGCCGTGGGCACGCTTCCGCGTCACGATGCCCGTCGACCTGACCCTGCCCAACCCCAAGGCCTCGGCGGTGAACCCGGACCAGTCCGCCCAGCCGTACACGAAGACGCCGGCACCGGCCTCCCCGTGGACGACCACGGTCGCCCCGAATCGCGACCGCTCCACCGGCCCCGGATCGTTCCCGACCCGCTGCACCACCTCCTCGGACGGAGTGAAGGTGTGCGGCAAGGCCGAGCCCTACGACGGCCGTGACTTCACCCTGCCCCGTGAAACCAACGCGCAGAAGAAGGCCGCGGCGGCATCTTCCCTGGTCAGCAACTGTGACCCGGCCAACCCGCCGGCGGGGGTATGGACCACGCGCTTCGAGGAGTGCTCGTCGTTCACCCTGTCGTGGGAAGCGAGCATCAACAACGCCCCCGTGGGCACCGTGAAGGCACTGGTGGTCAATGAGCGCAAGCTCGACCCGCAGTCCGGGAACATCACTGAGCGGATCAGCGTCACCAACGTGGATGTTCCGGCAACCATTCCCGCCTTCACACTGGACACTCCCGTCATCGACTGCGAGCCCTCCGGCAACTGCAGCGTCCAGAGCGTCAGCGGCTGGCAGGGCGCGGCCTCATGGATTCCCGGCGACCACCACACTGTGACCTCGGACGCGTCCTATGTTTGGGGACCGACGCTCACCGGGCCATCCTCCAGCAACCCCCAGGTGATGAAGCTCGGCGTCGCGGTCGCGCTGCAGGGCAACCCGAAGCTCCCGGGCCAGACGGTGCAGTCGTCCCCCGCCGTCTTCATGGACGTCGCGGGCGGCGACCTGGAGAAAGGCGGATTCACCGACCAGATCCGGTGCGACAACACCAAGATCGTCAGTCAGGCGCCGACGATCGGCTGCGTGTTTCACAACTACGTGCCGACCTACACGTTCAACGCGGCAAAGTACCCGCAGGCCTCGGCACACGCTTGGCTGATCCAGCACAAGCTGACCAATCACCCGGGCAGCCTGGCCGACGGCAAGCCGCTGTATTTCCTGGCCGACAGTGACATCAGTGGCAACCGGACGGTGATCTGCCCG
Organism: Streptomyces longisporus; assembly: GCF_039532765.1. NCBI lineage: Bacteria > Bacillati > Actinomycetota > Actinomycetes > Kitasatosporales > Streptomycetaceae > Streptomyces > Streptomyces longisporus. The sequence goes on from NZ_BAAASG010000002.1 coordinate 928,705, forward strand.
ACCGGATGGGCAGCGGCCAACGGCGACACCAGTGCCCTCAACGGCACGACGGACCAGCCCAACTGCGACGAGTTCGCGTTCAACTCCACCTACAACAGCGGCGGGATGCCCTCGCTCGCGGGTGGCCTGAACCCTGTCAGCAGCGGAGACGCCTGTGTGCAGACCTTTGCGAGCAAGCAGGGCAGCACCGTCCACCTGTTCAACATCGATGGCCATACGCCGACGTGGAAGGAGGTCTGTGGACGGTCCGCGATCTCCGGTAGTGACAACAGTGGTTCGATGGCCGGTTTCGGGGCCTTCAACGCGAACCAGCGCCTGCTGGACCGGGACCCGTACTGGCTGAACACGAACATGAGCGCGGCGTGTTCCAGCGACAGCACGACCGTGAAGTGCACCATGACCGCGAAGAACCTGTAGCACTACGTCGTTCACAGGGGGCGCCGCGCCGAGAGGGCGCGGTGTCCCCGCGACTACCGGCTCACACCGGCGAGGGCAGGTGTACCGCGGGCAGCAGCCCCTGTTCGATCTGCCGGCGCGGCAGCGACAGTCCGAGGTGCTCACCCACCGCCGTGAACAGCCGCCTCGCCAACTCCTCGTCCTCATCCTCGGCGTCCTCAGATCCGGGGAAGGTGGCCCGCACCGCCCCGGCCTGGCGCATGGCCGCATCCAGCGCGGCGAACGCGCCGAGGCGGTCCTCGAGCGGGAAAGCGGTCTCCAGCACGCTGTCGCCAGGCCCGATGGATCTCATTTCGCCGTCTGCGTCGCCGTAGCAGATCCACGGGGTCTCGTCCAGGAAGCGATCCAGACAGACGAATTCTTCTCCCTGCTCCATCAGGGTGTCCTGGCCGAGCCGGTCAAGGAGAATCAGGTGCCAGGTGGACCGCTCCGTCTCCAGGACGTATGTCCACTCGCCGCTTCGGCCGAACATCGCCACACTGTCGCCCAACGCCACCTCTCGCCGTTCGAAGTCCTTGAACAGCGGGGGCTGTTCGGCCCTGTGCCGGTCGGCACCGAGGCGGACCACGAAGTCCACCGGGTCCACGCCGCGCACCGCCGTAAGGGAGATGTCCGCGAGCATCCCGTCCTTGACGACCGCACCGCTGTACCAGTGCTCGCCGATCCAGCCCAGACCATCCGTCATCGTGCCGTCCCCTTTCCTCTGTCTTCGCCGACACGCTACCGAGCCTCGGGACGATGCGTGCGGGTCGTTCAGCAGCCGTACAGGTGCACCCGATCCGACCGCCCGCCATGGCCCTGTCCGCTACCCGGGCCGCACTCACCGCCGGAGCCGACCCCGCCGTCGTCACCCATGGATGGCTAGCGGCTGCCACTCTGAGTGGCTGCGGCCTTCGAATTCGCTGTCGCATTCTGCGACCGGCTCGTCGAGTGAGTCCGGGGCACCAACCAATGCAAAATCACTCGCTGTCTACGGCGACCATCACGTCTTCTCGGCCCTCGACGGCCTGACGGCCGACCTCATCCTGGAGATCGTGAACTCCTGACCACGCCCAGCGTCGTTTCGTGCTGGGGCTGGTCGCGGCTGCCGGTTGGGCATCCGCTTCGCCGCTGGTCTCGCCTGAGGGCTTCGGCTCCGAGGCGGCGTCCGTTTCGGGCCCGGCGCTGGGGGGCTGCGTGACTTCGGTGGCGGGTTCCTCGACGGATGACGGGCCTTCCTCCTGGACCTCGTCAGGTGCGGGGGGAGGGTCGGCCTGCTGGTCGCCGTCCGCCGCCAGGGTTGGGTCAGGCTCGATCGCCGGGTCGTTGTCGACGACGGGGCCAGATTCTGTGTCGGCCGTGGGCTCGGTGTCATCACCGAAGTCAGGCGGTGTCGTGTGGGCTTCGGGGCCACAGTGGCGCAGCGAGGTGCTCGCGGCCGGCGGGACTTCATCCATGACGCAAGATCCCAAAGAGGGTGAGCCCTCCAAGCTGAAGGACCAGCGCGACACCTCGGAGAGCGACCCCGACGTCGATGACGATGGCCCAGATGAGGGAATGCGGGCCACCGCGTGACCTCCAGCCTCAATCCGGCCTCAGGATCATGAATCCATGATCAACCAGGGACGCCAAAATCCCCCAACTCGCCTGACCGGCCCCAGCAAAGTTGCTGGTCAGAAGGATTCTTCTCGCGTAGCGAGTGGTGGGGCGGGCGGAACTCGAACCCACGGCCGACGGAGTACGAGTCCGCCGCTCTGCTCGACGCCGAAGCGCGCTCCTTCCAGGTTTCCCGGTCGCCGCATGCCAGTCAGCCAAGGCGCTGCCGACATGCCTCCTACGTCCCAGGGCGCCAAGCCCACAAGGGAACAGTTCCCCCGCCCATCTCCCTGCCCCATTCGGTGCGGCCGGAATTTCCCCTACAGTCCCGCCAGGGCGCCTAACCAAGGAAGCTCAATCGGACCAGACGGTCCGTGTTGTCGGTGTTCGTGTCCACCAGACACACCGACTGCCAAGTCCCCAACTCCAGCCGCCCGCCCACCACGGGCAGCGTCGCATGCGGCGGTACGAGTGCCGGGAGGACGTGGTCGCGGCCGTGGCCGGGGCTGCCGTGGCGGTGCTGCCAGCGGTCGTCGGCGGGGAGGAGGGTGTGGAGGGTGGCGAGGAGGTCGTCGTCGCTGCCGGAGCCCGTTTCGAGAATTGCGATTCCGGCCGTTGCATGGGGGACGAAGACGTTGAGGAGGCCGTCTCGGCCGGCGGCCGCCTCCTGCAGGAAGGCCTCGCAGTCGCGGGTCAGGTCCACGACCTGCTCCGTCGAACCGGTGGCGACGTTCAGGACTCGGGTGGTGAAGGCATCTGACATGACCCCATCCTGACCCATACGCCGGCTTTCCCAGGTCACCGGCGGTTCGCTGGTTGATATGGGTGGTCCAGTCCGCGAGACGCCATTGACCGTGCACGGACGACCTGGCTACTTTCGCCGCATGTTGCGTTCAGCCATGCTCACCACGCGCGGTCACATCGACCTGCTGCGGGTGGCCTCCGCCGCGTGTCGCCGCGGCTGCTGACGCCTTCCCCCTTTCTCCCACTCCCTCCCTGCCTGTACTCCGCCGTACCCGCACGCTGCGCGTGACGTGGCGGCGCTGAGGCGCGTACCCCCACTCCCTCACCGGACGCTCTCCTCCCCATGGAGCACCCATGAGCATCAGCCATGCCCCGCCCGGCTCCTCGGAACCTGATATTTCCCCTATATCCTCACGGAAGGGGACCGATGTCGACTCCCGCGACTCGGTATCCCTCGAGCTCACCCCCATCGTCCCCGTCTCCTCCCGCCGCACCCGCATCCCGCGCTGGCTGCGCCGTACCGCGGGTCCGCTCCTGCTGCTCGTCCTGTGGCAACTCCTCAGCGTCACCGGCGTGTTGACGTCGGACGTCCTCGCCTCGCCCGACCGGATCGCCCAGGTGGCCGGGGATCTGATCGGTGACGGTTCGCTGGCCTCCGCCCTGGGCACCTCGCTGCAGCGCGTGGCGTTCGGGCTGCTCCTCGGCACCGTCATCGGGACCGGACTCGCCCTGGTCTCAGGACTGTTCAGGATCGGGGAGGATCTGGTGGACGCGCCGGTGCAGATGCTGCGGACCGTGCCGTTCGTGGGGCTGATCCCGCTGTTCATCATCTGGTTCGGCATCGGTGAGGCCCCGAAGGTCGCCATCATCACGCTCGGTGTGACCTTCCCGCTCTACCTGAATGTGTACGCCGGAATCCGCGGTGTGGACGCCCAGTTGATCGAGGCCGGGGAGTCGCTCGGCCTCTCCCGTTGGGGGCTCGTGCGGCATGTCGTGCTGCCGGGGGCCCTGCCCGGCGCGCTGACCGGGCTGCGCTACTCCCTCGGCATCGCCTGGCTGGCACTGGTCTTCGCGGAACAGGTCAACGCCGACTCCGGCATCGGCTTCCTGATGGTGCAGGCCCGGGACTTCCTGCGCACCGACGTGATCGTGGTCTGCCTGATCGTCTACGCCTTCCTCGGCCTGCTGGCCGACTTCATAGTCCGCTCCCTCGAAAGGCTGCTGCTGCAATGGCGACCGACGTTCACCGGCCGGTGACCCCGCGGACTGCGGTACGGGTCGAGGGGCTGACCCGCTCCTTCGACGGCCGTGCCGTCATCGACAATCTTCAACTCGACGTGCGGCCCGGCGAGTTCGTCGCCCTGCTCGGTCGCAGCGGCTGCGGCAAGTCCACCCTGCTCCGCATCCTGGCGGGCCTCGACCGCGACATCGAGGGCACCGTCCTGGTGCCGCGCCGCAAGGCCGTGGCCTTCCAGGCGCCACGGCTGATGCCGTGGAAGAAGGTGTGGCGCAACGTGCTGCTCGGCCTGCCCGGAAAGCCCGCACGGACCGTCGCCGAACAGGCCCTGGACGAGGTCGGCCTCGGCCACCGCTCCGACGCCTGGCCCAAGACCCTCTCCGGCGGCGAGGCCCAGCGCGCCTCCCTCGCACGGGCGTTGGTCCGCGAGCCCGATCTGCTGCTGCTCGACGAGCCGTTCGGCGCACTCGACGCGCTCACCCGCATCAAGGCGCAGCGCCTGGTGGGCGAGTTGTGGCAGCGCCGGGGCTGCGCGGTGCTGCTGGTCACCCACGACGTCGAGGAGGCCGTCCTGCTCGCCGACCGCGTCCTGGTGATGGACGACGGTGTCATCGCGCACGAGCAGGAGATCGATCTCGACCGGCCGCGCGACATCACCGACCCCCGGTTCGCCGAGCTGCGCGCCGGACTGCTGGAACGGCTCGGCGTCGACACCGCCGCCGAAGCCGCCTGAACTCCCCTTCCCCACCTCAGTTGCACAGAACGGATCGCCCCATGCGACGACGTCTCGCCCCTGCCGCGCTGCTCCTCCCCTTCGCTCTCCTGCTCACCGCCTGCGGGGGGAACTCGTCCGCGAGCACGGGGACCGGCACCGACGGGCAGGGTTCGCTCACCCTCAACGTCGGTGACCAGAAGGGCGGTTCCGAAGCCATCCTGCGGGCCGCCGGGGAGCTCAAGAACCTCGACTACAAGATCAAGTGGTCCACCTTCACCTCAGGCCCGCCGCTGCTGGAGGCCGTCAACGCCAAGGCGGTCGACATCGGCGGCGTCGGCAACACCCCGCCGGTGTTCGCCGCCGGCGCCGGCTCGAAGATCACGGTCGTGGCCGCCTTCCACGGCACCTCCAAGGGCGACGCCATCCTCGTACCGAACGACTCGAAGCTGTCGAAGCCCCAGGACCTCAAGGGCAGGTCGGTCGCGGTGGCGCAGGGTTCCTCCGCCAACTACCAGCTGGTCGCCTCCCTCAAGGCGGCCGGGCTGAGCCTGAGCGACGTCAAGGTCAAGTATCTGCAGCCGGCCGACGCGCTGGCCGCGTTCACCTCCGGCAAGGTGGACGCGTGGGCGGTGTGGGACCCGTACACCTCGCAGATCCTGCAGGGCAAGCAGGGCCGTGTCCTCACCACCGGCGAGGGCATCACCAACGGACTGACCTTCCAGGTGGCGGCGCCGAGTGCGCTGCGGGACAAGAAGAAGTCCGCCGCCATCAAGGACTATCTGGAGCGGCTGCGGCGGGCCACGGCATGGGTCTACGGCCACCAGGAGGAGTGGGCGAAGGTCTGGGCGAAGGACACCGGTCTGCCGTACGAGGTGGCGCTGGCCTCGGTGCGGCGCACCAACGCCACCCGGATCTCGGTCGCCGTCGACAAGCCGCTGATCGCCTCCGAGCAGCAGATCGCCGATGCCTTCACCGACTTGAAGCTCATCCCGAAGAAGGTCGACTTCGGCGCCTTCGTGGACACCCGCTACAACGGCAAGCTGCCGGCCTCGACCACGCCCGGCCGGGCGTCCGAGGGCTGAGCACTTCACGCTGTTCGGCACGTCACGGCTCCACCGCGGGAAGATCCACGGCGTCCTCGCGGTTAGTAGAAACGTGAACAACACGCGCGAGGTCGAGGTAGTCGTCGTGGGCGCTGGACAGGCGGGTCTGTCCAGCGCCTACCACCTGCGGCGCACCGGTTTCGAGCCGGGGCGTGACTTCGTGGTGCTCGACCACTCCCCCGGGCCTGGCGGTGCCTGGCAGTTCCGGTGGCCGTCGCTGACCTACGGCAAGGTGCACGGCATGCATGCGCTGCCGGGCATGGAGCTGACCGGCGCCGACCCGGCGCGGGCCTCGTCCGAGGTGATCGCCGAGTACTTCGCCACGTACGAGCGCACCTTCGATCTGCAGGTCCGGCGGCCCGTCGATGTGCATGCCGTGCGGGAAGGTGCGGGCGGGCGGTTGCTTGTGGAGACTTCGGACGGCGACTGGTCGACCCGGGCGCTGATCAACGCGACCGGCACCTGGGACCGTCCGTTCTGGCCGCGGTACCCCGGTCAGGGAAGTTTCCGGGGGCAGCAGTTGCACACGGCGCAGTACCCCGGGCCCGAGGCGTTCGACGGGCAGCGGGTGGTCGTGGTGGGCGGGGGTGCCTCGGGTACCCAGCATCTGCTGGAGATCGCCCCGTACGCGGCTGCCACCACCTGGGTGACCAGGCGGCCGCCGGTCTTCCGTGAGGGCCCCTTCACCGAGGACGTGGGGCGGGCGGCCGTCGCGCTCGTCGAGGAGCGGGTGCGGCAGGGGCTGCCGCCGAGGAGTGTCGTCTCGGTCACCGGACTGCCGCTGAACGACGCGGTCCGGAAGGGCATCGCGGACGGGGTTCTCGACCGCCGGCCCATGTTCGACCGGATCACCCCGGACGGGGTGGAGTGGGAGGACGGTCAGCGGGTGGAGGCCGACGTCATCCTGTGGGCCACCGGGTTCAGGGCGGCCATCGACCATCTGCGGCCGCTGCGGCTGCGTGAGCCGGGCGGCGGGATCCGCCTCGAGGGCACGCGCGCGGTCGCCGATCCAAGGGTCCATCTCGTCGGCTACGGCCCCTCAGCCAGCACCATCGGCGCCAACCGGGCGGGCCGGGCGGCCGTACGGGACATCCGGCGACTGCTGGCCGGGCGCCCGACCGAGCCTGTCGCCGCCTGACGGCCGCCCCGCGGGCTACTTCGTGGCCTGCGGGGCGGAGCTGTTCTGCGTGATCTGCGGGGCGGAACTGCGCTGCGTGGCCTGCGGAGCGGAACTGCTCTGCGCGATCTGCGGAGCGGAGCTGCTCGGCGTGGCCTGCGGAGCGGAGCCGTTCTGGCGGGCGTTGAACTCCGCCACATTGCGCTGGTGCTCGGCGAAGTCGGCGGTGAAACGGGTGTCGCCCGGCTTGACCGTGACGAAGTACAGCCAGTCGCCCGCGGGCGGATTGACCGCGGCGCGCATCGCCTCCTCGCCCGGGTTGTCGATCGGGGTGGGCGGCAGGCCCATGCGCAGGTAGGAGTTGTAGGGACTGGCGAGCTTCGTGTCGTCGGCGCTGGTCTTCAGCGTGGCGCGCTTGAGGGCGTAGTTGAGGGTGGAGTCCATCTGCAGCGGCATCCCGCGCTCCAGCCGGTTGAAGACGACCCGCGCCACCTTGCCCATGTCGGCCTTCGAGGCGGCCTCGGCCTGCACGATGCTCGCGACGGTGACCGCCTGGTAGACGTTCATGGCGTTGCGCTGCGCACCGGCCGCGATCGGGGCGCCGTTGAACTTCTTGTTGGCGGTGTTGACCATGAACGACAGCAGCGACTCGGGCGTCGTCTTCTTCGTGACGGGATAGGTCGCGGGGAAGAGGTAGCCCTCCGGGTTTCCCGCCGCGTCCGTCGGCAGCTTCAGGTGGGCCTTCGGGAGTGCCTTCTCGGTGCTGCCGGCGGGCAGGGCGAGGGCCTTGTCCACGGCGCCGTAGACCTGGCTCGCGCGCCAGCCCTCCGGGATCACCAGGGAAGCGGGCTTGGCCTCCTGCACGCCGTGCCGCGCGGTCACCAGCGGCACCACCACGGCGGCGCCGGCCACTACGGCTCCGGTCGCGAGGAGGATGAGGACGAGTCGGCCCCGGCGCGTCAGTCGGATCGTGCCCCGCGGCGGAATGTTCTGTTGCATGCGGGCACGGTAACCCGCATATCACCATAAACCCGACAGATCTTCAGCCTGTCGGTTCCAGTTGGGCATCCCGGCGTACGAGGGCCGCGTACCGCCCCTCCTGATCCAGCAGCTCCTCGTGTGTGCCCCGTTCGGCGACGCGACCGGAGTCGAGGACCACGATCTGGTCGGCACCGCGGACGGTGGACAGGCGGTGCGCGATGGTGAGCGTGGTGCGGTTGGCCGACAGGGCGTCGATGGCCTCCTGGACGGCCGCCTCGGTGCGGTTGTCCAGGGCGCTGGTCGCCTCGTCGAGGATCAGCACCGGCGGGTCGCGCAGGATGGTGCGGGCTATCGCCAGGCGCTGCTTCTCGCCGCCGGAGAAGCGGTGGCCGCGCTCGCCGACCACGGTGTCGTACCCGTCGGGCAGCGACGCGATGTGGTCGTGGATCTGGGCCGCCCTGGCCGCCGCGTGCAGTTCCTCGTCGGTGGCGTCCGGCTTGGCGAAGCGCAGGTTCTCGGCGACCGAGGCGTGGAAGAGATACGTCTCCTGGGACACCACTCCGACCGCGCGCGCGAGGGTGTCGAAGTCGAGGTCGCGGACGTCGACGCCGTCGAGGGTGACGCGGCCGCCGGTGACGTCGTAGAGCCGCGGGACGAGATAGCCGAGTGTCGACTTGCCGGCACCTGTGGGGCCGACGACGGCGAGGCTGCTGCCGGCGGGGACGGTGACGTCGATGCCGTCGAGGGTGGGGCCCCTCTGGTTGTCGTTGCTGTCGTATCGGAACGAGACGTCCTCGAAGCGGACCTCGCCCTTGATCCGGTCGAGGTGGACCGGGTCCTTGCGCTCGGTGATGTCGATCGGCAGGTCGAGGTACTCGAAGATGCGCTGGAAGAGCGCGAGCGAGCTCTGGATCTGCACGCCGGTCGACAGCAGGCTGACCGCCGGGCGGAACAGGCCCTGCTGGAGCGAGACGAAGGCGACGATGGTGCCGATGGAGATGCCGGGGCCACCCGTCTGGAGGGCGATGCCCGCGGTCCAGTAGATGACGGCCGGCATGGCGGCCATGACGATCGTGATGACCGCCATCCGCCAGCGGCCGGACATGTTCGACCTCACCTCGAGGTCGACCAGTTCCTCGGACTCCTCGGCGAAGGACTTCGTCAGCGAGTCGGAGCGGCCCATGGTGCGGCCCAGCAGGATGCCGCTGACGGAGAGCGACTCGGTGACCGTGGCGGCCATGGCGGCCATCTGCTTCTGGCGCTCGGTGGTGATCTTCTTGCGTTCCCTGCCGACGCGCCGGCTGATCCACACGAAGACCGGGAGCAGCAGCAGCGAGACGACGGTCAGACGCCAGTCGAGGGCGATCATCGCGACGATCGTGGCCACCACGCTGGTCAGGTTGGAGACCAGGGAGGTGGCCGTGGAGGTGACGGTGGCCTGCATGCCGCCGATGTCGTTGGCTATGCGGGACTGGACCTCGCCGGTACGGGTGCGCGTGAAGAACGCGAGCGACATGCGCTGGAGCCGACCGTAGACGGCGGTGCGCAGGTCGTGCATGACGCGCTGGCCGACCGTCGTGGAGATCAGCGTCTGCAGCACGCCGAAGACGCTGGTGAGGACGGCGCTGAGGATCATGCCGAGCGCCAGCAGGCTGAGCAGGCCGGTGCGGCCCTGGGGGATCGCGACGTCGAGGGTCGCCTTCAGCAGGAAGGGCGTGGCCACGGAGACCAGCGAGGCGGCGCCGACCAGCAGGCCGACCACCGCGAGCCGGGCGCGATAGGGGCGGAACAGCCTCAGGATGCGGCGCACCTGCCGGGGCTGCTCCTTGGCATCGGCCGGCGGTGTCCAGCGGGGTTCTCGATCGGGGTGCAATGGACTCCTAGGGAGTGAGGTGGCGAAGACGGGCGGAGCCTAGCTCATTGTTACCTATGCTCACAATGAATTAGGTCCTGATATTGTTCCCGCATGGCCACCCCCGATTCCGACAGCCTGCTCGCCGAGCAGCTGCTGCGGTTCACCCGCCGTGTGCACCGCATCCAGAAGCGGCACATCGAGCAGTGCGGCCTGGGCGTCACCCCGGCCCAGTCCCGGCTGCTGCGCACCCTGGCGCACTGGAGCTCACCACCGCGCATGGCCGACCTGGCCGAGCGCCTCGAGGTGGTACCCCGGGCGGTGACCACCCTGGTCGACGGACTGGAGGCGAGCGGCAAGGTGCGCCGGGTCCCCGACCCGAGCAACCGTCGGGTGATCCGGATCGAGCTCACGGACGACGGGCGTAAGGCGCTGAGCGAATTGCGGGGAGCGCGCAGGTCCGCCGCCGCGGAGATTCTCGCGCCGCTGAGCGACGACCAGCGCGAGGTGCTGGGCACCTTGTTGGACACGTTGGTGGACGGAGGGCCTGAGGGGCGCTGCGGTTAGGGTGCGCTACGGCACACGGGCGGCTGCAGGTCAGTGGGGGTTGATCGCGCAGTTCCCCGCGCCCCTGAAGGGGCGCGGGGAACTGCGCGATCAGCCACGAACCACCCGCAGCCGCCCGCGAAACAACAAGCCCCGAGCTACTGGGCGACCGGCACCGCAGCCTCCGGCACATCCTCCGCTTCGGCAGCGGCCTCGCCGCCCAGCACCCGCTTCGCCCGCTCCACGTCCAGCGCACCCTCCCAGCGGGAGACGGCGAACACGGCGACGCAGTTGCCGAGCAGGTTCGTCACCACCCGCATCGAGTCCATGATCCGGTCCACGCCCAGCAGCAGCGCCACCGCTCCGGCCGGGATGGCCCCCAGCGAGGAGGCGGTCGCGGACAGGGCGAGGAAGGCGGAGCCGGGGATGCCCGCCATGCCCTTGCTGGTCAGCATCAGGACCAGGACGACGGTGATCTGCTGGCTCAGGCTGAGGTCGACGCCGACGGCCTGGGCGATGAACAGCGTGCCGATGGAGAGGTAGAGCGAGGCGCCGTCGAGGTTGAAGGAGTACCCGGTGGGCAGCACCAGGCCCACCGCGTCGTCACGGGCGCCGGCCCTGCGCAGCTTCTGCATCACACGCGGCATGACGGACTCGGTGGACGCGGTGCCGAGCGCGAGGAGCATCTCCTCGCGGATGTAGCGCAGGAACTTCCACAGGCTCAGCCCGGTGACCATGCGCAGGGCGACGGCGAGCAGTGCGATGAACAGGGCCGCGGCGACATAGCACAGGATGATCAGCTTGGCGTAGGTCTCGATCACTCCGAGTCCGTACTGGCCGATCAGGACGGCCATCGCACCGAACACCGCGATCGGGGCCAGCCGCATCACGAAGCCGACGATCGCGAAGATGATCTCCTGGGCCTGCTCGACGGCGGGCAGCACCTGGGGCACCTTGGTGTGACCGAGGTGCAGCAGCGCGGCGCCCACCAGACAGGCCAGGATGAGCACTTGGAGCAGGGAGTTCTCGGCGAAGGCGCCGATGAAACTGGTGGGCAGCGCGTTGACGATGAACTCGGTCGTCGAGGGCAGCGCACTGCCGCCCGTCTTCGCGTCGACCGCCTTGGTGCTCAGCGTCGACGGGTCGACATGCATGCCCGAGCCGGGCTGGACGACGTTGGCGGCGACCAGGCCGATGATCAGCGCCGCGGTGCTGGCGACCTCGAACCAGATCAGGGCCTTGAGCCCGATCCGGCCGAAGGCCTTGAGGTCACCGGCCTTGGCGATGCCGACGACGACCACGCAGAACACCAGCGGCGAGATGATCGTCTTGATGAGCCGGGTGAAACCGTCGCCGAGCGGCTGGAGATCCGAGGCGAAGCCGGGCCAAAGCTTCCCGACGACGATTCCGAGCACGAGCGCGCAGAGGACCTGCGCGAACAGAGAGGTACGCAGTATGCGTGCGACGCGTCGCGGGGCGGACGGGACGGACGGCGGCACGGGCACTCCTAGTGGGGACGTCAAGCTCACAGAAGCCGGGGAGACTTCTGCGATACGGAAAGCGGCTTCCGTGACGATCACTTTCGCGCTCCGGATGATCCCGTCCGCAACCTCTGTGTTGCGGACATGTAAATCACGCCCCATGTGACACATCGCACACAACTGACCTCAGCAGCCGTCCCGTTCCTCCGTGAGCACCCCCTGAACGCTCGTCAGGGAGCGGTCGTAGCAACCAGCCGCGCCGTACAGCCGATAGCGCTCGCTCGTCGTGCCGACCGCATGCCGCTGATCGCGCGGGACGCCCGTCGTATAGGTGGCATCGCCGCTGACCGTGTCGTCCAGCCGCGACCAGCCCGTCCGCCGGCCGCCGCGTGTCTCGACGACGGCGGCACGGTCGCCGAGCGTCAGCACGGTGCGCAGCCGTGCGTCGTCGCCGATCGTGGTCGAACCGTTCATCGTGTACGTGCGGCGGGTGAGCGTCGTGCGGGCCGGTCCGCGCCCGTCGACGGTCACCGACTCGTCGTCGGTCCATTTCGCGTCGAGGCCGTCCATGTTCTCGCCGTCGGTCCACCGGTGGACGGAGGTGTTGGCGAGCGTGCGGCTGACCGTGGTGGTCACGCGCCCGTGCGAGGTGTCGAGGTATCCGGAGACCGTCAGCCGGTGACCGGCCCCGGTGTCCACCCGCTCCGGTGAACCGGCCGTGTACGTCGAGGAGTTCGCGAGGTCACCCGCCCGGTCCACGGTGAGCTTCCCGGGCACGTGCGTCCGCCCGGCGTCCTGCCACACCAGCACGTCGACCGGTGCACTCCAGCCGCTCTGCCCCTCGGGCACGCCCACCACCGAGAGGTCCACCTTGTGCGGGCGGCCGTCGTTGAGCAGCCCCGCGAAGGGTGTCAGGTCGTATTCGATCGGCTTGACGTCGAAGGCGCGCGGTGCCGGAACGACGTACCAGAGGAAGGGGTTGGACCAGCCTCCGGTCCACACGTGCGGAAACGGCGCGGCGATTCCGGCCAGTTGGCCGTCGACCTTGATCTGCACCTCGCGGTACGGACCGCCGTCGGCCTGGCAGGAGTACGGCGCCCTGCCGGGCACCGCCAGGTACCAGAACTCCTCGCAGCCGCCGCCCGATCCGGTGGCGTACACCTCGGCGAGGATGCGTTCGCTGTTGCGCGGGGTGGTGAGGGTGTTGTCTTCGCCGAGGGTGAGGACCTTGTCGGCGGGCGCTGCGGCCGGTCTGCCCGGGTAGAAGGTGAGCGTGACCTTGACGTCGAGCACGCCGGTATAGGTGTCGTCGACGACGTTCCCGATGAGCATCTCGACGTCCTGGCTGCTGCGGAAGGTGTCGCTGTAGCGCGTCACGTCCTTCTCGACGGACCACGCGATGCCGTCGGGCGAGGGCTCGGGGGTGGAGGTGCGCAGGATCTCGACCCCGCCGACGTGCAGATAGCCGAGCCGGTCGAACTGCCGCCCCTTGACCTTGCCGTCGAGGCGCAGCACCACCTTGCTCCAGCGGTCGCCACAGCCCTTGGGCGGCGTGTACGTTCCCCTGTAGGGGGTGAAGTCCTTGAACTGCGCCTCGGCGAGCGTGACTTGGCAGGACTTGCCGGCCGGTCTGTCGACGGGCGGAGCCGCCGTCACCGGGTCGTGCCAGTCGGTGCCGAACTCGGCGGGCACGTCGGCGGCACCGGCCGGTCCCGCCCCGAGGAGGGTGCTCGCCAGAAGGGTCGCTCCGGCGAGCATGGACATGACGATCCGTCTCTTCATGGCCCGTGTTCTACGGGGAGTTGGCACCTCGTGGCAATGAGGCCTCCGTCAGAAGTGCCAGGCCTTCAGGTCCGCCCTGTCCCCCATCACCACCACAGGATGCCGGTCCGGGTCGAGCGTGCGCAGCAGGTACTCCATCGCCGCCCTGGACAGGCTGATGCAGGCCGACGTACCGCTGCCGTGGTCCATGTGCAGCCAGATGCCGCCGCCCTTCGCGTCGCCCTCGGGGCGGGTCGGGTCGTTGGGCGCGGTGCCCTTGACACGGTTGTAGTCGATGGCGATGACGTAGTCGAAGTCGTGCCAGTGCGAGGCGGCCCACTCGCGCGGGGCCGCGAAGGACGCGTCGCGCGTGTACGGAAGCCGGGCGCCGGGGTCGGGCAGGACGCCGCCCGCGTCGGTGAGGGTGAACACGCCGACGGGGCTGCGCCGGTCGCCCTCGTGATGGTCGGCGGTCCAGCCCTTCTTGCCGTTGTGCGCCGGCCAGCTACGGGTCCGCTGCCAGCCCGAGCCGTGCTTCGTGTACAGCACGACAGTGGAGTCCGCGGAGTCCCTGCCCGTCCCGTAGACCGCCACGACCTGACGGGAGTCCGCTGGAATCCGCTGACTCAGGCGGTCGCCGATGCCGGGGATACGGGTGCCTTGGGCGGCACGCGCGCGCGTGGCGGCCGGGTTGCCCGCGGCCCCTGTCCGTGGGGTACTGCTGTCCTGCGCGCCGCCGCACGCGGTCAAGGCCGTCAAAAGGGCTCCCAGGGCCGCCACCGCGGCCGTCGCGCGCGCTGCACCGATCTTTCGCATCGCCCCATTTTGTACGGCGCCAGGGAAAACCGTTTGCTTCCGACCACGCTGCGACGCGAACCTGTCACGGTTTGCTGCCGCCGTTCGCGGCTCCCCCCCACCCCCTGACACGAGCCACTGGGACGTCAGTCGTCATGCAGATTCAAGACCTTCCGTATCCCGACCCGGGTGTGCCGGACGCACGCTCCGGTCCTCGATTCCTGTGGTGGCTGGGCCGCAACCAGCTGGGCGGTCAGTTCAAGTCACTGGCCTGGGGCCTGCTGCACTTCGCGTCGGTCTCCGCGCTGCCGTTCTGCGTCGGCATGGCCATCCAGGCCGTCGTCGAACGCTCGGGCACCCGACTGGCCCTCGCAGGCGCCCTGTTGGCGCTGGCGGGCCTCGGCACCGCACTCGGTGACACGTTCCTGCACCGGGCCGCGGTCACCAACTGGATCACGGCCGCCGCCCGCGTCCAGCAGTTGCTCGCCCGCAAGGCGGCGGTGCTGGGCTCGGCGCTGACGCGGCGCGTCGCGGCCGGCGAGGTGGTGGCCGTCTCCACCGGTGATGTCGAGAAGATCGGCTGGTTCGTGGAGGCCGTCTCCCGGTTCACCGCGGCGGCCCTCACCGTCGTGCTGGTCTGCGTGGCCCTGCTCGTCTACCAGCCGGCGCTCGGCGTGGTCGTCGCCGCGGGACTGCCCCTGCTGGCGATCGCGGTACTGCCGCTGCTGCCACGGGCGACGCGACGGGCCGACCTCCAGCGCGAGAAGGCGGGACGGGCCACCGAACTGGCCTCGGACACCGTCGCCGGACTGCGCGTGCTGCGCGGCATCGGCGGCGAGGAGCTGTTCCTCGACCGCTACCGCCGTGCCTCCCAGGAGGTCCGCCACGCGGCCGTGCGCAGCGCCCGTATGTGGTCCCTGATCTCCGCGATCCAGGTGCTGCTGCCGGGCCTGCTGATGGTGGTGGTCGTCTGGTACGGCGTCCACCTGGCCGGGCAGGGCCGCATCACCGTCGGCGAACTGGTCACCGTCTACAGCTCGGTGATGGTCCTGACGTATCCACTGCGCCACTTCGAGGAAATCGCGATGGCCTACTCCTTCTCGCGGCCCTCCGCCAAGCGGGCGGCGCGGGTGCTGTCGCTGGAACGGGCCACGGACACCGAGGGCTCACGCACGGCCGACGTCCCCGCCGGGGACCTGTACGACCCGGCGACCGGACTGCTCGCCCCCGCGGGCCGGCTGACCGCGGTGGTGTGCGGCGACCCGGACGCGGCGGGCCTGCTCGCCGAACGGCTGGGCGGACACCCCGCCGAACAGGGCACCTCCGTCCTGCTGGGCGGTGTTCCCCTCGACGAGCTGCCGCTGGACACCGCGCGTGAGGCGGTGCTCGTCCAGGACAAGGACCCGGTGCTGTTGTCCGGTTCGCTGCGCGAGCTGCTCGACGTACCCGCTTCCGGGCACGTCGGCGCGCGCGAGGCGCTGGCGGCAGCCCAGTGCGGGGACGTCCTGGAGGCGCTCGCGCAGGGGTCGTTGGACGCCGCGGACCCGATGGACACGCGGATCACCGAACGCGGGCGCTCGCTCTCCGGCGGCCAGCGACAGCGGCTCGCGCTGGCCCGATCGCTGATCACGGACCCGGAGGTGCTCGTCCTGGACGAGCCGACCTCGGCCGTCGACTCGCACACCGAGGCACGGATCGCGGAAGGGGTGCGCGCGCTTCGGGAGGGGCGAACGACGGTGGTGTTCACCTCCTCGCCGCTGCTCCTGGACCATGCGGACCGCGTCGTGCTGGTCCACGAGGGCGAGGTCGCCGCGGTCGGCGTGCACCGGGAACTGCTGCACACCGAGCCCCGCTACCGGGCCGTGGTGACCCGGGAGACCGAGCAGGAGGCCGCCCTGAGCGGCGTACTCGAAGACGACGACGTTCTCAAAGAACTGGAAGAGATCGAGGAGACAGCATGATCGGCGTGGCGCCACCGGCGTACGACCCGGCGGCCCCGACGACGGCGCACACCCTGCCCGTCGGCGCGTCCGCGACCGTACGCGCCTATGTGGCCGAGCTGTTCCGCCGGCACCGCGGCGCCTTCCTGGTCCTGATCGCCGTCAACACCGCGGCCGTGCTCGCCTCGATGACGGGCCCATGGCTGCTGGGCGACCTGGTCCAGCGGGTGTCGGACGGTGCACGGGGACTTCATCTGCCGCTCACCGTGTCGCTGTTCGTGCTCGCGCTGCTCGTCCAGGCCGTCTTCGTACGGCAGGTGCGGCTGCGCGGGGCGATGCTCGGCGAGCGGATGCTGGCCGATCTGCGCGAGGACTTCCTCGTACGGTCGGTCGGGCTGCCGCCGGGCGTTCTGGAGCGGGCCGGTACGGGCGATCTGCTGTCCCGGATCACCACGGACATCGACCGGCTCGCCAACGCCATGCGCGAGGCGGTGCCGCAGCTGGCGATCGGCGTGGTGTGGGCGGTGCTGCTGCTCGGCGGTCTCGTCGTGACGGTGCCGCCGCTGGCACCCGCCGTGCTGGTCGCCGTGCCGCTGCTGGTGGCCGGCTGCCGCTGGTACTTCAAGCGGGCGCCCTCCGGCTACCGCTCGGAGGCCGCCGGGTACGCCGCCGTGGCCGCCGCTCTGGCGGAGACGGTCGACGCCGGGCGCACCGTGGAGGCCCACCGCCTCGGCGGGCGCCGGATCGAACTGTCCGAGCGCCGAGTGAAGGAATGGACCGCTTGGGAGAACTACACGCTCTGGCTGCGGTCCGTGCTCTTCCCCGTCATCAACCTCACCCATGTGACCGTGCTCGCCTCGGTGCTGATGATCGGCGGCGTCTTCGTACTGCAGGGCTGGATCGGGGTGGGCCAGCTGACGACGGGCGCGCTGATCGCGCAGATGCTCGTCGACCCCGTGAACCTGATCCTGCGCTGGTACGACGAGCTGCAGGTGGCCCAGGTCTCGCTGGCCCGGCTGGTCGGCGTGCGGGACATCGAGCCCGACGCCGGTGAGGACTCGCTGGCCCCCGACGGGCGCGACGTGCACGCGGACCAGGTGCACTTCGGCTACCGCGAAGGCGTGGACGTGCTGCGCAAGGTGTCCCTCCAGGTCGCGCCCGGCACCCGGCTGGCGCTGGTCGGCCCCTCGGGCGCGGGCAAGTCCACGCTGGGCAGGCTGCTCGCCGGCATCTACGCGCCGCGGGACGGCCGCATCACCCTAGGCGGCGCCGAACTGTCCCGGATGCCGGCCGAACGCGTCCGCTCCCATGTGGCCCTCGTCAACCAGGAGCACCACGTCTTCGTGGGTTCCCTGCGCGACAACCTGCTGCTGGCTCGGACGGATGCCGCGGACGCCGAGCTGTGGGCGGCGCTGGGCGCGGTGGACGCCGAGGGGTGGGCGCGTGCGCTGGACGGCGGTCTGGACACGGAGGTCGGCTCGGGCGGGCTGGCGCTCACCCCGGCCCAGGCCCAGCAGATCGCACTGGCCCGCCTGGTGCTGGCGGACCCGCACACGCTGGTCCTGGACGAGGCGACCTCCCTCCTCGACCCCCGTGCGGCACGCCACCTCGAACGCTCCCTCTCCCGCGTCCTCGACGGCCGCACGGTGGTCGCCATCGCCCACCGGCTGCACACCGCACACGACGCCGATGTGATCGCCGTCGTCGAGAACGGCCGCATCAGCGAACTCGGCAGCCACGACGAGCTGGTCGCGGCGCAGGGGGCGTACGCGGCGCTGTGGCGGTCCTGGCACGGGTGAGCGTTCCCGGCCCGGTCGGAGGCTGTCCTTCGGCGGCCTTCGACCGGGTCAGTACCCATATCCACCACCACCGCTGCTGTTCGACGCCGGAACCGCCTTCTTGATCGCCGCGCCCTTGGCGTTCAGGACGTACCAGACCTTGCCGATGCCCTGGCCCTTCAGGTCGCCGGGCTTCTTGTCCTTGGCGTAGTAGTACAACGGGTGTCCGGCGTACGTGACCTGGACCTTTCCCGACCCCTTCGTGTGGCCGATGAGGTTCGGTTCGACGCCTGCGCCCGCGTGCGGCTTGCCTTCCATGTGCGGCCACAGCTTCATGCAGGTGGCGTCACAGTTCATCGAGTTGGTGTTCTTGCCGTCCTCGGTGAACAGGTAAAGGGTGCGCCCGCGGCCGTCGACGAGGATGTCACCGACCGGTGAGTGGCTCGCCTTGATGGCCGAGGTGTCCATGGTGGCCGCTGCCGGATGGGCGCTGTGGACGCCGGCGCCCCCTCCGCCGCAGCCGGCGAGCGCCAAACCCGCGAGTGCAATCCCCGCCACGGTGATCCTGCTTCGCCTCATGGTCTCTCCGTCCCTTCTGACAGAGGTTGTACGGGCGAGCGATGTGGACGGATTGGGGCGGATTGCGGTCAATCCTTTCGGTGCTTCCGTGCGTACATTTGAACGTGGAGCTGTTCCCGCGTGCCGACCGGGTCGACGACGCCTCGCTCGTCGCCGGACTCGCGCTGGGCGACGAGCAGGCGGCGGTCGCCTTCGTGCGCCGCTTCCAGGACGCGGTCTACGGGCTGGCGCTGTCGGTGACCCGTGATCCGGTCCTCGCCGAGGACGTCAGCCAGGAGGTGTTCGTACGGGCCTGGCGGGCCGCGGGGAACTACGACCCCCGGCGGGCTTCGGCGCTCACCTGGCTGCTGACGATCACCCGCAACGCCGCGATCGACGCCGTGCGGGCGCGGCGCTCCACTCCCGTCCTCGCCGAGACCCTGGAACGGCTCCTCGATGTGACCCTGCGCGCCGAGGACGACTTCGCCGACACGGAACGGCTGGCCCTGATCGCCCTGGAGAGCGAAAGGGCCCTCGACCGGCTGCGGACCCTGCCCCTCGAGCAGGCCCGGGCGGTCGCGCTCGCCGTGCTCGGCGGCTGCACCGCCGCCGAGGTGGGCCGGCACGAGCACGTCCCCCTGGGCACCGCCAAGACCCGTATCCGCACCGGCCTGCGCAGGCTGCGCGACGTGCTGAAGGAGGGAAGCCGCGATGGAGCACCCTGACGAGGACGAACTGACCGCCCTGGCCCTCGGCACCCTCCCCGGCACACCGGCGCAGCTGCTGCGCCACCTCACCGTCTGCGCCACCTGCCGCACCGCCTACGACGACCTGTCGGCGGCCGTCGATGCGGTGCTGCCCGCGGCTCCTGCGGTCGCGGCCCCGCCGGGCTTCGATGCCCGGGTCCTCGATCGCCTGACACTGCGCCGCCCATCCCCCGCCCTCCGGCGCCGCCGCACCCCGCTGCTGCTCGCCGCGGCCGCCGCGGCCGGACTGTGCCTGGGCACGGCAGGCACCGCGCTCCTGCACCACGACTCGGCCCCGGCCCAGGTCGCCGCGAGCGACCACGGAGGCCTGCTGCTCACCGGCTCGGGGGCGCGGGTGGGCACCGTCGAACCGAGCCGGGCCGGGAGCGAGCACGTCCTGGTCATGCAGATCACGGCAGGCCCGCCCGGCACCCACTACACCTGCCGGCTCCACCTCAAGGACGGTTCCACCCGCAACGCCGGCCAGTGGTGGACGCCGTCCTCCGGCCGGGCCACCTGGATCGCCTACGGGTCGGCCCCCGCCATCGACCGTGTCGATCTGGTGACGGACGACGGCCACGTCTGGTCGTCGGCGGTACTGCGCGGCTGACGTCGGCCCCGGCCCGGCGGCACACGGACATGCCCCGCGGGCCGCTTCCGCCTGCGCCGTGTACCTCCTGGTGCCGTGCCGTTGCGCAGTCCCGAAAAGGGGTGGAAGGCTGGATATGGCACCGGCTCGGGGAGCGCCCTGGGACCGATGGTTCCTCCCGGGTGCAGCCTGTGCTCCGCGTCATGGCGCACCGACGCCCCACGCGGTGAGCAACGGGCCCGTCCCCACCACCTGGAGGTACCCGTGAACAGCGCCGACGGATGGGGAGACGACGTCTACCAGCCCGACGGATCCGAGATCCAGGAGGACTCCGGTCTGCTCGACGTGGAGGACACCCTGGTCGACGACGGTGTCGATGACCCCCTCGACCGGGGCTGGTCCCCTCCGGAGCGACCATGGGCGGTGGAGCGCCCCGATGTCACGGCGGCGGAGCGGCAGCACGGGGAGACCCTGGACCAGCGGCTCGCCGAGGAACTTCCGGACCTCGTGATGCCCGACACCGACGGCATCGGTGACTGCGAGGGCACCGACGGCGAACTCCTGGACAACGAGGTCGGCGCCGTCCGCTCCGGCCGTCTCGTGGCACCGGACGAGGGCGCGCACGAGGACGAGGAGAGCGCCCTGGTCGCCCGGGACGTCGGCATCGACGGCGCGGCGGCCTCCGCCGAGGAGGCGG
Source organism: Streptomyces longisporus (assembly GCF_039532765.1). Classification (NCBI taxonomy): domain Bacteria; kingdom Bacillati; phylum Actinomycetota; class Actinomycetes; order Kitasatosporales; family Streptomycetaceae; genus Streptomyces; species Streptomyces longisporus. The sequence goes on from NZ_BAAASG010000002.1 coordinate 949,376, forward strand.
CCATGCACATCGTCGACGAGAACGCCTTGTCCGGCTGACCAGCCGCCGACCAGCCAAGGAGCACCGTATGCAGCAGGACAAGCACCCCGCCTACCACGAGGTCGTCTTCCGCGACCGCGCCGCAGGCTACGCCTTCCTGACCCGGTCCACCGCGACCAGCGACCAGACCATCGAGTGGGACGACGGCGAGACCTATCCGGTGGTGGACGTGGAGATCTCCTCCGAGAGCCACCCGTTCTACACCGGCAAGGCACGGACCGTGGACACGGAGGGACGCATCGCCCAGTTCGAGCGGCGCTACGGCGGCGGGCAGGACGCCTGAGGTCCACGCGGACATTCATGACGCCGGGCGGTCACATCCGCCCTTCGGGATCCGTCAGTGCGACGGAAGCATCTCGAAGATTCCGGAAGGAAACGTCATGACCACGCAGCCGCGTCTGTCCAACCCCGTCAAGCTCGTCCCCGAGTTCGGTCCGGTCGCCGGGGCGCTGTTCAAGGCCACCGGCAACGGCTCGGTACCGCAGAGCACCATCAGCCTGGTGCAGCTTCGCGCCGGCCAGCTGGTCGGCAACACGTATCTGACCGTGATGCACAGCGGCAACCTGCGCAAGGCCGGCGAGTCCGAGGAGCGGATCACGGGTGTGGCGACCTGGACGGACGCCCCCTACTTCAGCGACGCCGAGCGGGTTGCGCTGGCACTGGTGGAGGCGGTTCTCACGCCGAATCCGCACGGTGAGCGCGTCTCGGACGACCTGTATGCCGAGGCGGCGAAGCACTATGACGAGACGGCGCTCACGACGCTGACGATCGCGATCGGCCAGGTCTGCTTCTTCATCCCGCTGGCCGTGATCGGCAGGCCCCTGCCGGGGGTCTCCCCCGCGCAGCAGTGGAGGGACTGACTCCCAGCGCCTGCAGAAGTGGGGCGACGGCAGGCGCGCCCCACTCCTGCGGGCCGGTTTCCTCAGATGAAGTTCAGCGCCGCCGCGCAGCCCACTCCGCCCAGCAGCATGAACACCGGCATCAGCACCTTGAGCTCGACCCAGCTGCCGGCCCGGAAACGCATGACCTTCGGCGGGCCGATCGGGTACCAGCGCTTGCGTCCCACCGGTATGGGCCACAGGATCGGGCAGCCGGAGACCGTCAGGGCGTCCCCGATGTCGTGGACGAGCGCGCCCAGCACGATCGGCAGCCCCAGCCACAGATACTGCTGGCCTGGCTGGGTGAACAGCCAGTCCGAGCCGTTGCCCGGCTTGTCCAGGATGCCGGCGAGGATCCAGGCGCTGGTCGCGGCCAGCAGCCACACCAGCACGTCGGCGCTGGAGCCCCGGGTCGCCCGCCACAACAGGCCCTCGATGGCCAGCACGATGTGGACGAAGAGAATGGCCAGCACCGCCCAGCGGCCACCGGTGATGGCGGCGACCGACGTACCCGCACCGATCAGGACCGCCCACAACCAGGTGTGGGTGAGTGTGCGGTGCCCGCCGGAGCGGCGAGGGTCGCCGTGTTTCTTCGTCGCCTTGTAGACGGCGTAGGACAGCTTGTCGACGATCTCGCACAGTCCGTGAGAGATGGGGCCGAACGCCCTGGAGATGGTGGCCGCCTTGTGGTCCAGGTCCGGGGCGAGAGCGGCTCCGGCGCAGATCAGAGCGCCGACCAGGATGACCGGCCAGGGCATCGGGTGCCCGGCCGCCGCGGCCGCCGCACCGACGCCGAGCCAGGCGGCGGCGCCCGACAGTGAGTGTGCTGGTCCCATCATGGCCGTTGCCCGCCCCATTCCTCTTGTGTCGCTGTCCAGTTGACCGGGTGCGCTGACGCTCCGTCGGTGACACAGCGTACTGGTCGTGATCTTCCTGCCGGCAACCGATTCCCCTCTGCGGGAGGACGCCAGGCAAGATGGGTGCGTGACCCTCATCGATCAGCTGCCGCCGACCGCCGACCCCGACGCCCTCTACGAAGCCTTCGAGTCGTGGGCCCAGGAGCGAGGTCTCACCCTCTATCCCCATCAGGAGGAGGCGCTGATCGAGGTGGTCTCCGGTGCGAACGTGATCGTTTCGACGCCCACCGGCTCCGGCAAGAGCATGATCGCCGCGGGGGCGCACTTCGCCGCCCTGGCCCGGGACGAGGTCACGTTCTACACCGCTCCGATCAAGGCGCTCGTCTCGGAGAAGTTCTTCGAACTGTGCAAGATCTTCGGCACCGAGAACGTCGGCATGCTCACCGGCGACGCCTCCGTCAACTCGGACGCGCCCGTCATCTGCTGCACCGCCGAGGTCCTCGCCTCGATCGCACTGCGCGACGGCAAGGACGCGGACGTCGGCCAGGTCGTCATGGACGAGTTCCACTTCTATGCGGAGGGGGACCGCGGCTGGGCCTGGCAGATCCCGATCCTGGAGCTGCCCCAGGCGCAGTTCGTCCTGATGTCGGCCACGCTCGGCGACGTCTCGATGTTCGAGAAGGACCTCACCCGGCGAACCGGCCGCCCCACCTCCGTGGTCCGCTCGGCGACCCGCCCGGTCCCGCTGTCCTACGAATACCGCCTCACCCCGCTCACGGAGACGCTGACCGAGCTGCTGGAGACCCGGCAGGCCCCGGTCTACATCGTGCACTTCACACAGGCGCAGGCCGTGGAGCGGGCGCAGGCCCTGATGAGCATCAACATGTGCACGCGGGAGGAGAAGGACCAGATCGCCGAGCTGATCGGCAACTTCCGCTTCACCACCAAGTTCGGCCGCAACCTCTCCCGGTACGTGCGGCACGGCATCGGCGTCCACCACGCCGGCATGCTGCCCAAGTACCGACGCCTGGTGGAGAAGCTCGCACAGGCCGGTCTGCTGAAGGTGATCTGCGGTACGGACACGCTCGGCGTGGGCGTCAACGTGCCCATCCGCACGGTGCTGTTCACGGCGCTGACCAAGTACGACGGAAACCGTGTGCGCACGCTGCGTGCCCGTGAGTTCCACCAGATCGCCGGCCGTGCCGGGCGGGCCGGCTTCGACACGGCGGGCTTTGTCGTCGCGCAGGCCCCCGAGCATGTCGTGGAGAACGAGAAGGCGCTCGCCAAGGCGGGCGACGACCCGAAGAAGCGCCGTAAAGTCGTCCGCAAGAAGGCTCCGGAGGGCTTCGTCGGGTGGACGGAGAACACCTTCGAGAAGCTCATCGCCTCCGATCCGGAGCCGCTGACCTCCCGCTTCCGGGTCACACACACGATGCTGCTGTCGGTGATCGCCCGTCCGGGAAACGCCTTCGAGGCGATGCGGCATCTGCTGGAGGACAACCACGAGCCGCGCAAGCAGCAGCTGCGGCACATCCGGCGGGCGATCGCCATCTACCGCTCGCTGCTGGACGGCGGCATCGTCGAGAAGCTCGACCAGCCGGACGCCACCGGCCGCATCGTCCGCCTCACCGTGGACCTGCAGCAGGACTTCGCGCTCAACCAGCCGCTGTCCACCTTCGCGCTCGCCGCGTTCGAACTCCTCGAACCAGAATCGCCGTCCTACGCCCTGGACATGGTGTCCGTCGTCGAGTCGACGCTGGACGATCCACGGCAGATTCTCGTCGCCCAGCAGAACAAGGCCAAGGGCGAGGCCGTGGCCGCGATGAAGGCGGACGGCGTCGAGTACGAGGAGCGCATGGAGCGCCTCCAGGACATCAGCTATCCCAAGCCCCTGGAGGAGCTGCTCTTCCACGCCTACAACACCTACCGCAAGAGCCACCCCTGGGTGGGCGACCATCCGCTGTCGCCGAAGTCCGTGATCCGGGACATGTACGAACGGGCCATGTCCTTCACGGAGTTGGTGTCCTTCTACGAGCTGGCCCGCACCGAGGGCATCGTGCTGCGCTACCTGGCCAGCGCCTACAAGGCCCTCGACCACAACATCCCCGACGATCTCAAGTCCGAGGACCTGCAGGACCTCATCGAGTGGCTCGGCGAGATGGTCCGCCAGGTCGACTCCAGCCTGCTGGACGAGTGGGAACAGCTCGCCAACCCGGAGGAGATGACGGCCGAGGAGGCCCAGGAGAAGGCCGACGAGGTCAAGCCGGTCACCTCCAACGCCCGCGCCTTCCGGGTCCTCGTCCGCAACGCCATGTTCCGCCGTGTGGAGCTCGCCGCTCTCGACCAGGTCGAGGAGCTGGGCGAGCTGGATGCCGACTCCGGCTGGGACGCCGAGGCATGGGGCGAGGCGATGGACAAGTACTGGGACGAGTACGAGGACCTGGGCACCGGCCCGGACGCCCGCGGCCCCAAGCTGCTGCTCATCGAGGAGGAGCCGGAGCACGGTCTGTGGCGCGTTCGCCAGATCTTCGCCGACCCGAACGGCGATCACGACTGGGGCATCAGCGCGGAGGTCGACCTCGCCGCCTCCGACGCCGAGGGCCGTGCGGTCGTCCGCGTCACCGACGTCGGCCAGCTGTGAGCCAGGTCGTGAGCCAAGGAGAATCCCACGCATGACGAACCCGGCCGAGAGACTGGTCGACCTGCTCGACCTGGAGCAGATCGAGGTCAACATCTTCCGTGGCCTGAGCCCGCAGGAGTCCCTGCAGCGCGTCTTCGGCGGCCAGGTGGCGGGACAGGCTCTGGTCGCCGCCGCCCGCACCACGGACGGCGAGCGTCCGGTGCACTCGCTGCACGCGTACTTCCTGCGGCCGGGCCGGCCGGGTGTGCCGATCGTGTACCAGGTCGAACGGGTGCGGGACGGCAGGTCGTTCACCACCCGCCGGGTCACCGCGGTGCAGCAGGGCCGCACGATCTTCAATCTCACCGCCTCCTTTCACAAACCTGAGGAAGGGTCCTTCGAGCACCAGCTGCCGCCGGCCCGCAAGGTCCCGGACCCGGAGTCCTTGCCGACGGTCACCGAGGAGATCCGGGAGCATCTGGGTGCGCTGCCCGAGCGCTACGAGCGGATGGCGCGCCGTCAGCCGTTCGACATCCGCTATGTGGACCGGCTGCGCTGGACCGTGGCGGAGGCCAAGGACGCCGAGCCGCGCAGCGCGGTGTGGATGCGCGCGGTCGGGCCGCTGGGCGACGACCCGGTCGTGCACACCTGCGCACTGACCTACGCCAGCGACATGACACTCCTGGACGCCGTCCGCATCCCGGTCGAACCCCTGTGGGGCCCGCGGAGCTTCGACATCGCCTCGCTGGATCACGCCATGTGGTTCCACCGTCCGTTTCGCGCGGACGAGTGGTTCCTCTACGACCAGGAGTCGCCCATCGCAACGGGCGGCCGCGGCCTGGCACGCGGGCGGATCTACGACACCGAGGGCCGGCTGCTGGTGTCGGTGGTCCAAGAGGGTCTGTTCCGGGCGCTGTAGCTCACCCAGTTCTGCGGCGCAGCCAGCCCAGCAGACCGTGTGAGCGCCCCGATTCCTCGGGGACGGTCGGGACTTTGTCCACGGCCTTGCAGGACATGGGCCGGTCCTGCGCCGCGGCCGTCGAGGGCACGGGCGGGGGTGCCACAGCCGTAGACGGCACGGGCGGGTTGTGTTCCGCAGCCGTCCACGGCGCGGGTGGAACCTGAGCCACAGCCGTCCACGGCACCGGCGAGTCGTGTGCCCCGGCCGTGGAGGACAGCGGCGGGTTGTTTTCCGCAGCCGTCGACGGTGTGGGCCGTTCCCGGTCCCGTGCTTCCGCCGGCCTCGGGCGGGCGGTCGGGCGCGGTGCGGGCTGGAGTGCGCGCGCATGGCTGACGGCCTGCGCGAGATCGGCCCGCAGCCAGTCGATCTCGTCCGGGTCCTCCGCCATGGTGAGGCTCTCGGCCAGCTGCGCGGCGGGCGAACCCGGTGCGCCGTGCGCCTGCGGCCTGGGCCGGAACCGGTTCAAGTGAACCCGCTCGTAGGGGTCCTGGACGATTTCCGCGATCTGGACGGCGTCGAGGAGGGAGGCCACGGCCGCGGCGCACGCCCAGGGATGGTTGTCGGCCCGCCGCAGCAGGAATCCGAGGTGTCGCGAGCGCCAGTTGCGGGGTCGCAGATCAAGCCCCTCGATGAGCTGCTCCCGTGCGCCGGAGGGCGTTCGGCCCTGCAACAGCGGCGCGTTGTTCTCGTCGGCCGCGAACTGCCGTAGCTCCTCGGTCAGATAGAGCCAGACCACGGCCCGGTACCGGTTGAGATAGAACTTGACGGGCTTGACCACGCCGAGCCGGGCCAGCCGCGTGAACTTCCCGGGCGTCACCTGCAGAAGGACCGCTCCTTCCTTCGTGCCCACGGTTTCGACGCGTTGCCTCAGGGTCTCGGGGAAGCCCTCCTCGGCGTGCAGCCGGTCGATCTCTGTGCGGGTGACCCGTCGGCCTCCGCCCCCTTCGTCGGGCACGGTGCGGAGGCATCCGAGGTCCACGGCGAGCTCGAACTCGCCTCGCTTGAGCCCCAGTTCGCGTGCCGCGCGGCTCGGCGTACAGGAGGTGCTGTGCGGTTGTACGACGGTGTTGCCTGACATGGCCCATCTCCCCCGTGGAGTCTGTGGCCCGCGCCGTTCGCGCGGCCTCGGAAAAACCGTAGCCGCTTCGGCGGATCTCGTGGCGAGCCTGTGGATAACTCCACGGGTGAGGGAAGACGTGCAGGTCAGGCCTCTGTGGTCGGAGTCCGCTCGGGCTGCCTGGCCTCCACGCCGAGGTGTTCGCCCACTCGGTTGACCAGCAGGGTCATCTCATAGGCGATCTGACCGATGTCGGCCTCCGCGCCGCTGAGCACGCACAGACAGCTGCTGGCGCCCGCGGCGGTCACGAACAGCACCGCGTCGTCGAACTCGACCATCGTCTGGCGCACTCTGCCCGCGCCGAAGTGGCGCCCCGAGCCCTTGGCCAGGCTGTGGAGTCCGGACGAGACGGCGGCAAGATGCTCGGCGTCCTCGCGCCGCAATCCCGTACTCGCTCCCGTCACCAGGCCGTCGTTGGACAGGACCAGTGCGTGCCGTACATGTTCGACGCGCTCGGTCAGGTCGTCCAACAGCCAGCCAAGTCCCTGGTTCTGCACCATGATCCGGTCTCCCCGCGTGATGACTCCCCCTGGCCGGAGGATCTCCACGCCAGCCTTCACCACGACCCCGGCGCGGGCAAGGAGGATAGGGGCATGGCGCAGAAGATGACCGACAAGGAATGGCGGGACTTCGTCTCGCACGGCACCCGCACCGGAAAGCTGGCGACCGTCCGGGCCGACGGCAGTCCGCATGTGACCCCGATCTGGTTCGTGCTCGACGGCGACGACGTGGTGTTCAACACCGCGAGCACGAGCGTGAAGGGGCGCAATGTCGTGCGTGACGGCCGGGTCGCGCTGTGCGTGGACGACGACCGGCCGCCCTTCGACTTCGTCGTCCTGCAGGGCCGTGCCCGGATTTCGGAGGACCTCGACGAGCTCAGGCAATGGGCCGCCCGCATCGGGGCGCGCTACATGGGCGAGGAGCGAGCCGAGGAGTTCGGGGCCCGCAACGGGGTGCCGGGGGAACTCCTCGTCCGGGTCACGATCGACAAGGTGCTGGCGGAGAAGGCCGTCGCCAGCTGAGCGGGGCGCCTGCCCTGAGTGTCCGTCAGCCGACCGAGTCGAGGAGCCGGGCGGTGTGCATCCGCCCGGCGTACTCGACGAGCCGGATCAGCACTTCCTTCCCGGAGTCGCGGTCACGGGCGTCGCACAGCACCACCGGTGTTCCCCGGTCGAGGTCGAGGGCGCGTGAGACGTCCTGGGCACCGTAGGTGCGGGCGCCCGTGAAGCAGTTGACGGCGACCACGAACGGGATGTGCCGGTGCTCGAAGTAGTCCACCGCCGGGAAGCAGTCCTCCAGGCGCCGGGTGTCGGCGAGGACCACGGCACCCAGGGCTCCTTGGGACAGTTCGTCCCACAGGAACCAGAAGCGGTCCTGGCCCGGTGTGCCGAAGAGGTACAGGGACAGACCGGACCTGATGGTGATGCGCCCGAAGTCCATGGCGACGGTGGTGGTGACCTTCTGGTCCACGCCGTCGGTGTCGTCCACCAGCTGGCCTGCCTCGCTGAGCAGTTCCTCGGTGCGCAGCGGCCTGATCTCGCTGACCGCGCCCACCAGGGTGGTCTTGCCCACGCCGAATCCGCCGGCGACCAGGATCTTCAACGCCAGTGCGGCCGTCTCGCCGTCCTGCGCGTCGGAGTGCTCGGAGACCATCGATCACTTCTCTCGGGAGTACCGGGTTGCCCCGTACGGGACCGGGTGGTGGTGAACTGACATCTACAAGGCCCGTAGCCCTGCGATCACCTCGCGCAGAATCCGTTCGTCAGGAAGCTGCGCGGGCGGTACGGGACGGCTGACGGTGACGCAGCCGAGTTCCAACAGGTCGCCCAGGAGGACCCGGACCACGCCCACGGGCAGGTCGGCGCCCGCGGCGAGTTCGGCGACCGACTGGGTCTCGGTGCGGCACAGGTCGATCAGGGCCCGGTGTTCCGGTCCGAGCCCGGTGTCGTCCTCGACGCCGGGTGCGCCCGAGTCCAGGGTGACCAGGGCGATCAGGTCGAAGCGGACCCCGGTGGGGCCGGGCCTGGTGCGTCCGCCCGTCATGGCGTACGGGCGGACGAGGGGCCCGGCCTCGCCGTCGTACCACTGGCTGCCCGGCTCGGGAGGGGTGCCGGTGCTGTCCGCGTTCATGTGCGCGCGCCACCCTCGCGTCTCATCGGGCGGCCGGCGGCCGCGCAGCGACACGGGTCGGCGTGTACAGGTGCTCGCCGACGCGTTTGACCAGTCGTGCCATCTCGTAGGCGACCAGGCCGATGTCGGCGCTGACGGCGGTGAGTACGGCGAGGCAGGAGCCGTCGCCCGCGGCGGCCACGAACAGGAAGCCGTCGTCCATCTCCACCATGGTCTGGCGCACCCCGCCGGCGCCGAAGTGCCGACCCGCGCCCTTGGCCAGGCTGTGGAAGCCGGAGGCCACGGCGGCGAGGTGTTCCGCGTCCTCGCGGCGCAGGTCGGACGAGGCGCCCACGGCGAGTCCGTCGTTGGAGAGCACCACGGCGTGCCGTACTTCGCTCACACGCAGCACCAAGTCGTCCAGCAGCCAGTCGAGTTCCCCGGATCGCCGGTCGGCCCCGGTGCTCGGGTCCTGGATCATGCGCGGTCTCCTTCGCTGCTGTCGCTGCGCGGTGTGGGGTCGGGCCCCATGCCGCGGCCTGGTTGCCTGCCGCCGCCGCGCTTCCAGCCGTCGCGGTAGGCAGCCATGCGGTCCCGCACGATCTCGGGGGTGCGCCGGTCCTCGCGGGCGGAGGCCTGCGGGTGGGCCGGCTCCTCGGGGCGCTGTTCACGCAGTTGGGGGGCGAGACTGGCCTGGCGTACACGGCGGGGCAGGTCGTCGGACTCTTCGGTGTCCTCCGGGGGACGGTGCAGGCGCAAGGTGGTGACTCCGGGAGGTGGGGTGTCGGACGTCGTGTCCACCGCGGCCGGTGCGTGCGCCACCAGCGCGGGCCGCTCGGTCGTCGCCGGGACGGAGTCCTGGTGCGGGGCGCCGCCGGGCACGCGCGCGTACTCGCGTTCCGTCGGCCGCTGCGACTCCGCGGCCTTGCCGGGGGAACGTTCCGCCGCGCCGCCGTGCAGCAGGGCGGTGGGCAGCAGGACGACCGCGGTGGTGCCGCCGTAGGGGGAGGTACGCAGGTGCACCTTGATGCCGTGGCGGGCCGCGAGCCTGCTGACCACGAAGAGGCCGAGCCGGTCGCTGTCGAAGAGGTCGAGGGCCTCGGACTGTTCGATCCGGCGGTTGGCCTCGGTGAGGGTCTCCGGGCCCATGCCCAGGCCGCGGTCCTCGACCTCGATGACGTAGCCGTTGCCGACAGGTTCGCCGATGATGCGCACGCGCGTGTGGGGCGGCGAGAACTGGGCCGCGTTCTCTACGACCTCGGCCAGGAGGTGGGTGAGGTCGGCGACGGCCGAGCCGACGACGGCCGCCTCGGGAAGCTGTCGCACCTCCACGCGCGCGTAGTCCTCGACCTCGGACACGGCCGCGCGCACCACGTTGGTCAGCGAGACCGGCATGCGCCAGGCCCGGCCCGGTGCCGCTCCGGAGAGGATGATCAGGCTCTCGGCGTGGCGCCGCATGCGGGTGGTGAGGTGGTCGAGGCGGAAGAGATCGCTGAGCTCGTTCGGGTCGTCGGAGCGGCGCTCCATGCTGTCGAGGAGGCTCAGTTGGCGATGGACGAGGACCTGGCTGCGGCGGGCGAGGTTGACGAAGACGCCGGAGATGCCGCTGGCGAGTTCGGCGCGCTCGACGGCGGCGCGCAGGGCGGCGCGGTGGACCGTGCCGAGGGCCTCGGCCACCTGTCCGGTCTCGTCCTCGGCGGGCGGTCCCGGTGGGGCCTCGGCCTGGATGTCGATCTCCTCGCCGGCCCGCAGCTTCCGCATGGCCTCGGGGAGGTTGCGGCGGGCGATCTCCAGGGCGCTGTTGCGCAGGCTGACCAGCTCGACGACGAGGCCGCGTCCGATGCGGACCGAGATGACGAGCGAGGCGGCCACCGCGGCGAGACCGAGGAGCACGGCGGCGCCGGCCGGGGTGAGCAGGCCGCGGGTGAACGGGTCGGCGCGGTGCGCGACACTGCTCCCGGCGTCCTGCTCGATGGTCCGCATGCCGTCCTGCACGCGCGCGTGTGCCGTGTTCCAGTCGGCCTCGGGTGCGGCGGCGATCGCGCGCCCGCCCGGGGCGGCGGTGAGGATCCGGTCCTCCGTGCGGCCCAGGGCGGCGTAGTCATTGCCCTCGGCCAGGGTGCGCCACGCGGTGCGCTCGGGGCCGCTCAGGTCGGCGACGGCGGCCTCGGTGAGCGTGCGGCGGGTGTCGACGGCGCCGGTGAACAGCCGTAGCCGCTCGCCGCTGAGTCCACGGGTCAGGCGGGCACCCGAGAGCACCGAGTCCTCCTGGGCCAACGCCTCGCCGGCCCGGGAGAACTCGAGCAGCACGCGCGCGTCGGAGCCCAGATCGGCGTCCTGGATGCCGGTGAGCGCGCCGCCCACCGCGAAGGCGCTGTTGATGGTCTTGGTGTACTGCCCGTACGCCACGGCCCAGTTCGCGCGGCGGTCGAGCACCGCGGTGCGCAAGGACCGCAACTGTTCGGCGCCGGCGACGAAGGACCTGAGCCGCTGGGCCACGCCGGAGGGCAGTTCCTCGCTGTCGGCGACGGTGTTGTGGCCCCCTAGCCGCAGCCCTGCCACGGCCTGGTCGGTGCGGTCCGCGAGCTTCTGGTAGTCGTCGCCCCGTCCGGCCGAGGGTGCGGTCGCAGAGCGCACCGCTGCCGAGCGCTCGGCCTGCAGTGCGGCGACGGCCGTGGCGACCGGGGTGCGGATCTGGGAGTCGACGCGCTGCAACTGCCGTAGCCGGGCGACGTCCTGGGCGGTGCTGACGGTGGCGTACGCCCACAGGGCCAGCAGCGAGACGACCGGAACCATCAGCAGGCACACGATCTTGGCGCGGACGGTGCGCGGCCGTATCCGCCAGCGGCTCCCAGGCGCGGGTGCATCAGTCGGCGCCGCGCCCGCGGGCTCGTCCGGGACCTCGTCGGCGGGCGGGCCGGCGTGGGCACGACGGCCGCGCACGGGAGGCGGGGGCGGCGCCTGTGGGCTGGGGCTGGGGGTCCTACGGGGTGTACGCATGGCCTCCTCGCTCGGGAGTGGTACGGGGGCGGGCCGGGCCGTCGCTAGCGGGCGACGGCGCTCTCGACCGGCCGCTGGGCCGAGGCGGATGCCTCGCGCTCCCCGGTCGTCGGCGACAGCGCGACAAAGGCCGAGGTCAGGAACAGGTAGGAGCCGAGGCCGACGGCGAGGGGGAAGATGAACTGCATCGCCGTGGCCCCGGGCAGCGTGTGGCCGGACGGGGTGACATGGACGCGTACCGCGAACATCGCGGTGTAGTGCATGCTGGTCACCGCGGCGCCCATGATCAGGGAGGCGACGGTGACGGCGATGGGCGACTTGATGTTGAGCCCCGCCCACAGGGCCGCCGTCGCCGCGACGACGGCGATCAGGACGGAGAGTGCGACGAGCGCCGGGTCATAGCTGACGTGGCCGTGCAGCCGCACCGCCGCCATGCCCAGATAGTGCATGCTCGCGACGCCGACCCCGGTGGTGAGTCCGCCGAGGAAGAGTGCGCGGGTGCGGTCACGGCTGTAGCCGACGGCGAAGACGCCGGCCCAGACCACGATCATGGCGACGAGCAGGCTCACGATGGTGAGCGGCACGTCGTAGCGGATGTCGGTGCCGCTGACGCCGAAGCCGAGCATGGCCACGAAGTGCATCGTCCAGATGCCGGTGCCGATGGCGGAGGCCGCGGTGATCAGCCAGTTGCGGCGCGAGCGCCCGGTGGCGCCCAGCGCACGGACCGTGCAGCGCAGTCCCAGCGCGGCGCCTATACAGGCCATCACATACGACAGCACGGGGGTAAGCCAGCCGAAGGTGGCGTGGTCCAGGTGTCCCATGGCCCCGGGACGCTAGTCCTGACAGAGGCGCACCAAGGGCGCGCATTTCGAAAGCTGTTGGAATATGACACAGAGAGGTATCTGAACGATCGCGCCCCGCTCGAACGTGTGCACAGCAGCGCCCATCCGTTTCGGTGAGGAATCATGCGGAACATGAGCGACGACCACACACATGTCCAGGAATTCTTCGGCGCCCGCGCCGCCGACTGGGACAGCCGGTTCCCCGACGACGGTCCCGCCTACGCCGCCGCGGTCGCCGAACTGGGGCTGCGCGAGGGTGACCGGGTGCTCGACGCGGGCTGCGGCACCGGGCGGGCCCTCACGCCGCTGCGCGCCGCCGTGGGGCCCTCCGGAGTGGTCGTCGGGGCCGATCTGACCCCCGCCATGCTCCAGGCCGCTGTACGGGCCGGAAGAGGCCACGACGGGCAGCTGCTGCTCGCCGACGTCGCCGCACTGCCGCTGCGGTCCGAGACGCTGGACGCCGTGTTCGCCGCCGGGCTGATCGCGCATCTGCCCCAACCGTCCGAGAATCTGCGGGAGTTGGCCCGCGTGGTCCGCCCCGGCGGCACTCTGGCGCTGTTCCACCCCATCGGCCGGGCGGCGCTGGCGGCACGCCAAGGCCGCCGGATCACTCCGGACGACCTGCGCGCGGAGCCGAACCTCCGTCCGCTGCTGGCCGGTTCGGGCTGGCGTATGACCTCGTACGTCGACGAGGACGCCCGCTTTCTGGCGCTGTCCGTGCGGGAAGACTGAGTCTCAGCGGCCCGCCACGGCCGCTGCGAAGGCGTCGGGGTTGTCGAACATGACGTTGTGGCCCGCACCGGCCACCGTCACCACCCGCACCCCCGCCGCCTCCAGGGAGTGCCTGCCCGCGAGTTCACCGCTCAGCTCGCCCTGCAGATAGACGCGCTCGATCGGCAGCTGTTCGAGGATGCTGCGCATGACGGGTTCGGAGCCGCGCCGCAGGCCGACGGCCGAGCGGTGCAGGGCCCGCGGATCTGCCAGCCGCATGGTCGCGGCCCACAGGGGGCCGACCTCTTCCAGCACGCGTGCGTGGGCGCCGCAGACGAACGCGTCCTCCTCGTGGGCGGCGATGCCGCTGCTGGCCGCGGCGGGTGGCGGAAAGGCGTCGAGGTTGGCCTCCGTGAGGACCAGCCGGGCGACCAGGTCGGGCCGCCGGTGGGCGAGCACGATGGCGACGGCACCGCCCATGCTGTGCGCCACCAGTTCGGCTTCGGTGAGGCCGCTCGCGTCCAGGACGGCCGCCAGGGCGTCGGCGTGCTCCTGGAGGGTGTAGCCGAAGTGTTCCGGGCGGTCGCTGATGCCGTGCCCGGGCAGATCGACGAACAGGCTGCGCCGGCCGGCGAGCTCGGGGCGGGCCGCGATGTGCGCGTGGTAGACGGCTGACATCGAACCCAGTCCGTGCACATACACGCGCGCGGGTTCCTCGCCGGGCGTCTCCGTCCAGCGGATGCAGCTTCCCTTGCCGTCGAACTCGGCCTGCTTCATCGCGTCCTCCCTCATGCGCCACGGTCACTCTCGACTCGCCAGGAAGATACCTCGTTACCGAGGTATAGCGAAGTCGATATATGAAACTGGCGATGTACAGCGCGCATGGGCGAGAATGCGGGAATGCTGGAGCTGGCCATCCTGGGATTCCTCTACGACGCCCCGCTGCACGGCTACGAGCTGCGCAAACGCATCGCCGCGCTGACGGGCCATGTGAAACCCGTCGCCGAGAGCACGCTGTACCCGGCGATCAAGCGCATGGAGAAGGCGGGTCTGCTGGCGCGCGCCACGCAACCCGGCGCCGTGGCCGCCCCGCGTCACGTCCTGACCCTCACCGAGGACGGCAGAGGAGAGTTGCGCCGGCGGCTCGCCGAACCCGACCGGCGCGACATCACCGACGAGAACCGGTGGTTCACCGTGCTCGCCTTCCTGCGCCACCTCGACGACCCGGTGGCGCAGGCGGCCGTGCTCCGGCGCAGGCTCGCCTTCCTGGAGGAACCGGCGAGCTTCTTCTACGAGGGTGACCGGCCGCTGCGCGCGGAGGAACTGGACGATCCCTTCCGCCGCGGGCTGCTGACCATCGCGCGGGCCACGTCCCGGGCCGAACTCACCTGGCTGCGCGAGACGATCGGGTCACTCGACGGCTGATCCGTTCGCACGCCGCACGGGACATCCTCGTAGACCGGGAACCGGACGGGTGCCCAGTTCGTTCAGCTCGTAGCCGTCCGGATAGCTCTTGACCTCCCAGTTCTGCCGCGCGTAGTGCGGCGCGCGCCGGGGCGGAAGGAGACGCACGACGCGTCCGCGCGCCCGTACCGCGCGGCGCACCAGTGCGCGGGCGGCAGCGCTCGGGGGCGGGTAGCGGAAGGCGCTCAGGAGGTGGTCGTCGAGCAGGGCGAGGGTCGAAGTGCGCAGAAGGGGGGCGAGCGGGCGCGGGTACCAGGAGGCCATCAGCGCGAGGGTGGCGTCGGAGACGCGGCGCGCGTCCTCGTTCCAGTCGAAGTGGGCCTCTTCGTAGGCGTCGAGGCAGGCCTCGAACTCCTCGTAGGACTCGGGAATGTCCCTGATGCCCATGTACCGGCCCAGGGTGCGGTAGTGGACAGCGGAGGCGACGGTCTCATGGCGCGACAGCCGGCGCCATCCGTACGCGTCGATCCAGCGCTTGGGCATCACGACGAAGGTGCACAGTACGTAGCGCATGTCGTCGTTGGCGATGTCGTAGCTGCGGTGCATCTGGTTGATCCGGCGGATCGCGGTGTCGGCCTGGGGGCTGCCGAAGCCGTGCTCCACGACGGCGTCGAGGAGGAGGGTGGTGTCGTCGTAGCGCTTCTGGGTCCGCCGGGTGAGTTCCGACGTCTCGGCGAGCAGCCGCCCGATGCTGGGTACGGCGTAGGTGCGGTACAGGGCCAGTTCGAGGGAACGGGTGAAGTCCCAGGGGAACTCGTAGGCCGCGCTGAGCCGGTAGATCTCGGAGGCGTCCTTGTGGGGGTCCATCCGCCGGATCTGTTCGAGCCGCTGGAAGCGCTTCACCGTCGCGTCCCCCTTCTGCCGCAGGAAGTCCAACTCTACGTTGAACAACAGGAGACGAACGATCGGCCAGGGCAACCACGCAGGGGGAAGGTGGTCAGCATGTTGGGCAGGGTGCGCAAGTCCTGTGCGAGATTCCTCAACGCCGTTCGCGCGGACATCGACAACGGCCGGGACAAACGTACACACAATCTTTTCGAAGCCGCGGCCGCCTATGTCTCGGCGTGCGCGGAGGACGACCAGGACCGGATCGAGGAGGCGGCGGGCTGGGTGTCCCCGGAGGCGCTGTCCTTCGGGGTCAACGAGCTGGCGTGCCGGGCCGTCATTGCGCTCGCGCGGGAGCGCGACGAGTCGCCGGGGACGGTGGCCCGCGCGCTTCTGGGCCTCCCGGCGGCCTGACGCAACGGGTCAGGTGCGGTCGATTCGCCCCGTCCAGCCGGAAAACTGCAGCTCCGGGTGCGCTTGTGAGTCGTGACAAGCTGCTTCCGCTCGCACTAGGGTGCGCGCGATCGGATGAATCGATGGGGAGGCTGGGATGGCCGGGACGGACGAGGACGCCGTCGCCGCCGCGGACGATGCGCTTTATGTGCTCACGGCGGTACTTCTGACGCCGGCGAAGTTCCCGAGCGTGCTGGGCGACGACTATCCGGAAGCCTGCGCGGCGCTGGGCCTCGCGCCGCTCGCCGACGGATACGGCCTGGTGCTCGGCCAGGACGGTGACGGCGCCCGGTGGACGGTCGTGGTCGACGACGTGTCGCTGGTCGCCGTCGCGATCGCGTCCTGGGACTGCGGGATGGAGTACGACCTGTCGCCGGACGAGCGCTCGGTCGTCGCCGCGCTGCCGGGCTGGCCCCTGGCGGTCGCGGTGGCGGCTCCCGGTGTGCCCGAGCCGCACGATCCCGACCCCGAGGTGGCGGACGGCCCGCCGTTGACGCCGCCGGACACCAGCAGGTGGGGGCCGGCTCAGCGGCGCCTGGGCGCCGACGAGATCGCGCTGCAGTGGGCGGTGTGGCGGGAGCAGATCGACGACTCCGCCTTCCCGACTACGGACGGGGCCTCCGAGGACGCGGAGAAGGAGGATGCTCCGGCCGCGGCGGGCGAGCAGGCGGACGGTCAGCCGGGGCACACCGGGGTCCGGCGGGTGCTCGCCGAGGCGCGCGCCTACGTGGACACTCCGCCGCCCCTCGGCCGCGTCCGGTCCTCCTTCGCCCCGGGTGACGCGCGGACCCTGCGTGCCGACGGTCCGGGCTGGTCGCTCGTCGCCCGAACCGACGACATCGCGTTCGTGCTGCTCGACGCGGAGCCCGGCGAGGTGCTGCCGGTCGGCCGCGGACCGGAGCTGCCGGGCCTGCTGGAGGCGCTCGACAAGATGGCCGTGCGGCCCATCTGAGTCAGCGCGGACCGGCGTCCCGCACGCTGTTCCAGTTGGGGCCGCGCGGGTCCTGCCGGGCGCGTTGGCGTGTGTGCCTCGTACGGCAGGGCAACCAAGGCCTTGGGGCGTGCGGACGAGTTCCGCAGCGTCGGCCGGACGAGACGCAGTCGGGGCAGACTCCGCGACGGCACGGGCGCGATCGTCGGCGCGCGCGGTGAAGCGGGCGCCGGGCCGCATTGCATCGATCTCCTTCCCTCGCACGGCACTTCACCCACGTCCCCTGTTCTGAGCCGCCATGTGTCGGGCGGGTTCCATGTGGTCCCAGCCCATGGATGCGGCGGAGGCCGGACCGCACGATGGCAGCCGTCGGCGCCCGCCTCCTGCGGGCGTCGTTCCCTGCCGTCCTGCCCCGGAGGTCTGTCATGCGTCCGTCCCGCGGTGTTCCGCTCGCGGCTGCCGCCCTGGCGGCAGCCGCCCTCACCTGGCCGGCTCACGCCCATGCCACGGCCGTGCGCGGGGATCACTGTGCCCACCAGGAGCGGGTGCATGTGCCGGGCGCCGCCTTCCAGCAGAGCACCTGTCTGCCCGACCTGACCACGACCGGGCTCGCCGGTACGCCGTACACCGACATGGCTGACCAGGCGGGGCTGACGGCGAGGGCGACTCGTACCCCGTCCGGGGTTCCCGGGGTGCAGATCGACGGCTATTTCCCGGACTCCTCGCACTTCAACACCACCCACGGCCGACGGCACGACGCGCAGTTCGTGATCCGCTTGCCCGACCGCTGGAACGGCGGCCTGGTGGTCACCGGCGCTCCCGGTACACGCAGGCAGTACGCGACGGACAAGGCGATCTCGGACCAGGTGATCGCCCAGGGGTACGCGTACGCGGCGACCGACAAGGGCAACAGCGGTGCCGACTTCTACCGCGACGGGTCCCGGCCCGGTGACGCGGTCGCCGAGTGGAATGCACGGACCACTCAGCTCACCCGGGCCGCCAAGCGGGCGGTGGCCCAGCGATACGGGCAAGCACCGCGCCGCACGTACATGACCGGCATCTCCAACGGCGGCTATCTCACCCGCTGGCAGTTGGAGAACCACCCGGAGCTGTACGACGGCGGCGTGGACTGGGAGGGCGCGCTGTGGACCGCGGACGGCCCCAGCCTGCTCACCTCGCTGCCGACGGCGGTGGCACGGATGCTGGGCTCGGCGCGGGACGAGGACCTGTACGCGGTGGGCTTCGCGCGTGGCTCGGAGTTTCTGTGGCCGTATCACGAGAAGGCGTACTGGGGCGTCACGCAGAAGATCTACCGCGCCGAGTTCGACCCGGCGTACGACCCCGGCTGCCCCGGCCCGTCCGCCGGCAGCACCGCTGAGCAGATCCTTTCGCCCTGCCCCGCCGACGCGGTGTACGACTATGCGTCGCGGCCCGCGTCCGTCCATCGAGCCGTGGCCCGCGTGGCGCTCACGGGGCGCATCGGCCGGCCTCTGATCACGCTGCACGGCGACCTGGACGCCCTGCTGCCCAAGGCCGCCGACTCGGACGTGTACGCGCGCATGGTGGCCGCACGCGGACGGGGCGCGCTGCACCGCTACTACACGATCCAGGGCGGCACGCACGTCGACGGGTTGTACGACACCTATCCGGACCGGCTGCGGCCGATCCTGCCCTGCTACCGCTCGGCGTTCGACGCGCTGGTCTCCTGGGTGGAGACGGGCGCACAGCCGCCCGCGGACCACACCGTCGCACGGCCCGCGGGCGGCGATGTGGTCGACTCCTGCGCGCTGGCCGACCGGGCCGATCCCGTGCGGTAATGCTTCAGCGGCCGAGCTCCTTGCGGGTGATGCGGCGCAGCCGGCGCCGCTGCGAGGGGTCCAGCGTGAGGTATGCGGCGGTCGGGATTCCGAGGACGATCAGGACCACCGCCCAGAAGGGCAGCCAGATCCACAGGAAGAGCCCGAGCGCCACACCTCCTATGGCGATCTTCGCGTTGTTCGACATGTACGTCGCCTCCTTCGCGGCCTGATGCCGCTCTCTGTCCTGAAAACGGGCCCGTGCCTCCCGCGGTTCCGGACCACGACCCTGAGACGTCCCCGAGGGCGACCCCGACTCGTCCCTGAGAACACTGTCCGTCATTCCGTCCTGAGAGGCTCCCCCACTGCATGGAGGTGACTCAGGGCCTGCCGGTAGGAGTCGACGAGTCCGGTCTCCGCATAGGGAACACCCAACTCCCGGCAGTGGGCGCGCACCAGGGGCTGGGTGAGCCGGAGATGAGGGCGGGGCATGCTGGGGAAGAGATGGTGCTCGATCTGGTAGTTGAGGCCGCCGAGGAACCAGTCGGTCAGGATGCCGCCGCGGATGTTGCGCGAGGTGAGCACCTGCCGGTGCAGATGTCCCCAGCGCTCGCCGTTCGGGTCGGGCATCTCCATGCCCTTGTGGTTGGGGGCGAAGGCCAGCCCCAGGTGCAGGCCGAACAGCGCCTGGTGCAGGGCGGCGAACGCGAGGGCCCTGCCCGGGGAGAGCGAGCTGAGCAGCAGGGTCGCGTAGGCCGCGAGGTGGGTCACCAGCAGCAGGCCCTCCACGGTGCGCTCCCGGGGCGTCTGCCGACGCAGGTCCTGGAAGCCGTGGATCTTCAGGGCGACGCCTTCCAGGAGGGTGAGCGGGAAGAAGAGCCAGGCCTGGTGGCGGGTCAGCCAGCGGCGGAAGCCCGAGCGCTCCTTGGCCTGTGCGCCGGTGAAGACGAGGACGTCGGCGACGACGTCCGGGTCCTTGTCGATGTGGTTGGGGTTGGCGTGGTGGCGGTTGTGCTTGTCGTTCCACCAGGCATAGCTCATGCCCAGGAGCAGGTTGCCGTGGATCAGGCCGATGACCCGGGCCGCCGACTTGTCGCCGGTTATCTGGGAGTGGCCCGCGTCGTGGCCGATGAAGGCCGTGCGGGCGCCGAAGACGGCGAGCAGCGGTGCCAGGAGCAGCGACCACCAGGAATCGCCGGTCAGGACGATGCCCGTGACGATGCCGGCGAGCGCGAGTGCGTTGGTGGCGATGGTGACCGTGTACCAGGTGCGACGCCGTTGCAGAAGTCCCTGGCCCCGGACCGTGCGCAGAAGGGGCGCGAACTCGCTTCCCGCGGGCGGTGCGTCGCGCGTTCCCCGAAGTGGTTCGGCGACGGCTGTGGTGGGCTCGGGCATGTCCGGTCTCCGGCTCTCTCGGGCAACGGGCTGACCTGAGGAAACGTACGGAGCGAGAACCTGTTGCGACCATGACGCCACCACCCGTGTACGGGCGGGGGTCAGCCGGTGGTGCACCAGGGGGCTGACGACACCCCGGAAGCCGGACGGCCGGGCGGCGGTCCGGCCGTGTCCCGCCGGCCCGCCGAATGCTGTACCCTCGGCGACTCCGACCCCAGTAGTCAAATTTGAGGAATGCGGCTTCGCTGTGCAGAGGATCCCCGCGGCACCACCGTCCGAGATCTCCGAACTGGCCCGCTGCTGCGCCGTTTTCATGCCCGGTGACCCGGCCCGCACCGGCCGGGTCGCCTTCTGGCGGCCCGACGGCAGCGCCCCTCCGCCTCACGCGGCCGGGTCCCTGCAGGATCTGGGTGTCGTCCTGCCGGGCGGCGACGGCGTCGAGCTGGTCCAGGTTCCCGCCGTCCTGCTGCCGGTGCGTGCGGCGCTTGCGGTCCTCACGCGCGCGCGTACCGATGCGCACGCACACCCCGGGGCCGTCTTCTGGGGCTCGGCAGCCGTGCTGGCCCTCCAACTCCTCGCCCGGGGGCTGCTGTTGCCCGGTCTGTCCCCCGGCGATCATGATGCCTGGCGCGTCGGCCCCCTGCCCCTGGACGACGTCGACCGCATCCGCGGGCTGGCCGCCGCGATGCCGCCCGAGGCACACGCCATCCCGGTGGACGGCACCGGGCCGCTGCGGCTGCCCGCCCCGGAGGGGCTGCTACGCGCCTTCCTGGACGCGGTGGCCGACACGCTCCCGCGCTCCCCGGCGGCCTTCCTGGTGACGGGCGGGCCCGCCTACGCGGCGCAGGCACCGCAGCACCTGCCCGGGCAGCGGGCGTGGGCCGCCGATGTCGCCGCGGGCCACGACGCGGGCGTACGGCTCTCGCTGCGGATCGAGGTGCCCGGCCTTGCCGAGCTGACGCAGGAGGATGCCGCGGGGCCGTTGCGGGCCGTACTGCAGGTGCACAGCGTCAGTGATCCGGCGCTGGTGGCGGACGCTTCCGAGGTGTGGGGCGCATCCGGAGACGGGGGCCGGGGTTTCGGTCCGCGCGCGCGGATGGACGCCCTGCTCGCACTGCGCCGGGCGGCTCGCTCCTGGCCGCCGCTGACGCCCCTGCTGTCGGCGAGCGTGCCGGACGCCGTCGAACTCGCCGACGAGGAGGTCACCGAACTGCTCGGACCCGGCGCCCGGGACCTCGCCGCCGCCGGAGTCGACGTGCACTGGCCGAAGGAACTGGCCCGGACCCTGACCGCGCGCGCGGTCATCGGCCCGCCGGACGAGGAGCCGGTGGCCGGCCGGCCCGCCTCGGACACGCCGTCGTTCCTGTCCGCCGACGCGCTGCTCGCCTTCAACTGGCGGTTCGCCCTGGGCGACGAGCAGCTCACGCGCGCGGAGCTGGACCGGCTCGCCGAGGCCGGCCGGCCCGTCGTGCGTCTGCGCGGCCAATGGGTCCTCATCGACCCCCAACAGGCGCGGCGCGCCCGCGCCCAGCAGGACCGCAAGATCACACCCATCGACGCGCTCGGAGCCGCGCTGACGGGCTCGACGGAGGTCGACGGCCACCGGGTCGACGTACAGCCCACGGGGTGGCTGGCAGCCCTGAGGGAGCGGCTGTCGGCCCCGGAGGCGCAGGAGCCGGTCGCGCAGCCCGCCGCCCTCGCGGCCACCCTGCGGGACTATCAGCGCCGGGGCCTGAGTTGGCTGGCCCGAATGACGTCCTTGGGTCTGGGCTGCTGTCTGGCCGACGACATGGGACTCGGCAAGACGATCACGCTGATCGCGCTGCATCTGCACCGGCAGAGCGAGGGGGCGACGGCCGGTCCCACCCTCGTGGTGTGTCCGACGTCGCTGATGGGCAACTGGCAGCGGGAGATCGAGAGGTTCGCGCCCGGCACGCCCGTGCGCCGCTTCCACGGGGCGCGGCGCAGCCTGGACGCGGTGGCGGACGGGGAATTCGTGCTCACCACGTACGGGACGATGCGCCTGGACGCGCGCCGGCTCGGCGGGATCCCATGGGGCATGGTCGTGGCGGACGAGGCGCAGCATGTGAAGAACCCGTACTCGGCGACCGCACGGGAGCTGCGTTCCATCGGTGCACGCGCACGCGTGGCGCTCACCGGGACCCCGGTGGAGAACAACCTCTCCGAGCTGTGGGCGATCCTCGACTGGACGACCCCCGGGCTGCTGGGCCGGCTCGGCACCTTCCGCACGCGGTACGCACAGGCCGTCGAGAGCGGCCGGGACCCGGCCGCCGCGGAGCGGCTCGCCCGTCTCGTACGGCCGTTCCTGCTGCGCCGCCGCAAGTCGGATCCTGGGATCGCGCCGGAACTGCCGCCGAAGACCGAGACCGATCGTGCGGTGTCCCTGACCATGGAACAGGCGGGTCTGTACGAGGCGTTGGTGCGCGAGACACTCGCGGAGATCTCCGCGGCCGGCAGCATGGAGCGGCGCGGATTGATCGTGAAGCTGCTGACGGGACTGAAGCAGATCTGCAACCACCCGGCGCAGTTCCTGAAGGAGGAACGGCCGCGGATCGACGGTCGTTCGGGGAAGCTGGAGCTGCTGGACGAACTGCTCGACACCATCCTCTCCGAGGGGGCAAGCGTTCTGGTCTTCACGCAGTACGTGCGCATGGCGCGCCTCATCGAACGGCACCTGACGGCCCGTGGCATCACCTCGCAGTTCCTGCACGGCGGGACGCCCGTCGCCGAACGCGAGACGATGGTGCGGCGCTTCCAGGACGGTGAAGTCCCCGTCTTCCTGCTGTCGTTGAAGGCCGCGGGCACCGGACTGAACCTGACGCGGGCCGAACACGTCGTGCACTACGACCGCTGGTGGAACCCCGCCGTCGAGGCGCAGGCCACCGACCGTGCGTACCGTATCGGCCAGACCCGGCCCGTGCAGGTCCACAAGCTGATCGCGGAGGGGACCGTCGAGGACCGCATCGCCGACATGCTCGGCCGCAAGCGGGAGCTGGCCGACGCGGTGCTGAGTTCCGGCGAGACAGCGCTCACGGAGCTGACGGACGCGGAGCTGGCCGATCTGGTGGAACTGCGAGGGGGCGCCCGATGAACCGGCACGACCAGGACGTGGAGCGTACGTTCGCCGCGCTGCCGCCCGCGCACGGGCGGGGGTTTGCGGACACTTGGTGGGGCCGGGCCTGGCTCAAAGCCCTGGAGGACACAGCGCTCGACTCCCAACAGCTCAAGGCGGGCCGCAGACTGGCGCGCGCGGGCTGTGTGGGCGCGGTGTCCGTACGCCCGGGACGTATCACGGCAGTGGTCCAGAGCCGCGGTGGCACCCCTCACCGGGCCGACGTCCTGCTGGAGGAGCTGGACGGTGAACAGTGGGACCGGTTCCTGGACATGACGGTCGAGCGGGCCGGACATGTCGCGGCGCTGCTGGACCGCGAGATGCCACCGCATCTGGTCGAGGACGCGGCGGCCGCGGGCGCCGAACTGCTGCCGGGCATGGGTGATCTGGAACCGGAGTGCGACTGCGGCGCCTGGGACCACTGCGGGCACACGGCGGCCCTGTGCTACCAGGTGGCACGGCTGCTGGACCAGGATCCCTTCGTGCTGCTGCTGATCCGCGGCAGGGGCGAACGGGCCCTGCTGGACGACCTCCAGATCCGCAGCACCACATCCACGGAGGAGGCGGCCGAGCCGGAGGGGGTGGACGCGGCCGAGGCGTACAGGACCGGCGGCATCCTGCCGCCCCTGCCCACCCCGCCGGAGCTGCCCACGGAACCCGGTACACCGCCGTCCCTGGACACCGAGGCCCCGCCCGGCCCGGGTGTGGACCCGGCCGCCCTGGAGTATCTGGCCGCGCGAACCGCCGCAGAGGCACACCGCCTGCTCACCGAGGCGCTCCGTCCCGGGACCGAACAGCACACCATGGAAGAGGAGTTGACGCTCGCGCAGGATGCGGTCCGTCTCGCCGCAGGAGCCGATGAGGCGGTTGCGGTGGACCGGCTGGCCGAGGCGTCTGGACGTGACCGGCAGGGGCTGGCGCGCGCCACGCGCGCGTGGCGCCTCGGAGGGGCGGCCGCGCTGTCCGTGCTGGAGGAGGAGTGGACCGCCTCGGGCGATGCTCTCGCACGCGCGCGTGCCGCCCTGGAGTCGGCCTGGGACGAGGACGAGCGACCGTCGCTGCGGGCGAGCGGCAACCGGTGGACGGTCGTCGGCGCACCGGCCCAACTGCGCCTGGGGCGGGACGGGCGTTGGTGGCCGTATCGCAAGGAGCGGGGCCGCTGGGTGCCCGCCGGAGCGGCCTGCCAGGATCCGGCGACTGCTCTGGCCTCGGCAGAGCCGGACCCCGGGGAGGAGCCCGCCTGACGGGCCCCGCAGTCGGCCGGGCGGCCGGGCCGAACCCTTGCCGACCGGTGGCCGGGCCCACGCCGCCCGGCCACCGGCTGTGATGCGCGCGCCTACAGGGCCATCTCGTATGCGCCGGACAGCGCCTCGACCCGCTGCCAGACCCGCTCCGTGCGTGCCTCGTCGACGGCGGGCCGCCGGATCGAACCGAGCGCCCACTCCTGCTGCTGTTCCGTCGCCGAGTCCTTGCCGTGCAGTTCGACGGCGTGCGCGGAGAAGTCCCGTACGAGGACCGCGAAGAGTTCGTCGAGCACGTCCTCGTCGAGACCGGTCAGGGCGGCCTGCTCCAGGACGAGCTGTCCGTGCACGACGAGGGCGAAGAGCTGACCGACCGCGAGGAGGAGGTCGAGGTCCCGGCTCTGCTCCGCGTCCGGCGCGGCCGTGGCGACGAACTCGCTCAGTGCGTCGGCCTGTTCGCGGAAGCGGGTCACGTTCGGCAGGTGTGCGTACGTGTCGAAGGCGGGCCGCCAGTCGTGGAAGCGCACCGAGCCGAGGCCGCGGGCCGGTCCCTGCCGGAACAGGAAGTCGTCGTCGGCCGCGTCGAGGCGGGTCGGCACGGCGGGGTGGTCGACCGGGTCGAGGAGGTGGTTGCGCAGGAACTTCAGGATCAGCGCCAGGTTGACATGGACCGTGCCCTCCAACTTCGGAAGGCCGCGGATCTCCACGGCCGCCTGGGCGAAGTAGTTGTCCTTCTCGAAGCCCTTGGCCGCGATGACGTCCCACATCAGGTCGATGACCTTCTCGCCCTCCATGGTCACCTTCATCTTCGTCATCGGGTTGAAGAGGAGGTAGCGGCGGTCGTCAGGGCCGGCGGAGCGGAAGTAGTCGACGGCGCGGTCGCTGAACAGCTTCATGCCGACGAGCCTGACGTACGCGTCGGTCAGCTCGCGCCGCACATGCGGGAAGGCGGTGACGGGGCGGCCGTAGAGGATGCGGTTGTGGGCGTGGGTGACGGCCTCGTACATCGCGTGCTCGCAGATGCCGATCGAGGCGGTGCACAGGTTGAACTTGCCGACGTTGACGGTGTTGAGCGCGGCGTCGAAGGCGGCGCGGCCGGTGTGCAGGACGTCCTCGGCCGCTACGGGGTATTCCTCCAGCCGGAACTCGCTGACGAACTTCGAGGAGTCGACGACGTTCTTGACCAGGTGATAGGCCGGGTGACGGCTGTCGGCGGCGAAGAACACATAGCCGTCGGGGCCCTCGACATCGGTACGGCGGCCGAAGACCGAGACGAGTCCGGCGGCGTTGCCGTTTCCGATGTAGTACTTGGAGCCGGTGGCGCGGAAGCCGCCGTTGCCGTCGGGCTCGAGCAGCATGTCGGTGGAGTAGATGTCGGCGCCATGGGCCTTCTCGGACAGGCCGAAGGCGAACACCTCTCCCTGGGCGAGGAGTTCGGCGGCGCGGGCGCGGGCGGCGGCGTTGTCGCTCTGCCAGACCGGGCCGAGGCCGAGGATCGTGACCTGCCAGGCGTACCAGTAGTCCAGGCCGTAGAAGCCGAGGATCTCGTTGAGCGCGGCGATCCGGCCGGTGTCCCACCGCTTGTCGGATTCCCCCTCCCCCGCGGCGGACGACGGCGTCAGGAAGGTGGCGAACAGGTTCTCCTTCGCTGCGAAGGCGAGGAAATCGCCGAGCCAGGCGCGGGTCCGGTAGTCCTCGATCAGCCGCCTCTTCCCGCGCTCCTCGAACCAGT
This sequence comes from Streptomyces longisporus, assembly GCF_039532765.1. Lineage (NCBI taxonomy): Bacteria > Bacillati > Actinomycetota > Actinomycetes > Kitasatosporales > Streptomycetaceae > Streptomyces > Streptomyces longisporus. The sequence continues at coordinate 975,480 of NZ_BAAASG010000002.1, forward strand.
CGACGGTGGCACGCAGCAAGCGCCGTGTCTCGGGGTCGAAGTGCGCGGGGTCGTAGGTGCGCGGGTTGAACAGCAGCTGGTCGGCCATGGGATGACGCCTTTCGGCTGGTGGACGGGCGGGAAACGGTAGGTCGGACGGGGACGGACCGGATCGGATCGGAAGGTCGCGAAGAGCGGGGGATCAGGGAGGATTGGCCGGGGAACGGCGACGGTCAGCGGGCGGGACCGAACCGTGCCAGCGTGGCGAGCACGTCGTCCAGCCAGCCGATCATCATCCGCTCGTACGCGATGCCACCGCGCAGGACCACGTGCTGGAGCTCCCGCTCCGCGTCGAGCGGCCCATCAGGACCGGCCGTGCTTGCTTCGGGCGTGAAGTCGCGCGCCTCTCCTGCGAGATAGTGCGCCAGCCGGTCCCGGTGCGCCTGACGGTGTCGCTCCACCTCGCGGATCAGGGATGTCGGGTCGTCGAAGGCGGCACCGCGGATCTTCACGGCCAGGTCGTGACGGACACTCTCCGGTTCGATCGGATCCTGCAGCCAGGAGGACAGCGCGGCCCGGCCGAGGTCGGCGACGGAGTACTCCTTCTTGTCCGGCCGACCCTGCTGCGGGACGTCCCGGACGTCGATCCAGCCGTCGTTCTCCATGCGCTTGAGCACGCGATAGATCTGTTGGTGGGTCGCGGTCCAGAAGTAGCCGATGGACCGCTCGAAGCGCCGGGCCAGCTCGTAGCCGGATCCTGGCTTCTCCAGAAGCGACACCAAGATCGCGTGTTCGAGCGCCATGCCAACGATCCTGCTATGCAACTCGTTGCATAGCAACCTCGCTCGCTCCGATGCGACGCGGCTCACGCCGACAACATGCCCAAGGACACACACCTCAGGAACAGATGCCTCAGGAACAGACGTATGTGAAGCTCGCCTTCGCCTCCATCGGGGCCGGCTGGTGCGTGATCCGCAGGCGGGCGGTCCCCCGGAAGCGGCCCGAACCGCGAACCGTCCAGCGCAGGTGCACCTTGACCCGGCGCTCGCCGCGAGCGGCGGTACGGACCAGTTCGCCCGAGTCCTGGCCGTCCGCGCGCAGCCACCGGTAGGTGACGGGGCCGCCGTGCCCGTCGGTGGTGACGACACCGACAAGGTCGGCCGTCTGACCGCAGTGCAACGGCCGGGCGGGGGCTTCGACTCCGACGGAGAGGACTTCGGGAGCAGGGGCCGGGCGCAGCAGCAGCCAGAGCAGTACGGCGGCGATCGCGACGACGGCGGTGGTGACGATCCAGCTCCGCCGTCCGCGCCGCGAGCGGGGGGAGGCAGGAATCGCTGTCTCGGTCCGCCATCGGGCACGCAGGACGTCCTGCTCCTCCACCGGGACCCCGGGCCCGAACCGGAGCAGGATCCCGCTGGAGTCCTCCCCTGCCTCGATCGGAGGCAGGACGACACGGTTGCGCTTGCCGAGGACGGTTGCCCGGGTGTCCGCGGCATGGGAACGGTGAGCGCGGCCGAGCGTGGTGGGCTGGTCGGTGGCGGCGGCGTGGTCCGCCGCGGCGGGCTGACCGACGGTGATGGCGGGGAGGGACGAGCGGTCGGGTGCGGGAGCGGTGTTTTCGGGGGCGATGGGGCGTGGGTCGGAACTGGTTGCGTTCGGCGCCGGGTGCGGGTCCGTATGTGGGGCAGGGCGAACGGCAGCCTCCGTGACGAACGGTGCCTGTGCTTTACGTGGTGCGTACTCCGGGGTGGACGCGGCCACCACCGCCCGGAGCGCCGTACGGCGAAGGAAGTCCGCCGGGAGCGCCGCGCGTCCGGCGACCAGTGCGTCCCTGGCCGCCGCCAGCCCCTGCGACTCGGCGGTGGCGGCACAGTGGGCGAACAGGTCGGCCGCGGCGGTCTTGGGCTGCGTCCAGGCGTCGCCGAGGGTGCGGGCCAAAGCGGCCCAGGCAGCGGTGGCGGCCGCTGCCTGGGCGTCGGCGTGCGGCGCGTCGAGCGACGCCGGTACGGCGGCCGCGTCGCCCAGCACCGCGCCCAGCTCCGCCTCGGCCAGCAGCGCGACACCGTCCGGAGCGATCACGACGGTGTCGGCGCCCAGTGGGCCGTGGGGCAGGCCTGCCGCGCGCAGGGCGAGAAGGGTCTGCGCGGTCTCGTTGAGGATGCTGGCCGCGCTGCCCGCGTCCGGCCGAGGACCGCCCGCGGACGACAGGACGTCGGCCAGGGCGGGAGCCGGCGGCCGGGCCGTGAGCAGCCACACCTCACTGGCCTCGGCCACGAGATCGACCGTGCCGAGCAGCCCGGGCAGCCTGAGCTTCGCGGTGGCGAGGACCGTGGCCGCCAGGCGCTCGCGCGTGCCCTCGGGCGCCAGCAGGGCGCGGTCGATGCGCAGTGCGCCGAGGGTGCGCTCGCCGGACCGGGCGGGGAGCAGGGCGTACCAGGTGCCATGGCGGGCGTCCCGTGACCAGCCGGACAGGGGCCGTCCGGCCACTGTGGTGGCTGTCGTCATGTCGATCCGTTCTCGTCGCGACGGGGAGTGGGTCTGAGGTCTCTTGGGTCTCTCGGGGGCCTGGTCAGCACGGAGGTGCGTCGAGGGAGGCCGTCTGGGAACCGTTCGCTGCCGCCGGGTCGCTGCTGAGCGAGACCTCCCAGGTCCCCCGGCACGGGTGGTTGGAGAAATCCGCCTCGAAGGTCAGGTCGTAGTGCGTGCTTCCGGACAGGGTCCGGGACTGGGAGCCGTAGGGGTCGGCGGGTGTGTCCACGTAGTAGTTCGCGGTGACGGTCAGCGGGCCGGTGCCCGTCGTCGCGACCGTCACCGCCGCGATGAGCGTGCCGGGTTTCTGTCCACGCTGCCAGGAGCCGATGGCGAGGGTGACCGTGCCGGGGGTGGCCGGGCCGGGGGACTCGGTGGTCGGTGTCCCGGCCGGTGCGGTCGTCTCCGTGGACGGCGTGGACGAGGTAGAGGTAGACGGGCTGTCCGAGGGGGTGGTGGTGGGCGAGGTGTCGGCCGTGGGCGGGGCGCTGCTCGCCGAAGTGGAAGGGGAGGGCGAAATGCCGGGCGCCGTGGGCGAGTTGACCGGAGCGGGGGTCGAACTCGCCACCGTCGTCGACGTCTCGTGCGGGCGGCCCGTCGCGTACGTCGCTCCGCCCGCGACGATCACCAGCGCGGCCGCCCCGCCGGTCACCACCTTCCATCCCCCGCGCCTCAGCCGGTCCAGCAGGGTCAGCGCACTCGCCGAGCCTTCGAGCGTCGCGGTCGTGGTGAACGGGAGCAACAGAGCGAGCAGCGCGGCGAGTTCGGCCAGTCGGCGGCGACCGCGCTCCTCCCAGTCGGCGCCGTAGCCCTCCGCGGCGGACCGTTCCAGGTCGGCTAGGAACCTCTCGACGCCGGGCCGGTCCGCCGGGTCCTTCGCCAGGCCCGCGCGCAGCAGCGCACGCACCGGCGCGGGTACGTCGTCCAGCGGGGCCGGTGCGCGCAGGTGCTGCAGGCGCAGAGCCGTCACGTCGTCGCCGGGGAACGGCCGCCGACCGGTCAGGCACTCGAAGAACACCACGGACGCGGCGTAGACGTCGGTCGCCGGGCCGGCCGGCTCGCCGTTCCACTGCTCCGGCGCCATATAGGCGGGCGTGCCCTCGACGTCGGTCTCCCGGCCGCTGCGCACCGCGATGCCGAAGTCGGCGAGCGCGCTGGTGCCGTCGGCGCGGACCAGGACGTTCTCCGGTTTGTAGTCGCGGTGCACGACCCCGGCCGTGTGCGCAGCGCCCAGCCCCAGCAGGGAGCCCTTGAGCAGGACGAGCGCGGCCTCGGGGCCGGTCGCCCCCTGCCGGCCCAGCAGCCGACGAAGGCTGACGCCGTCCACCGCCTCCATCACGATCGCGGCCCCGGCGCTTGCCTCGACGTACTCGTACAGCCCCACCACACACGGATGCCGGAGCTCGCCGAGCAGTCGGGCCTCGGCGCGGAAACGGGCCAGGAACTCCCGGTCCGCGCGCAGGCGTTCACTCAGGTACTTGATGGCGACGGGGACGCCGGTCGCGGTGTGCCGGGCGAGGACGACCCGGCCGCCGGCTCCCTCTCCGAGCGTCCGGACGGCAGCGTATCCGGGTACGGCCCAGCCGCCCTCGGTGTGCGTGTCCTGGGTCATGCGGTCCTCTCCGCCGGCGCGGGGAACCCGGCCTGCTGCGGTACCTGCTTCGCGTCCCGCCGGCGCCGTACCCGGCGCAGCAGCCAGCGCGCGGGCGCGGACCACACCGGGAAGGCGACCAGGGCGACCACGGCCGCCTCGATCACCGTGGTCCACGGCTCGGGCAGGCGGCCGTCCAGCAGGTCACCGATGCGGGAGCGCCAGGCCAGCAGGGCGAGGCCGAGGAAACCATAGGTGCCCACGACGACCGCGAGGCCGTAGGCGGCCAGGCCTGCCTGACGGGGGCCGGGCCGGTTGCCCGCGCGCAGGTCCCGCCACAGGCCCGTACGGAAGTAGGCGCTCGCCTCCTCGCGCAGCCGGGGCACCCGCAGGGCGTCGGTCAGCGCCTGGTAACCGTCCAGCGGCATCAGCGGGTTGAAGTTGTAGAGGGTGTTCAGGTAGAGGCCGAAGGCCAGGTGGTAGAGGACGGCCGAGGCCGGTCCCGCGGGCAGCAGGGCCGCGCCCGTGGCACACCAGCCGGCCAGCGCCGCCGTGGACAGCGGCCCTGAAAGGGCCACCACGACCCGTGACCAGCGGGAGCCGAACCACATGTCGCTGGTGTCGACGAACGCGAACGGCATCCCCATCATCAGCAGGAACCCGCCGCGCCTGACCTTGCGACCGTACGACTTCACGGCCAGCGCGTGCGTGAGCTCGTGAACGAGCAGCGCGCTCACGTATCCGGCGGCCAGCAGGACCGGGCCCCACACGCCCGCCCCGCCGAAGTCCAGCAGATGGTGCCGGCCCTGCGCGACGACGAACGCGACGAGACCGCCGGCCACCGACAGCCAGGCGAGCAACACCCCGGTCCGGGTGAACAGCCGCCAGCCGAAAGCCTGGTAGAGCCGGGTCACCAGCCGGTCGAGGCCGGGGACGGACACCTCCAGCTTCAACAGCGCCCGGTACACGGCACGCGCCGCCCGCCGCCAGCCCTTCGGCCGCTCCTCCTCCGGCCGTCCCGGCAGGCCACGCAGCAGCCCGGCGTCCGCGAATGCGGCCAGCGCGGACTCGATGCGGGGCAGGGCGAGTTCGCCGTAGCGGTCGGCGTAGGCGAACAGCAGATCCCGTACGGTGTTCTCGCCGTCGACGGCGTGCCACAGGAAGACCTGGCGCTCGTCCAGTTCCAGATAGCGGCCGGTGCGGGTGCTGTTGAGCACCCAGCGGGGCGCGCCGCGTTCGGTGGGTATCTGCTTGAGGGCCCAGCCGGAGCGGCGGCGGGGGCGCGCGGTGAGCGGACCGTTCGCCTCGGGGGCCTCATCCCGCCCGGCCGGTCCCTCGGTGGGCAGCTGGGTCAGCTGGGTGCCGACGACCATCGTGCGCGAGCCGATCCGGGTGTGGCGAGGCTGCTCGAACACCAGGCGTACGTCGCCCACGGACAACTCGGTGCCGTCGGCGAGGCCGGCCGTGCCACCGTGCAGGTCGGCGCCGCCGACGGCGGTGCCGTTGAAGGAGTCCAGGTCCTCGATCCGGAAGCCCTCAGCCGTGCGGACGATGCGGGCGTGGCGGCGCGAGACGCTGGTGTCGGACAGGACCACGTCGTTGTCCTCGTCCCGGCCCAGCGTGGTGACCGGGCCGGTCAGCGCGACGAGCAGCGTGGGGTCGTCGAGGCCGCGCAGCTGGGGTGCGGCGAACGAGGTCGGTGCGGCACCCCGGCGCGGGGTGCCGCAGTGCAGGCAGTACGGGAAGTCGCGCCGCACGTGGACGCGGCAGACACGGCAGAGCATGGGTCTGGCTCAGCCTCCGCCGGAACCGCTGAGGAAGGCACCGCCGTTGAAGCCTGCGTCGCCTTCCGCGGCGGGGCCGGAGTCCGGCAGGTGCGTGGCGGCGTTTCCGAGGCCGGAGGCCGGCAGGCCGCCCTGGACGATGATGTGATCACCGCTGCCGTCCTCGCCCGAGGCGGGCAGGCCACCCTGGACGATGATGCGGTTGCCACCGCCGGGTTCACCGACACCGCCGGGACGCCGACCGACGTTCTCCTGGCTGCCTCCGCCGCTTCCGTCGCCCCCACCGTCACCACCGCCGTGGCCACCACCACTGGGACGATTGGTGTTCTCCGGATCACCGCCACCCTCACCACCACCGCCGTGGCCACCACCACTGGGACGATTGGCGGTCTCCGGATCACCGCCACCCTCACCACCACCGCCACCCTCACCACCACCGCCGTGGCCACCACCACTGGGACGATTGGCGGTCTCCGGATCACCACCGCCCTCACCACCACCGCCACCCTCACCACCACCGCCGTGGCCACCACCACCGCCGGGACGATTGGTGTTCTCCGGGTCACCGCCACCCTCACCACCACCGCCACCCTCACCACCACCGCCGTGGCCACCACCACTGGGACGATTGGCGGTCTCCGGATCACCACCGCCCTCACCACCACCGCCACCCTCACCACCACCGCCGTGGCCACCGCCACCGCTGGGACGATTGGTGTTCTCCGGGTCACCACCGCCCTCACCGCCACCCTCGCCGCCGCCACCCTCGCCGCCGCTGCCTTCGCCGCCGTCACGGTCGTAGATGCCACCGTGGCCGAAGTGACCGGCGTCTCCGCCGCCTTCCCCGCCGGCACCGCCGAAGCCGCCGAGGTCGCCATGGCCGCCGAGGTCGCCGAACCCGCCGGAACCGGCACCTCCGTCACCAAAGCCGCCGTCACCGAGGCCGCCCTCGGCGCCGCCGCCGGCATGCTCGCCGAACCCTCCGAAGTCGCCGAAGTTGCCGATCTGGTCCAGCCCGCCGGCTGCTTCGGCCGGGGACCGGTCCAGCAGGGGGCCACCGAGCAGGCTGTGGATCCCGGTGGCGGCTGAGTCCAGGCCGACGGCGTCCTCCTGGCCCTCGGCGGGGCTTGACAGGTCGTAGGCGTGCTCGGTTGAGGCCGGGGCGCCGGCTTGGTGGTAGCCGGAGACCTGCTCCGCCGGGACGGCGTGGGTCGAGGAGGCCTCGTGCGTCACCGCGGCCTGGTGGTCGACCGGGACCGCGTGGTCAGCCGTGATGTCGTGATGCGCCAGCGCGTGCGCCGCACTTCCGAAGAACAGGGACGACTTGGACAGCCGTGGGTCCAGAGCTGCCGGCCCCCCGTCGGTGCCGGACTCGACGCGGAGGGAGCGGAGTTCGGCGACCTGGGCGGGCGACAGACCGAGTCTTCGCGCCACCTCACCGGTGTCGCCGTCGAGTTCGGCGCGGAACGCCGGGTCGACGGCCAGACGGGTAAGGGCAGCACGATATGCGTCGTTGGACATGGTTCGGTCTCCGTCGGTCTGCGGGCATTGATGCCGATGGCGACGGAGCCGAGGATCCCCCCTGGTCGGCGGCAACTGCCATTTCCGGCCATCCCCGCCGATACCTGCAGGAGACGTTATAGAGCCTTGGCATGGACGGCGCAAGTGCAGCGACCAGGGCAATTGAGGAGGCCGAGCAGCCCAACCGCGTCGGTCGTCCACCCATCAGATATGGCCACCGACCTGCCGGACTGCCGACGAAATGGCGAACAGTCGGAGCGGGCCCCAACCGGAGGCGCCGCCGCGTCACACCTTCTGGCAGGCCTTCGCTTTGAAGTCCGCCAGGGAGACGGTGATTGCTGATTCGTCGCCGTTGTCGGAGATATCGGCGTAGCGGACCTGGCCGGGGGTGAGCCGGTCCCGGTCGGCCGGGGTGAAGGTGATGCTGCTCGCCGACCACGAGTTGTCCTTGGTCCAGCCGGACAGCGTGTAGGTGGTCTTGGCGGTGAGCGGAGCCAGGGATTTGGTGGTGGTCCAGTCGGCGGCGGGAGCATCGAGGGTCCAGGCGACGAGGCCCGGTGTGAGGGGGCGGTCGGCGGTCCATGAGCCCACCGTCACCTGCTTGCTGACGTCGTCGGTGTCCACATAGAGGGTCGCGCCGTCGATGTGATGTCCGCAGACCATCATGACGCCCAGCAGATGGCCTTCGGCGGTCACGGAGATGCCGGCGACGGCGTCGGGGGAAACGGTGCATCCCGAGGTGGCGGCCAGGGCCACGCCGACCGCGACGGCGCCGACGAAGCGCCGTGACACCGGACGAGAAGTAGTCGACCCCATGCTCAGCCCCCTGCCCGGGGAAACGTCTGAGGCCCCCCTGCCTGGGATGATAGGGGGCGAGCGACGTCTGGCTGCAGCGCCGCCATCCACTCGTTTCGGGCTCGTTGTTGTCTCGTAGTCGCTCGCGCTGACTCAGCCCGGCCACGGCATCGATGTCCCGGTACCTTCGCTCATCGGTCGGCGCGCCGGCCACGCTGTGCGGGTTGCCGGGCCCAGATGGATCGACGAGGAGACGTTCCACACGACGATCCACCACATGCCGTGTGACGACGAACGCGGCGCGTGTGCCTTCGACGGTCGGGCGATGCTCCTACCGCCCGGAGCGCGGCATCCGTACGACCGCCGTCCCTGCGGTCAGGTCCACCGTCGTCCTGTTCGGCGGGGCCCCGTCATCCTCGTTGTCCGGCAAGACCAGCGACGACTGCCGTTCCTTCAGCTCGTGCTGCTTGCCCGGGGAAAGGCTCGCATGCAGTTGTTCGAATCCGGTCGCTGATATCTGCCCCTGACGTGCGCTGTTCCGCCATGGCAGCACTCCGGCCCGACCCGCGCGCATCAGCAGCTGGTCGACGAAGGCCAGCAGGGTCAGCACGATGACCAGCCCGGGCAGGGTCATGAAGAAGACGAATTGCATGTCCCCAGTATCCGGGTCGAGTCTGTGGACCGTCACCCTCCTGAACTCGCTTTCGCTGCTTGGCCGTTGGCATCGTGTGGTGTCTTCTCAGGGTGCCCGACCTCATGTCACGGCAGGTCGAGGCCCCCCAGGGAGGGGATCAGCGATCGGAGGTCGCTGGGGACACTGCTCGGCAGTTCACTGGGCAGCTTTGACGGGAGTCCAGTGGGCAGCTTGCTCGGCAGTTCCGTCGGGATGCCCGGGGACGGCGACGAGGCGCGGCCGGAGCTCTCGCTGGAGCCGTTGGGCGATTTCTTGTCGGGCGAGCCGTCGCGGCCGGAGGCCATGAGGACGACGACGACCACTACCGCGACCGCCGCGAGGGCGACCAGGAGAACGAAGAGCGGAATGCGCCGTCGCCCGGGCGGTGGTGGGGGCGGCTGCCAGTCGCCGTAGGTCGGAGGTGGTCCGAACCCGCCGCCGGGTGGCGGGGTGCCACCCGGCGGTCCGGGCGGTTGAGGCGGTACCGGCGGTGTGGCCATACCGTCCAGAGTCGCCGCACAACGGGCAGGCGGCGACCCCCGCACGGAAGTTGATACGGGCCCATGTCGCGGACCGTACGGTTCCGGGGCATTCCGCGGGGGGTCGCTCGGGCACGCGCGCGTGCGCGAACGGATCAAGCACGCACGCGCACGCATACGCGTGCCGTTCAGCCGCGAGCCCCCAGCAGATGATCCATGGCCAGCTGGTCGAGGCGCTCGAAGGCCATCCCGCGCGCGGCGGTCGCCTCGACGTCGAACTCCTCGAAGGCGCTGCGGTCGGCGAGCAGGGCCTCGAGGCCGTCGGCGGCGGTCGGCTGGGCGAGCTGGTCCAGCCGCGAGGCACGCAACGCCTCCTGGACCTCCGGGTCGGCGCGGAAGGCGGCCGCGCGCTCCTTGAGGATCAGGTAGTTGCGCATGCAGCCGGCAGCCGAGGCCCACACACCGTCGAGGTCCTCGGTCCGCGGCGGCTTGAAGTCGAAGTGCTTCGGGCCCTCGTAACCGGCGCTCTCCAGGAGGTCCACCAGCCAGAACGCGGCGCGCAGGTCGCCGGCACCGAAGCGCAGGTCCTGGTCGTACTTGATGCCGGACTGGCCGTTGAGGTCGATGTGGAAGAGCTTGCCCGCCCACAGGGCCTGTGCGATGCCGTGCGGGAAGTTCAGTCCGGCCATCTGCTCGTGACCGACTTCGGGGTTGACGCCGTACAGCTCCGGGCGCTCCAGGCGCTCGATGAAGGCGAGGGCGTGGCCGACTGTGGGCAGCAGGATGTCGCCGCGGGGCTCGTTCGGCTTGGGCTCGATGGCGAACTTCAGGTCGTAGCCCTGGGAGGTGACGTACTCGCCGAGGAGGTCGAAGGCCTCCTTCATGCGGTCGAGGGCGACCCGTACGTCCTTGGCTGCGCCGGACTCGGCACCCTCGCGGCCGCCCCAGGCGACGTACGTCCTCGCGCCGAGCTCGGCCGCCAGGTCGATGTTGCGGATGGTCTTGCGCAGGGCGTAGCGGCGCACCTCGCGGTCGTTCGCGGTGAACGCGCCGTCCTTGAAGACGGGGTGCGTGAAGAGGTTGGTGGTGGCCATCGGCACGGTCATGCCGGTCGTGTCGAGGGCCTGGCGGAAGCGCTTGATGTGCGACTCGCGCTCGGTGTCGGAGGATCCGAAGGGGATCAGGTCGTCGTCGTGGAAGGTGACGCCGTAGGCGCCGAGCTCACTCAGGCGCTGCACCGTCTCGACCGGGTCGAGGGCACGCCGCGTGGCGTCGCCGAACGGGTCCCTTCCCTGCCAGCCGACGGTCCACAGGCCGAAGGTGAACCTGTCCTCGGGGGTGGGCTGGTAGCTCATGCCGCGGCTCCTTGCTCGTTTGCGACCGTTGCCTTACGACTATTTCGTCATGGCGGTTTACAAATTAGTATGCGGAAGCATCCCTGGGAAGGGACAAGATGTCCCCGAAGGGGTGAGGTTCCGGGTCGCCAGGGCCCGGGAACCCTCGAACCAGCAGGTCAGAGCCGCAGAGCCGCGGAAAAAGGGAGAGCCCGATGTCAGCAGCCGAGGGTCCGCTCGTCGTCGGCGTGGACACGTCCACCCAGTCCACCAAGGCGCTCGTCGTCGACGCGGCCACCGGTCAGGTCGTCGCGAGCGGCCAGGCACCGCACACCGTCTCCTCCGGGGCCGGCCGCGAGAGCGACCCGCGCCAGTGGTGGGACGCCCTGTGCCGGGCCCTCGACCAGTGCGGCGACGCGGCGCACGAGGCCGCCGCGGTCTCCATCGGCGGACAGCAGCACGGCCTGGTCACACTGGACGAGCGGGGCGAGCCGGTGCGCCCGGCGCTGCTGTGGAACGACGTGCGCTCGGCGCCGCAGGCCCGCCGCCTGGTCGAGGAGCTGGGCGGCCCGAAGGCCTGGGCGGAGCGCACCGGAAGCGTGCCCGGACCGTCCTTCACGGTCACGAAGTGGGCGTGGCTCGCCGAGAACGAGCCGGAGGCCGTCCGCGCCACCAGGGCGGTGCGCCTGCCCCACGACTACCTCACCGAGCGGCTGACCGGGCAGGGCACGACGGACCGCGGCGACGTCTCCGGCACCGGCTGGTGGGCGTCGGGGACGGAGTCGTACGACGAGGAGACCCTCGCGCACGTGGGGCTCGATCCCGCGCTGCTGCCCCGGGTGGTCCGGCCCGGCGAGGTGGCCGGCACCGTGCGCGACAGCCACGACCTGCCGTTCTCCAAGGGCACCCTGGTCGCTCCCGGGACGGGTGACAACGCCGCCGCGGCGCTGGGCCTCGGACTGCGTCCCGGCACCCCGGTGCTCAGCCTGGGCACGTCGGGCACGGTGTACGCGGTCTCCAAGCGGCGCCCGGCCGACCCGACCGGCACGGTAGCGGGCTTCGCCGACGCCCACGGCGACTGGCTGCCGCTGGCCTGCACCCTGAACTGCACGCTCGCCGTGGACCGCGTCGCGACGCTGTTGGGCCTGGACCGCGAGGCCGTCGAGCCGACCACCGCCGTCACGCTCCTGCCCTATCTGGACGGTGAGCGCACCCCCAACCTGCCCGGCGCCTCCGGTCTGCTGCACGGACTGCGGCACGACACCACCGGCGGCCAGCTCCTGCAGGCCGCCTACGACGGCGCCGTGCATTCGCTGCTCGGCGCACTCGACCTGGTCCTCGACGAGGACGCGGACCGCTCGGTCCCGCTGCTGCTGATCGGCGGCGGCGCCCGGGGCAGGGCCTGGCAGCAGACCGTACGTCGCCTGTCGGGCCGCCCGGTCCAGGTGCCCCAGGCCAAGGAGCTGGTCGCGCTGGGTGCCGCGGCGCAGGCGGCGGGCCTGCTCACCGGGGAGGATCCGGCCGCTGTCGCCCGGCGCTGGAACACCGCCGCGGGCCCGGTGCTGGAGGCCGTGGAGCGGGACGAGGCGACGCTGGCGAGGATCGCCGGGGTACTCTCCGACGCGGCCCCGCTGCTGGAGCGGAGCACCGACAGCTGAGGACGGGGGCATGACCGCACCGCTGCACGAGGCCCACCCGGCCGGCCCAGGGCGGGTGCTGCCCGACACCCAGCAGGGCATGCGCCGCCGCAATCTCGCCCGGGTGATGCACACCGTGAGCGCCGAGGGACCGCTCTCCCGTGCCGCCGTGGCCTCTCGCATCGGGCTGACCCGGGCGGCGGTGTCGACCCTCGTCGACGAGCTCATACGCACCGGGCTGCTCGAGGAGCTGGGCCCCGAGCGGCCCGGACGGGTGGGCCGTCCCGGCTCGGCGCTCGCCGTCAGCGGGCACGGCCCCGCCGGCATCGGCGCCGAGATCGGTGTGGACCACCTCGCGGTCTGCGCGGTCGACCTGCGCGGACAGGTACGCGCGCGTGCCGTGCGGCACGGTGCGAACCGCGGCCGCCTGCCCGAGCCGGTGATCGAGGAACTCACCGGGCTGGTACGTCGGGTGGTCGCCGAGGCGGAGCGCGAGGGGCTGTGGCCCGCGGGGCTCGCGGTGGCCGTGCCGGGCCTGGTGGCGCGCGACGCCCGCACCGTCGTACGCGCTCCGAACCTGGACTGGCACGACACCGACATCGGGGCGCTGCTTCCCGCCGAGATCCCGCTGACCGTCGACAACGAGGCGAACTTCGGGGCTCTCGCCGAACTCTGGCTCGGCGAGAGCACTCCGCACGACTTCCTGCATGTGTCGGCGGAGATCGGTATCGGCGCGGCGGTCGTCGTGGCCGGGGGGCTGCTGCGGGGAACGCGGGGTTTCGCGGGCGAGTTGGGTCATGTGCCGGTGCAGCCGGAGGGGCCCGTGTGCGCGTGCGGTGGGCGCGGCTGTCTGGAGCAGTACGCCGGTGAGGAGGCGGTACTGCGTGCGGCGGGCCTGGAGCCGGGCGAGGACCGTGTCGGGCTGCTGGCGGGCCGGGCCGCCGAGGGTGACGATGCCGTACGGGGTGCGCTGCGCGACGCGGGCAGGGCGCTCGGCATCGCGCTGACCGGGGCGGTCAATCTGCTGGACCCCGAGAGCGTGGTGCTGGGCGGCGCCCTGGCCGGGCTCGCGCCGTGGCTGCTGCCTTCGCTGGAGGCCGAGTTGGACCGACGTACCGCGGGCCCGGCCTGTCCGGTGTCCGTGTCGCGGTTGGGCCCGGAGGGGCCGCTTCTCGGAGCGGCACACTCGGTGGTACGGGCGGTGCTGGACGACCCCGCGGCGGTGGGTGAACGGGCCTGAGCGCGGCACCCGCAGCAGTGCGAAACGGGTCCGATCCCGGCACCCGCAGCGGCGGCTGAACGAGTCTGATCCCCGCACCCGCGCCGTTGTTCCGGATCTGCGCCCGGCACCCGCCCTAGGCTTTCCCCCGGCACCGGCACGACCCGAGGAGCAACCGTGTTCGACCCCGCAGCTGAGCACCCTTACCCCGACAGCCACCGGCCGGACGCACCGCCCGCACCGCACCCGCTGCTCGCGCCTGTGCTCGGTCTCCTGGGCACATGGCGGGGCCGGGGCGAGGGCGGCTACCCGACGCTCGACGGGGACTTCGCGTACGGGCAGGAGGTCGTCTTCAGCCATGACGGGCGGCCCTTCCTCCGCTACGAGGCCCGGGCCTGGCTCCTCGATGCCGAGGACGCGCCGCTGCGTCCGGCGGCCCGGGAGAGCGGCTGGTGGCGGCTTCAGCCCGACGGCCGGGTGGAGGCGCTGATCACCCAGCCCACGGGGATCGCGGAGATCGCCGTCGGCCAGGCCGGCAAGGGCACGGTGGACCTCTCCACCCACGACGTGGCACTCACCCCCACCGCGAAGGAGGTCACCGCCACCCGCCGCCGCTACACCCTCGCCGACGACGCCACCCTCACCTTCGCCTTCGACCTCGCGGCCGTCGGCCGGCCCTTGCAGCACCATCTTTCGGCGAGCCTGCGGCGTACGCAGTAGATCACTTCAGCCGTCGGCTTCACCCGTACGGGTGGCCGGGTTTTCCACATTCGCGCCGTCGTCCACCGAAGCACGCTGCACCCTTCTGCCCAACTCGCAAGCGCCGTACCGTGATTCACGCGAGGCACTCCCGCCGGGTCGGGCGGCGTCGGGCAAGTCTGCGTGGATTGAGGGGGATTCACATGTCGGGGGATGTGGCAGCGGACGCGGGTCTCAGGCGTGACGCGATCGGGCTGCGCGAGGTGCTGTTCCAGAGCATCACGGCCATGGCGCCGGCCGCAGCCGTCGCCGCGTCCATTCCGTCGGGTGCGGCCTTCGCCGGCGGGAGTCTGCCGCTGGCCGTGCTGATCGCGCTGGTGGCCTGTCTGTTCACCGCGTCCTGCGTGGCCGAGCTGGCCCGTGAGCTCCCCGCGGCGGGCTCGGTGTCGACGTATGCGGCGCAGGGCCTGCATCCGGCGGTCGGCTTCCTCGTCGGCTGGGGCTATGTGTTCGTGGAGGCGCTGGTACCGCCGCTGCTGCTTCTTCAGCTCGGCTTCACCACGGCGGGCACACTGCACCAGGAGTGGTCCTCGTATCCGGCGGACCTGTGGTGGCCCTGGGCGCTCGCGGGTGCGGCGATCATCACGGCCGCCGGGTACTTCGGGGTGCGTGCCTCGGCCCGCTTCGGCACCGTCCTTGGCGTCTTCGAGGTTCTGGTGTTCCTGGTGTTCGCCGTCTGGCTGATCGGCAGGGCGGGAGCGCACAACACGCTTTCGGTGTTCGGCACTTCGCACACGGCCGAGGGCTATCAAGGGCTCAGCGGCGTTTTTGCCGGGTCGGTGTACACGGTGCTGGCCTTCGCCGGGTTCGAGGCCGCGGCGCCGCTCGCCGAGGAGACCCGCAACCCGCGCCGCACCATGCACCGGGCAGTGCTCGGTGCGGCGCTCGGGATCGGCCTGTTCTACGTGGTCACGACCTACGCCATGACGGTGTACTTCGGACCGGACCGGTTCGCGAAGTTCGGGGCCTCCGGCGCCGCGTCCTGGGATGGTGTGGCACGGGCGTCCTTCGGCCTGTTCTGGGTGCTGGTGTTCCTGGCCGTGGTGAACTCGACGATCGCCAACGCCAACGCGTGCGCCAACGTCTCCACCCGGACCGCCTACGCCCTGGCCCGCATCCGCGTCCTGCCCCGCCTTCTCGCCGCGCTCCACCCCAGATACCGCTCCCCCGTCGCCGGAATCGCCGTGCAGAGCGTGGTGGCGGTCGGTGCCGTGCTGGCGCTCGGCTTCGGCTACGACCCGGTGACGGCCTTCCTGCTGCTCGCCACGGTGATCGTGACGGTCGTGATCGGCGTCTACATCGTCGTCAACCTCGCCTGCGCCGGCTATTTCCTGCGCCGCAGACGGGAGTTGCTCAAACCGGTACGGCATCTCCTGCTGCCGCTGCTCGGGATCGTCGCGTTCGTGCCCGCACTGCTGACCGCGGCGGGCCTGCCCGCCTTCGACTTCGTCACCGAGCTGACCGCACCGGTGTCCTACGCCGGACCGATCGTCGCCGTGTGGATGGCTGCCGGCGTCGTGGTGCTGCTGGTGCTGATGCGGCGCCATCCCGAGCGGATATCCGAGACCGCCCGCGTCCACCTCGACGACCCCTCCCCCACCGATCCTGCGCAGAACGGAGCAGCACGACGATGAGCGACCCCCGCATCCTGACCGTCCGGCCCGAGCCGGGCGAGTACGCCTGGACGTTCGGCGGCGCACCGCCCGTGGCACGCATCGCGCCCGGCACCGTCCTGGACCTGTACACCGAGGACTGCTTCGCCGGGCGGGTGCGCTCCGAGAAGGACCTGGTGTCCGAGGTGTGCGAGTTCCCCTTCCTCAATCCGCAGACCGGGCCGTTCCACGTCGAGGGCGCCCAACCGGGCGACACGATTGCCGTGCACTTCGTGTCCGTCGAACCGGCCCGTGACTGGGCCGCGTCCACCACGGTCCCGCTGTTCGGCGCACTCACCTCCACGCACACCACGGCCACACTCCAGCCGCCGCTGCCGGAGACGGTGTGGATCTGGCAGCTCGACCGCGCCCGCCGTACGGCGCTGTTCCGGGCGCGCGACAGTGACATCGAGGCCGAGCTGCCCATGGACCCGATGCACGGCACGGTGGGCGTGGCCCCCGCCAACCTCGAGGTCCGTTCGGCCCTGGTGCCCGACGCGCACGGCGGCAACATGGACACGCCCGAGATGCGGGCCGGTGTGACCTGCTACCTCGGGGTGAATGTGGAGGGCGCGCTGCTCAGCCTCGGCGACGGCCACGCGCGGCAGGGCGAGGGCGAGACCTGCGGGGTCGCCGTGGAGTGCGCGATGAACACCGTGGTGATCGTGGAACTGCTCAAGGGGCTCGCCACGCCCTGGCCGCGCATCGAGTCGGACACGCACATCATCTCGACGGGCTCGGCCCGGCCGCTGGAGGACGCGTTCCGGATATCGCAGCTCGACCTGGTGCAGTGGCTGGTGCGCGACTACGGGTTCAGTGAGCTGGACGCGTACCAGTTCGCAACGCAGGCGGTCGAGTCGCCGCTGGCCAATGTGTGCGACACCAATTACACCTGTGTGGCCAAGATCCGCAAACAGTGGCTGCCCTCGCGCGAGACTCATCGCGGCGTGCACGCGCAGCTGCGCGAGATCGCGACGACTGTGCGGGGCTGAGCCTCCCCCACTGATCGAAAGGCACGGCTTCATGGAAAGGGCAGGACCTAGCACATCCAGAAGGTGGTTCCTGAAGGGCGCCGCCCTGGCCGCCGTCCCGTACGCGTTACTTCCCGACGCGCGGGCGGGAGCGCAGGACCAGGCGGTCGACTACCCGGGGGCGGAGTGGCAGCAGGCGAGCAGGTCCAACTACACGGCATCGGACCGCCCCGCGTCCTATCCTCTCGACTGCGTGATCATCCATGTCACTCAGGAGACGTACGCCAAGACGCTCGCCATCTTCCAGAACCCGGAGAAGAAGGTGACCGCGCACTACCTGGTGCGCTCGGCGGACGGGCATGTGGCGCAGTGCGTGCGGGAGGCCGACATCGCCTGGCACGCGGGCGACTGGGACTACAACACGCGCAGCATCGGCATCGAACACGAGGGCTGGGTGGACCGGCCCGCATACTTCACCGACGCCCTGTACGAACAGTCGGCCAAACTCACCGCGGCGATCTGTACCAAGTACGGCATCCCGAAGGACCGGGACCACATCATCGGGCACTACGAGGTGCCGGGGACGGACCATACCGACCCCGGACGCCACTGGGACTGGAGGCGCTACATGAAGCTCGTCGCCGTCGGCTGACCCCGGGGGTCGGTCGGGTCCGGTAGAGAAGGCCGTTGACCCGGGGGGCGGGCCGTCATTCGGGTGACCTGGTCGAAACGGTTGTCGGCGCGCGCACCGGGAGTGACGATGTCCCCAGCCGCATCACCTCTCGGGGAGGCCGAGTTGACCGATCCGTGGGTGGCCCTGGAGCCGGGGGCCGACCCTGCCGAGCACGCGCGGATGCTGCGTCGCGCGCACGAGACGTTCACCGAGGCGGGCACGGTGACGCGTCCGGTGCGTTCGGTGGTGGCCGAGTCGTGGCGGCGCTCCGCCCGGGCCGGCGTGGGGCCCGACGGCACGGCGAGCGTGGAGCTGGCGGACGGAGACCTCGGCGCCTACCGGGCCGAGCATCCGCTGGCGCGGGTGATGCCGCTGTTCCGTGAGCTGATGGGGACGTTCGCGGCCGACGGGGAGCATCTGCTCGCGGTGTGCGACGCCAAGGGCAGGCTGCTGTGGGTCGAGGGTCATCCGGCCACCCGGCGGAATGCGGGGCGGATGAACTTCGTGCCGGGTGCCCGCTGGGCGGAGACAGCGATGGGCACCAACGCGCCGGGGACCGCGGTCGCCGTCGACCGGCCGGTGCAGGTCTTCGCTGCCGAGCACTTCATCCGGCAGGTGCAGCCCTGGACGTGCGCGGCCGCTCCGGTGCACGATCCGCGCACCGGGCGGGTGCTCGGCGCCGTGGACATCACCGGCGGTGACGGTCTCGCGCATCCGCACAGCCTGGGATTCGTGCAGGCGGTCGCGCGCGCCGCCGAGTCACAGCTGGCGCTGCTCACTCCCGAGCGGCCCGCCTCCGACGCGCCCGAGTTGACGGCGCTGGGCCGGGACGAGGCGCACCTTGTCACCGGCGGGCGCAGGATCAGGCTCAGCCGCCGGCACAGCGAGATCCTCGTCCTGCTGGCCCGTCACCCGGAGGGGCTGACCGGCGACGAGCTGCTGTGCGCGCTGTACGAGGACGAGTCGGTGACGCCGGTGACGCTGCGCGCCGAACTGGCCCGGCTGCGCAGGGTGCTGGGCCCGGGGCTGCTGGCCTCGCGGCCGTACCGGCTGACCGTGCCCGTCGAGTGCGACGTGGCCGTCGTCGAGCGGCGGCTGGAGACCGGAGCGGTCACGGCGGCCGCGACGGCGTACGCGGGTCCGCTGCTGCCCGGCTCCCAGGCCCCGGCGGTGGTGCGGCTCAGGCACCGACTCGCCGACGCCCTGCGTACGGCACTGATCGCCCGCCGCGACCCCGACCTGCTGGCCGACTGGGCGCACGCGCCGTGGGGTGAGGACGACCTCGACGTGTGGCGGGCTCTCGCCGTGCTTCGGCCGACAGCGACGGTCCGGGCCCGACTGACCGCGCTGGAGGACGAGTTGACCGCACCGGCCACGTGGCCCGGGGCCACCGGCCGCCGGGGCACCACGACGGTGTAGCCCTGCCGCCGCACGGCACTGACCACCCCCGCGCCCAGCATCCGTCCAAGCCCGCCAAAGCACCCCCAAGGACGAGCCGACCACACCGGCCACCCGGCCCGGAACCACCGGCCGCCGGGGAGCCGCACCGGCGCAGGCCACGCCCGGATCCCCGGGGCGCTCGCGGCAACGTAGTTGCAACGTCGTCGTCCCTAGCCTCCCGACGGGAGCTGCCCAACGGCGGGCAGCGCTTCGAGGGAGGCAGAGCAGCATGACCCGTTACGCGGCGCCCGGCACCGAGGGCGCGATCGTCTCCTACCAGGCGCGCTACGACCACTTCATCGGGGGCGAGTACGTGCCGCCGGCCCGCGGACAGTACTTCGAGAACCCGTCGCCGGTGAACGGACAGCCGTTCACGGAGGTCGCGCGCGGCACGGCGGAGGATGTGGAGCGGGCGCTGGACGCGGCGCACGCGGCCGCCCCCGGGTGGGGCCGTACCTCGGTGACCGAACGCTCCGCCATCCTGCTGAAGATCGCCGACCGGATGGAGGCGAACCTCGAGAAGCTGGCGGTCGCCGAGAGCTGGGAGAACGGCAAGCCGGTGCGTGAGACGCTGGCCGCCGACATCCCCCTCGCCATCGACCACTTCCGCTACTTCGCGGGCGCGATCCGTGCCCAGGAGGGCTCGCTCGGCGAGGTCGACGACGACACCGTGGCGTACCACTTCCACGAGCCGCTCGGCGTCGTCGCGCAGATCATCCCGTGGAACTTCCCGATCCTGATGGCGGTGTGGAAGCTCGCCCCCGCTCTCGCCGCGGGCAATGCGGTCGTCATCAAGCCCGCCGAGCAGACGCCGGCCTCCATCCACTACTGGATGAGCCTGATCGCGGACCTGCTGCCGCCGGGCGTGGTGAACATCGTCAACGGCTTCGGCGTGGAGGCGGGCAAGCCGCTCGCGTCCAGCCCGCGGGTGGCGAAGGTGGCGTTCACCGGTGAGACCACGACGGGGCGGCTGATCATGCAGTACGCCTCGGAGAACATCAAGCCGGTCACCCTGGAGCTCGGCGGCAAGTCGCCCAACATCTTCTTCGACGACGTCTGGGCGCACGACGACGACTTCCGCGACAAGGCACTCGAAGGCTTCACCATGTTCGCGCTCAACCAGGGCGAGGTGTGCACCTGCCCGTCCCGGGCGCTCGTGCAGCGCGGCAACTACGGCGAGTTCCTCGAGGCGGCGGTCGCCCGCACCGAGCTGATCAAGCCCGGGCACCCCCTCGACACCGACACGATGATCGGCGCCCAGGCCTCCAACGACCAGCTGGAGAAGATCCTCTCCTACCTCGACATCGGCCGACAGGAAGGCGCCCGGGTCCTCACCGGCGGTGAACGCCTCGAATACGACGGCGAGTTGAAGGGCGGCTACTACGTCCAGCCCACCATCTTCGAGGGCGACAACCGCATGCGGATCTTCCAGGAGGAGATCTTCGGCCCGGTGGTCTCCGTGACGTCCTTCGACGACTTCGACGACGCCGTCAAGATCGCCAACGACACGCTGTACGGCCTCGGTGCCGGCGTGTGGACGCGGGACATCAACACCGCGTACCGGGCAGGCCGGGCGATCCAGGCGGGCCGCGTCTGGACGAACTGCTACCACGCCTATCCGGCGCACGCGGCGTTCGGTGGCTACAAGCAGTCCGGGATCGGGCGCGAGACGCACAAGATGATGCTGGAGCACTACCAGCAGACGAAGAACGTTCTCGTTTCCTACAGTCCGAAGAAACTGGGGTTCTTCTAGAGTTCGGGGATCGGTTGCCTGGGGGTGAGGCATCGTCGCACTCCGGGCAAGGCGACCCGAGGCGATGGCTGCCCAGTGCAGCAAACAGCATCCGGAACTCACGCCGGAGGGGGCCGAGGAGTGGGGCTAGGCCCACCTGCCCGTGGGGCGTAGGGGGATACCGGCCGCATGCTGCGGATGATTACGTTCTTCAGTGTCAGCCGGGTGACTCCCCCGCACCCGGCTGACCACCGGTGTGACCCTGGGGCCGATGAAAGGGGCGTCGTCGGTTTTGCCGCACTGGTCGGCGGGCCTCGACCCGTCGATGGCGACCGCGGCCCGAAATAGGCATTGCCAGCTCACCCTCGCCGTCATCGAAAACCGGCTGGCTGTCGGGGTATGGCCTTCGGTCGGAATGCCGTCCAGGTCGTGGGCGAGTCTCGCGCGTCCTGACGCCCGTCCGCGTTTGACCTCGGGACCCGGGCAAATGTTGTCCCCCATCTCTCACCTGCCGAGACTGGGAGCGCACGCCCGGGGCCGCCGTGGCCCGGGCCGAAGACAGGAGATTCACTTGAAGCGGGTTTTACACCTCGGTGCCTGCACAGCCGCGATTCTCGTGGGCACCTTCGCCCCCGCCACCGCAGCACATGCCGCCCCGGCCACCTCGGCCGCCGCCACCGCCGATTACGTATGCGCGACTCTGACGTCGCACTTCAGTACCACCGGCCTGTGGCTGGAAGGCACCAACTGCACCGGGCCGACCGATCTCGCATGGGAATACCGCACCATCACCACCACCGGCGGCAGCGCGGTCTGGCGGTGCCTCAACTGGTCCTACAGGTCCGACGAGTCGGCGCCTGTCATTACGTCGGGCTGCAGTAACGTCAGCTGATTCCCCGCTGAGGACACGCACAGCCGCGCCGAGCGCCGGTGACCCACCGCTCACCGCGCCGGTCGGACGCAGTGGGCCGAAGTGGTTGGGCCGGCTCTCTGTTCCGATGCGGTGCCGGGTGGGGATCAGGATGCCGTCGAACAACACGATCTCCCCTCCCCGTCCGGCGCTTTTGCGCAGGGGTGCGGTCCGGGCGTGGAGCCTTCGCGGCGAGCAGTCCCCTCATCTCGTCGCGTCGGCTCAGCATCCCGCGAGCGGCCGGCACCCGCGCCCTTCGGGCAGGGTGCGCCGCCAACTGCTGCTGGAGGTGGAAACCGTTGATCACTGACCTGCTCCCGGACTCGGTGGTGGCCGTGGAGTCATTCGGCGACGGCGGGGCCGATCAGGCCCCGCTGTATCCCGAGGAGGCCGAGGTCGTCGCGCAGGCCGTGCAGAAGCGTCGGTGCGAGTTCGCCGCCGTACGCGCCTGCGCACGCCGTGCCATGGACAAGCTCGGCGTGCCCCCGCAGCCGATCCTGCCCGGCGAGCACGGCGCACCGCTGTGGCCTGCCGGTCTGGCCGGCAGCATGACCCACTGCGACGGCTACGGCGCCGCCGCCCTCGTCCGCACCACCGACCTCGTCTCCCTCGGTATCGATGCCGAACCCCACGGGCCGCTGCCCAAGGGCGTCCTGGACGCCGTGTCGCTGCCTGCCGAGCGGGCGCGCCTCGCACTGGTGGCCGCGCAGCGGCCCGCCGTCCACTGGGACCGGCTGCTGTTCAGCGCGAAGGAGTCCGTCTACAAGGCGTGGTTCCCCCTGACCGGCGAGTGGCTTGGCTTCGAGGAGGCGGACATCGAGGTCCATGCTGCATCCGGAGCGGTGCCCTACGGTCATTTTCGCGCCGAGCTGCTCGTCCCCGGACCGGTCGTCGGAGGCCGCCGACTCAGGTATTTCGAGGGACGGTGGACGGTCCGTCACCAATGGGTGGCCACCGCGGTGACGATCCCTCCGGTCTGACCCCGCCTCCGCGGTCGGACACTGCGCGCCAGTCCCCCCGAACCGGCGCCCAAGGCCGAAGTGGGGCTAGACCCACCGCTCGGGGGGCGTAGCGGGATGCCTGGCGCGGAACGGCCGACGTACGTTCGCCGTATGCCGGGAAGGGAATCCCGGCTGGCACAATGATTGCCGGGCGAAAGGATGGGCGAATGAGGCTGCCTGCAGGAGGCGGTCCCGTGCGCTGGTGCGTCGAGGTCGCGCGGGGACTGTACCGGTCCCTGGTGCTGGCTGGATTGACCAGCCTGCTCGTGACTGTGGCGGTGGTCGTCGGTCTGGGCGGCTCCCAGGTGGCCTATTCCTGGTCCGATGGAATTGCCTCCGCCCCGCTGGCCGTCCGGGCGTTGGCCACTCTTGGGGAGACCCTGGTCGTCATCGTGTGGATGGCCGTGGCCGTCTGGGTCGTACACCCGTTGACCAGCCGTGCGCTCGCGACGGCCGCGCGCCGACGCGCGGAAGACTGGCTCGGTCTGCGGATCGAGGTGTCCTACCGGCCCGTTCCGCCGGTCACCCGCATGGTGACGGGGTACTGGTGGGACGGCCACGAGTACCACCGGTCCGAGCGGGAAGCCCGCCGCCGAGCCAAGGTGCACGCCCGGTTCCACGACCCGCAGTTGCACTGGGACGGGCTGTGGGCCCTGATCGCCGGTGTCACCGTGCTGCCGGTCGCGGTCCTGCCGTTGCTCGGGCTCGTCGGCGGCGTCTCCATGACGTCGACGCCGGGGCTCCTCGGCTACGGCATCGTCATGATCGCCGCGAGCCTGGCCGCAGCCCCGTTCGCGTGGCGGGTTTTCGGGCCTCTGGCGAAGCGGTTCCTCGGGCCGGTCCCGCGCACCAAGCTCGGTAGGCGCGTGGAGGAGCTGGAAGCCATCCGCGCGGATCTGACACAGACCCAGTCGGCCGAACTGGAGCGCATCGAACGGGGCTTGCACGACGGCGCTCAGGCCCGGCTGGTCGCCATGGGTATGTCGATGGGAGCCGCCGAGCAACTGGTCGACACCGATCCCGACGCCGCGAAGGCCATCCTCGCCGACGCCCGAGCCTCGTCGGCCACCGCGCTTGCCGAGCTGCGATCGCTGGTCCGCGGCATCAACCCGCCCGTGCTCGCCGAGCGCGGCCTGATCGACGCCGTGCGCGCCCTGGCACTCGACGCTCCGGTCGAGGTCACCGTGCACAGCGCCGTGCCTGCCCGGCCGGAACGCCCGGTCGAGTCGGCGGTCTACTTCGCCGTGGCGGAACTGCTGGCGAATGTGGCCAAACATGCCCATGCCTCCCGGGTGGCAGTCGAACTCACCTACGCACATGAGACGCTCACCGCCACCGTGGCCGACGACGGGATCGGCGGGGCCGCCGCCGGACCAGGCTCCGGACTGAGCGGGATCCAGCGTCGGCTGGCTGCATTCGGTGGCCGGCTGGAGATCGACAGCCCGGCCGGAGGTCCCACCCATATGACCGTGGCGGTGCCGTGCGCGTTGTCGTAGCCGAAGATCTTTTCCTCCTCCGCGACGGCATGGTCCGTCTCGTGCAGGCCCATGGCCATTCGGTGGTGGCGGCGGTCGACACGGGGCCCGCCACCCTCGATGCGCTGCTCACCCACCGGCCGGATGTCGCGATCGTGGACGTCCGTCTGCCGCCGACGTTCTCCGACGAAGGACTGCAGGCCGCGCTCTCCGCGCGCCGGGAGGTACCAGGGCTGCCCGTGCTCATCCTCTCGCAGCACGTGGAACAGCTCTACGCGCGCGAACTCCTCGCCGACGGGCACGGTGGCGTCGGCTACCAGCTCAAGGATCGCGTCCTGGACGCCGGACAGTTCATGGACGCACTCGGTCGCGTCGCCGACGGCGGTACGGCACTCGATCCGACGGTGGTGGCGAAGCTGCTGGGTCGTCCCATGCGAGCCGATCCGCTCGCCACCCTCACCGAGCGGGAGCGCTCGGTGCTTGCCCTGATGGCCGAGGGACTCTCCAACGCGGCGATCGCCGGCCGGCTGTTCCTCAGCGAAGGCGCCATCAGCAAGTACACGACCACGATCTTCGCCAAGCTCGGCCTCGCCGCCGCCGACGACGACACAAACCGCCGGGTCCGGGCCGTCCTGACCTATCTCGGCGCCGACGAACAGAGCGGTCGCTGAACGGCGGTCCCTCGTCTCGTCCCGACAGCCGACGACCCGCCCCTCAGAGCGGCTGATTCCAGCCAAAAAGGGCCATGGGTGTGACGCTGGGTGAGTGGGGATAGACCCACAGTCCGCGGGGCGTAGTGGGATACCTCGCAGCGGGGTGCCCCCATAGGTTCTTCAAGTCGGCCGGTCTCACCGCCGGCCGTATGACATCCGCGGGGGATGCCTACACGGAGGGACAGTCGTGTCCGCAGTAATCGAGGTGCAGAACCTGCGTAAGAAGTACGGCGACGTGGTGGCGGTCGACGATGTCTCCCTGACCGTCGAGCAAGGTGAGATCTTCGGGATCCTCGGGCCCGACGGCGCGGGCAAGAGCACGACCGTGGAATGCATCGAGGGGCTGCGGAAACGCGACGGGGGCACCATCAGGGTGCTCGGCTTCGACCCCTATGCGGAACGTGCCGAGATCACCCGCCGACTGGACGTCCGGCTACAGGACGGCACAACGTCCGACAGACTGCAGGTCGCCGAGGCATTGACGCTGTACAGCTCCTTCTACCGCGATCCCGCCGACTGGCATGTGCTCGTCGACTCGCTCGGGCTCAACTCGGGGGCCACGACCGGCTCCGGGGAACTGTCCTGCGACCAGAAGCAGCGCCTGTCGATGGCGCTGGCACTGGTCGGCAACCCTCAGGTGGCAGTGCTGGACGAGATCACCACCGGCCTTGACCCCCATGCCCGGCGGGAGACATGGGACACGATTGAAACCGTCCGTGCCAGCGGCGTCACCATCCTCCTCGTCACACACCTCATGGAGGAGGCAGAGCGCCTGTGCGACCGTGTCGCCCTGTTGAACAAAGGACGTGTAGCGGCGGTCGACACCCCGTCCGGACTGATCCAGCGGATCCGGGACCACCACCGGATCACGTTCCTGCCGTCCCTCCCACTCCACGACGACCTGCTGACCCGGCTGCCCGGCGTGACCGGTGTGACGCGTAAGGACGAGCGGGTGACGGTCACCGCCACCACCGACGTGCTGCACCCGGTCCTGTCCGAACTGGCGCACCACGGCATCGTGCCGGAGGGTCTCCGGGTCGAGCGGGTGCCCCTGGAGGACGCGCTCCTCGCACTGACCGCCGCCGACCCCGGGGAGAGCTAGCCACCCGCACCTCGGGGGAGCCGAGCCGCCACGGTGAGGAAACAGGACGCCTGCCCGTCCCGGCGGCGGGCGCGGGGCATGCGGGCGGACGGACCGGCTGTCCGGTCCTCGCCGCCCTGTGCCCGCTCCCGCCCGGTTCTCAGGCGGACACCCGTCGCCCTGGAAGGCCACGGTCACCTTGAACAGATCCGCCGCTATTCGGGATTGACGACCTGCGCCCGCCGCTTCAACTCCTGGGCGAACTCGTCCCAGATCAGCGAGTTGTGCCGGGAGAGCTGAATGATCAACTCGATGCAGTGGGAGGGCACCGAGGCAACGATGTCCGTCATGTCCTTCGCCCCCAGCACGTTCTCCCTGAACATCCTCAGGAGCCGGCGCCCCAACTCGCTCTGTCGCAGCGAGGGATCGCGCATGAGCTTTTCGAGCGTGGCCGTCGACTGGGGCCCGACCTCGGACAGGTTCTGGACCGGACAGTCATCCCTCAGGGATTCCGCCTCGACCCCGACGGCGGGCTGCGGACACGGGACTGGTTCGTCACCGCGTTCCAGTCTTCGCCGCACGTCGAGCGCCGTCGCCGGGGAGACTCCGGCCATCCTGGCCACCTGGCGCAGGGAAGCGTCCGGGTTGTCCTTGATGAGCTCCGCCGCCCGCAGCCGGCCTTTCGCACCGTTCAGCGGACGCACTCTGCCGTCCCGCCCGACACGAAAATCCGTCTTCGGTACGGAGTCGGACGAGCGGCGCAGCTCCGCGACCGCCCTGGCCCCCAGACCGGTGGACTTCGCGATGGCACGGTCCGACATGTCGGGATGCGACTTGAGGATGCGAAGTGCCGCTGCGGTGCGGTCGGCCTGAGTCAGCGGGAGCCCGTGCTCGACGTTCGCCTCGACGGCCTTGAGGAACGCGTCCTCGCGACTGCCGTCGAAGAACTCGACGTCGATTATCTCCTGCCCCTTGAGCGAGGCCGCCATCAAACGATGGATCCCGTCGATCACTCTCATGGTTCTTCGATCGACGAGTATGGGCGGAAGCTTGCCGTCGAGCGCTGCCAGCCGTAATACGTGAGCCTTGTCCTCGCCCGCCAAGCGGGGTGAGTCCCCGGGTAATACCTGCATGATCGGAACGGAAACAATTCCGGGAACACCGTCCCGAAAACTATCCACTCCAAGCGAAATTACATTGCGTCCTACAAGGCCCATATTGCAACCCCCATGACAACGACACCGAGTTATTCGCAGTGAAGAAGCTGGAGCCGTTATATCTAGCTCCTACCGCACACATGGAGTCCATGAGGGACGTTTGGCAGGCCACCCATTAACACCCCCGATTTAATAGCTGGTCAGGCTGCACGGATTGTTAAATCCCGTACCTCCAGGCTAACAGTCCGCACCTCGCCATGGAAGCGAAGCATCCGGATTTACAACTTCTTTAAGACTACCCGCTCGACACATCTGAGCAGACACTCGACGGCAATGCCGGACCAGCCCCGTCTCCACTTCCCTCATTTTGCACCCAGGGGAACAAAACGGAACTGCGGCACGCAGGTATTACCCAAATTTATCGAAGAAGACACCCCCATATGGATGGAGGAGTCGAGGGCGTCCGCCACTGGCCGACGACAGCAAACCGACAAGGTGTCAACATGCATCTTGGCCATCTTCCCCGACCCTGTAGAAAAGGTTTTCCCCCGGGCTTCGACAACCAGATTCCCGCACTATTCGGCTCGTCCAGGGAGTTCAGCACCAGACCACAATGCGCCAGCCCGCCGAGGGCTTGCCGGCACCTGAGACACAGCTGCGGCGGTCCAGAACTCCAGGATCCCCGCGTCGCATTCCGTACGACACCGTGACAAGAGGCCTGACCTGGGCGTATCACACCTGCCGGTCGACAGGGACCTGATACGCGATAATCGCCGCACATCGGACATCATCGTAGACCTGGCTACGCCGACCGAATTCCTCTGAGCCATTCGCTGTTACCACCGTCGACATCGATGTCAGTAGGGAATTCAAGTACTTCCGGTGGCTCTGGGCCCGTCGAGCACGGGACGCGCGAGGCCCATCCGCCAACCCCAGTCATACACGCGACTCAAACTCGAAGAAGTGTTCAACCCTCGCGATGCGCCAGTTGAACGACCTTGTTGAAAGTAGTACGACGCCGACAGGCGGCAAACGCAACGAAGCTCCGGCTGTTCCGGGTGACTCATATGGTCACCTCTCGAGCCGGAGCCTCGATGTGTTCCCGGCGGTTACACCCCGCCCGCGCCCTGGACCGCGGCGCTCACCTTCTTCGCGCTGCGCTTCTTCGCGGCCGTCTTCTTCGCCGGCGGCTGTTCCGCTGCGGCCGCCTCGTCCACCACCTCGCCGACCAGCACGGGCGGCTCGTCGGCCGGAGACTCCTTCGGCACGGCCGGAACACTCAGACCCGGCACGGTGAGGTCGGGGACCTTCTTCACCGTCTCCAGGG
Organism: Streptomyces longisporus; assembly: GCF_039532765.1. Taxonomy (NCBI): domain Bacteria; kingdom Bacillati; phylum Actinomycetota; class Actinomycetes; order Kitasatosporales; family Streptomycetaceae; genus Streptomyces; species Streptomyces longisporus. The sequence continues at coordinate 1,003,912 of NZ_BAAASG010000002.1, forward strand.
CCGTTTCGATCGCCTCGGCCAGAGTGGGCGATGCCGTGTCATCGAAATCTATCTTCGTAACGGCGACATCGGCGTTGGTGGGAAGTGAATCGCTCAGGAAAGCCGCGTCGGCGAAACCGGCTTCTCGCAGGATGACCGACTCCTCATCGGTGATCTGCCGACTGAGAACCAGGGAGAATTTGTGCCCCACGTACGTCACCTCTCGTTGTCGCCGCATTTTTTGGAACAGTGACTGGACCCTTGGGACGATGCAGCAACCAGCCACGCGTCCTCCATAAAATATGTACCATCAGAAGGCTCAGCGGTCTCCGTTCAACTGCCTGATTCCGGAAACTCGGCTCGCAACAAAAATTAATCCGGTTGCCGACGTTCCGTAATTTACGCCGGCCTCACGCACGGCAGCGCCCCTTCCGCGACAGCCGGTCGGCTGTTGCGGAAGGGGCGCTGAGGACGTCGGTCACACAGTCCGGACGAGGCGGTCGGTGAAGAGCTTGGCGAAGCGCGCCGGATCGTTCAGGTCGCCGCCTTCGGCAAGCAGGGCGCACCCGTAGAGCAGCTCGGCCGTTTCGGTCAGACCCGGATCCGCGGCACGCTGTTCGTACGCGGAGTTCAGACCGCTGACCAGCGGGTGCTCGGGGTTGAGCTCAAGGATGCGCTTGACCGGCGAAACCGCCTGGCCCATCGCCCTGTACAGCTTCTCCAGGGCCGGCGTGATGGCCTCGGCAGCGCTGACGAGGCACGCCGGCGAATCGGTCAGACGGGTTGTCAGACGTACGTCCTGCACCTCGTCGAGGGTCTCGTTGAGCCAGGCCAGCAGCGACGCGTACCGGCCGGACTTCTCCGGCGACGGGTCCTCTTCGGAGGGCAGGTCGACCTCTCCGCTCGCGATGGACTGAAACTCCTTGCCGTCGTAGTCGTGCACCGCCTCGACCCAGATCTCGTCCACCGGGTCGGTGAGCAGCAGGACCTCGTACCCCTTGGCCCTGAACGCCTCCATGTGCGGGGAGTTCTCCACCTGCGCGCGGCTCTCGCCCGTCATGTAGTAGATCTTGTCCTGGCCGTCCTTCATCCGGGCCACGTAGTCGGCCAGGCCGACGGGTTCGTCCCCGGCGGTGGATGCGAACGACGCGATGTCGAGGATGGCCTTGTGATCCTCGGCCCCGTCGAGGAGGCCCTCCTTGACCGCGGGTCCGAACTCACGCCAGAACGTGCGGTACTTCTCGACGTCGTTCCTCATGAGGTCCTTGACGGTCGACAGGACCTTCTTCGCGAGGCGGCGGCGGATCAGCTGGATGTGCCGGTCCTGCTGGAGCATCTCGCGGGAGATGTTCAGGGACAGGTCGGCCGCGTCCACGACTCCCTTGACGAAGCGGAGGTGGTCGGGGAGGAGTTCACGGCTGTCGTCCAGGATGAACACGCGCTTGACATACAGCTGGATGCCGTGGCGGGCGTCCCGCTGGTAGAGGTCGTGCGGGGCGCGCGAGGGGAGGAACAGCAGCGCCTCGTACTCGAAGGTGCCCTCCGCCCGCATCTGGATGATCTCGAGCGGGTCCGTCCAGTCATGGCTGATGCGCCGGTAGAACTCCCGGTACTCCTCGTCCTTGACCTCGGAACGCTGCCGGGCCCACAGGGCCTTCATCGAGTTGAGGGTCTCGTCACCCAGGGTGATGGGGAACGAGATGAAGTCCGAGTAGCGCTTGACGAGTTCCCGGATCCTGCGTTCGTCGGCATAGTCGTGAAGCGCGTCCTCCTCGTCCGCGGGACGCAGGTGGAGGGTGACCGAAGTGCCTTCCGGCACATCCTCGGCGGTCTCGATCGTGTAAGTCCCGCCGCCGTCCGACTCCCAGCGCACGCCGGTCTCCTCGCCGGCCTTGCGCGTGCTCAGCACAACGTTGTCGGCGACCATGAAGACGGAGTAGAAGCCGACGCCGAACTGACCGATCAGCTCCGCCGACTCCTTGCTCTCGCGGAGCCGGCGCAGGGTCTCGGCCGTGCCGGACCGGGCGATGGTGCCGATCAGCCCCACGACGTCGTCGCGCGACATGCCGATGCCGTTGTCCCGCACGGTCAGCGTGCGGGCTTCGTTGTCCACCTCGACGTCGATGCGCAGGTCCTCGGCCCCCAGGCGGTCGTCCCTGAGACCGGCGAGACGGCGCTTGTCCAGGGCGTCGGAGGCGTTGGAGATCAGTTCGCGCAGGAAGATGTCCTTGTTCGAGTAGATCGAGTGGACCATCAGCTGCAGGAGTTGCCGCGCCTCGGCCTGGAACTCCAGCGTCTCGGTGCTCATGTCGTCCCTTCTCGTCAACACCGCCGTTTCGAGACAGCGGTCGCCAACTGCCCTTCATCCGCGGAGAGGCCGTCGAAGCCGATCACCGCGAGGAGGTCACCTTCCTGAACCGTGTCACCGGGGGCGACCGGAACCCGCAGTATCCGGCCCTGGTGTTCGGCGAGAACGGGGATCTCCATCTTCATCGATTCGAGGATGAACAGCGATTCGCCCTCGACAACGTCATCGCCGGCCGCCGTGAGCACCTGGCTCACGACGGCCACGATCTCAGCCCGAACCTCTTCCACTGCCGCCTCCGTCATGGTCCGCGTCGCGTCGGTGACGCCCCGCTCCGCCACAGAGGTGCGGCGCCGCACGAGGCGGCTGCCCCGAGCGGATCGGCATGCGTCACATGTCCACGTCAGTCCTCGACCCAGCCGTGCCGCCTGCCCGACTGCACCAACTGCGCCCGGATCTCTACGATCTGACGCCCTGTCAGTTCTGGCGCGGAGGCCAGGAGCAGCTCGGTCACCTCTCGTGTGTACTCGGCCGAACCGAGTACGTCGCACATCGTTTCCTGGTTCTCCTCGGACGACGGACCGCCCGCCGCCCCCTCGGATGCCACAGGCATGCGCGGCCGGGACACCATCGCCTGCCCCGCCTGACCGAGCGTCTGCGCAAGCCGGACCCGGGAGGCCTTCAGCCCGCGGTCACCGTCCTCTACCTCGAATTCCACCGCGAGTCCCGAGCGCACGGACGACTCGGGGATGAGCAAATCGTTCACGTGCAGGAAGACGTCTTCACCGCCGTGTTCCGGTGCGATGAACCCATAGCCACGCGTCCCGTCGAACCGGATTACCTGACCGACAGCCACCACAAACCCCCTACGCACCACCGGGCACCCTGCCCGACCACTTGCGCTGGAGCGTAACAACGGTCACGTCCACGGTTCGCTCCAGTTGAACGCGTGGTGCCGTGGGCGACCGCCGAGGTTGAACGCTCCGGGGAACACCTTGCCATCGCCATATTGGATTCGGAGGTGGGGCTGGCCCCACTCCCCCGTACGTCCAGGCCCATACCGCCGCACGCTCGCGCTCCGTAGCGTCGACACCACGACGAGATGGAGAAAGAAGGACATCATGAACACCAGCGACACCCCCGCCGGAGCGGCGTACTTCGACGGCGCCCGCACCCAGGAGGCCTTCAGCCAGCTGAAGAAGTACGTCGCACTCTTCGGCATGGTCTGCGCCATCGTGCTCGCGACCGTCGCCGTGGTGGCGCTCACCGGCCACTCGACGACCGGGTTCATGTGGATTCGGGGCGCCATCCTGCTCGCCCTCGCACCGGTGCTCTACCGGAGCGCCGTCCGCGCCTCGCAGGGAGTGCGACGGGACTACGAGCGTCTGAGCACGCTCAGCGTGATCCTGCCGATCGCGATCATCGGCATCGACCTGATTCCCGGTCTCTGCCCCACTTGGTACGCCGCAATGCAGGGTGTGTCCGCCCTGGGCCTGATCGGTGCCGCCGTCATCACCCGCGGTTCCGTGCTGCGCGCCGCCTTTCCGAAGAATTCCTGAGAACGGCTCTGCCTTTCAGGTCGCGAGTCCGGTACGAGGCACTGGCGTAATCAGACCGCAAGGCAGCCACTCCCAAGCCAATCCTTCGGCCGGCCCGACGAGGAGCGCCGGCCGACTCCGCCGATGCCCGGGGTCGCTTCCCGAGCCGCGGTGACCTTGCCATCCAGGAGGACCCCCGCATGTTCCGACGCGTTGGGAGCGCTGTCGTCCGGCATCCCGTCTGGACGATCGTGGCCTGGCTGATCGCGGCGGTGGCCATCGTGGCCACCGCACCCAGCCTGCCCTCGAACAGTGACGAGAGCAGTTTCCTGCCCAAGAGTTACGAGTCCATCAGGGCATCAGACGTCCAGCACAAGGCGTTCCCCGGCGCGTTCACTCCGTCGGCGATCGCGCTGTACCAGCGCACCGACGGCGGCAAGCTGACCGCCGACGACCAGCGGGACGCCGCCCGGATCACCACCGAGCTGGGTCAGAAGCACATCGACCAGGTGCAGAAGGTCGTACCCGGACCGCCGTCCAAGGACGGCAGGTACACCATGACCCTGGTCCAGATGAACAGGAAGACCGCGGGTCAGCCCGCGCAGATCGACGCTGCCAAGGTGTTGCGCGACGACGTCAAGCAACTGGTCAAGGGCACACATCTCCAGGTCAAGCTGGGCGGCCCCGCCGCGCAGGCCCTCGACCAGAAGGACGCGTCCAAGCGCGGCGACGCCCTGGTCGGGATCGGTACCTTCGCGATCATCCTGGTGAGCCTGCTGATCATCTTCCGGGCGCCGATCCTGGCCGTACTGCCTCTCATCCTGATCGGCCTGGTCTCCGCCGTCGCCAACGGCCTGATCGCCTATGCCACCAAGCTGTTCGGTCTCGAGGCCAACAGCTCGATCTCGTCGATCCTGATCGTCGTGCTGTTCGGCGTGGGCACGGACTACTTCCTGTTCCTGATGTTCCGCTACCGCGAACGCCTGCGCGCCGGTGACGAGCCCAAGGAGGCCATGGTCAACGCGGTCGGCCGGGTCGGCGAGGCCATCGCCTCGGCCGCCGGGGCGGTCGTCATCGCCTTCCTCGCGCTGGTGCTGTCCACGCTGGGCTTCCTCAAGCAGATGGGGCCGGCGCTCGCCATCGCGGTGGCCGCCACCCTGGTCGCGGCTCTGACCCTGATCCCGGCCGTGGTGTCACTCATCGGGCCGAAGGTCTTCTGGCCCTCCAAGTCCTGGAAGCACGAGACGAGCAACGCCCGCTTCGCCGCCCTCGGACGGGGCGTACAGCGCCGCCCGGCGCTCACCGCGGTGGCATCCGGCCTGGTCCTGATCGTGCTGGCTCTTGGTGCGCTCGGCTACAAGGCCACCTTCGACCTGGCATCCGGCTCGATGCCCAAGACGAAGGAGTCCATGGTCGTCCAGGACGACATGCAGAAGGCGTACTCGGCCGGCGCCGCCGCGCCCACCGACGTGTACCTGTCCAGCACCGACGGCAAGCCGCTCGACAAGGCGGGTTTCGACGCGTACGCCGAGAAGCTCGCCGCCGTTGACGGCGTCACCAGTGCCCGCATGTCCCAGCTGAACAAGGAAGGCACCAGCGCGGACTTCACCGTCACACTCAAGTACGAGGCGTCGACGGACCAGGCGATCGCCGCGGTGCAAAGGGTGCGCGACGTCGCGCACTCCCAAGCCCCCGACGGCAGCGAAGCCGTCGTCGGCGGCCTCTCCTCGATCTACAAGGACATCGACTCCGCGGTCAACCACGACTACCGGACGGTCTTCCCCGTCGCCGCTGTGCTGATCATGGTCATTCTGGGACTTCTGCTGCGCAGTGTCGTCGCCCCCTGGTATCTGATCGCCTCGGTGGGTCTCGGCTTCGGTGCCACCCTCGGCGCCACGGTGTTGATCTTCCAGAAGGGGCAGGGGCACTCGGGCCTGATGTTCCTGCTCCCGGTGATCATGTATCTGTTCGTGGTCGCCATCGGCACGGACTACAACATCCTCATGATCGCCCGGCTCCGCGAGGAGGCCCGTGAGGGCCGCGACCCGCGTGAGGCGGCCGGGGTGGCGCTTCGCCACGCCGGTCCGACGGTGGCCGCGGCCGGCTTCATCCTGGCGGCCACCTTCGCCACGATGATGCTGGCGGGCAACGCACTGCTCAGGGAGATGGGCTTCGCGGTCTCCTTCGGTATCGCGATCGCCGCATTCATCATGGCGATGTTCTTCACCCCGAGCCTCACCGCGCTCATCGGCCACGCCGCGTGGTGGCCGGGCCATGCGGACCGGGCGGGCGGCGTTCCCGAGGCAGGCGACTCCGCCTCCCCCTCCGACGAGGCCGAGGACCGGCCAGTGCAGGATTCCTCAGAACTGCGCAGCTGAGGGCCTCCGGCAGAACCGGCACACAGATGACCGCCACCTCCTCGGAGGTGGCGGTCATCGTATGTCGCGCCCTACTTGATCTGGATCTCCGCCGTGCCGCCCCCCGTCTGGACCAGACGAAGGGTGTGGCTGCCCAGCTTGAGGTCGAGCTTCTTGCTCAGTTGCAGGCTCATGCCATGGGAACTGAGGGTGACATAGTCGTCGCTGACCTCTTTGACGTTCAGTCGGATGCCCTTGACGTCGACGGACGTCCCGGAGTGCACATGAACGGTGCAGGAGCTGTTCGCACACTGCGAATCGACCTGGTCGGGCACGCCACAGCCGCCCAGTGCGAACAGCGGAGCAGCGGCCACGAGAACACATGCGACGAAATGCCCAGGGCGGTTCACTGGGACCCTCCTGACGTCTGGTTCCGGAAGGTGGAACGGGTTCGTTACGGCTGCGCTGATCCGCGGGCCGGCAGGAGAACACGTCGGCCGACCGGGAAAAGGTACGTTCGGCCGGGCCGCGCCCGGTATCCCGCTACGCCCCTTCGCCGGTGGGTCTAGCCCCACACTCGCGGCGGTGGGCACCCGCCGGGCCTCATTTCGGTCCGGAGGGCGGACTCGTCCGCGCCCTGACAGTGGCCGGCCAGGATGGGCGGAAACCGCGTGGCGCGGACCTGCGGCCGCCGTCCGGTGCGAAACCCGGTCCTCACACCGGACGCCGCCCCCGGACATGGGTCAGGGGTGCAGCAACTCGTCGCTGCACCCCACTGCGGTGCCGTGCGCGCAGGCAAGGGCCGCCTGCCTGGTCGAGACACCTGTGCTTCGGTTATCGGCCCTGGAGGGAATGAGGGGCCTGCAGGAAGTCCATGTACTTGAGCACCCCGGCGCTGTCGTCAGCTGTCGTCACCAGTCCGACATAGCCGTCCGGCCGGACCACGACCAGGGTGTCCTCGGTATAGCCGTAGGTCGCAGGACGTTCTTCGAGGTCCACGGTGCGCAGTCCGGCGATGCCGACGGAATCCACCCGGGCCACCGCCTCACGGCAACCCGCCCCCATGCCCAGCAGGGTCGTATGGGGTCCGCGGAAGAGATCGAACAGCCGCGTGCCGTCCGAGCACGGTGCGTCCGGGGCGCGGTCGCCCGCGTGTATCCCCGGACCGTCCTCACCACCGCGAGCAGCGAGGTCCCAACTCAGCGAGCTGTCGCGGTAGTTCAGCCCGAGCTGCATCGTCTCCTCGGTCAGTCCCGCTTCGGCGCCGCCCTTGCCTCCGATCACGGCTTCCGCGATCCGGTCGGCGGAGGCGAGGGACGTACGCAGGGTCCACTCCGCGATCGGCAGGCGCTCTTCCTGGTAGGTGTCCAGCAGGCTCTGGTGGGCCCCGTTCCTGACCACCCTGGCGAGTTTCCAGCCGAGGTTATAGGCGTCCTGTACGCCGGTGTTGGCGCCGAGCGCACCCGCCACGGGGTGCACATGGGCCGCGTCGCCGGCCAGCAGGACCCGGCCGGAGCGCAGTGAATCGACCATCCGGACGTTCTTCTTGTTCACCGAGAGCCAGGTCGGATTGCTCAGTTTGATGGGCATCCCGCTGATGCGGTCGACCGCGTCCTGCAGCGCCTCCAGCGACGGGGGCGGGATCGTACCGTCGGGGGCGGCCGGTGCCGACCCTTGGACCTGCCAGGAGTCGGACCCCGGCAGCGGGCACATCAGGAGCAGGCCGCGCTCCAGGTCGTACCACTGGTACCAGGCGTCGTTGGGCAGCCCGTCGACCTCCACGTCCCCGACGTACAGCCACTGGGTGTTGTCCGTGAAGCCTCGGAACTCCAGTCCCAGTTGCTTGCGGACGGTGCTGCCGCCGCCGTCGCACCCCACCAGGTAGCCGAACTCGGCCTCCTCGGTCCCGGACGGACCCTCCAGCGTGGCGACCACGGCGGTGTCGGTCTGCGTGAAGCCGGTGAGCGTCGTGTTCCGCTGCACCTCACAGCCCACCTCCCTCAGCAGGCCCCGCAGGATCTCCTCGACGTCGTTCTGGCGGATGTAGAGCATGCGGCGATACGGCGCGTCGGGGCGCGGCTCATTGTCCTCGTACGGGACCACCTCGCTGATCAGCTGGTCCCGGAGGAACCGCCGGAAGGGCAGCCGTGTGGTGCCGGCTTCGAGCAGCCTGTCGAGGATTCCGAAGTCGTCGAAGACTTCGAGCGTCCGGGGCTGCACTCCGGCCTTGCCGCGCGACGCGGTGGTGAACTCCTTCTGTCGGTCGATGATGCGCACCGGCACACCGCGGCGCGTCAGGTCGTACGCCAGTGAAAGCCCCGTCGGCCCGGATCCCACCACAAGGACCGTTGCTGATGCCATGAGAGTTGTCTACCTTTCAGTCGCCTGTGGTGCCCGGCTCTGGATCCTGGATGTCGTCTTCGGCGCGGACGCGTGCCGGCGCCTTACTTCACCACCGCCACGGCGAATCCGTCCCAGCCCTTCCAGGACACGGTCTGCAGCACGGTGGTTTCCAACCTGTCGTCGGCGCTCAAAGCGAGCAGTGCGTCGCGAGCGCCGATCGCATTGGGATCCTCGCTTTTCTCGTCCAGGACCGCGCCGTTCCAGATGATGTTGTCCACCACGACGACAGCGCCGGGACGAGAGAGCTCGACCGCCCACGAGATGTATTCGACGTTGTTTTCCTTGTCCGCGTCGATGAACACGAGGTCGAACGGGGCCAAGCCTTCTTCCTTGATCTTCGGAAGGGACTCAAGTGCCGCACCGATGCGTACGTCGACGATGTCCGCGAGGCCCGCGCGCTCGATGCTTTCCTTCGCGATTTCGGCATGCTTCGGCTCGTATTCGAGCGTGATGACGTGCCCGTTCGAGCCGACCGCCCGGGCCATCGCGATCGTGCTGTATCCGCCGAGTGTGCCGATTTCCAGGATGTTGCGCGCGTTCGCGATTTTCGCGAGCACATAGAGGAACTTGCCTTGCGAGGGGGAAACGCTGGCCGGCGGCAGACCGTTCTCGTCGATTCGGTCGAGCGCTGACTTCAGATGCTCGTCATCACCGACGAAGAGATCCTTGAGGAAAACGTCAACACCGGCTATGGCAGACAGGACATCTGCGACATCGCTCATTTTTTTCGTCCTCTCGTACGGTGAATTCGATGAGGCGGAGTGCCATTGCTCGACGGCGGGTGGGGCGCGCTCACAGTCCGACGTGGTCGACAAGCACACGGACCGCGGCTTCGTCGCGCATGAGGTCGGCGTGGCCGAGGCCGAGCGGGAACCGCCGGCCGAGGACCTTGACGGCGTCGACGACCATGGGGTCCCCGGCCTCCTCCTGCGCCGCGAAGTCGTCGGACGTGATGCCGACGGAGCGCTGCCAGACGTCGCTGGGGTCGACCTGGGCCGCCGCGGAGAGCCACGTCATGTACGACTCGAAGAGTCGGACGACCTCGTCCCGGCGGCTGTCGGACAGACCGATCCGCTGAAAGGCGAGGGTCGCCAGTTCACGGTAGAGGTCGACGATCTCCACGGCTGCCTCCGCCAGGACGGCGGACGTGCCCTCGACGATCGCGGTGGCGCGTCGGCGGCCCTGTTCGGCCTCTTCCTCGGAGAAGACGGGGCCGGCCATGGCGATCATCTTGTGCATCTCGTTGGCGAGCAGTTGGACGTCGGTCAGCTGCGGGTCGAAGAGGACGACCTTGGGCGCGGTGCCTTGCGTCCCGGTGAGCCGCCGGGCGATCTCGGCGGCGTAGACGCTGCCGACGCAGTACCCGAACACGGCGACGACCTCGTACTGCTCCCAGTCGCCTGCCCGCATCCAGTGCTCGGTGTAGTAGTCGCCGGTGGGCCGGTCGGCCAGTCCCACCGTCGGCGGCACGGTCTGCAGGAACCCGTACTCGGACCATGCGGAGCCCATGCCGGCCACCAGTTCGTCGAACCCGGCCTCCCGCCGCCCGGCGGCCGGGAAGTCGACGCCGAGAATGATCCGGTCCGAGGGGGGCGCGGATATGACGCTCCAGGACTGTGCGTTCGGCATGTGTTTCATCCCATCGTCCTAAGGCGGAGGGTATTTCCCCGCGAATTCGACAACTGCGCGAGATCGGCGTCCTCGACGTACGCCGGGAGTTGCGCGAACAGGAAGTCGGCCGGCGCCGCCTGCGAAGAGTGGTCATATCCAGAGCCGTTCGGCAGATTAACCCGGATCCGCCGGACGCCGATGTCCCGCAATTGAACAGCGGTCTTGGAGGTCTTCCCCCGCGCGAAGACGTCCGCGGCGAGTTGCCGCACCGCGGTGCGGTCGGCAGGCCCACGGGATGTTCAACTGAGGCCTCGGCCACAGACGGTCGCGTCAGCCGGCGTCCTCGGCGACGCTGCGGGCGCGGGCCGCGAGGACGCGGGGGGTGGCGGGCTGCTCGAACATCTGGGACAGCTCGAGCGAGACGCCGCTGATCCGTTCCAGTTCCTGGAGGACGACGGCGGCCAGCATCGAGTGACCGCCGTGCTGGAAGAAGTCGGTGTCGGCGTCCACGTCGTTGCGGCGCAGGAGCGCGGCCCAGAGCGTGACGAGTTCGTCGAGCAGCCCGTCGCCCGAACCGGGGCCCGAGCCCTCGGTGGAGGCGTCCCCGGGCGCGCTGTGGCCCGCGCCGAAGGCCGGTACGGCACTGCGGCGCTGCGCGGCGCGGCGCTCCAGCAGCGGATAGTCGATCTTGCCGCTGCCGTTGATCGGCAGGGCGTCCAGGGGCAGGAACTCACCGGGGACCATCGCCCTGGACAGCCGCTCGCGTGCGTGGGCCGCGATGTCGTCCGGTTCGAGCGCTTCGAGCCCGGTGGCGGGCTCCAGCCAGGCGACGAGGACGCCGTCGCCGCTCGGGTCGCCGACCAGGACCACCGCGACACCCCCGACGTGGGGATGCGTCATCAGCGTCGACTCGATCTCACCGAGCTCGATGCGGTTGCCGCGCAGCTTGACCTGCCGGTCGCTTCGGCCCATCAGATCGATGACGCCGGTCGGCCGCCAGGCGGCTATGTCGCCGGTCCGGTAGTAGCGCCCGTATTCGGGGTGCACGCCGAAGCGTTGGGCGTTCAGTTCCGGGCGGCCGTGGTAGCCGATCGCCACGCCGGTACCGGCGATGCACAGCTCGCCGCGCAGGCCGACCGGGAGCGGCCGGCCCCGGCCGTCGAGGACGAGCAGACGGGTGTTGCGGATCGGACGGCCGACATCCAGCCGGCCGGTCGGTTCCTGTGTCACCAGGGCCGAGGTCGACCAGATGGTCGTCTCGGTCGGGCCGTAGACGTGGTGCAGCTCGGCGCCCGCGGCGACCAGGCGTCCGGCCAGCCAGGCCGGTACCGGCTCGCCGCCGCACAGCACGATGCGGCCGGACAGCCGGTCGGCGACCCGGTCGAGCACCAGCCGCCAGGTGGTGGGGGTGGCCTGCACGATCCGGATCGCGTGCCGGTCCAGCAGCGCGCCGAGCACCCGGCCACTGGAGCGCGCCGCATCGGGGCCGGCGACCACGCGTCCGCCGGAGACGAGCGGCACGAACAGCTCCAGGCCGGAGATGTCGAAGGCGAACGTCGTCGTCCACAGCGTCGTGTCCCGCGGCGTGGCCCGCAGCTCCTCGACGAAGTGCAGGACGAGATTGGCCAGGGCGAGATGGGGAACGAGCGTCCCCTTCGGCCGGCCTGTCGAGCCGGACGTGTACATGAGGTAGGCGCAGGACTGCGGATCGGTCCACGCGGGCTCGTCGAGCGGATGCGTCGGGTCGTGGGCCGTCCCGTCCACCGGCGGGGGCTGCAGCACGGTCAGCCTCGCGCCCGGCTCGGCCAGTCCCGCGAGCCGTGCTTCGCCGAGCACGAGGCGCGCACCGGAGTCGGAGAGCTGGTGTCTGATCCGTTCCTCGGGATGAGCCGTGTCGACGGGAAGGTAGGCCGCCTTGGCCAGCCATGTACCGAGCACCGAGGCGGCCAGGGCGGCACCGCGCGGCAGTGCCACGGCCACGACGCTGCCGGGTTCCACGCCTGCCGCCTCGATCAGGGAGCGGATGCGCTGTGCGGCGAGCCAGAGCGCGCGGTAGGTGACCTCACGCTCGTCCTCCACTACGGCGACGGCATCGGGCGCGGCGGCCACGCGCCGCCAGATCGCCCGCAGGACGGTGTCCGGCTCGACCGGCCCGGCGCTGTCGTTCGCGGCGTCGATGACCGCGTGGTCGCGAGCACTCCAGCCGCGCAGGGCACCCACCGTCCGGCCGGGCCGCGCGCCGAACGAGGACAGAAGCGCGTCGTAGCGCTCCAGCAGGAACCGGACGTCGGACTGCGTCAGGACTTCGGTCCGGTAGGCCGCACGCACGCGCAGTGCGCTGTCGGCCGAGGACTCCACCCGCAGTTCGAGGTCCGGCTTCGCGCAGCCGTTCTCCACCTCGACGAGTTCGGCTGGCGTGCCCGCGAGCGTGAACCGCGCAGGAGGTCCGTCGGCGGCGGGGGCGTAGTCGAACAGCAGGCGGAACATCGCGCTGAGCCGTCCGGACCGGGAGCGCAGCAGTTCCGGCGCATGCGCGTCCACGGCCACGTCGGCGTGGGCCTCGGCCTCCCCGGCCACCTCATGGCTGCGCCGTATCAGGTCGCCGATGTGCTCGTCGGGGTCGACCGGGATCCGCAGCGGCAGCACAGTGACGTGCGGGCCGATCGTGCGCGCGGATGCGGGCGGCCGCAGGTCGTGGGGAAGGCCGACGATCAGATCGGGCCCGGCGCCGTGCGCCTCGAGCAGTGCGCAGTACCCGGCCAGCAGTACCGAGCGCTCGGAGACGGCCAGGTCCTCGCTCAGCCGCCGGACCGCGGCGGCGGCCCCGGGCGAGAGCTCGGCGCGCTCGACCGCGCCGGAGAGGGTCGGCCGCTCCGGATCGGGCAGCGCACAGCCGAGGTCGAGCGTGTCGGTGGCGGCACCGGCCAGGCGCGCACGCCAGTACTCCAGGCCGGCCGGGCTCGGCGCAGGGGCGACGTACGGGGGCTCGACGGGGTGCGGCTCGGCCGACGCCGGTTGCGCTGCGGCACGTTCGTACTCGGCGACGAGTTCCTCAAGCAGAATGCGGAGGGAAGGAGCGTCCAGGACGAGCTGATGCGCCGTCACCGCGCACATGTCCGCGTCCGGATGGTGCAGCAGCACCGCCCGGATCAGCGGTTCGCCGCTGATCCGGAACGGCGCGGTGACGTAGGGCCCGAGATCGGCGGCAGTCGGGGCGGCGGCCGTCGTGACCTCGGTCAGCTCCGGTCTCAGTTCACCGGGCGCGGTCACCCGGGCCGACAGCCGCGCGCCGTCGGAGTGGTAGACGGTGCGCAGCGCCTCGTGCCGTCGTACGACGGCTGCCAGCGCGGCCCGCAGCGCCGCAGGGTCCACGGCCGCGCCGACCCGGAAGGCGACGGACAGGTTGTTGACGGCCGTGCCCGGGACGAGCGCCTCCAGCAGCCACAGCGCGTCCTGCCGAGCGCCTGCGCCGCCACCGACCACAGCCTCGGTGTCCTGCTCCACGTTGCTGACCACGGGCTCCCCCAGAGATCCAGCTCTTTGTCGGTGAGGTCGGATATTTCGCCGTCGGTGGCAGCGCCGGCCTCGCGGAAGCCCTCGGTATGTGGCAGCTGCAGGCGAAGCCCGAGGGAAGGCGGCCGCGCCGCGGGCGGCGGCGGCTTACTGCGCCGCTTCCCGCCCGCCTCCGCGGGCTTGTCCCTCGGCTGAGAAATCGCACTGACTTTAAAGCGGCGGACCGGAATGCGGAAACACGGAGGGTTGAGCATGCATCGCGTTTCGCCGAGCGGACGAGACAGTCTCACCGGCTCGCGCAGCGGCCCGGGCCGGTCGACGGCCACAGTGAAAGAACACGTTGACGCAGGTCGCCCTCGCCGGGTTTCGACCCGACGAGGGCGAGCGGGGAGCCGAAGGCCCGACGTTGCGCGCCGCTCGGCCCTCGCGGCGCAAGCGCCGTCAGCGCAGGCTGCGCGGATAGCGCACGACGAAGTCGCCGCCGCGCAGCCGGCCGGTGACCTCGATCCGCAGGTCCACGGGGTGATTCGGGTCCTGCTCGGGTGGGCGGACCTTCAGATCGCCCATGCGCACGATCACCTCGTTGGCCACGACCACGATGCCCGGCCTGGTGATCAGCAGCAGGTCGCCTCCGATGCCGAGGTCGACGTCGATCGACAGCACGTCATCGGTCACCACCGCGTCGCTGAAGTCGATCTTGGCGTTGCCGACCGTCAGCTTGATCTCCATCCGGCGCGGGACCACCCAGGGGCCGACCCACTCGACCGAGCCGATGCGCTTCTCGATCTTCACGAGGTCCTTGGCCGGGACGGGCGATTTCGCCCGCTTCGGCTGCTCCGGCAGATCCCTGGTCAGGGTTGCCAGATCGCGCAGGGTTCGCGCGGCCAGCGCCGACTGCTCTCTCTGTTCGAGTTCCTCGGGAGTCAGCCGGCCCTCGGCCGCCGCGTCGCGGATGATCTCCACCACCTGGTCTCGATCGGCGTTCGACGCCCTCATGTCCTCTGCGGCCACGGGCCCGGTGGATTCGGCTGCTGATTGTTGTTTGTCCACGAAGCCAGCCTGGCCGGTCCGTCCCACGGCGCACAAGACCGCCCGGCTTGAACTCCCTTCTTGTTCAAGGCACTTCTGCGCGGCGGACCGCGAGGGCGGTGCCGGTCAAGCCGCCGGCGTGCCGTAGTCGTAGAAACCCCGCCCGGTCTTGCGGCCGTGATGGCCGTCCTTGACGAGCTGGAGCATCAGGTCGCAGGGACGGCAGCTCTCGTCACCGCGGCTCTCGTAGAGCACGTTTAGCGAGTCGACCAGGTTGTCCAGGCCGATCAGGTCGCCGGTGCGCAGCGGACCGGTCGAGTGCCCGAGGCAGCCTTCCAGCAGGCCGTCGACGACCTCCACCGAGGCGACGCCCTCCTGCACGAGCATGGCCGCGGTGTTGATCAGCGGGTGCAGCAGCCGGTTGATCACGAAGCCGGTGGAGTCGTTGATGACCAGGGACTTCCGGCCCAGCACGGAAAGCAGCCCGACGGCCGCCTCCAGGATCTCGGGGGCGGTCCGGGTGCCGCGGATGACCTCCACCATCTTGATCATGTACGAGGGGTTCATGAAGTGGACGCCGAGCAGCTCCTCGGGGCGCTGGACCCAGGCCGCCATCTCGTCGATGGAGATGCAGGAGGTGTTGGATATCAGGGTGGTGCCGGGCCGCACCAGCGCGGAGGCCGCGGTCAGGACCTGCTCCTTGACCTCGACGACCTCGGTCACGGCCTCGACCACGGTGGTGGCGTCCGCGATGTCCTCGAGCGAGGCGGTGACGGTCAGCGAACCCTGCGGGCGGTCGGCCGGCAGCACGTCCATCAGCTGGGCGTGCCGCAGCTTCTGCCTGATCGTCGTCTTCGCCGAGGCCAGTGCGGACTCGTCGGTCTCGACCAGTACGACGTCGACGCCGTGCCCCATGGCGAGCGTCGAGATGTTCGTGCCCATCACGCCGGCGCCGATGACGGCGAGGCGGTGCTGTGTGAAATCAGCGGTCATTGACTCTTCCCTGCGGTGTCGTGGTCGGTCCGCGACGGCCGGGTCTCCCGCGCCGCGAGCTGCCTTGCCTCGGTGTCACCCGCGCAGCCTCGCGGCCAGGGCCGCGGGGGTCGGATGCTCGAAGATCTCCTTCAGTTCGAGGGACGTGCCGGTCAGTTCCTGAACCCGGTCGGCCAGGATCGCCGCGGCCAGCGAATGACCTCCGGACTCGAAGAAGTGGGTCCGTGCGGTGACCTCTGCATCGGGCAGCAGGCTGCGCCACAGCCCGATGAGGCCGGCGCACAGCGGGTCGTCGTCGGCCGGGTCCGGCTCGGGTGCCTCGCCCAGCTCCTTCTCGGCGAGCCGTTCCAGAGCGATCCGGTCGGGGCGGCCGTCGACGGCGCGGGGCAGGGCGTCGAGGAGGACGACCCGCCGGAGTACGGCGGGCGTGTCCAGGCCGGACGCCGCGTGCGCGAGCAGCTGCTGATGCTGCTGCGCAGGATCGGCGCCGGGGTGCTCGACGAAGGCGACGATCACCTGGGTGTCGTCGGGGCGGGCGACGGCCAGGGCGGCGGCCGCGGTCACGCCGGGGTGGTCCAGCAGCACCGCCTCGACCCGGTCGAGGTCGGCCGGGCCGTCCGGGGTGGCTGTCTGCCGGCTGGTCCGGCCGAGCAGTTCGATGGTTCCGTCGGGGCGCCAACGGGCCTGCACTCCGGTGCGCAGGCGCCGTCCGTATCGCTCATCGGTCGTGCCGTCGGCGAGACCGGTGCCCGCCAGGCGCAGCTCGCCGCGCACGCCGATCGGCAGCTCGCGCCCGTCCGGGGCGGTGATCCGGGCATGTGTACGAGTGATGGGCGCAAGGCGGGGCGCGTGGTCGACCGTGTCGACGGGTCCTGACAGCACCCGGCCGGTGGTGCCCTCGATGCCGTCGACGCCGTACAGCCGGCAGCCGGCCGCCAGCAGCCGCCCGGCGGTGGCGCGGGTGATCTCCCCGGCGTGCACGAGGGCGGTCAGTCCCGGCAGCCGGTCGCCGAGATCCTCCAGGATGCGGGCCGGGGTGCCGGACGGGACGAGCACGACGGACGCGCCGTACCGGTCGACCGCCGCGCGCAGGGCGGCGCCGCCGGTGCGTGCCTGTTCGGGGGCGAGCACGAGCCGGGCACCCGCGCTCAGTGCCAACCCCAGGTCGAGGATCGCGCCGGGTGTGGAGGGCTCCGCGAGGGACAGCAGCCCGGTTCCGGGTCGCACGCCGAGTTCGGCGGCGAAGTGCCCGGCGCTGTCGGCGAGTCCCGTGTGGCTCAGCGCCCTGGCCACCGGCTGCCCGTCGTCCCCGCAGTCGTGGAACAGGCAGGCGGGCGCGGCCGGGTCGAGGGGAGCGGCGGTGCCGGGCGCGGCGGTGCCGGGCGCCGGGGCGGTGTCCATCGACAGGACGACGGGCAGGTCGAGACCGGCCAGGTCGCCCGGCAGGAAGCGGGTCAGACGGACGTCGGCCAGATCGGTTCCCGCTCCGGTCAGCACCGCGGCGGGCTGCGCCTGTTCGATCCGGCGGTCGAGCCAGGCGGGGTCCTGTCGGGGGTCGAGCGGCAGCAGGACGGCACCCGTCCGCCACACGCCGAGGGCCGCGGCCGCCTGCTCCACAGGGGATACGGCGGTCGCCACCACGTCTCCGGCCTGGACGCCGACGGCGGCCAGCAGCGCGCGGACCGCCTCCGCCTGCTCGTGCAGCTCCTGGTAGCCGAGGGCACGGTCGTCGCCGGCCACGGCCGCGGCCCGCGGCGCATTTGACGCATGCTCGGCGAACGCCTCGGGGACGACGGGGTGGCGTGGGCGGCCGGCGGTGTCGTTGGCCCGGTCGACGGCCTGGCGGTCGGGGCTGCTCCAGCCGGCGGTCTCGCCCAGTGGCCGGTCGGGGTCCTCGGCGGCGGCGACCAGCAGCGCGTCGAGCCGGCGCAGCAGCGCCTCCACGTCGGCGCGGGAGAAGATCTCGCGGGAGTACCGGAACAGCAGCTCGCCGCCGGACGGCCTGCCGACGAGTTCGAGGTCGTACTTGCTGTGCGGGCTCTCGATCGGCAGCAGCCTGGCGGGCAGCCCGGCCACGGTCAGCTCGCCTACGGCCATCTCGGGCAGGAAGTTGAACAGGTGCCGGAACAGCGGGCGCTGCCAGGACTGCTCGACGCCTGCCGCCACGCCGGCCAGGTCGTCCACGGAGGTCGGGTGCGCCATGGCGCCGAGGAAGGCGTCGCGAGCCTTGCGTACCAGGGCCCGGAAGCCCTCGGCGAAGTCCACCGTGACCCGCAGCGGGACGACGTTGGCATGGTTGCCGATGGCGCTCTCGCGCGAGCCGCGGACGTCGACCGGCGAGCCGACGACGAGGTCCGGTCCGGCGCCGTGCGCGGCGAGCAGGGCGGCGTACCCGGCCAGCAGGATCGCCGCGACCGGCGCGCGGGCGGTGCGCTGGAGCTGCCGCACGGCCCGCTGCGCCTCGGCGGAGAGGACATGGCCGACGCTCTCGCCGGTCATGGCGGGCCGGCGCCCGCGCGGCAGGCCGCACCACAGGTCGAGCTCACCGAGCGAGAACCCGCTGAGGGCCTCCCGCCAGTGGGCGAGGTCCGCGGGCTTCGGGCCGGTCTCGGTCAGGGTCGCGCCGGCCGGCGGCGCGGGCACGGGCCGGCCTGCCGCGATCGCGTCGTAGGCGGCGAGGAACGCCTGGAGGAACAGGACCGCGGACCTCATGTCGAAGACCAGGTGGTGCACGGCGACGCACAGGATGTCGCCGTCCGGGTGGCCGGCGGCCCCGATCCGGGCCAACGGCCGTCCGTCGAACCGGAACGGCCGGCTGACAAAGGCCGCCAGGTCCTGCTCCGGACGGCCTCCGGACAGGTCGAGCGGCTCGATCTCGACGGCCGACTCACCGACGGGGACGACCTGCTTGAACAGGTCCGCGCCGGACTCGAGGAAGACGGTGCGCAGTGCCTCGTACTGCCCGAGCACGACGGCCATGGCCGCCTGCAGGGCGTCCGGCCGCAGCCGCCCGCCGACCTGGAGGGCGACTCCTATGTTGTTGGCCGCGGAATCCGGAGCCAGCTTGTCCACCATCCACATTGACTTCTCTTTGGCGGTGGCCGCGATGCGGGCGGCGGGCGGGATGCTCGTGCGGTTCGACGCGCCGACAGATATGACGGACGCTGAATTTTCGTTCGGCACTTAACCATCCCATCAATGGAATTCGGCGGGATTCCTAGAGAACCTCAGGGCCCGGATCGGCCTCCGCGAGTGAATCCGGAAGAATCCCGGAGAGGAAATCGGCCAACGCTGCCGGCGAATAGTAATCATAAACAAATCCCTCGGGCGGTTGCACGCCCAGCTGTCGAATCAGGGTCACCTGCAGTTGCACGGCCGTCATCGACGTCATTCCCAACTCGAACACGTCCGCGTCGGGCCGGATCTGCTCCTCCGTCTCATAGCCGAGGAGTTCGGCGAACTGTCCGCGCAGCAGGTCGACGAGCAGGTCGAGCCGCTTTTCCGACGGCAGGTCCAGCAGCCGTCGCAGCCAGCCCAGGGTGTCGGCTGACGCCTCGTCACCTGCCGGACCGCCGGGCCGCCCGTGCTCGCTCTCGCGGCGCCGCCACGCCGTCAGGCCCGCCAGCACCTCGCTCAGCGGCATGTCCGCGCGCAGCGGCTCGTCGACACCGAGCACGGAGGCCAGTGCGGCCAGGTCGCCGCCCTCCACCGCCGTCCAGAAACGGTCCTCGCCCGCAGCGGCCGCGGGCGGCGTGGCCGCGGGCCGGGGCGCGGCGGGCCAGAACCGCTGACGCTGGAAGGCGTAGGTGGGCAGATCGACGTGCCGCCCGCGGCCCAGCACCGCGAGCCAGTCGACCGCGGCACCGCGGACGTGGGCGGCGGCCAGCGCCGCCGTGACGGCGCCGAGTCCCGATCCGTCGCCGCGCAGCGTCGCGACCACGGCGACGGATCGGGACGGGTCGTCTGCCGCCGCGGGGGCGCGGCCGATCTCGGCGGTGGACGCCAGGGACGGGCCGACCTCGATGCAGAGGCCGTAGCCGCCCCCCGCCAGGGCCTCGGCGAGTTCGGCCACGGGCGCGGCCGGTCGCGGCGGGCGACACCAGTGGCCCGCCCCCATCGCCGCACCGTCGATCCACGCCGCGTCGCGGCCGGAGAAGACCGGCACGCCCTCCGTCCTCGGGGCGATCGCGGACAGTTCGGCCAAGCCCGGGGCGCCGGCGGGCCGGGTGGTGAGCACCGCGATCCTGGCCGCGTCGGCGAGGGACAGCACTCCGGCCACCTGGGCGGCGGCGATCTCGCCCACGCCGTGCCCGGCGACCGCGGCCGGGCGCACACCCGCCGAGCGCCACAGCGCGGCGAGCGACACCATGACCGCCCACTGCACGGGACCGCGCACCTCCGGCCGGTCCACCGCCACGGCGCCTCCGCGTACCGTCTCGCTCAGCTTCCAGTCCGTGAACGGGGCCAGGGCCATGGCGCATTCGGCCATCGAGGCCGCGAAGACCGGAGACTCGTCGAGCAGCCGGGCGGCCGAGGCAAGCCATCCGGGCACGTTCCCGGGCGAGTTGCCGGGCCCGTCGCCCGACGCCTCGTCAGGCCCGTCGCCAGGGAAGAAGAACAGCGCCTTGCGCTCTCCCGCGGCGGTGCCGATGAGCACGTTCCTGGCCGGCACGCCCGCCGCCGCCATGGCCAGCCCGACCAGCAGGGACTCCCGGTCCTCGCCGAGCACGACCGCCCGGTGGTCGAAGGCCGTGCGCAGGGTCAGCGTGCGGCCGACGTCGGCCGGGTCCACGTCCGGCCGGTCCGCGAGGAACGCGCGCAGCCGCGCGGCCTGTGCCCTCAAGGCCTCGTCGGTGCGCCCGGCCAGCACCCACGGCACCACGGCGGGCGCCGGCTCGGCGTCCGCGGGCGGTTCGGGTGCCGGTGCCTCCTCCAGGACGACGTGGGCG
The DNA here is from genome assembly GCF_039532765.1 of Streptomyces longisporus. Taxonomy (NCBI): domain Bacteria; kingdom Bacillati; phylum Actinomycetota; class Actinomycetes; order Kitasatosporales; family Streptomycetaceae; genus Streptomyces; species Streptomyces longisporus. The sequence goes on from NZ_BAAASG010000002.1 coordinate 1,024,589, forward strand.
TTGGTGCCGCTGATGCCGAAGGAGGAGACGCCCGCGCGGCGCGGACGCTCGCCGGCCGGCCACGGCCGGGCCTCGGTGAGCAGCTGCACATGGCCCTCGGTCCAGTCGATGTGCGGCGACGGCTCGTCCACGTGGAGCGTGGCGGGCAGCAGGCCGTGCTGGAGGGCGAGCACCATCTTGATGACGCCCGCCGCGCCCGCGGCGGCCTGGGTGTGTCCGATGTTGGACTTCACCGTGCCCAGCCAGGCCGGCCGGTCCTGCGGACGGTTCTGGCCGTAGGTGGCCAGCACCGCCTGCGCCTCGATCGGGTCGCCGAGCGTGGTGCCGGTGCCGTGGGCCTCCACGGCGTCGATCTCGTCGGCCCGCAGTCCGGCGTTGGCCAGTGCGGCGCGGATGACGCGCTGCTGCGACGGGCCGTTCGGCGCCGTCAGACCGTTCGACGCACCGTCCTGGTTGATCGCGCTGCCGCGCAGCACCGCCAGCACGCGACGCCCGTTGCGCCGGGCGTCGGAGAGCCGCTCGACGACGAGGAGGCCGGCGCCCTCGGCGAAGCCGGTGCCGTCCGCGTCGGCCGCGAACGCCTTGCACCGCCCGTCCGGCGCCAGCCCGCGCTGCCGGGAGAACTCGACGAAGGTGCCCGGCGTCGCCATGACCGTCACACCGCCGGCCACGGCCAGCGAGCACTCGCCGGACCGCAGCGCCTGCGCGGCCAGGTGCAACGCCACCAGGGCGGACGAGCAGGCGGTGTCGACCGTCATCGTCGGTCCTTCCAGACCGAGGGCGTAGGCCACCCGGCCGGAGAGGATGCTGGTGGCGATGCCGGTCATCAGGTGGCCTTCGGCCCCCGAGTCGGGGTCGGCGAGGACGCTCAGTTCGTAGCCCGAGGTGTAGCCGCCCATGAACGCGCCGGTCCGGCTGCCGCGCAGGGAGACCGGGTCGATGCCGGCCCGCTCGAACGCCTCCCAGGACAGCTCCAGCAGCAGCCGCTGCTGCGGGTCCATCGCCAGGGCCTCCTTCGGGCTGATCCCGAAGAAGCCGGCGTCGAAGGCGCTGGCGTCGTCCAGGAATCCGCCGGCCCGCGTGTACGAGGTGCCCAGGTGCTCGGCGTCCGGGTCGTAGAGGCCGTCCAGGTCCCATCCGCGGTCCGCGGGGAACGTGGTGACCGCGTCCCGTCCCTCGGCGAGCAGCCGCCACAGGTCCTCGGGACCGTCCACGCCGCCGGGGAAGCGGCAGCTCAACCCCACGATCGCGATCGGCTCGTCGGTGGCCGCGGCGGCCGCCGGCGCCATGGCGGCGCCTGCTTCGGTACCGCCGCCCAGCCGTTCGCGCAGGTGCGCCGCGAGCGATATCGGGTTGGGGTAGTCGAAGACGAGGGTGGCGGGCAGCCGCAGTCCGGTGGCCGTGCTCAGCCGGTTGCGGAGCTGGACCGCGGTCAGCGAGTCGAAGCCCAGATCGGTGAAGGCCCGGCCGGGCTCCACGGCGTCCCCGGACGCGTGCCCCAGCACCACCGCCACCTGGGCGCGCACCAGGTCGAGCAGCATCTCGTCCGCGTCCGCTGGGGACAGCGCGGCGAGCTGACGGCGCAGCGAGTCCGCGCCCGGACTTCCGGACGCGGCGCCGCGCCGGGCCGGGGCGCCGCCCAGCGTCCGCCACAGCGCCGGGATCTCGCCGCTGCGGGCGGCCCGCGCACGCAGGTCGGCCAGGTCCATCCGGACCGGGACGAGCACCGCCTCGTCGCGGGCCACCGACACGTCGAACAGGGCCAGGCCCTCAGCCGCGCTGAGCGCGCCGACCCGGCTCATACGGGACCGGGCGACCTCGGTGAGCTGCCCGGTCAGCGCGCTGGTGTCGGCCCACAGGCCCCAGGCCAGCGAGGTGCCCGGCAGTCCCGCGGCCCGGCGCTCGACGGCCAGCGCGTCCAGGAACGCGTTGGCCGCCACATAGTTGCCCTGCCCGGCGACGCCGAAGGTGGCCGCCGCCGAGGAGAACAGGACGAAGTGGTCCAGGTCGAGGTCACGGGTCAGCTCGTGCAGGTGCCAGGCCGCGTCGGCCTTGGGCCGCATGACGGTGTCCAGCCGCTCCGGGGTGAGCGCGGCGATCACGCCGTCGTCCAGCACACCGGCGGCGTGGACGACCGACCTGAGCGGGCGCTCGGCGGGGATCGCCGCCAGCACCGCGGCCAACGCGTCCCGGTCCGCCGCGTCACAGGCCACGACGTCGACGGCCGCGCCGAGCCCGGCGAGTTCGGCCGCCAGCGCGGGGACGTCGACGGCGGCCGGGCCCGAGCGGCTGGTGAGTACCACGCCGGCGGCGCGGCCGGTGGTCACCAGGTGCCGGGCGACCAGTCCGCCGAGCGTGCCCGTGCCGCCGGTCACCAGCACCGAGGGGGCGACGCGCGGGCCGTCGGGGTGTTCAACTGACGCCCCGGCGACAGACGCACGCGTCAGCCGGCGCCCGTAGGCGGCCTCGCCGCGCAGAGCGAGTTCGGGCTCGCCGCTGTCCAGGACGGACGGCAGCAGCGCGGCGGACCGGTCGTCGGCGCCGCCGGCCGGCAGGTCGACCAGGACGATCCGGTCCGGGTTCTCCGCCTGCGCCGAGCGCAACAGGCCCCGGGCGGCGGCGGCAGCGAGGTCTGCGACGCGCTCCCCGGCCGTGGCGGCGACCCCGCCACGGGTGACGACCACCAGCCGGGCGGACTCCAACCGCTCCTCGGCCAGCCAGTCCTGCGCCAGCGCCAGCGCCTCGCCGGTGGCGTACCGGGCGGCTCGCGCCGCGTTGCCGTCGGTCGCGTCGGGCGCCCCGGTGCAGACCAGCACCGCCTGCGGGTCGATCTCGCGGGCCTCGGCTGCGGCGGAGAGTTCCGCCAGGTCGGCGAAGGGCCGCACCTGAACGCCGGTGCCGGCCAACGCCTCGACCAGGCCGAAGCGGTCGGCGCCGACCAGCGCCCACTCCCCCGCCGGGGCGGCACTCTCGGCGAGCGGGGCCCATTCGACGGCGAACAGGGCGTCCGCCAGCCCCGATTCCGTACCCGCCGAGCTGAGTTGATCCGCCGTCACCGCGCGGGTGATCAGCGAGTCCACCGAGACCACCGGGGCACCGGCCGCGTCCACGGCGGCCAGGTTCAGGCTGCCCTGCGCGTCCCGGCGAATTCGCGCCCGCAGCACCGTCGCACCCGCCGCGTACAGCTGCACGCCGGTCCACGCGAACGGCAACCGCACCTCCCCCGCGTCGTCCTGCGCGGCGCCCCCGGGCGCCTCGGCCAGGCCGCTGGCCTGGAGTACGGCGTCGAGCAGCGCCGGGTGCAGGACGAAGCCACCGGCCTCCTGCACCACCGGCTCCGGCAGCGCGACCTCGGCGAACACGTCGCCGTCGCGCCGCCACACCGCCTTCAGCCCCTGGAACACCGGGCCGTACTGGTAGGACGACTCCGGCGCCTGGTACATCCCGCTGATGTCCACGGCACTCGCCCCGCTCGGCGGCCAGACGGCGAACTCCTCACCGGCGCCCACCTCCTGCCCGGTCGGCGCGAGCACGCCCTCGGCGTGCTGGACCCACGTCTCCCCGGCGCCGTCGGTGCGCGCATACACCTCCACCGACCGGCGCCCGTCGACCGCCGCGGCCACCACGACCTGCACCTGGATCCCACCGGACTCCGGTACGACGAGCGGCGCCTGGAGGGTGAGTTCCTCCAGCACACCGCAGCCCACCTGGTCCCCGGCCTGGACCGCCAGTTCCACGAAACCGGTGCCCGGCAGCAGGATCACACCTCCGACGCGGTGATCGGCGAGCCACGGGTGCGACCGCACCGACAGCCGGCCGGTGCACACGACCCCCGCGCCATCGGCCAGCTCCACCACCGCGCTGAGCAGCGGGTGGGCCAGGGAACCCAGGCCCAGCGACGACGCGTCGCCACTCGAAGAGACCGCCGCCTTCGGCCAAAAACTCTCGTGCTGGAAGGCGTACGTCGGCAGTTCTATGCGTTCCGCTGCGGGCAGCACCTTCGTCCAGTCGACGGACGCGCCCTGCACCCACGCCTCGGCCAGCGAGGTCACGATCCGGGCCGCGCTGTCGTCGTCCCGGCGCAGCGTCCCGCACACCGCACCTGGCACAGCACCGGGCCCGGCAGCCCCGGCCGCCTCCTCCAGCGTGTCCGTGATGGCGCCGAACAGCACCGGGTGCGGGGAGACCTCGATGAACACCTGGTGACCCTGCCCGGCCAGCGTCCGCACCGCACGGTCGAAGTGGACGGTGTTGCGGAGGCTGTCGTACCAATACCCGGCGTCCAGCTCCTCGCCGGTCAGCGTCTCACCCGACATCGCCGACACCATCGGCACCCGGCCCCGACGCGGGGAGATCCACGAGAGAACCTCTCGGATCTCCCTCTCCAGACGGTCGACCTGCGGACCGTGCGACGCGTAATCCACCGCCACCAGCCGCGCCCGAACGCCCTCGGCCTCGAACTCAGCCTTCAACTCCTCCAAAGCCTGCGGCTCACCCGACACCACCACCGCCGCCGGACCGTTCACCGCAGCCAGCGCGACCCGGTCGTCCAACCGGCCCTCCACCGTCTCGGCGGACGCGGCAACCGACAGCATCCCGCCCGCACCCGCCAGCACCTTCAACGACCGCGACCGCAACCCCACCACCAGCGCCGCGTCCTCCAGCGACAACATCCCCGCCACCGTCGCCGCCGCAATCTCACCCTGCGAATGACCGACCACGGCCTCCGGCACCACACCCGCCGCCTCCCACACCGCAGCCAGCGACACCATCACCGCCCACAACACCGGCTGCACCACATCAGCCGCCTCCAGCGCCGGAGCACCCTCCACCCCCGCCAGCACATCCATCAGCGACCACTCGACATGAGGCGCCAGTGCCGCCGCGCATTCCGCGAGCCGCGCCGCGAACACCGGGCTCACCTCAACCAGTTCCCGGCCCATACCCAGCCACTGCGAACCCTGGCCCGGGAACACGAACACCGGACGCACTCCGGGCCGTGCCACCCCCGACACCACATCACCACTGGCCACACCCTCGGCCAGACACCCCAAACCCTCCCCGCCCAGCACCACAGCCCGGTGCTCGAACACCGAACGCGACGCCGCCAACGACCACGCCACATCAGCCGGCTCCAGCTCAGGCCGCACGGTCACCCACTCGCGCAGCCGGTACGCCTGCGCCGCGAGACCGGCAGCCGAGCGGCTCGACACCAGCCAGGCATGCGCACCCGACACCACCGGCTCGACCTCACCGGACGACTCGACAGGCACGTCGGCGGGCGCCTCCTCGATGATGATGTGGGCGTTGGTGCCGCTGATGCCGAACGAGGACACGCCCCCTCGGCGCACCCGCTCACCGGCCGGCCACTCCACCGGTTCCGTCAGCAGAGACACCTCACCCGCCGACCAGTCGACGTGCGGCGAGGGCTCGTCGACATGGAGCGTGCGCGGCAACCGCTCGTGCTGCAGGGCCAACACCATCTTCATCACACCCGCCACACCTGCAGCAGCCTGCGTGTGACCAATGTTCGACTTCACCGAGCCCAGCCACAGCGGCCGGCCCTCCGGCCGCTCCTGGCCGTAGGTCGCGAGCAGCGCCTGCGCCTCGATCGGGTCACCCAGCGTCGTACCCGTACCGTGTGCCTCGACGACGTCCACGTCGGCCGGCGTCAGCCGAGCATCGGCCAGCGCGGCTCGGATCACGCGCTGCTGCGACGGACCGTTCGGCGCCGTCAACCCGTTCGACGCACCATCCTGGTTCACCGCACTGCCACGCACCACCGCAAGGACCGGGTGTCCATTGCGCCGGGCGTCCGACAGCCGCTCCACCACGAGCATGCCCACGCCCTCGGCGAAACCCATGCCGTCGGCCTGGGCGGAGAACGCCTTGCAGCGTCCGTCCTCGGCGAGGCCGCGCTGTCTGCTGAAACCGATGAGCCCGTCCGGGGTCGCGATGACGGTGGACCCGCCGGCCAACGCCATCGTGCACTCGCCGCCGCGCAGCGCCTGAACGGCGAGGTGCAGCGCCACCAGAGAGGACGAGCACGCGGTGTCCACCGTGAGTGCCGGGCCCTCCAGACCGAGGGTGTAGGAGACCCGGCCCGACATCACGCTCGTGGCGAATCCGGTGGTCGCGTGGCCCTCGGTGCCCTCGCCTCCCATCGCGACGCCCAGCCCGTAGCTGGAGGCGAAGCCGCCGACGAAGACTCCGGCCGAGGTTCCGCGCAGGGTGTCCGGGTCGATCCCGGAACGCTCCAGCGCTTCCCAGGACACCTCCAGCAGCAGCCGCTGCTGCGGGTCCATGGCCAGGGCCTCACGCGGGCTGATCCCGAAGAAGTCGGCGTCGAAGCCTCGGGCGTCCGAGATGAATCCACCGGAGCGGGTGTAGACGGTGCCCTCGGTGTCGGGGTCGGGGTCGTAGAGCCCCTCGTCCCAGCCCCGGTCGTCCGGGAAGCCGCTGATCGCGTCCGTCCCGGAGACGAGCAACTGCCAGAGGGCGTCGGGATCATCGGCGCTGCCGGGGAGTCGGCACGCCATGCCGACGATGGCGATCGGCTCGTCGTCGGTCGCCGCGGCCGTGCGGACCGGCGGCAGCGCGGCGGGCTGTGTGCCGTCGCCGACGAGTTCGGCCCGCAGGTGGGCGGCGAGCGCGATCGGGCTGGGGTAGTCGAAGACGAGGGTGGCCGGCAGCCGCAGTCCGGTCACGCCGGACAGCCGGTTGCGCATCTCCACGGCGGTCAGCGAGTCGAAGCCCAGGTCGGTGAAGGCCCGGGTGGGCGCGATCGCGTCGACGGTGGCGTGTCCGAGGACGGCGGCGGCGTGCGTGCGGACCAGGTCCATGAGCATCCGCCGGCGGTCCTGTTCGGCCATCCCGGCCAACTGGCGGCGCAGCGAGTCCGCCCCGGCCCCGGTGCTGCCGGAGGCGGCCGTGCGTCGACCGGTGCCGGCGCCGACCAGCGCCCGCCACAGGGGCGGGACCTCGGCGCTGCGGGCGGCCTGGGCTCGCATCCCGGCGATGTCCCACCGGGCCGGGACGAGGACGGCCTCGTCGCGGGCGAGCGCCACGTCCAGCAGGGCCAGGCCCTCCTCGGCGCTCAGCGCGACGGCTCCGCCGCGGTTCATCCGGGCCCGCTCGGCCTCGGTGAGCTGCCCGGTCAGCGCGCTGGTGTCGGCCCACAGGCCCCAGGCGAGCGAGGAGGCGGGCAGGCCCGCTGCACGGCGTCGGGTGGCGAGGGCGTCGAGGAACGCGTTGGCGGCCACGTAGTTGCCCTGGCCGGGGCTGGAGAACACCGAGGACCCGGAGGAGAACAGGACGAAGTGGTCGAGGTCGAGGTGGCGGGTCAGCTCGTGCAGGTTCCAGGCGCCGTCCACCTTGGGCCGCATCACCGCCGCCACCCGGTCCGCCGTCAGCGAGCCGATCGTGCCGTCGTCCAGGACACCCGCGGTGTGGATGACGATGCGCAGCGGGGCCTCGGCCGGGATGCCGGCCAGCAACGTGGCCAGCGCGTCGCGGTCGGCCGCGTCACACGCGGCCACCTGCACCGAGGTGCCCGACTCCGCGAGCTGCGCGACCAATTCGGCCACGCCCGGCGCGCCGGCTCCCGAACGGCTGGTCAGCACCACCGAGTCGGCGCGGCCCGTCGCCGCCAGGTGACGTGCCACCAGGGCGCCCAGCGTGCCCGTGCCGCCGGTGACGAGGGCCGACGCGGCGCCCGTGTGCGGCGCGCTCGGGATCGTCAGGACCATCTTGCCGGTGTGCTTGGCCTGCGACATGAACCGGAACGCCTCCCGCGCCCGCCGCACGTCCCACGCCCGCACCGGCAGCAGCGACAACGCCCCGCCGGCCATCAGCGCACTGATCCGGCCGAGCATCTCGCCGAGGCCCTCGGGACCGGCCTCCGCCAGGTTGAACGGTCGGTACGTCACGCCGGGGTGCTCCGCCGCCACCGTGTCCGCGTCGCGCAGATCGGTCGCGCCCATCTCGACGAAGGCCCCGCCGCGCGGCAGCAACCGCAGCGACGCGTCGATCAGCTCACCGGTCAGCGAGTTGACGACCACGTCCACGCCACCGGTCGCCTCCAGGAACCGAGCCTCGAAGCCTGCGTCCCGCGACGACGCGATGTGCCCGGCGTCCAACCCCATCAGCTCCAGCACCGGCCACTTCGCCGGGCTCGCTGTCGCGAACACCTCGGCGCCCAGGTGCCGCGCTATCTGCACGGCGGCCATGCCCACGCCACCGGCGCCCGCGTGGATCAGCACCCGCTGACCGGCACGGACACCCGCCAGCTCGACCAGCGCGTACCAGGCCGTCATGAAGGCGACCGGGACGGAGGCCGCGTCCGTGAAGGACCAGCCGTCCGGGATGCGCACCACCTGTCGGGCGTCGGTGACGGCCAGCGGGCCGAACCCGCCTGCCGCCACGCCCATCACCCGGTCGCCGACCGCAAGGCCATCGACCCCGGGCCCGGTCTCGACCACGACACCGGCGACCTCGCTGCCCATCAGCCCGCCGCCCGGGTACATGCCCAGACTGATCAGCACATCCTTGAAGTTCAGGCCGGCCGCCCGCACCGCGATCCGCACCCAGCCGTCCGGCAGCGGGCCGTCCACGTCCCCCGCCGCCGCCAGCCGCAGCCCCTCCAGCGAGCCGGTCTCGTCCGGCGTCAGCCGCCACGCGCCCCCGGGCGCCACCAGGTCGCCGGACGGGCGGATCAGACGCCTGCCGTACGCGACCGCGTCGCGCAGGGCGAGTTCGGGCTCGCCGCTGTCCAGGACGGACGGCAGCAGCGCGGCGGACCGGTCGTCGGCACCGCCGGCCGGCAGGTCGGCCAGCACGATCCGGCCCGGGTTCTCCGACTGCGCGGAACGCAGCAGACCACGAGCCGCCGCCGCCGCAAGGTCGACGACGCCCTCACTTCCGGACGCGGCGACGCCGCCCCGGGTGACCACGACGAGCCGGGCTTCCTCGAACCGCTCCTCGCCGAGCCACCGCTGTACCAGCGCCAGCGCCTCGCCGGTGGCCTCCTGTGCCGCCCGCGCCGCGTCGGCGCCGTTCGGCTGCCCGGTACCGGCGCATGCCAGCACCACGCCGGGAGCGAACTCCGCCGCCTCGGCCAGCTCGGCCAGGTCGGCGAAGGGCCGCACCTGAACGCCGGTGCCGGCCAGCGCCTCGACCAGGCCGAAGCGGTCGGCGCCGACCAGCGCCCATTCCCCCGCCGGGGCGGCGGGTGCCGACTCGGGGACGGGCACCCAGTCCATCGCGAACAGGGCGTCCGCCAGCCCGGATTCCGTGCCGGCCGAGCGGAGTTGATCCGCCGCCACCGCGCGGGTGATCAGCGAGGCCACCGTAACCACCGGGGCACCGGCGACGTCCACAGCCGTGAACGACAGGCTGCCCTGCTCGTCCCGGCGGATCCGCGCCCGCAGGACGGACGCGCCGGTGGCGTGCAGCTGTACGCCGGTCCAGGCGAACGGCAACCGCACCTCCCCCGCGTCGTCCTGCGCGGCGCCCCCGGGCGCCTCGGCCAGCGCGCCCGCCTGGAGCACCGCGTCCAGCAGCGCCGGGTGCAGACCGAAGGCGGTGGCCTGCGAAGCCTCGTCCTGCGCCAACGCGACCTCGGCGTACACCTCGCCGTCGCGCCGCCACACCGCCTTCAGCCCCTGGAACACCGGGCCGTACTCGTACGACGCCGCCCCCAGCGCCTGGTACATGCCGCCGACGTCCACCGCGTCGGCCCCGCTCGGCGGCCAGACGGCCCACTCCTCACCGGCGTCGACGGCCCGGCCGGCCGGCACGAGCACGCCGGTGGCGTGCCGGATCCACGTCTCCCCGGCGCCATCGGTCCGCGAATACACCTCCACCGACCGGCGCTCGCCGGCCTCCTCGACCCCCACCGCCACCTGCACCTGAACACCCGCGCCGCCGTCCGGTACGACGAGCGGCGCCTGGAGGGTGAGTTCCTCCAGCACACCGCAGCCCACCAGGTCGCCCGCCTGGACCGCCAGTTCCACGAAACCGGTGCCCGGCAGCAGGATCACCCCGCCGACGCGGTGATCGGCCAGCCACGGGTGCGACCGCACCGACAGACGCCCGGTGCACACCACTCCCGCGCCATCGGCCAGCTCCACCACCGCGCTGAGCAGCGGGTGGGCCAGGGAACCCAGGCCCAGTGACGACGCGTCGCCGCCTGAGGCCATTACCGCCTTCGGCCAGTAGCGCTCGTGCTGGAAGGCGTACGTCGGCAGTTCTATCCGTTCCGCTGCGGGCAGCACCTTCGTCCAGTCGACGGACGCGCCCTGCACCCACGCCTCGGCCAGCGAGGTCACGATCCGGGCCGCGCTGTCGTCGTCCCGGCGCAGCGTCCCGCACACCGCACCCGGCACAGCACCGATCTCGGCGACCTCTTCCAGCGTGTCCGTGATGGCGCCGGTGAGGACCGGGTGCGGGGAGACCTCGATGAACACCTGGTGACCCTGCCCGGCCAGGGTCCGGACGGCGGAGGCGAAGTGGACGGTGTTGCGGAGGCTGTCGTACCAGTACCCGGCGTCCAGCTCCTCGCCGGTCAGCGTCTCACCCGACATCGCCGACACCATCGGCACCCGGCCCCGACGCGGAGAGATGCACGAGAGAACCTCTCGGATCTCCGCCTCCAGACGGTCGACCTGCGGACCGTGCGACGCGTAATCCACCGCCACCAGCCGCGCCCGAACGCCCTCGGCCTCGAACTCAGCCCTCAGCTCCTCCAAAGCCTGCGGCTCACCCGACACCACCACCGCCGCCGGACCGTTGACGGCTGCCAGCGCGACCCGGTCGTCCATCCGGCCCTCCACCGTCTCGGCGGAGGCGGCAACCGACAGCATGCCGCCCGCGCCCGCCAGCACCTTCAACGACCGCGACCGCAACGCCACCACCCGCGCGGCGTCCTCCAGCGACAACATCCCCGCCACCGTCGCCGTCGCAATCTCACCCTGCGAATGACCGACGACAGCGTCCGGCACCACACCCGCCGCCTCCCACACCGCAGCCAGCGACACCATCACCGCCCACAACACCGGCTGCACCACATCAGCCGCCTCCAGCGCCGGAGCACCCTCCACCCCCGCCAGCACATCCATCAGCGACCACTCGACATGAGGCGCCAGTGCCGCCGCGCATTCCGCGAGCCGCGCCGCGAACACCGGGCTCACCTCAACCAGTTCCCGGCCCATACCCAGCCACTGCGAACCCTGCCCCGGGAACACGAACACCGGACGCACTCCGGGCCGTGCCACACCCGACACCACATCACCACTGGCCACACCCTCGGCCAGACACCCCAAACCCTCCCCGCCCAGCACCACAGCCCGGTGCTCGAACACCGAACGCGTCGCCGCCAGAGACCACGCCACATCGGCCGGCTCCAGCTCAGGCCGCACGGTCACCCACTCGCGCAGCCGGTCCGCCTGCGCCGCGAGACCGGCAGCCGAGCGGCTGGACACCAGCCAGGCATGCGCACCCGACACCACGGGGGCCACCGGCGCCGTCGTCGGTTCAGGCTCGTCGGACGGGTCGACCGCGGGCGCCTCCTCCAGGATGACGTGGGCGTTGGTGCCGCTGATGCCGAAGGAGGAGACGCCCGCGCGGCGGGGTCGCTCGCCGGGCTGCCACGGCCGGGCCTCGGTGAGCAGCCGTACGTGGCCCTCGGTCCAGTCGATGTGCGGGGAGGGCTCGTCGGCGTGCAGGGTGCGCGGCAGTTGCTCGTGCTGCAGCGCCAGCACCATCTTGATCACGCCGGCCACACCGGCCGCCTGCTGAGGGTGCCCGATGTTGGACTTCACCGAGCCCAGCCACAGCGGACGGTCCTCCGGCCGGTCCTGGCCGTAGGTCGCGAGCAGCGCCTGCGCCTCGATCGGGTCGCCGAGCGCGGTGCCCGTGCCGTGCGCCTCGACGACGTCCACGTCGGTCGCCGCCACGTGCGCGTTGGCCAGGGCGGCGCGGATGACCCGCTGCTGGGAGGGGCCGTTGGGCGCGGTCATGCCGTTGGAGGCGCCGTCCTGGTTGATCGCCGAGCCGCGTATCACGGCGAGGACCGGGTGGCCGTTGCGCTGGGCGTCGGACAGCCGCTCCAGCACCAGCATGCCCACGCCCTCGCCCATGCCCATGCCGTCGGCCTGGGCGGAGAACGCCTTGCATCGTCCGTCCTCGGCGAGGCCGCGCTGCCGGGAGAAGCCGATGAAGCCCAGGGGCGAGGCCATCACCGTGACACCGCCGACCAGCGCGAGCGAGCACTCCCCGGAGCGCACGGCCTGGGCCGCGATGTGCAGGGCCACCAGCGAGGAGGAGCACGCGGTGTCGATGGACACGGCGGGCCCCTGCAGGCCGAGCAGGTACGAGATGCGGCCTGACATCACACTGGCCGCGCCTCCGGTCGTCAGGTGTCCCTCGATGCCTTCGACGCTCCGCAGACCGGGGTGGCCCACGTAGTCGGTAGGGGCCACGCCGACGAAGACACCGGTCGTCGAGCCGCGCAGGGAGGCGGGGGTGACTCCCGCGCGCTCGAGCGCCTCCCACGACGCTTCGAGGAGCAGCCGCTGCTGCGGGTCCATGGCGAGGGCCTCGCGCGGGCTGATCCCGAACAGTCCGGCGTCGAAGTCCGCCGCGCCGTCGAGGAACCCGCCCTCGATCACGTAGGAAGTGCCCTGGTGGTCGGGGTCCGGGTCGTACACGCTCTCGGTGTCCCAGCCCCGGTCGGTGGGGAAGCCGGAGATGGCGTCACCGCCCGCGCCCAGCAGCTCCCACAGCTCCTCGGGCGTGGTCACCCCGCCCGGGAGCCGGCAGCTCATGCCGACGATGGCCACGGGTGCGGACGACGCCTCGACAAGCAGGCGGTTGCGCTGCCGGAGGCGCTCCGTCTCCTTGACGGAGGCCCGCAGCGCTTCCAGGAGCTTGTCAGGTGTTCCGGTCATCGCTTCCTCCACGCGCACGCGCCGACATTCAGAGACTTCATTCCGACTCGCCGTCCAGGGCCATGCGGATCAGGCTCTCGGCATCGAGAGCGTCGATGTCCTCGACCGTGTCGGACGCCAGGGCTTCTTCGCGGACGCCCGCGAGCTGCATCAGGGCCTCCATCAGCCCCGCCTCGCGGAAGCGGGCCAGCGGCACGGTCGCGAGCGCCTTGCGGAGCGTCGACTCGGCGGGGTCCGGCGCGTCCGCCCGAGCGCTGTCGCCGAACTTCGGCGCCAGCTTCTGCCCGAGGAACACCGCCAGTTCGGCCGGGTTGGGGTAGTCGAAGACGAGGGTGGCCGGAAGCCGCGTCCCGGTCGCAGCGCTCAGCCTGTTGCGCAGTTCGACGGCGGTCAGCGAGTCGAAGCCCAGGTCGGTGAAGGCCCGGGTGGTCTCGACCGCGCCGGCGGAGGCGTGTCCGAGGACGGCCGCCGCGTGGGCGCGGACCAGGTCGACGAGCCGCGCCTCCCGTTCCTGCTCGGACAGGCCGGCCAGTTCCCGGTGCAGCGCCTCCGGCCCGGCCGGGATGCTGCCGGACGCCGCCGCCCGTCGGCCGGTGCCCGCGCCGACCAGTGCCCGCCACAGCGGCGGGACCTCGGCGCTGCGCGCGGACTGGGCGCGCAGGCCGGCCAGGTCGAGCCGGGCCGGGACGAGGACGGCCTCGTCGCGGGCGAGCGACGCGTCCAGCAGGACCAAGCCCTCCTCGGCGCTCAGTGCGCTGATGCCGCCGCGGTTGATCCGGGCCCGCTCGCTGTCCGTGAGCTGCCCGGTCAGCGCGCTGGCCTCGGCCCACAGGCCCCAGCACAGCGAGGTCGCCGGCAGACCGGCGGCCCGGCGGTCGGCTGCCAGCGCGTCGAGGAACGCGTTGGCGGCCACGTAGTTGCCCTGGCCGGGGCTGGAGAACGCCGCCGCCGCCGAGGAGAACAGGGCGAAGTGGTCCAGGTCCAGGTGGCGGGTCAGCTCGTGCAGGTTCCAGGCGCCGTCCGCCTTGGGCCGCATCACCGCCGCCACCCGATCCGCCGTCAGCGATCCGATCGTGCCGTCGTCCAGGACACCGGCCGTGTGTACGACGGTCCGCAGCGGAGCCTCGGCCGGGATGTCGGCCAGCACCTTCGCCAGCCCGTCCCGCTCGGCCGCGTCACACGCCACCACACGCACCGACGTCCCCAGACCCGCCAACTCCGCGGCCAGCCCGGCCACGCCCGGTGCACCCGCCCCCGAACGGCTGGTCAGCACCACGCTGTCGGCCCGACCCGTCTCCACCAGGTGACGCGCCGTCAGGCCACCGAGCGTGCCGGTACCGCCGGTCACCAGGGCCGTCCGCGCGGCCGCCGGAGGCGACAGCTGCGCGGCCACGGGGGTCGCCGGGACCGTCAGCACCATTTTGCCGGTGTGCCGGGCCTGCGACATGAACCGGAACGCCTCCCGCGCCCGCCGCACATCCCACGCCCGCACCGGCAGCAGCGACAACGCCCCGCCCGCCATCAACTCACCGATCCGCGCGAGCATCGCCCCGATGCCCTCCGGCCCCGCCTCGGCCAGGTTGAACGGCCGATACGCCACGCCCGGATGCTCCGCCGCCACCGTGTCCGCGTCGCGCAGATCCGTCGCGCCCATCTCCACGAACGCCCCACCACGCGGCAGCAGCCGCAACGACGCGTCGATCAGCTCACCGGCAAGCGAGTTGACCACCACGTCCACACCCGCACCGCCCGTCACCTCCAGGAACCGGGCCTCGAAGTCCGCATCCCGCGACGACGCGATGTGCTCCGCATCCAGCCCCATCCCCGCCAGCACCGGCCACTTCGCCGCACTCGCCGTCGCGAACACCTCCGCGCCCAAGTACCGCGCGATCTGCACGGCGGCCATGCCCACACCACCGGCACCCGCGTGAATCAGCACCCGCTGCCCCGCGCGTACCTCGGCCAACTCGTTCAGCGCGTACCAGGCCGTCATGAAGGCGCTGGGCACCGATGCGGCCTCGGCGTAGGTCCACAGTTCCGGCACGCGCACCAGCTGCCGGGCGTCGGTGACGACCAGCGGGCCGAAGCCGCCGGCCGCCACACCCATCACCCGGTCGCCGACCGCCAGAGCAGTCACCTCGGGCCCGGTCTCGACCACGACACCGGCGACCTCACTGCCCATCACCCCGCCGCCCGGGTACATTCCCAGCGCGATCAGCACGTCCCGGAAGTTCAGGCCCGCGGCCTTCACGGCCACCCGGACGTGCCCGGCGGGCACGGCACCGACCGCTTCCGGCGCGGCCGCCAACTGCAGCCCCTCCAGTGAGCCGGTCTCGTCCGGCACCAGGCGCCACGCGCCCTCCGGCACCGCGAGGTCGCCGCACGGGCGGATCAGCCTCCTGCCGTAGGCGGTCATGCCGCGAACGGCGAGTTCCGCCTCGCCGTCGGCCAGTGCCGTCGGCAGCACGGCCGCCGACCGGTCGTCGGCGCCGCCGGCCGGCAGGTCGGCCAGGACGATGCGGCCCGGGTTCTCCGACTGCGCCGAGCGCAGCAGCCCCCAGACCGCGGCCGCCGTCAGATCCGCGACGCGTTCGCCGGCCGAGGCGGCCACGCCGCCGCGCGTGACGACCAGCAGGCAGGCCGATTCCAGACGCTCCTCGCCGATCCAGTCCTGCGCCAGGTCCAGCGCCTCGTCGACCGCCCGGCGCGCGGCCTCGGCCGGACCGACGTCGGGTTCGGATGCCGTCGGCGGTGTGCCCGCGCAGGCGAGCACGATCCGCGGGTCGATCTCGTGAGCCTCGGCGGCGGCAGCGAGTTCGGCCAGGTCCGCGAACGGCCGCACCGGCACACCGCCGCCTTCCAGCGCCTCGACCAGGCCGAACCGGTCGACGCCGACCAGCGCCCACTCCCCGGCCGGGACGGCGGTCTCGGCGAGCGGAGCCCAGTCGATGGTGAACAGCGCGTCCGCCGGCCCGGCTTCGGCCGCCCGCAGTTGCTCGGTCGTCACCGCGCGCGTGATCAGCGAGGCCACCGAGACCACCGGAGCGCCGGTGCCGTCCGCGGCGGCCAGGGCCAGGCTGCCCTGCTCGTCCCGGCGGATGCGAGCCCGTAGGAGGGATGCGCCGGAGGCGTGCAGCTGCACGCCGGTCCAGGCGAACGGCAACCGTACCCGGCCAGGTTCACTCTCCGCCCCGCCGGCCAGGGACGCGGCATGCAGCACCGCGTCGAGCAACGCCGGGTGCAGCCCGAATGCCGTGGCCTCCGAGGCCAGGTCCTCCGGCAAGGCGACTTCGGCGAAGACGTCCTGGCCGGACCGCCACACCGCCTTCAACCCCTGGAACGCCGGACCGTAGCCATACCCGTCCGACTCCATCGCGTCGTACATGCCGCTGATGTCCACCGCACTCGCACCCTGCGGCGGCCACACCGCGAACTCCTCGTCGGTGGCGACCGCCCGCCCGGTCGGCGCCAGCACACCGCCGGCGTGCCGGACCCAGGACTCCTGGGAGCCGTCGGGCCGCGAGAAGACCTCCACGGTGCGCCGCCCGTCACCGTCCGCCGCGGCCACCACGACCTGCACCTGTACGCCGCCGGACTCCGGCACGACGAGCGGTGCCTGCAGCGTGAGTTCCTCCAGTACGCCGCAGCCGGCCTGGTCCCCGGCCTGGACGACCAGCTCCACGAAGCCGGTGCCCGGCAGCAGGATCACCCCGCCGACCCGGTGATCGGCCAGCCACGGCTGCGTCCGCACCGACAGCCGACCCGTACACACCACCCCGGCGCCATGGGCGAGCTCGACCGCCGCACCCAGCAGTGGATGGCTCACCGCTCCGAGTCCCAGCGACGACGCGTCACCACCGGCCGACACCGCCACCTTGGGCCAGTAGCGCTCATGCTGGAAGGCGTACGTGGGCAGTTCGACGCGTCGCCCGGCGGGCAGCACCTTCGTCCAGTCCACGGCCGCACCGTGCACCCACGCCTCGGCCAGCGAGGTGAGCATCCGGGCCGCACTGTCGTCATCGCGCCGCAGCGTCCCGCAGACCGCGCCGACGACCGCACCGGCACCCGACTGCTCGGCCACCTCCTCCAGCGTCTCGCCCAACGCTCCCAGCAGCACCGGGTGAGGCGTCACCTCGATGAAGACCTGATGCCCCTGCCCGGCCAGCACCCGCACCGCCCGGTCGAAGTACACCGGGTTGCGCAGGCTGTCGTACCAATAGCCCGCGTCCAACTCCTCGCCGGTCAGCACCTCACCCGACATCGCCGACACCATCGGCACCCGGCCACGACGCGGAACGATCCCTGACAACACCTCACGGATCTCCGCCTCCAACCGGTCCACCTGCGCACTGTGCGAGGCGTAATCCACCGCCACCAGCCGCGCCCGCACCCCCTCCGACTCGAACTCCGCCCGCAGCTCCTCCAGCGCCCGCGGCTCACCCGACACCACCACCGCCGCCGGACCGTTCACCGCCGCCAACGACAACCGCTCACCCCACCGGCCCAACCGCTCGCCGACAACCTCGGCAGAGGCCGCCACCGACAGCATCCCGCCCGCACCCGCCAACGCCTTCAACGACCGCGACCGCAACGCCACCACCCGCGCCGCATCCTCCAGGCTGAGCATCCCGGCCACGGTCGCCGCGGCGATCTCGCCCTGCGAATGCCCCACCACCGCATCCGGAGCAACCCCCGCCGCCTCCCACACCGCCGCAAGCGACACCATCACCGCCCACAGAGCCGGCTGCACCACATCAGCCGCCTCCAACCCCGGCGCACCCTCCACCCCCGCCAGCACATCCGCCAACGACCAAGAAACGTACGGCGCCAACGCCGCCGAACACTCCGCCAACCGCGCCGCGAACACGGGACTCGATCCGGCCAGGCCACGCCCCATCCCCACCCACTGCGAACCCTGACCCGGGAAGACGAACACCGTCCGCGCCTCGGGCCGCACCGTGCCGGACACCACGGAGCCGCTCGGCACCCGGTCGGCCAGACTCCCCAGACCCGCCACCAGCTCGCCGCTGTCGCCGCCCACCACCACAGCACGGTGCTCGAAAGGCACCCGCGTGGTCGCCAACGACCACGCCACATCAACCGGCTCCAACTCCGGCCGCTCACCCACCCACGCCCGCAACCGACCCGCCTGTGCCGTCAGTGCGTCGGCGGACCGGGCGGACATCAGCCACGCGTTCGCGCCCATGACGACGGGGGCATCGGCCGCTGCGTCCGCCGCCGCGGCGGAGGCCTCCGAAGGCGTGGCCGCGCCCAGCGCCGCGCCTTCGGACCCGGCTGCCGGGGCCTCTTCCAGGATGATGTGGACGTTCGTGCCGCTACCGCCGAACGACGAGACACCCGCGCGGCGGACCCGGTCGCCGGCGGGCCACGGAACCGGCTCGGTCAGCAGCTCCACCTGCCCGGCCGACCAGTCCACGTGGGGCGTCGGCTCGCTCACGTGCAACGTCCGGGGCAGTTCCTCGTGCTTGAGGGCCAGTACCAGCTTGATCACACCGGCGACACCTCCGGCCGCCTGGGTGTGACCGGTGTTGGACTTCACCGAACCCAGCCACAGCGGGTGGCCGTCCGGCCGCTCCTGTCCGTAGGTGGCCAGCAGCGCCTGCGCCTCGATCGGGTCGCCGAGCTTGGTGCCGGTGCCGTGCGCCTCGACGACGTCCACGTCGGCGGCCGACAGGTGGGCGCCGGCCAGCGCGGCCCGTATGACCCGCTGCTGTGACGGGCCGTTCGGCGCGGTCAGGCCGTTCGACGCACCGTCCTGATTCACCGCGGATCCGCGGATGAGCGCGAGGACACGGTGCCCGAGCCGCCGCGCGTCCGACAGCCGCTCGACGGCGATCAGGCCGGCGCCCTCGGCCCAGCCGGTGCCTGCGGCGTCCGCGGAGAACGCGCGGCAGCGGCCGTCCGAGGAAAGACCCTGCTGCCGGGAGAACTCCACGAAGTTGCCGGGGTTCGCCAGGACCGTCACGCCGCCGGTCAGGGCGAGGGTGCACTCGCGGTTCCAGAGCGACTGGAAGGCCAGGTGCATCGCCAGCGCGGACGACGAGCACGCCGTGTCCACCACGAAGGCGGGCCCTTCCAGGCCCATCGTGTACGAGACCCGGCCGGCGATCACCGCGGGCAGGTTGCCGGTCATGATGTGGCCGGCGAAGGCCTCCCCGCCCTCGTCCGAGAGTTCCAGGTTGACCGCGTAGTTCGAGGTGAAACCGCCGACGAAGACACCGGTCCGGCTGCCGCGCAACGTCTCCGCGTTGATCCCCGCATGCTCCAGCGCCTCCCACGCCACCTCGAGGGTCAGCCGCTGCTGCGGGTCCATCGCGACCGCCTCACGCGGGCTGACTCCGAAGAACCCGGCGTCGAATCCGCTCGCGTCCCGCAGGAAGCCGCCGGAGTCGGTGATCGACTTGCCGGTCTCCTGGTCCGGGTCGTAAAGGCCGTCCAGGTCCCATCCGCGGTCGGTCGGGAAGGGTCCCACCCCGTCGACGCCCGCGGCCATCATGTCCCAGAACTCCTCCGGACTGTCCGCACCGCCAGGGAACCGGCAGGCCATACCGACGATCGCCAGCGGCTCGTGCTCGCCGGCCTCGAGTCGGCGAAGGCGCTGGCGCGTCTCCTGGAGGTCGGCGGCGGCCTTCTTGAGGTATTCGAAGAGCTTTTCCTGGTTCTCCACGTGGAACTCCTAGCCAAAAACCCGGGGGCCGAAAGGACCGAAGCGTTGGGGGACGGGCTGAATGCACGCCTGATCACGACATACCGAACTCCTTGTCAAGGAACTCGAATACTTGGTCAGGCGTCGCCGACTCGAGTTCGACCGTTTTCTCGCTTCCGAATTCCGAGTCGTCGCCCTGCTTTTCGATCCATCTCGACAGAATGCTCTGCAGCCGCCGTGTGATGTTCTCGTGTACTTCGTGGTCCGATGCCGATTTCGCGAGGCCGGCTTCCAGCCGGTCGAGTTCGCCGAAGATCGGCTCGGCAGCCTCTTCGTCGCCGACGAGTTCCGACCGCAGAAAAGCGGCGAGCGCCACCGGGGTCGGGTAGTCGAAGACCGCCGTCGAGGGCAGCCGCAACCCGGTGGCCGTGTTCAGCCGGTTGCGGAACTCGACGGACGTCAGGGAGTCGAAGCCGAGTTCCTTGAACGCCTGCCGGGCCTGGACCGCGTCCGCGGAGCCGTGTCCCAGCAGCGTCGCCGCCTCGGCCCGTACCAGGTCGGTCAGCAGCTTGTCCTGTTCTGCCCGGTCGAGGCCGGCCAGTCGCCCGGCTAGCCCGCCCTCGCCCTGCACCGGGTCGGCCACCGCGGGCCGTACCGCGGCGAGTTGACGGACCTCCGGCAGGTCTCGCACCAGCGGCCGCTCGGTCAAGCTGGTGGAGCCGGGTGCCGCGGCGAGCCGGGCCCAGTCCACGTCCATGACCGTGACCACCGCGTCCTCCCCGGCCAGGGCCTCACCGAGCGCCCGGACCGCCAGCTGCGGGTCCATCGGGGGCATCGGCAGCCGCTTCATCCGGGCTTCGATCTCGGTCTTGGACCGCGCCAGGCCGCCGCCGCCCCACAGGCCCCAGGCCACTGACAGACCGGCCAGCCCGCGGGCCCGCCGGTGCTCGGCCACGGCGTCCAGGTAGGAGTTCGCGGCCGCGTAGTTGCCCTGGCCGGCCGATCCGAGCGTGGAGGCCGCGGAGGAGAACAGAACGAAGGCGTCCAGATCCAGGTCGGCGGTCAGCTCGTCCAGATACGCGGCGCTGGTGGCCTTGGCCGCCAGCACGGTCTCCAGCCGCGGCGCGGACAGCCGGTCGATCACCCCGTCGTCCAGCACGCCCGCCGTGTGCATCACCGCGGACAGCTCCGGGCCGCTGCGGCCGGTCCAGTCCACCAGGCCGGCCAGCGCAAAGCGGTCGCCGACGTCGCAGGTCACCACGTCCACCCGGGAGCCCCGCTGGGCCAGTTCGGCGGCCTGCACGGCGACGCCGGGGGCGGCCGGCCCGGACCGGCTGGTCAACACCAGTCGCCGCGCCTCGCGTTCGGCCAGCCACTGCGAGACGTGCCCGGCGATCGCTCCGGTGCCGCCGGTGATCAGCACACTGCCGCGCGGCGTCCAGTTCTCGTCGGACGGCCGGGTGCGGGCGGGCCGGCTCATCCTGCGGCCCAACACTCCGGTCGCCCGGATGGCGACCTCGTCCTCGCCGCAGCCGCTGAGGACCGCCGCCAGCCGACTGCCCGCCCGGTCGTCCAGGACGGCCGGCAGGTCGATCAGCCCGCCCCAGCGATCGGGGCTCTCGAGGCCGAAGACCCGGCTCAGACCCCAGGCCTGAGCCTGCACCGGACTGGCCGGCAGTTCGCCCGGCGTGGCGGAGACCGCACCGCATGTGGCCACCCACAACGGCTTGTCCACCCCGGTGTCGCCGAGCGCCTGTACCAGGCCCAATGTGGCGGCCAGACCGCCGGACACACCCGGGTGTTCGGGCATCGGAGTCTCTTCCAGGGCGAGCAACGACAGCACTCCGGTCGCGGATGCGAGTTCCACACCGGCCTCTTCCGCCCCGCGGACCAGTTGGGCCGCCATCTCGGCCCGGTCGACGGTCCCGGCCGGGATCTCGATCACCGCCACTTCGGCCCGCCGCCGGCGCAGCGCCGCCGCGCACTCCTGCGCCAGGCCGTCGGCGGCCGGTCCGGCCGGGGCCACCAGCAGCCATGTCCCGGACAGCGGCCGGGAGTCGGGCTCCTCGATGTGCGCCCAGCCCATCCGGTAGCGCCAGCCGGCGGTCACCGATCGTTCCACCTCCTGGCGCCGCCAGGAGGCCAGCGCCGGAAGCACCTCCTGGAAGGGACGGGTGCCGTCCACCGCGAGGGTGTCGGCCAGGTGCGCCACGTCGCCGCCCTCGACGGCAGCCCAGAACCGCTCCTCGGCCTCCGTGCCGGTGCTCGCGCCGCCGACCTTGCTGTCGGCGCCCGGCAGAGCGGCCTCGCCCTCCGGCCAGTAGCGCTCGCGCTGGAAGGCATACGTCGGCAGTTCGACGTGTCGCCCGGCGGGCAGCACCTTCGTCCAGTCGACGGAAGCACCCTGCACCCACGCCTCCGCCAACGAGGTGACCAGGCGCAGCGCACCGTCCTCGTCGCGTCGCAGCGTCCCGCACACCGCAGCGGGTACGGCGCCCGGACCCGAGTCCTGCGCCACCTCCTCCAGCGTGTCCGTCACCGCACCGAACAGCACCGGATGCGGGGAGACTTCGATGAAGACCTGATGCCCCTGCCCGGCCAGCACCCGCACCGCCCGGTCGAAGTACACCGGGTTGCGCAGACTGTCGTACCAATAGCCCGCGTCCAACTCCTCGCCGCTCAGCACCTCACCCGACATCGCCGACACCATCGGCACCCGGCCACGACGCGGAACGATCCCCGACAACACCTCACGGATCTCCGCCTCCAACCGGTCCACCTGCGGACCATGCGAGGCGTAATCCACCGCCACCAGCCGCGCCCGCACCCCCTCCGACTCGAACTCCGCCCGCAGCTCCTCCAGCGCCCGCGGATCACCCGACACCACCACCGCCGCCGGACCATTCACCGCCGCCAACGACAACCGCTCACCCCACCGCCCGAACCGCTCCCCGACCACTTCGGCCGACGCGGCCACCGACAACATCCCGCCCGCACCCGCCAACACCGTCAACGACCGCGACCGCAACGCCACCACCCGCGCCGCATCCTCCAGGCTCAACATCCCCGCCACCGTCGCCGCCGCGATCTCCCCCTGCGAATGCCCCACCACCGCATCCGGCACCACCCCCGCCGCCTCCCACACCGCCGCCAGCGACACCATCACCGCCCACAGAGCCGGCTGCACCACATCAGCCGCCTCCAACCCCGGCGCACCCTCCACCCCCGCCAGCACATTCATCAACGACCACTCCACGAACGGCGCCAACGCCCGCTCGCACTCCGCCAGCCGTCCCGCAAACACCCCACTCACCTCGGCCAGCCCACACCCCATACCGAGCCACTGCGAACCCTGACCCGGGAAGACGAACACCGTCCGGGCATCGGAGGGGGCGGCACCGGAGACCACTGAGACGTCGGAGGCACCGAGGGCCAGGCTGTCCAAGCCGGTCACCAGTTGCGCGCGCTCGCCGCCGAGCACGACTGCCCGGTGCTTGAACAGCGATCTGGTGGTCACCAGGGACCACGCCACGTCGGCCGACTCCAACTGGGGTCGAGCGGTGACCCATTCCCGTAACCGGCCCGCCTGGGCCGCGAGGGCTTCCTGGGTGCGGCCGGAGAGCGACCAGGCGCCGACTTCGGCGGTACCGAGCACGGTCGGCGAAGCTCCGGAGGCGGCGGCCGACTCGACCGACCCGGCCTCCTCGGACGGCGCCTCTTCGATGATGACGTGGGCATTGGTGCCGCTGATACCGAACGAGGACACACCCGCCCGGCGCACCCGTTCGCCCGCCGGCCACGGCACCGACTCGGTCAGCAACCGCACACCGCCCTCGGCCCAGTCGACGTGCGGCGACGGCTCGTCCACGTGCAGCGTGCGCGGCAACTCGCCGTGCTGCAGCGCCAACACCATCTTCATCAGGCCCGCCACGCCCGCCGCGGCCTGGGTGTGCCCGAAGTTCGACTTCACCGAACCCAGCCACAGCGGCCGGTCCTCCGGCCGGTCCTGGCCGTAGGTCGCGAGCAGCGCCTGCGCCTCGATCGGGTCACCCAGCGTCGTACCCGTACCGTGCGCCTCGACGACGTCCACGTCGGCAGGCGTCAGCTGGGCGTTGGCCAGAGCGGCCCGGATCACCCGCTGCTGCGACGGACCGTTCGGCGCCGTCAACCCGTTCGACGCACCATCCTGATTCACCGCACTGCCACGCACCACCGCCAACACCCGGTGCCCGTTGCGCCGCGCGTCCGACAGGCGCTCCACCACCAGCATGCCGACACCCTCGGCCATGCCCATGCCGTCGGCCGCGGACGAGAAGGCCTTGCTGCGTCCGTCCGCCGAAAGACCGCGCGCGTCGGAGAAGGCGACGAACCCGCCTGGGCCGGCCATCACGGTGATACCGCCGGCCAGCGCCAGTGAGCACTCACCCGAGCGCAGCGCCTGCGCCGCCAGATGCAGTGCCACCAGCGACGAGGAACAGGCGGTGTCGATCGTGACCGCGGGGCCCTCCAGGCCGAAGGTGTAGGAGAGCCGGCCGGACAGGATGCTGGACGCGTTGCCGGTCATCAGATGGCTGGCCACGCCGCTGAGGTCGGTCTGGTTCTCCAGGCTCAGCTCGACGTAGCCGGAGGGGTAGCCGCCCACAAAGGTGCCGGTCCGGCTGCCGCGCAGCGACTCGGGGTCGATCTCGGCCTGCTCGAACGCCTCCCACGAGGTCTCCAGGAGCAGCCGCTGCTGCGGGTCCATGGCCAGGGCCTCGCGCGGGCTGATCCCGAAGAACGCCGCGTCGAATGCGCTCACGTCCCGTACGAACCCGCCCTCACGGGTGTACGAGGTGCCCGACCGCTCCGAGTCCGGGTCGTAGAGTTCGTCGGCCTTCCAGCCGCGGTCCTGCGGGAAGGTGCTGATGGCGTCACCGCCGGACGCCAGCAGTCGCCACAGTTCGCCCGGGTCGGCCGCGCCGCCCGGAAAACGGCAGGCCATGCCGACGATCGCGATCGGCTCGTCGGCCGCCGCCATCGGGCCGACCGGGTCGGCCGCTGCCGGCAGATCGCCCGTCAGCTCCCGGCACAGCAGACCGGCCAGCGAGACCGGCGTCGGATAGTCGAAGACGAGCGTGGCCGGCAACCGTAACCCGGTCTCGCCCCGCAGCCGGTTGCGCAGGTCCACCGCCGTCAGCGAGTCGAAGCCCAGATCCGTGAACGCCCGGCCGGCCTCGATGGCGTCCGCGGACGCGTGGCCCAGCACTGCGGCCACCTGGACGCGCACCAGGTCCAGCAGCATGCGGTCGCGCTCGGCTCCGGACACCGACGCCAGCCGGTGCCGCAGCGCCTCACCCGGGTGCCCGTCGGCGGCGGCGACCGCGGCCCGCCGGGTCGAGCCGCCGGCCAGCAGACGCAGCAACGGCAGGACAGCGGCGCCGCGGGCGGCTCGGGCCCGCGCCCCGGCCACGTCGAGCCGGGCCGGTATCAGGACCGTCTCGTCCCGGCTCAGCGCGACGTCGAGCAGGGCCAGGCCCTCCTCGGCGCCGAGCCGGAGCACGCCCGAGCGGTCGATGCGGGAGAGCAGCCCCTCTCCCAGGTTGCGGCCGATGCCCTCCTCGTGGGCCCACGGCCCCAGCTGGAGCGAGGTGCCGGCCAGCCCGGCCGCCTGCCGCCGGCCCGCCAGCGCGTCCAGGAAGGAGTTGGCCGCCACGTAGTTGCCCTGGCCGGGCGCGCCGAAGGCGGCGGCCGCGGAGGAGAACATGACGAAGTGTTCCAGGTTCAGCTGCGCCGTCAGCTCGTGCAGGTGCCATCCGGCGTCCACCTTCGGCCGCATGACCGCCGACAGCCGCTGCGGAGTCAGTGTGGCGATCGTCCCGTCGTCGATGATCCCGGCCGCATGGATGACCGAGCCGAGCGGGCAGTCGGCCGGGATGCCGGCCACGACGGCGGCCAGCGCGTCACGATCGGCCGCGTCGCACCCCAATATCCTGACCCAGGCGCCCAGTTCGGCCAGCTCCGCGGCCAGCGCGGCCACCCCGGCCGACGGACCGGAACGACTCAGCAGCAGCACACCACCGGCCCGGCCGGTCCGCACGAAGTGACGGGCCACCAACGCACCCAGCGTCCCGGTGCCACCGGTGACCAACAGCGCCCGAGCCGAAGCATCGGCAGACGCCCCCTCCGGCCAGACGACCGGGGCCACTTCACCGGGAGCACGGACCAGCCTGCGGCCGTACGCGGCCCGGCCGCGGATCACCAGCTCCGGCTCGCCGCAGTTCACGACCGTCGGCAGTACGGCGGCGCAGGCGGCCGGGTCGGTCGCGGCCAGGTCGACCAGCGTCAGCCGACCGGGGTTCTCGGACTGCGCCGAGCGCAGCAGGCCCCAGACGGCCGCGGCCGCGAGGTCGGTCACCGCCTCGCCCGCCACCGCGGCCACAGCGCCGCGCGTGACGACGACCAACTGGGCTTCGTCCAGGCGAGCTTCGTCGATCCACTGCTGGGCCAGCAGGAGCGCCTCGCCGCTGACACGGCGTACGACCGCCGGGACGTCGGAGTCGGAGTCGGCTTCGGCAAGCTCTACGGGTCTTGAGCCGGAGCACACCAGGACCGTGCGCGGGTCGATCTCGCCTGCCGCGACGGCGTCGGCGAGGTCTGCGACGCCCGGGAAGGACCGCACGCTCACACCCGCGGTGCGCAACCGTTCCGCCAGGCCGAAGACGTCGTCGCCGAGCAGCGCCCAGTCTCCGCTCGCAGCCGCGGCCGGATCGACGGGAGTCCACTGCTGGACGAACAGCGCATCGCCCAGCACGCGGCCGGCGGCCTGCAGTTGCCCGGCGGACACCGGGCGGCTGACCAGCGAGCCGACCGAGACCACGGGAGCGCCGGTCGCATCCGCAGCCGTCAGCGACAGACCGCCCTGCGCGGTACGGCCCAACCGCACCCTCAGCACCGATGCGCCGGTGGCGTGCAGTTCCACGTCGGCCCAGGCGAAGGGCATTCGTACGTCGCCGGGCTCACCCGAGTCCACCTCGGCCAGCAGCCCCGCGTGCAGCGCAGCGTCCAACAGTGCAGGGTGCAGTCCGAACGAACCGGCCTGTGCGGCGATTTCGTCCGGCAGCGCCACCTCGGCGAAGACTTCCCCGCCACGCCGCCAGGCGGCCCGGAGCCCATGGAACGCCGGGCCGTACACGTCGGCCAGCCGTACCGTGTACAGGTCCGAGAACTCCAGCGGTGTGGCCTGCTGCGGAGGCCAGACGGCCAGGTCCTCCGCGACCGACGGCCGCGCTGCGGAAGGCACCACGACGCCGCTCGCGTTCCGCGCCCACGGCTGTTCCGTGCCGGGCTGATCGGGTCGGGCGAAGACTTCGAATGTCCGCCGCCCGTCGCCGTCCGCGGCGGCCACCACGACCTGCACCTGCACACCGCCGGACTCCGGCACGACGAGCGGCGCCTGCAGCGTCAGCTCCTCCAGCAGGCCGCAGCCCACCTGGTCGCCGGCGCGCACCGCGAGCTCCACGAAGCCGGTGCCCGGCAGCAGGATCACCCCGCCGACCCGGTGATCGGCCAGCCACGGCTGCGACCGCACCGACAACCGTCCGGTGCACACCACCCCCGCACCGTCGGCGAGCTCGACCGCAGCACCCAGCAGCGGGTGGCCCACCGCGCCCAGGCCCAGGGATTCCGGGTCTGCGCCCGCGCCGCGCTTGGGCAGCATGACCGTGCCCCTGGGCCAGTAGCGTTCGTGCTGGAAGGCGTACGTGGGCAGCTCCACACGCCCCGCGGCGGGCAGCACCCTCGTCCAGTCGACGGCCACGCCCTGCACCCACGCCTCGGCCAACGAGGTGAGCATCCGGGCCGAGCTGTCGTCGTCCCGGCGCAGCGTCCCACACACCGCACCCGGCACCGACCCGGGACCCGCCTGCTCGGCCAGCTGCTCCAGCGTGTCTTCCAGCGCTCCGGTCAACACCGGATGCGGGGAGACTTCGACGAAGACCTGATGCCCCTGCCCGGCCAGCACCCGCACCGCCCGGTCGAAGTACACCGGGTTGCGCAGACTGTCGTACCAATAGCCCGCGTCCAACTCCTCGCCGGTCAGCACCTCACCCGACATCGCCGACACCATCGGCACCCGGCCACGACGCGGAACGATCCCCGACAACACCTCACGGATCTCCGCCTCCAACCGGTCCACCTGCGGACCATGCGAGGCGTAATCCACCGCCACCAGCCGCGCCCGCACCCCCTCCGACTCGAACTGCGCCTTCAGCTCCTCCAGCGCCCGAAGCTCACCGGAGACCACCACCGCCGCCGGACCGTTCACCGCCGCCAACGACAACCGCTCACCCCACCGGCCCAACCGCTCCCCCACCAGCTCCGCCGAGGCGGCCACGGACAGCATCCCGCCCGCACCCGCCAACGCCGTCAACGACCGCGAGCGCAACGCCACCACCCGAGCCCCGTCCTCCAGGCTCAACATCCCGGCCACGGTCGCCGCCGCGATCTCCCCCTGCGAATGCCCCACCACCGCATCCGGCACCACCCCCGCCGCCTCCCACACCGCCGCAAGCGACACCATCACCGCCCACAGAGCCGGCTGCACCACATCAGCCGCCTCCAACCCCGGCGCACCCTCCACCCCCGCCAGCACATCCATCAACGACCACTCCACGAACGGCGCCAACGCCGCCGAACACTCCGCCAGCCGTCCCGCAAAAACCCCACTCACCTCGGCCAGCCCACACCCCATACCGAGCCACTGCGAACCCTGACCCGGGAAGACGAACACCGCCCGCCCGCAGGACCGCGCCACACCCGACACCACATCGGCACCGGGCACCCCATCAGCCAGGCATCCCAGACCGGCCAGCAGCCCGCCGGTGTCACCGCCCACCACCGCAGCGCGATGCTCGAAAGCAGTGCGCGACGTCGCCAACGACCAGCCCACCTCGGCCGGCTCCAGCCCCGGCCGCTCACCCACCCACTCCCGCAGCCGCCCCGCCTGACCCACAAGACCCCCGGCAGTACGCCCCGACACCAGCCAGGCGCCCGCACCCGACACCACCGGAGCCACCACATCGGGAGCGTGCTCAACCGACTCGGCATCCTCGGCAGGGGCTTCCTCGACGATCACGTGGGCGTTGGTGCCGCTCATTCCGAACGAGGACACACCCGCCCGGCGGGGGCGCTCGCCCGCCGGCCACGCCACCGACTCCGTCAGCAGCTTGACGTCGCCCGCCGACCAGTCCACATGCGGCGACGGCTCATCAGCGTGCAGCGTCCGCGGCAACTGCCCATGCTGCAACGCCAACACCATCTTGATGACGCCCGCCACACCCGCCGCGGCCTGCGTATGACCGATGTTCGACTTCACCGAACCCAGCCACACCGGCCGGTCCTCCGCCCGCTCCTGGCCGTAGGTCGCGAGGAGTGCCTGCGCCTCGATCGGGTCACCCAGCGTCGTACCCGTACCGTGTGCCTCGACGGCGTCCACGTCGGCAGGAGTCAGCTGGGCGTTGGCCAGAGCGGCCCGGATCACCCGCTGCTGCGACGGACCGTTCGGCGCCGTCAACCCGTTCGATGCACCATCCTGATTCACCGCACTGCCACGCACCACGGCGAGGACCTGGTGTCCATGACGGCGCGCATCCGACAGGCGCTCCACCACCAGAACGCCCGCGCCCTCACCCCAGCCCGTGCCGTCCGCATCCGCCGAGAACGCACGGCACCGCCCATCCACCGACAGACCCTGCTGCTGCGAGAACTCGATGAACGTCCCTGGCGTCGCCATCACCGTCACACCACCGGCCAACGCCAGCGAACACTCACCCGACCGCAGCGCCTGCACCGCCAGATGCAGCGCCACCAGGGACGAGGAGCACGCCGTGTCCACCGTGACCGCCGGGCCCTCCAGGCCGAGCGCGTACGACACCCGACCGGACAGCACGCTGGTGGCGTTGCCCGTCATCAGATGTCCCTCGACACCAGAACCCCCGGCCTCGTCACTGAGCGCGACGCCGATGCCGTAGCCCGAGGCGAAACCGCCTGCGAACACGCCCGTGGCGGAGCCGCGCAGCGTTCCAGGCTCGATGCCGGCCCGCTCGAGCGCCTCCCACGAGGTCTCCAGGAGGAGCCGCTGCTGCGGGTCCATCGCAAGCGCCTCACGCGGACTGATCCCGAAGAACCCGGGGTCGAAGGCCGCCACTTCTCCGGAAAGGAACCCGCCCTGGCAGACGTATGACGTGCCTTCGTTCTCCGGGTCAGGGTCATACAGCGTTTCGGTGTCCCAGCCGCGGTCCTGCGGGAAGTCGGAGATCGCATCGGTCCCGGAGGCGAGCAGACGCCAGAACTCCTCGGGGCCGGCCGCGCCGCCCGGGAAGCGGCACGCCATGCCGACGATTGCGATCGGTTCCGTAACCCGCTCCTGCACCTTGCGCAGCCGTGCGCGTACGTCCTGGGCGTCGGCGATGGCCTTCTTGAGGTAACTGCGAAGCTTGTCCTCGTCGGACATTGTCGGGCTCCCGAGAGTCATCGTTGGCAGTGTGGGGGCGGGAATCAATCGAGTTCGTCAACGAGGGTGAACAGCTCGTCGTCGGTGGCGGATTCGAGTTCTGCTTCACGTCGCTGCCGGCTCGGGCCCGCGTTCTGGGAGTCCACGGCGTCCAGCAGTCGACGCAGCCGGTCGGCGGCCTGTTCCCAAACCAACTCGTCCCGCGGACCACCGAGGAGGCTTGCCTCCAGCCGGTCGAGTTCGGTGAGCACTGGTACCGCGGCCGCGTCGTCCTGCACGAGTTCGGTCCTCAGCCAGGCGGCCAGGGCCACCGGTGTCGGGTAGTCGAACACCAGCGTGGCCGGCAGCCGCAGGCCCGTCGCCGCGGTGAGCCGGTTGCGCAGCTCGACCGCGGTCAGCGAGTCGAAGCCAAGATCCTTGAAGCTCTGCCGGTCCGACACCGCGTCAGCCGAGGAGTGGCCGAGCACGGCCGCCACCTCACCCGCGACCATTTGCGTCAGTACCCGCTCCTGCTCCTCGCGGCTCAAGCCGACCAGCCGCCGGGCCAGTTCCCCCTCCGTCGGCGCCGCAACGCCGGTGGAGGACGCGGCGAGCGACGCCTGACGCACCTCCGGCAGGTCGCGCAGCAGCGGCATCTCTCGCATGTGTGCGGCTTCGGGTGAGGAGGCCAGTTGGGCCCAGTCGACATCCATGACGGTCAGTGCAGGATCGGCGCCTTCCAGCGCCTCACCGAGTGCGCGCACCGCCAGCAGCGGGTCCATCGCCGGCATCGCACCACGCCCGACCCGCGCCCGCACCGCATCACTCGACGCAGCAAACCCACCACCAGCCCACGCACCCCACGCCACCGAAAGCCCCGCCAGACCACGCGAACGACGACTCTCCGCCAACGCATCCAAGAAGGCATTGGCCGCCGCATAGTTCCCCTGACCCGCCGCACCCAACGTGGCCGCAGCCGACGAGAACAGAACGAAAGCCTCCAAATCGAGGTTTGCGGTCAGCTCATCCAGCAGCGCCGCGCTCACGGCCTTCGCCGCCAGCACCCTCTCCAACCGCCGCACCGAAAGCCGGTCCACCACACCGTCATCCAGCACACCCGCCGTATGCATCACCGCCGACAACGCACAACCATGCGACGCCGTCCACGCAAGCAGCCCCGCCACCGCCGAACGCTCACTCACATCACACGACACCACATCGACCGCGGTCCCGGCCTCAGCCAGCTCCGCGACCGTCGCCGCCACGCCCGGCACCGACGCCCCGGACCGGCTCGCCAACACCAGCCGCGGCGCCCCACGCCCCGCCAGCCACCGCGCCACATGCCCCGCAACCGCACCCGTCCCACCCGTCACCAGCACACCACCCCGCGGCGACCACCCCACCCCAGCCCCATCACCAGGCCGCGACGCATGCACCAAACGCCGACCGAACACCCCCGCCGACCTCACCGCCACCTGGTCCTCGCCACAACCGGCCAACACCGCCACCAGCCGCGCACCAGCCCGCTCGTCGACGACCTCCGGCAGATCGACCAGCCCGCCCCAGCGATCGGGGTGTTCCAGCCCCACCACCCGGCCCAGGCCCCACACCTGCGCCTGAACCGCAGCAACCACCACCTCACCCGGACCCACCGCAACCGCACCCCGAGTAGCCACCCACAACGGCGCAGCAACCCCGACATCACCCAGCCCCTGAACCAGCGCCAACGACGCAGCCAGCCCACCGGCCACCGCCGGAAGTTCGGACAGCGGCTCCTCGTCCAACGCCAGCAACGACAAGACGCCTGTGACAGCGGCCGGCTCAACACCGTTCAGCACACCAGTGACCACACCTGCGATGTCCGCTCGCTCCACCATGCCGCTGGGGACCTCAACCACCAGCGTCTGCGCGCCACGAGCAACCAGGGCTTGCACGACCGAAGACTGCATCACGCCCACAGACCCGACCGGAACCACCACCAGCCAAGTCCCACGCAGCACCCGCGCATCCGGCTCAACGACCGGCGCCCACACAGCCCGATAACGCCAACCAGCCGTCACCGACCGGTCCAACTCCCGCCGACGCCACGACGCCAACGCAGGCAGCACCTCATCGAACGGACGATCACCACCCACGTTCAGCGACTCAGCCAGCTGTGAAAGATCGCCATCCTCCACCGCCGCCCAGAAGCGCGCCTCAGCCTCGGTGCCCGCAAGCCCGCGGTACTGGTCGAGGCCCGATATCACTCCGGTCGGCAAGTGCAGTGCGCCTGCCGGCCAATACCGCTCGTGGCGGAAGGCGTAGGTCGGCAGTTCCACCGTCTCCGCGGGGGGCAGTACCGCCTTCCAGTCCACCCCAGCGCCATGCACAAACGCCCGCGCCAGACCAGCCACCACACTGGAGGTGCCGGTGTCATCCCGCCGCTGCAACGGAACAAACACCGCCTCCTCAACCCCCACCCCCAACACCGCATCCGGACCCAACGACGACAACGAACCATCCGGACCGATCTCCACGAAGACCGAGACGCCCTCGGCCGCAAGCGTCCGCAGCGCATCCCCGAAACGCACAGCCCCACGCGTCTGACCCGGCCAATACCCCGGCCCACACTCCGCCACCAGCCCACCCGTCAGCGCGCCCGCCCACAACACCTGCGGCCGCTGAAACTCCAGCCCCCCAGCAACCCGGCCCAACTCCTCCACCACCGGATCCATCGCCGGCGAGTGGAACGCATGCGAGACCCGCAACGGCCGCACCCGACGACCCCTCCCCCGCCAGAGCTCGACAACCCGGCCCACGCCGTCCCGGTCACCCGAAACCACCACCGACTCCGGACCGTTGACCGCCGCGACCACCACACCGTCGATACCGGCCAGCGACGCCACCACATCCGCCTCGCAGGCGTTGACCGCCGCCATCGCACCACCCGACGGCAACGCCTGCATCAACCGCGCACGCGCCGCCACCAGACGACACGCATCCGGCAACGACAGCACACCCGCCACATACGCAGCCGCCACCTCACCCACCGAATGCCCCACCACCGCATCCGCCACCACACCCGCGGCCTTCAACACCTCAGCCAGGGCAACCTCGAACGCGAACAGTCCGGCCTGCGCATACAGGGTCTGATCCACCAGGCCCTCGTCGGCGCCCTCCGTACCGAGGACCACGTCCCGGACGGTGACGCCGAGTTCCAACTCCAACAGCCCCGACACCTGGTCAAAGACCCGCGCGAACACCCCACTGCCCTCATACAGACCCCGCCCCATCCCCACCCACTGCGACCCCTGACCCGCAAACACCAACCCCACCCGAGCACCAGCCCGCGCCACACCCGACACCACCGCCCCCGACGACACCCCCGCCGCCACACACTCCAACCCCGCAACCAACTTTGCCCGCCCACCACCCAGCACCACAGCCCGGTGCTCAAACACCGACCGCGACACCGCCAACGACCACGCCACCTCAGCAGCCCCCAACCCAGGCCGCCCCACCACCCACTCCCGCAACCGCCCCGCCTGCGCCGCAAGACCATCGGCA
This sequence comes from Streptomyces longisporus, assembly GCF_039532765.1. Classification (NCBI taxonomy): domain Bacteria; kingdom Bacillati; phylum Actinomycetota; class Actinomycetes; order Kitasatosporales; family Streptomycetaceae; genus Streptomyces; species Streptomyces longisporus. The sequence continues at coordinate 1,058,217 of NZ_BAAASG010000002.1, forward strand.
GTACGCGCCGAGACCACCCAGGCGCCACCGGCATCCGCTACCGCGTTCACCGCCCTGGCGGTGTCGGCCCCTTCCTCGGGCCCGGCGGTCCCGGTGGCGGTCTCAGACGGCGCCTGCTCAAGGATCACGTGGGCGTTGGTGCCGCTCATTCCGAACGAGGACACACCCGCCCGCCGGGGGCGCTCGCCCGCCGGCCATGCCACCGACTCCGTCAGCAGCTTGACGTCGCCCGCCGACCAGTCCACATGCGGCGACGGCTCATCAGCGTGCAGCGTCCGCGGCAACTGCTCGTGCTGGAGTGCCAGCACCATCTTGATCACACCCGCCACCCCGGCGGCGGCCTGCGTGTGACCGATGTTCGACTTCACCGAACCCAGCCACACCGGCCGGTCCTCGGAACGCCCCTGCCCATAGGTCGCCAGCAGCGCCTGCGCCTCGATCGGGTCACCCAGCGTCGTCCCCGTACCGTGCGCCTCGACAACGTCGATCTCCTCGGCCCGCATCCCGGCATTGGCCAACGCAGCCCGGATCACGCGCTGCTGCGACGGACCGTTCGGCGCCGTCAACCCGTTCGACGCACCATCCTGATTCACCGCACTGCCACGCACGACTGCGAGGACCGGGTGCCCGTTGCGCTGAGCGTCCGACAGACGCTCCACCACCAGCATGCCCGCGCCCTCACCCCAGCCTGTGCCGTCCGCATCCGCCGAGAACGCACGGCACCGCCCGTCCAGTGACAGCCCCTGTTGCCGGGAGAAGTCGATGAACGTCGCCGGCGTCGCCATCACGGTCACACCACCGGCCAACGCCAGCGAACACTCACCCGACCGCAAAGCCTGACCGGCCAGATGCAACGCCACCAACGACGAGGAGCACGCCGTATCGACCGTGACCGCCGGACCTTCCAGGCCCAGTGCGTAGGAGACACGGCCGGACAGCACACTGGTGGCGTTGCCCGTCATCAAGTGACCCTCAACGCCGCTCGCACCCTGCTCCGAGAGGGCCATCCCGATGTTGTAACTGGACGAGAACCCGCCTGCGAACACACCGGTGGCGGAGCCGCGCAGTGATCCGGGCTCGATGCCGGCCCGCTCCAACGCCTCCCACGAGGTCTCCAGGAGGAGCCGCTGCTGTGGGTCCATCGCCAGCGCCTCACGCGGGCTGATCCCGAAGAACCCCGCATCGAATTGCGCAGCCTCCCGCAAGAACGCACCGGACTGCGTATACGACGTCCCCTCACTGCCCCGGTCCGGGTCGTAGACCCCCTCCAGGTCCCAGCCCCGGTCCGTCGGGAATCCGCCCACCGCATCACCACCGGAGGCAAGCAACTCCCAGAACGACTCCGGACTTTCGGCACCGCCCGGGAAACGACAGCTCATGCCGACGATGGCCAGCGGCTCGTCAGAAGCCCCGGCGGCCACCACCGGTGCAGCGGAGCCCAGTTCACCGGTCAGCTCCCCCCGGAGATACGCGGCAAGAGCGACAGGGGTCGGATAGTCGAACACAAGGGTCGACGACAGCCGCAGCCCGGTCGCCGACGCGAGCCGGTTACGCAGCTCCACCGACGTCAGCGAGTCAAAACCGAGATCCTTGAAGTTCTGCCGATCCCGCACAGCCTCAGCCGAGGAGTGGCCGAGCACGGCCGCCACCTCACTTCGCACCAGCTCAGTCAGCAGACGGGTCTGTTCTTCGGCCCTTCCCAGACCGCGCAGCCGCTCGGCCAGCTCGCCTTCATGCGACACGGCCCCAGGGGGCGAACCGGCAGCCGCCAAGCTGCGGATCTCCGGCAGATCCCGGACCAGCGGCATCTCCTGGATGCCGGCCGCGCCAGAGCCTGCCGCGAGCTGGGCCCAGTCGACGTCCATGACGGTCAACGCGGCGTCGGCGCCCTCCAACGCCTCACCGAGCGCGCGCACCGCCAGCAGCGGATCCATCGCCGGCATCGCCCCACGCCCGACCCGCGCCCGCACCGCATCACTCGACGCGGCAAACCCGCCACCCGCCCACGCACCCCACGCCACCGAAAGCGCCGCCAGACCACGCGAACGACGACTCTCCGCCAACGCATCCAAATACGCATTGGCGGCCGCATAGTTGCCCTGACCCGCCGCACCCAACGTGGCCGCAGCCGACGAGAACAGAACGAAAGCCTCCAAATCGAGGTCCGCGGTCAGCTCATCCAGCAGGGCCGCGCTCACGGCCTTCGCCGCCAGCACCGTTTCCAGCCGCTCCACCGAAAGCCGGTCCACCACACCGTCATCCAGCACACCCGCCGTATGCATCACCGCAGACAACGCACAACCACCCGACGCCGTCCACGCAAGCAGCCCGCCCACCGCCGAACGCTCACTCACATCACACGACACAATCTCCACAGCACTACCGGCCTGCGCCAACTCCGCCGCCAACGCCCCCGCACCAAACGCAGCCGCCCCGGACCGACTGACCAACACCAGCCGCGGCGCCCCACGCCCCGCCAGCCACCGCGCCACATGCCCCGCAACCGCACCCGTCCCACCCGTGACCAGCACACCACCCCGCGGCGACCACGACACCCCACCACCAGGCCGCGACGCATGCACCAAACGACGACCGAACACACCCCCAGACCTGACCGCCACCTGGTCCTCGCCACAACCGGCCAACACCGCCACCAGCCGCGCACCAGCCCGCTCGTCGACGACCTCCGGCAGATCGACCAGCCCGCCCCAGCGATCGGGGTGTTCCAGCCCCACCACCCGGCCCAGGCCCCACACCTGCGCCTGAACCGCAGCAACCACCACCTCACCCGGACCCACCGCCACCGCACCCCGAGTAGCCACCCACAACGGCGCAGCAACCCCGACATCACCCAGCCCCTGAACAAGCGCCAACGACGCAGCCAGCCCACCGGCCACCGCCGGAAGTTCGGGCAGCGGCACCTCATCCAACGCCAGCAACGACAAGACGCCTGTGACAGCGGCCGGCTCAACACCGTTCAGCACACCAGTGACCACACCTGCGATGTCCGCTCGCTCCACCATGCCGCTGGGGACCTCAATCCCCAGCGTCTGCGCGCCACGAGCAACCAGGGCTTGCACGACCGAAGACTGCATCACGCCCACAGACCCGACCGGAACCACCACCAGCCAAGTCCCACGCAGCACCCGCGCATCCGGCTCAACGACCGGCGCCCACACAGCCCGATAACGCCAACCAGCCGTCACCGACCGGTCCAACTCCCGCCGACGCCACGACGCCAACGCAGGCAGGATCTCGCTCAAGTGCTCCGGCTCGTCCAGGGCCAACGTGGCGGACAGCTGCGTCAGATCACCGCCTTCTACGGCGGCCCAGAACCGCGCGTCAGCCTCCTCGGCGCCCGCGAGCGCAACCGTCGCATCGGCCCCCATCGGCAAGGGCAGGAGGTGGTCAGGCCAGTACTGCTCGTGGCGGAAGGCGTAGGTCGGCAGCTCCACCGTCTCCGCGGAGGGCAGCACCGCCTTCCAGTCCACGACCGCACCATGCACGAACGCCCGCGCCAGACCAGCCACCACACTGGAGGTCCCGGTGTCGTCCCGCCGCTGCAGCGGAACGAACACCGCCTCCTCAACCCCCACCCCCGCCACCGCATCCGGACCCAACGACGACAACGAACCATCCGGACCGATCTCCACGAACACCGAGACACCCTCAGCAGCCAGCGTCGCCAGCGCATCCCCGAACCGCACCGCCCCACGCGTCTGGCCCGGCCAGTACTCCGCCTCGCACTCGGAGACCAGCGCACCGGTCAGCGCACCCGCCCACAACACCTGCGGCCGCTGATACTCCAGCTCCGCGGCAACCCGGCCCAACTCCTCCACCACCGGATCCATCGCCGGCGAGTGGAAGGCATGCGAGACACGCAACTGCCGTACACGGCAGCCCTGTTCACGCCACAACTCCACCACCCGGGCGACCCCATCCTGATCACCCGAAACCACCAC